>CBFIGY010000001.1:0-449236 GCA_965662235.1 uncultured bacterium
AGCACCTAGAGGAGTTGGACCGGATCCTCATTCCTGAGGACTTCTCGCCTCAGGGAATTTCTGGACTGTCTCGGGAGGTGGTAGAAAAGCTGGAGAAGATCCGACCGGTGTCTCTGGGACAGGCCAGCCGCATTGATGGGCTGACCCCGGCCGCAATCGCGATTCTGCGGGTGCAGCTCAAGGCGCACCGCGCTCGCAAAGCCGCGGCCGCCTGAAGCCTGTGGGAGCAGAAGCTCCCGGAACGTCGGTCAGCCTTCGCCGTACTGACCGATGCCACACGCCTTCATGGCCTCGGTGATCTCTTCCAGAATCACCGGGTCGTCAATGGTGGGCGGCACCGGAACGTCCTGCTCTGCAGCAAGCTGCCGCAGGGTCTTGCGCAGGATCTTTCCGGAACGGGTCTTCGGCAGGCGCTTGACGATCGCCGAGTGCCGGAAGTACGCCACCGCGCCAATCTCACGCCGGATGATGGCCACGAGCTCCGCCTGCATCTCCGCCTGCGTCTTCTCCTGTCCATCCTTGAGGACCACAAAGCCGACCGGAATTTGCCCCCGGAGTTCATCATCAATTCCCACCACAGCACACTCCGCCACCGCCGAGTGTCCGCCAATGAGTTCCTCCATCTCCCCCGTTGAGAGACGGTGTCCGGCCACGTTGATGACATCGTCAATGCGTCCCATCACAAACAGGTAGCCGTCCTCGTCCTTCATCCCACCGTCTCCGGTCAGGTAGTACCCTGGGAAGGTCTCTAGGTAGCCCTTGCGGAAGCGCTCGTTGTTCCCCCAGAGCGTGGGCAAGCAGCTCGGCGGAAGCGGGAGCTTGACGACAATGTTGCCGGTTTCTCCAGGCTGACACTCCAGGCCACCGTCGTCGAGAATGCGGACGTCGTAGCCGGGCATCGGCAGAGCCGGAGAGCCTGTTTTGGGCGGATGCGGTTCAATGCCCATCGGGTTGGCACAGATCGCCCACCCGGTCTCTGTTTGCCACCAGTGGTCGATCACCGGCACATCGAGGATGCTCTTCAGCCAATCGTAGGTGGGCGGATCCAGCCGCTCTCCTGCAAGGTACAGGGTTCGGAGGGAGCTGATGTCGTACTTGGCCTTTTCCTGTGCCTCCGGATCCTCCTTCTTGACGGCTCGGAACGCCGTGGGTGCCGTGAAGAAGGTGTTGATCTTGTGCTCAGCGATCATCCTCCAGAACGCCCCGGCGTCCGGCGTCTTGACCGGCTTTCCCTCATAGACAATGGTGGTGCAGCCCTGCAGAAGCGGCGCGTAGACGATGTAGGAGTGTCCCACCACCCAGCCCACATCGGAGGCCGCCCAGAAGACGTCTCCGGGGTCAGTGTTGTAGACGGCCTTCATGCTGTACTTCATGGCAACCGCGTGCCCGCCGTTGTCCCGGATCACCCCTTTGGGGAGCCCCGTGGTTCCCGAGGTGTAGAGCACATAAAGCGGGTCGGTGGCATCCACCGGCACCGGATCCACAGGTTGCGCCTGAGCGACCTGCTCCTGCCAATCGTAATCTCGACCCGCCTGCATGGACGCGGTCGCCTGCGGACGTTGCAGGAGGATCACTGACTGCGGAGGCGTTTTTGCGAGCTCGAGGGCCTTGTCCACCAGGGGCTTGTATTCAATGACCCGGTTCACCTCGATGCCACAGCTGGCGGTGACCAGTGCCTTGGGCTGCGCATCGTCAATGCGCACTGCCAGTTCGTGAGGGGCAAAGCCTCCAAAGACCACCGAGTGGATGGCTCCAATCCGGGCACACGCCAGCATCGCCACGGCAGCTTCCACCATCATTGGCATGTAAACCACCACGCGGTCTCCTTTTTCCACGCCCAGGGACTGAAGGACTCCGGCAAAGGTGGCCACTTCCTGCTGCAGCTCCCGGTAGGTCACCGTCCGCTGGGTGTCGGTGACAGGGGAGTCGTAGATCAGCGCCGGCTGATCGGCCCGTCCGTTCTCAACGTGGTAATCGACGGCAAGGTAGCACGTGTTGAGTTTCCCGCCCTTGAACCAGCGGTAGAAGCCCTCTTCATCCTGAGAGAGGATGGTCTGGGGGAATTCGTACCAGTCCAGCTGCTCCGCCTGCTCGCGCCAAAAGGCTTCCGGGTGCTCAAGCGATTGCTGGTACTGTTCCCGATAGGCTGTCATGAGTTTTCTCCTGTTGAGGGTCAAGTTGAGGTGACATGCGGTCGTAGGGGGCCTAACTCATCATCATGTCACGCATGTAGGGAATCAGGCGCATCACCCAGTCCGGATGACGCTGCCAATTCGACATGTCGTAGTTGGGATTGAAGTAGTCCAGAAACCCCATAAGGGGGTCACTGGTGAGGCTTGAAGCCGGACGGAAGGCCATGGACCATCCGGTGAAGTACCGGGCCTCAGCGTCCCCTTGATCAAAGATGGAAATGAGTTCGTGGCGGGAGTCTTGTCGGATCCGCTCAAAGAGCGTTTGAACAGACGACCGAGGTCCCTCGAGGTACTGAAAGAAACGTTCATTTCCATAGAGGAGGACTCCGGTGATGCCGCTGCTTTCATTGCGCACACGAGCCTTGCTGAGCATGGACGCAAGCGCCTCATCCTCCATTGCGTGGGTCGCAAAGCTGCCGTATGCCAAGTAGAAAAGACCCATGAGGGCTCCCGAGATGAAATGGGGCGGGATCCATGGTGATGAATGAGCCTTCCTTGATCGGTTCTTGAGGGTTCAAGAAGCAAGGGGCGTTTAGGAGCAGGAGAAGCGCCTGAGCCGAGCCCGGCGCCCCTCCGGACTTGGGTCAGGGTTCGCGGACGTAGGTCCCTGGGGCCTCTGCCAGCGGCTTGTGCTTGGTGCTTCCCATCTTGGGAGGCGCCACCATCTTGCCAGCTCGCTCGCTCAGCCAAGCGGTCCAGTCGTTCCACCACGTGTCATTGGTCTTCGACTGCTTGGACTGCCAGGACTCGGGGGAACTTCCCGAGTCTCCTTCACCGGCCCAGTAGCTTCGCTTGGGGGGATCAACCGGAGGGTTGACCACACCAGCGATGTGTCCGGACGTGGAGAGGGAGAAGCGCACGGGTCCCTTCACCAGGTTATTGATCCGGTAGACCTGCTTCCACGGGGTGATGTGGTCCTCTTCTGCAGCCACACAGTAGAGGGGCTGAGTGATGCGGCGGAGGTCAATCGGCTGTCCGGCCAGAGTGATCCCGTCCTTCTCCTTCAGCTTGTTGTGCAGGTAGTACTCCCGGAGGTAGAACTTGTGCATCGCCTCTGGCATGCGGGTGGAATCATCGTTCCAGTACAGCATGTCGATGGGCGGGGGTTGCTTACCGTAGAGGTAGTTGTTGATGAAGTAGTGCCAGATCAGCCCATCCGGACGGAGCATGCGCATGGTGGTGCCCATCTGCTTGCCGTCTAGGTAGCCCTGCTCCGCCATGGTCTTCTCCAGCTCCTTCAACGACTCCTCGTTGATGAAGACGCCCAAGTCGCCAGGCTGCTCAAAGTCCACCAGGGTCGTCAGCAGCGTCCAGTCCTCCACCGGGTTGGCCTTGCGGTTCTTCGGGTGACTGTACCAGGCCATTGCCGAGGACAGGAGCGTTCCGCCGATGCAGTATCCCACCGCGTGAAGCTTCTTGGCGCCGGTGATCTGCTGGGCCACCTCGAAGGCGGTGATCGGCCCCTGCTGGAGGTAGTCGTCCATGCCGACGTTCCGCATCTCCGCTGTCGGATTCTTCCAGCTGATGACAAAGGTGGTAAAGCCCTTGGAGACGAGGTTACGGATGAAGCTCTTCTTGGGCGCCAGGTCGAGGATGTAGAACTTGTTGATCCACGGGGGGGTGATGACCACCGGCTTCTCGTGGACCTCTTCGGTCATTGGCGAGTACTGAATCAGCTCCATCAGCTCGTTCCGGAAGACCACCTGTCCTGGCGTGCTGGCCAGGTTTTCCCCCACCTTGAACGGCGACTTGTCCACCGTCTCCGGCAGTCCGTCTCCGGTGCTGATGTCCTTCAGCCAGTTCTGCAGTCCCTGCCGCAGGCTCTCGCCCTTGGTTTCCACAAACTGGTTGATGGCATTGGGGTTGGTCCAGAAGTAGTTGTCTGGAGAGAGTGCGCTCAGCATCTGCTTAGACCAAAAGGTCGCGTCTCGCTTCACGTTCTCTTCAACAGGCGCGCTCTGGATGTTCTGTTCCATCCACCCGGAGTACGTCTGGTAGTACTCCCGGATCCACTTGAAGTACGGAAGCTTGGACCAGTCGGCCTTGCCCTCCGCATCTGGGGGCTCCGGTTGCTGGTTGAGGAATTCCTGCCACACCTGCTGGTTGGTCTCTGTGATGCGCTCCGACCAGGAACGCATGGCCTCCCCGAGTTCCTGGGGATTCTGGGCCCAGGCCTCGGCCACACGCTGCAGGGACTTCATGGCGCCCATGGGGTCGGCTGAGGAAGGCGGGGCGCCCATATTGGACGCCATCTGCCCCATCATTTCCTGAAACCAATCCTGTGGCTGTTTGTCCTTGGAGTCTGCCATTCGGCTCCTCTTGCAAAGGTTGAGAGTTCAGTTAGATGCGCAGACCACCGTCACACTCGATCACCCGACCGGTGAAGTAGTCATTCTCCAGGATGTACATGGCCGAGTGGCTGATCTCACTTGGGTCACCAAGACGCTTCAGCGGCACCTGGTCAATGATCTTCTGCTTCACGTCATCTCGGATGGCGGCCACCATTTCGGTGTTGATGTAACCTGGAGCAATGGCGCCCACACGGATTCCGTACCGAGAGAGTTCCTTTGCCCAGGTAACGGTCATTTCCGCCACACCGGCTTTGGTTGCCGTGTAGTTGGTCTGCCCCATGTTGCCGCTCCGGGAGATGCTGGAGATGTTGATGCAGACTCCAGCCTTGTCCTGCTCCAGGAGCTTGCCGAAGAACTCACGGGCACAGAGGAAGACTCCGGTGAGGTTGACGTCGATCACCAGCTGCCAGTTGGCCAGGGACATCTTCTGCACCACGCCGTCCTTCTTACGGACCAGCAGGCCATCCCGGGTGATGCCCGCATTGTTGATGAGGGCATCAACGGTCCCGAAGTCGGCGACCACGTCCGTAAAGAGCTTCTCCACTTCGTCTTCCTTGGAGACGTTGGTGACGTAGGTCCGGACCTCCACGCCCTTGGCGTCACAGCTGGCCTTGACGCCGGCCAGGTCGTCGGCATTCAGGTCCACCAGCGCCAGTTTGGCTCCTCGGTCAGCCAGGTCATTGGCAAACGCTTTTCCGAGTCCGCGTCCACCACCGGTCACAACAATGACTTTATCCTTGATTTCCATGTGCTTGTTCCGTTCGTTGAATCTGTGTTGTTAAGAAGAACCCCTGTTTTGTGGTGCTCCGTGGGTCAGCGCTCCACGGCAAGGGCCACGCCCTGTCCACCGCCGATGCAGAGCGTCGCAACGCCCTTCTTGGCATCCCGCTTCTGCATTTCGTGCAGCAGGGTCACCAGAATGCGTGCTCCAGAAGCGCCAATCGGGTGTCCGATGGCAATGGCGCCTCCGTTCACATTGACCTTGTCGGTGTCCCAACCGAGGTCCTTGTTGACCGAGATGGACTGAGCGGCAAAGGCCTCATTGGACTCAACCAGGTCCAGGTCGTTGACCGTCCAGCCAGCCTTGTCCAGACACTTCCGGGTGGCCGGAATGGGTCCGGTTCCCATGATGGCAGGGTCCACTCCGGCGTTGGAGTAGGCCTTGATCGTCGCCAGAGGCGTCAGCCCCAGCTCCTTGGCCTTGGAGGCCGACATCACCACCACTGCAGCAGCGCCGTCGTTCAGTCCGGACGCGTTTCCTGCGGTCACGGTGCCTTCCTTGGAGAAGGCGGGACGCAGCTTGGACATGTCTGCAAGCTGAGCGCCCTTGCGGATGTACTCGTCTTTCTGGAACACCACAGGGTCGCCCTTGCGCTGCGGGATCTCCACAGGGGTGATCTCGTCGTCAAAGCGTCCGGATTCCTGAGCGGCTTCGGCCTTGTTCTGGGAGCGGTAGGCAAACTCGTCCTGCTCGTTCCGGTCGATGCTGTACTTCTCTGCGACGTTTTCTGCGGTGGTGCCCATGTGGTAGTTGTTGGTGGCACACCACAGGCCATCCTTGATCATCGTGTCCACCAGCTTCCAGTCCCCCATCCGCTGTCCATCCCGGGAGCCGGGGAGAACGTGTGCGGCACGGCTCATGTTTTCCTGTCCTCCGGCAATGACCACGTCGGCATCTCCACAACGGATCGCCTGCGCGGCCAAGTGAACCGCCTTGAGTCCGCTGCCACAGACCTTGTTGATGGTCATGGCGGGAACCTCGTGGGGGAGGCCTGCGATCAGAGCCGCCTGACGGGCTGGGTTCTGGCCGTCTCCTGCTGCCAGGACCTGTCCCAAAATCACTTCGTTGACCTGCTCAGGCTTCAGGTTCGCCTTCTTCAGCAGGCTCCGAATGACGGTCGCTCCCAACTCAGCGGCCGGCAGCGCGCTCAGGCTGCCGCCAAATTTTCCAACAGCGGTGCGGGTTGCCGCGACAATGACCACTTCTTCTGACATTTGCTCCTTGTGAGATGCCTCCGGGACGTCCGGAGAGGGGGGAAAATAAAAAAGGCGCCCCACAGACGAGTCCGGAGGCGCCTTCTTCAATCAGGTTGCTGGGCGGTTGGAGATGAGGTCCTCAACAACTGAGGGGTCCGCCAGGGTGGAGGTGTCTCCGAGGCTACCCAGCTCGTTCTCCGCAATCTTGCGGAGGATCCGCCGCATGATCTTGCCCGAGCGGGTTTTCGGAAGCCCCGGTGCCCACTGCATGACGTCAATCGTGGCAATCGGTCCAATCTCGGTACGGACCAGTTTGACAAGCTCCTTCTTCAGGTCGTCACTGGGCTCCACCCCCGTGTTGAGGGTGACGTAGGCATAAATGCCCTGGCCCTTGATTTCGTGCGGGTAGCCCACCACCGCAGCCTCTGCCACGCTTTCGTGCAGCACCAGCGCCGACTCCACTTCCGCAGTGCCCATGCGGTGTCCGGACACGTTGATGACGTCATCCACACGACCGGTGATCCAGTAGAATCCGTCCGCGTCACGGCGGCAGCCGTCTCCGGTGAAGTAGTAGCCCTTGTAGGTGCTGAAGTAGGTCTGGTAGAAGCGTTCCTGGTCACCATAAACGGTCCGCATCTGTCCTGGCCAGGACTGCTTGATGCAGAGGTTGCCTTCGGTGGCGCCTTCCAGTTCGTTGCCTTCCGCATCCACGAGCACCGGCTGCACGCCGAAGAACGGACGGGTCGCTGAGCCCGGCTTGAGCGGAGTGGCGCCCGGAAGCGGAGTGATGAGGATGCCACCGGTTTCCGTCTGCCACCAGGTGTCCACAATCGGACAGTTGCCCTTGCCCACCACATTGTAGTACCAGAGCCACGCTTCCGGATTGATCGGTTCCCCAACGGAACCCAGCACGCGGAGGCTGGAGAGGTCTCGCTTGTTGACCAGCTCGTCCCCTTCCTTGGCAATGGCTCGGATGGCCGTTGGAGCGGTGTAGAAGATGTTGACCTGGTGCTTGTCCACCACGTCCCAGAAACGTCCGTAGTCCGGGTAGTTCGGGATGCCTTCAAACATCAAGGTGGTGGCACCATTGGCCAACGGGCCATAGACGATGTAGCTGTGTCCGGTCACCCAGCCGACGTCGGCCGTACACCAGTAGACGTCTCCCTCGTGGTAGTCAAAGACGTACTGATGCGTGATCGAGGCATACAGCAGGTAGCCTCCGGACGTGTGCAGCACGCCCTTGGGTTTTCCGGTGGAGCCAGAGGTGTAGAGGATGAAGAGGGGGTCTTCGGCATCATGTGCTTCAGCCGGGCAGTCAGCAGACGCCTGAGCCATCTCCTCGTGGTACCAGCAGTCACGCTGATCGTTCCACTCAACCGGGTCCCCGCCCCGCTGCACCACCAGCACTGCTTCAATGCTTGGGGTGGACTCACAGGCCTTGTCCGCGTTGGTCTTCAGCGGCACCTTGCGTCCGCCACGGAGGCTCTGGTCAGCCGTGACCAGCACCTTACAGGCCGAGTCGTTGATGCGGTCCTTGAGGGCGTCCGGAGAGAAGCCTCCGAAGACGATGGAGTGGATGGCGCCAATCCGGGCACAGGCCAGCATGGCCACAGCCGCCTCTGGAATCATGGGCATGTACAGGCACACACGGTCGCCCTTCTCCACGCCCTTGGACTTGAGCACATTGGAGAACTTGCAGACCTCTTCGTGCAGCTCCCGGTAGGTGATCTTGCGGTCGAGGTTCGGATCGTCGCTTTCCCAAATGATCGCAACCTGATCACCACGGGTCTCCAGGTGGCGGTCCAAGCAGTTGTACGCCACATTCAGCTTCCCCCCTTCAAACCAGCGGATGTGAGCCTGTTCATAGTCCACGTCCATCACCTTGTCCCAGGGCTTCTCCCAGTGCAAACGTTCCTGGGCCTGCTTGCCCCAGAAGCCTTCCGGATCCTTGACCGACTCCTCATACATCTTGAGGTAGGTTTCATTGTCGATCAGCGCCTTGCCTTCAAAGGAAGCGGGGACGTCGAAAAGGTGCTCGCTCATTGTTTTCTCCTCTTAGGATGTGCCTGCCGAATCACGCCTAAAGCGATAACCCTAGCATGGAATTAGAAAATTGACAATTTTAACAGCTTTTTTGCACTTAAATTTTAGAAATTCAGAATTCCGGTAGAAACTCTGTTTGTCCAAAACTCAGTGAGACTGGGCCGCGCCTGCCCCCTTGGGCACCCGGATGTGGTCAATCATCTCCTGAACGTCTTCCGGCACTTCCTTGGTGAAGAGGGAAACGACGTACGCGACGACAAAGTTCACAATCATGCCCACGGTTCCGATCCCCTCAGGAGAGGTGGAGAACCACCAGTTCTCCGCCGTGTTGGCCGCGGGGTTCATGAACTTGAAGTAGACGATGTACCCCGTTGTGAGGGCAATGCCTGCGATCATGCCGGCAATCGCCCCTTCCTTGGTGGTGCGCTTGCTGAAGATCCCCAGAATGATAACCGGGAAGAAGGAGGACGCTGCAAGCCCAAAGGCAAACGCGACCACCTGAGCGACAAAGCCGGGCGGGTTGATGCCGAAGTAGCCCGCAACCACCACCGCCGCACCTGCCGCCGCACGGGCGTACCAGAGCTCCGCCTTTTCGCTGAGATCCGGATTCACGGTGCGCTTCATCAGGTCGTGCGAGATCGAGGTGGAGATGACCAGCAGGAGTCCTGCTGCTGTGGAAAGCGCCGCCGCCAGTCCACCCGCAGCAACCAGTCCGATCACCCATGAGGGCAGTCCGGCGATTTCCGGGTTGGCCAGCACCATGATGTCACGGTCCACCGTCAGCTCGTTGGCAAGGCCATCCGGAGGCTGCGGACCACGGTACTGGATGACGCCGTCGCCGTTCTTGTCCTCCCACTTGATCAGGCCCGTCTGCTCCCAGGTCTTCACCCACTGCGGAGCCTGGGTTTCGTAGACCTTGCCGTTGACCGTCTCAATCATGTTGTAGCGGGCAAAGGCGCCAATGGCCGGAGCCGTCGTGTAGAGCAGGGAAATGAAGATCAGCGCCCAGCCTGCCGACGTCCGGGCGTCTGCCACCTTCGGAACGGTGAAGAAGCGGATGATGACGTGAGGCAGTCCGGCGGTTCCCACCATCAGTGCCACCGTGATCATGAACAGGTCCGTCATCGACTTGGAGTTCGAGGTGTACTCAGCAAAGCCCAGCTCCCGGTGGAGGCCATTGAGCTTGTCCATCAGCCCCCCCTCACTGAGGGCAGAGATGAACCCCAGCTGCGGCAGAAAGGTGTCGGTGAGCTGGATGGACAGGAAGAAGGCCGGGACCATGTAGGCGAAGATCATCACACAGTACTGCGCCACCTGCGTGTACGTGATGCCCTTCATGCCCCCAAGGGTCGCGTAGAAGAACACCAGGATCATCCCAATCACCACCCCGGTTTCCACACTGGTCTCGAGGAAGCGGGAAAAGACCACCCCCACGCCTCGCATCTGTCCGGCAACGTAGGTGAAGGAGACAAAGATGGCACAGACCAGCGCCACGGTCCGGGCGGCACTGGAGTAGTAGCGGGTGCCCACAAAGTCCGGAACCGTAAACTGACCAAACTTCCGCAGGTAGGGAGCCAGCAGCAGGGCCAGCAGAACGTATCCGCCCGTCCAGCCCATGAGGTACATGGAACCCGTGTAGCCCAGGAAGGAAATCAGCCCGGCCATGGAGATGTAGGAGGCTGCCGACATCCAGTCGGCGGCCGTGGCCATGCCGTTCGCAATCGGCGGCACCCCGCCTCCAGCGACATAGAATTCACTGGTGGAACCGGCTCGGGACCAGATGGCAATGGCGATGTAGACGCCGAAGGTGACAAAGACGAAGAGGTAAGTCCAGGTTTGGATATCCATTAGGTTGATCCGTGAAGAATTGGGGGGAAAGGCACCAGTCAGAAGATCGGACGAGGCTCAGTCCTCGGCCACATCAAACTCACGGTCCAGCTTGTTCATCTGAGCGACATACACCCAGATCAGGATCACAAACACATAAATGGACCCCTGCTGCGCAAACCAGAATCCTAGCTTGCCCAACCCTGGGGCAAAGAGAATGCCGGCGCCATAGGAGCAGAGGAACCAGATGATCAGCAGGTTCCTCATGATGCCGACGTTGCGGCGCCAGTATTCTTGCAATCGAGCTTTATCCATAGGCCTCCGGATTGAGGATAGAAGTGAGGGGAGTGTAGGCGGCCCTCCATTGAGAGGACGGGTTTTTATAGCTGAAAACCGCCCCATAATCAATAATTATCTTGATCATCCGCCCTTTTATGATCTAACAATCCCTCCCGTTGTGAGGGATTTCTTTTAAAAATTTCGGACCTTTGACAACCGAAGAGAGGGGAGGGGCTGCCGTGCGATTTCAACGCTTGGCCGGAATGAGTTTAACCGGAGCGCTCTTGTTCAATTATCCGGTAATTTCCGTATTCAGTCGTCTGGAGGCCTCCGGGACCTTTCCACCGCTCTACCTGTTCCTGTTTGGGGTCTGGGGAGCGCTGATTGGGCTGACGGCCTTCTTGATGGAACGGCATGGCCGTGTGACAGCGCCTCCTGAGGACGGCTCATGATGGCCAACGCCTGGCTCCTGCTGACAGCACTGACGTACCTTGCCTTGCTGTTTGGCATCGCCTACCGGACCGATCGGTTCCGGGAGGAAGGCCGGAGCTGGATCAACAACGCCAACGTCTACTCGCTCTCGCTGGCGGTGTACTGCACGGCGTGGACGTTTTACGGAAGCGTGGGCCTGGCAGCCAGTCAGGGCTTCATGTTTCTGCCGATCTACCTTGGCCCAACGCTGCTGGCACTGCTCTGGAGCGGCGTCCTCCGCAAGATCATCCGCATTGCCAAGCGCTACGCCCTCACCTCGCTTGCAGACTTCCTCTCTGTCCGTTACGGGAACCACACGTTCCTAGGAGGGCTGGTCACCTTCATCGCCTTTGTCGGCATCTTGCCCTACATTTCGCTGCAGATCAAAGCCATTGGCTTTGGGTTTGAGCTCCTCGCCGAGCCTCCGGATCAGTTAGCCACCGGCAGTACCTCCGACTCCACCACCTTCTTTGTCACGCTGGTTCTGGTGGCCTTCACCATCCTCTTTGGGGTCCGGCACCTTGACGCAACGGAGCGGCACGAGGGCATGGTCGCTGCCATTGCCTTTGAGTCCCTCATCAAGCTCCTGGCTTTCCTCGCCTGTGGCCTCTTCATCGTCTATGGCGTCTACGGAGGATTTTCCAATCTCTTCCAGAAGGCGGCCGCGGTGCCAGACCTGGCACGGCTCTGGACCCTGGGTCAGGAGGGAGGTTATGAGGAGTGGTTCTTTCTGAACCTGCTGGCGATGCTGGCCATTTTGCTGCTGCCTCGGCAGTTTCAGGTCGCGGTTGTGGAAAACGTCAACGAACGGCACGTTGACCGAGCCTCGTGGCTCTTCCCCCTCTACCTGCTGCTGATCAACATCTTTGTCCTGCCCATTGCCCTTGCAGGGCGTCTGGAATTTCCGGAGGGACAGATTGATGCCGACACCTTCATGCTGACCCTCCCCCTGCACCTCGGGAACGGATGGGTCGCCTGGCTCGTGTTCCTCGGAGGCCTCTCTGCGGCAACCAGCATGATCGTTGTGGAGTCAGTGGCTCTGAGCAACATGATCTGCAACTCGCTGGTGATGCCGATCCTCATCCGCATGCCCTTCGTCAACCTCAAGGAGGGCAAGGGACTGAACCGGGTGCTGCTGTTCATCCGGCGGGCCAGTGTGGCCCTGGTCCTCTTTGCCAGCTACGCCTACTTCCAGACGGTCAGCAGCGCCTACTCGCTGGTCTCCATTGGGCTCATTTCCTTTCTGGCAGTCGCTCAGTTTGCCCCTGCCCTGCTGGGGGGACTCTACTGGCGCAACGGCAACCGCACCGGGGCCTTGCTGGGCATCAGCATTGGCTTCGCCGTCTGGGCCTACACCCTCCCCTTTGGTCAAATGATCCAGGCCGGCTGGTTTGAAGCGTCGTGGCTCACAGAAGGTCCCGGAGGCCTCAGCTGGCTTCGGCCGGTGACGCTATTTGGGTTTGAAGGCGCCAAGCCCATTGTGCAGGCCACCTTCTGGAGCCTGCTCCTCAACACCCTCGCCTACGTCGGCGGCTCCCTGCTCACCACGCCCTCTCGCTTGGAGCGACAGCAGGCCCGGCTGTTCGTCGGAGCCATGAGCTTTTCGGAGCACAGCAACTCCCTCCGGACCTGGCAGGGCACCGCCACTCCGGTTCAGCTGCAGCGGCTGCTGGAGCGCTTCCTTGGACGCGAGCACACCCGACACGCCCTCGCCCGCTACGCCGCCTCGCAGAAGGTGAGCCTCGCTGAGCTCTTTGCTGCAGATGTCGCTGACGCCGAACTGATTCAGCACACCGAGAAACTGCTTTCCGGAAGCATCGGCTCCGTCTCCGCCCGCATCATGGTCGCCTCCGTCGTGGAGGAAGAACCCCTCGGCATGGAGGCGGTCATGGATCTGCTGGATGCGACCCAGCAGGCCATTGCCTACGGCCAGCAGCTTGAGGAAAAGTCCAAGGAGCTGCAAAAGGTCTCCGACGACCTCCAGAGCGCCAACCTCCGGCTTCAGGAGCTCGACCGGCTCAAGGATGACTTCATCTCCACCATCACGCATGAGCTCCGGACCCCACTCACCTCCATCCGGGCGTTTTCGGAGATCCTTCATGACACCCCAGGGCTTCCGGAAGAGAAACAACGCGAGTTCCTCGGCATCATCATCAAGGAAAGCGAACGCCTCACCCGCCTCATTGGACAGATCCTCGACTTTGAAAAGCTTGAGTCCGGGAAGATGGACTGGCACCTCCAGCCCCTAGACCTCCAGGCCCTCTGTGAAGATGCCCTTGCCTCGCTCGGACAGCTGCTGCGCGACCAGCACATTGCTGTGGAGACGCACTTTCCTGACACCCCGTTGCAGGTGGAGGGCGATTACGACCGCCTGCTGCAGGTGCTCATCAACCTCCTCTCCAATGCCGTCAAGTTCTGTCCCAAACAGGCAGGACGCATTGAGGTTTCCGTGAAAAGGCTTGAAGAACATGCCGAGATCCGTGTAAAAGACAACGGCATCGGCATTCCCGAAAAGGAGAGGAGCGCAGTGTTCGAGAAGTTCCGTCAGGTTCAGAACACCAGCGAGGGAAAGCCGGCCGGAACCGGCCTGGGCCTGTCGATCAGCAAGAATATTGTGGAGCACCATGGGGGAACCATTGGGGTCGCCCCCGGAAGCGAGTTCGGCGCCATCTTCTACTTCACCCTGCCGCTGCTCTCCGAAACCCCTGCTCCGCCCAACCTGCAAGGAGGTTATGTCCCAGAAAATTCTGATCGTTGAAGACGATCCCGCGATTGTCGTCTCCCTAGAATTCCTGATGGGACAGCATGGCTACGAGGTCCGGGTTGCCCAAAACGGAGAGGACGGAGAAGCCCTGGCCCGCGAGTTTCATCCGGACCTGATGCTGCTCGACGTCAACCTTCCCCTCAAGTCCGGATTTGAAATCTGCCAGCAGCTGCGCTCCGAACCTGAGTTTGATGCCACCTACATCATCCTCCTGACGGCCAAGGGTCGGGAGGTGGACATTGAGAAGGGCACCGCGCTGGGGGCCGACGCCTACGTCACCAAGCCCTTTTCCACCCGTGAGCTGATTCCACAGGTTCAGGGCCTGCTGACCCAACCCCGGCGTCCTTCATGAAACGGCAGCAACGCATCCTGCTCCTGTGGTTTGGCAGCGTCTTGCTCCTCATTGCCTTTGCCGCCGCGCCCTTCCTTTACCTTCAGTCCCAGCTCACCCCCGACCAGCACCGCCTCATCTTCGAGTGGCTGGGAGACTCACGGTACCTGCTGGCGGTCCCGGTGGTCAGCCTGCTTGCCCTGGTCATCTTCGGTTCCCGTTGGATCCTAGAACAGCTCTGGGTCCCAATGGGGCAGCTGAGTGAATCCCTTCAGACCCTGCTGGAGCACCCCTCGGGTCCTCCCATTGAAGTCAAAGGCGCCCCGGCGCTGGTCACCCTCGGTCAGCTGCTGAACCGTCAGGCTGAACGGACCGCGCAGCTGCAGGCCCAGGTGGAGGGGCAGATCGCAGAGGCCAAGGAAACGCTGGAGCGTGAAAAGAACGTCCTTGCCGCCCTCGTGGAGGAGCTCCGGGAGGGGGTTGTGGTCTGCAACAAAGACGGCCTGGTCCTGCTCTACAACCGCTCTGCCCGGCGCCTGCTCAACGAAGACGGAGGCCACCAGACGCCCCTAGGGCTCGGGCGCTCCATCAAGGAGGTCATGCAGACCCCGCTGCTCGACTACACCCTCAGCGAGCTGCAGGACCGTCAAACGTCCGGAAGCACCAACCTCACCCAGCCCTTTTCCTTTTGGCAGGAATCCCGGATGCTCCGGGTGCAGACGCTTGGCATCCTCGATCCCAATCGGGAGCTGAGCGGTTTCGTGTTTGTCTGTGAAGACCTCTCGCCCCGTCCGGAGGCCTACCCCTTCAGCGTCTTTGAGCAGCAGCAGAAGGAGAAGCGCCGCACCAGCATTGCCAACGTTCGGGCGTCTGTGGAAATGATCCTCGACTATCCGGACATTCCTCCGGAGAAACAGCGGGTCTTCCTGGAGACCATTCATGCCAACGCGGTGCAGCTTTCTGAGCTTCTCGAGGTCACGCCTGCTCAGTCCGCCGAACAGCTCCGCCAGCACTGCCCGCTGGAGCCGGTGCCGGCGCAGGAGTGGCTGGCCCGCTTCCTCCGGGAGCACAAGGGGGCCCCGGAACTGGTGCCACACGGAGACGGTGCCGTGGCCACCTGTGGGCTCCGGGTGAACGCCTACCTCTTCAACCGGATGCTGATCTTCCTCTTTGAACAGCTTCAGCGCGTGCTGGAAGTCACCTCCCTCCGTTACCAGTTGCAGCAGGAGGGACGCTTTGTCCTCCTCGACTTCAACTGGCAGGGCAAGGAGCTCCCGGCCACCGCGTTGCGGCAGCTGCTGGAAGAACGTGTCGAGAGCAGCGACGGCACCCCACTGGGCATCTCAGAAATCCTCCAGCGCCATGACGCGGAGGTCTGGTTTCAGGGAGGCGCCGAAAGCTCCGAACACGGGCTGCGCTTCTTTCTGCCTGCTGAGGTCGAGGTCACCTCCAGTGAGCAGACTCACCTCTCCCTCGAAAGCCGACCGGTCTTCTACGACTTTGACCTCTTCAACAAAACCTCCCTTCCGCCAGAGCTCAAAGACGTCCCCCTCCGGGAGCTGCGCTACACGGTCTTTGATACGGAAACCACAGGCCTCAATCCCAGCGCGGGGGACGAGATCATTTCCATTGGCGCCTACCGCATTGTCAATGGGAAGCTGCTGGAGAATGAGACCTTTCAGCAGCTCATCGACCCTCAGCGGGCCATTTCGGAAGCGTCCATCGCGGTTCACGGCATCACTCCGGAACAGGTGACCGGGAAGCCGCTGATCACAGAAGTCCTGCCCCGCTTCCACCGCTTCACCGAAGGCTCTGTGCTCGTTGCCCACAATGCAGCCTTCGACCTGCGCTTTCTGGAGCTGAAGGAACGCGCCAGCAAGGTCCGCTTCACCCAACCGGTGCTGGACACGCTGCTGCTGTCTGCTGTCGCACAGCCCAAGCAGAACCTGCATAGCCTGGATGAGATCGCCCGGCGCTTCGGGGTGATGGTGGAAGACCGGCACTCGGCGATGGGAGATGCTTGGGTCACCGCCCAGGTCTTCCTCCGTTTGGTTCCCATGCTTGAGGAAAAAGGCATCCGGACCCTCGAAGAAGCACAAAATGCAGCAAAGGAGACCTATTACGCGAAGCTGAAGTACTGAAGTTTTGCCATTTCCTGCATAATCTGTAACTTTAGTGAGTTTACTCAAAGCCGTTCAGCACCCCGACGGTTTTCTGGCCAACCGACCTCTGCCCTCTTTGCTGGGACCGCATCCCATGCCACTGCAGCTACACAACTCCCTCACTCAGCAACTGGAACCCTTCACTCCGCTGCACCCGGGGCGTGCCACTCTGTACGTCTGTGGCCCCACCGTTTACAGCGACAGCCACCTGGGACACGCCAAGACCTACGTCAGCTTTGACATCATGCTCCGCTGGCTCCGGGCCCTGGGGCTGAAGACCTTCTACGTCCAGAACATCACCGACGTGGGCCACCTGCTCGGAGACACCGATGATGGAGACGACCGCCTGATCAAGAAGGCCCAGGAGCTCGACCAGGAGCCCATGGCGGTTGCTGAAACCTACACACGGGAGCACTTCGCGGCCATGGACCAGCTGGGGGTCATTCGGCCAGACATTTCACCGCGCGCCACCGGGCACATTCCTGAGCAATTAGAGGCCATTGCCGAATTAATTTCCCGCGGGTTGGCGTATGAAGCAAATGGGTCCGTCTACTTCAGTGTGAGTCAGGACCCGCAGTATGGTGAATTGTCCAACCGGACCCTTGAGGAACTGCAGGAGAGCGGTCGCATTGAGTCCCGTCAGGAGAAACGCGATCCGCGAGACTTTGCCCTCTGGAAACGGGCAGAGCCCGGACACCTGATGCGGTGGCGTGACCCTTATAGCGGCTGGGGCTACCCCGGATGGCACACCGAGTGTGTCGTCATGAGCACCCGCTACCTGGGGGACGCCTTCGACATCCACGGAGGGGGCATGGACCTCAAGTTTCCGCACCACGAGTGCGAAATTGCCCAAGCCCGGCACCTCGGCAAGCCCTTTGCAACTTACTGGTTGCACAGCAACATGCTCACCATCGACGGACAGAAGATGAGCAAGTCTGCGGGCAACTTTGTGACCATCAAGGACGCCTTTACCGCTTACGATCCCTTGGTGGTCCGTTACTTTGTCGCTGCGAGCCACTACCGCTCGGTGGTCGACTACAGCACCTCGGCCCTGCAGGGCGCCCGTCAGGCCCTGCGGCGCTTGCACCAGACGGTCCGGGCCCTCCGCAGTCGCTTGCCGGAACCCACAACGGCGTCAGCAGGGGCCTTCTTTGAAACGCAGCGCCTCGCCTTTGAGGCGGCCATGAATGATGACTTTGGCACCCCTCAGGCCCTTGCGGCTCTTTTTGACCTGAGCCACGAGGTCAACCGGTTGCTGAGCACCCAAGACCCCAACCCGGCGGCCATTCAGGAGGCCGAATTCCTCTTCCGGACCCTGGGAGGCGACGTGCTGGGCGTGATTCCTCACGAATTAGGGGAAGCGGAAGCCACCGGAGCCCTAGACGGGGTCATGGACCTCGTGATTGAACTGCGGACGCAGTTCCGAGCAGAAAAAGACTATGCGCGGTCCGACCTCATCCGGGACCGCTTGAAAGAGACAGGGATTCTCCTCAAGGACTCCAAGGAAGGAACCACCTGGGAACCCGAACCCTAACCACCGAGTGGAACGCTATGCCCGAAGAATCGGAACTTTCCAATAAGGTCCTCCTCCGTCGCCTGGGCAAGCTGATCTGGCCCTACAAGGGTTGGATCCTCTTCAGCATCCTCTGCATGATCGGCTTCAACGTCTTCACGGCGGCGCCGGCCTATTATGCCAAGGACATTGTTGATACCATCACCTACGGCGACGACCCCGGCCTGCAGCAGTACTTTCTGGTGGGGTTGGGACTGATCATCGTCTTCACGCTCAAGGGCCTGTGTTTCTTTGGCAACACCTACAGCGTGGGCTACATCGTCCAGCGCATGGTTGCGGAGCTGCGCCAGAGCCTCTTCTCACACCTGACCCACCTTTCCTTTTCCTTCTTCTCTCGCTCCAAAACCGGTGACCTGATTTCCCGGTTCACCAACGACCTGCACGTGCTCCAGAGCACCCTGCAGATTGGCGTCAACGGTCCTTTCCGGGACATCCCGCAGTTCTTTCTGCTGCTGGGCATCATGATCTACCGGAGCTGGGACCTGGCCCTCGTCACCTTCACCATCATCCCGGTGGCGCTGTTCTTCATCCGCATGTTCGGACGCAGCAACAAAAAAGCGGTCAGCAAGCGGCAGATCAGCTTCGGAGGCCTCAGCAGCCTACTGGTCGAAACCATTTCAGGCATCCGGGTGGTCAAGGCCTTTGGCATGGAGTCTTATGAAAACGACCGCTTCCGCAAATCCAATGAGCGCCTGTACCGCAACCACATGCGCTCCATCCTCATCGACTCCTACTCCACCCCGGTCATTGAAGTGATTGGCGCCGCCGCCGGGGCCACCATTGTCATCTACGGCGGCTACCTCATCATTCAGGATTCCATCACACCGGGAGACTTCACGTCCTTCATCCTGAGCTTCTTCATGCTCAATGACCCGGTCAAGAAGCTCAACGGCTTCAACCTCAAGCTGCAGGAAGGCCTGGTGGCGCTCCGTCGCATCTTCGTGGTGCTGGATGAACAGCCCGACATCGTCTCTCCACCGAATCCGGTAGTGCTGGACGGGCTCCGTCAGGGCATTGAGATCGACATTCAGGAGTTCAACTACCCGGGCAAGCCCGAACCGGCTCTCCGGGACCTGAAGCTGCGGCTTCCCAAGGGGCAGGCCCTGGCGCTCGTTGGCAGCAGCGGCTCCGGAAAGACCACCCTTGCGAACCTCATCCCGCGCTTCTTTGATGTCGATAAGGGGCGCATCTGCATTGACGGGCACGACCTCCGGGAGCTGGACCTGCAGTCCCTGAGGCGCAACATCGCCATTGTCACGCAGGACACCGTGCTGTTCAACGACACCATTGGCAACAACATCTCCTATGGCGACCTAGGCTGCTCTCAGGAACGCCTGATTGCTGCCGCCAAGGCGGCCAACGCGCACGAGTTCATCATGCAGCAGCCGCAGGGCTACGACACCATGATTGGCGAAAAGGGCGTTCGGCTCTCCGGTGGTCAGCGCCAGCGTCTGGCAATTGCCCGGGCTCTTGTGAAGGATGCCCCGATCCTCATTCTCGATGAGGCCACCTCGGCCCTCGACTCAGAGTCAGAAATCGAAGTCCAGCAGGCCATTGAGTACCTGATGGCCAACCGCACCACCTTAGTCATTGCCCACCGGCTTTCCACCATCCGGAACGCCCACCGCATCTGTGTGCTGGAAGACGGACGCATGGTGGAATACGGCGCCCACAGTGAATTGCTGCAGCGCAAGGGGCGGTACTACCAGCTCCACGCCATGCAGTTTCGAGATCTTCCGCAACCCATCGCGGCCGCTTCGTAACAAAGCCTCTCCAGGAGCCGGGATTCCAGCGGCTCACTCCCCACTTTCTTCCGCGCCTTCGGAAACGACTCGTTGCAAAATACCGTTGGCGCTTCGTTCATTTCCTTCCTAAACTATTGATCCGAACCGGATTACCCTCAACCCTCTCTTTGAGACTGTCATGAATCATCGCTCATTCTGTCTGTTTCTCTCGCTGCTTCTGTTCCTGCCCTTCTTTGCGTCTGCCCAGACCAGCAGCGAGCTGGAACTGCTCATCAGCCAGTCCAAAACCCGGGCCAAGCTGGTGCAGCGAGTGCAGCAGGCCGTGGTCCACATCAAGGTGGAAAAGATCCTCCGCGATGCACAGGGCCAGCCCCTGAATAACCCCTTTGACCTCTACAACGACGAGTTCCTCGACCGCTTCTTCCCTGGCATCCGTCCCCCTCGCGATCGGCAACGGCGCAATCAGCAGCAGCAGCCCCGGGACTTCCGTCAGGAAGGCATGGGGTCCGGTTCGATCATCAATGAAGACGGCTACATCCTCACCAACCACCACGTGGTGGGCGAGGCCGATGTCATCACGGTGAAGCTCTACGACGGCCGTGAGTTTGAGGCCAAGCTGGTGGGAACGGATCCGGAATCCGACATCGCCGTGGTCAAGATCGATGCCCCCAACCTCCCGGTTCTGCCCACAGGCAACTCCGATGACGTGGAAGTTGGAGAGTCCGTGATTGCCGTAGGGAACCCCTTTGGCCTGACCCAGACCGTCACCTACGGCATCGTCAGCGCCAAGGGTCGCTCCAACGTCGGCATCACCGAGTATGAGAACTTCATCCAGACCGATGCCGCCATCAATCCCGGAAACAGCGGGGGGCCGCTCATTAGCCTCCGGGGAGAGATCATTGGCGTCAACACCGCCATCTACACCCGCAACGGTGGTTACCAGGGCATCGGCTTCTCCGTGCCGATCAACATGGCCCGTGGCATCATGAACGACCTCATCAACGACGGTCGTGTCGCTCGAGGCTGGCTGGGAGTTGGCATTCAGGACCTGAACATCGACCTCGCCCGGGCCTTCAACCTCGACAACACCCGCGGCTCCTTGGTCACCGGAGTCATGGAAGGCACTCCTGCGGAACGCGCTGGCCTGAAGCAGGGAGACGTGGTAGTGGAGCTGAACGGCCGCGAGGTTCGGGACAGCAACTACTTCCGTAACGAAATCGCCAACGCCCGCGCCAATGCCACGGTCTCGCTGAAGATCCTCCGCAACAACGACGGCGGCACCCCCCGTGAGCTGACCTTTGACGTCCTCCTCGACGAGCGTCCCAAGGAACTTTCAGCCGCCCGACGGGAGCTCCTGCAGCAACAACAACCGCAGGAGCCTGACACCGAATCCGTGATGGGCTTCACCACTCAGGAACTTACCCCCGAACTGGCCCAGGAGTTTCAGCTCGAAAGCACCGACGGTTTGGTGGTCACCGAGGTCGAGCCGCGCTCCCCTGCAGAAGACGCCGGCCTGCGTCCCGGAATGGTGCTGCAGGAAGTCAACCGTCAGCGCGTCCAGGACCTGGCAGCGCTCCGGGACCTGCTGCAGCAAACCGACTTGAAAAAAGAAGGCCTGTTGCTCTATGTTTCCGGAGCCGGCGGCGAACGGTACATCGTCGTCCGCGAAGACCAGTGAAGGCTGGCGCCTCCGTTCCTCGGAGGCTGCACCTGGATCAGCTGATTCAGGACATGGCCACCCTCTTCCGGGAGCAGGGGCCTCAGGACTTCCAACCCCTGCTGGAGCAAATGGCCACCCACTACGGCACCAGCTCCGACTACCTCCTCAGCCGCGGCTTCCGGAAGGCCTACCGGCAACTCATTGAAGGCGTGTAATGCTCAATGTGCTCCTCCTGCTGGTTGGACTGCCCTCGCTGGTTCTGGCCGTCTGGACGCTCTACGGGCTTGCCACACGCACACGCCGTCCGGAAGCAACACCTCCCAAGGCACGGCTGCTGGGAGTCGCTGCCGACTACGCCCACGTGGTCGGCATGCCGGTCTGGCTGGTCCGGACCTTCCTGATCTTCTACGGCGGGCTCGGCATTGGGTTCATCTTTTACGGCCTCTACTACCTGGTGATGCGAACCCGTCCAGCCCCCGTGTTGACGCCTCCGGTCGAATCGCCTCCTCCCACCATCACCAAGATCGAAAGCCACTACCGCTGACATGCCCCTTTCAGGCAGGCGGGTCCTGGTCACTCGCCAGGAGCCTCCCGAGGGAAAGCTGACCCAACTGCTGAAGCAGCACCACGCCACCGTCCTGCACCTCCCAACCCTTGCACTGACGGCTCCGGAATCGTGGGACGCGTTTGACGCCGCTGCCGCACGGCTCACCGAAGTGGACTGGATCGCCTTCACCAGCCCCTCAGCCGTCCACTGGACCTTCTCCCGCTTGCGGGACCTACAGCAGGTGCTGCCGCCCACCTGTTCCCTCGCAGTGGTGGGTTCTGAAACCGGACACGCACTTGCTGCTGAAGGCCACACTCCCACTCTGACACCGGACCAGTTTGCAGGCGCCTCCCTTGCAGACGCCCTTCACGCTGCAGCCACTCCCGGGACCTGCTGGCTTCCTCGATCCACCCAGGCCCTTCCGCACCTGCCAGACGCTCTCCGGGCCCAGGGCTTCACCGTCTGGAGCACGCCGGCCTACGCCAATCACCCCCGGATTCCCACTCGTCAGGAACTGACGTCTCTTTTTGAGGAAGGCCTAGACTGGGTCACCTTTGCCAGCCCGTCAGCAGTCCAGGCCTTCTTTGCCTCAGACTACTTCCAGCGCGCTCCCGTTCCCCCCTTGCGTTCTGCCTGCATTGGTGAGACAACGGCACAGGCCCTTCGGGAGCAGGGGGAACTTCCTCAGGCCATCGGGAACCCTCAGACCCTCGCAGGAATGGTTTCAGCGATGGTCCGGGCTGAACGTCGCGCTTGAGCAGCGCCCGACTTCCTCACAGATGATCTCATGCAGCAACTCGTCATCAGCTTCCACGGAGAGCAACTGGCTCCCGTCCTCACCCCTTTGCTGAAGATCCTTGGCGCCCACGAGGCGCAGCTTCTTGACCTCCGGCACCTGCGCCTCTCCGGAAACCTCTCGCTGATGGCCGTGGCCGCCAGCCCGCCGCACCAGATCGCGCCCCTGGAAACCGCCATTCGCCAGCTGGCCTCTGAATTGGGAGTTCATGCGCACCTCAATCCGCCGCACTCCACTGCCGCCCCCGCCCACCGCTACATCCTGACCATGCTTGGGGCTCATCTGGAGCCAGATGTCCTCCACCCCATCAGCCGATACCTCAACGAGCGTGGCCTGCACGTCATGGGCGTGGCACCGCTGGAGGCAGAAGAGCTCAAGGTCTATGAGTTCCGCCTCGCCTCTGAGGAACCGATTGCGCGAGAGCCGTTCATGATTGAGCTGCTGGACCTACGGTTGAAATCCCGGACCGACTTTGCCCTGCAGGTGGATGACGCCTTCCGGCGACACAAACGCCTGATCGTCTTTGACGCTGACATGACCTTCATTCAGTGCGAGGTCATTGACGAGCTTGGGCGGCTGGCAGGCGCGGAGGAGGCCATTCAGGCCATCACGCATCAGGCCATGGAAGGCACCCTCGATTTTCAGCAGGCACTCCGGGAGCGGGTCCGGCTGCTCAAGGGGCTTCCTGTGGAAGAACTGCACCGCCTTGCGCAGCGGCTCCCGTACACGCCTGGCGTCCAACGACTCGTCCACATCCTCAAGACACTGGGGTACCAGGTGGCGCTCATCAGCGGAGGCTTCGACCTGATCATCCAGCACATTGTCGACCAGTTTCAGCTCGATTACGGGTTTGCCAATCAACTGGAGGTCCAAGACGGACGCCTCACTGGAGAGGTCCAAGGGGCCATTGTCGATGGTGCTCGGAAGGCCGCCCTCATTGAGATGATTCGGCAGCAAGAGGGGCTGTGCCCGGAACAGGTGATTGCCGTAGGAGACGGTGCCAACGACCTGCAGATGCTCACCCAAGCCGGACTCGGCATCGCCTTCAACGCCAAACGCTTTCTGCGGGAACGTGTTTCCAGCAGCCTGACGCAACCCAACCTGGACGCCATTTTGTACTTTCTGGGATTTTCCCGACACGAACTTGAGGCTTTGCAAAAAGATGCCTGACTCCTCTTCCTTCTATTCCTCTGCCGAACTCCTCTCCCTCCAGGAGCGGGGAGTGCGGATTCATGCCCCGGAGCAGACCTTCATTCGACGGGATGTGGACCTGAACCAGATTGCCCCACACGTCGAACTCTTCCCGGGAACACGACTTGAGGGCCCGAAGACACGCCTCTTCCCTCACGCTGTAATTGGGCGACGCGGCCCTGCACATGTGGAAGACAGCCTCGTTGGGTCCGGAGCCCTTGTCGGCTCATTAGGGCCCGTGACCCTGGTTCGGACCACCGTCGGGCCCGCGTCGATCCTGGGATCCGGCGTTGCTGAAGAGGCCGTGTTTCTTGGGAAGGAGACGATGGAGAACGACTTCACCACCGGGATGGGCTTCCGGGTCCGGAAGGGGTCGCTTTACGAGGAAGATGCGTCCACTGCTCAGCACACCGACACCAAGATGACGGTGCTCTTTCCGTGGGTCACCTTGGGGAGCAACCTCAACTTCTGTGATGCGCTGGTGTCTGGAGGAACCGGTCCGGAACTGGGAGCCTTCAGCGAAGTGGGGAGCGGAACCATCCACTTCAACTTCACGGCTCGGGGCGACAAGGCCACGGCTTCGCTGTTTGGCGACGTCTCTGACGGACTCCTGCTCAACCAACCCCGCTTGTTTCTGGGAGGCAACTGCAGCCTGGTGGGACCACTTGCTGTGGCGTTTGGCACCATCATTGGCGCCGGATCTCGCCTCACGGGTTCCGTGTCCGCAGGCGTCCACGTGGTCGTCCCTAAAAGCGTCCATCGAGTGGCTCTACCGCCAACCGGCTCCGGAAAGGCAGAGTGGATCCTCCGGTCTCAGCAGCGCTTCATTGAGCAGCTTCGGCTGTTGGAACTCTGGTACCGGCACGTTCGCTTGCGGCTCTTTCCAGCAACAGAGGAACAGCAGCTGGTTTATCAGGCTGGATTGCAGGAGGTGGTTCGGAATACACAGGAGCGCATGACGCGCTTGGAAGGATGGGTGCAGCAAACCCGGAATGAGTCGCCTCAGGCAGCAGCAGTGCTCGCCCATTGGGAAGCCGAAAACGCTCGGGCCGCCGCTCAGGCCACTGCTGTTCAGGAGGCGCTCCCGGCAGACGTCGAAGACGCCTTCGGGGCCGTGAAGGCCGAAGGAGCCCCGGCAACCTACACCGAGTGGGTCCGGGATTCCCGAATCCGCCCGCTGCTGCAGGCGCTGATCACCCGCTGGCAGCAAATGCTCTCAGTGAATCAGTGAGCTCTCGCTGCTGTCTGTGAAGAAGTGCTGCTCGTAGAAGGTGTTCAGGAGCTCATCAAACTGGAGCCGAAACTCAGGGTCGTCCAGATTCTCCATCAGATGCGCACAGAACGGCTTCAGCTTGAGCGGAGACTCGGCGCACTGCCGGATGAACTGATTCGCAAACACCTGCAGCTCCCAGAGGAACTCGTCCTCCGTCATCTCCATCATCAGGTGGTCATGAGGCCGCTGCTCCTGGAGGTCCTGCGCAATCCGGTCCACCAGGTTGAAGAAGTCCGGCCCCAGCACCCGGAGGGAGTGAATCTCCCGGGCAGACATGCGGCGGGCCAGATTTTCCTGGAAGGTCCGGTAGGCTCGGAACCCGGAGGCGTCTGAATAATTGATGTCTTTGGTCATGCCCTCTCTCTTGCGTACAGATTTTGAGAAAGGTCATGCAAGGAGCATGTCACTGCTGAGAAGGAAGCGCAATCGCCTCAGCGGCCAGCAGGATGGGGAGCCCGTCTCGGACGGGATACATGCGGGTGGCTTCTGCATCCACAAGGCCAGACTCTACAGGGTCCAGCACGGGTGTTCCGGAGGTGGTCTTCAGGGTACCGGACTCAATCGCCTGGTTGACTGCGATCACCTGTTCGGCGGATGCAACCTGCAGCGGCACGTGCGTTTCAGGACACACCAGAGACTGCGCGAGATGAGGCGTCACCATATCGGTTGAGCAGAGAAGGGAGGGTTCGGGCTCCAGAACATGCTTCCAGAGCCCGGAGGGAGGTCAGCGGACCTGAGCCACCTGCTGGCGGACCAGAGCTCGCTTGAGCTTGGCATCGTACTTGGAAAGGCGCTGGCTTTCTGCTTCCCAGTCCTTGGCGGACAGGTTGATGTGCGACAGCACCTCGCGGGCCTTAGACTCCGCCTGCTTGGCGCGGTCCAGGTTGATGCTTTCTGCCGTTTCTGCAATCTCTGCCAAAACAGAGATCCGGTTGGCGTCGACCTGGGCGTATCCCCAGTGCACCGCCAGAGCGTGATTCTTCCCGTTGAGGGTGTACATCAGCACTCCGGTGTCCAGCGTCGTCACCAGGGGAACGTGCTCTGGCAGGATCCCCAGCTGACCGACAGAGCCCGGCAGGGTCACTGAATCCGCCGCCGTTTCCAGCAAGCGCTTGCTGGGAGTGACGACCTCAAGTTTCAATTGGTTGGCCATGATTCCTCTCAGTCTCAGGAGGCGATGCTCTTCGCCTTGTCCTGCGCTTGTTCAATGGTTCCGACGAGGTAGAACGCCTGCTCCGGAAGCTCGTCGTGCTTGCCTTCGAGGATTTCCCGGAAGCCTCGGATCGTGTCCTTGATGTCCACGTACTGGCCGGACATGCCGGTGAACTGCTCAGCGACGAAGAAGGGCTGAGAGAGGAAACGCTGCACCTTTCGAGCACGGGAGACGACCTTCTTGTCTTCTTCCGAAAGCTCGTCCATGCCCAAGATGGCAATGATGTCCTGCAGGTCCTTGTAGCGCTGCAGAAGGATCTGCACCTCACGAGCCGTGCTGTAGTGCTCATCGCCAAGGATGTCAGCGGTCAGAATCCGGGAGGTGGAGTCCAACGGGTCCACAGCCGGATAAATGCCCAGCTCGGCAATGGAGCGGTTCAAGACGACGGTTGCATCCAAGTGAGAGAAGGTCGTGGCTGGTGCCGGGTCAGTCAAGTCGTCCGCAGGGACGTAAACGGCCTGGACGGAGGTAATCGAACCATTCCGGGTGGAGGTAATCCGTTCCTGAAGCGCGCCCATCTCCGTGGACAGCGTCGGTTGGTAACCGACAGCAGACGGGATCCGGCCGAGCAGAGCAGACACCTCAGAACCGGCCTGAGTGAAGCGGAAGATGTTGTCAATGAACATCAGAACGTCGGCGCTCTCTTCGTCCCGGAAGTATTCGGCAACGGTCAAGCCGGTCAGGGCGACCCGAGCACGGGCTCCGGGGGGCTCGTTCATCTGTCCGTACACCAGGCTGGTCTTGTCCAGAACGCCGCTCTCCTTCATCTCGTTCCAGAGGTCGTTTCCTTCACGGGTACGCTCACCGACGCCGGCAAACACAGAGAAGCCTCCGTGCTCTGCAGCAATGTTCCGGATGAGCTCCATGATGACGACGGTCTTGCCCACGCCGGCACCTCCGAAGAGACCAATCTTTCCACCCTTCGCAAACGGGCACAGCAGGTCCAGAACCTTGATGCCGGTCACCAGCATCTCGGTTTGCGTCGACTGCTCTTCGTAGGAAGGCGGCTCCCGGTGAATCGGCCAGTAGTTCTTCACTTCAATCGGCCCCACCTCGTCCACCGGATCGCCGGTCACGTTGATGATGCGGCCCAGGACTTCCCGGCCCACAGGCGCGCTGATGGGGCTGCCGGTGTTGGTGACTTCCAGACCGCGGCTCAAGCCTTCGGTGGCGCCCATGGAGATGGTCCGGACGGTGTTCTCTCCAAGGTGCTGCTGCACCTCACAGATCAGCTTTTCCCCTTCCTGAAGCGGGACTTCCAGGGCGGTGTAGATCGCGGGGAGGTCGCCGGAGTCGAATGTCACGTCCACCACGGGACCCATGACTTGAACGATTTTGCCTGTGTTCATTGTTCCTGTCCTTGTTTTTGGAGTTGGGCGGAAGGGTCAGAGCGACTCCGCGCCGCTGATGATCTCAATAAGTTCTTTGGTAATGGCCGCCTGACGGGTGCGGTTGTAGAAGAGCTGCAGCTTGTCGATCATCTCTCCTGCATTCTTCGTGGCACTGTCCATGGCGGTCATCCGAGCCGCATGCTCGCCGGCATGCGTTTCCAGCAGTGACGTGTACACCTGGTTCTGGACGTACTTCTCAAGCAGGGTGTTCAGGATGGCCTGAGCACTCGGCTCAAAGATCACTTCTCGCTCGTCATCTTCCGTCTCTTCCGGAGGCGTGACCGGGAAAAGGGTGTTGAGGGTGGGGCGCTGACTGATCACACTCACGTAGGTGTTGTACGCTAGGTAAACGCGGTCCAGGTCCCCTTCCAGGAAGCGGTTGGCGACGGCATCAATGGCCTGCTGCACCGCCTTCAGCTCCTCGTGCTCAGGCACCTCGGTGAAGACTTCCACCACGGTGTGTCCCGAGCGCTTGAAGAACTCGTTCCCCTTGCGTCCAAAGACGTACACATCTGCGGTGGCCACGCCTTCTCGCTCCAGCATCGCGTTTGCCGCCTTGCAGAGGTTCATGTTGAAGCCTCCGCACAGCCCACGGTCGCTGGTCAGCACAATGATTGCGGTCCGGTTGCCCTCCGTTTGACGGAAGAGGGGCACCTCGTCTCCGCTGAAGCGGGCGCTGAGGGAAGAAACCACTTTGCGCAGCTCCTCCGAGTAGGGCTGGGCCGACTTGGCCGCTTCTTCCGCCCTCCGTAGCTTTGCCGCCGACACCATCTTCATGGCGCTGGTGGTCTTTTGCGTCTTTCGGACGCTGTTGATCCGGTTTCGGATATCTTTTAAGCTTGCCATCCGTCTCTTTCAGTACGTTCGCGGCCGGAGCCTCGACGAAGTTCGTTAGGCTTGAAAACTCTTGGAGAACTCTTCCAGGGCCTGGTTCAGTTCCGCTTTGATTTCATCGTTGAGGGCCTGGGACTGCTCCACCTTTCCACGGAGGTCGCTCTTGTTGGCCCGGACGAAATTCAGGA
Source organism: uncultured bacterium (assembly GCA_965662235.1). GTDB lineage: Bacteria > SAR324 > SAR324 > SAR324 > NAC60-12 > JAYPUA01. The sequence goes on from CBFIGY010000001.1 coordinate 28,809, forward strand.
AGCCTTCCTCAAACTGCTTCACAGCACTGACGGGGTACGGATCGAGGTAGCCATTGGTTGCCGCATAGATGGAGAAGACCTGATCCACCCAGTGCATTGGCTGGTACTGAGGCTGCTTGAGCGCTTCCACAAGGCGCTGACCACGGGACAGCTGCTGCTGGGTCGCCTTGTCCAGGTCACTTCCAAACTGGGCAAACGCCTCCTTCTCTCGGAACTGGGCCAGGTCGAGACGCAGCGTTCCTGCCACCTGCTTCATGGCCTTCACCTGAGCGGCTCCTCCCACGCGGGAGACGGAGATACCAACGTTGATGGCCGGGCGGACGCCGGAGTTGAACAGGTCTGCCGTCAGGAAGATCTGACCATCAGTAATCGAAATCACGTTGGTGGGGATGAACGCCGAGACGTCTCCCCCTTGGGTTTCAATGACCGGAAGCGCCGTCAAGGAACCGGCACCCAGCCCGTCGTCGAGCTTACAGGCCCGCTCCAGCAAGCGGCTGTGGAGGTAGAACACGTCTCCCGGATACGCCTCACGACCCGGAGGACGGCGGAGCAGCAAGGAGAGCTGGCGGTAGGCCACGGCCTGCTTGGACAGGTCATCGTACACGCAGAGGACGTGCTTGCCGCGGTCCCGGAAGTACTCGCCCATGCTGACACCCGAGTAGGGAGCCAGGAACTGGAGCGGAGCGGGCTCGGAAGCCGTTGCCGAAACCACAATCGTGTAGTCCATGGCGCCTGCGTCTTCGAGCTTCTTCACCAGCTGCGCCATCGTGGAACGCTTCTGACCAATGCCCACGTAGATGCAGACGACGTCTCCCCCTTTTTGGTTGATGATCGTGTCAATCGCAATCGCGGTCTTTCCGGTCTGACGGTCTCCAATGATCAACTCCCGCTGGCCCCGGCCCACCGGAACCATGGAGTCGATGGCCTTGAGGCCGGTCTGCATGGGCTCATGGACCGACTTACGGGCCACGATTCCAGGGGCAATGACTTCGATGAGGCGGGTTTCCGTGGTTTCCAGCGGTCCCTTGCCGTCAATCGGATTTCCCAGCGGATCCACGACGCGTCCCAGCATGCCGTCTCCGACCGGAACCTCGGCGATGCGCTCGGTTCGGCGGACCTCACCACCTTCCTTGATGCCGGTGTCATCTCCAAAGATGACGATTCCGACGTTGTCTTCTTCCAGGTTGAGCACCATGCCCTGAACGCCATTGGAGAACTCAACCAGCTCCCCGGCCTGAACGTTGTCCAGCCCATGGACACGGGCAATTCCGTCACCCACCACCAAGACGGTGCCGACTTCTGTCTTTGTTGCCTGCTTATCGAAATTCTCGATTTGCTTTTGGATGATCGCGCTGATCTCTTCTGCTCGGATCTTCATAACTGCTCAACCTTGGATGATGGATTGACGCACTCGATTCAGCTGATTGCGGAGGCTGCCGTCAATGACGGTGGAACCGATGCGGGTAACAACACCGCCGATGATGGACGGATCGATTTTGATGGTGACCGACACCTCCTTGCCAGAGGTTTGGGAAAGCTGGGACTGGAGGCTCTGGACCAACTCGGTCGAGGGCTCTTGTGCCACGGTGACTTCCGCTTCGACTTTGCCCATCGAGGCCTTGACGAGCGCATCAAAGGCCGTTGCGATGTCCGGGGCCAGCAGAATGCGGCGCTTGGACAGGAGAAAACGGAGGAAGGTTTGCACCTGGGCACCCGTGCCCAGTTTTTCCATGACGGCAACCAAGACCTTTTCCTTGGCGGCTCCGGAAACCCGAGAGGAGCTGAGGCTCTCACGCAGGTCTTCGCTGCCGTTGTAGGCATCAGCAAAGTCCTCCAGTTCCTGAGAGACGGCTTCCCGGTTTGCTTCGGGTGCCAGTGCCAGCAGGGCCTTGGCGTAACGACGAGCGATGACGGATTGACTCACAGGGCCTCCTTCGTCTTCAGTTGCTGCACAAAGGACTTCATGAGCTCCTCTTGCTTGGCCCCATTGAGCTGGGCGTTCATTTTTTCTTCAGCCAGCTTGACGGACTCTTCAGCCATCCACGCCCGCAGCTCCATTTCCGCCTTCCGGCGCTCGCGCTGCAAAGCGATCTTTGCATGCTCAGCCATTTGCTCCACCTCAGTGCGTCCCAGTTCAACAATGCGTTGACGCTCTGCCTCGGCTTCTTCCCGAGCCCGGACCACCATCGAAGCCGCTTCCTGCTCCAGCTGCGCCACTTTGGCCCGGAGGTCGACGAGTTCGTTGTCCGCTCGTTTTTCGGCCTCGCGTGCCGACTCAAGGTTCTGGCGCGCTTGTTGGGCCGAGTTGTTCAGGGCCGCACTGATCGGGGCCTTCCCAAAGCGGTAGAGGATGAAGACCAAGACGGCAAAATTGACAACCTTCCAGACGAAGTCCAGTGGGCTAGAACCTCCCTCAGCGCCCGCGGCCCAGACGAAGGGGGCCGTCGCGAGCAACAAGCCGGCGCTGGCCAGACCCGCAGTAAACGTGAATTTCATGGTGACTTGAGTGTGGGTTTCAGTGGGCGGGTTGATTAACTCAACAGTCGAGACACGGTCGCCGTGGCCACCTGGTCCTTCAGAGTTAAAAGCTCCTTGTGGGCATCCTCAACCTCCGCAGCCAATTCGCTACGGGACTTTTCCAGCATCTCCTCAACAAGGATCCGCTCCTTGGAGATCATCTCCTCGCGTTCCTTCAAACCAGACTGCTGGATGCTCTGGTGCAGCTCTCCAACCTCAGCATAAGCCTGAGCCAGCCGGGTCTCCACCTCGTGGCGGCTGGACTCGATTTCAGCAGAAATCTTCTGCACCTTACCTTGGGAGGACTCCACTTCCTGTTCGCGGCTGTCCAGGGTCCGGAGAACCGGCTGAAACAGAAGCTTGTTGATCGCAAAGATCATGACCAAAATGATCACCAGAGTGACAACAGGCGTTGCCAGTTGGATGTGCAGGAGGCCAAAGTCGGCAACGACTCCTCCCCATGCGTTCTCAATGATCATCTCTTTGTAGTCCATCTTAGCCCGGATGTAAGGTTTGTTAAGAAAAACGTATTAAGTACCTATTTCTCATAAAAAATTCAAGCTCAAGCTTGCTTTAAGCCTAAATTTCGTTCATTTTCTACGGATTAACCTCTTTATGCTCCCTACGGCTGCTCCGCTCCCCTTTCGCGTCGGTTCCGGTTTCGATGTGCACGCCTTTGCCGAAAATCGCGCCCTGATCCTTGGTGGGATTCAGGTTCCCCATGACCGGGGCCTCCTGGGTCATTCAGATGCTGATGTCCTGACCCACGCCCTCATGGACGCCTTGCTCGGCGCGCTCGCGCTGGGTGACCTCGGTCAGCACTTTCCAGACACGGATCCGGCTTATCAAGGGGCCGACAGTATAAAGCTCCTAGAACAGGTCGTCCACCTGATTCGGCAGCAGGGTTACGTTTTGGGGAACGCTGACCTGACCCTGATCGCCCAGCGGCCCAAACTGGCGCCCCACCTTCCGGCCATGCGTCAGAAACTGGCAGCCACGCTTCAGGTGGACCCTGCCCAGGTTTCCATCAAGGCGACCACCACTGAGCGGCTCGGCTTCACCGGTCGAGAGGAAGGAATCGCGGCCCAGGCGTCGGTTCTCCTCAGCCACACCTCCGAAAAAGCTTGAAGCTCTGGTGAGACTCCGCTATTTTGGCGGATTATTCATTTTTGTCTTTCAGCAGATCACCCTACAAAAGGCACGGAACATGGACGCTGCAGCGCAGAAAATTCTGGAGTCCACTCGAAACATTGGTATTTCCGCACACATCGACAGTGGTAAGACGACCCTGACAGAACGGATTCTGTTCTACGCGGGCAAGATTCACAAAATTGAGGAAGTTCGCGGTGGCGGTTCCGGAGCGACCATGGACCACATGGACCTCGAGAAGGAAAAGGGCATCACCATCACGTCCGCAGCCACAACCGTGGGATGGAAAGACAAGAAGATCAACATCATCGACACTCCCGGACACGTGGACTTCACCGTTGAGGTGGAGCGTTCCCTGCGGGTGCTCGACGGCGCCATCCTCGTGCTCTGCGGGGTGGCTGGAGTTCAGTCTCAGTCCCTGACCGTGGACCGGCAGATGAAGCGTTACCGGGTCCCGCGCCTGGCCTTCATCAACAAGCTCGACCGCATGGGCGCCAACCCCTTCCGGGGCATCGAGGGCATCCGTGAGCAGCTGGGACTCAACGCGGTGGCGATGCAGCTGCCGATTGGACTGGAAGACGAGCACAACGGGGTTGTGGACCTCGTTTCCATGAAAGCCATCTACTTCGAGGGCGAGCGCGGGGAGACCCTGCGCTACGATGAGATCCCGGCAGACATGCAGGACGAAGCGGAAGAGAAGCGTCAGGAGATGCTTGAAGCCGTCTCCATGTTTGATGAGCAGATGATGGAAGACCTCCTGGAAGAGAAGGAGATCGACGAAGACACCATCCACGCAGCGATCAAGAAGGGCGTCATGACGCTGGGCCTCTGCCCGGTCTACATGGGAAGCGCCTTCAAGAACAAAGGCGTGCAGGTGCTGCTCGACGCCATCACCCGCTACCTGCCTTCCCCGCTGGAAGCCGAGAACATGCGAGCCATCAACCTGGAAGACGAGCAGACAGTCCAGCTCAAGGCCGATCCTGACCTGCCCACGGTCGCCATGGCCTTCAAGCTAACAGAAGAGCAGTTTGGCCAGCTCACCTACACCCGCATCTACCAAGGGCGTCTCAACAAGGGCGAGCAGATCGTCAACGTCCGGACCGGGAAGAAGCTCCGGGTCGGCCGCATGGTCCGCATGCACTCCAATGACCGTGAGAACATCGACACTGCAGAAGCCGGTGACATCATCGCCATGGTCGGCGTCGAGTGTGCCTCCGGAGACACCTTCTGCGGCGACGGCATCAAGGTTTCCTGTGAGTCCATGTATGTCCCGATCCCAGTGATCTCCTTGGCCATCAAGGGCAAGGACAACGAACACCAGATGCGCATGAGTAAGGCCCTGAGCCGCTTCATGCGGGAAGACCCGACCTTCCGGGTGTCCTCAGACGAAGAGTCCAAGGAGACCATCATCTCCGGAATGGGTGAGCTGCACTTGGAGATCTACATTGAGCGGATGCGCCGCGAGTACAACGCTGAGGTCATTGTTGGAGCCCCTCAGGTGAACTACCGCGAAGCCATCACCTCTCCTGCAGACTTCGACTACCTCCACAAGAAGCAGACGGGGGGTTCGGGTCAGTTTGCTGGAGTGGCCGGAAGCATTGAGCCGCTGGAAGAAGGCGCTGAAGAGAACTTCGAGTTCGTCAATGCCATCTTCGGTGGATCCATTCCAGGCGAACACATTCCCGCCTGTGAGAAGGGTTTCCAAGACGTGATGGAAAAGGGCCCGCTTGCCGCATTCCCGATGGTCGGCGTTAAGGTGACCCTGAAGGATGGAAAGTACCACGACGTGGACTCCAGTGACCTCGCTTACCGGATCGCGTCCCGTCAGGCCATGAAGCAGGCTGTTGCTAAGGCACGTCCGGTGCTGCTGGAGCCGATCATGAAGGTGGAAGTCGAAACCCCCGGGGACTACCAAGGTTCCGTCATGGGAGACCTCAGCTCCCGTCGCGGCATGATCTACGGTTCCGAGGTCAAGGGTGACGACACCGTCATCACCTGCGGTGTGCCGCTGGGAGAGATGTTCGGTTACGCCACAGAGCTGCGCTCCATGACCGCCGGAAAGGCTTCTTACTCAATGGAGTTTGAAAAGTACGCCCCGGCCCCCTCCTTTGTGCAGGAGAAGGTCATCAAGGAGCGTCAGGAGAAGCTCAAAGAAGAAGAGTAAGCCCGTTTACGGACGTGGCTTGGGTCACGTCCGTCCCTCCTCCCTGCCTACAAGTAATCCTCCCGATCAATCCCATAGTTCTGCATCTTCTGGTTCAGCGTGCGGCGGGGAACATCCAGTTCTTCCATCACCGCCTTAATGCTGCCGTGGTGCCGCTTCAGGGACTGTTCAATCACCCGCTTTTCATAGTCGGCCACCTGTTCGGCAAGAGAGGGCTCGTTTTGAGCCCCCGGCAGGGGGTGCATCCGGGACCGCAGCAGGACCTCCCACCCTGAAGATCCCGAGCTGAGAACGAAGCGTTCCGCCACATTCTTCAGCTCGCGCACATTCCCAGGCCATGGGTGCTGCTCCAGGATGTCCATGTCGTGCCCCTTGAGCGGACGGGCCTGCCGACCATGGGTGGACTGTGCCACACTGACAAAGTGTTCAAAGAGGAGCGGGATGTCTTCCCGACGGTCCCGGAGCGCTGGGAGGAACAGCTCTGCCACCGCCAGCCGGTAGTACAGATCCTCCCGGAACTTCCCGGCGTCGCTCGCTTCCCGCAGGTCCTGCTTGGTTGCTGCTGTCACCCGGATGTCCACCACCTTCGCCCGGTTGGCGCCCACACGCAGCACTTCATGCTCCTGAAGCGTCCGGAGCAGTTTGATCTGAAGGTTCAGGGGCATGCTCTCAATCTCATCCAGCAGCACCGTGCCCCGGTCCGCAAACTCCAGCCGCCCCACCCGTGTTTTGGAAGCGCCCGTGAAGGCTCCGGACTCATGCCCAAAGAGTTCGCTTTCAAACAACGCCTCCGGAATTGCCCCGCAGTTCAGGGGCACAAAGGCGTTACGGGCCCGTGGACTGAAGTCGTGCAGACACCGGGCGACCAGCTCCTTTCCGGTCCCGGTTTCCCCGTGAATGAGCACACTGGCATTGGTTTCAGCCAGGTCCAGCACCTGCTGCCGCAGGGTTTCCATGGCCCGAGAGGTGCCAATCAGTCGGGCCTCAATGCGTCCCTGATTCAGCAGCAGGCGTCGGAGGGATTCATTTTCCAGCACCAGCCGCCGTTGACGGCAACCACGCCGCACCGACTCCAGCAGGCGTTCCGGATCATAGGGTTTTTCAATGAAGTCAAAGGCCCCGTTTTGCATGGCCTGCACCGCCATGGCAATGTCACCATGCCCGGTGAGCAGAATCACTGGCAGGTCCGGAAACGCCTCATGCAGCTTTTGGAGCAGCATCAACCCGTCCATGCCCGGCATCCGGACGTCTGACACCACCACCCCAGGGAAATCCCAGTGGGCCTGCTCCAACGCCTGAGCCGCTGAGGAACAGGGGGTGACCTCAAAGTCATACAGCTCCAGCCACTGCTGAGCCGACTGGCGGACCGGGGCTTCATCATCAACCAACAGAACACTTTGAACTTCACGCATACGTCGGAGAAGGAAGAGGGAGAACCAAAATAAACACGGCTCCTCCGGAGTCTCGGTTGGCCGCACGGATGCGACCCCGGTGGGCCTGAGCGATGCCATAGGCAATGGAGAGTCCCAACCCCAACCCCTGCCCATCCAGCTTGCGCGTGAAGAAGGGTTCAAACAGGTGGGGCAGGTCCTCCGGGTCAATGCCAGGACCATTGTCCAGAAACTCAACCTGAACCTGTTCCTGCTGCTGGAGCACCCGAATGATCAGTTCCTGATCCGGGGTGCCGTCCATTGCATCTAGGGCATTGGAGATGAGGTTCACAAAGAGCTGCTGCAGCTGCAACGGGTCTCCCACCACCTCAATCGGCTGCTCCCATCCCTCCGTCCGGAGGGTCAGGGAGGGAGACTCGAGGCGCTCCAGAAATAAATCCAGCGCATAACGGAGGACCTCCTGAAGGTTCGCCTGCACCGCCGTCTGTTCGGACTTGCGGGCAAAGACCTTCAGCTGGCGAGCAATGGCCGAAACGCTCTGGACCAGTTTCAGCAGCCGCTCCAGGTTTTCCGCCACCACCTCCAGCCGTCCCTTCTGCAGAAGCAGTCGCGAGCTTGCCACAAAGTTCTGCATGGCGGTGAGGGGCTGGTTGAGTTCGTGAGCCACTGCCGCGGACATCTGCCCCAGCGCCGCCAGCTTTCCCGCCTGGATGAGCTCCCGCTGCGTCGCCTGCAGTTCGCGGGTCCGTTCATCAACCCGCTGCTCCAGCTGATCCCGGGATTCCTGCAGCGACTGCATCTTGGCACGTCGTTCGCGCTGAAACAGCCACAGGGCCGTCAGGAGCCCCAGCACTCCCAACGCGGCCAGCGCAGACTCTCCCGCCCGCTGCTCCACAGGCGACAGCGGGGTCAGGTAGTAGAGGGTCCAGCCCAGATCACGGAGGGGCATCTCCTGCACCATGTACTCCTCCACCGGATCCTGGGGCACTGTCAGGAGCAGCGCCGAAGACCACCAGGCCGGCTGCACGGCTCCCAGAGGCGCTAGGTTGACGCCCTCGTACTGCCGCTGCTGCTCAATGGACCGCTGGTCCTCTTCACTCAGCAACCGTAGGGTCCGGAAGCGCCACTCCTTGCGACTGGACAGGGCAATGACCCCCCGAGCGTCTGCGACCAGCACATTTTCCTGCGCGGTGGACCAGTCTCCCTGGAGCGCCTCTAGGCTGATCTTCACCACCGCAACTCCGGACACCTCTGCCCGTCGGGACACCGAGTGCGCCAGGTAGTACCCGGGCTGTCCGGTGGTGGTGCCAATGGCGTAGAACCGTCCCTCCCCCTGGGCAGAGGCCTGCTGAAAGTAAGGACGATAACGAAACGACTGCCCCATCAGCGAATCAGATGCATCAAAGTTGCTCGACGCAACCGTGGTGCCTTCATCGTCCAAAACATACAGCAGGGCGGCACCGGAACGTCCGGCCACCCGCTTCAGCTTGCGGCTGACGTAGTCCTGCAATGGCGCTCGGGTGAAGTCCTGGCTCCGGAGCAGGGCTTGAACAGAGGGGTCTTCAGAGAGGAGAAAGGGCAGGTACTGGTACTGGGCAATCGCCCCGCGGAGGCTGCTTCCGTAAAGGCTGAGCCGAGAAGCCGCCTGCTCCTGCAGCTCACGCTCCGCAGTGCGCCAGCCCTGGTAGGCCGCCAGCCCCGTCAGGATCCCAACTAGGCTCAGAAGCAACCAGCCAACAAGCGAACGTCGGGACGGGGCGGGCGAAACCATGGGCCTTCCAAGAGAGGCAGCCTGGACCAGAGTCCAGAGGAGAGGCGGTTACTGCTGGTCGGCGTTCAGGGTCTTGCCCTGTTCCTTCCAGAACTTCTGGGCGCCTGCATGCACCGGGGTCACAATTCCCGTCAGTCCGGAACCAATGCTCATGGCCTTGGCTGTTGACTTCACCGAGACCAGGTACTTGAGTCCGGCATCTGCAAACACCTGCTTAGCGGCCTCGTAGACCGTGTCTTCCGAGACGTGACGACCTGCTGTCCACAGGGCGGAATCCTGCACCGTGACGACATCGTAGTCCACTCCCTGATAAGTTCCAGCAGGAATCACCACCTTTGAGTAGAAGGGGTAGTCCTTGAAGAGCTTTCCATTCTTCTCTGCCTCAGCATACACCTGAATCAGGCGAATTGGATTGGAGGCAGCAGCCTGAATCACAGAAGAGTTGGGGAAGCCCGCAAAGACCCAAAGGGCCGCAACCTGGTTGTCTCCCAATGCGGAGGCGCCTTGGTTGTATCCCACAAACTGCGGGTCAATCTTGTCCCAAATGCCAACGCTCTCAAAGTAGCGTTGTGCAGAAGCAGCGGCTCCTGAACCGGCGGCGCCAACGGCCACTTTCTTCCCAACCAGTTCCTCTACGGTGGTGATGCCCGAATTTTCCAGCACAATCAGGTGGGCCGGCGCGCCATAGAGGTAGGCTACCGCATGAACGTTGCGGTACTGCTTCGTGTCCTTGGTCAGGCGCCCGTTTCGTCCAAGGTAGAGGTCCCCGGAGTAGGTGATGCCAAAGTCGGCGTCTCGTGAGTTGACACGCCGTAGGTTTTCCACAGAGCCGGCAGAGGCCATGTTGGAAACCTCAATGCCCCCCATGTTCTTTGACAGGTAGGTGGACATGCCGTTGGAGAAGTACTGGAAGGTCCCGCCGTCCGGGCCTCCGGAGAAGGCGAGGTACTTTTGGGCAGAAGCCGGGGTGGCCAGCAGCAGAGTGGCCGCCAGAGCCGTTGTCAGAGCGGTGACCGCTTTTCGAAAGATGCGTGTCCGTTGCATGAAAGTCTCCTATCAGGTTGATGAACTGTAGCACTCCGTCTTCCGGAGGCTGATCTGCGGTTCAGGCACGTGCATCACGAGGTGATGACGGACGGTGGGGGACCGTCAGAACCGGAATTGGCGAATTGCGGACCACCCGCTCCGCCGTTGAGCCAATCAGCACCTGCTCCAGCGCCGACCGTCCCGTGCTCCCCAAAATGATCAAATCGGCCCCCACCCGCTCCGCCTCCAGCAGAATCTCCCGGAACCCCACGCCAGCAGCAATCCGGGTGGTGTACGGGTGAGGAGCAAAGTGCTGGTGACAGAAGGCGGCCAGCTCCTCTTCAGCGAGCTGCACCACCTCGTGACTCAGGGACTGGAGCACCTCATCTGTGAGGCGCTTGCGCCGCCGGTCCACCAGCTCCGTGACCACATGGACCACATGAAGCCGAGCACCGGTCAGTTCCAGAAGCCCCTGCACGTACCGGCAGGTCTCCTGGGCCCCTGATGAAAAATCAGTGGCCAGTAAAAGGGTTTGAAATGGATTCACTTCCTCCTCGTATCAGCATCAGGAAACGGCGGGAGAAGAAGTCTGAGCGTCCCGCTGGATCCACCAGACGAACGCCACCAGCGCCAGACCCAGGGCGTCGGTTTCAAAGGTGGGCCAGTACAGCAGAAACGTTCCCACGCCCAGCAACACCCACTCGTACAGCTTGGTCCGCCTCCGGAAGAACCCCATGGAGAAGGCACTGAACGCAATGGTCCCCAGCACAGCCGACAGGAAGGCACTGAAGACCTCCAGTGTCGTTCCATCCAAAAGGATTCCTGGGACGTAGGCAAAGAGCAGCGGCATCACATAGAGCAGTTTCGCAAACTTGAAGGACGTCCACCCCGTCTTCCAGGGGTCAGCTCCTGCGATTGCCGCTCCTGCATACGCGGCCACGCACACCGGCGGAGTGATGTTGGAGTCCTGCGAAAGCCAATAGACGATCATGTGGGCTGCTATCACGGACACGCCATACTGTCCCAGCGCTGGAACTGCCAGGACGGCGACAATCAGGTAGGCTGCGGTTACCGGAACCCCCATGCCCAGCACCAGAGAGGCAATTGCAATCAGAACCACCGCCAGCAACAGGCTCTCTCCCGCCATGGAGATCACTAGGTCGGAGAACTTCAGTCCCATCCCCGTCAGGGAAATGGTTCCGACAATCACCCCAATCACGCCAATGGTCGCGCCCACCACCAGGGTGCTGTCGGCTCCTTTGAGGATGGCGTTCCAGATCTCCTTGGGCCCCATCCGGGTTTCCGGTTTCACCCAGCTGATGGCAATGCAGGAAAGCGTTGCCCAGAAGGCAGCGTTTCCAGGGGACCGTCCGAGGAACATCAAGGCCGTGATGATGACCAGCGGGAGGGAGTAGTACCACCCGTCCTTGAGCACAATCTTCCAGTGCGGAACCTCTTCGGAGAGATCCAACCCGCCCAGGCCCTGCTTCTTCGCCTCAAAGTGGATCATTCCAAACACCGAGAGGAAGTAGAGCAACGCGGGTCCCACCGACATCAGCATGATGTCCGCATAGGAGATCCCTGTCAGCTCGGCCATCAGGAATCCGCCGGCTCCCATGATCGGTGGCAGGAACATGCCTCCAATGGAGGCCGACGGTTCAATCGCTCCGGCGACATGAGGCCGGAACCCTGCTCGCTTCATCAGGGGAATCGTAAAGGACCCCGTGGAAACGGTGTTGGCAATGGCCGATCCTGAAACCGAACCAAACAGCGCCGAGGAAAGGACCGCAACCTTGGCCGGACCTCCGGTTGCGCCTCCGGCAATGGCGAGGGGCAGGTCGATGAAGAAGCGTCCGGCTCCGGAGGCCTGCAGAAAGGCCCCAAAGAAGATGAAGAGGATGACGTAGGTGGCCAGGACGTTTGCCATCACCCCAAACACCCCGTTGGTGGTCAGGAACAGCGACGTCGCCAAGCGTTCAAAACGGAACCCGCGGTGGGCCAACAGATCCGGAAGGTAGGGCCCAAAGAGCCCGAAGCAGATCATGCCAATGCCAATCAGGGTGATCGACCACCCCAGCACCCGACGGCACACCTCCAGCGACAGCAGCAGCCCAATGATGCTCACCAGCATGTCGACCTCATTCTCAGCACCTGCCCGGTAGTTCAGGTCCTCAAACTGGCTGATCCAGTACAGCACCGTCACAGCCATGCCGGTTGCCAGAATGTGGTCGCTGATGCTGGGAACGTTCTTGGAGAAACGCAGGAGCTTGCGGTCCAGCAGTGCGAGCGGCACTGCTAACACCGGCACCAACAGCACCGTGTACAGAAGGTTCCCTAGGTCCTGCTCCAGCGCGAACGCCAGACCGTCGTATTCCCAGGTCTCTCGGAAGAGCCCAATCTGCTGATAGAAGCGGGTAAAGTCTTCAAAAATCACCCCTCCAGAAAGCAGCACCGAAAGCAACGTTCCTGCAGCAAGCGCCATCAGGTCATGCGCCAGCGTTCCCCCAGCGGGATAGAGCAGAAACACCAGCACACAGGTGATGAGCACGTAGATGCCTAGGTGGTACTGTGTCCCCAGAGCCTGAAAACCAGCCCCGTAGAAGTAGATCAGAACCAGCGACGCAGAAAGCCCTGCTCCAAACCAACGCCACACGCTCCCGAGCGAACGCTCCGTCTTACTCTCTTGCTCCAGCAACGCCTGCAGACGAGCCTGATTTTCGGAATCCGACTCGACCGTTTCCTTGTTCTCGATCACGTGTGCCTCCTGCGTCTTGCGCCATTCGCTCGTTTCCCCGTAGCGGGATGCCTACGAATCCTTCAGCAAGCCAGAGACCACACCGTGACTCGAGTTAACGCCCTGTTTTCAAAAGACTTAATGAGGACGCTCTCCCTTTGATAAGCGAAAAACCGCTCATCAAGCGACTTAGATAAGCAATAAATTGCTTATTAAAGGGAAAGAGCGAGGCACGTCGGTGACCCGGATCAGAAGCCGATGGGCCTGTGCTGGAAGAAGAGAGCTTAGGAAAGGAGGCGTCCTCCGGAGTCAAATGCTCCGGAGGAGTCAGGATCAGGCGCCGTAGAATTCAGCGACTTTGCGGGTGACGTACTGCAGGGCGTCTTCACTCACTCCGGGATAGACCGGAAGCGAAAGGATGGACGTGGCCGCCGTGTTGGAGACGGGGAAGTCTTCCTCGCGGTAGCCCAGCGGAGCAAAGCACTCCTGCTTGTGGAACGGCAGAGGGTAGTAAATCTCAGAGGCAATTCCTTCCTTCTGCAGGAAGTCCCGCAGCTCGTCGCGTCTGAGCGCCCGGACCATGAACTGGTTGTAGATGTGCCGATTCGGCAGAGAGGCGTCGTGCACGGCATCTGGCAGGCGCACAAACTCATTCAGGCCCGCCTTCTGGAAGAGCTCCTGATACCGGGCAGCGTTGTGCTGACGCTGCTGGTGCCACTCGTCCAGGCGCTTTAGCTTCAAGCGCACCACCGTCGCCTGAATCGGATCCAGACGGAAGTTGCCTCCGATCACCTTGTGGAAGTAACGCTGCTCCCCTCCGTGGACCCGTTTGATCCGCATCTTCTGCGCCAGCTCCGGATCATTGACAGAGATGATGCCTCCGTCGCCGATGCCACCCAGGTTTTTCGAGGGAAAGAACGAAAAGCAGCCCGCGGCCCCCACGCTTCCGGCCCGGTGCTTCTTTCCCTGATAAAGGCACTCCGCGCCAATCGCTTGAGCCGCGTCTTCAACCACGGGAACGCCCAGTTCCTGAGCCACTTCCATGAGGCCATCCATGTCGGCACACTGTCCGTACAGGTGCACCGGCATGATCGCCTTAACACGGCTCCGTTCGTCAGCGCTCAGGCCCTGCATCACCACTCGGATCTGATCCGGATCCATGTTGAAGGTCACCGGGTCGATGTCGACAAAAACCGGCCGAGCGTTGAGTCGAGAGATCACTCCGGCAGTGGCAAAGAACGAAAAGTCGGTTGTCAGCACAAGGTCTCCCGGACCAATGTCCAGAGCCATCAGCGCCAGCAGGAGGGCGTCGGTTCCGGAAGAGACCCCCACCGCGTCGGTGGTACCGCAGTAGGCGGCAATCTCTTTCTCCAGCTCGTCCACTTCCGGACCCATGATGTAGCGGGTGGAATCAATCACGTTTGTCACCGCTTCCAGGATCTCAGCCCGCATTTCTTCCAGCTGGGGCTTCAGGTCAAGGAGAGGAATGGTCATTTCCGGCATAAGGCCCTCGTTCCATCAAAAAGTTAAAGCAACACGCGTATGTCGTAGAACGCGTGCGTGTACGCCGCAGCGGCAAAGCCACGGAAGTAATACAGCACCGTGAACAGCAACCCGGCAATCCAGCGGAACAGAAAGCTGTAGAAGCTGAAGGAGTCCGCCATGTTGCCCACGTAGTGGCTCAGGGAAAACAGAAACGCCGCCACCGTGACCGAAATCAGCGCGGCCCAGAAGTCGCTGCGCAGCAGGGGCCGGAGCAAAAACAGCAGGAAGTTCAGCAGCAGCACCCGAAAGAATAGCTCCTCAAACAGTCCAGCTCCCAGCGACAGGGCTAGGTTCTGCAGCAGACCAGAGCTTCCGTAGGCGCCCACCGACAACAAAATGGGACTCAGGATCAGGTGAATCACCAATCCAAACACCAGACTGTACGCCAGCGACTCCAACAGAAGCAGGCCGATGTACTTTGTCCGGAGCATCACTCCAGGAGACAGCATCTTCGCCGGCACCAGCAGCGCCAGGGCGACCACAATCATGACAAAGGGAATCAGAGGCGGGCTGACCTCAAAGGCTCTCAGGAAGAAGCGGATCCACACGTCTGCAGCATTCCGGACCGCCCAGTATCGGGTCTCGGTCAACACAACCAAGACCTCGTACCCGACCAGCAGGGGAATGGCTAAGACAACAGAATAAAAAGGAGAGCGCGTGGCCTCCAGATACTCACGCATGTGAGAAATCAGAGGCGGGTGATGTTGGCTTCACTGACAAAGTTCAGGCGCTTGAGACGAGTGGCTTCCGTGTTGGCTTGTCCTCGTGTGAGTTTCCCCACCCGGACACGATACCAGACTTGGCTGGTCGGTGAAACATACTTGTCCACGTAAGCGTCCCGGAACCCGTTTTCATTGAGGCGGGTCACCATGTCTTCAGCCATCTTCAGCACCCGGTAGGCTGCCACCTGAATGGTGTAGGTCCGGTCTGGAGAAGGAGCCGGCTTCGGCGGAATGGGCTTGGGCTTGGCGGGTGCTGGACTCGGCACCACGGCGACCGGCTTGGAAGGAGACGGCGGCGCCGGAACCTCAGCGGCACTCGTAGCTTCAGAATTCGCCACTTCGGCTTGGTTGACCTCATCGGCCAGCACGCTGGTTCGTTCTCGGAGCTTGCTCAGGTTTTCCAGATCAATCGCAGGTTCGTCGGCTGGCTCATCGGCCAACTGAAAAAACTGCATCTGCTCCGGACTCACCTCTTCTTCGGCTCCGTCTTGAGGCAAAGGGGCCAGCAGTTCGGCCTCAGGGCTTCTGAGGCTCTTGCCTGTGGTCATCCCCAGGTAAAACGCAAGCACTAGGCTGAGGGAGCCCAACGCCACCAAAGAGGTCGCCTGAAGGGTGCTGAGTTTGAGGTTAATGAGCGGTTTCGGCTTCGGTGCTGCCATTACTGGATTTCGGAAACGTCCAAGGACCCTGAAGTGTCGGGAAGTTCAAGGCGTCCTGAAGCTGAAGAAGGAATTCGCCCCGCGAGACCTCACGAGCGCCCATACTCAACAGATGCGTGGTGGGCATCTGACAATCAATGAAACGTATTTGCAGGGAACGAGCCAACTCGCTCAACTGAACCAATGCAACCTTGGAGGCATTGCTTTCCAGGCTGAACATCGACTCGCCAAAGAACGCCCGTCCCAGCGAAACCCCGTACAGTCCCCCCACCAGCTGCCCGTCCCGCCAGCACTCAACCGAGTGCGCTAGGCCCTGGTGAAACAGCTCCGTATACGCCTCCTGCATCGACGTTGTGATCCAGGTGCCCTTTCCTTCCTCGAGCCGCAGCTCGGCACAGTGCCCAATCACTTCTGGGAATGCCGTGTCAACGCGAACCTCAAAGTACTCGCGTCGGAGCACCTTCCGGAGGCTCCGGGAGACGCGGACCTCTTCCGGATACAGCAGCAGGCGAGGATTCGGACTCCACCAGAGGAGCGGTTGCCCTTCCTCATACCAGGGGAAGATGCCCCGCCGGTAAGCTTCAATGAGTCGAGGGGTCGACAGGTCTCCACCAATCGCCAGCAAGCCGTCCGATTCCGCCTCCTGAGGGTCCGGAAACAGAGGCAGGTTTTTCATCAACCGGTAAACGGGCATGGAGGAGGGAGGACGGTAGGAGTCCGGACCCAACGGTCCGGACCAAGAGGAGGGGGATTAAGCGAACTGAGACGCGACGTAGTCCCAGTTGACCACGTTCCACCAGGACTCAATGTAGGCCGGGCGGGCGTTGCGCTTGTCCACGTAGTAGGCGTGCTCCCAGACGTCGAGGGTCAGGATCGCCTTCTGTCCGGAAGTCATGGGCAGTCCGGCGTTGCTGGTGTTGACGATCGCCAGTGAGCCGTCTTCCTGCTTCACCAACCACGTCCAGCCGGAGCCAAAGTTGCCGGCAGCCGACTTGGAGAACTGGTCCTTGAAGTCCGCGAAGGAGCCAAAGGCTGCGTTGATGGCATCTGCCAGCGCGCCCGTCGGCTCGCCTCCGCCGTTCGGGCCCATGCAGTTCCAGTAGAAGGTGTGGTTCCACACCTGTGCCGCGTTGTTGAAGACGCCTCCGGAGGAATTCATGATGATCTCTTCCAGGCTCTTGCCTTCATGCTCGGATCCGGACACCAGATTGTTCAGATTGGTGACATAAGCCTGATGGTGCTTGCCATAGTGAAACTCCAGGGTTTCAGCAGAAATGTGCGGCTCCAGGGCATTCTTGGCGTAGGGCAATTCGGGCAGAGTAAATGCCATTTTGATCTCCTTCGATGAGGGGTTGAGTCGTGATCTATAGGGTAAAAGTTCCACCCAAAAGGATAGCCAGCAGGTGAGCAGGCTTTCAAGAGAAAACTTGGGCTGCGTGTTGGGTCTGGGCCAGATGAAGCAACTTTTGGGCGTCAAATCCGGAACAGCGCTGCGTTGGCAGGTCAATGACGGCGTGTGCCAGTTCTTGATAGCGACGCCGACGGGCGGCCAGCAATTGGGGGTAGCACCGGCGCAGTGCCACTTCCGGGGCTTCTTCCGGCTGAGGCTGATACGCGCCGCCCCACACCACGGGTTTGGGATCCTCCAGAAACGTCTGGAGCATCTGCTGGTCCTGCTCCGGATCGCTGCTCAGGTAGATCATCTGAACCTGCTGCCGGAGCCGTTCAATGGAAACGGGTGAGAGGTAAATGAAGCTTCCGGTGGTGTCGATTACCACCGACTGCTCGGCAGGAAGGGCCTCGAGTCGCTCGCACAGGGTATCGGTGATTTGCCCCTCCCAGCGCAGGTAGGTGGCTTCCGCCTCCGCATAGCGGTCGTCAAACGGATGCCCCATCCAGTCGGCCAGATCTCGGGTCGACTGCAGGTCCAGCTGGGCATGCTGCCGTAGCGCTTCTGCAATGAGCTCGTCGCAGCTCCAGCGCAGAAACCCCAGCGCCTCCAAGCGGTGCGACCAGTGGGACTTGCCCACACCCGACATCCCAACCAGCGCCACACGGCCTGATGACTTCACGGAGGCCTGCCTCATCAAACCGGGGCCACTCAGGCCAGAGGAATCTGCAAAATGTCGAGGTACTGTTCATCATCCAAACGGAACAATCCCTGGACCTCCGATGAGATGCTTACCCGGACACGGTCCGGATCCAGTCCAATGACCGAATGCGTGTCGCCTTCAATTCGCAGAAAGTACAGCAACGTGAGCTTGTCCTGCATCTCTTCGTAATGAAAGCCGATTTTGAGGGATTCTTTTTGGATGAGGCGGGAGAGGAGGTGAGGCACTCGTTCGTCTGATTGCCCCGGGAGGGTCTTGAGAGCTTCAGTGTAGGGGAAGCTCCGAATGGCGTACTGTAGGATGACCTCTTCCAGCCCTTGATCGAGGCGATGGTGAGTGGAAGCGGCGGCGGTCTGCAAAGCCTGATCGGTACTCATGAACTCCTTATCGGGAATGGTTCATGCCCCTCTTGACTTGAGGCTAATACCTGTAAAGTGTAACAGCATTTTTCAATTTTTAGCAAAGCCAAATTTTGGAGCCGGCCTCCTGATGGAGGAAACCTACCCGCAGAAACGGCCCCACTCTGCCCCCTCCGGAGCCGGCTCAACGCGCTTAGGCTGAGGGTTCCCCCACTTTCAACCCCAACCAACTCCGCAGTGTTGGTTCATCCAGCAGCGCCACTCCCAGTTGCTCCGCTTTTGTCAGCTTGGAACCGGCATTGGCTCCGGCCAGCAGAAAGTCGGTCTTCTTGGAAACACTGCCGGTCACATTGGCCCCGGCCTCCTCAAGGCGTTGCTTCCAAACGTCTCGAGGCTCCGTGAGGGTTCCGGTGATCACCACCACCTTCCCCTCCAACTCGGGAACCTTCTGGCCTGCCTGCTCTGTGGCCTGTGGTGCCACGCCTCGTTCCAGCAAGCGCGAGACAAACGCCTGGTGCTCAGGGTTCCGGAAGAAGCGGAAGACCGATTCAGCAATGATCGGCCCCACCTCTCCAATGGCAGATAGCTCCTCTTGGGAGGCTTCACGCAGCTGCTCCAGGCTTCCCAGCCGCCGGGCCAGGAGCTTGGCGGTTTTCTCCCCGACGTGTGGAATGCCGAGCGCGTGCAGAAAGGCGCCAAGCGGCCGCTGCTTCGAGCGTTCCACTCCGTCCACCACATTGGCTGCCGACTTCTCTCCCATCCGGTCCAGACGCGCCAGGGGTTCCGGACTCAGGACATACAGATCGGCAGCATCCTGAATCAGCCCGGCAGCAAACAGCTGTTCCACCAGAGCCGGGCCGATGGTTTCAATGTCCATGGCCTTACGGGAAACGTAGTGCAGCACCCGCTCCTGCTGCTGAGAGGGGCACCGGAAGTTGGGGCACCGCCAGTCCACCTCTCCTGCCTCCTGCGTCGTTGGAGTGTCACAGACCGGACAGGTCCGGGGGGGCTGAATCGGGACCGCCTGTGCCCAACGCTGCGCGGCATCCACGGCAACCACCTTGGGAATGATCTCTCCGCCCTTTTCCAGCGTGACCGAGTCACCGAGGTGCAGCCCCAGCCGCGCCACCTGGTCGTAGTTGTGAAGCGTGGCCCGCGCGACAATGGTCCCATTGAGCGAAACCGGATCCAGCAGTGCAACCGGAGTCAGAGCCCCGGTCCGGCCCACCCCAATCTCCACCGCGCGCAGCACCGATTGAGCCTGTTCTGCCGTAAACTTGAAGGCCCGGGCCCAGCGCGGAGACTTCGCGGTAAAGCCCGCCTGCTCCTGCATGGCCAGCGCATTGACCTTCACCACCACCCCGTCAATTTCGTAAGGCAGTGCTTCGTGCTGCTGCTCCCAATGCTCACAGAATGCCACCACCTCCTCAATGGAGGACACAGCACGTGCCTCCGGATTGGTGGGAAGCCCCCACTGCTCGAGCTGCTGGAGGCATCCGTAATGCGTTGGCGCCATGGGGCCTTCTACCTGGTTGTAGAGGAACAGGCTCAGGTGCCGGCGCCGAACCTCACTGCTGTCCAGCATCCGCAACGATCCTGCGGCGGCGTTGCGTGGATTCTTGAAGGCGGCTTCTCCCTGCGCCTCCCGACGCTGGTTGAGGCGCTGGAAGGCGTCACGTGCCAGGTACACCTCGCCACGGACCTCCACCGTATGAGGCTCCGGAAGGTGATGCGGCAGGCCCTCAATCGTCTTCACATTCGGTGTGACCTCATCTCCCTCGTTGCCATCTCCTCGGGTGACGCCTCGCACCAGTACGCCCTGTTCGTACTGAACAGAAATCGCCAGCCCGTCAATCTTCAGCTCGCAGACGTACTCCACCTCGGAGGTGCCCAGCAGTTTCTTGAGGTCGGCATCCCACTCCCTCAACTCCTCCAGCGAGTAAACGTTCGTCAGGCTGAGCATGGGAATGCGATGCGCACGCGTCGTGAAGGCCTGGAGGGGCTCTGCAGAGACCCACGTGAGAGGAGACTGAGGGGCCGCTTCCGGATGCGCTTGGAGCCAGTCGTGTGCCTGAGTCACCAATTCATCGTAGGCTTCATCCGAAACCAGAGGCTCTGGCTCGCAGTAGTAAGCGTGCCGGCACCGATGCAGCTGTTCAAAGAGGGAAGAAGGAGCAGAGGAGGTCATGGGGGTGTGTTTGGCTTCTGAGCCGTGGTCTAACCGTTCATTTCTTTAGCCAGGCGACTCTGCAGTTGAGCAACGCCGGCTTGGTTGGAGATGGGACGCAGGCGCTCCACGGCTTCCTTCATCATCGCCTTGTGCTCATCCGGAAGCGGCATCTTGAAGAGACGGTAGGTGGCCGACTTCATCTGGCACAGCTGCCCAAACTTGAAGATGATTGCAATCTCCACCGGTTGCCGAGGCGTGGCGCCTACTTTTTTCATTGCTCGTCGAATGGCAGCCACAGCCATGGAGGCACTCCGGAGGCTTTCATTCTTGGCGACTTCATCCTGACTGAGGGAGCCCCGGAGGATGCTCAGACGGGCCTGAATTTCTAGGATGCGGGCGTCATGGTATCCGGTCAAGGGGTTGTTGCGTTCCAAACGCTGCATGGAGTCCATGATGCTGCGACGGGCTTTTTCTGCCGGTGGAATCAATGCCAGAGCCTTTAACATGGGATCCACTCCATACTTAATGTCACCAAAAAGTATCTTTCCCGATAAAAGCAGCTCTCGCGTGTTCAGCTCATAATCGTTTTCCTCCTGAGGCACTCGCAGCAGTTGAGCACACTCCTGAATGAAGGAAACGCCGCTTTTAGTGCGCTTAACCTGCTCCTTGATCATGGCATCGGAGGCTCCAGATTGAAGGCGCATCAGGTCACGCTTAAAAAACGCGTACAGGCTTGCAAAGTAACGGATCTGCGCCTGCCCGGCCACCCGGATCGCCTGCAGGGTGAGGACGTCTCCATCCAGTTCCACCAGCGACAGCAGGTACGCATCCCGTGCAGCCACGAGGTCGTCTTTGCGAAAATTGTCCAAAAAAAACTGAATCAGCCCCATCCGGACGAGTGAATTGGTCGGATCGACAGCTAGTTTTTCTGAGAAGGCCCGAGCTTCATCATTTCCCATGATTGCCGCCAAGCGGCTGCCAGAGGCATCCAGTTCTTCCGCCTGCCCCGCCTTTCCTCCCCGTGCTGAGAGCCCCTGCAGGACGCCAGAGACAATTCGGCTCTTGCGGTGGCTTCGGACCTGAGAAGCCGGTTTTTCCACATCCTTGCGGAGCGCGGTAAAGACTTCAAAGGGGTAGATGACTTCGGGGAGTTCGCGAATGGAAGATGTAATTTGCTCTGCCAAAATCTAACTCGATTAGAGGACCAAAGAAGCCAGAAAACGCTAAGGGAACTCCACCTGCTTTGCAAGTTGTTTACGCCCTGTTTCTTGTGTGAAACGGCTGGACTCTTTACTCAGGAAGACAGGTTTCGTGCAAGCGCGCAAGCTCCTTGCGTTTCCCCAGCACAATCACCGTATCCTGCTCCTGGAGAAAGGTTTCTCCGCTGACGTCAAAGTGACGCTCGCCGTTCCGGATGACCGCCAGGATTTTGACAAAGCTGCTCAGGTGCAGCTCGCTCAACCGCTTCCCCGCAATCGCTGAGCGCTCCGGGAGCTCAATCTGATCCAGCGCCCAATCGTCGTTTTCAATGTCGAGGGCAAACCCAAGGAAGTCCATCACATCTGGACGGAGCAGCGTGTGCACCACCTGGAAGCCCCCCAGCTCAAACGGCGACAGCACCCGGTTGGCTCCTGCCCGGACCAGTTTTTTTTCCATCATCGGCTCTGAAGCCCAGGCCACAATGTTGAGATGCGGGTTGAGCTGACGGGCTGAGAGTACCAGAAACGCGTTATCCGCGTCATCACCCAAAATCGCAATCAGCCCCTTTGCCTTGTCGATGCCGGCCTGAGCCAAGCAGTGATCGTCTGTGGCATCACCGTGGATGCTCAGCAGCTCCAGCTCCTCAGTATCCCCAATCCGCTCAGACGCGTTCTCAATGACCACAAAGGGAATCCGGTGGTTCAGCAACTGGCGGCACACCGCTCGTCCCTTGCGTCCCAATCCACAAACGATGTAGTGGCCTTCAAGTTGTTTCATGTAACGCTCTTTCTTGAGTTTTCGCCACAGCGCATGCACCCCGCCTTCGGTGATGAAGGAAAAGACCGACGCAATTGAGTAGGCCACGGTTCCTAGGCTGATGAAGATCAGGCCAATGGTAAACATCCGCCCCCCAAAGCTCAGGGGCTGGGTCTCTCCGTATCCGACCGACGAGATCGTGATGATCGTCATGTAGAGCGCATCCTGCCAGGCCCACCCTTCAATGAGGATGTACCCCACGGATCCGGTAATCACCACAATCGGGGGCAGCAGCGTCAGCCAGAGCAGTCGTCCAAAGATCATCACACGGCTCCGGCATCACGCGTCCAGCGCGCCAGCACCCGCTGCAGGCATTCCGGAGGACACAGAAACTGCTCGGCCTTGGGGGGCACCAGAACCTCATGACGCTCCCAGCCCCCAGCGTGTGCCAACTGCTCATAACAGCCCCCTCCGCTCTTCCGGACCGGGCGGATCTCCAGCACCCGCACCGACCGAGGCGCAAACAGTAAGTTGGTCAATCCGGCTCCGTGAGGCGCCACGATCCACTCGGCTTCCCGAAACAAACGCACCTGCTCCGGAATCGGATACGCCTCCAGCTGCACCGGTCGCACATCAAACGCCTCCAGAACCGGCAACAGCTCGGCCTCATTGACCAAGTGACGCCGAGTTGCCTGCGCCCGGGAGAGGTAGAGCCGCCGTCGGCCCGTTCCTCTCCGTGAAGGCACCTGCTTCTGAAAGAAGGCCCGGAGCTGCGCCACCTTCGCAGCAGACCATTCAGGGGTCGATTCTTCTGGGATCACCAAGGCTTCCGGAACCCACGCGCCGGGAGCCAGCCGCTGCACCGCCCATCCGGACGAGTGGAGGAAGGTTTCAAACGGTTCCGGCCAGTCCGGACGGACCAGCACCGGAAAGCAGGGGGCGCGGAGTAGGTGGGGCATCAGGTCAGAAAGAAAGTGGTAGTAACTGTTCATGTGCGGGTGCAGGCCCCAGTGAAAGGTCCCGGGCAGCAGCGACGCTTCTGCTCGCTGAGGAAGCGGTTCACTCAAACGCCAGCCCATGTGCCGATGGGCCGCGCCGTGGGTTGGGTTCTGTTCCGGATGCCGGCGGCTCCACCGGAAGCGCTGGAAGTGAAACCACAGCTCCTCCTCCGTGCACACCAGACCATCTGGACTGGAAACCAGCGGCCCCTGCAGCGTCAGCCCCACCTCCGGGATCTGCCGGCTTTTGCGTTGCACGTCTTGGGGAAATTTTGCACCCTGACTCTTTTCCGCCTCCACCTGATCGACCTCTCCGCATGAACGAAGTCATTCTCTACACCGCCGTCAGCCTCGACGGCTTCATTGCGCCTGAAGACGGCTCCCTCGACTGGCTTGAGGCACCAGAGTACCAGACTCCAGAGGTCCGTCAGGAAGACTTTGGTTACGGGAACCTGCTCAAGCACACGGCGCTCCTAGCGGTGGGACGCCTCACCTACGACCAGATCGCCCAACAGGGACAGTGGAATTACCCGGACCAGGAAACCGTCGTCTTCTCCCACCAGACGCTCTCCGGACTCCCCGCGTCAGTGACCCAGGCATCCGGACCGCTGGTTCAGCAAGTCGACCGTTGGAAGCAAGACCTGAAGGGGAACATCTGGCTGGTGGGCGGCGGCGTGCTCAATGGAGCCTTTCTCCGAGAACACCTCATCGACCGCCTCATCCTCACCGTTTTGCCAGTAACGCTGGGAATGGGGCGACCTCTGTTTGCGCACGAGCCCCGTCCACACCACTGGACCCTGTGCCGCCAGCAGGCGTGGTCCAACGGCTTTACTCAGCTGGAGTATGTGCCCCGCTAGGTTCGTCCGCCAAGCCGCCTGGTTTTGGGGAGCGCTGCTTTGGAGCACCGGCGGAGCTGCCGGAAAGAGCCCCCACGTGCTTCCGGAAGCCGCCTTTCCCTTTACGATCCAGGATCGGACTCCCACTCAACCGGCGCCCGGAGACCAAGCGGAGCTAACACTGGCGCTGACCTCCGACCTGCATGGTTCTCTGCACGGAGGCTCCTCTCGGAAACCACGAGGCCTCCTGCACCTCGCGGCGCCGCTGAAACGCCTGAGGCAGCAGCACCCTGACCTGATTTTGCTGGATGGTGGCGACACCCTTCAGGGAGGCCTCACCAACGCCTACCTCCGCACCCATCCCCACCCAACGCTGCCCATCATCACCCTGATGAACGCCCTTGGCTACTCCGCCACGGTGCTGGGCAACCACGACCTCGAGCCGCCTTCCAAGCTGCTTCAGCAGGCCCTCCGGCAATCGCACTTCCCGTGGCTGGGCGCCAACGTCGTTTCAGCGTCATCGGGGCAACGGCTGCTACCGCCCTACCGCGTCTTTGAGCGCCAAGGCGTCCGGATGGGCGTGGTGGGGTTGACCACACCTGGCATCCCCCTCTGGGTGGATCCGGAGCAACGGGCTGGCCTCAACTTCCAGGACCTGCTGGAGAGCCTGAAGCCGTGGGTCACCGTACTCCACGAGCGGGAAAAGGTCGATGTCCTCCTCGCCCTCCTCCATAGCGGTGAACGCACCGATTATGATCGCTGGCCGGCCCTTGCAGAAGGACTCCCGGATCCCAATGCTGCCGGGCTAGTGGCTGACACCGTGGCCGGGGTGGATGTCGTTGTTTCCGGACACGCCCACCGGATCTTCCCACGGCGACCAACCACCCGCCTAACGCAGTTTCGGCACCCGCTGGTTTCTCCGGGAAGCCTCGCGCAGGGCCTCATGGTGCTCCACCTGACGCTCCACGAACAGCACCAACGGTGGCAACTGACTCAGGTGCAGGCACACTGGGAACCGGCGGCCTCGCATCCGGACCCGATGCTGCAGGCGCTGGTGCAGGAAGAACAAGCCCGAGCGCAAGCATGGGCTGATGCAGAAACAGCCTGGCGCTTCCGGGAGGTTCCTCAGGCCCAGCAGCTCAATGAGTGTGGCGCTCGCCTTCAGCACCTCGCCGTCGTCGAAGCACTGGGCGGGACCGCCAGCCTCCTCCCTGCGACGTGGTTTGGATTTCGCCTTCCTCAAAAAGACCTTCATCAGCCTGTCCGGAGACGGCACCTGCTGCGCTGGATCCGTTATGACAACACGCTGGTGCAGGCTCAGCAAACACGGCACCAGCTGGAGATCTGGCAGCAGCCGTTTCAGCGCTGGAAGGCAGGAAAGTCTGTCAGAGGCAGCACCGTCCTCTCACCCCAAGGACTGGAAGAGGTGCCTCCGGAGGGCACTACGGTCTGGCTGACCAACTACCACTGGAACGGTGGAGGTGGACTGGGCGCCCGGACGCTTCGGCACCCCAGCCAGGTGCAGCGACAGGATCAGACGCTGCTGCGGGAGCGGGTCTTTGCCTTCCTCCAGCAGCCTCGTCGGAACCTGCCTGCCGCCTGTTCGTTCCTGGAGCCTCAGCTGCCTTGAAGAAGCACGCCCGGAGGATCAGGTGGTGTAGTCGGCGTTGATCGTGACGTAGTCGCGAGAGAGGTCACATCCCCAGACTCGTTCCTGATGCGTTCCGGTGCCCACCACCAACTCAATCGGCACATCTTCTTGCTGCAACAAGGCCCCCACGCCCTCGAGGTCGGCGGTTCCGTCTTCCATGCTGGCAGCATCAATGGCCAGCCGGTTTGGTTCACGCCCAAAGAGGATCCTCAGCTCCTCCCGCTGCACCGGGTGGTCAAATGCCTTCCCAATCGCCATCACAAAACGCCCCCAGTTTGGATCAGCGCCGTGAATGGCCGTTTTGATGAGCGGTGAGTTGATGACCGTCTTTGCAATCGTCAGGGCCATCTCTGGACTGTGTGCTCCGGAAACCGTCAGCTCAATGAGCTTGGTGGCTCCTTCGCCATCTCGGGCCAGCTTACGGGCCAGCACCTGCGTCAGTTCCTCAAGGGCCTGTTCAAACGCTTCCAGATCAACAGGACCTGCAGCCCCGCTTGCCATCAGCACCACCGTGTCGCTCGTCGAAGTATCGGAGTCCACCGAGACCCGGTTGAAGCTCTTGTCCACGACACGCTTGAGCATCGGCTGCAGCGTGCCTTCCGGAAGCTCAGCATCGGTCACCAGGTAGCTGAGCATGGTCGCCATGTTGGGTTCAATCATGCCAGACCCCTTCGCCACACCCAGCAAGGTGGCGTCTCCAACCTTTGCCGTCGCCCACTTAGGAACGGTGTCTGTGGTCATGATTGCTCGGGCGAATTGCTCAATGTGCGCCGGAGTCGAGCCCAGGCTCGGGGCAATCCGGGAGAAGCCACTGCGGATGCGTTCCATGGGAAGGCGCCGGCCGATCACGCCGGTTGACGAGGGCAGCACCTGTTCCGGAGCCACGCCCAGGGCTTCGGCCACGCCACGGCACATTTCCTGAGCATCGGCAATGCCGCCCTGCCCAGTGGCCACATTGGCGTTCTTCGAGTTCACCACCACCGCCTGCAGACGTCCGGAAGCCACATGCTCGCGTCCGACCCAAATGGGCGCGCCCGGCATGGTGCTCCGCGTAAAGACGGCCGCTGCATGGCAAAGGCGATCCGCCGCCAGCACTCCAAAGTCCAGGGTCTCGTCCTTGATCCCCAAATTTATTCCCATCCACCGAAATCCTCGGACTTCTACCAGTGGCGAATTCTCCAAAAACATGGCACCCTTGTGTCGCATTGATTGAGCTTATCAGAAAGGCGCCTCCCGGACTCCGGAGTTCCTCTGAATCCAGGCACCAGCGCTGCCGCCCTCAGTCGTTTTCTGAAACCGAACCGGCACCACGTCCCTCATGGCCACACCCCTTCCTGAAGACCTCCAAACTTACGGCATTTCCGACAAACACTACAAGCGGAAGCTCAAGGAGATGACGAAAAAGGATGGGAAGGAACCCGATCCCGATTTGGTCATCGAGGCCCTCTTCCATGACCTCATCAAGGAGGCTCACAACTACGAGGTGCTGCAGGTGCTTTACTGGAACCTGGCGGTCTTCAAGGATTCCCGGGGAAAGGATTCGTGGAAGGAACAGCAGCACTCGCATCAGTGCCGCCTGAAGCAGCTTGAGGAATCCAACACGGAGAAGGTCAAGATTGTGGCCAGCGCCTGCTGCAACGAGTGCGCGAAGCTTCACAACCAGGTGGTCAAGCTCAGCAAGGCCCTCCGGACCCTGCCCATTCCCTACCGCAAGTGCGAGGGACACCTTAGCTCCGATCACCGCTGGTGCACCGCCCTCTACATGCCTGCTGAGCCCGATGCTCCAGAGTCTCCGAACCCACCACCAGCAGACCCGGATGTTCCAGAAGAACCCGAATTGGCAGATGACGGGGGACGGAGCGAAAAGGCCGGAGGTGCCGACCTGGCTGCCAGCGCTGCGGATGCGGCCCAAGCGGCGGCCCCTTATGCGCTGACGGCGGCCGGTATTGCCGGAGGCGCCGCGCTGGCGCTACTGATGCCGCTGGGCGTGGGACTGCTTCCGGGCATTGCCCTAGCGGTGCTCAGCCTGAGCTTCATGCCACAAATCTGGCGTCCGCTGGCAATGCGCTTTCCAGCCCTCCAGGGCGAGTGGACCCGTCGAGGACTGTGGGGGCTGCTGCTCCTGCTCCTGCTCCTGCTGGCGCTGCTGCTGTTGCTGCTTGAAGAGCCCAAGAAGCCCTCCACCAACCTCAACACCCTTCCGAGCTACTCGGTCAGCAGCATGGAAGACCGGAGCGTCTCCACCCGCGCACGTCTGCAGGCAAGCATCCAGGCGCCGGAAGCGGCGACGCCTCAGGAATACGCCCGCTTGGCCGCCAAAGCCGCTCAGGACCTAGCCAACAAGCGCAACACCGATGGGAAGCCCTATGAGTTTGTGACCGTGGTGCTCGAAGGTCCGGACGGGAAACCCCTCGCTGTTGTGGACTATGCCCCGGACGGGAAGGGACGGGAAGGCATCATGAGCGATCGGCCTGAGAACCAGTACCAGTGGGACATCCGGGTGACCGATCCAAACACCGGGCAGCTCAACCAGATGCTGAGACGGTAGGGTAGTAGTCTCGGAGCGGCAACTCCGGACGCTGCAGCCAGTTCCAGTCCGGATACGTGGCATCGCCCTCAATGACGTGCAGCGTGTAGGCGTGTCGGGTCCGGGGCGAGCGGTTGGCGTAGCTCATGTGCGGTAGCCGCCCGTGCAGCACCACCAAGGTGCCCTGTTCCACCTCAAGGGGCACCAACTGATCCAGTTCCCACGGACGCTCATCCTTCACCTCAAACGTCACTCCGCCGGTGTCCTGTCGCTTGAACAGTGACTTCAGCGGGCCCTGGTGTCCTCCCGGAATGGCCCACAGGCAGCCGTTCTCCCGATCAGCTCGCTCCAGCGCAAACCAGAACCCCGTTACGCTGAGCGGGTCCGTGTAGAGAAACGTTCCATCCTGATGACACGTGACCTCGCCTCCGATGTAAGGCTGCTTGAAGATGTACATGGACTGCAGCATCTGCGGACGCTTCATCCCCAGCGCCTGCATCAGCGCCGCCAGTTCGGGTGTGTAGGAAAAGCGTTCAAACTCCGGATCCAGGTCGTGCTGGGCGTGCCCGATTTTGTTGATGGAGTGCGCCTTGGCCTGTCGCAGCTGCTGCGTCTCGTCAAAGGCCTCTTCCTCAAAGAAGAAGCGGATCTGCCCTCCGGAGGTCAGGAAGTAGTCGTCCGCCTGACGGGTCTGTTCGTTGGTCGTAAACAGGCTCCGGTGGGTGGTTGCGTCAAACGCCTCAACCAGCGACTCGGTGTGCGCCCGGAGGCGGTCGCAGGCTTCCGGAGAGACAAAGCCCGGGAGCACCAGGAATCCTTGTTCAGCAAAACGGGCAGCGGCATCAGCAGGGATCATGGAATCAAGCGGCTTGCGTTCTTGTGCAGGGAGCATCGGGACCCGCCACGAGTGTTTGCGGGTTTTCCGAGAATGTGGCAAGGTAAGGCCGCCATTTAATCGCAGTTGGTTTCAGGACGCAAGGCTTCCTGCAACTGCCCTCTGTCACACAGCGGCCCCCTCCCGTTGGGCTGTGGGTAACATTCCGGACCTCATGCTGGAAGAACGTACACTGCGCGTCATCCACTACGAATCCCAGACTCAGCAGCAACCGGCTGAAATTCCCTGGCGAACTCAACGAACCCAGCGGCCCGGAGAGGCCTTTCGGCTGGAAAGCACGGATGATCCCGTCTCAGACGCCATGGCCCGCAACGACTACTGCCCCATTGAGCTGGCCGCGTTTCACAGCGCCAACGAGGGCATGCTGTCCCTAAGGGTCTTTGCCAGCGCCGTCGGCCGGACCCCCAACAGCTACCTTGCCCTGCTGCGCCTCGGAGGTCAGCAGCACGTCTACTACTTCACCGGACCCGTGGCGTTGATGGACTTCATGCGGCACACCGTTGCCGGCATCAAGGCCCTTGAGCCACTGACGGATCCGGAGCAGTGGCCTCCGTGGTCCATTCCCTCACAGCTGTAAACCCATGACTCCGGAACGCATCCCCACGTTCATTCCTGTTGCCAGCGGTAAGGGCGGGGTCGGCAAGACCTTTCTGACCGCCAACCTTGCGGCAGCCCTTGCTGAGATGGGCAAGCAGGTCATTGCCGTCGACCTGGACCTCGGCGGGTCGAACCTGCACACGTACCTGGGCCTCGGGAACACTCATCCCGGCATCGGCGACTACCTCAACAGCGGGGGAAGCCTCCAGGACCTGCTGGTGCCCACCGCTTGGGAGCAGCTTCAGTTCCTTCCGGGAGACGGCCGAACTCCGTTTCTTGCCAACCTCCCTCACGCCCAGAAACAAAAGCTCCTGCTCAACCTGACTCGGTTGCAGGCAGACTTCATCTTCCTCGACCTCGGCGCCGGAAGCAGCTACAACACGCTGGACTACTTTGGGCTCTCCCCTCAGGGGATGGTGGTGACGACTCCAGAGTATCCGGCGTTGATGAACATGATGACCTTCCTCAAGAACTTTACCTTCCGGACCATTGAACGGACCCTGCCGCCCAAGTCATACGTCCGGACCCAGGTGCAGCAGTGCCTGTCTAACCGGCAGCCAGATGCCAACCTGAATGTGACGCGGCTGATGGAAGTCATTGCGGACGCTGCTCCGGAGCTTCATGACACCGTGCAGGCACGCTGGGCGTCCTTTCGGCCCCGGATCATCTTCAACCAGGGGATGGGGCCTGAAGACCTAGACTCCTTGGAGCAGATCCAGAGCAGCTTGGAGCAAACCCTCCGGTTGAAGGTCGATTTCTTTGGGTTCATCTTCCACGATCCTCTGGCCAAGGAACTGAGTCGCAACCGCGTCTCCTTGATGCAGCAGGCTCGGGAAACTGAGATGGGCGCCGACGTCCTCCGCCTTGCGGACCGGATTGTGCGCCTCTGGCCACAGCCCATTCGCAACAGCGCGCCCCTGCTCCGGAACAACACCGAAGCCACCTTGGCGCAACGAGAGGGACGAGGGGAGGTCTGAGGAGGTTACTCTGCGGAAATCAGCGAGGCCGAGGGCAAGGGGGCGAGCTTCTGCAAGCTTATGGGCTCAACGGTCCACTTTGCCGGACGCTGCCCCCACTCTGAGGCATAGACCGTTTCCACCGTCAGCCGATCGCCGTCTTCTTCCAGCACAATCTCTTCCAGTTCTTCTTCTTCTGGAGCCAGTGGAACCAACTCATCCAGCAATTCTCGAAACTCACGGTCCGTCATCTGAAGCACTCCCTGCAGTGGGTCGAGTTGAGGCCGGGACCTGCTTCTGAGGCCCGCCCAAGGGTTTCTCCCTCTGTTGCAGCGCGCATGCCACTTTCCCCGTCGTTTTTGTGGGAAGCACTTGCAAGTGCCCGGATCCCTCCCGCAGGATAGGGCGGTTTTGTGCTCTGTTCTCTCCTTCCTTTTTGCTGAAAATACCGAATGACCGTTGAAGCGATTACTTACGACGACGTCCTGCTGGTGCCGTCTTACAACCACTGGGAATCCCGGCGCATTGTCGACACCTCCATGACCGACCGGAGCGGCAAGCTCACCCTGTCCCTGCCCGTCATGACGGCCAACATGGACACCGTCACCGAGTCGGCCATGGCCAACTTCATTGGCCACCGAGGCGGCATCGGCGTCCTCCACCGCTTCATGTCGATTGAAGACAATGTCCGGATCTTCCGGGAGTGCGAGTTTCCCACCTTTGTCTCAATTGGATGCGGCACCGCCGACCTCGAGCGGGCGGAAGCACTGCATCAGGCCGGGGCCAACAAGTTCTGCATCGACGTGGCACATGCGCATGCCAAGTACGTGGGACGGACGCTTAAGGAAGCCCGGGACCTGCTGGGGAAGGACGCCTGCATCATGGTCGGAAACGTGGCCACCTACGCCGGAGCCGACTACCTTGCCTCCTGCGGGGCAGACGTCATCAAGGTGGGCATCGGCGGAGGCTCAGTCTGCACCACCCGCATCAAGACCGGTTTCGGCGTCCCGAACCTGACCGCCATCCGGGAGTGCGCCCGAGTGGATCGCTCCATTGTTGCTGATGGAGGCATCCGAACGCCGGGAGACATCGTCAAGGCCCTTGCCTTTGGGGCCGATTTTGTGATGGTGGGTTCCATGTTGGCCGGAACACGTCCGACGCCGGGAGAGATCTTTGAAGAGGCGCAGCCAGATGGCAGCACCCGGCGCTTCAAGCGCTACCGTGGCATGGCCAGCCGAGAGGTGGCCGATGACTACCATGGCGGGCTCACTGAGTGGAAAACGGCAGAAGGCGTTGCCACAGAGGTGGGGTATCGCGAGGATGAGGAGCACATTGTCGCCGACCTCATCGGGGGTCTGCGGTCCGGGCTGACCTACGGCGGCGCGGCCACCATCAAGGAGCTGCAGCGCAAGCTCGACTACGTCCGGGTGACCCCAGCCGGCCGGATGGAGAGCCTGCCTCACCGCATCCTCTGAAGCCTCTGCCCCCTTTGTTCCGGACGTGCCGGGTTGGCTCAGTACGGCAGCCCGACGTAGTTTTCTGCAAGTGACTGCGAAAACGCCCGGGACTCCACAAGGTAGTGCAGCTCCGCTTCCATGATCTTCTGACCGAAGTCTCCTGTGTCCGGGAAGCGGTGCAGCATGCTCGTCATCCACCACGAAAACCGCACCACCTTCCACGCTCGCGCCAAGGCCGTTGCCGAGTAAGCGTCCAGGCCAGCTTCCGAGCGTTCCTCGTAGTACTCCCGCAACGCCTGAAACAGGTAGTGGACGTCACTGGCCGCTAGGTTCAGGCCCTTGGCTCCGGTTGGCGGAACAATGTGAGCCGCGTCGCCACACAGAAACAGGCGCCGGAAGCGCATGGGTTCTGCCACAAACGACCGGAGCGGAGCGATGGAGCGTTCGATCGGGGTTCCCACCGTAACCTGCTCCGCAACCTCCGGAGGAAGCCGGTACCGGAGCTCATCCCAAAACCGATCATCCGGCCAGTCGGCCACCGTGTCGTCAAGCGAGCACTGAACGTAGTACCGGACCCGCGTTCGCGACCGCATGGAACAGAGCGCAAAACCACGCGGGTGATTGGCGTAAATCAGCTCTTCCGAAACCGGAGGAACGTCCGCCAAAATGCCCATCCAGCCAAAGGGGTACACGCGCTCATACTCCTTGAGCGCAGAGCTTGGAACTGACTTGCGGCTCACACCGTGAAACCCGTCACACCCGGCGATGAAGTCACAGTCAACCCGGTGGGTCACGCCGTCTTTTTCGTACGTCACCCACGGATGGTCGCCGTCAAATCCGTAGGGTTGAACGTTTTCGGCTTCATAGACAATGGCGGCACCGTTTTCCGTACGGGCCTGCATGAGGTCCTTCGTGACCTCTGTCTGCCCGTACACCATCACCGTCTTGCCTCCGCTGAGGTCCTTGAGGTCGATGCGGTGGCGGCTGCCGTCAAATGCGAGCTCAATGCCGTCGTGCACCAGCCCCTCGGCGTGCATGCGTTCCCCGCACCCGGCTGCGTCCAGCAGGTCCACGGTGCCTTGCTCAAGCACTCCTGCCCGGATGCGGCTCAGGACGTACTCTTGGGAGCGCTGCTCCAGGATCAGGGTTTCCAGACCTGCCTGATGGAGCAGTTGCCCCAGCAGGAGCCCCGAGGGTCCGGCTCCAATGATTGCCACTTGTACACGCGTCATTCCGACCTGTGTTGCTTGAGGTTAAGGCGGAAAAAAAGCAGGCCCTGGCGTCACCCTTCCGCCTCCGGAAGCGGAGGCCGATCTTCAGATGAGCGCCGTCTCTTCTGGAAATCCGAACATCAGGTTCATGTTCTGAATCGCCTGTCCGGAGGCGCCCTTCACCAAGTTGTCGATGCTGGTCAGCACCACCCAGTTCCGGCAGGACTCATCGTGACTCAGTCCAATGGCGCAGCGGTTGGAGTGCACGCACGTCTTCAGGTCCGGGAGCTTGCCCTCTGGCAACAGCTGCACAAACCGGTTCTCCGCGTCAAACTGCTGAAACTGCGTCCAGACCTGCTCCGGATCCTTGGGTCGGGAAAAGCGCAGGTAGATCGTAGAAAGGATGCCCCGGTTGACCGGCAGCAGGTGCGGTGTGAAGATCACCTCTCCCAGCTCCTCTGAGCGGAACGGACTGAGGTCTTCCAGGTACTGCTGAATCTCCGGCTGGTGCTGGTGCCCAAAGACCTTGTAGGCCTTGAAGTTCTCGTTCACCTCCACGTAGTTGGTGGCATCGTCCTCCACTCGCCCTCCGGCCCCGGTGACTCCGGACTTGGCATCAATGATCGGGGGACGGTCCAGCCGGGCCAGCAGATTTCCAAAGGGCAGCAACCCCAGCAGTGCCCCAGTTGGGTAACACCCCGGATTGGCAATCAGACGGGCCGACTCAATCGCCTCCCGGAAGAACTCAGGCAGCCCAAACACGGCTTCCTCCAGCAACTCCGGAGAGGTGTGCTCAAGCTTGTAGAAACGGGCGAACCGCTCCGGGTCCCGGAGGCGGTACACGCCTGAGAGGTCAATGACCTTCACCCCCTGCTCCAGCAAAGCTGGTACTCGCTCTAGGCTCGCCTTATTCGGCACGGCCAGAAAGACCACGTCGCACCCGGAGGCGTCAGTGTCATTGGACTGAAACACTTCCTGACACAGCGGCAGATGCGGAAACGCCTCGGCCACCGTCCGGCCTTCGTACTTGGTGGAGGTCGCCAGGACCACTTGGGCAAAGGGATGCCGTTGCAGGCGCTCCAGCAGCTCAAGCCCAGACAGCCCGGCGGCGCCGATGATTCCCACTCGGATCATGAGTTCAGTACCTCTTGATATAAGTCTTCGTTAAAGCCCACCAGGAAGTCGGGCCCCACTCGCCACGTGGGCGCACGCAGGTTTCCACTGGGGCCGATCACGTCGGCCAGAATCGCGTCCCGGTCGTCGGTCGCCGGATTCCAGTGGTGAGTCTTCTTCCCCTTGGCGGTGTGGATCGTCCGGGCGTCCTTCAGCAACTCCCATGCAGCGTCGGCATTGTACCGGACCTTGTTGGCGCTCACGCGCTCCTGATCGTGAATCTGATGTGCGTCAAGAAACTCTTGCGCTCGCTTGCAGCTGGTTCAACCGGGGCGAAAGTAGCCCCACTCAAGGGTCTGGGTCATGGTGTCCTGTCGGAAAGGGTTTGGGTCTCAAAGGCTGAGATTGTACTTGGCTTCTGTAGAGATTCAATCACTTTGGGGCCTCAGACTCTCCCGGAAAGGTTCCCCGACGCCACCGCAGCGGACTGTCGAAGATGGCTCCGGGCTGCTCAAGGGTTGCCAGCGCTCCCAGACACTCCTCAAAGAGGTATCGCTGCTGCGCCCGACGTCCGGGCTCACCCAGCGCGTGTCCAAACGGAAAACGCACGTGGTACGTCCGGGGCGGCTTCACCTGCTCGCTAATGCGTCGGAGGATGGAGATGCCGATGGTGCTGATGCCCTGGGCTTCAATGGCTCGTTGGACCAGACCGACCGTCTGGTTGCAGAGGCCTCAGGCAGGCACCAGGAGCGCCACATCCGCCTGCTGCCGCTTGATCTCCCGGGCGGCTTCAAGGGCGGTTTTCTGAATGAGGGTCGTCAGGTGAGGCCCCTCAATGTGCCCCATGAAGCTGAAGAACTCCGGAGTGGTGTCCTTGAGCTCGCCGGCTTCCACCAGGTCCTGCAGCACGTCCATCGGCAAGACAAGATTGCGATCCTGATCGGCATCCGTATGATCGTAGTAGTCATGAGTGATCTGCAGGGCCTCCGGAGGAGCCTGCGCCGGAATGCGTCGGAAACTGGGATCGCCCTCGGGGTCGGTCATGTCAAAGGGCTTATCCGTCCGGAGGTGCACACCTCCTGTGGTGACAAGCGCCAAGCGGCACTCCGGAAGCGGCCGACGCAAGGGGGTCCATGGGATTTCCTCTGCGGTCACCGCCTGATAGCTCCGGGCCCACCACTGCCGGACGCCCGGCAACTGAAAGAGCCGCCGCCCCAATCGATTTTTCCAGGAATCTGTCATGTCGTTTGCTGAAAACCTTGCTCACATTCAAGAACGCCTGCACCAGGCGGCCACCCAAGCGGGACGGGATCCTCAAAGCGTCCGCCTGATTGCGGTCTCCAAGACCAAACCCGTTTCTCAACTGCAAGAGGCCATTGAAGCCGGACAGCTGGTGTTTGGGGAAAACCGCGTGCAGGAGGCGCTGGAGAAACAAGACGCCCTGAATCGCTCCGACCTGGAGTGGCACCTGATTGGGCACCTGCAGAAGAACAAGGCCAAGTTCTGTCCCGGAAACTTTGCCTGGGTCCACTCCGTTGACTCCCTAGAACTCGCCCAGAGGCTGGAGAAGCACTGTGCGGCGGCTGATGCATCGCTGAAGATCCTGCTTCAGCTCAACACGTCCGCAGAGGAAAGCAAGTCGGGAATGAGCGGCTGGGACGAGGTCCGGTCTCTTGCCGAGCAGGTCTTTCAAAACTGCCCCCACCTGCAACTCAAGGGGCTGATGACCATTCCGGCCCCTGATGCTGGGGAAGGGCCAACGCGTCAGGCTTTTGCTCAGCTGAGAACCTGGAACGAACGCCTCCAGAGCGAGCTGGGCCTTCCGGAACTGAACGAGCTTTCCATGGGCATGACGTCCGACTTCGAGTGGGCCATCCTCGAAGGCGCCACCCTGGTCCGGATTGGGTCGGCGCTCTTTGGCGCCCGTGCTTACCCCTGAGCGACCTTCCGGGACCGACGCAGCGCCTGCTTGAGGTCCTGAATCAGGTCCTCCGGATCCTCAAGTCCAACAGAGAGCCGGATCAGGTCTTCTCCAATGCCGGCCTGCTGCAGGGCTGCAGCATCCAGCTGAGCATGCGTGGTGCTGGCCGGATGAATGACCAGGGTCTTCGCGTCTCCGACGTTGGCAAGGTGGGAGCACAGCTGCACCGCGTTGATGAACGCGGCTCCGGCGGCTCGACCTCCCTTGACGCCAAACGCGATGATCGACCCGGCCCCTTTCGGCAACAGCTGCTTCGCCCGCTCATGATCCGGGTGCTGAGGCAGAGACGGATGGGTCACCCAGGCAATGTCGTCACTGCTCTCCAGAAATTCCAGCAGGGCCTCAGTGTTGCTGCGGTGCCGGTCCATGCGCAGCGGAAGCGTTTCCAGCCCCTGCAGCAGGTAGAATGCGTTCTGCGGACTCAGCGCCGGCCCGAAATCACGCATTCCCTCGGAGCGTGCCCGCATGGAAAACGCTTGGGGCCCGAATTCCTCATAGAAGTTGATTCCGTGGTAACCGGCGTAGGGCTCCGTCAGGGTCGGGAACTTTCCTGAAGCCTCCCAGTCAAAGCGTCCTCCTTCCACCACCACGCCTCCAACAGCGACTCCGTGCCCCCCCATCCACTTGGTCACAGAGTGCATTACCAGGTCAGCACCATGCTTCAGCGGTTGGCAGAGGTACGGCGTGTTGAAGGTCCCATCAATCAGCAGGGGCACCTGCGCCGCATGAGCCACCTGCGCCACCTGTTCTAGGTCCAGCACCTCCAGCCCCGGGTTTCCGATGATCTCGGCAAACACCAACCGTGTTTCAGGCCGAAGGGCCGCCTGAAAGGCCTGAGGGTTCCGTGGATCGACAAACGTGGTCTCAATTCCGAACCGGGGCAACGTGTGCCGCAGCAGGTTGACGCTTCCGCCATAAAGTGAAGCGGAGGCAACAATGTGCGAACCCGCGCCCATCAGGGTCAAGATGGTCAAAAACAGGGCGCTTTGTCCAGACGCTGTTGCCACTGCGCCGGTGCCACCTTCTAGGGCTGCCAGACGCTCTTCCAGCACTGCGACCGTCGGGTTGGAGATGCGGCTATAAATGTGCCCACCTCGCTCTAGGTTGAAGAGGGCCGCAGCGTGATCGCTGTCTGGAAAGACGTAGGACGTCGTCTGGTAAATCGGCACCGCACGAGCACCGGTTGCAGCATCCGGACGCTGCCCGCCGTGCAGGCTCAGGGTGTGGAATCCATGGAATTGAGGGGTCATGAGGACTCGTCAGGCGCAAGGGTGGAAAAGCAAAAGCTCACCTTAGGGAACTCTGACGGAAGCTTCAAGCAGCACCGAAGCAGGAAACCGCTTAATCCGTTTGTGACTCTGAGGGGAGTTCGTTACGATTGCACCCTTAACTGATGGAGCGCACATGGGAATGGATCCTTTTTTCTGGGAAATGCTGCAGTACCTAGGAGCCGCAGTGGGACTGGCGGCCTTTTGCTGGCTGGCCAAGGATTGGCTGTTGCGGGGTCAAGAAGAGCCCCCGTTTCCGGCGTCTTTCCCGCAGCCACAGCAAGAAACCGCCCTGGAGCTGGAGATCCCGGTGAACGATGCCTCCTCTCCGGCGCGCACGCAGCTCAAGGTCGCTCGTGCCGCTCCTCAGGTCACGCTCAAGGTGATCCAGGGGTGGCTCCGGGAGCCTCGTACGGATGTCATGGACCCGCCTCATGCCTGAATTGCCTGAAGTTGAAACCGTCGCCCGTGGCCTCCGTGAGCAGGTCGTCGGCAGCACCATCCGCGCCGTACAGATCTGGCACCCTACCCTGACGGTAAAGCAGGACCGGGACCGCTTCACGGAGCACCTCACTGGCGCTCAGATCACCCAAGTCAGCCGCCGAGCCAAGTTTTTGCTGTTCCACCTGCAGCCGCAGGGAGTGCTGATGGGACACCTGCGGATGACAGGAAAGTTCATTGTGTCCGCTCCCCTCGAAGCGCCCGGAAAGCATCACCGCGCCTGGTTCACCTTAGACGAGGGGCGCCTGCTCGTGTTCGAGGACATGCGCTGCTTCGGCACCCTTGAGTGGTTTCCGGAGGAAGCCTCCATTCCTCAGCTTCAGGAGCTGGGTCCGGAGCCGCTCTCCGACGCTTTTCAGGCGCCGTTGCTCCAGCAGGCGCTTGCCAAGACGAGCCGCGCCATCAAGCCCACGCTGCTGGACCAGAAGATCGTCGCCGGCATTGGGAACATCTATGCCTCCGAAATCCTCTTCCGTGCCCGGATTCATCCGGAACGGGAAGCCCGAACCCTCCGGAAGGCCGACTGCACACGCTTGGTGACTGAGACCAAGGAGGTCCTCACAGAAGCCCTCGCCCACAACGGAACCTCCATCTCTGACTTCCGGCGGGTGGATGACAAGACCGGCGAGTTTCAGGCCTTCCTTCGGGTGTATCAGCGTGAAACCCACCCCTGTCGGGTGTGTGGCACCCCGATCCAGCGCATCGTTCAGCAGCAGCGCAGCACCTTTTTTTGTCCGACCTGTCAAAAATGATGAGACCTTTTGCCCCATTTGCCTCGGCCTTCCAACGCCTGTACCTGGTCCTGACCCTGGGCATGCTGCTGTTCAGCGCCCCCTGTTCAGCACAGTCGCTGCTGCTTCTGGGAGGTGGAAGCAACTCGGGAAGCCATGCGTTTGCCCGGACCTTCACGGAGGTTTGGGAGCGTCCCGGATTTTCCGATCAGTCGCTGAGCTGGGGCACAGAGCCTGATCCACGGCTTCGGCTGCAGCGGTTGACGCACCGGCAAGGAGACCTCGCTGTTGTGGATGCTCGGACCGCGCATGAGGTGCTTCCGGACCACCCACTCCTGTGTGCAGTCAGTGTGCTGTGGCCCAACCAGATGGTTTTGCTCACCGTTCCTGCGCCTTCCGGAGGGATCCAGGAGCTGCTGCTTCCTCCTTCGGCCACTCCCTACCTGACGGCCTGGGCCGGACTCAGCTCAGGACTGCCCCGTGTGCAGGTGCTGCAGGAACAGCCGGAAGCCCTGCAACCGGGACAAACGCTGGTGTGGCTGGGGCTGCCTCAAACGTTGCGGACCTTGGTGTTTCAAGACGCGTCCATTCAGATTCAGGTTCTTTCAGCAAGCATCCAGCAGGCGCTGCAGCAGGGAAATCCTTGGCTTCGGTCCGGAACCCTGCCTGCCGGCGCGCTGCCCCGACAGAGCCGTGCGGTGCCGACTTTAGAGCAGCGTTCCGTGCTGGTTGCACGCTGCGATCTTTCAGACCGGCGGGTCACCGAGGTGCTGGACGGACTCTTCCGCATGGCCACCTGGCCGCACCCTCCGGAACGCTTTGCTGGCATCACCGCGGCCGCCAACCGTGACTACCTGACCACCTACCCCTACCACGCGGCCGCCCAAGCGCGGTTCCGTTAACCCCTTCTCGGTGGCTGCTTTCATGAGGAAGCTTTGAGCAACTTTCACCACATTCCCGTTCTGCTGGAAGCGGTACTCCCCCAGGTTCCAGAGCACGCGAAGGCCCTGCTGGACTGCACCCTCGGAGGCGCAGGACACAGCCTGGCGCTGCTGGAACGCTTCCCAGAAGCACAGCTCCGGGGCATTGACCGAGACCCCTATGCCATTGCCGCAGCTACCGAACGCCTCCAGGCCCGCTTTCCAGAACGCGCCAAAACCCGGCAGGCCAAGTTTTCGGAGCTCCAGGCCTACCTAGCCCTTTGGCGACTGCAGTACGACTTTGTCCTCGCAGACGTCGGAGTTTCTTCAGAGCAGCTCAGCCGAGGCGCCCGGGGATTTTCCTTCATGGAAGACGGGCCTTTGGACATGCGCATGAATCCGGAAGAGGCCGTGCCCACGGCAGCTCAGCTGCTGGAGCGGACGTCGGAAGCCGAACTGCGCAAGTGGCTGAAGGTTTATGGCGAGGAGCGGTTCGCAGGCCCCATCGCCAAGGCCTTGGTGGAGCAACGTCACCAGCGTCCTCTGCAGACCACCAAAGAGCTGGCCGACCTGGTCCACCGGGTCATTCCGAAGCGTCTGCACAAGCCTCACTTCAATCCAGCGACCCTCACCTTTCAGGCCCTCCGGATTGCAGTCAACCGAGAGCTTCGGGAACTCGAGCTGCTGCTGGAGCTGATCCCCAGCTTCATCAAGGAGCACGGACGGCTGGCGATCATCTCGTTTCACTCCTTGGAAGACCGGCTCGTCAAGCAGACCTTCCGGAGCTGGGAGTCGCCCTGCACCTGTCCCCCGAAGCTGCCTTACTGCGTCTGTGGCCTCAAGCCCCGGGGTCGCGTTCTCACCCGACGCCCCCTCACGGCCTCTGACGCTGAAATGAAAGCCAACCCCCGGAGTCGGAGCGCCAAGCTTCGGGTCTTTGAGTTTCTGCCAGACGCATGATTGAGATCAGCTACTCCGACTCAAAAGCAGGCAGCGTGGAAGAAGCTCCCCTCCGTGACGCCCTCATGACCTTTTTGAGCACGCTCTTTGAAGGAGACCGGACCCTCTCGCTCTACCTGACCGATGATGATGAAATGCGGGGGCTGAACCGGGAATACCGGGGCAAGGATGCCACGACCGATGTACTTTCGTGGTCGTACTTTGAGGAGGATCCGGAATCACTGCACGTCGGAGACCTTGCGGTCTCGCTGGATCAGGTGCAGCGTCAAGCAGAGCAGTATGGGTGGGACCTGCAGACGGAGCTGCTGCGGATGCTGGCACACGGATGCGTGCACCTCGCCGGATGGGATCACGAGCGCTCGGAGGAAGAAGCGCAGGCCATGCTGGCTCAGGAAGAAGCCCTGCTGAATGCCATTGGGCTTCCGGACCTCTACCGCGCCTGAGTCAGCAACGGATCTTCCGGACGGTGATGCCGTACTTTTCAATGCGGTACCGCAGCTGCCGGAGCGAGATGCCCAGCTGCTTGGCGGCTCGCTGCTGCACCCCCCGGCAATCCCGCAGCGCCCCCTCAATGGCACGGACTTCCTCTTCCTCAAGGCTCAGCGGCGGCGGGGGCTTGGACAGCTTCTCTTCATGACGCTCCAGCAGCTGAACAGAGTTCTGGTGGGTCGCCAGCATGGTCCGGATCGCCAGCCGGTTGTTTTCAGCCATCAGGAAGGCGGACTGCACCACGTTTTGCAGCTCCCGGATGTTCCCCGGCCAGTCGTGGTGCTCCAGCAGCCGCAGTTCTTCTTCCGGACACAGCACCTGCTGCTCGTACTCCTGGTTGAAGTCTGCTAGGAACTTCCGGACGAGCAGCGGGATGTCATCCTTGCGCCTGCGCAACGGGATCAGCTCCAACGGCACCACATTGATGCGGTAAAACAGATCCTCCCGGAAGGTTCCCTGGGCAATGGCCGCTTCCAGAGGAGCATTGGTTGCGCAGACCACCCGGACGTCGACGGTGACGGTCTCTTCCCCACCAAGCCGCTCAAAGGTGCCTTCCTGCAGCACCCGGAGGAGCTTCGCCTGCAGCTCCAGAGACGTGTTGCCCACCTCGTCCAAAAAGAGGGTTCCGCCATCAGCCAGCTCAAACCAGCCACGACGCCGTCCGGTCGCACCGGTGAAGGCGCCTTTTTCGTGTCCAAACAGCTCGCTCTCCAGCAGCGTGCTGCTGAGGGCGCCACAGTTGACCACCTTGAAGGGCGCGTTGCGTCGAAGGCTATGGTGATGAATGGCGCTGGCAAACAGCTCCTTACCGGTTCCGCTCTCTCCGCGGATCAGCACGGTTGCTCGACTGGGAGCAATGCGACGCACCATCTCTGCCAAACGGATCATCTGGCTGTTTCCAGAGACCACTCCTTCGAGCACCTCCGGAACATCCGGAGCTTCCACTTCACGGATCACCCGTCCCCGGAGGCCGTACGCCTTCAAAGAAAGCGTCATCATGCCAGCCAGCAGCCGCAGCGCCTGCACCGTGGACGATGGTGAATGCGGCTCCAGCCACCCGCACAGCATGCCCTGCGGAAGCTCGTTTCCACCTCGTAGCGGGAAGGAGTAGAACATCTTCCCCGGTCGCATCAGTGGCGCCTCAAAGGGAAGGATGGCGGTGTTGATTTCGTGCGGGGCCAGCAGGAGCTCGTGGTGCAGCGACTCCAGAAAATCCTTCCGCTGCTTCTTCCAGAGTCGATTCTGTGCCGCCTTCTCCTCTTCGGAAAGAAAAGGGGCCAGCTCAATGAAGTAACGCTGGGTCACGGAGTCGCTGAGCAGCAGCAATGGATTTTCCACCAGCCCAGCATCCTGGATCAAACACAGTAGGGTGTTGAGGCCTCGGGTCAGGTTTTGAGAGTGAATGAGGAGCCGGGAGGCCTGTTCCAGTAGTTCGAGAGCACGCATGAGAGGAGCCGTGACAGGTTTCTACGGTTCGCTTCTTCAAGCGTCATGCCATCATTTTAATCAATAAAATGAGCAGTTTACTCGATCAAGAGTCAGTCGAAGGTGTTCAGGAAAGCAGCACACTGCCTAAGAAACAGGCAGTGTGGTTAATTTGGGAAGGCGAGCGCTCCCTCCGGAACGCCGGAGGTGCCTCAGGGGATGGTGCGGATCTGCATGGAGTTGACGTAGCCCTCGGGCGTGAGGCTGTCGGCAAAGATGATCACCTTGTCGCCCGGCACAAAGTGCTCGCTGAGCTTGAGCCGCATCAGCGCCGACTGGATGTTGTCCTCTGGATTCTCGGAAAACTCATCTAGGAGGAAGGGCAGCACCCCCCGATTGAAGATCATGGTCCGGTAGGTCTTCTCGTTGTTGGTAAAGGCGTAGATGCCAATGTCCCGGGGACGCCAGTTGGAGACGTACATGGCGCCTCGACCGTAGCGTGTGAGCACCACAATGCCCTTCATGCGTAGGTTGGAGGCAATGTTCGCCACCGCTTCTGCTAGGTGCTGGCGGTTGCTGGTCTTGAACTGCTTGTCGGTGAAGCGAACTCCTGGAAACTGTTCCGTCCGACGGGCGACCCGGGCCAGCGTTTCCACGCAGCGGACCGGATGCTTTCCGGTGGAAGTCTCTCCCGACAGCATGATCGCATCCGCCTGCTCATAGACGGCATTGGCGATGTCCGTCACCTCAGCGCGGGTGGGCACTGGGTTCTCAATCATCGACTCCAGCATCTGGGTTGCCACAATCAGGCGTTTGCCGTAGGTGGCACACAGGTACGCAATCCGTCGCTGAATCTGCGGCAGCTCCTCCATGTCGATCTCAATCCCCAGGTCTCCCCGGGCCACCATGATGCCGTCGGCTTCCTGAACAATGCTCTCTAGGTTGTCCACGCCTTCTTGGTTTTCAATCTTGGCAATGATGCGGATGTGCTTCCCGGACTCCCCAAGGAGCGCTCGGACTTCCTGAATCGCTTCCTTGTTGCGCACGAACGACAGGGCGA
Organism: uncultured bacterium; assembly: GCA_965662235.1. Classification (GTDB taxonomy): domain Bacteria; phylum SAR324; class SAR324; order SAR324; family NAC60-12; genus JAYPUA01. Next base: position 72,659 of record CBFIGY010000001.1, read on the forward strand.
TTGCGTCCACGTCCTGCTCCAGCCCAAAAAGGAGGTCCTTCTTGTCGGTCTCGGTGATGGAAGGCAGCTTGACGGAAACGCCAGGCAGGTTGATGTGTCGGCGGGCCTTCAGGTAACCCGGATCCAGCACCTCACAGTCCAGGTGGCTGTCGCCCTTGGCCACGACCCGCAGCTTCACCAGACCGCTGTCGACCGCAATGGTGCCGCCGACCTCCACCTGTTCCACCAGAAATGGATAGTTGACAAACAGCTCTCCGTCACGCTCCTCATGCGGAGGCATGGTGACCCGGACAGTGTCGCCGCAGTGCAGGTCCACTTCCTTGGAGCCGGTGCGGATTTCCGGGCCCTGGGTGTCGAGCAGAATCGCGATGGGGTAGTTGAGGGTCTTGTTCAGTTCCTTGATGCGCCCAATGATGGCGCCGTGAGATTCGTGGGTACCGTGAGAAAAGTTTAAACGTGCAACGCTCATCCCAGCTTGGGCCAGACGCTCAAGCATTTCATAGGAGTGACTAGCGGGCCCAATGGTGCAGATGATTTTGGTGTTTAGCATGGTTTGGTGTATCCGGACATTGAGTAGAGATGTGGCTTGCTCTCGCTTTCAGAAACATTCAGCATACACGGTTCAGGTAAAAACGCACCTCTCAATCGCGGGTTTCCGTCTCTGCCAACCCGACTGTTTCCCTACTGAAGATGATCGCCTACCTCGAAGGCTCCGTGCTCCGTGTTGCTGCGGATCGGCTGGTGCTCAAGACCGCCGGTGGAGTCGGATACGCCGTGCATGCCCCGCAGTCGCTGCTGGCCTCGGTTCGCCCGGAAGCCGAACTCACGCTGCACCTCCATACGCACGTCCGTGAAGACGAGCTCACCCTCTACGGCTTCCGTAGCCCTGACGAATGCACCCTCTTTGAGATGCTCATCAAGACCTCCGGAGTGGGTCCCAAGATGGCACTGGCCGCCCTCTCGACGCTCGCGCCTCCGGACCTAGTGGCCGCAGTGGAACGGGGAGACGCTGATGCCTTCAGTCGGGTTCCCGGGATTGGCAAGAAGACCGCGACCAAGCTCTGCCTCGACATGCGGGACCAGCTCAAGAAGCACCCGCTGCCCAACCTGACCTCTGGCCCTATGACGGACCTGCCTCTGCCTGGAGCAAGCGAGCCGGATGCCGATGGGGTGCTGTCAGCCTTGAAAAACATGGGGTTTGCCGAACGGGAGGTCCTCCCCCTCCTTCGGCAGCTGGACCCGGAGGCGCCGTTTGAAGAGCGGTTCAAGAAAGCGCTTTCCTTGTTGAACCCCCTGCGTTAAAAAGAGGCCGAACTCCGCCTTTCAACCTCAACCAACGAGATACCATGGCTAGCCTCAACAAAGTAATGCTGATCGGCAATCTGGGACGCGACCCAGAGATCCGCTACACGCAGAGCGGAAGCGCCGTGGCCAATTTTTCCATTGCCACTACCGACCGGTGGACGGACAAAAACGGACAGCTTCAGGAGCGCACAGAGTGGCACAACATTGTGCTCTTCGACCGCCTGGCCGACCTTGCACAGTCGTACCTGAAGAAGGGATCACAGGTGTTCATTGAGGGCAAACTCCAGACCCGCAACTGGGACGATCAGCAGGGCGTCAAGCACTACCGGACAGAGGTCGTGGGGAACATCATGCAGTTCCTCGATCGACGTCCCACCCAAGGCGCCTCAGAGACTGAAGCCCAGGCCCCGACTCCAAGCAGTCCTCCGGCCCAGGCTCCCGCCTCTGCGACAGAAGCGGTCTCGGATCCCGGCCCCAGCGAGGAGTACATCAAGGACGACATTCCGTTCTAAGCCACCACCGTCACCTCCTCTATGAACCCGGAGGCGGTGCTGCCTCCACGGGTTCCTGCAGGCCTGTGGGCTTTTGGCCACAGCCGCCTCTGAACCGACCCCAAGCCCATGCGTCTCAAAAGCCTGAAGGCCTCTGGCTTCAAATCCTTTTGTCATCCGGTGGAGCTGGAGTTTCAGCAGAACGGAATCACCATTGTGGTGGGCCCCAACGGCTGCGGCAAAAGCAATGTGGTCGATGCCATCCGCTGGGTTCTTGGCGAGCAGCGGGCCCGGCACCTGCGGGGAGGCGCCATGGAGGATGTCATCTTTGCCGGAAGCGCCTTCCAGAAGCCCTCCGGCGTTGCCGAGGTCACCCTCACCTTCCTCAATCCCCAGGGCGACACCCTCCGACAGTACCACGAGTACACCGAAATCGCCGTCACCCGACGCCTCTACCGTAGCGGCGAAAGCGCCTACCTCATCAACAAAACCCCCGTCCGCCTCATGGACATCCGGGAGCTGTTCATGGACACCGGTGTCGGCGGAACCGGCTACTCGATTGTTGAACAGGGCCGCGTCGGCGAAATGGTGAGCGCCAAGCCTTCTGAACGCCGAACCCTCATTGACGATGCTGCCGGCATCATCAAGTTCCGCACCAAGCGCCAGACGGCCGAAAGGCGCCTGGAAGAGACGCAGCAAAACCTGCTCCGGGTCAATGACCTGCTCAATGAACTCAAGGACCAGGAAGAGGCCCTCCGGGATCAGGTGGAGAAGGCTCGGATCTACCTGGACCTCCAGCAACGCAGCGCCGCACTGGAGCTGCACCACACCCTCCTCCAGTGGACTCAGGCGGAAGCTCAGGAAACCCAGACGCAGCAGACCCTGAGCAACCTAGAACAGCAGCAGCAGGCCCAGCAGACCGAAAAGGAGGTTCTGGAAATGCGTCTGCAGCAGGTCAGCCTGGAACAGGTCCAACGCGGCACCCGGCTTTCTGAAAAACGAGAGGCCCTGCACCAGCAGGAACGCCGCATCCAGGAGGCGGAAAACCAGCGGGCCCTGGAGCAGCAAAGCATGGCCAACCTCCGGGAGCAGCAGGCCCAGCGCGACACCGAACGCCACACCCTCACTCAGCGGGCTCAGGAGCTGGACGTTGAGCAGCAAACCGCCGTTGCTCAAGCCGAGCACCTGAGCGATCAAGAAGACCAACTCCGGGAGGAGGTTGAAGCCGTTGAGGCCACACGCCTTGGCGAGACCGAAGCCCTTCAGGAGGCCCAGCGGCAACTTCAGGCTGCCCAGCGGGACCTGCTGCGGCTGCACACGGACCTGACCAACCAGACCAACCAACGGGGCTTCCTTGGCGAACGGCTGGAGCAGCAGGAAGGGAGACGCCTTCAGCTGCACACCCAGCAGCAAACCGGAGAAACCCTCCTCCTCACGCTTCAGCAGCAACGGCAGGAACAGCAAACCCGACTCGAAGCCCAGCAGCAACGGCAGGAAGCCCTTGAGCAACAGCGGGACGACCTGGACGCCCAGCTGGCGGAGCAGGCCACTCAGGTCACTCAAGCCGAGACTCAGCTCCGGGAACAGCAGATTCAGCTCGACTCCAAGCGGTCGCGCCTGCAGTCCCTACAGCAGATTCAGCTCCAACACGAAGGCTTTGGCGACAGCACGCGGGCCTTTCTGGAACAACTGGAGCAGCATCCGGAAGCCGCCGAAGCCCTAGGGGTCGTGGGCCTGCTGGCCGACACCGTTGAAGCACACCCGGAGGCCTTGGAGGCCGTGGCGCCGGTGCTCGCAGAGATGCTTGACTGGGTTCTGGTTCGGAGCACCCAAAACCTGCCCGCCCTAGAACGCTTCTGCCAGCAGCACCAGCTCGGACGCCTGAACGTCGTACCACTCGATCTGATTCCCCCTTCCTCCACAGAGTTGGGCCCGAGCGTGGCACCGCAGCTGCGGTTTGCTGAGTCCGTCCGTCCGTGGGCAGAAGCCTTCTTCGGAAACATCCACCCCACTCCTGCTGAATGGGATGCGCTGCCTCAGTCACTCGAGGCCACAGCCCACTGGGTCAACACCGCAGGCAGCTTCTGGTTTGCCAACAGCCTCCGCCTGGGGAAACTCCAGGAAAGCGCTCTGGGGGTACTCAAACGCCAGCAGGAGGTCCGGGAACTGGAAGAGGCCACCCTGCACCTGGAAGAGGCACTGGACGCCCAACGTCAGATCCTGGACACCCTCCGGGACCAGCAGGAGGCCCTGAGTGCCCAGCGAGAGGAGGTCCTTGGACAGTTCCGGACCCTGGAGCTGGATGGGCTGGCCTACCGCAAGGAGCTTGAGCACACGGAGATCGAGCTGCGGCGCGCTGAACACGCCCGGCGAGAGGTGCTTCAGGACCTAGAGCGGCTGGGACAGGAAGTGGAAAACCTCAAGCAGCGCCGTGCCGAAGTGGAGGTGAAGCTGGAGGAGCTTGAAGCAGCGAGGCAGAGCCGAGAGGCGCAGGTGGAGGTGCACCAGCAGCAGATTGAGGCGCAGTCTCAGCGCATGGAGGCGCTCAGTGAAAACCTGACGGAGAAGCGTGTCCGGCGGTCGGAACTTCAGGAGCAGCTCCGCGGACTGAATGCCACCCAGCAGCGGGTGGAGCGTGAGCAGGAAACCACTCGGCAGCGGCTCGCACAGCTTGACGCCAATCAAACCCTGGAGGCCCAGAGACTGGAAACCAGCCGGCAGCGGATTGAAGACATTGACGCCAGCTTTGGCCCGCTCCTGCAGACACGTCAGGACCTGCAAGCCGAGCTGGCAGAGGAGTCACGACAGCACGCCGCTCAGGACGTTGTGCAGGAGGAGCTCCGGGACCAGCTCCGCGGTCAGCAAGGGCGGCTGGAGGACACCAACCGGCAGTTCAATGCCGCCTCCATCAAGCTGACGGAATTCCGCATGCAGCGGACCCAGTGGGAAGAGAAGATTGCCGAACTCAGCGAGTCTCCACTGGAAGAGCTGCGCAAGCAGGTTCCGGACAACGCCCAGGACTTTCAGGAGATGAGCCGCGAAATTCGCTCGCTCCGGGCGCGGATGAACGCCATGGGCGCCGTCAACCTGACGGCTCCGGAAGAGCACGCGACCTTGCTGGAACGCCTAGGCTTCATTGCCACCCAGTCCGGTGACCTGCAGCAGGCGGTGGAGGACCTGAAATCCACCATCCATGACATCAACCGTGAGTCCCGGAAGCGCTTCCGCGAGATGTTTGAGCAGATCAACATCAAGTTTGGCGAACTGTTTTCCTCTCTGTTTGGAGGAGGCGAGGCCCGGATGGTTCTGACCGAATCAGAGGACCTGCTGGAGGCTGGCGTGGAGATTGTCGCTCAGCCTCCGGGCAAGAAGCTTCAGAACCTGAACCTCCTTTCAGGTGGAGAAAAGGCCCTCACCGCCATCTCGTTGATTTTTGCCATTTTCCTTATCAAACCGAGCCCATTTTGTCTGCTGGATGAGGTCGATGCCCCTCTGGATGACGCGAACGTTTCCCGCTTCAATCGGCTGATCCAGAAGTTGACGGATAATGCGCAGTTCATCATAATTACTCATAATAAGAAAACGATGGAAATCGGCCAGCGCCTGTATGGGATTACCATGGAAGAGCCCGGAATTTCCAAGACCGTTTCTGTCCGTTTTCAAGAGGCCGAGCAGCTGGTGGACTAACCGGCGCGGCCCTTCCTCTCTCTAGCTACCACAGGATCATGGACGTTAAGATTTACCAGGGATTTGCAGCCTTCCGTGAGGTTTTTGAAACGGAAAACACCTTTGACGTCTCAGACGCCGTGCGGGACATCCTCAAAGCCGTGCAGCAGCAAGGCGACGCGGCGGTTCGGGCCTACACCGAGCGCTTCGACGGGGTCACGCTGGAGGCTCTGCGGGTGCCTCAGGCGGCCATGCAGCAGGCGTTGGACGCGTTGCCGACCGACCTCCGGGAGGTGCTAGAGGAAGCAGCTTCCAACATCCGAGACTTCCATGAGCGTCAGAAGCGTGAGAGCGAGCTGGAGTTTCATCCGGATGGCACCGTGCTGGGCTGGAAGGTCACCCCGGTTGACAGCGCTGGCGTGTACATTCCCGGAGGCCGCGCCGCATACCCGTCTTCGCTGCTGATGAACGTCATTCCTGCGCAGGTGGCCGGAGTGCCTCGCATTGCCATGGTGTCGCCTCCGGGTAAGGAGAGTGGGCTTCCGCACCCACTGGTGATGGCCAGTGCAGCCCTCTGTGGCGTTGATGAGCTGTATGCCATCGGGGGCGCCCAGTCCGTCGGAGCCCTAGCCTATGGGACCGAGTCGATTGACCGAGTCGTCAAAATCACGGGGCCTGGAAATGCCTATGTTGCCGAGGCCAAGCGACAGGTCTACGGACGTGTGGGCATCGATTCCTTTGCCGGTCCGAGCGAGATCCTAATTGTCTGCGACCGCGCTGACCTTTCTGTGGAGTACCTAGTCCGGGACCTTCTCTCTCAGGCGGAGCACGACCCAGAAGCCGGTGCCATTTTGGTAACGACGCATCCGGAGCAGGCAGAAGCGGTCGCGGCGCGTCTCAAGGAGCTGGTCCCCACTCTGCCCCGCCGGGAAATCATTGAAGCGTCCTTTGCCGCACGCTCCGCAATCATTGTGGTACCCACCTTGGAAGAAGCCTTCGACGCGCTCAACGAGTTGGCTCCAGAGCACCTTGAAGTCCTCACCCAAAACCCAATGGAGGACCTGCACCGCATCCGAAACGCCGGGGCCATCTTCTTGGGGCCTCACACGCCGGAGCCTGTTGGAGACTACTTTGCGGGGCCCAACCACACCCTGCCCACTTCCGGATGTGCCAAGTTCTCCTCGCCACTAGGCGTGGAGGACTTTGTCAAGACCAGCTCTGTCCTCAGCTACTCTCCGGAGCGCCTGCGCCGTCAGGGGCCTGCGATCATCCGCTTTGCTGAAGAGGAGCAGCTATTTGCGCACGCGGCCGCAGTGCAGGTGCGCTTGGAATCGTGACTCGATCAACGCGCGGCTGGCACTTTTGTCCGTAGCAGTACGTAAGCGGTTTTGCGCATAGGCATCTGCTTCGCCAACGTTATCCTGTAGACAACTTCATTGGTGCTCCCCCCACTGATGAATGAACCCCCCTTTTTTGGGATTTCAGCAAGGAGTCTTATGGAACGTTTCAAGAAGCTCGGACAATTGATTGCACTGGTTGGATTTGCCTTTGTGATCGGAGCCGTTTTTGCGTACACGAAGATACAAGAAGGCTACCAGTCCCTGCAGTCCTTTAGCGCCGCTCAAAACGTTACCCTTTCCTACAATGATCAGGGCCAGCTCATTGACCGTGGGAAAGCGGAAGGCGCTCAGGCCATCATGAAGCTGCTGACGGAAGAGTGGGGTTATCCTGTGGTTGCCTCGGAATTTGATCCCAAGGATCCGCTGGTCAATACCGCCTCCGAGTACATGTATCAGATGGCCACCATCGGTTACCACGTGCTGCATGGGACGCAGACGGTGACCCTGCCCAAGAGTATGGAATACAAAGGAAAGGTGTACTCGGCGGGTGTGCACAAGTTCCCGGTGGAAGGACGGTACTGGACCGGATTTGACCGCATGCACCCGCTGGAAGGTCCCGCCCGCGAAATGGCTTGGTCGGGAACCGCTCACGGCTTGATTGCAGAACTGGGAGTTGGCACGGTCACCGCTTCCACCCTGCAGTTGGGAATGGCCGTCGCCGGTTTGATGGCAGGGATCGGAGGGACCTTGATGCTCCTCGGATTCGGGCTCGGATGGGCCAGCCAGAAACCGTAACACTTCCCTCCTGAAAAGAACTCTGTTGCCTCGCTCTCCTCCCAGAGGGCGAGGCTTTTTTATGCCCTCCTAAAAGACAAATCCCAGCCCCACCGTGGTCAGGGTGTGCTTGCCTTCAGATTCAAATGTGTCGCTATCTAGGATTTTCCCCAGTCCCTGAGTGCTATCGACCGTAGCCTCAGACTTGGTCTCTACGCTACGGTAACCCAGCAGCAGCTCAACGCCACCCAAGCGGTAACCAAAATCCAGAAAATAAGAGAGTGCTGACTTTCCTTCAGACTCTACTTTTTCCGTTAGCAATCCTCCGTTCAATGACGCACCTGCAACCGTGTAGGTAATGTCCGTCTCTGAGTTGCTTCCCAGCAACGGCAAGCCTAATCCCGCTGATAAGGAAAAGGTCTCTCCTCCGAAAAGATAACCAATATCTAAAAAATTAACGTACCCTTTTGACTCTCGATTTCCAAGTAAAGTTCCATTACTGGAGATTCCTTCAAGAGTTGCTAGCGTAGCTGCCTTTGTCCCTGCACCTTGCGCATCAAGGGCACTGGTTGACGTCCAAGAGCCTGTCTGGAAAGCCGCTGTTTTGAAGGCATTCGTGTGCTGATGCACTCCCACAACCCAGCCCCCTTCTGTTATGTACTGGATTGTGTTTCCTCCCACTGTTTGCGTGTCTTTTCGATCTTCTGCCGACGCCGTAGCAAGCAAAGTTCCCGACGACCTATACTTCAGTGTTTGCTGTCCCAGCGAGGGGTCTTCGCTGGAAGTGCTGAGGGCGGTGCTGAGGCGCAGGCGACTCTCGGCATGGGCCGGAGCACTGAGGGCAAGCCCAAGGAGGGCCGCCGAGAAGAGGCGAGTAAACTTCATGGAACCGACTCCGTTTTGAGTAAAAAAATACCAAAGTTGCAATCACCCACAAAAAACACAATGAATGCACTTTGGCGACGAATCCAACATGCACTCCTTATTCCACTCATCTGCAGAAATGGCCCGGTTTTAGAAAAAGTCACGGGGTCTCCGCAAAACCTCTTGCTTTTTGGTCGCTATGAGGAACAATCAAATCCACTTTTAGCGTCTCGCTTCTTTTTTACACCTTGGAGGAAAATCTTGTGAAGCCCGTCGGAACGTCCGGATCGGACACGTTCCCGAAGCTCCTGTTGGAGCACGCGCAGCAGCGTGGCTCGCGCCCAGCCTATCGTGAGAAGAACCTGGGCATTTGGCAAACGTGGACCTGGTCTCAGACTCGAGAAGAGGTGGCACAGCTGTCAGCGGGCCTGGTTTCCCTTGGATTGCGACGTGGAGACGCCGTCGCGATCGTAGGAGACAATCGCCCTCACCTTTACTGGACCATCGTCGCCGCCCAAGCAGTGGGAGGCCTCCCCGTTCCCCTCTACCAAGACTCCGTTGCCGAGGAAATGATCCACGTCCTCAACAATGCGGACGTGCGCTTTGCCGTGGTGGAGAACCAGGAACAGGCGGACAAAATGCTGGAGGTCAAGGACCGCTGTCCGCAGCTGGAGTTCGTCATTTACGAAGACACCCGGGGCATGCGGCACTACGACCAGCCCTTCCTTCACCAGTTTCAGGCGGTTCAGAGTCAAGGCGCGGCCTACCTGCAGGCCAACTCCGGTTTCTTCGAGACCGAGGTGGCTCAAGGAACCGGGGCAGACACGGCCATTTTGCTGTACACCTCTGGCACCACCGGGCTCCCGAAAGGCGTGGCCCTCAGCTTCGACAACCTGATCTTCAGTGGACAGGTCGGAAAGACCTTCGACTTCCTGACAGACGCCGAGGAGACCCTCGCGTACCTTCCCATGGCCTGGGTCGGTGACAACGTCTTCTCCATTGCACAGGCCTACGTCTGTGGCTTCTGCGTCAACTGCCCTGAGAGTCCTGAGACCGTGCTCACCGACCTCCGGGAGATCGGCCCCACTTACTACTTTGCGCCGCCTTCGGTCTATGAGCGGATGCTCACCCAGGTGATGATCCGCATTGAGGACGCCGGACGCTTCAAGCGTTGGCTCTTCAACACCTTCATGAAGGTCGCCCGCCGGTGCGGCACCGACATCCTCGACGGCAACCCCGTTTCCTTCTCCGACCGCCTCCTCTATGCCCTCGGCGAACTCACGATTTACGGACCGCTGAAAAACGTTCTGGGCCTCAACCGCATCCGTGTTGCCTACACCGCCGGAGAAGCAATTGGTCCGGAGCTGTTCGCCTTCTTCCGGGCCCTTGGCATCAACATCAAGCAGCTTTACGGACAAACAGAGGCCTCCGTTTTCATCTGCGCGCAGCCCAATGGGCAGGTCCGTTCCGACACCGTGGGCCCTCCCATTCCGGGAATTGAGGTCCGCATTGACGATTCCGGAGAGGTCTTCTACCGGAGTCCCGGGGTCTTCCTGCACTACCACAAGAACCCGGAATCGACCGCCAAGACCAAGACCCCTGACAACTGGGTCGCCACCGGAGATGCCGGCTTCTTCGACAACGAAGGGCACCTGAAGATCATTGACCGTGTTAAGGATGTCGGACGCATGAGCGATGGCAGCCTGTTTGCGCCCAAGTACGTGGAGAACAAGCTGAAGTTCTTTGCCTTCATCAAGCACGCCGTCTGCTTTGGAGATGGACGCGACTTTGCCACCGCCTTCATCAACATTGACCTCAATGCGGTTGGGAACTGGGCGGAACGCAACGGGCTCGCCTACTCCGGCTACACCGACCTTTCCGCCCGGACAGAGGTCTATCAGCTCATTCAGGAGTGCGTTGAATCCGTCAACGCCGACCTCGCCCGAGACGAGAAACTCCGCAGCTCCCAGATCGCCCGGTTCCTGCTGCTGCATAAGGAGCTGGATGCCGATGACGGAGAATTGACCCGGACCAGCAAGGTCCGTCGCAACATTGTCGACGAACGCTACGGAACCCTCATTCAGGCGCTGTATGATCCGGCTCAGAAACGCTGCCAGATCGAATCCCTGATCACCTTTGAGGACGGGCGCAAAGGAACCCTCAAGGCCGACCTCGCCATCTGTGACTGCAAACGCGTCACCGAGCCCCTCAAGGCGGCCGCATGAGTGAACACCGACGCGGCATTGGAGAAACGCTGCTCAGCGTGGACCACATCAGCCTGTCTTTCGGAGGCGTGAACGCGCTCACCGACATCAGCCTTTCCGTCCGCAAGCACGAAATCTTTTCCATCATTGGTCCCAACGGAGCTGGAAAGACGTCGATGCTCAACGTCATCAACGGCTTCTACCATCCACAAGAGGGTGCCATTACCTTCAGGGGCACCCACCGGAAGCGCATGCGTCCTTACGAGGCTGCCAAGCAGGGCATTGCCCGGACCTTCCAAAACGTGGCGCTCTTCAAGGGCATGAGCACACTGGACAACATCATGTCCGGACGGTTGCTGAAGATGCGGCGCAACATCTTCTGGCAGGCGCTGCACCTGGGTCCTGCCCGAGAGGAAGAGCTGGTGCACCGGCAGAAGGTGGAAGAGATCATCGACTTCCTAGAAATCCAAGCCATCCGGAAGATTCCGGTCGGGCGCCTTCCTTATGGGCTGCAGAAACGGGTGGAGCTGGGACGCGCGCTCGCCATGGAACCTGACCTGCTTCTGCTCGACGAGCCCATGGCAGGCATGAACGTCGAGGAAAAGCAGGACATGTGTCGCTTCATCCTCGACATCAGTGAAGAGTACGGCACCACAATGGTGCTCATCGAACATGACATGGGGGTCGTGATGGACATTTCAGACCGAGTGGCGGTTTTGGACTACGGTCGCAAGATCGCTGACGGCCCGCCCGACGAAGTCCGCTCCAACCAAGAGGTGATTGACGCCTACCTGGGTGTCAGCCACGACTGAGCCCAGGAACGGAGACTTTTATGGAATTGCTGTTTTTTTTCGAAACCCTCATCAGCGGCCTCATGGCGGGAGTGATGTACTCCCTAGTGGCGCTGGGCTTTGTGCTCATCTTCAAGGCGTCCGGGGTCTTCAACTTCTCACAGGGGGTCCTCTGCCTGTTTGCCGCCCTGGCCCTGTTTGACTTCATCTCTGAAGATGGATGGGTTTATGCGTTGTTCGGGTTCACCCTTCCGGTCTGGCTCGGCATCCTCCTGACGGTGGTCGTCATGATTGGAGTCGCTTGGCTCATCGAGCGACTGGTGCTCCGGCACCTCGTCAATCAGGATCCGATCATCCTCTTCATGGCGACCATTGGACTGGCCTATGTTCTTGAGGGGGTCGGTGACATCCTCTTTGGTTCCGACGTAAAGCCCCTGGACATCGGACTGCCGCAAGGCGCCTCAGACTTTCTGCTTGATAACTACGGACTGTACATTGAGAAGCTCGAGGTGGTGGCAGCCATCACCGCTGCAGTCTTGGTGGCCGTCTTGGCGGTGTTCTTCCAAAAGACACGAATCGGCCGGGCCTTGCGGGCTGTTGCCGATGACCACCAAGCGGCTCTTTCCGTGGGCATCTCCCTCAACGCCATCTGGGTCATCGTCTGGTCAGTCGCGGGCATTGTCGCACTGGTTGCCGGCATCATGTGGGGCTCGAAATCGGGCGTGCAGTTCTCTCTCTCCCTCATTGCCCTCAAGGCGTTACCCGTTCTGATCCTCGGAGGCTTCACTTCGGTGCCAGGGGCCATCATTGGAGGGCTCATCATCGGAGTGGGCGAAAAACTCGCTGAAATCTACGCGGGACCCTATGTAGGCGGCGCGCTGGAGAACTGGTTTGCCTACATGCTCGCCTTGGCCTTCCTGCTGTTCCGTCCCCAAGGACTCTTTGGGGAGCGCATCATTGAACGGGTCTGAATCATGATCTACCGAGAATCTGGACAGTTCAAATCCAGCTACAGTGATGACCAGGCGATCTTTCCGATCTTTCAGGACCGGGTCTTCCTCAGCCTGATGGCGGTGCTTGCCGTGGCCGGAGTGCCGATGCTGATTGATGACTACTGGGCCAATGCCGTCTTCATTCCTCTGCTGGTCTTCACGCTTGCGGCCATTGGCCTCAACATCCTCACCGGATACTGCGGTCAGCTCAGCCTGGGCACCGGCGCCTTCATGGCGGTTGGCGCCTATGCGACCTACAAGCTGATGACGGCCTTTCCGGACATGAATTTCATTCTCATCGTCATCCTCTCTGGATTTGTCACTGCCGGTGTTGGAGTGCTCTTTGGGTTGCCTTCGTTGCGCATCAAGGGCTTCTACCTGGCTGTGGCCACACTCGCGGCTCAGTTCTTCTTAGTGTGGCTGTTCAACAAGGTGGGCTGGTTCTTCAACTACAACGCCACCGGTCAGATTAATGCCACCCGGATGGAAGTCTTTGGCATACAGATCACCGGACCTGAAGCCACCCCGGAGGCACGGTACCTCTTCTGCCTGTTCTTTGCGCTCGTCTTTGCGCTGGTCGCCAAGAACCTTGTCCGGGGCCGCATTGGTCGTTCCTGGATGGCCATCCGGGACATGGACATTGCCGCGGAGTTGATCGGCATCCGCCCACTGCATACCAAGCTGTCCGCCTTTGCCGTCAGCTCCTTTTACGTCGGCATGGCGGGGTCGCTGTACTTTTCGGTCTGGTTGGGTGCTGCTGAGGTCACAGAAGCCTTCAGCATCAACCAATCCTTCTATGTCCTCTTCATGATCATCATCGGTGGACTGGGAACCGTGCTGGGCTCCTTCCTCGGAGCCGCCTTCATGGTCCTCATGCCCATTTTGCTGAAAAACTTCCTTGTCGGTGGCATTGGCGTGGAGGTTGTGACCGCAAAGCACGTTGAGATCATGGTCATGGGCATCTTGATTGTCACCTTCTTGATCGTCGAGCCTCACGGACTTGCGCGGCTCTGGCAGATCATGAAAGAAAAGCTTCGCCTCTGGCCGTTTCCCTACTGAGGGAGCGGGAGGGGAAGCGCAACCTTCCTTAGGAGAGAAAACCATGAACCTGAAGCAGCGATTCCTGCGGGTTGCTCTGGCGACGGTCGCCCTGCCGCTTACGCTGGTAAGTGCCCACGCCTACGAGCTGGTGGTCCCGAGCCTCGACTACCGTACCGGTCCGTATGCCCCGAATGGCATTCCGGTCGCCAATGGCTTTGCCGACTACTTCACGCTCCTCAATGAGCGAGACGGTGGCATCAACGGGGTGCCCGTCAAGTTGGTCCCCTGCGAAACCGCCTACAACACCCAGCAAGGGGTGGAGTGCTACGAAAACACCAAGAACACCCCTCCGTCCGGAGCGTTGGTGTACAACCCCCTCTCCACTGGAATCACCTATCAGCTGATTCCCAAAGCGAGCGTGGACCAAATCCCCGTCCTTTCCCTTGGATACGGACGCACCTCTGCTGCCAACGGGAAGGTCTTCCCCTGGGTCTTCAACTTCCCCGGCACCTACTGGGACGGCGCCTCCATCTTCATCAAGTACATTGGTGAAAAAGAAGGCGGCATGAACAACCTCCGCGGCAAGAAGATCGCGCTGGTCTACCACAACTCCGCCTACGGGAAGGAGCCCATCCGGACTCTGGAAGCCCTGGCCAGCAAGCACGGCTTTGAGCTGCAACTGCTGCCGGTGGATCACCCTGGACAGGAGCAGAAGGCCACGTGGCTGCAGGTCCGTCGTGGACGCCCGGACTGGGTCCTGATGTGGGGCTGGGGCGTGATGAACCAGGTGGCCATCAAGGAAGCCGCCTCCGTTCGCTTCCCCATGGACCGCTTCATCGGCATCTGGTGGTCCGGATCCGAGAATGACGTTCTGCCCGCTGGTGCAGACGCAGACGGCTACCTCTCCGGAGCCTTCACCGCGCCGCGCCGCGACTTCCCGCTCTTCGATGAAATCCGAACCCTCGTCTATGACACGGGCAAGGGCGCGGGTGAGCGAGACCGCATCGGTGAGGTCCTCTACGGACGAGGCGTCCTGCAGGCGGTCTATGTCGCTGAGGCCATCCGCAAGGCCATGGAAATCCACGGCACCAAGGAGATCCGCGGCACCCACATGCGTGATGGTCTGGAGCAACTTTCCATCTCCGCAGCACGCTGGACGGAGCTGGGGCTGAAAGGCTTCGCTTCTCCCGTCAGCATCTCCTGCGCCAACCATGCGGGTCCGCGGGAAGCCGCTGTGCAGCAGTGGGATGCCAAGGCACAGCAGTGGAACCTGGTGACGGAGTTCATGACGCCAGACCTTGCTGTGGTTGATCCGCTGATTGAGCAGGACTCCATGGCGTATGCCAACGAAAATGGCATCGCGCCCAAGAGCAACTGCATGTAACCCCGTCTCGGAGCCTCCGGGCTCCGAAACACCTCCGAAGCCAATGAGCCCATGAGTGCTGCTCCCCAAGCCGCGACGTCGACCCTGCTCTCGGTGAACAACATCGAGGTCATCTACAACCACGTCATCCTGGTCCTCAAGGGGGTCTCCTTAGAGGTCCCTCAGGGAAGCATTGTTGCGCTCTTGGGCGCCAACGGCGCCGGAAAGACCACCACCCTCAAGGCCATCTCCAACCTGCTCCGTGCGGAACGGGGGGAGGTCACCAAGGGGTCCATTGAGTTTGAGGGCAGCCGCGTGGATGCCCTCACACCCAATGACCTGGTCCGGCGAGGCTGCATTCAGGTCATGGAGGGGCGGCACGTGTTCGGGCACCTGACCACTGAAGAGAACCTGCTCACCGGTGCCTACACCCGTCGTGACGGACGAGGTGCCATTGCGCAGGACCTTGAGATGGTCTACGACTACTTCCCACGCCTCCGGGTCCGCCGCTCGTCTCAAGCCGGATACACCTCTGGAGGAGAGCAGCAGATGATCGCAATTGGACGGGCCCTGATGTCCCGGCCCAAGATGATTCTGCTGGATGAGCCGTCAATGGGGTTGGCTCCTCAGCTGGTTGAGGAAATCTTTGAGATTGTGAAGAGTCTCAATGAGAAGGAGGGGGTCAGCTTTCTTCTGGCAGAGCAGAACACGAACATTGCCCTGCGGTACTCCACCTACGGCTACATCCTCGAAAATGGCCGCGTGGTCATGGATGGGGAAGGCGCCCACCTGAGGGAGAATGATGACGTTAAAGAGTTTTATCTGGGAGTGAGCGGCGACGGTCGCAAGAGCTTCCGGGATGTGAAACACTACCGACGCCGCAAGCGCTGGCTCGGTTAGGCCGCCTGCCGAACCGTCAGTTCCGCCTCTAGGTCATTCCAGAAGCGCAACCGTGCTTCCAGTGCCCGTTGGGCCGCCCGCTGGGCTTCCTGCCACTTCCATTCATCAGCCCCACACACCCGCTTCAGCATCGCCTGCGCCATCGGCCCATGCCGTTCTTCGTCGTGGTGAATGTGCTCATCTAGGTAATGCCGAAAGAGTCCCCAGCGTTCCGGATTCGACTCGGCCAGCTGCCCAACCAGCTTCTGGAACATTCCCGGAATGATGTCTTCCCGTCCAAAGGCGAAGGCAGCAACGGCCTCATGCAGCTTTCCCCCTGCAATGATCTCAAAGGTTGTCCGCATGAACGCGACTGCGCCAACCGGAAGGTCCTGCTGATCCAGCAACTCGAGAATCGGAGTCCCTGAAGCCACCTGCGCCAGGAAGGCGTCAATGGGCGCACAGTCGGCCCCGGCCTTGCGCATCGCGTCCCGGTACAGCTCAAAGTGCGAGGCATACCCGCCTTCCGGATGAGGCGCGCTCTCCTCATCCAGCACAATTTCGTTGATCAGGCGACGGGCCTCCGTATCCGCTGTCGGTTGCCACGGCACTGTCACTCCGGTCAGCTGCATCTGCAACGCCTTCAGCAGAGACTGGAAGTCCCACACGGAAAACACGTGGGAGCGCATGAAGTGCTGAAGCTGAGCTTCGTTGGTGACGGTCTGGTAAACGGGGTGCTCAAACAGCTGCGCCTTTACGGCATTCAGGTCTAGGTCCATTGCGGTCACGTTCCATCAAGAGAGGCAAGAAAGGCATCAATTTCATGCAGAACCACGTCTGCAACACTCTCCAGCAGTAAAACATGCCCTGCTTCGGGAAACCAGCGAATCTGCTTCATTCCAGAGGAGACCCGTTGCAGGAGCTTTGCTGCAAACGCAGGGGCCACGGTGGTGTCCTGCCCGCCTTGGAAGACCAGCAGGGGCTGCTGAAGCCGGGGCAGGTTTCCCCAAACCTCTCCCTGCAGGCGAACCAACTCACAGCCCGCCCGGAGGGGATTCACCGCATACCCTTGCCATCCAGACTCCTCCTTGCTGGACGCCTGCTTCGGAACCGACTCCACAAAAGGCGCCGCCGCAAACATCAGCCCCTGCTCCCACCAGGGACGAGCGAGCCGTAACGCGGGCGCCAGCACAACCACAGCCCGGATCTCCGGATGCCGGGTCGCCAGGTCCAGCGACAGCAACCCACCGGCGGACTCACCGATCAGAATCACGTGGTCGCACTGGGCCCGCAGAGCGTCATATTCACGCTGCACCGCCTGCTGCCAGTCTCGTCGGGTGGTCCGGTTCAGGTCTGCAGGCGTGGTGCCGTGTCCTGGAAGCAAGGGGCCACGGACGCTCCAGCCCTGCTGGTGCAGGTGTTCTGCAAGGGCCCGGACCTCTACTGGGGTCGCCGTCAGTCCATGCAGCAGCAGAGCCCCCTGGCGCCCGCCTTCCAACACAATGGGGCGGCCGTCCAGTTCCGGGTGAATGAGGGAGGAATGGTGTGTCACAGGTTTCCGTTTTGGCTAACGTGACCCCAACCAGGTCACCAGAGCAACCAGTCCCAACAGGCAAAGCCCAATCCCCAGCGAAACGACGCTGATGGCAAATTCGGCACTGTCGGGGTCTGTTACAAAAAGCAGGATGAAGGAGGTTCCGGCCACAAACCATCCGGCTCGAAAGAAGGCCTTCAGGAGGTCAGGGGCCATCGTCTTGAGGAGGAGAGGCAAACCGCTGCAGGGCCTGTCCACGGAGCAGGGGCGCACACGCAACCTGCACCTGGTGCCCCGGAGGCGCCGCCAGCTGCGGAACGTCCTGATCGCACACCCCGGGAACGTACCACGGGCAACGCGGATGGAAGGTGCATCCGGACGGCAGCTCCGTGAGTCGTGGAATGTCCTCGCTCCGGAGCCGGATGTGCTGCTTGTTCCGGGTCTTCTCTGGGTCCGGTTCCGGAATTGCCGAAAGGAGGACCTGGGTGTAGGGGTGCTGCGGTTGCGCGATCAGTTCCGGAGTTGCCCCCACCTCCACAATCCGTCCCAGGTACATGACCGCAATCTGCCCTTCCCAGGCAAAGTACTTGGCCAGGGCCAGGTCATGAGTGATGAAAACAATGGTCACCCCCAGCTCATCCCGAAGCCGCATCATCATCTGCAACAGGCCAATCCGGATCGAAACGTCCACCATGCTGACCGACTCATCGGCCACAATCAGCGAGGGATTGGTCGTGAGCGCCCGAGCAATGCTGACCCGCTGACGCTGGCCACCACTGAGCTGGTAAGGGTACTTGTCAATCACATCAGCCACCGGGGTCAGGTCCACCAGCTCCAGCAGCTCCGCGACCCGGTCTCGCGCCGCTTGACGGTTCCGGACCAGCTTGTGGTGCAGCAGGGGAAAGCTGAGGATCTGGAAAATCGTGTGCACCGGATTCAGGGACGCATAAGGGTCCTGATGAATGATCTGCACCGAGCGACGGTACTCCTTCAGGGCTGCTGGACTGAGGGTCGTCACGTCTTCTCCCTGAAAGTAGATCTGCCCTTCTGATGGAGGCAGCAGTCCAGCCAAGATCTTGCCGGTGGTCGTCTTGCCGCAGCCACTTTCCCCGACTAGGCAGAGGAACTTCAGTGGGTTGACCTCCAGCGAGACCTCCTGCAGCACCGGAACCAGCACCTTCCCCTTGCGGAAGGAGCGAGACACCTTTTCCAGACGCATCAGAGCCGTCATGCCGACTCCTTCTGTGCCTGCTTCACCGCTTCCGGATGCCAGCAGGCGACCTGATGTTGGGCCCGTTGCTGAAGCACGGGAGCC
This sequence comes from uncultured bacterium, assembly GCA_965662235.1. Taxonomy (GTDB): domain Bacteria; phylum SAR324; class SAR324; order SAR324; family NAC60-12; genus JAYPUA01. The sequence continues at coordinate 91,218 of CBFIGY010000001.1, forward strand.
TCACGGTGACAGCGCTCGGACGCAAAGGCGCAGCGTGGGTGAAACTTGCACCCCGGAGGCGGGTCGATCAGGTTTGGGGGCGATCCCTTGATGCTGAACAGCTCGTCCTTCCCCGGATCTAGCTTCGGAACCGACGACAGCAGCCCATAGGTGTACGGGTGCTGCGACCGGTAGAACAGTTCATGAACGCCGCCTATCTCCACGATCTCTCCTGCATACATGGTCGCAACCGTGTCTGCCATCTCAGCGGCTAGGGAAAGGTCGTGGCTGATGAAGATGATGCTGAACTGCAGCATCCGTTGCATCTCCCGGAGCACCTCAATCAGCGCCCGCTGCGTCAGAATATCCAAGGCTGTGGTCGGTTCATCCAGAATGACAATCTGTGGCTGCAGCAGCACCCCCAGCGCCAGCAGGGTCCGTTGCTTCATGCCTCCGCTCAGCTCATGAGGGTACGACTCATACACCCGCTCAGGATCCAGCCGCACCAGCTCCAGGAGCCGCAGGGACCGCTTCCGGATCTCCTTGCGGTCCGTCCAGCCATGCGCCTGAGCAGTGTCTTCAAAGTGCTGGGCCACGGTGAGGACCGGATTGAACGCATTCTGAGCGCCTTGAAACACCATGGAACAGGCCTGCCAGCGGAAGCTCCGGAGCTGACGGGCACTCAGCTTGAGGACCTCCTGGAGGTTCTGCTGGTGCTGATGCCGGATGGAGCCTGCCAGGATCTGAGCGTTCTGTGGCAGCTTGCGGATGAGGGAAAGGCTCACCGTTGTCTTGCCGCTTCCACTCTCACCAATCAGCGCCAGGGCTTCATTCTGGTGCAGCCGGAAGGACACGTTGTTGGTCGCCAGCACGTTTCCGCGTTCCGCCTGATAGATGATGGAAAGGGCCTCAACGTCGAGCACGACATTTTCCGGAAGAGCCGACATGGGTTACTTGCCTCGAAGACGGGGGTCAAACAGTTCTTCCAGCGCTCGTGCAAACAGCACCAGGCACACCTGAAACAGCGCAATCGCCAGCACCGGAGAAAGCGCCATGCTGATGCCATCGGGATTGAACAGCGTCCCCCGCGTGCGTCCAAAGAAGAGCATGATGCCCCAGGTGTAGTCGTTGATCGGAGCCAGCCCCAGCACCACCAAGCCAATCTGCTCATACATCGCCGAGGTGATCGCAAAGATCAGGTTGATGGCCACAAAGCTGATCATGTTGGGGAGGATCTCCCGGAACATGATGTGCGGGGTGCCGAGTCCCAGCGAACGTGCCGCTTCCACAAAGTCTCGTTCTCGGAGACTCAGGACCTGCGCCCGAATGGCACGCATCAGCGCCGGCCACCCCAAGAGCCCAATCAACACCCCCAGCAGCAGCGTGTTCTCAAACGAAATCAACCCGGCCAGCACCACCAGCAACGGAAACCGTGGGATCGCCAAAAACAGGTTCGTCAGCGCCGTCAGCGACTGATCCACCATGCCTCCGAACAGCGCTGCCAGCGACCCCAAACACACCGCCAGTACCGTGGAGAGAATCCCCCCCAGCAGCGCCGTCAGGATGAGAACCCGTCCTCCGTGGACGATGTGAGACGCAATGTCCCGTCCCTGCGTGTCTGTTCCCAGCAGCGACACCGGCCCCAAGGTGGGATTGGAGATCACCACGTTTTCCTGAATCAGCTGCTGAAATTCCGGATCCTCCGCCTGCTGCACCGCCTCTTCCCACGCCTGGGAGAAGATCAGCGTGGCAGCAATCTTCTGGTTGGCCACATCCTTCAGTGCAGCCTCAATTCCGGGCCCAGAGATGCGACTCCGCCAGCGGTAACGTTTGGCCTTCGGTGGAGTGTCGGTTGTTTCCTGATACGCCTCTAGGAAGAGCTTTCCCCCGGTTTGACTAACAACGCCAACGGTTTCTCCTGCGAGGTCCTCTAGGGTCCGGAAGCGTTCCGCATGGTCTCGATGCACCGCAAGCTGCAACCGTGCGCCCGGAGGCGCAGTGATCTCATCCAGCTTGGGTTGGTCATCAAACGGGACAAAGTAGGGCAGGATGAAGGTGAGGATGAAGTAGGCCACCAAACCCAGCAGACCAATGAAGCCCGCACGGTTGGCCCGGATCTGCTGAAAGAGGACGAGGAATCGACGGAGTCCGGATGACACGATTACCGCTCTCCTGAAACACGAACCCGCGGATCCAGCAGGCCATAGGTGAGGTCGGCCAGCACATTGGCCAGCACCACCGTCATCGTCAAAATAAGAAACACTCCCTGCATCGAGGTGTAGTCCCGGACCGTGATCGACTGGAAGAGGTAGTGCCCGAGGCCCCAGTAAACAAAAATTTCCTCAATCACCACGCCACTTCCCAAGACAAAGCCGATGCTGATCGTAAGCTGCGTGAAGAGGGGCAGCGCGGCATTGCGTCCCACATAGGCGGTAATGATGCGGGAGTCCCGCAGTCCCCGGGCTTCAGCAACGTTGACGTAGTCCTCATTGAGCACCCCCATGGTGCTGCTCTTCATGTTGAGCATCCACCCGCCCAAGGCGCTGACGACGTAGGTGATGATCGGCAGCAGGGCGTGCTGAAAGGCACTGATGAGGAAAGGCAGGTTCAGCCCCGGCTCCAGGCCTGGATCGTAGGTTCCTCGAACCGCCCCCACGTTGAACCACCGGAACTGCACCCCCAGCACAATCACAATCAACAGGCCCCAGATGTAGTTCGGGATGCCGGTCATGAAGGAGGCAAACAGCGACAGCAAGTAGTCGAGGGAGGAGTTTCGGTAGTAGGCCATCACCATGCCCAGCAAGATGCCAAGGACAAAGCTGAAGAGCAGCCCCGTGCCCACCGCAAACACCGTCCAGGGCAAAAACCGGATGATCTCATCAGAAACCTTGGTTCCGGGAGACGTGATCGAGGTCCCTAGGTCCAGTCGTGCCAGGTCTCCCAGCCACCCTAGGTACTGATCCATCACCGACGCATCCGGATCGAGGTCAAAGCTTGCCGCCACCCGGTCATAGGCTTCCGAGTAAGCAATTCCCTCATTGGTGAGGATCTGCTCCACCAGGATCTCAATCGGATTCCCAGGCATCAACCGGACCAGCACAAACGTGAAGGTCGTCACCGCCCAAATGGTAAACACCGCTTGAACGAGGACCCGGAAGGTGTAGCTCTTGAGCAACGTGGGCATGCAGTCGGATCAACCGAGTGAGGTGGGAAGGAGGGCGTCAGGGCCAGAAGGACTCCGGCCCCTCTGAGCTTACTGGGCCGGAGCCACGCCTCCTGTCAGGATCAGGTACGACATCCAGTTATCAGTGCCGCCCCCAAAATTCGCGTAGATGGGGTTGTCTTCAGACGGAACCTGGAGGAACTTGCGGTTCAGTGCATTGTTCGTGTACCGCTCCCAGAGGGGAATCGCTGGCAGCAGCTCGTTGTACGAAAGGGCCAGCTGCGCCACCAGTTTGGCCTGCGCCTGCCGGTTCACGCCTTCAGCACTTGCATTCGAGGCGTCAAAGACGTTGAGCTGTCCACCGCTGTAGGTGACGTTCATCTTGAAGCCCATGCCACCGCCTTGCTCACCTGCCAGCTCACCCTGCCCGTTGTAGCGGTTGTAAGCCTGCAGGAAGCTCCGGGCGGGAATCGGATCGCCCAGGCCCCAGTTCCGGACGGCGAGCTGGAAGTTCCCTTCATAAATGTCCTTCGGGTGCTGCTGAAACTGCACCCCACGCAGCTGGATGTCAAACCCGAACGCATTCAGCTGAGATGCGGCATTTTCTGCAGCAGCGGACCAATCCGCGTACTCCTGCGGGTAGGTCAGTTCAAATGAGAGCAGCTTGCCCTTGTCATCGTGCCACTTGCCGTTGCCGTCCTTTTCAAAGCCGATGCTCTGCAGCAACGAAGCCGCCCGCTCGGGGTCGTACTCATACGGATTCAGCTGCTCCAGCGTCTCATCAGACAGCCAAGCGCCAGAAAGGCCATCGCTCATGCCCGTGGGAAACTCCACCGCCACTCCGGACTCACCGAGGCTGACGTATCCGTTTTGCTCCCGATCAATGGCATAGGCCATCGCCTGCCGGACCTCAACGCGTCCCAACGGATAGACACGGTGGTTCAGGTACAGCCCAGGGCCGTTGTTCATGCCAGAGCGCACAATGTCGATGCCCTGCTGGTCAAACACCTTCTCTGTCGTGGGCGGAATGCCGTGGGTGATGTAGTGCAGCTCCTCATTTGCCACAAGGGGCGTCACCACTTCTGTCTCGCCATTCCACATCCGGACTGAGTCAAACTTCTGCAGCTTTCCGGCAAATCCTCCCGGATTGAGCGTCAGCACCAGATTGGCCTCGTTGATGCTCGAAGGCACAATCGCATAAGGTCCGGCCGACACAGGGGCCTCCGGACGGAACTTGGTCAGCTCGTTCAAAAGGCTGTCCCACGCCTCGGTGCCGGGACTCAGCTGGGTAACCCGATCTGCGAGGGCTCCGTAGACGCTTGCGGCCCGGACGTTGGTGGTCAGGATCAGACGCTCCACCAAACTGGAGGGAGCCTCCATGAGAAACTTCACCGTCTGAGCATCCACCTTCTCCACATCTGTGAGGCTCTTCCACACGGTGTCGCCTCGGAGTTGGAAGATCCGGAAGGTGGCCATCAGATCGTCTGCGCTCAGCGTGCTGCCATCGCTCCAAGTCACACCCTTCACCAGTCGGACGACGTAGTTGCCATCGGCATCCCAACCAAAGGAATCGGCCAGCATGCCTTCATACTCGCCAGACGCCCACTTGAGCACCGCTAGGGGGGGCTCATGAATGTCCTGATACTGACCCAGCAGCAGACCGTTGGAAGCAAAGGTGTTGAAGTGTCCCGTCGGAGGAACCTGGTAGGGCCACGCGACGTTCAATACGCGTTCTTGAGCCTGAACGGGGCTCAGGGTCAGCAGAAGAGAAAAGAGGATCCACAAGAAGGAGATTCGTTGAAGTCTCATCGGGACGTCCTTACGCATGAGGGTCAGCAGTGCAGGCATGAGGTTCCATCAGAAGGGCAAGAGGAAGGCCCATCTGCCAGTGGTGAAACGGAATTCCCCACGTCAAGAGATGCGCCGAAAGATAACGGATTTGAGCGGGAATTGGTAGGGTTTTTCTGAAAATCAGAAAAACTTTCAGAGAATTGGGCGCAGGCCCATGCGCTCCCGAACCCGGGAGAGGACCCCACGCGCAACGGCCCGGGCCTTGTCTCGCCCCTCTTCCAGAAGGCCATCCAGATGCGGGAGATCGTTGCGGAGGTCCTGGTAACGTTCCCGGGCGTCTGACAGTTCTGCGTTGATCAGCTCAAAGCAGGCCTGCTTGGCCTCTCCGTAGCCCATGCCCCCAGCGCGGTAGCGCTCGGCAAGCTCAGCCTGCTGCGCCTTGTCGGCAAAGCAACTGAAGAGGGCGAAGACGTTGCACTGGTCCGGATCCTTGGGCGCCTCAACGGGTGTGGAGTCCGTCTGAATGCGCATGATCGCCTTGCGGAGTTGCTTTTCTGGAGCAAAGAGCGGAATGACGTTGTTGTAGGACTTGCTCATCTTCCGTCCGTCCAGCCCCGGAATCACGGCCAGTTGCTCCTCAATCAGCGGCTCCGGAACCACAAAGGTCTCGCCGTAAAGGTGGTTGAAGCGCTGGGCGATGTCGCGGGTGATTTCGAGGTGCTGCTTCTGGTCTTTTCCCACCGGGACGACGTGGGAGTCGTAGATGAGGATGTCTGACGCCATCAGGACGGGGTAACAGTACAGCCCCATGTTGACGTCCGAATCCTTGGTCTGAGCGTCTTTGAAGGCATGGGCCCGGTCCATCAGTCCCTTGGAGGTGACGCAGGAGATGAGCCAGGTGAGTTCTGTGACTTCAGGGAGGTCAGACTGACGGAAAAAGGTATTGGCCTGGAAGTCCATTCCCAGGGCCGCAAAGATGGCCGTCAGGTCGTAGGAGTAGTCGGCAAGCAACCCTGGTTCGCGCAGGGTTGTCAGCGCATGGTAGTCGGCGATGAAGTAGAAGGTTTCATGCGTCTCCTGAAGCTTCAGCGCCGGCTTGATCATTCCCAGGTAGTTCCCGAGGTGCGGGGTGCCTGAAGGCTTGATGCCGGAGAGCGAACGGGGCTTGACCGCCATGTCAGGCGCCGGCGACCTCAGCTTGCGCTGGAACAATATGGATGTACTTGCGGTTCTTGGACCCGCCCTGGCGGAACTGGACGTATCCGTCGGCCAACGCAAACAGGGTGTAGTCCTTTCCGGTGCCCACATTATTGCCGGCGTGGAAGGTGGAGCCCACTTGGCGGACCAGGATGTTTCCGGCCTTCACCAGCTCACCTCCGAATTTCTTGACGCCGCGGCGTTTTCCAGCTGAGTCTCGTCCGTTGCGGCTGCTGCCGCCTGCTTTTTTATGTGCCATTTTCGTTACGCGCTAATCGATTCAATCTTTACCAGCGTGCGTTGCTGGCGGTGTCCCTGGGTCTTGCGGTAGCCCTTGCGGCGCTTGCGCTTGAACACAATCACCTTCTTGTCTTTGCGGTGATCGACGATGGTGCCCACGACCTTGGCGCCTGCCACGGTCGGGGTGCCGACCAGCAGCTCGCCGTCTTCCTTGCTGACCGCTAGGACCTGATCGTTTTCGTAAGCAGCTCCGGGCTCTGCCGAGAGGCTGTCCAGACGGACCGTCTCTCCGGGCTGGACCCGAACCTGGCGGCCGCCGGCCTTAATGATTGCGAACATCTTTCTCCTTCAGTCTCAGAAAACGCAAAACTCACTTTTATAGGGGATCCCCCCAAGAATGACAAGCGTTTTCTTGGGGAGACGGAGTCAGCTGTGGAGCGCCGTGGCAACCTGAGTGAGGCTGGCCTTGGCATCCCCAAACAGCATCCGGGTGTTCTCTCGGAAGTACAGGGGGTTCTCCACTCCAGAATACCCGGTAGCCATGGTCCGCTTGAGCGCCACCACCATTCCGGCTTTCCAGACCTCCAGTACGGGCATTCCATAAATGGACATGCCCGGGTCCTCCTGCGCCCCCGGATTGACAATGTCGTTGGCTCCAATGACCAGCACCAGATCGGTGTTGGGGAAGTCCGGATTCAGCTCATCCATTTCCAGCACCACATCATAAGGCACCCCGGCTTCTGCAAGGAGGACGTTCATGTGACCCGGCATCCGTCCCGCAACCGGGTGGATGGCAAAGCGGACCTCGACTCCTTCTGCCCGAAGCGTCTCCGTGATGTCCTTCACCACATGCTGGGCCTGAGCCACCGCCATTCCGTAGCCGGGCACAATGACCACCTTGCGGGAATTGCGCAGCTGTTCCGCGACCTCCTCAGCATGAGTGGCAACCGCCTCTCCGGACTGTGTGGTGCTTTCCAGCACCGTGCCTTCTTCCACTCCCCAGCCTCCGGAGATGACACTGAGGAAGGGGCGGTTCATTCCCACACACATGATGTAACTGAGGATGGCACCACTGCTTCCCACCAGGGCCCCGGTGACAATCAGCAGGTCGTTCGACAGCATGAAGCCCGCCATGGCGGCAGAAAGTCCGGAGTAGCTGTTGAGCATCGACACCACCACGGGCATGTCTGCTCCCCCAATGGCCATCACCATGTGCACGCCCACGGCGCCTGCAACGGCAGCAATGAGCAGGAGCACAAACCAGTGGTTGCTGGTCTCTCCAGCCAGAACAATGGTTCCAAGAATGAGGATCGCCACCAGCCCTGCTAGGTTCAGCAGGTTCCGGTTGGGAAGGATCACCGGCTTGCTGCCAATGCGACCGCTGAGCTTGCCGAAAGCGACCACGGATCCCGTGAACGTGTAGGTCCCGATCACAACCCCGAGGATGATTTCCACCTCGTGGATGATCAGTTCGGCGCCCGTGTAGGCTCCGGAGTTGAGGTAACTCGCCAGCCCGACCATGGCTGCAGCCAGGCCGCCGAAGCTGTTGAGGATCGCCACCATCTCGGGCATCTGGGTCATCTCAACACGGGTTGCGGCCAACCACCCGAGGACGGATCCCGCAAGAAGCATCAGCAGCAGCCAGAAGTAGTTTCCGGACTCGGGGAGGAACAAGGTGGCCAACACGGCGAGGCTCATTCCCGCGACGCCCAGCAGATTACCGCGCCGGGCGGTGTCCTGCCGACTGAGGCCACCGATGCTGAGGATGAAGAGAACGCTGGCGATGATGTAACTGACAGTAATGATTCCTTGAGGCATGACTCGACTCGACTAGAAGATTAACGCTGAGGGCAACTATTTACGGAACATTCCCAACATCCGGTGGGTTACCAAGAACCCGCCGACAATGTTGATGGTTGCAATCAGCACCGCGAGTCCAGCAATCAAGGGACTGGTGCCAGAGAGGTGAATGATTCCTCCAAGGACAATGATGCCACTGATGGCATTGGTGGCACTCATCAGAGGCGTGTGCAGGGAAGGCGCGACGTTCCAGACCACCATGTACCCGACAAAGCAGGCCAGGACAAAGACCGTCAGGTGCGAAAGGAAGGCCGACGAGCCCCCGACTCCCACCAGCAGAATGAGGACTGCAGCCAGGCCATAAGCGACCTTCCGGTTGAAAAGCCGATCCAGTGCAGAAGGTTCCGGCTCTGGTGCCACAGGCGGCGGTTCCGCTTTAGGCGCAGCGGAAGCCTTTTCCGCAGGTGCGGCTGCCACCTTGGGCGCAGGAGGAGGCCAGGTGACCTCACCTTCATGCGTCACCGCAACGGCGCGGGTGATCTCGTCCTCCATGTCGACCTGGAAGCCCTCTGCATCACCGAGGTGCTGAATGAGTCGCACTAGGTTGTTGCTGTAGAGCTGACTGGCCTGGGTGGGCAGCTGGCTGGGCAGGTTCGTGGCCCCGACAATGGTGACTCCATGAGCCTGCGTCACTTCTCCCGAAACCGTCAGCTCGCAATTGCCTCCGGTCTCAGCGGCCAGGTCCACAATCACCGAGCCCGGACGCATCCGTTGCACCATGTCTTCAGTAATCAGGCGAGGAGCCTTCTTTCCCGGAATGGCAGCGGTCGTAATGATGATGTCCACTTCCTCTGCCTGCTGCGTGAAGAGCGCCATTTCTGCGTCAATGAAGGCCTGGCTCATCTCCTTGGCGTAGCCTCCCTTTCCGGTGCCGTCCTCCTGCAGATCCACCTGCAGGAACTCAGCCCCTAGGCTCTTGACCTCATCCTTGACAGCAGGTCGAGTGTCAAAGGCTCGTACAATGGCGCCGAGGCTCTGGGCGGCTCCAATGGCGGCCAGTCCCGCCACTCCGGCTCCAATGACCAGCACCTTCGCAGGAGGGATCCGGCCGGCTGCTGTGATCTGTCCGGTGAAGAAACGGCCAAAGTGGTTTGCCGCCTCAATCACCGCCCGGTACCCGGCAATGTTCGCCATGGAACTGAGCACATCCATGGACTGTGCTCGGGAGATACGCGGAATCGCGTCTAGGGCCAACGCCGTCACTTCCGCCTGAGCAAGCTTCTTGAGCAGCGCATCATTCTGTCCGGGGGACATGAGGCAAATGAGCTTTTGTCCCTTACGCAGCAACCGCGTCTCCAGCTTTCGGAGCTGAGGGTGCTTCTCCGGAGGGTGCACCTTGAGGATCAGATCCGCCTGCGACCACACCACCTCTGGGCCATCTACAATTGTGGCGCCCGCTTCTTCATAGAGCGCGTCCGGAAAGCTGGCCAGCTGGCCGGCTCCGCTCTCCACCAGTACGGAAAATCCTTGTTTCTTCAGCGCAACAACGCCTGCGGGAACCAGCGCCACACGCTGTTCACCAGTATGTACTTCTCGGGGAACACCAATGATCATGGATGCCTTTTGGGAATCTGGAGGATGCACCTGTCCAAAGGAAGATGCATGAGTGGGGAGGCGAGGCAATTGGAGATCTTAGCGGCTTTCCCGGCACGGTCAAGCAAGTTTGCTACAAAATGTTCTGGAAGGGAGACTTTTAGGGGGTGCAGCACCCTGACGGCTACCTTAGCTTCAGCGGCCCGGCTTGAGGCTCATGCCACCGACTCGGTAAGGAGGTTCCGGGAGGGCCTTGTGCTGACGGAAGGTTTGTTCAACCTGTTGCAGCAGTCCTTCTGGAAACGGCGCCACCTTCGGCTCGTCTCCGGCCTGGCTAACGTGCAGCATCAGCGTTTCCTCCACTGCGTGAAGCTGGGTGCGGGATTCACTCCAGAGGGCCTGCCAGACGAGGATCCGTTTCGGATCCATGGCCACCAGGCGTGACTCCACCTCAATCTCGGTGCCCTCCAGCAGTTCCTTGAGGTAGTGAATACGGATGTCCAGCGTGTACAGCGTGCCCTTAGTCTGCAGGCGATACGGCTCATCCACCCCAATCGCTTCCATCACCTCATCCACTGCGAAGCTGAAGATCAGCGTGTAAAACGCGTCTCGGACGTGCCCGTTGTAATCCACCCACTCCGGGATCACACGGGTCCGGTAAATCAGCGCATCATCAGCTGACATGAGGCTCCTTCATGAAAAAAATGAGGGGATTGATGCGTGGGATTCAGACCACGGTCAGGCGGTCACGGATCAGCCCAAAGAACTGCGGGAGGCCTCCGGGTTCTCGGACGTAACGCCACCCAAGGTGCAGGTTGCACTGCTGGCAGTTCTGGATGACCCAAGCAAACCCAGGGAACCAGGTGTCCTCAAGGATCGCAGGCGAGCGGTCCTGAAGCGCCTCCGCCTGATGCACCAGGATCAACGTGAAGGAAAACCCGGCCGAGTTTTTAAAGAGGTGATACGGAGACTGCCCCTCCCAGCGAAATGCGTCCCGCAGATTGGCGATCCGGGTGTGACACCCCTTGCAGTGCAGGAAGCGGTTGGGCGCCTGACGCTCCCGAAGCCGCTCCTCAAGCACCTCCGGAGGAGTGGGGTTGAAGCCGAGCCACATCGCTTAGTCCAGCACCATGACGACACGGGCTTCCTTCAAAAAATTCAGTGACTTGGTGAGCTTCCGGATTGCATTGGCATCCTGGTCTCGGACCACTAGGTCGGTTTGGTTGGCACCAGAAGCAGAGACCGCTTTGATCATGAGCGGGCTGCCCTGAACTCGGTCATTGGTGGTGGCCTGCTCGGGATCCTTCACGTAGCCTGCCATGCCGTGCTGCTTGACGAACTCCGCATCCACGTAGGCGGAGCCATAGAGCTCCCGTCCGGACTCATCAAACACCTTCGGCGCCATTGCCGGCTGCAAACCGGTTCCACGGGCGTCAATGACGAGTCCTGTGTAAATCCGGTTGGGGTCGATTTGAGTCGAAAGGCCACTGTCTCCGGCATCCGGTCCCGGAAGAGGCGTAGGAGCCGCCGCAGGGGCATAGAGGTCATCCGGAATGATCTGACGCAAGGAGGCTTCCACACGGATCTTGACGCTTCCATCAGAGAAGAAACGCGGCGTGCCCACGGTTCGCAGGCCATAGAGTTTGCCCTGCACTCGCGTCCGGACGGTGTCGTCTGACAGCATGGCGTCCCGCATGGTGGTGCTCGAGGTCAGGTTGATGCCCTGCAGCATCTCCAGAGCGTTTCGGGCAGCATCCAGACGAGCGGCACGTTCAGCGGTCGCGTTTTTCTGAGCCTGGCTGGTGGCCTTGCTAGAAGGAGCCCCTGCGCCTTCGGCAATCACCATTTGCCGGTCCCAGTCGATGCAGGCGGCAGCGCCTTCCTGCGTACAGGCCTGATCAAGGGACTGCGCCGCCAGAGGCGTCACGGTCAGGAACAAGAAAGCAATCAGGGAGACGAGTTTGTTCATCCAAACCTTTCAGGGAGAGGGGATGGAAGCAGCGGGGGAGGCCGGGGTGGTTGGGAACACCGGACTCGCATCAAAACGTGTCCGGCGTCATGCATGGGGCACGCCAGTTGATCGGGTCAACCAGCGTGTAACAACTCAATCCGGATCAGACGTCCTTCATGCTCAGCTGCAGCTTGCCCCGCTTGTCGAGGCCCATGGCCTTGACCGTCACCAGGTCTCCTTCCTTGAGGACGTCGGAAACGTTCTTGACGCGCTCATTGGAGATGTTGGAAACGTGCACGAGGCCTTCGGTGCCCGGGAAGATTTCCACAAAGGCTCCAAAGTCGACCACTTTCTTCACCGGACCGGTGTAGGTCTCTCCGATCTCTGCCGTCCGGGTCAGGTTCTGGACAATTTCCAGTGCGACATCAACCGCCTTGTGGTCACGGGACGAGAAAGAGACCACGCCGTCATCGTCGACGTTGATCTTCACACCCGTCTGCTCGACGATGCCCTTGATGACCTTCCCGCCTGGGCCGATCACGGCACCGATCTTGTCCTGCGGAATCTTGTGCGTCACAAAACGCGGAGCAAAGCCGGACAGCGCCTGACGCGGTCCTTCGATCTCCTGATTCATGATGCCGAGGATGTGCATCCGGCCTTCTTGTGCCTGATGCATGGCCCGCTCAACGATTTCCTTGGTCAAGCCCTTGATCTTGATGTCCATCTGCAGAGCCGTGACCCCATTTTCCGTCCCGACCACTTTGAAGTCCATGTCACCAAGGTGATCTTCGTCTCCTAAGATGTCCGACAGGATCTCAGACTCTCCAGTGGATTCGTCGTAGATCAGGCCCATGGCGATTCCGGCGGCGCTGCGCTTGAGCGGCACACCGGCGTCCATCAGTGCCATAGAACCGGAACAGACGGTGGCCATGGAAGAGGAACCGTTGGATTCCAGCACTTCAGCCACCAGCCGGATGGTGTAAGGGAAGGCTTCCTTCGTCGGCAGCAGCGGGCTCAGTCCGCGCTCGGCCAAGGTGCCGTGTCCAATTTCGCGGCGTCCCGGAGGGCGAGGGGAGCGGGCTTCTCCAACCGAGAAGGCAGGGAAGTTGTAGTGCAGCATGAAGTTCTTGAAGGAGACGCCTTCAATCGCATCCAGCATCTGCTCGTCTTCACGGGTGCCCAGGGTCGCCAGCGACAGCACCTGCGTCTCTCCACGTGTGAAGAGTCCGGAACCATGAGTCCGCGGAGCCACCCGGGTTTCACAGGTGATGGGGCGGATGTCCTTCGGACCACGTCCGTCAATGCGGAGCTTGTCCTTGAGGATCGCCTCGCGCATGCCGTGCTTCTTGATCTCTCCGAGGATTTCCTTCACTTCCTTCTGCTGGTCGGCATCGGGCTGCTCTCCCAGGACTTCCGAAACCACTTCCTCGGCCAGGGAGTCCATGCGTCCGTAACGCTCCTGCTTATCCTTGATGCGCAGTGCCTCCTGAACCCGAGACAGCGCCACGCTTTCCACCTTCGCCTTCAGCTCTTCATTGACCGGCGGTGGCTCAATGACGCGCTTGGGCTTGCCGCAGCGCTTCACCAGCTCTTCCTGCATGGCAATGATCGGCTGAATCTGCTCGTGCCCGTACCACAGGGCGTCCAGCATCACGGACTCCGGAACCTCTTTCGACTCGCCCTCAACCATGAGGATCGCGTCTTTGGAGCCTGCCATGAAGATGTTCAGCTCGCTTTCCGCCAGCTGCTCAGGGCTTGGGTTGGTGATGAACTCACCATCAATGCGGCCCACCCGGATGCCCCCAATCGGATTGTGGAAGGGGATGTCGGACAGGCACAGCGCGGCAGAGGCGCCAATCATTGCTGACACGTCTGACGGATTCTTCAGGTCCACGCTGAGCACGGTGGCCATGATCAGTGTTTCCGCCATGTAGTGGTCTTCAAAAGACGGCCGCAGGGGACGGTCGATCAGGCGAGACGTCAGGGTCTCCCGATCGGTCAGCTTGCCTTCACGCTTGAAGAAGCCTCCGGGAATCCGACCGGCGGCATAGAACTTTTCAATGTAGTGGACCGAGAGGGGAAAAAACTCGGCTCCGGCTCCGCTGCCCTTTGCAGCAGTTGCGGCCACCAGCACCATTGTGTCTCCATAACGGACCACAACAGAGCCGTTGGCTTGTTTGGCCATCCGCCCGGTCTCAATAGAGAACGGGGCGTTTCCAAACTGGGTTTCAACAACTTCCATTCATTCCTCGTGCAAGGGATTGAGGCAGCACTCTGCACTGTCTTCCTGGCCCAAATTCGGTCAAATACGGGGTACGTTCAGGCATCCGGAAGTTACGAGAACGGTAGAAAGTTGGGAGGACCAAGAGGAAACACTAAAGGGGGCAGGGCAGTCGTGCTGCAGAACATGCGGGGATTGGATGACGCTTCAGGCAGAAGGTGCTTGAAGCATTCGGGTATAAGGGAAGGCGCCCCGCCATCGCGAACTCCCTCCCGAAACTGACACTCCGGATGCCAGTCAGCGGCTGCGAATCTGCAGGCGCTGGGTAATTGCGCTGAACTGAGCCGCGTCGCGGGACTTCAGGTAGCTCAGGAAACTGCGTCGCTGTCCGACCAGTTTGAGCAGGCCCCGTCGGGAGCTGAAGTCCTTCGGCTGTTGCTTCAGGTGTTCCGTCAGGTACTGGATGCGAGCCGTCAGCATCGCGATCTGCACTTCGGTAGAGCCGGTGTCGTTTTCGTTCTTGCCGAACTCTTTGATGATATTTTCTTTGTCTTCCTTCGTCAGCATCTAGTCAATTCTCCTGGAAAAACACCCGTTCGGGCTGAAAAGAGCAACACGCATCATCCCACATTAAGCGTCCAACCGCAATGAGATTCTGCACTGAATCAATCGCTTTTGCTCGAACCTCCCGAACCCCTTCTGGATTCAGAGGCTGCGGCAGGGTCTCCAACGGCATCGAAACCGTCTGTCCACGGGAAAGGGCCACCAGATCAGGGCCTTCCACCGGCACGGTCAGCAGGTCCGTCAGCAGGTCCACCGGATGGAGCGCCGGCACCGATTCCGGTTGATTCCGGAGGGCTTCCACGTCCACGGCATTGGCTTCCGTGAACCACGGACCGCAGGCAACGCGTCGGAGCTGCACCAAGTGTGCGCCCACCCCAAGCTGCTGGCCCCAGTCGTCCGCGATCGTCCGGATGTAGGTTCCAGCCGAGCAGTGCACCTGAAACGTCACTTCCGGCCCTTCCACCTGCTGAATCTGCAGCTCATGCACGGTCACCTCGCGGCTCTTTCGCTCCACCTCCTGTCCCTGACGGGCCCGCTTGTAAGAGGGCTGACCGTCAATCTTCACCGCTGAGTAAATAGGAGCCAGCTGCTGCAGCGTTCCCACAAACTGAGCTCCCGCCTCGCGGATCGCCGCTTCGCTGAGGCCACTGGGATCGCACTCGGCGATCACCTGCCCTTCGCTGTCAAACGTATCAGTCCGCTGACCCAGTCGCAGGGTCGCCACATAGGTTTTGTCCACGTGGTTGAAGTAGGGAATCAGGCGGGTCGCCTTTCCCAGAAAAACCGGCAGCACGCCTGAAGCAAAGGGGTCGAGGGTGCCAAGGTGCCCCGCCTTCCGTTCCCGGAGGCGGCCTCGGACAAACTTGACCACATCAAAAGAACTCCAGCCCACAGGCTTGTCAATGTTGTAGACCTGCAACCGGCTCAGGATCCTTCTGGAGGGAGGGCGTGTTGACGGATGAGGGCGTCAAGCTCTTCGCTGTAGTCAAAGCCCCCATCAAAGATGAAGTGCAGGCGGGGGGTGTTGCGCGTTTTCAGCGCCCGGCCCAGCTGAGCACTGAAGAAACCGGAGGCCTTGTTGAGAGACGCCTCAACCGCTTCATGCCCCTCGCTGGGAAACATGGAGAAGTGGATCTTCGCGAAGCTCGCATCCGGAGCCGCTTCCACACGGGTGATCGTCACCTTGGCAAACCGCGGATCCTTGCTCTCCCGGAGGATGATCTCCGAGAGCCGCCGATGAATCAGCGCGTTCTTGTTGGTCTTTTTACTGGAAGGCCGGTGCATGTCAGAGCTTGGCGGCTTCTTCAACACGTTCAAAGACCTCGACCACGTCTCCAACCTGAATCTCAGGGAAGTCCATGACGATGCCGCACTCGTAGTTCTGAGCCACCTCACGGACGTCGTCCTTGAAGCGCTTCAGAGAGGCAATGTGCCCATTGTACACCACCTTCTCGTTGCGGAGCACCCGGGCCAGGCCGTTTCGCGTGATCTTTCCATCCGTGACCAGACCCCCGAAGACCATGCCCTGCTTGGCGGTGCTGAAGATCGCCCGGATCTCGCAGTGCCCAAGGACCTGCTCACGAATTTCGGGTGCCAGCAAGCCTTCCATTGCGGCCCGGACGTCATCAATGGCGTCGTAGATCACATTGTAAAGGCGGACATCGACCCCTTCGCGGGACTTGGATTCCTTGCCTTTGGCATCTAGGTTGACGTTGAAACCAATGATGATGGCATCTGACGCCGACGCTAGGGTCACATCCGTCTCCGTGACGTTGCCGACTCCGGAGTGGATGAAGCGGACGGTCACCTTCTCAGTGGAGAGCTGAGAGATCGCGTTCTGGAGGGCTTCGGCAGAACCCTGAACGTCGGCTTTGACCACCACCTTCAGCTCGAGCTGCTCGTTTTCCCCCATCTGCGTAAACAGGTTCTCCAAGGTGGTCTTCTGCTGAGCGGTGATCGCCTGCTCCCGCTGACGCTGCTGACGTTCATCAGCCAACTGGCGAGCCGCTTTTTCGTCGTCTAGGACCACAAACTGCTCCCCGACTTCCGGAACCTCATTCAGGCCCGAAATTTCAGCAGGCAGCGCAGGCGTTACTTCCTTCACCGACTTGCCTCGGTCGTTGAACATCGCCCGGACCCGTCCGTACGTGCCACCGACCACAAAGAAGTCACCCACCTTCAAGGTGCCACGCTGCACCAAAACGGTTGCCACTGCGCCCTGTCCCCGGCTGATGCGGGACTCCACAATGGTGCCACGCGCGTTGCCTTTTGGAGTGGACGTTAGCTCCAGCACCTCGGCCTGTAGCTGAATCATCTCCAGCAGGTTGTCGATGCCGTCTCCCGTTTTGGCAGAAACGTTCACAAAGATGGTGCTGCCTCCGTACTCTTCCGGAACCAGCTCGTGCGAGAGCAGTTCCTGACGGATGCGGTTCGGGTCCGCTTCCGGACGGTCCACTTTGTTGACGGCCACAATGATGGGCACGTCTGCCGCTTTGGCGTGGTTGATGGCCTCAATGGTCTGAGGCTGCACCCGGTCATCCGCCGCCACAACCAAGACCACTAGGTCCGTTACCGTTGCCCCGCGTGCCCGCATGGCCGAGAACGCCTGGTGCCCCGGGGTGTCTAGGAAGGTGATGTTGAAGCCACCGGCCTCCACGTGATACGCCCCAATGTGCTGGGTGATGCCACCGGCCTCGCGGTCAGCAATCTGAGTGGAACGGATGGTGTCCAAGAGGGAGGTCTTTCCGTGGTCGACGTGTCCCATGATGGTCACAATCGGTGCCCGGGACTCCATCTCGCCTTCTTCCGGCTGTTCCTCCTTCACAAGGTCTTCCAGCTCAAAGGCCTCAAACTCGACGTCAATGCCACATTCGGCTGCCAGCAGAACCGCGGTTTCTCCCGGAATGTTCTGATTGACCGTTGCCATGACGCCCATGGCCATGAGCTTCTTGATCAGTTCCGTCGCCTTGACGCCCAGCAGTCCAGCCAGCTCGGAGAGCGTGACCTGATTGCCGATCTTGATGCTCTTGCGACGTGGATTAAAGGTATGCTTTGGCGTGTCATCCACGTCAATGCCTCCGCGACGAGCCTTTCCGGAACGTCCCCGGTCCTTCCGACGCCGGCGCTGGCTGTCGCCTTCATCACTGGAGTAGTAATCGCGGAACGGACGCTTCTTGTCCCCAGGCTTCTTGGCGTTGGACTTGACGTCCTCCTCGCTCTCGAGGTCCATCTTCTCGCGGTCCGGCTTTCCTGATTTACGATCCGGCCGAGCCGCTGGCTTGGCATCTCGTTTGTCGGCACGACCCTTTGCTTCTGCAGCCGGTTCTGCTTTTGCCGCAGGCGCTGCAGCCGGCTTGGCCTTGGCTTTTGGCTCCGCTTTTGGAGCTTCTGGGGCCGGAGCTTCCACTTTTGCCGCAGGAGCTGGCGCAGGAGGTTCAGGGGTTGGCGCAGGAGGCGGTTCAGCAGGAGCTGCCGCCACTTCAGGCTCTGGAGTGGCCGGGGCTTCTTCAGCCTCTGTTGCCAGTTCCTTGACCTTCACCTTGACAGGGGCCTCATCTGCAGGCGCTTCTGCCGCTTCTGCTTCAGCAGGCTCCGGCGTTTCTACAGGGGCTTCGCTTTCCGGATCCACGCTCTTGCGGCGAATGCGACGGGGGCGCTCTTCTTCTCCGAGCTCCTGGACGTTTTTGGCCGTGACCGTGATGATCCGGGGTTTTTCGCCATCCCCTTCTTCAGCAGGGACCTCAGGCGCAGGCTCGCTGGTGCGCCGTGTCGAGATCACACGACGGGCAGTCCGCACTTTCGTCGGGGCTGTTTTCTTCTCTGGAGCCGCCATCAGCTTGCGGGCCTGGACCACTTGCTCATCGGTCAGATGATCAAAGGGTTTCTCAACGGCAATCCCACCCTTGCGGAGCTGCTGGACCATTTGTTTGGCGGGCAGGTTGAACTCTTTGGCCAGCTCAAACACTCGAATTTCCGACATGATAAATCAGGCTTGGACTATGGTTGAGCGTGTCTCAGTCTGCTGAGGTCGCTTGAATGGCTTCAGAATCCGTCGCATCTGAAGGGTCGGTCTCAGACACCTGAGGGGCATCCGTCTCATCGGTGGCATCCACGGCAGCCGACTCAGACTCAGACGGCTGAAGCTCGTCTGCGCCAGCTTCCGGTTCAGGCGACGGAGTGTCCTCCCCAGCAGGGGCCTCTTCCACCGGTGGCGTGTCGTCCATGGCAGGAGCCGTCGACTCGCTCGGCAGGGTTTCTTCTCGAGCCCGGGCGGCTCCCAGTTGCTGGCGGATCTGTTCCTCAATCGTCAGCTTCTCCTGTTCCGACGAGGTCACATTGATCTTGTAGCCCACCAGCTTGGACGCCAAACGAACGTTGACGCCTTGGCGGCCGATGGCCAGAGACAGCTGACTCGGGTCCACGACCACATGAATCTCACGTTCTTCCTCAAGGATCTCCATGGACTCGACTTCAGCAGGAGCCAAGGCGTTCCGGGCATAGGTGTCAATGTCGTCGCTCCAGCGCACAATGTCGACCTTCTCGCCGTGCAGTTCACTAACGATGGCCTGCACCCGGGCGCCTCGCAGG
Source organism: uncultured bacterium (assembly GCA_965662235.1). GTDB lineage: Bacteria > SAR324 > SAR324 > SAR324 > NAC60-12 > JAYPUA01. The sequence goes on from CBFIGY010000001.1 coordinate 110,304, forward strand.
CCCACACATGCGCCAACAGGGTCAATGTCTTCATCGTTGGTGAAGACCGAAATCTTTGCGCGCTTCCCTGGCTCCCGGGCAGAGTGAATGATTTCCACCACTCCGTCAAAGATCTCCGGAACTTCCATCTCAAACAGCTTCACCAGCATGCCGGGGTGCGTCCGGGAGACCGTCAGCTGCGAAGCCTTCTGCGGGTTGTTGTTGACGTCCAGCAGCAGCACCCGGATGTGATCGCCCTGCGAAAAGCGCTCCCCTGGAATCTGCTCCCGCTTGAAGAGGTAGGCCTCGGTCCGGTTGAGGAAGTTGATGGCAATCCGCCCGTTGGATTCCGTCCGCTGCACGGTTCCGGTGATGATCTCTCCCTTACGCTTGCTGAACGTCTCCACCACCATGTCGCGCTCGGCGTCCCGGATGTTGGAGAAGATGAACTGACGGGCAGAACGGGCAATCCGCTCCAGTTCCCGCTCCGGGATCTCGCACTCCACCTCGTCTCCAGGCTGAGCCTCTGGGTCCATTTCCTGAGCGTCTTCCAGAGCAATTTCGTTGTGCCGGTCTTCGACAACATCCACGACTTCCTTGAAGTGAAACAGCTCGATCTGCCCCGTCTTGGGATGGATGCGTCCCTCAATGGCAAGGTAGGGGAGTTTCTTCCGAGCGGCCTCCACCAAGGACTCTTCGAGCACGTGCGTCACGACTTCTCGATCGAGTCCTTTTTCCTTGGAAACTTCGTTGATGATGTCTAACAGGTTATCTTTCAAGGCCAACCTCGTTATTTGGGACTAAAATGGTAGCTTCGGATCCAGTCTCGCCTTGGAGATGGCCTCGAAGGGAATGCGAATGTGTGTGCCGTCAGGTTCAAGGGCGACCTCAATGCCGGTGGCGTCGCAGGACGCCAGGGTGCCTCCTCCCTTGCGAATCCCCTCCGTTTCTTGACGGAGGCGGAACCGAATGCGCTGTCCCTGGAAACGGTCGAAGTGCTCGCGGCGTGTGAGCGGACGGAAGATTCCGGGAGAGGAGACTTCCAGGCGGTAGGCTTCTGGAATCGGGTCCCGCTCATCCAGCAGGGGTTGAACTGCATCATTGACTGCGACACAATCCTCAAGGCGGATCCCCGCCGGATGATCAATCAGCAGTCGGAGCACCCGACCTTTGCCTTCTTTTTGAAATTCAACCTCCAGCAACTCGAAACCCGCCTGGGTGACCAGGGGTTCCAACAGCTCGTGGAGGGCACCTTGTGTGATTGCCATGGGTCCGGAACCGGGATTTGCGGCCCCGCAGTAGATTTGGCGAAATACGACAAACGATCTTTATACCATACTTTTCCTCAGTTTGTCGATGATTTTTTCCGCTTAACTCCAGTGATTCCTTAGGGGTTTCCCCCTTAAACCAGCCCTCGGTGAGGGTTGCGCTTGCAAAAAATCGGTGTCTGACGGAAAGATACTCTTGGGAACCCACTGACTTGGATTCCATCTGCTTCCCTGACGCCTATGATTTAAGGAGATTCATGAGACACCTGCTGACCCTACTGGACTGGACCCCAGAAGAACTGACCCAAAACCTGTCCCTGGCAGCAGAGCTCAAGCAGGGCGTCCGGGTCCGGGAGTTCCCCAAGCTGCTGGCGGACAAGCAGTACGCCTTGATCTTCCACAAGAATTCCTTGCGGACCCGGGTTTCCTTTGAGGTGGGCATTCGGCAGCTCGGGGGAGAATCCATGGTCCTCACGGAGCAGGACTTCAAGCTGGGGGAACGCGAATCCATTGCCGATGTAGCCCGGGTGCTGTCGCGTTACGTCGATGGAATCCTCATCCGGACCTACCACCATGAGGCTGTGCAGGAGTTGGCCCACTATGCTCAGGTGCCGGTGGTAAACATGCTCACCGACTTCAGTCATCCCTGTCAGATCCTTGCAGACGCTCTCACCATTATGGAGCACCGGGGCGCTCTGGAGCACACCAAGGTCGCCTACCTCGGAGACGGCAACAACGTCACCAACTCCTGGATCAACCTCGCGGCCCGCGTACCTCTGGACCTGCGAATCGGTACCTCTCCTCAAACCGAACCCGACCCGAAGCTGATGGAACAGGCCCGAAGCGCCGGACTTTCCAAAATTGAAGTCTTCCACCGAGCAGAAGAAGCTGTGGAAGGCGCAGACGTGCTCTACACAGACGTCTGGGCCAGCATGGGAGAGAAGGAAAAAACCGAGGAGCGCCGAGCCCTGCTCAGGGATTTCCAAATCAATGCAAACCTGCTAGGATACGCTGCATCAAACGCCTTGGTGATGCACTGCCTGCCAGCAGAGCGCGGAGTCGAAATCACCGATGAGGTCCTCGACGGTCCTCACTCCGTGATTCTGGACCAAGCGGAAAATCGCCTTCACGCCCAAAAGGCGGTGCTGGTGCAGCTCGATCGCTGGCACAGCGCCTGACGTCACCCCGTTTGTTTGCCTCCCCCCATCCTCTCGAGACAGAAAGGAAAAATGAGCGAAACCGCAATTTTGCAACTCCCGGGTCAAACCATTGAGCTGCCCATCCTGACCGGGACTGAAAACGAAAAAGCTCTCGATATTTCAAAGCTCCGGGCTGAGTCGGGCTACATCACGCTGGACACGGGCTTCATGAATACCGGCGCCTGCCAGAGCGCCATCACCTTCCTGGACGGAGAGAGAGGCATCCTGCGTTACCGCGGATACCCCATTGAGCAGCTGGCCGAAAAATCGACCTTTGTCGAGGTGGCCTACCTGCTCATCTACGGCGAGTTGCCGAACGAGACGCAGCTCTCGAACTTCTCTCAGCTGCTGACCCAGCACTCCCTCATCCATGAGGACATGCGGCACTTCTTTGAAGGCTTCTCCCGCAACACGCACCCCATGGTCATCCTCTCAGCAATGGTCTCCTCGCTGTCCGCCTACTACTCGGAAGCAAGCGGGCGAGCCTCCGTGAGGAACCTAGACATCAACACCGCTCGGCTCCTAGCCAAGATCCGCACCATTGCCGCCTTCTCTTACAAGAAGAGCATCGGCCAGCCGTTTGTCTATCCGCAGGACCGGCTTCCCTACGTCGCCAACTTCCTGAACATGATGTTCAGCGTTCCGGCCGAGGACTACGAAATTGATCCGGAGGTCGTCAAGGCCCTGGACCTGCTCCTCATCCTGCACGCGGATCACGAGCAGAACTGCTCAGCCTCCACGGTCCGGGTCGTGGGCAGCAGCATGGCTAACGTTTATGCCTCAGTCGCCTCTGGCATCCTTGCCCTCTGGGGACCGCTGCACGGCGGTGCAAACCAGGCGGTGCTGGAAATGCTTTCCACCATCCACCGAGACGGCGGAGACGTTTCCAAGTTCGTCAAACTGGCCAAGGACCCAGACTCCGACTTCCGCCTGATGGGCTTTGGGCACCGGGTTTACAAGAACTACGACCCACGCGCCAAGATCATCAAAGGCGCCTGCGACAACGTCCTCCGTCGCCTAGGCGTCAACGATCCCCTCCTCGACATCGCCCGGCAACTGGAAGAGGTGGCGCTCTCCGATCCGTACTTCGTGGACCGGAAGCTCTACCCGAATGTCGATTTTTACAGCGGCATCATCTATCGCGCCATTGGCATCCCGGAGAACATGTTCACGGTGATGTTCGCCTTGGGCCGCATCCCGGGCTGGATCGCCCAGTGGAAGGAAATGCACGAGGATCCGCGCACAAAAATTTCCCGCCCCCGCCAGCTCTACACCGGGGCCACTTCCCGGGATTATGTCCCCCTGTCTCAGCGTGACTGAGTTACCCTAGAACGCTAATTGCATTCCGGAGTCTTCTGAACTGAAATCAGGGATTCCGGAACCCGTTCCTCCATCCCCGAACCAGCATCATAACTGAGGAGAACATCCGATGGGCTCGGTACTATCACAAGGTGAGGTTGACGCACTGCTTCGTGGCGTCGCAGGAGATGACATTCCTGTTGAGGAGGACGACGACGATGATGAGTATGACCCGAATGAGGTGGTGCCCTTTGACCTAACGGCTCAAGACCGCATCATTCGGGGACGGATGCCCACCCTGGAGATCATCCACGACCGCTTCGTCCGCCTGTTCCGGCTGACGCTGTCAAACGCGCTGCGGAAGGTGGTGGACATCAGTGTGCGCTCCACCGAGTTGATCAAGTTCGGCGAGTTCCTCAAGACCCTGCCGGTGCCTTCGTCCATGAACCTCTTCCGCATGACTCCCTTGCGGGGGAACGCGATCATGGTGTTGGAAACACGGCTGGTCTTCACCCTCATCGACCTCTTCTTTGGCGGAACCGGAGAACTCGAGGTCAAGGCGGAAGGACGGGACTTCACCGAAATCGAATCCCGCATGATCAAGCGGGTCGTCATCAGTGCGCTGGAAGACCTCCAGACCTCCTGGCGGCCGGTCTTCCCGGTGCAGATCAACTACACCCGCTCCGAGGTCAACCCACAGTTCGTGGCCATTGTCCCGCACAGCGAGATCGTCATTGTGGTCACCTTCGACGTTGAGATCGGACGGGCCCCGATGTCCATCACGCTCTGTGTTCCCTACTCAATGATTGAGCCCATCCGGACCCGCCTCAACGCGGGCTTCCAGAGTGAGCAAGACGAGAAGGACAACACCTGGAGCAACCGTTTCAAGCAGAACCTCAGCCACACCTCGGTGGAAGTCGTTGCGCAGCTGGGCACCACCCAGATCAGCATCAAGGACTTCTTGGAGCTTCAGGTGGGCAACATGCTGTACCTAGAACATGAGGTCCGGCACCCCATCGATGTCAACGTCAACGGCGTCCGGAAGTTCACCGGCTTCCAGGGGGCCTACAAGGGCAAGAAGGCGATCAACATCCAAGAGCTGATCTACGTGCCGCCCTCTGTGGACGAAATCCTCTCACAATAAAGCCGTCAGGCGGGGGCCTCTGCCCCTCCCTGTCGCCTGCCTTTGCTGCAACCGAACCCATTGGAATCACTTCATCTTGAAATCACCGGACTGACGGACCAAGGCGACGGCATTGGGCGCCTTCCGGAAGGCTGGGCGGTTTTTGTCCCCGACACCGCTCCTGGCGAGTTGGTGCATGTCGAGCTGCTGGAGCGGCACAAACGCTTTGCCCGTGCACGGCTCCTCTCCGTTGAACGTCCGTCTCCCCAACGCATCACCCCTGCCTGTGAGTCCGCGATCGACTGTGGAGGCTGTTCCTGGCAGCACCTCGGCTACGAAGCGCAGCTGGAGGCCAAGAAGCGTCAGGTGGAAAACGCACTGACCCGCATCGGCAAGTTCCATGGCGTCCGGGTTTCCCCTGTGCTGTCCACCGAGCCCTGGGCGTACCGCAACAAGGTTGGCTTCCCGGTTGGGGAAAGCGACCACGGCCTGCAGCTGGGCTACTACCGCAAGGGAAGCCACGACCTCGTGCCCCTGCAGTCGTGCCCGGCTCAGGACCCTCGTCTGAACACCGCCATGGCACTTGTTCAGGAAGCCCTGCAGCCCCTGAATTGGAGTGCCTGGAACCCGGAAACCGGACAGGGCACGCTCCGGCATGTGATCCTGCGGGTGGGACGCCGGACCGGCGAGCTGCTCCTGACACTGGTCACCCGACATGAGGTCTTTGGCGCCATCCGCGAGCAGGCCCCGCAGTGGCTGGAAACCATCCCCGGCCTCAAGGGCGTCTGCCTGAACATCAACGCGCACACCGACCAACGCATCCTCGGCAACCGGACAGAGGTTCTTGCTGGGCAGGGTTGGATTGAAGAAGAGTTTGGCGAGTTGCTCTTCCGGATGGGCCCAGAGACCTTCTTTCAGATCCACACGGAACAGGCCGAAGCCATGCTCGGTGTCCTCACGGAGCACCTCAAGTTCCGTCCCCATGACTTCCTCCTCGACCTCTACTGCGGCATCGGAACCTTCACCCTTCCTCTCGCCAAGCAGGTCCGGACGGTGCTCGGGTTGGAGCTTGCCGCAGCCTCTGTGGAACAGGCCCGGGGCAATGCTGCCCGGAACAACGTCACCAACGTGGAATTCCGGACCGGCCCTGTGGAAAAGACCCTCCGCCGCGTGCAGGAACGTCCGGACGTGGTCTTCCTTGACCCGCCCCGTCAGGGCTGTGCCTCTGGCGTGATGACGCAGCTGCAGCGCTTGCGTCCCAAAAAAATCGCCTACCTGAGCTGCAACCCGGCCACCCAGGCCCGCGACCTTCAGCTTCTGGGGGAACGGTACCGCATCAAGCTGGTGCAGCCTGCGGACTTCTTTCCGCACACTCCTCATGTCGAGTGCCTCATCCTGTTGGAACGCACGCCCTGACCTCCGTCCTCCGGACGTCTTCCCGCTTGTAGCTTTTTCGGAACCGCGAGATGCTGAGCCTTTCGCCGTCCCGTGTGGCAAGTCCGCCCTGAACAGCGGACGGTGCCCCCCTGTTGGCCACCTGATGAACCAAATGAAGGAGTAGCATGAGTGAGGAATTTCGCGTTGAAAAAGATTCAATGGGAGAGGTTCGTGTCCCCGCCTGGGCCCTCTATGGCGCCCAGACGCAACGGGCTGTGGACAACTTCCCCATCAGTGGGATCCGGATTCCTCGCCCCCTGATCCGTGCCCTGGGCATCGTCAAGCAGGCGGCAGCGAAGGTAAACGGAGAGCTGAAGAACATTCCCGCCGACGTTGCTGAGGCCATTCAGGCGTCAGCTCAGGAAGTCATTGACGGCCAGCTGGACGACCACTTCCCGATCGACATCTACCAGACGGGCTCCGGGACCTCCAGCAACATGAACGCCAATGAGGTCATTGCACACCGGGCCATGCAGCTCCGGGAGAACCTCTCGGCCAAGGTGCACCCGAACGACCACATCAACTTTGGTCAAAGCTCCAACGACACCATTCCCACCGCCATCCGAGTTGCCGCTTACGAAGAAGCCCGGAACACGCTGCTTCCGGCGATGCAGCACCTGCACGATACCTTTTTGGCCAAGGGCCAGGAATACGCTCAGGTTGTCAAAACGGGACGGACCCACCTGATGGACGCCATGCCGGTGACCTTTGAGCAGGAATTCAGCGGATACGCCCGCCAGATTGAGCTTGGCATGAAGCGGGTGGAAGCCGCGCTGGAGCGGGTTGCAGAACTTCCCATGGGCGGCACTGCTGTGGGAACCGGCATCAACACGACACCTGAGTTTCCGCCCCAGTTTGCCGCTGAGGTGGCCCGCATCACCGGGTGCCCCTTCCGGGAGGCGGAGAATCACTTTGAGGCACAGTCCACCGTCGATGCCCCTGTGGAGCTAGGCGCCCAGCTGAAGACCGTTGCGGTCAGCCTCATGAAGATCGCGAACGACCTGCGCTGGATGAACTCTGGTCCCAACAGCGGCCTCGGAGAGATCCAGCTCGCCGCCCTCCAACCCGGGTCCTCCATCATGCCGGGGAAGGTCAATCCCGTCATTGAAGAGTCCACCACCATGGTCTGTGCCCAGGTGGTCGGCTTCGATGCGGCCATCAGCGTTGGTGGCATGATGGGGAACTTTGAGCTGAACGTCATGCTGCCCATGGTGGCACACAGCCTGCTCGAATCCATCCGCCTGCTGGCAAACACCTGCCAGAACTTTGCCGACCGCTCCGTCTCCCAACTGACGGTCCGGGAGGAGCACATCCGCTCCCTGATCGACAAAAATCCCATCTTGGTCACCGCCCTCAACCCTCTCATTGGCTACGACCTGGCTGCCAAGATTGCCAAAAAGGCCTTCGCGGAAAACCGGTCCCTCAAGGAAGTCGCCAAGGAGATGTGTGACCTTTCCATGGAGGAGTTGGAAAGCGCTCTGGATCCTGTCAAAATGACACGAGGTGGATTCACCGAGTGAGTTTCGGGACCTCTTCCTGACCGCACTTGGGGAGTCCGGGACACCCGGGCTCCCATCCCCGCTCAAGTTGCCTCACAGACTCCCTGGTTCTTCCACCCGCACAGCGCTTCGGTTCCACCGATAGCCGACTCGGCCGCAACGCAGGTGCTCGGCCTGCCCGGCTCCCAACGCCTTTTTCTGCACAGAGTTATGTCACAACCTCGGGTTCTCATTATTGATGATGAGCCGACCATTCGCCAAAGCATCCGCCAGGCCCTCCGGAGGGAGTCGCTTGAATTCTTTGAGGCGGAAAACGGCGAAGAGGGGCTCCAGCTTCTTGAAGCCAAACAGCCTTCGCTGGTGTTCCTCGACCTGAGGATGCCCGTCATGAACGGCACCGAGGTCCTGCAGCGCATGAAGCTCCAGGCGTCTTCTCCATACGCCGTGATCGTGGTGACCGGACACGGTGACGATGAGGACCAGCGCGAGTGCTTCAAGCTCGGGGTGACCGCGTTCTTGCGCAAGCCCTTCCACCCCATTGAACTGCGGGGGCTGGTGAACCAGAGCCTCCAGCTCAAGGCCTACCAGCGTCAGGTGGAGGAGCTGCTGCAGGCCCGGACCCAGGAGCTTCATGAGGCCAAGCAGCAGCTTCTGCACGCTGCCAAGCTGTCGCTGCTCGGAGAGCTTTCGGCCAGCCTCGCCCACGAGCTCAATCAACCTCTGATGGTCATGGAGCTGTCCATCGACAGCGCCTTGGAAAGCCTCGCGCAGCGCAACCATCAGGAGCTCGGGGAGTCCCTGGAACGCCTGCAGCGCAACGTTCATCGGGGCATGGAGGTCGTCAAGCGCATCCGCGGATTTGGGCGCGACACGGGTCAGGACGAGTGGGCCCCGTTTGCCCCCAACGAACGCGTCCAGCGCGCACTGGAGCTGGTGGCCCCCACGCTGAAGGCCCGGAACCTTTCCCCCGAGCTCGACCTCGCGCCTGAGCTCCCCCCTCTCTGGGGAGACAGCGTGCAGGTGGAACAGATCCTTACCAACCTGATCCTCAATGCCAGCGATGTGCTGGAGTCCGTCCCGGAACCTCACCTGCAGATCCGGACCGAGCTGCAGGAAGACGCCGTGGTGTTTCAGGTGTCTGACAATGGCGGTGGCGTGCCTCCCGAACACGTCCCCCACCTGTTCAAGGCCTTCTACACCACCAAGTCTGCCGAAAAGGGCAGTGGACTGGGACTTGCCATCAGCGCCCGCATTGCCGACAACCACAGCGGTTCCCTGACGCTGCGCAACCAGCCCGGAACCGGGGCCACGTTCGTTCTCTCCCTTCCTGTGACCGACGCATGACCTTCTCTGCTTCTGATCCGTCCCTGTTCTCCAGCTACTACGCGTATGTGCTGGTTGTGGAAGACGACCCGGACCTGCGAGAATCCTTGGGGCTCCTCCTCAAGCAAAACGACCTCGGCCCGCTCCTCTGCGAGAGCGCTGAGCAGGCCCTGGAGCAGCTTCAGCAGTTTCAGCCCGACTTGGTTCTGACCGACCTCAACCTTCCAGGCATGAGCGGTTTTGAGCTGATCCGCCACCTGCATGCTCAGGAAAAAACCTCCACGCTCCCCATCATCGTCCTCTCTGGCGTCAACCGGGAACAGGCGTGGCGCAAGTCCATGAACCTCGGTGTGGAGGACTTCCTTCCCAAACCCTCCAGCGCCAGTGACCTGATCCGGGCAGTGAAGACCCGCCTGACCCGGAGCAAGAGCCTCGTCGGTCGCGAGCAGCGGGAGAAGCTCCGGACCGAGCACAAACTCCGGGACCTGACCGGCGTGATTCAGCAGCTGGAACAGGTGGAACAGCGCAAGGACGCGGTGCTGCTTGTGCTGCAGACCATCCTCCGGGAGTTCCATCTGACCCATGGCGCGGTCTACTGGAAGGGCGAGATTGACTGGTTTGAGGGTGAGGATCAGATGGAGTTTTACGCTGAGGCGTCGCACCAGTCTGATGCCCCGGTGCAGTGGCCCCCGCACCTTGCTTCTGCGCATCCCTCCGTTGAGCAGATCATTGCCCGCAAGCACCCGCTTCTGCTCAACCAGGTCGAGCCGCCCCCGCTCATTCCCGGCACCCAGCCCGACCGGCTCGTGCTTGCGCCTCTGCTAGACCAAGGCGAGGTCACCGGAGTGCTGCTCGCCATGGGCGGTCCGGCGAAGGTGGCCTTCAACGACCGCGACGCTCTCTTCCTTGAGACCCTGGCCCGCATGGCCATGATGGCGTCGAAAAACAGTCACATGCTGCAGGTCATCCAGATTCAGGTGCAGACGCTGGAAGACCGGGTGCTCGAAAAGACTCAGGCCATCCGGAACCTCCTCAACTACACCGGACAGGGCATCCTTGCCTTTGGCGACGACTACCGGATCCACAACGATTACTCAGCCCCCTGCCTGGAATTTTTCGGGGAACCGATTGCCGGCAAAAATGCCCTTGAGCTGCTCTTTCCCGGCGACTCTCCGGACGCCCAGAAGAGCCGAGCAGCCACCCAGGAACTCATGGACCTCCTCCTGAGCGGAACCGGCACCCTCGACCTCTTTGAAGACTTCCTGCCTCAGGAGATTGAGCTGAAGGCCCGGATTCTTTCAGTCGGGTACCGGCTCATTCCGTCGGTCGGCCACGAAGGTCCCCGGCTGATGGTGCTTCTGGACGACGTCACACGCGAGCGGCAGCTGACCCGGGAGGTGGAGGACGAAAAGGAACGGCATGAGCTGATCCTCCGGGTTGCGCTCGATCGAGAAGGGTTCCTCCAGTTCCTCCGGGATGCAGAACGACTCTTTCAGCAGCTGGAGGAAGACCTCCAGGTTCCGCTGGAGCAGCTGGACCTCAACGCCGTCATGCGGCACTTCCACACCCTCAAGGGCGGAGGCGCCAGCTACGGACTGAAGCTGCTGGCGGAACACGCTCACAGCCTTGAGGAATCTCTGGAACCGGTACGGCGTCAAACGGAGGAGCTCTCGGTAGAGCGAGTTCAGGAACTCATCGGGGCCCTGCCCATCCTCCGAGACAAGCTGAATGAGCAGCTGAAGGTTCTGAAGGGGACTGCGTTGGAGCGGGACTTGACCCGGAATGAGCGGAGCTTCCAGCTTTCTGAGTCGCGCCTGCATCAGCTCAAGCACGACTTCAGAACCCTTCTCCAGGAGCACAACAGCTCAACCGAACTGCAAAACACCGTGGAGGCGACCCTCACTCAGCTGGAACGGCAGCCCCTGGGCCCGGTGCTCTACAAGTACGCCACCCAGGCCCGTGGACTGGCTGAACGTCTGGGCAAGCAGGTGCAGGTGCACGTCTCCGGAGAGGCCGTTGAGGTCCGGCACACGCCGCTTGAATCCCTCTTCAGCGCACTTGTGCACCTCGTTCGCAACGCCGTTGACCATGGCCTTGAATCACCTGAGGATCGTGTGGCGCAGGGCAAACCTCCCGAGGGCCACCTTTGGATTGAGGCAACCCTCACAGGGACGTGTCTGGAGTTGCGAATTCGGGAAGATGGGCGCGGGGTGGATGTCTCGCAGGTCAAGAACCGAGCCCTAGAAAAGGGGCTGGCTTCTGAGGAAGAGGTGGAGCAGTGGAGCGATGCTCAGGCGCTGGACTGTCTCTTTCAGCCGGGATTCACGACCAAAGCAGCAGTCACGGCGACCTCCGGACGCGGGGTTGGCCTAGATGCCGTCCGGGACGAGGTCCTCCGGCTTCAGGGGAAGATCGACCTTCAGTCCACCTTCGGAGCCGGCACCGAGTTTCGGCTCCAGCTCCCCAACGAGCAGATTTAGAGGCCTTCCAGCTGCAGCCGTGACCACAGCGGCTCCAGCCAATCGGCCAGCGATTGCTCGGCCAGCGGCTCCAGTTCCACTCCCAGCAGCACGTCCAGCGGATAGATGTCCTTGCCCTGAGCGTCCCGGGTGCGTCCCCAGTTGAAGCCCTGCAACCGAGCCGTCTCTAGGCCCGGAAACGAGGTCACGCCAAGCGCCTGCCAACTCTGCTGGAACTGGTGGAGGTACTCCAGCTGCTCAAAGCTTCCCAGACACGTCAGCCCATTCTCAAACGCCAGCAGGCTGAAGCAGATCAGTAGCCCCGGACACAGCTCATCGCGCTCCACGGCCTCGGCCAGCAGGTGCGGGAGCAGGTGAATGGAGGTCCCGCGGCCATTCAGGTACCCCCCTTGGAAGCTCAGGGGGTCGAGCCGACGCTTGTTCTTCTTGAGAATCTCCCCAAAAAACAAAGACTGATCTGGGTCAAACACCCGAAACGCCTCCTCCTGAAACGCCGGATGCAGCAGCAGCTGGTGCAGCGGATGCGCCTCGTTGAGCAGCACCTGCTCCCGGAACACGTCCAGCAGCACCCGGTTCAGGTCAAAAAACACTACGTCTGAGACCCCCAAGGCCGACTCCAGCTGCGCCCGGGCAAACTGACTCATCCAGGTGGTCAGGGAGCGTCCGGAAGGCGCCGGAGGAAGCAACGGCTGCAGCGGCTGCGTCAGGTGCGGAAGCAGGTAGACCATGCGGTCTGGAATGCTGGACCCGAAGACCCGTGCGTCTCGCCACCCTCCGGGAATCAGGGCAAATCGCTTCTCTTCCGAGTCGCGGGCCCGGTCCCGTTCTGCCTGCTTGAGGTCCCGGAACGCCGGAGCCTTGGAGGTAATGACCTCTTCAAGCAAGAAGCGGTCGCTCCAGTTCATGCAGCCGGACCAGGCGCCATTCGCAAAGGGCACTCCCGACCACGCGCCAACCCAGTAGGTTTCTCCCTCCGGACGTCCCGCCAGCGCCAACCGGTGCATGGCCAGAAAGCTGGGGCCTTCTGAAACCGTCAGGTGCGTTGCCGTTTGCAGCAGACGGGTTCGTTCCAGAGAAGCAAGGTGCCGGTCGGCCTCTGCGGCTTCCAGACCCAGCCGCTCCAGTTCCTTCCGGAGGGCCCGCTGCAGTCCCTCTGTGAGAGGCGGGCTCCCGGGAGGTGGATTCCAGAGGGACGCAGCATAGGAGTGCAGTGATTCCTCCGCGTGCTCCTTCACCCACTGGGCCAGCCGGGGGCGGTTTTGTTGCAGGAGGGCATGGGAGACTTGAGTCAGGCGTTTCTTTTTTGCAGGCAAGCGACGTTTTCAGGAAAAAGAGAGATCCACAAATTTCAAAGGCCCTTGGCCTGGACCCGAAGCTCGTTCTTCCGGACCTTCCCAGTGGAGGTCTTCGGCAGTTCACTGAACACCACGGTCCGCGGAACCTTGTATCCCGCCAGCTTGGAGCGGCAGAAGGTAATGACCTCTTCGGCTGTGAGCTGCTTGCCCTCCCGGAGGGTCACAAACGCACAGGGGTGCTCGCCCCACTTTTCATCCGGACGGGCCACGACAGCGGCTTCTAGGATGTCCGGGTGCTGATACAGAGCATTCTCCACCTCAACGGAGCTGATGTTCTCCCCGCCGGAAATGATGATGTCCTTGGAACGGTCCTTGAGTTCAATGTAGCCGTCGGGGTGCAGCACTCCTAGGTCTCCGGAATGGAACCAGCCGCCGCGGAAGGCCTCGGCCGTGGCGTCCGGATTCTTCAGGTACCCCTTCATGACCACATTCCCTTGGAAGAGCACCTCGCCCATCGTCTCACCGTCGGCGGGAACCGGTTCCAGGGTCTCCGGATCAGCGACCGTCAGTCCTTCCAAAACGTGATAGCGAACCCCCTGACGTCCCTTCTTGAGGGCCTGCTGTTCCGGATCAAGGGTGTTCCAGGACTCCTGCCAGTCACACACCACCGATGGGCCATAGACCTCGGTCAGTCCATAGACGTGGGTCACCTCAAAGCCAATGGACTGCATACGAGCAATCACTGCAGGTGGCGGCGGTGCGGCAGCGGTCATGATCTTCACCGGCCCCGGAAGCTCACGGACCTCCGACTCGGCGGCATTGCCGATCATGCCCATCACAATGGGTGCTCCGCAGAGATGCGTCACGTGGTGGTCGGCAATCGCTTGATAGATGTTGGCCGCGGTCACCTTGCGCAGGCAGACGTTGGTTCCAGCCAAAGCCGCCATGGTCCACGGAAAGCACCACCCGTTGCAGTGGAACATCGGCAGCGTCCACAGGTAAACAGGATGATGCGGCAGCTCCCACGAAAGGACGTTCCCCATGGCAAGCAGGTACGCACCACGACCGTGATACACCACTCCCTTGGGACGTCCGGTGGTGCCCGAGGTATAGTTGAGGGCCACCGCTTGCCAGTCGTCTTCCGGCCAGATGGGGGTGAACTCCGGATCGCCCTGCGCCAGCAACTCTTCATAGTTGAGGCTTCCCAGCAGCTCTCCCGACTCCGCCTGCGGGTCATCGATGTCAATCACCAGCACCTCCTGCGAGGTCAACGCCAATGCCTCCTTGATGACCGGAGAAAATTCCTTGTCGGTGATGAGGATCTTGCTCTCGCCGTGCTCAAAGATGTACGCCAGGGTATCCGCATCAAGGCGGATGTTGAGGGCATTGAGCACGCCGCCCGCCATCTGCACTCCGAAGTGTGCCTCATACAGCTCCGGAATGTTCGGCGCCATCACGGAAACCGTGTCCCCGTGGCCAATGCCATGCTTCTGCAGCGCTGATGCGAGGCGGCGGCAACGGACGTAGGTTTCTGCCCACGTTCGCTGGACGGATCCGTGGATCAGCGCAATCCGCTCAGGGTGCACCGCGGCAGCACGCTGGAGGAAGCTGATGGGCGAAAGGGGGGCGTAGTTGGCGGCGGTTTGAGGAAGCTGGTCGTAGGCATTCATGAGCGACTCTTGGTAAACAGGCAGAGCATGACGCAACCCAAGTTGCTGATTCGGGAGAAAACCGGAACTCATCATACCTGCACTCCGGGCTGGGAGCAATGCGGAAACCCACTCTTCTGAAGGCGTTTTTCTGGAAAAAAGCGGCTTGACTTCAGGCCGTGACCTGCCAATTTACAATGTTGCTCAAAATGGTTTAGGTTCCCTCTGCGCTCCGTTCGCAGGGATGCGGAGGCACCTGAAGACTCCCGCCCTCACGTGTCAACACCGCTTTCACCCATTGGAGACCCCTGGATGCAGAAACGCTGGAGCATGGTTTTGATCGGACTGTCCCTCGGACTGTCCTCGTGTGCCTCAGGCTTTAATGTGGAGTGCATTCACTGGGTGGACTCGCTCACTGGGAAGGCCAAGAAACACTCGCAGTGCGAATCAGCTACGCCTTCTCGTAACCGACCAATAAGGACGTGAATGAAGCGTTTTCTCACGGGGTGGTTTGCCCTTGTTGTGCTCCTGACCACTGTGGGAGTGGCTCAGGCTCAGTTTGAAGACCCGGACATTCCGGACCAGGTGGTGGAGCTGTCGGTGCAGCTGGAGCCATCCGATCCTCGCCCCGGCGAGCACGCCCGACTGGTGGCCACCCTGAAGATTCACCCCGGCTGGCACGTGTACTCGGTGGTTCCGGCAGAAGGGGACTTTGCCCCGATTGCCACTTCGTTGCAGCTGACGGCAGACCCTCTGATCACCGAAGGGCCGTTGTATGAGTCCAATCCGGAAGTGGGAGAGGATCCCATTCTCGAGATGCTGCTGGCGTATCACAAGGAAGAGGCTCGCATCTTCCAGAACCTGCAGGCCCCGGAAGGTGCTGCAGCTCGGGCCCTAGAGGTTTCTGGAGCCCTGCGCTTTCAGGCGTGCAGCGACCGCGTGTGCTTGCCTCCGGAAGCCCTGAACTTCACTGCAACGGGGCAGCTGACTTCCGGCCCCGTCCGCGAGGAGTATGCCGTGGCTCAGTACGCCATTGATGAGGTTCCCGTTGCGGGTGCGGTCACGGGCGGTGCTTCCGGCAGCGAACTGGAGCAGGCCCTCTCCGGTGGACTGATGGGCTTTTTGGGACTGGCGGCAGTGGCAGGACTTCTGGCGCTGCTGACCCCGTGTGTCTTCCCCATGATTCCCATCACGGTGGCCTTCTTCACCAAGCAGGGAGAAAAGGAGGGCTCCAGCACCTTCCGGTTGGCCTTCATCTTCGGCGCCGGCATTGTCGGCACCTACACCGTTACCGGAATGGGGCTTTCCGCATTGCTGGGAGCTTCTGGAGCCGTACAGATTGCCACCAACGGGTGGGTGAATCTGGCCATTGGCGCCATGTTCACCGTGTTTGCCCTCAGCCTGATGGGCTTCCTCAACCTTGCGCTCCCGGCCGGTCTGAGTGGACGGGCCGACCAGTGGTCCCGGAGCTACGGTGGGGTGATCGGGGTGCTGCTGATGGGCTTCGTCTTCACCCTCACGTCCTTCACCTGCACCGTCCAGTTTGTGGGCACCTTGCTGATTGCTGCCTCTCAGGGGCACTGGCTCTGGCCGCTGGTGGGAATGATTGTCTTTGCAACCGTCTTTGCCTTCCCGTTCTTTCTGCTCGGGCTCTTCCCACGGCTCATTCAGACCCTGCGGGGCCGTTCCGGAGACTGGATGGAGCACCTGAAGGTGATCCTTGGCTTCCTGGAACTGGCAGCAGCCTTCAAGTTTTTCAGCAACACCGACCTGGTGTGGCAGTGGGGAGTGATCGACCGGGACTTTGTCATCACCGCTTGGGTGGTGCTGGCGGTGCTGGCAGCCTTCTTTCTACTGGGTTCTGTGGCCGTGCACCACGTCCGGGTGCAACAGAGCAGCCTTGCCGGCTTCGTGGGGGCACTGGTGTTCCTCATGCTCGGGGTCTACCTGACTCGGGGGCTCGGAGGAACGCCTCTGAATCCGTGGGTGGACACCTACCTGCCTCCGGAACTCTCCGCCAACGCAGCACTTCCCAACGCCCTGTCAGCTTCACGAGGAGCCGCGAACTCGCTGGATCATCAGTCGGTGGAATCACTCCCGTGGCAAACCGACCTGCAGGCCGCGTTGGTTCAGGCCCGGACTGAGGGCAAGCGCGTGTTTGTGGACTTCACCGGCTACACCTGTGTGAACTGCCGCTGGATGGAAAAGAACGTCTTTGCGCATCCGGAGGTGCTGGCACGCTTTGAAAAAGACTTCATCCTCGTGCAGCTCTACACAGACGGCGGAGACGATGCTGAGGTCAATCAGCAGCTGCAGATTGAGCGCTTCAACACCGTGGCGCTGCCGCTGTACGTGGTGCTGGACGCAAACGATCAGGTGCAGGCCCGTCACGCTGGCATCCTCAAGCCAGTGGAAGCCTTCCTCAAGTTCCTCGGCGGCTGAGCCCGCCTCAGGTTTTCATTACGTAAAAGAGAAATCAGGAGAAGAAGGCCCGGAGGTTCCGGGCCGGAGGGACCTTCTGAGGGGCAGGAGAAGGAGGCCAGGCGGCCTCCTCTGCCTGCTGGGGCTCAGTAGCCGTAGTAGAGGGTGAACTCGTGCGGGTGCGGGCGGGAATCCACCTGCTTGATCTCCTCATTGAGCTTGTGATCAGTCCAGTACTCAATGACGTCTTTGGTGAACACGTCTCCCTTGAGCAGGAAGTCGTGGTCGTCCTGAAGCGCGTCCAGAGCCTCACGCAGGTTCCGTGGCATGCGTCCGATCTTGTCGAGCTCCTCCGGAGGCAGGTCGTAGATGTTGACGTCCATCGGGTCGCCAGGATGGATCTTGTTCTGAATGCCGTCCAGCCCGGCCATCATCATGGCCGAGAAGGCGAGGTAGGCGTTGGCCATTGCGTCAGGGCAGCGGAACTCAATGCGGCGGGCCTTCGGAGAATCAGCCACCGGAATCCGGATGGTTGCCGAACGGTTCCGCGCCGAGTAGGCCAGGTTGATCGGAGCCTCAAAGCCCGGGACCAAGCGCTTGTAGGAGTTGGTCGTCGGGTTGATGAAGGCACCCAGAGCCGGAGCGTGCTTGAGGATGCCGCCGATGTAGTACAGCGCCATCTCGCTCAGACCCGCGTAGGCGTCGCCTGCAAACAGGGGCTTGCCGTCTTTCCACAGCGACTGGTGGGTGTGCATTCCGGAACCGTTGTCGTTGAACATCGGCTTCGGCATGAAGGTCGCGCTCTTGCCGTGCTGGCGTGCCACGTTCCGGACAATGTACTTGAACCACTGCAGGTCGTCGGCAGACTGCACCAGCGTGTTGAACTGGTAGTTGATCTCATGCTGTGCCGGAGCCACCTCGTGGTGGTGCCGCTCCACCTGCATGCCCATCTGCTCAATGAACTGAACCATCTCCACCCGCAGGTCCTGAAGGGTGTCATACGGGGCCGATGGGAAGTAGCCCATCTTGTGTCCCGTCTTGTAGCCCAAGTTCGGGTGCTCGTCGGCATCGGTGTTCCAAGGCGCTTCTGACGAATCAATGGAGTAGAAGCCTCCTGCAGAGCCGTGCGCGTACTGGACGTTGTCGAAGATGAAGAATTCGGCTTCCGGACCAAAGTAGGCGGTGTCGGCAATTCCGGTGGAAGAAAGGTACGCCTGCGCCTTGCGGGCGATGCTGCGTGGGTCACGGCTGTAGCCCTCTCCGGTGACCGGATCCTGGATATCACAAATCAAAGACAGGGTCGGCTGAGCGAAGAACGGATCAATCTTGGCCGTGCTCAGATCCGGAACAACCTTCATGTCGCTGGCGTTGATGGTCTGCCAGCAGCGGATGCTCGAGCCGTCGAACATGCGACCGTTCTCCAACATGTCATCTCCGAGCTCCGAGACCGGGAACATGATGTGCTGCCACGTCCCCAGGAAGTCGATGAACTTGAGATCGACGGTGACCACATTGTGCTCTTTGGCGAGCGCCAGTACTTCTTGACTGTTCATAAAACTCTGTTTCGTTCAGATTGAGCAAAATTTGGGAGGCAGGCCAGAGCGCTTCCCGGTGCCGTGCCGCAAACGCAGGCTGAAGCGACTGCGGATGATGCATTCCCCCTCCCTGCAGCAAGAAGCGATCCACCCCCGCAAACCCGCTAAAATCAAGGCTTTGCTGCAGAATAAGTGACAAAATGCGCACAAAAAATAGGCGTTTGCTTAATTTATGATCACCCCACCCAGACACGGTTTCAACTGGCCCCTTGTGTTCGTTGTGCTAGGCTTGACCTCGGTTGACTCAACGCCCTCAAACCCTTCACCCAGACCGTCACATGGAACCGACATCTCCTGAAACTCCCGCGACTTCCCCCCGGACTCGCAAACCGGCTTGGCTCAAAGTGCCCTTCCCCGGAGGAGAGCGCTTCAACTGGATCAAGGAAAAATCAAAAACCCTGAAGCTGGCCACGGTTTGTGAGGAAGCTCGGTGCCCCAACATTGGGGAGTGCTGGAACAGCGGCACGGCGACCTTCATGCTCATGGGCGAAACCTGCACCCGCGGATGCCGCTTCTGCTCCGTCAACACCGCCAAGCGCCCTGGCGCCCTCGACATGGAGGAGCCCCGGAACCTAGCTGAGACCATCACCGGCATGGAGCTGACCTACGTGGTCCTCACCACAGTGGACCGAGACGATCTGGAAGACCAAGGGGCCGGACACATCGCACGCTGCATCCGGGCCACCCGTCGAGCCAACCCGCAGCTGCTGGTGGAAATCCTCATGCCCGACTTCCGGGGCGACCTGTCCTGCGTGCAGCAGGTCATCGACACCGGCGCCGAAGTTCTGGCCCACAACGTTGAGACCGTCGAACGCCTCACCCCTCGCGTCCGCGACCCCCGGGCCGGCTACCAGCAGTCGCTGGATGTGCTGAAGTACCTCAAGGACCAGGCTCCGGAACGCTACACCAAATCGTCCCTCATGCTGGGTCTGGGTGAGACGCAGGACGAGGTGGTTGAAGCCATGGAAGCGATGCGGGCAGTGGATGTCGACTTCCTGACCCTGGGACAGTACCTTCAGCCCACGCACAAGCACCTCAAGGTGGAGCGCTTTCTGCCTCCGGAAGAGTTCGAAGAGCTGAAGACCATCGGCGAGTCCCTCGGTTTCCAGTACGTGGCTGCAGGACCGCTGGTTCGCAGTTCGTACAAAGCCGCTGAATTTTACATTGAACGCACCATTCGGGCCCGCGCATGACCGACTCCTTGATTCTGGAGCCCATTCAACAGATCTCCGGGACCGTCTCGCTGCCCGGCTCCAAAAGCCTCTCCAACCGCATCCTCCTCCTAGCCTGCCTAGCTCAGGGACAAACGGAGGTCCGGAACCTTCTTGACAGCGAGGACATCCGGATGATGGTCGGCGCCATGGACGCCTTAGGAGTCTCCTTTACAGAAGATCGAGACGCCCACACCCTCACTGTTGCAGGCGAAGGGGCCCCCTTCCGTTCCTCCGGTGCCGAGCTGATGCTGGGAAATGCCGGCACTGCCATGCGTCCCCTCACCGCAGCACTGACTCTGGGGTCCGGACGATTTGTCCTCGATGGCATTCCCCGCATGCGGGAGCGTCCGATTCAAGACCTGGTGGAGGCGCTCTCGCAGCTGGGGGCCACCATTCACTGTCCCTTGGGCAACGGTTGTCCTCCTGTGGAGATCCACGCCTCCGGGCTGCCCGGCGGCACCGCACAGGTCAAGGGTTCCATCAGCAGCCAGTACCTCACGGCTCTGCTCATGGCTGCGCCTTACGCCCAGAGCGACGTTTCACTGGAAATCACTGACACCCTTGTGTCGCAGCCTTATGTGGACATGACCTTGCGCCTGATGGAGCGCTTTGGGGTGCAGGTGGAGAACGACCAGTTCCGGCGGTTTCACATCCGCAGTGGCCAGACCTACCAGAGTCCCGGAGTCGCTTTTGTCGAAGGAGATGCCTCCTCTGCCTCCTACTTTCTCGCTGGCGCGGCCATCACCGGAGGCACCGTCACCGTGGAAGGGTGTGGCACCGAAAGCCTGCAGGGAGACGCCCGCTTTGCCGAAGTCATGGAACTCATGGGGGCCTCTGTTGAGTGGCAGGCCAACTCGGTCACCGTGACGGGAACCGGCGTGCTCAAGGGGGTGGATGTGGACATGAACCGGATGCCGGATGCGGCCATGACCCTAGCGGTCGCGGCGCTGTTTGCTTCTGGAGAAACCACCATCCGCAACATCTACAACTGGCGCGTCAAGGAAACCGAACGGGTTCAGGCGGTCTCCACAGAACTGAGAAAGCTGGGCGCCACCGTTGAAGAAGGCTACGACTTCATTGTCATCAACCCACCTCCCCGGGTGCTGCCGGCCTCCATCGACACCTACGATGACCACCGCATGGCAATGGCCTTCTCGCTTGCCGCCTGCGGGAATGCTGCTGTCGAGATCCGGGACCCCGGTTGTACCCGCAAGACGTTCCCTGACTACTTTGACGTCCTCTCAGGGCTGATTCACCGGTAACCTCTGGGCGCTCCCCACCTCAGGAGCGCCTCCGGCACCCACTCTGCCTCCACCCACTCATTTCCTCGGGCACCATGACACCGCCCCTCCTGCACGCCATTCACCTCTACCCCATCAAGTCCTGCAAGGGCCTCTCGGTTCCTGAAGCGGAAATCACGCCCCGGGGCCTCAAGCACGATCGACGCTGGATGATTGTCGATGACCAGGGACACTTCCTCACTCAGCGCAGCCTGGCACAGTTGGCCCTCATTGACGTTCAACTGGAAGGAGACCAGCTGCTCCTCCAGGTGCCAGAACAGCCCCTTGTGCGCCTGCCCCTAGAGCCCCAAGAAGGCGAGTGGCAAAACGTGCTGGTCTGGGAAGACCAGGTTCCGGCGCTCCAGCCCAGCCCAGAAGCCAATCAGGCCCTTCAGGCCTTTCTAGGACAACCCTGCGCCCTCGTGTTCCAGCCCGAAAGCACACACCGTCCGGTGGATCCGGACTACGGACAGCCGGAAGACCTGGTGTCCTTTGCCGATGGCTTTCCACTCCTGCTGGCCACCGAAGCGTCTCTGGAGGAACTCAACCGGCGCCTGGAGCAGCCTGTCACGATGCAGCGCTTCCGGCCCAACTTGGTCGTTGCCAACACCGCCCCGCACGCGGAAGATCACTGGCCCCGCCTCCGGATTGGCACCACGGCCTTCCGCAGCGTGAAGCCCTGTGCCCGCTGCGTGATGACCACCGTTGATCCGCAAGCAGGCGCCCGTGACGGAAAGGAACCACTTGCCACCCTTGCCACTTACCGGAAGTTTGGCGGCAAGGTGATGTTTGGGCAAAACCTCATCCCCGACCTTCCGGAAGCCGGTGCCTGCCTGCGGGTGGGGGATGCCGTGGAGGTTTTTTAGATGGCCCGAGTGGTCATGTTTCAGGGCACCGGGTCCGGTGTGGGGAAGAGCCTGCTGGCGGCAGGATTCTGCCGGTGGCTCCGAAACGAGGGCTTCCGGGTCCGTCCCTTCAAGGCCCAGAACATGGCCCTCAACTCGGGAGTCACTCCAGATGGCAAGGAAATCGGACGCGCCCAGATGCTGCAGGCAGAGGCCTGTGGCGTCGAGCCGGATGTGCGCATGAACCCCATCCTCCTCAAGCCTCAGGGCCCCGGAGTCTCTCAGCTCATCCGCCTAGGAGAAGCCGTGGGCGTTTGCTCAGCCCGTGACTACTACACGCTGTTTCCGGAAAACTTTGCCACCGTTCAGCAGGCCTTTGCGTCGTTGCAGGAAGAGGCCGACTGGATGGTCATTGAAGGAGCCGGCAGCCCGGCTGAGATCAACCTGCAGGCCACAGACATCGTCAACATGCGCATGGCCGAGCATGCCCAGGCCCGGGTGATTGTGGTGGGAGACATCGATCGTGGAGGAGTGTTTGCGTGGATGAAGGGAACCTACGACCTGGTGCAGGACCACCATCGGCCCCTCATCGCCGGCTTCCTGATCAACAAGTTCCGGGGCGACGTCACGCTGCTGCAGCCCGGAATCGACCAGTTTGCCCAATGGGTGCCGGCCCCGGTGCTCGGAGTCATCCCGTGGCGTGAGTTTGCCCTTGAGGATGAAGACTCGCAAAACGTCCGCTCCCGCCTGGTTCCCAACGCGCGCCTAGAAGTGGCCATCATCCGGACGCCCTACCTTTCCAATTTCTCCGACTTCGACCCCCTCAAGCAGGTGCCTGACGTCTCCGTCCGGTTCACCAAAAATGTGGACGACCTGGCCTCGGCACACCTGATTGTGCTCCCTGGAAGCAAAAACACCGGACACGACCTCCGCTTTCTGCATGAATCCGGGTTTGCGTCAGAACTGCAGCGGCTCCGTGGAAAAAAGTGGGTGCTGGGGATCTGTGGCGGGTACCAAATGCTCGGAGAGGTGGTCGCCGATCCGGAAGGAGTCGAGTCGGAAGGACAGTGCGAAGGCCTCGGCTTCCTGCCCCTCCGGACTCAGATGGGACGCCAGAAGACCCTGACGCGCCAGACTTATTCAGGCATCGGCTGGCTGGAGGGACTCCGTTGGCCGGCTTACGAAATTCATCATGGCCAAACCGCAACCACGTCTCCTCACGCGAGCTTTCGCCCCTTTGTTGCCGAAGCGC
Source organism: uncultured bacterium (assembly GCA_965662235.1). Taxonomy (GTDB): domain Bacteria; phylum SAR324; class SAR324; order SAR324; family NAC60-12; genus JAYPUA01. The sequence goes on from CBFIGY010000001.1 coordinate 133,462, forward strand.
CAGACCTAGGCGTGCTGGATCCGGATCAGAAGGTGATCGGAACCTACCTGCATGGCTTTCTGGACACTCCAGACGTGCTCCAGCGTGTGCTGGCCTGCCTGGACCCCGAGCCGTTTGCGCTGCCCCAGGCCTTTGCCGACCTGAAGCAGCAGGAGCTCGATGCCCTTGCCCACTTCCTTGCCGAAAGCTGTGACGTGCCCCGGGTGCTCGGACTTTAGGTTCAGCCCGTCAGGGAACGGTCCTGCCGAAAAACCCAGTAGTCCACACTGCGGCAGCGGCCAATCTTTTGGGGAGAACTGGGAATTTCCGGAGGCAGAACCTCAATTTCGCCTCCACGCCGGAGGAATTCACGGACGTGCTCTTGGATCAACAAATCGCTGTGCTTCTGCCCTTCAATCCTGGTACTTGGCATAACCCCTCATTGAAGAAATAGGATCCGGGAACGGGTGCGTCTAGATTCGCGCTCGTGCGTTTGCCTTCAATAATTGCCGAGTGAGAAATTCATTAAAAACTCCGTAAAACGCCATGAATTTTGCAGGAGTTGAGGCAAAAAGCAACTGATTGGCACCGGTTTCCGATCTTTTTGTGATTCTTAACCTCTCGTTTATTCTGCATGCCAGCCCTCACTCCAGACGCCATCCGCTACCTTGTTGTGCACTGTTCCGCTACTCCAGATGACCAACCTCTGACTGCCCGAGACATCCATGAGATGCACCTAGGGTTTGGCTGGGATGGCATCGGCTACCACCGAGTCATCCGACGCGATGGCACCGTTGAGTCGGGCCGTCCGGACTACTGGGTGGGGGCCCATGTGAAGGGGCGCAACACGGAAAGCCTCGGCGTTTGCCTGATCGGCATTGATGAATTTACCCCTGCTCAGTTTACTTCTTTGGAACAGGTCCTCCGGACGTGGCAGGCCGAGTACCCGCACGCCACCATCCTCGGACACCGAGACATGGGAAATACCGATAAGACCTGTCCGAACTTCGACGTCCGGACCTGGTGGGACGCTCGAAACAAAGGGGCTGGCGTTTGAAAAATCGGCTGTTACCATGGCAGTCCTTTATTTTCTCAGGGGAGTGGCCGGACTCCCTCCTGCAAACGCCTAGATCACGAGACGTGTGCATGTCCATGCCTTTACTGAAAATCAACCACGGCTATTACCTCTTGCTGGAAGACACCGGGCGCTCGGTCCTGGGGCACTACATCCTCTTCCGCGATCCGCATGAACTGCGAGAGCCCGAACGACGAGCGTGGGTGCTGCGTGCCGAAAATACCGAAGACCGCCGCTTTCGCATCCGCATGGCCGTGGTCGAGGCCATCTTTGGGCATCACTATCACCTGCACTCCGATTGCTACGACCACCAGACCACCCTCTATCACTTCTTACAGGCAGCGCCCGAAGACCTGACCACCCGCATTGAAGACTGGTGGATTCTGCACAATGAAACCCCCTCGCTCCTGTCCTAAACGCTGGCATCGGCCCTCACAAGCCCTTTCCGTACGTATCTGTTTGACCGGTTGCGTCATTTTTCCTAATCTCAAGGGCGCGCCGTCCTCACTGTTTGACCGTAGCGGACGCCTGTTCCCCTCAATTTCCTAATCTTTGCTCCGAGGAGCCCCGTCTCATGAACCCCTCTATTGGGAAGCCGCTTTTTCAGTCCACCCTGGTCCACCACTCCGCCGTCTCGCTTCTGCCTCAAGCCCTGCAAGATGCAGCAGAAGACGCGATGGAGCTGATTCCAGAAGCCGCCCGTGAACACGTTACCGCCTTCCGGCTCAGTCACGATGGCACCACCGTCACGGCCCTGAGCTACCCCTCCTTCTGGGAGAACCCCTTTCCTGAGCTCGCTGCCTCCTGGAAGGTCTCTCTGGAAACCGAGGAAGTCAAGTTCCGCACCTTCACGGATTCTTTGAATCCGCCTATTCTTTTTCAAAAAGAGCAACTGCTGCCTCCGGAGCATCCGCAGTACGCGGCCTTCCGCAAGCTCTCGCAGGCAACGGAAAAGCTGGGGCTCTTCAAGGAGCCTCTACGGAATGGCTTCCGGCAGTCTTGGCAACGGATGCTCCGTGCTCAGGGCTACCGCCTTGAGAAGGGCAAGTGGGTCAGCATCCCAGTGGCTTCGGAACCGCCTCCGCTGGAAGATGACGTGGCCCCGTCTCAGCTTTCGCTGCCCTTTCAGATTCTGCAGCGCTTCGGGTTTCTGGAAGGCGACTTCACCTGCTTTGACTACGGATGCGGTGACGGCGCGGACCTAGAGGAGCTTCAGCGCCTCGGGGTGGCCGCAGAAGGGTGGGACCCCACCGCTCGACCAGATGCGCCCCTCCGGGAAGCAGACATCGTCAACCTCGGCTACGTGCTCAACACCATTGAAGACCACGAAGTCCGGACAGAAGCCCTCAAAACGGCTTACGCGCTCTCTCAGGAGCTGCTCGTGGTCTCGGTTCATCTGTTCAACCAGAACGTCTCAGGTGAGCCCTTCCGGGACGGGTTGCTGCTTGAAGACCACTCCTTCCAGAAGTACTACACGCCTCAACTGCTCAGCGACCTGATTGAGGAGCAGCTGGGAGAAGAATCGGTGGCCGTGGCGCCTGGGGTGTTCTTTGTCTTCAAGGACAAGGGCCTGCAGCAGCGGTTCCTCCTTGAGCGCAGTCGCTCCTACACTTCACTGGCGCGGCTCATTCAGCAGTTCACCCGTACCCCCGGAGCCGTCAGTGCCAGCATTCCTGCCCAGCTGGTTCCGCTGCTCCAGCTCAGCTGGGAGCTCGGACGTGAGCCCCATCCGGACGAGGTTCCAGAACTGCAGGACGCCCTCAATGAAGCCTTCGGGAGCTTCCGGAAGGCCCTCAAGGTGCTGAGCGAGCACCAGCCTCCGGGCCTCTTTGACGCTGCGGCGGCCCTGCGGCGAAACGACCTCAAGGTCTACCTGGCGCTGGAGCTGTTCAAGAAACGGCGGCCCTACCATGAGCTGGATCCCGGACTGCAACGGGACGTGAAGCACTTCTTCAAAAGCTACACCCAGGCCCAGCAGGAAGCCAAGGACCTGCTCTTTCAGATTGGCGACAACGCGCTGCTTTCGGAAACCTGCGCCGAGGTGGAAACCCGGGGGCTTGGGTGGATGGACGACGATTCCCTCCAGCTGCACTCCAGCCTAGTGGAGCAGCTGCCACCCCTGCTGCGGGTCTACGTGGGCTGCGCCAGCCACCTTGTGGGAGACGTCTCCAGCGCCGATCTGGTCAAGATCCACCTGCGTTCCGGAAAACTGAGCCTGATGCGCTTTGATGACTTCTTTGAGCAGGCACAGCCGAAGATGCTGGAGCGGGTCAAGGTGGACCTGAGGAAGCAGGAGGTGCAGCTGTTTGACTACTCTTCGCCCTACGAGCCTCCTTACCTCTACCTCAAGTCCCGCTTCATGAATGAGGAAATGCCGGAATACGGCGAACAGCTGGAGTTTGAGGAACAGCTAGAAGCGCTGGGACTGTTTGACTTCAGCGGATACGGCCCCAACGTTTCTGTGTTTGACAACCGGCTCCATCAGGCTCGCTGGGAACTTCAGGGTCGGCACCTGATCCGCTCCACCACGCTCCCGGACCTAGACGCCCCCTGCGGAGAGAACTTCCGCTACCGGGACTTCCTGGAGTGCGGTCCGGCTCAGGAGCATGAGGTGAACAACGTCCCCACGCATCCGGATACCTACACCGCGCTCTACGACTTGGCCACCACGCTGCTGGATCCCATCATCGACTACTTTGGAGAGATCCTCCTCACCTTCGGTTTCTGCTCCGCCAGCTTGGCCAAACAGCTTTCCGGCACTCAGCCCAAGACCGATCAGCACATTGGGCATGAGAGCAACCGGGTGGGCAACCCCGTTTGTGCACGAGGTGGCATCGCTGTGGACTTCCTGGTCGAGGATGAAGACATGCTTGAAGTCGCCCAGTGGATTGTGGAAGAGCGCCTTCCCTTCGACCGGCTGGTGCTCTTTGGTTCCGACCGGCCTCTGCACCTGAGCCACGGCCCTCAGCACGCCGGCGACATTCAGATCGCTTCCTCCGGAACGCCTCAGGCCCTCACTTCAGAGGCGCTGCTGGAGCTTGATTCGCTGTAGGCACCTTCCTGATATTCTTCTGCTTTCCGGAGCCCAACGCGATACAAAGTGATACGGCTCCGGGCTTTTCCCCCAACCCGTCCGGGCTAGACTAGATAAGAGCTTCACCCTCTTTGAAACGGTCTATGCCCCTTCTCCTCATACTCTTTGGCGCCCTGCTTTTCGGGGGCCTCGCCCAAGCGGACGTTCCGCTTTCCGTTGGCCGTCCCCTGCCGACGCTTCAGGTCACCTCGCCGGGTGAGCTGCACCTGCAGGACGATGAGTCGATCGACTACGCTCCCTGGGACAGCACCAGCACGGTGGGAAAGCCCACGCTGATCTACCACCTTGCCGGAACCTCTTCAGCCTCTGACCTCAACCGTCGCTTCATTGACCGTCTGAAGACGCTGGAGTTGCCGAAAGGCTCGTATTACTTCGTCACCATTGTCAACCTCGAGGATGCCATGTGGGGAACCTCCGGGCTGGTCCAGAACTCCGTGGAGAAACGCAAGCGCCGGTACCAGCGGAACATCTTTGTGCTTGATGAAACCAGCATCGTCCGCAACCAGTGGGGGCTGGTCCCAGAAAGCTCAGCAGTGCTGCTGCTGGATGCCTCTGGAACCCTAGTCCGCTTCAAGGATGGTCCTTTGACCGAAGGCGAGGAGCAGGAGTTTGTCCAGCTCATTACCCGCGCTGTTGCCGGTCCATGAATGCATCCTGGCTCTACCTGTTGCTGGCAATCGGCTTCGAGGTCTCCGGAACGGTCTCCATGAAGCTCTCAGAAGGCTTCAGCCGTACGGGTCCCAGCATTGCCATGGGGCTGTTTTACCTCACCAGCCTCAGCTTCCTCACCCTGGCGCTGAAGCGCATTGAGCTCGGAATGGCCTATGCCATCTGGTCCGGACTCGGCACCGCGATGGTGGCGCTCGTTGGCGTGTACTGGTTCCAGGAGCATCTGACTCCAGGGAAGCTCCTCTCCCTTGCCCTCATCATTGCTGGCGTCGCCGGCCTTCACCTCTCCACACCCTCTTCATGAAAACGCTACTGCCTCTGCTGTCCGGACTGTTGCTTTCTGGATGTGCCTATTCCGAATCAAAGCCCATGCCCAAACACCACCTCCCGGATGGGACCTTCCGGAACAACTACCTGGAGTCCATCGACAAGCCCTTCACGGACCTCATCAAGTGGCGCTGGAACGCTGAGCGGACCGACCCCATCTCCTTTCCGCTGGCTCAGAACGATCCGGACTTCCTCAAGCAAAACCGGACGGAGCCCACGCTCACTTGGATTGGGCACGCCACCTTTTTGCTGCAGTACGACGGCCTGAACGTCCTCACCGACCCGCACCTCACGCGCCGGGCGTCTCCCGTCAGCTTTGCCGGCCCGGAACGCTTCACGCCCCCGGGGTTGACCTTTGACGACCTTCCGGAAATCGACCTGGTGGTCATTTCCCACAACCACTACGACCACCTGGACAAGCTCACGGTCCAGACCCTCTATGAGCGGCAGCCAGACAACCCGCCTCACTTCATGGTTCCGCTGAAACAGAAGGCGTGGTTTGACGACCTCGGCATTCCCAATGTCACCGAGCTGGATTGGTACCAGAGTGAAGCGTTCAAGGGGTGGACGGTTCACGCGGTTCCGGTGCAGCACTGGACCAGCCGGAGCCCGTGGGACCGGAATCAGGTGCTCTGGGCCGGCTGGGTGCTGGAGCATCCGGACTTCCGTTTCTTCTTTGCGGGAGACACCGGTTACTCACAGGACTTCCAGGACCTTGCCAAGGCCTTCCCGTCCTTCGACCTCGCCGCTCTTCCCATTGGAGCGTACGATCCACGCTGGTTCATGAAGGCGGCGCACATCAACCCAGAAGAGGCGGTCCGCATTCACCAGGACATCCGAGCCCGTTACTCGGTGGGCATGCACTGGGGGACATTTCAGCTGACGGATGAGCCGATGGATGAGCCCCCGGTCAAGCTGCGGAAGGCCCTCAGTGAAGCAGGGCTGGCGGAAGACCGCTTCTTTGTCATGCAGCATGGGGAGACCAAGAGGCTCGCCCCGTTGCTGGCCACCGAGGAGTAACCATGCCCACTGCCCTCATCACCGGCGCGTCCATGGGTCTCGGCGCCGAGTTTGCGCGCCTCGCGGCTCAAAGCGGATACGACCTGATCCTCACCGCCCGGAGTGAAGACCGCCTCAATGCGTTGGCCACCGAGCTCCAGACGGCTTTTTCCTCAAGCGTCCAGGTCGTGCCCCTCGACCTCAGCCGTCCCGGAGCTGCTACCGAATTGCACCAGGCCGTGCAGGCGGCTGGCAAAACCGTTCAGGTGCTGATCAACAACGCCGGATTTGGACTGAACGGGGCGTTCCTGGAACACGCGCTTGAGGCGGAGCAGCAGCTGGTGACGCTCAACATCACCGCTCTGACGGAGCTGTGCCACTGCTTTGGTCAGGAGATGAAGGCCCGGAATTCAGGCTACATCCTCAATGTGGCCTCCATTGCTGCCTTCCAGGCCGGGCCCTACTTGGCGAGCTACTACGCCTCCAAGGCATACGTCCTTTCCTTTTCCGAGGCGCTGGCCCATGAACTCAAGCCACATGGGGTGGTGGTGTCGGCGCTCTGTCCGGGGCCTACGGCTACGGAGTTCTTCCAGAACGCCGGCATGAAGGGCACTTCCTTGGCTCGCTCACCAGTCCTCATGTCTGCACAAGAAGTGGCGGAAATGGGCTGGAAGGGGCTGTGGCAGCGACGCCCAGTGGTCATTGCCGGACTCCTCAATCAGGGGCTTGCGTTCTCGACCCGCTTCTCGCCTCGACGGCTGAACACCTTCATCTCCGGACTCCTGAACCGTCCTTAAACACTCCCGACTCACCTCAAGAGGAAGAATGATCGCCTGGAAAGCCCTCAGTTTCCTACTCTTCAGCGCCACGGTCGCCCACGCTGCGGAGATGCAGCCCATCACCTCTTTCCGCATTGATCGGACCGAAGTCAGCATTGGCGCCTTTCAGGAATTTGCCGATGCCACGGGGTTTGTTTCAGAAGCGGAACGCGAGGGCGGAGGATTTGAGTATGGGGCCGGCTGGGAACGGCGTCCGGGCTGGACCTGGAAAACGCCCTATGGCGTGCCTGCGGACGACCAGGAGCCAGCGGTGCACCTGAGTTATGCCGAAGCCGAGGCCTACTGTCGTTGGGCAGGAAAGCGTCTTCCAACAGCAGAGGAGTGGGACGAGGCGGCTTACGTGGAGCACCGACCTTCGCCTCCAGCGCCGTTTGTTGCCGGGCAGGCCTATCCGTACCCCACTGGGACGTCTCCGGAGGGAGCAAACTGCTTGAACGCGTGCGGACCCAGCCTTTCGGTGGATCATGGAACGCCACTGATTCGGGGAACCGGGCATGCACGGACGGGCTCCACCCGAGCAGGGGTCAATGGACTGTATGAGATGGGGGCGAATGTCTGGGAGTGGATTGCGTCGGAAGGCACCCAAGCTCCTACGCGCGGAGGGTCGTGGTGGTATGGCGCCCGACCGATGCATCGCGATCACCGGGCGACCAAACCCAAGTCCTTTTATGCCGTGTACATTGGCTTTCGGTGTGTGGCTGACTGAGCGTCAGTTGGCAAACTCCAGCACCTCCGTGACCTCCTTGATGCCGGCCCGGGCGCACATTTCGTCAGTGGCGCTGTCGGCACCAGACACCCCGATGCCCCCGTAAAACGTCCCGCCAATGTCAATCGGCAGGCCGCCTTTGACGAGGATGACCTTTGGCGCGGCCATCAGTCCCACTTCGTTGACCATGTCAGCGGTGGGCGCCCGGAAGTTCGCTGACGCGTAGGCTTTGCCTTGGCTGACGTCAATGGTCATTGGAGAAGCCAGCGGATGCCGGAGGAAGGCCGTCAGGTTTCCATCTCGGTTGACCACCGCGACCGAGACCAGGTACCCGCGTCGGTCACACTCTGCGAGAGCAGCAGCGGCCATTTGTCCGGCCAGTGAGGAGCTGAGCGCTTTCATCTCAAAGGTCATGGGTCCTTCGTCTTCCGCCAGCGCACTTCCTGCACTCAGGAGAAAGCTCACACCGAGGACCAAGGAACTGATTCGTTTCATCATCTTCATGATTTCTTCCAAAAATAAGGGTCAGAACGCGGGAGTGCATTACCCTACTGAACTTTCACCCCGGGGTAAAGGGGGAAAGCTCCTCAGAGCAGCTCCAGCCAGTCGGTAGGGCCCTTGCCTTCGCGGAGCACCTGAGGCTCTCCGGAGGTAAAGTCGATGATGGAGGAATTCTCCGCAAAGATCGTCCCTCCGTCCACCACGGCATCGACCACCTTCCCAAAGTGCTCATGGAGGTCTTCGGCATTGTCGTAAAGCTCCTCATTGTTCACCCGGAGGCTGCTGCTGAGGATCGGGTGCCCCAGTCCCTCGACAATGGAAAGCGCAATCGGGTGATCTGGCCACCGCAGCCCCACAGTGCTCCGCGGGGTCAGCATCATCTTCGGAACCATCTTGGAAGCCTGCAGAACCAACGTGTAGGGGCCGGGCAGGTGCCGGCGGATCAGGCGGAAGATGTCATTGGGAATGCCCTGGCTGTGCTCCTGCAGCTGACTCTGGTTGCTGCAGATGAAGGTCAGGGGCTTCTTCGGGTCCATCTTCTTGATCTGCAACAGGCGCTTCATGGCCTTCTTGCTGTAGATGCTGCAGCCAAGGCCGTAGACGGTATCAGTGGGATAGATGATCACCCCATCGTTTTCCAAAATGGACACCACCTGGGACACCATCCGGGGCTGGGGGTTTTCGTCATTGATGCGAATGAGCATGGGACGTATCGAAACAGGGTTAAAATCCGGCGGCGGCAACCAGTACAAGCTCACGTCGGTGAGACTCTGGGGAGGCCTTAGGCGCGCCCAGCCCCTCTCCATACGTGATGATGATCGGGAGCCCCATCAGGCTCCGGATCCCGTAGCGAAACCCAACGGCGATTCCCCCAATCGACCGAGTGGCTCCAGGTTCTGAGAGGTAATTGAGCTCCAGCTCCTGAAAGCGGGCGCCATCGACAAAAACGTAGAGCATCCGGTCTTCGGCAAAGACCGTTTCATGCCGGAGCTTCAGCACCGTGGCGTGGGCGACCCGGAACTCGTTTCGGTAGAAACCTGCCACAGCGAGGTCACTGGAAAGGCCTCCTAGGCGATGCCCACTGAGCAGGTCCAGTCCGGTTCCTCCGGCTTGGATCAGGGTCGCCTTGATCTCGGAGTTGCCTCCGTAGTGCAGGCGGTCCTCTAGGGTCACAAGCTGCCGAAGCGGCGTCCGGGTGGCCACGGCGTCTTCTTCCAGGCTCCACGACTCCCAGCGCGTGCGGTTCGCCTGCTCCACCTCAACCTCAAGGAAGCCCTCCTCGTCCAACAGTCCGTGCCGCGAAAAAGAGACGTCCAGCGCCTGCTCGGAGAAGGACGGTGGCAGGACAAAATCCGTCTGGGTCTGGTCCTCAATGGGACTGAAGTGCAGGTTAGACATCCGGGCCTGCACCGAAGCGCGCCACGGTCCTTTGCGGAAGAGGTGTGCGCCAACCCGAAGCGTCGAGCGGTTGCCCCGGAAGGCGAGCGGCTCCAGACGGGTGCCCTGGTCGTAGAGGTCGGTTCCGTTTCCTTCAGCCAGGTAGGTGCCCTCAAATCCGTATTCGGTGGCCAGCCAGTCGGTCCGATCCTGTGTCAGGCTCAGAGAAGGAGAGACCGTCCGTAGCCCCACCTTCAGGGTGCCAATGCCCTCCCATTCGCTTTCGTGGTCAAAGATGATCAGCGGCGTCGCAAGGCCCTGATGCGAGTTCAGCGGCCAAGCGGCGCCCAGGGCAATGAGGGTGGGAAAGGGACGGTCGGCAGCCTGCGCAACTCCACTGCCCAGCAGCAGGAGTCCGCCCAGCAGTCCACTGAAGGACTTAGCGAGGGATGCGAGGCTTTTCATTTTCAAAGGTCTTTCGCTGGAAGTTGGCTTCTTGCTCCAACTCCCAGGCGCTCCGGACGGGGGAGGTTGTCGGGGTCGGAAGACGCTGGAGGAACGCCGCAAACAGCTGGATCAGGGTCTCAAGCTGATCCGTCAGACGGTGCCCACTGGGCAGCAGGTGGAGGGGCAGGCGGTGCTCCTGGCAGAGCTGCAGGGCGCTGGCAACGGGCACCACTTCATCGTCCCAGCCGTGGACCACTTCGGTGTGACCGGCCTGCGGAGGAGGAGCCTCTTCGGAGAACACTCCCAGATGCACAGCAGGAGCCAGCAGAAACAGGCCCTGCGGCTTCAAGGTGGCAGAGGCCTTGAGCGACACCCAAGCCCCCAAACTGGAGCCTACCAGCACCAGCGTTTCCGCCTGCGGGTTGAGTTCCAGAAGATGCGCCACCCGTGGCTCCGGGTCCTGCCAAGTGGAGTAGTCCGGACTGGCCACCTCAAAGCCCTGGGCCTTGGCGACTTCGGCAAGTTGCGTGATCTTGCTGCCCCAGGGGCCGCTTTCCTGTCCATGAGCAAAAACAACCAGCCGCTTGGCCTGCGGAAGAGAGTTCATGCGGCCTCTTGGGTGAGGGAGGCACGGAAGGCGGTGAGCCCCTTGCCCATGCGCTGCATTCCTTCGTCCAGCTCTTCATCCGTGATCGTCAGAGGCGGCACCAGGCGGACCACATTGGGTCCAGCCACCAGCACCAGCACCCCCTGCAGGCGACACTGCTCGACGATCTCACCGGCGCGTCCGGCATAATCCGGATGCAGCACCGCGCCCAGCATCAGGCCGCGTCCCCGGACTTCCTGAAAGAGTTGGTGTTCCTGGTTCAGGTCTTCCAAATGGGCCCGGAACCGCACTCCCTGCTTACGAACGTGCTCCAGCAAATCCGGACGTTTGAGTTTGCGGACGGCTGCCACAGCGACCGCCGCTGCAACCGGATTGCCGCCGAAGGTGGTGCCGTGATCTCCCACCTGAAACGCCTGCGCCACTGACTCTGTGCAGAGCATGGCTCCAATGGGCAGGCCGCCTCCCATGGCCTTGGCAACCGTCATCACATCCGGAGTCACCTCTGCTTCCCACTGGTGGGCAAACAGCTTCGCCGTCCGTCCCATTCCGCACTGGATCTCATCGAAGATCAGCAACGCACCGTGCTGGTCACAGAGCTCACGCAGGTGTTTGAGGAATCCTGGAGCCGCTGGCATCACGCCACCTTCGCCCTGAATGGGCTCCACCAGAACCGCACAGGTGGCCGCACCAATGGTTTCAGCAGCAGCATCCCAGTCGTTGAAGGCACAGTAGCGGAAGCCGCCGGGCAGCGGCTCATAGCCCTGCTGGTACTTCGGCTGCGCGGTGGCCGTAACCGTTGCCAGGGTACGCCCATGAAAGGACCCCTGAAAGGTCACAATCTCCCGCTTCTCAGGCGGATGGTGCTGGCTGGCCCACTTCCGGACAATTTTGATGGCGGCTTCATTGGCCTCAGCTCCCGAATTGCAGAAGAACACCCGGTCGGCAAAGCTGTTTTCCGTCAGCAGTTCCGCCAGTTCCACAGCCGGCGCCGTCAGGTACAGGTTGCTGGTGTGCCAGAGCTTCCCGGCCTGCTCCTGCAACGCCGCCAGCAGTTCCGGATCCTGATGTCCCAGGCTGTTGACCGCAATTCCAGAGCCGAAATCGAGGTACTCATTGCCCTCCACGTCCCACAACCGGGCCCCCAGGCCGTGGTCCATGACCATCGGTTTGGGAGCATAGGTGGGCACCAGGGTGCTTTGGGCATGCGCGGCCACAGTGGCGCTGTCAAGGGGAGCAGACGGAGACACAGCTGAATCCTTTTCTTCAAAAACTTCACTAAAGGAGAGCAGGCGCTCTCGATTACGCACCACAAACTCCGTAAACGCCTCTTCGCTCACGGCCACCTGTAGGAGTCGGGGAAGGTAACGGTGTACCTGACGGACGGACGTCCGCAGGACTTCTTCGTTGCGCAGAGCGTTCAGGGGAAGGGTGCCGAGCCGTTCCCGAAACAGTTCCCGGAGTCGGGGAAGCTGCTCTTCCAGTAGCGAGGAGATCATGATCACCTAAAAGGGTTGGGAAACCGTCCCGTATCAAAAACGCTCCATCCTATCACAGAACCCGGCCCAGCGTCACGCCTGAATCCGTGTCAACCCCGATCCCGCAGCACCCGGCGCATCACCTTCCCTGTGGTGGTCAGAGGAAACTCGTCTAGGAACTCAATCTGACGCGGATACTCATGAGCCGCCAGACGCGTCCGGACCCACGCCTGAACCTCCTGCTCTAGCTCCGGACTCGGGGCAACGCCTGGCTTCAGCTTCAAGAAGGCCTTCACCACGTGCCCCCTGAGCTCGTCCGGAACCCCCACAGCCGCCGCCAGCGCCACCGCCGGGTGCCGCAGCAGCTGGTCCTCGATCTCCGCTGGACCAATCCGGTAGCCGGCGCTGGTGATGACGTCGTCGATTCTTCCGGAAAACCAGAGGTTGCCGTCTTCATCCATGGTGCCTTCGTCTCCACTCCGGGCCCAGTCTCCAGCAAACTTCTGACGCGTTCCCGCCTCGTTGTTCCAGTAGCGGAGGAAGAACACGGGGTCACCAGGACGGTAAAAGGCAATTTCCCCTGAGTGCCCCGGGGGCAGCACCTGTCCCTCGGCATCAAGAATGGCTGCGGTGTGTCCGGGATACGGGCGCCCCATGCTCCCGGGTTTGGCGGGCAGGAGCCGTTGGCAGTTGCCGACAAAGTAGTTGACCTCTGTTTGTCCATACATCTCGTTGATGCGGACGCCCAGCGCCTCCTCGCCCCACGCCAGCATCTCCTCGCCCAGGGGCTCACCGGCACTCATGATGGAGCGCAGGTCAAAGCCGTGACGGGCCCGGAGGTTGGGCTCCTGACGCATGAACTTCAGGGCCGTGGGAGGCAGAAAGACGTTCCGGACTCGGTGACGGGCCATCAGCGCTGCCGCCTGATCAGGGTCAAACTTCCGGAAACGCGATGCCAGCACAGGGCGTCCATGAAACCACGAGCACAGGAGGATGTTGGCCAACCCTCCGATCCAGGCCCAATCTGCAGGAGTCCAGAAGCAGTCATCTGCCTGAGGAGCCAGGTCGTGCGAAAGCTCCCAGCCGGTCATGTGTCCCAGCAGCACCCGGTGGGCATGCAGGGCGCCTTTGGGATTCCCGGTGGTGCCAGAGGTGTAGATGATCCAGCAGGGGTCGTTTGAATGAGTCAATCGCGTTTCATAGCGATCAGACGCCTGAGCCAAGAGGTTGGACCAGCTGTGCTCCTCAGCCGTCACGTCGGCATCCACCTGAATCCGCAGGCGGAGGTCCGGGAGCTCAGGGGCAATCTCTTCCAGCTTCTCCCGGTTTTCGGCATCGGAAATCACCGCTGCGGCGCCAGAGTCTTCAAGACGATACCGAAGGGCTTCCGGACCAAACAGGTTGGCCAGGGGCAACGCAACCGCGCCTAGCTTATAGAGCGCAATGTGCGCAATGGCCGTTTCCGGACGCTGGGGCAGCACCAGCCCCACCCGTTCTCCTGGCTGGAGGCCTAGGCCCTCCAGAGCGTTGGCAAGGCGATTGGCCGCCTGCTGAATGTCCCGGAAGCTCCAGCGTTCCACAGCTCCGGACTCCGTGACATAAAGCAGCGCCAGCGAATCGGAGGCGGTGGCGTGTCGGTCGCAGCAGGCCCACGCCAAGTTGAAATGTTCTGGGACCTTCCACTGAAATGAGGAGCGGATGGAGTCCCAGCTGGGAGCTGCTCCTGGTTGAATGAGCCTCATAAACCTCCGTTGAAATCGACGCCAGGAGGGCCGATGACGGGGCTGCCTCCCGTGAAAAATCCAAGCCTATCACGAATGTGGCCCAGAGAACACGTCAGGCTGCCTTTCCGGGAAGTGCTGGTCGTGGGGGAGCCTGGCGCTCCCAAGCGTTTTGAAGATACGTCAGACGGAGGAGGTCCGGGTACGGAGGTGGAGGATCACGCAGAGGCCGGGGTGGTTGTCGGTCAAGGTGAGGTGTCCGCCGTGCAGGTTCACAATCGCCTGCACCAGGCTGAGGCCCAAGCCGGCCCCTGGACGATAGCGACTTTGATCCAACCGATAGAAGCGCTGGAGCACCTTCTCTCGCTCAGCCTCCGGAATGCCGGGCCCGTTGTCCCTGACCGCCAGCTGAACGGCTTCCCCGTGCTGCGTGATGTGGATTTCGACCTGAGCCGGTGGGGTCGTGTGCAGCAGTGCATTGTTGACCAGGTTGACCAATCCCTGAGCCAGCAGTCCTGCGTCGCCGTCCACCCAAACGGGCACCGGAGGGGAACTGAAGTGCAGCCCGTGCCCCATTTCTTCAGCCACCGGAGAGAGCATTTCATGGATGTCGTGCCCGACCTCACAGAGGTCAACCGGCGTGGTTTCCAGAACCAAGGCGCCTGTTTCCATCTGAGAGAGCTGCAGGATGGCCTCAAAGCTAACGGCCATCTGCCTGAGGCTGTCGAGCGAGGCGACAATGGCCTGCTGAGTTTCCTCGGGCAGATCGGTCCGGAGTGCCTGAGGCTCAAGGCGCAGGCGGAGTCGAGTCAAGGGAGACCGCAGGTCGTGGGCGATGTCAGCAGACACCTGAGCAAGGCGCTCCACGTTGGCTTCCAGGCGTTCAAACATCTGGTTGAGTCCAGCGCCCACCTGTCCCAAATCGTCAGCCACCGGCTTCTCTTCTCGGTAGCGGGCCTTGAAGTCACCGGATGCCACTGCAGCAAGAACCTGGTTGAGCTGTGCAACCCGGCGGGCGTCTCGACGAGCCATGGCAAACGCCGGAATCATCGTCAGCAGGAAGGCGGCGCCTAGGCCCCAGGCGAGGAATTGCACCACCACCTGCTGACTCCTGACCACCCGTTGCCGGTCACGAGCCACCACGATCATGCCCTGGGGGGTCTGCACTCCCAGCACGAGGTAGGTTTCCTCGTCGTCGCTGCCCCGCTCAGAGTCCGTTTCTGGCTCCGCCACTCCGTTGGCCGTCTCTGCCATGCCAAAGTCCTGACCGGGCGTGAGGATGCGGACTCCGGAGAAGGGACGGATCCAGGCGATGTCTCCCACAGACGTGCCTCCTGTGGGAGCAAAGAAGTACAGGGTCTCATGAGAGTCATTGATCTCGCTGAGGGCCTGGATGTACCGAGACAGCGCCTCTGGCCCGGATTTCTGCAGATTCGCCTCCAGTCCATTCGCCAGAGCCTGTGCGTCTTCAACGAGGCGCTGCTCCAGTTCGTTTCCAAGAATCGACCCAGATGCCATCCCGGCCAAGAGTCCGGTTCCGCTGAACAGGCAGGAAAGCAAAAGGGCCAGGCGGAGGGCAGAGGAGGTCCGGACCTGCCTCCAGATCCGGAAGGGGGTCTGCGACATCACGGCTCCAGCACGTACCCCACGCCATAGAGCGTCTTCAGGAGCGGGGGATCAAAGGGTTTGTCAATCTTGTTGCGGAGCCGACTGATGTGGGTTTCCACAACACTGGTCTGAGGATCGAAGTGAATGCCCCAGACGGCATCCAGCAGCATGGTCTTGGTCTGAATGCGGCCTGGGTGTTCCATGAACAGCTTGAGCATGAGGAACTCCTTGGGGTGCAGCTCAA
Source organism: uncultured bacterium (assembly GCA_965662235.1). Taxonomy (GTDB): domain Bacteria; phylum SAR324; class SAR324; order SAR324; family NAC60-12; genus JAYPUA01. The sequence goes on from CBFIGY010000001.1 coordinate 149,130, forward strand.
TCCGGACGCCTTCTCGCACAGCCGTGCGTGCCATGAGGTCCAGGTGCAGCGGCCCCACTGTGAGCTCGGTGACTTCCTTTTGCAGCTTGGGACGGCGGGCAATGGTGGCAATGCGGGCAGAGAGTTCTACCATGGCAAAGGGTTTGACGATGTAGTCGTCTGCCCCGGCCTTCAGGCCCTCCACCCGGTCGTGCACACTTCCCAGAGCGGTCAAAAAGATGATGGGCACTTCCACCTGAGCCAGCCGGAGGGACTTGACCAGCGAGAGCCCATCCAGTTCCGGCATCATGCGGTCAATGATCAGCAGATCATAGTCTCCGTTTGACACCTGCACCAGCGCTTCACGACCACTGACCACATGATCCACCAGGTGCCCTTCTTCCGCGAGTCCCTTGCGAATGAAACTCCCGGTTTCGTGGTCGTCTTCAGCCACCAAAATCTTCATGAGGCGTTTCCTTGCTGCCAATGGTCCCTTCTGAATTGCCTCCAGCAAAGGGGGGCTTCAGAAGGGGGAGGGGTTCATCCGGGGTCAGTCTGCGACCTCTGATCCCCCAGCGTCCTTGTCAATTTCCACCGTCACTGGCGCAAATCCGGCGACCTGCAACTCCACCGTGAAGCGCTTGGCGGCCTGGCTGGTGGCATAGATTGAGTTGGGGTTGGCCCGGAAGTGTCCAGGAAGCTGACCTTCATCGAAGTGCAGCCGAGCGGTTCCTTGAGCCGGCACGGTGAACCCGGAAAGCTGCTTATGGTAAGCCTCGGTTTCTCCATTGTCCATGTCGGTGATGGTGTAGTAGATGGAGAAATCCGTCAGAGGGGTGGATTGAGAATTGACGACCTGCAGCTCTAGGTGGTCGGAAACGTCTTTGCGGGCAACCGGGTCATAGTTGTTTTCCACCAGGGCTTCTTCAATGCGGAAGGGAGCCGGCTGTCCACCCGGTTGCGGAGCAGGTGCCGCAAAGGCTGCCTGATCGTCTTTGAGGTCTCCAACACCATCTCCATCGGTGTCGGGTTGCAGTGGATCGGCGTGCATCAGCGCCTCAGCCGAATCCGGGATGCCGTCTCCATCGGTGTCTAGGGCAGCCCAGGCAGGAGCCGCTGTTCCCAGAGCTAGGGCGAGCAGAGCGGAAACAAATGGGGTCTTGTTTGAGAACTTCAACATGAGTCTATTCCTGTGAAAGTCGAGTGGGGTTGAGAGGATGAACGAGCAAAAGGAGCGTCCACCCGAGGGAAGTGAAAAAGATCCAGAAAAAATCCCCCTGTTTTTCGGTTAGGATCGGACCGAGGGGCTTGCCGGCATAGGAATCCTTGATTCCCAGAACGGCGAAGGAGAAGCGTTCAAAGTGTTTGGTCAGAGAGGAAGCCTCAATGCCATTCCGGATGGTTTCAAAGGAGGCGTAGCCCTTCATGATGCGGTCCTGTGCCGGCTTGGGCACATTCAGCTGCTGGAAGACACCGCCTGCCACCTGATTGTCCGGATCCAGCGTGTCACCGATCTGAGGCGCAATCAGGACCACCAGCAGCCAGGCCATGAACGCGATCAACAAAGCATGGGCCGGACGCCGCACCCAGAGGGTCAGCACAAAGGTGAAGCTGTAGAAGGCCAGGACGTAGCACGAAGCCACTCCCCAGACGAGCGTGATCCGGAGCACGTCATCAGCACTCAGGCCCACTCCGGAAATCAACTGCAGCATCAAAGTCGCCAAGGCAAACACCACAAAGAAGCCTCCGGACAGCAACAGAACGCCGGCCAAGTACTTCCCAGCTAGAAACTGCCACCGCTGGAGCGGACGCGTCAGGATCAGCGCAAGCGTCTGACGTCCCCGTTCGCTGGCCGCCGTCCGGAACCCGGACAAAATTCCCAGCACGGCACCTAGGATTTCAATCTGCTCAATCGCCCCACGCAGGAGCTTCAGCGGGTGAAAATCAGGTGCGGTGATGGCGTCCAGCGACTTGCCTAGGGCCAGCAAGGTGGTTCGTGCTTCCTGATAAGCCGCCACCTCAGCAGCCAGCGCCAGGGCTCCAGTGATCAGCGAAACGAGCGTCGCTAGGGCCAAGCAGGCGGTCAGGATCCCGATGAAACGGTCGCGGCTCGCATCTGAAAGGTCCTTCTGAGCAACGGCTCTGATGGGATGAAGGGAAGCGTTACGCATCATAACCTCCTTGGGTTCGGTCCAGCATGTTCACCGAGCGAACCGCATACAGCGTCACAAGGGTCAGCGCTAGGAGCAGACTCGGTAGCGGTGGAATCCACGCCTGCACCGGAACTCCGGAAGGCAGGTAACCGAGCAACTTGGCAGAGAGGTACTTGAAGCTCTCGGCAATGGACACCGAACCAACCAGCGCCCCCGTCCAGTGAAAGAACGGAGCGTCCGGAGGCAGAGCAAGCGCCGAGATGGGGTTGATCGCTGCGGTAGGGTGCACATTGGCCGTCAGCGAAGGAAAGATAAAGGTCACCGTCAGCCAGACTGTCACCGGAACCAACAGCCCTACTGATTCGGAACGCCCTCTGGCAGCCACTCCCAAAGCCAACAGCCCGAAGAGCAACTGGTAGCCGTAGGCCAGCCCCAGAAAGAGAGCAAGGTGCCCCCAGTCGGCTGGAGACAAGCGGACTTGAGGCAGCAGCAAAAACGTCCCAGCCGCAATCACCGAAGCCACTCCCATGAGCATTCCTTCGGCTCCCACCAGGGCGACCACCTTCCCCAGCGTGTACTCACGAGGCGCCAGGGGGCGGGATCCAATCAGAGGCAGGACCGATGACTTGCGGTCCATTGCCACCAGCTGGTGTCCAATGACAATGGAGGCAAGAGCCCCAATCAAGCTGACGTAGATCGCCAGGTTCCGCATCAGCCCCAACGCCGACTGCTCCTGTACCGGGTTGGGCGGAAGGGGTTGCCCCTGCGCGCTCAGGTACCCGATGGCGTCATGGTAGATCCGGTTGACCGTGTCGGTCGCCGACCAGCCTAGGTACGCCGATACCAGCACCAGCAGCACAAAGAGAACCGCCAGCAGCAGCACCGTGCGGTCCCGTAGCACCTCCAACAGGGACTGCTGGGCGATCGTCCAGGCCGGTTGTGGACGGGACCGGTTCAGCAGAAGTTTCATGCGGCCTCCCCGTTTGCAGCAAGGGGAACCACTGAGAGGTAAAGCGCTTCCAGCGCCGAGTCATCGCCATACCGCTCCGTCACCTTTTCCAGGGTGTCGTGAAACACCATCTGCCCGTGGTTCAGGACCCCGATTGAGGTGCAGGTCTTGGCAATCTCGGAGATGAGGTGGGTGTTCATGAAGATCGTCATGCCCCACTCCTGGTTGAGGCGCACAATCAGGCTCCGCAGCGTCTTCATGCCCATCGGGTCCAGCCCGGAAGAAGGCTCGTCCAAAAACAGCACCTCCGGACGATGCAGAATGGCCTGGGCCAGCCCCACCCGTTGTCGCATGCCCTTGGAAAAGGTTCCCACCCGACGGTCCGCTAGGTCTTCAATCGCCAGGAACCTCAACGCCTCCTCCACCGAGGCCACCTCGTCTTCCAATCCGGAGAGGCGCGCGAAGAAGGTCAGGTTTTCTCGGGTGGTCAGGGTATCGTAGAGCCGTACATTCTCCGGGACATACCCAATGGCGCGGCGGACGCTCAGGGGGTCCGCCAAGAGGTCGTGTCCCGCAACCCAAGCCTGCCCTGAGGCGGGAGCTGCCAACGTTGTCAGCATCTGGATGGTGGTCGTTTTGCCGGCTCCGTTGTGTCCCAAGAACCCGAACACCTCTCCTGCGGCCACAGAAAAGGTCAGGTTCTTCACCGCCTCAAAGTCCCCAAAAGACTGGCTCAGGCGACGTGTTTCAATCGCAGGTGGTTGCATGATCAATCCGTTTGTCAAGGGTTGCTTGCCATCGTGGCAAGGACGCCTGTGTGGCTCCAGTGCCACGCTCTGGTGAGCAGTATGACGCAGGATCTTCTGCACTTTCTGGCAGGATTCTTACACGTGTGTAAGCATTGAGTTTCCTCGCCTTTTCGACTCCGGAGGGGGCTCCTTCCCTGAGCTCGTGACAGCGCCCCAGCTTCCTTCCGGAGCCTCCTTTTTTCGACGGAATCAGGCTGCTCGCTTCCCCCTGACAGAATTGTCACAATTGTCAGAAAACGTATTTATTGTTAACCCATCAAACAAACCCAACTCTTAAAAAATAAATTTATCTTCAGTTGTTTATAAAAAATTTTCCGCAACTTCCCTGATGGCAAGCAAGTTGTAGCAGAGGGGGTCAAGAGGCGCCCTTGTGATTTTTGTTTGGGGGAGCAGAGCACAGGGTGTCCTCTTCTTGCTCATCCTCATTACTCAAGGAATTTCATGTTGACGCGAAACTCGTTTCTCAAGCGGACAGGAGGGCTGCTCGCTTCCCTCGGATTGGTGCTTTCAGGAGCAGGGCTGGCTCAGGCGCAAGAGACCATCAAGGTTGGGGTGCTGCACTCGCTTTCTGGCACCATGGCCATCAGTGAAACCACGCTCAAGGACACCGTGCTCATGCTCGTTGATGAGCAAAACAAGAAGGGGGGACTGCTGGGCAAGAAGCTCGAGGCGGTGGTGGTCGATCCGGCTTCCAACTGGCCGCTGTTTGCCGAGAAGGCTCGGGAGCTGCTGGAAGTGGATCAGGCGTCAGTGGTCTTCGGGTGCTGGACGTCTGTCTCCCGCAAGTCCGTCCTCCCCGTCTTTGAGGAGCTCAACGGCCTGCTCTTCTACCCGGTTCAGTATGAGGGAGAGGAATCTTCCAAGAACGTCTTCTACACCGGTGCCGCTCCGAATCAGCAGGCGATCCCGGCTGTGGACTACCTGATGAACGAGCTGGGAGTGGAGCGTTGGGTGCTCGCCGGCACCGACTACGTCTACCCACGGACCACCAACAAGATCCTGGAGCAGTACCTCAAGGACAAAGGGGTTGCCGAGGAAGACATCATGATCAACTACACCCCCTTCGGGCACTCCGACTGGCAGACGATTGTTTCCCAGATCAAGGAGTTCGGTTCTGCCGGCAAGAAGACCGGAGTGGTCTCCACCATCAACGGCGATGCCAACGTCCCGTTCTACAAGGAACTGGGCAACCAAGGCATTCAGGCAGAGGACATTCCGGTGGTCGCCTTCTCTGTTGGCGAAGAGGAGCTGTCTGGCTTTGACACCGGCCCCCTGGTGGGACACCTTGCTGCCTGGAACTACTTCATGAGTGTTGACTCAGAAGCCAACTATGCCTTCATCGACAAGTGGCACGACTTCATTGGCAGTGACAAACGCGTCACCAACGACCCCATGGAAGCACACTACATCGGCTTCAACATGTGGGTCCAGGCTGTGGAGAAGGCCGGAACCACCGACGTCGACGCAGTCCGGGAAGCCATGTACGGCCTGACCTTCCCGAACCTGACCGGCGGAGTGGCCGTCATGAACACCAACCACCACCTCACCAAGCCCGTTCTGATTGGCGAAATCCAAGCCGATGGTCAGTTTGAAACCGTCTGGCAGACGCCCGGAGGCGTGATTGGAGACGCTTGGTCCGACTACCTCCCAGAGAGTAAGGTCATTGTTGCCGACTGGACCCCACCCATTTCCTGCGGCAACTACAACCTCAAGTCCGGCGTGTGTTCTGGCCAGAACTACTGACCCTGCCACTCCCTTCCTCCTCCAGCCTCCGGGTTGGAGGAGCCCCGTTTCTTGACCATCCCCAACTGAGACGGACCTGATTCGTCTCCCATCCGAGGTTTTTTGTGAGGCAGAATTCCCCGATGGGACTCCGAATCCTGATCAGCCTACTGCTGTGGCTGACCAGCCTTTCCGGAGTCTCAGCACAATCCCTAGAAAGTCGTCTTCAGGCCCTAGACGCTCGGAGCTTTTCCGCTAAAGAACAGGCCATTGGTCAACTCGTCGCTCTTGGAGACGGTGCGGTTTTGCCAGCCCTAAGGGCCATGCTGGATGGCAAGCTGTACGTCCAGAAAGCAAGCAAGCGCGTGGTCATTGCCGAAGAGGCACCAGGCCGCAACTACGCCCTCCGGGACGCTCTCAGCGAAGAAGTCCTCGGCGAAGTGTCCCGCCGGGAGGTTTCGAAGATCCGCATCAACAACTCCCTCCGTACCGTTCTGCGGGGCGCCATTGCCGAACTGGGCCTCTTCAGTCCCCGTCCAGAGGTACGGCAGGCGGCAGCGCTCGAGATGCTCAACCAGCCCTCAGCTGAAACCCTAGCGCTGCTGGAACGGGTTCAGCAAAAGGAACAGGACCCCGACGTCCAGGCAACACTCCGGTTGGGCTGGGCCGCATCAGCGTTGCCATTCGGAACCCCGGACCAGCAGCTGGAGGCTGCTGACATCCTGGGCGGGACCCTAGAACGCGAAGCCTTCGTTTTGCTTCAGCAGAACCGAGACCGCGCTTCTGGCGCCCTCCAGGTGGCCATTGACGACGCGCTGGAACGCATTGAGCTGAAGCGCTGGCTGAGCGGATTGGTGGAGCTGGGCTTTTTCGGACTCAGCCTTGGGGCTGTGCTGCTGCTGACGGCTGTGGGCCTCGCCATTACCTTTGGCGTCATGGGGGTCATCAACATGGCCCACGGCGAGATGATCATGCTGGGGGCCTACACCACCTTCGTCATTCAGCAGCTCTTTCCAGACTGGATCGACGCTTCCCTGTTCCTCGCCGTTCCTGCGGCCTTCCTGGTGTCCGGAGGCGTCGGCGTCCTGATTGAACGCACCGTCATCCGGGCGCTGTATGGCCGTCCGCTTGAAACGCTGCTCGCCACCTTTGGCATCAGCCTCGCGCTGCAGCAGGCCGTCCGGTCGATCTTCGGTCCACTGAATCAGTCGGTGCTGACACCCAGCTGGATGCAGGGCACCTGGAAGCTGAACGGGGTGCTGGAGTTCACCTTCAACCGCATCACAATCATCCTGTTGGTGCCGCTGCTGCTGGCGGGGCTCATGCTCTTGCTCAAGCGCAGCTCCTTTGGACTGCAGATGCGGGCCGTAACCCAAAACCGTTCCATGGCCGCCAGCATGGGCATCCGGACCGACTGGGTCGATGCCCTGACGTTTGGCTTGGGGTCCGGGATTGCCGGAGTGGCCGGAGTCGCCATCAGTCAGCTTACCAACGTCGGCCCCAATCTGGGACAGTCCTACATCATCGACTCCTTCATGGTGGTTGTCTTCGGAGGCGTGGGGAACCTGTGGGGCACCCTGGTGGGCGCTCTCACTCTGGGCATGGTCAACAAGCTCCTGGAGCCTCTCTCCGGAGCCGTCATGGCCAAGATCCTGGTGCTGGTCTTCATCATCCTGTTCATTCAAAAGCGCCCGCGCGGACTGTTCGCGCTCAAGGGACGATTCGTGGAGGCCTGATGCAAACCCAAGCTGCACTTCATCCGGAAGCCAGCCTGATCGGCCGGCTCACACGCGGGACCGGTGTTCCGTTCCTGACACTTCTGGGCGTCATGGCCTTTCTGGTGCCTCTGCTCAATCAGGCCGTTCCTTCTGACTCCTTCCTGTACCTGCCGACCTATGCCGTTAGCCTCATGGGCAAGTACCTCTGCTACGCCCTGCTTGCGGTGGCGTTGGACCTCGTTTGGGGGTACTGCGGCATCCTCAGTCTTGGACACGGCGCCTTCTTTGCTCTCGGCGGGTATGCCATGGGCATGCACCTGATGCGGGAAATCGGTGACCGCGGTGTCTACGGGAATCCCTTGCTGCCAGACTTCATGGTCTTCCTCAACTGGCAGGAGCTGCCCTGGTACTGGTACGGTTTCGACTCGTTCCCGTTTGCCCTCCTCATGACCCTGCTGGTTCCGGGACTGCTCGCCTTTGCCTTTGGGTGGCTGGCCTTCCGCTCACGGGTGACGGGCGTTTACCTTTCCATCATCACCCAAGCCATGACCTATGCGCTGATGCTGGCGTTCTTCCGCAACGACATGGGCTTTGGCGGCAACAACGGGCTCACGGACTTCAAGGACGTCCTTGGCTTTAGTCTGCAATCAGAGGCCACCCGAAACGTGCTCTTTGTTCTCTCCGCCCTTGCCTTGGCAGGAGGCGTGCTGCTGAGCCGGTTCCTGGTCACCTCCAAGCTAGGACGCGTGCTGGTGGGCATCCGGGACGCCGAAAGTCGGGTCCGGTTTCTGGGCTACCGGGTCGAGCACTACAAGCTGTTCGTCTTTGTCGTCTCTGCGATGCTGGCGGGACTCGCCGGGGCGCTCTATGTTCCACAGATCGGCATCATCAATCCCGGAGAGTTCTCCCCGATCAACTCGATTGAAATCGTCATCTGGGTCGCCCTAGGGGGTCGAGGCACGCTGTACGGGGCGGCTCTGGGCGCGCTGCTGGTCAACCTAGCCAAAACCTGGCTCACCGGCGCGGCTCCGGAGGCCTGGCTCTTTGTCCTCGGGGGCCTCTTTGTGGGCACCACCCTCTTCTTTCCCAAAGGCGTGCTCGGCTGGCTGGCTTCCGCACCGTGGCGACGGAAGGTCGGGGCTGCGGTGCTGGATCCTCCGGAGGCAGCAACGCCTGAGAAAGGAGGGTCATGGTAACGCTCAAAGAAGACCACGTTTCCAACACCATCCTCTACCTCGACGGCGTCAGCGTCAGTTTCGACGGCTTCAAGGCCCTCAACAACCTTTCGCTGTACGTTGAGCCCGGTGAGCTGCGGTCCATCATTGGCCCCAACGGCGCCGGCAAGACCACCATGATGGACGTCATCACCGGGAAGCTGCGTCCGGACACCGGCGAGGTCTTCTTCCAAAACCTCAACCTGCTTGAACTGGATGAGGCGGAAATTGCCAACCTCGGCATTGGTCGGAAGTTCCAGAAGCCCACCGTTTTTGAAAGCCTCAGTGTTCTGGAGAACCTGGAACTCGCCCTCAAGATGGACCGGACGCCCTGGGCCGTCCTCTTCCAGCACCGGGACCCTCAGGTCTGGCAACGGATGGAGGAGGTCCTTGAACAGATTGGCCTCCAGCACCGGCGCAACGAGCCTGCTGGCGCACTGTCCCACGGGCAGAAGCAGTGGCTGGAGATCGGCATGCTGATGATGCAGGACCTGGAGCTGCTGCTGGTCGATGAGCCGGTCGCTGGCATGACAGACGCCGAAACCGAGCAGACCGCAACGCTGCTTCAGCAGGTCTCCGGGGAGCGCTCCGTGATTGTCGTCGAGCACGACATGGAGTTTGTCCGTTCCTTGGGGGGACGGGTGACGGTGCTGCACGAAGGCTCTGTGCTCGCAGAGGGCTCACATGCAGAGGTCAGCCGCAATGAACAGGTCGTCGAAGTCTACCTTGGGAGATAAGCTATGTTGGAAATCAAAGAAGTGACCCTGCACTACGGGGCCAGCCAGGCGCTCCGGGGAGTGAACCTCACCGCCCAGAAGGGACGCGTCACGGCCCTGCTCGGTCGCAACGGCGTCGGCAAGACCTCTCTGCTAAGGGCCATTGTGGGACAGCACCCCATCAGCGGTGGACAGATTGCGTGGGAAGACCAGGACCTCGCAGGGCGTCCCACCTTTCAGCGGGCTCGGTCCGGCATTGCGTATGTCCCTCAGGGCCGGGAGATCTTTCCGCAGCTGACGGTGGAGGAAAACCTCCGGTCCGGACTCGGCTGGCAGGCCAAGGGGGTCATTCCGGAAAGCCTCTATGAGCTTTTCCCCGTCCTCAAGAGCATGCTTCACCGACGAGGAGGAGACCTTTCTGGCGGGCAGCAGCAGCAGCTGGCCATTGCCCGGGCCCTTACCCTGCAGCCTCGCCTGCTTGTGCTTGATGAGCCCACGGAAGGCATTCAGCCCTCAATCATCAAAGACATTGCCGGAGTGATCCGGAAGCTCCGGGATGCGGGATCCATGGCCATTTTGCTGGTGGAGCAGTACTTTGAGTTTGCACACGACCTGGCCGACGACCTGGCGGTGATGGACCGCGGACAGGTGGTCCTCGCCGGCCAGCGCGAAGCCTTACAGGAGTCAGAGGTTCGGCGGTACCTGACGGTCTGATCGTTGCCCCCGAGTCGGCGCTTCAACTGCTTCTTTCTGCCTCCAAGCGGGAGAAGCGTCGGCTCTCTCACTCCACCGTTGTGAACGAAGCTGGAGCTTGGAGGGAGCGGGTCTCTTTTTTTGCCTAATTTCTTTGCGTTTGATGAGGGAATGATGTTAATTTAGGCAGCGTTTTCGCAGGCTTGCGGAGGCTACTTTGCCCAAGTATTTTGGTTTCCCCTCACTTCTCAGCAGATTAGCTCCCTTTCCAAACGACTGGTCTGGCCGTTGCAGAATGGCTCTGTTCCAGAGAGGTTCGACTCCTTTCCCCATTTCGTGACTCTTATGATTCCCATTGTTGACTTTGCTGCTCCTCCTGAGACGGTTGCCCGTCAGGCTTATGAGGCCTACACCGGCATCGGCTTCTTCTATGCGGCCAACCTCCTGAATGATGCCGAAGGGCTGGAACGAACCTTTGCCGAGGCCAAGCGCTTCTTTGCCCTTCCCATGGACGAAAAGCAGGCCTGTGGGTGGACGAGTGAGGCCAGCAACCGAGGCTACACCGCCATTGAGCAGGAGAACCTCGACCCCTCTGAGGTGGGAGACATTAAGGAAGCCTACAACATGGGGCGAGAAGGCGATGAGCGCTACCCGAATCCGTGGCCGGCGTCGCTGCCTTCATTCCGGGAAACCCTGGTGGACTTTCATGAGAAGTGCCTGCAGATGAGCTTCACGGTGCTTGAGGCCTTTGAACGAGCGTTGCACCTGCCCGAGGGCTACCTGCAGGAACGGCACACCGTGGGAGATTCCAACATCCTCCGCGTCCTGCACTACCCCGCCATTCCGAATCTGGATCAGGTCAAGCCCGGTCAGCTGCGTGGCGGCGCCCACACCGACTACGGAACCATCACTCTGCTGATGCAGGATGACGTTGGTGGGCTGGAAGTGCAGGGACGGGACCGGCAGTGGGTCCCGGCGCCCTCCATTCCGGGGACCATTCTGATCAACAGCGGCGACCTGCTGGCCCGCTGGACCAACGATGTCTTTTGCTCCACCCCACACCGTGTGGTGCTTCCACAAACAGAAGAGCAGAACCGTTCCCGTCAATCTCTGGCTTTCTTTTGCCACCCAAATTTCGATGCGCAGGTGAGCTGCATTGAATCCTGTACTGACTCGGATCACCCGGCTCAGTACCCCCCGATCGGAGCTGGGGAATACCTGCTCTGGCGCCTCAGTCAATCCTACTGAATCAGGAGTTCACGAATGAAAAAACTGTTCCTCACTCTCCTCAGCTCGGCCCTTCTTCTGGGAAGCCAAGCGCTGGCCAAGCCCTCCGTTGGCTTTGTGTACGTGGGTCCCATTGGAGACGGCGGCTGGACGCAGGCGCATGACAAGGGACGCCGGCACCTGGAAAGCCTGGGTTACAAGACCCAATACGTTGAGTCGGTTCCGGAGTCTGATTCAGAGAAGGTCATCCGGCGGTTGGCCCAGCGCAACGACATGGTCATCACCACCTCTTTTGGCTTCATGGACCCCACCGAACGGGTGGCCAACATGATGTCTGACAAGATGTTCCTGCACATCTCCGGGTTCAAGATGAACGACTCGAACTTCGGAAATGCCACCTGCCGGCAGTATCAGCCGCGCTACCTCGCTGGCATTGCCGCCGGACTGCTGACCAAGAACAACAAGATCGGCTTTGTCGGCTCCTACCCCATTCCGGAGGTGCTTGCAGGGATCAACTCCATGGTCATGGGCGCCCGCTCAGTCAATCCCGCTGTGGAAGCCGAGATCGTCTGGATCAACTCCTGGTTTGACCCCCCCAAGGACCTCGAAGCCGCCAAGGCACTCGCCAGCAGCAACAACGATGTGCTCTTCACCACCACGGACTCCCCATCAGTCATTCAGGTGGCCCAGGAGCGAGGCCTGTGGGCTGTCGGCAACGACCAGGACATGAGTGAGTACGGCAAGGACGCACAGATCACCGCCCCGATCTTTGACTGGGCTCCGATGTATGAGTACCACCTCAAGCGCCTGGAAGCCGGCACCTGGAAGCCCGAGTCTCAGTTCTGGGGCATTGAAACCGGATGCGTCGAGCTCGCCCCTTGGGGTCCAAAGGTGCCGCAGTCGGTTCAGGAGCAGGTGGATGCCGTCAAGGCCCGCATGGTCGCCAAGGAGTTTGACGTGTTTGACGGTGGCGTCACCAAGCAAGACGGAACCAAGGTTGCCGGTCCGCTGCCCTTGGATCAGATCCTGTCAATGAACTACTTTGTGGAAGGCATCATCTCGCCCTTCCCGAACAACTAATCCTCGCTTTCCTTCCGAGTTGCCATGCACCTGACCCCACGTGAAATGGAAAAGCTGATGGTCTTTACGGCCGGTGAACTGGCGCGCAAGCGCAAGGGCCGGGGCCTGAAGCTCAATCACCCTGAAGCCGTGGCTTACATCACCTCCGAACTGCTTGAGGAGATCCGCAACGGAAAAACCGTGGTCGAGGTCATGGAACTCGGACGCCACCTCCTCTCCCGAGAGGAGGTCATGGAAGGCGTTCCGGAGATGATTCCGGAAATCCAGGTCGAAGGGACCTTCCCAGACGGCACCAAGCTGGTGACCGTCCACAACCCCATTCCCTAAAGCACAGCATGGTTCCGGGAGAATACCGCATTCAGTCCACCCCCATTGACGCCAACCCCGGACGGGCCACCACCCGGATCGTGGTGCACAACACCGGCGATCGCCCCATCCAGGTCGGCTCCCACTTTCACTTCTTTGAAGCCAACCGCTGGCTCCGGTTTGAGCGCGAAGCCGCCTATGGCATGCGCCTCAACCTCCCTGCTGGCACCGCCGTACGGTTTGAGCCCGGAGACTCCAAGGAAGTGGAACTGGTCGCCCTCGCAGGCAACCGACGTGTGTTCGGCTTCAACGGCCTGGTCAACGGAGACCTCGACCACCCGGACGTCCAGCAACGCGCCCTTGAGGCGGTCCGTGAATTTGCCAAGTAGGAGCCTTCATGCACATTGAGCGACGTACCCACACCGATCACTTTGGCCCCACCACCGGCGACCAAGTCCGGCTGGGGGACACCGACCTGTTTGCCACAGTGGAACAGGACCTGACCCACCCTGGAGACGAGGTCAAGTTCGGCGGCGGCAAGGTCATTCGAGACGGCATGGGGCAGTCCCCGGAAGCCACCCGCGGCGGCGGTGCTCCCGACCTCGTCATCACCAATGCCCTCATCCTTGACTACACCGGCGTCTACAAAGCCGACGTCGCCGTGCGCAACGGGCTCATCTCCGCCATCGGCAAAGCCGGAAACCCAGGCATCATGAGCAACGTGACCGCCGGCATGGAAATCGGGGCCTCCACCGAGGTCATCGCTGGCGAAGGCATGTTCCTGACCGCAGGAGCCATTGACGCCCACGTCCACTTCATCTCGCCCAACCAGATCCCGGAAGCCTTCTATTCCGGCATCACCACCCTCATCGGTGGAGGAACCGGTCCTGCCACAGGCACCAACGCCACCACCTGCACCCCAGGCGCCTGGAACATCCGCAAGATGTACGAGGCCATTGAAGCCTTTCCGCTGAACTTCGGCTTCCTTGGCAAGGGCAACAGCTCGCTGCCTGCCGCCCTCCGAGAGCAGGTGGAAGCTGGCGCCATCGGCCTCAAGCTTCATGAAGACTGGGGCACCACTCCAGCAGCCATCGACTGCTGCCTAGGCGTGGCCGAAGAGTTTGACGTTCAGGTTGCCATTCACACAGACACCCTGAATGAGGCCGGGTTTGTTGAAGATACCCTGGCCGCGTTTAAGGATCGGACCATCCACACCTACCACACCGAAGGAGCCGGAGGCGGACACGCCCCAGACATCATCAAGCTCTGCGGTGCGGCCAACGTGTTGCCGTCGTCCACCAATCCGACGATGCCCTTCACCCGCAACACCATGGATGAGCACCTCGACATGCTCATGGTCTGCCACCACCTCTCGCCCTCCATTCCAGAAGACGTTGCCTTTGCCGAGTCTCGCATCCGACGAGAGACGATCGCCGCTGAAGACATCCTCCATGACCTTGGGGCCTTCAGCATCCTCTCCTCCGACTCCCAAGCAATGGGGCGCATTGGCGAAGTCATCTGCCGGACCTGGCAAACGGCAGACAAGATGAAGCGTCAGCGCGGTTCACTCCCTGGAGACAACGGCAACGACAACCTCCGGATTCGCCGCTACATTGCCAAGTACACGATCAATCCGGCGCTTGCCCATGGCGTCAGCCACGTCATCGGCTCCGTGGAAGTGGGCAAGCTTGCGGACCTAGTGCTCTGGCAGCCTGCCTTCTTTGGCATCAAGCCCCACCTCATCCTCAAGGGAGGCTTCATCGCTGGATCTGTGATGGGAGATGGCAACGCCTCCATTCCCACACCGCAGCCCGTCTTCTACCGCGGCATGTTCGGTTCCTACGGGAAAGCGCTCGACAACACGTGCCTGCACTTCACGTCCCTCTCCGGGCTCCACAACGGCGCCCTAGAAGGCCTCAGCCGCCGTCCGGAAGCGGTTCGTGGATGCCGGAGCCTCCGGAAGCAGGACCTTCCGCTCAACAACGCGCTCCCGAACATTGAAGTCAACCCAGACACCTATGAAGTCCGGGCCGACGGCGAAGTGCTGACCTGCGAGCCGGCGGAGGTGCTCCCGTTGGCCCAGCGCTACTTCCTGTTCTGAATATGGATATTGTTGTTCAAATTCACCCGTGGGAAGAGCTGCGGGCCCTGCATCCCGACCTTCCCACTCAAACCCTGACCCTGCCGTGGGAAGAGCGATGCCGCAGCCACGGCAAGCACACCACCGATCAGGGGCACCGCTTTGGGCTTTCGCTGGAGTCCGGAAGCACCCTCTCTGCCGGACAGGGCTTCCTTCTGCCCCAGACCTCACAATTGGTCGAGGTCAAGGAAGCTCCAGAGGCGCTCTATCAGGTTCATCCGGAATCGCATCACGACTGGGCCTACCTTTCTTATCAGATTGGCAACCGGCACCTGGCCCTGATGATTCAGCCAGAGGGGCTGTTCTGCCTTGCGGAACCAGCGTCTCGGCTCCTGCTGGAGCAGCTCCAGGTCCCCTTCTCAGAAGTCGCTGCGCCCTTCACGCCTGCCTTGAAGTTCAGTGGACACGCGCACCCGCACTGACCCGCTTCTGCCTTCTCACACGCCGGACCTGCTCCAGCAGCTGCGCCTGCTCCAGTTGTGCGACAGCGCGTTTCCTACAGGCGCCTTTGCCTACTCCGATGGACTGGAAACGGCAGTGCATACCGGACACGTCTGCACTGCCGCCGATCTGTACACCTGGATGACAGACTGGCTTCAGCACACCTTCCGGCCCCTCGAAGGCCCGGCCCTCGTGCAGGCCATGCGCGCCTGGACGCAGCAAGACCTTCCACGTCTGCAAGCACTCGATGAGGCCCTCACCGCCTTTCGCCCGGCGGCTGCAACCCGGATCAGCTCCACAACACTCGGCAAGCGCTTGCTCAAAGCCACTCTGCCCCAAGACGCCTCTGGCTCGCTGCAGACGCTGGAACAGCAGCTGCGCACTCGACAGCTTCCGGGCAACCACCTGCTCGTCTGGGGCGTGCTGGCCGCCACGTTCCAGTTTCCGGAAGCCACTGCTGCTTCGGCCTTTGCCTTTCAACGCCTGAACAGCACCGTTTCAGCCGCACTCCGACTCTTCTCCATTGGGCAGCAGGCTGGGCAGCAGGTACTCTCAGAGCTCCTGACGCAGGTGCCCGCAGTCGTTGACGTGCTGCTCCAGCAACCGGAGGCGCCTCTGCAGACCTTCAATCCCTGGCAGGATGTGGCGCAGATGAACCACCGTTTCCTCTACACCCGACTCTTTCGGTCCTAACCTTCTCCCACAAGTCTGACATGCGCAAACCCGTCAAAATTGGCATTGGAGGCCCGGTTGGTTCTGGGAAAACCGCCCTCTTGGATCGGCTCTGCAAGGCCATGCGAGACCACTACCAGCTGGCCGTGGTCACCAACGACATCTTCACCCGCGAAGACATGGAGTTTCTCATCCGCAGCGAAGCCCTGCCAGCAGAGCGCATCCGTGGGGTCGAAACCGGAGGCTGTCCCCACACCGCCATCCGTGAAGATGCCTCGCTGAACTTTGAGGCCATTGAGCAGCTCATTGACGACTTCCCCCAGCTCGACCTCGTCTTTGTCGAAAGCGGCGGAGACAACCTTGCGGCCAGCTTCAGTCCCGAACTGGTTGATGCGTCCCTATACGTCATTGACGTCTCAGGAGGAGACAAGGTTCCCCGGAAGGGAGGCCCCGGGGTCACCCGTTCCGATCTGCTGGTGATCAACAAGATCGACCTGGCCCCAATGGTCGGCGCCAGCCTAGAGGTCATGGACCGTGACGCCCGGAAGATGCGTGGAGAGCGCCCCTTCATCTTCAGTAACCTGAAGTCCGGAGAGGGCCTCGACGCAATCATCCACTGGATTCGGACGGAGCTGCTCTTCGAAGAACCCACTGGCGCGTCTGCATGAGCACGGCGCTCTCTTCCATTGGACGGCAGGCGACCCTCGCACTCACCTTCGCAGCCCAGCAGGGACGGACGGTTCTGGAGCATGCCCGCGTGGAGACGCCCCTGAAGGTCACCCGGCCCTACTGGCCCGATGACTCCGGAACCGCACACGTGATCCTGATGAGCCCGGCCCCCGGACTCTTTGGCGGTGACGAGTGGACCCTCCGGATCCGGGTGCGTTCCGGGGCCAAGGTCCGCCTGACGCCCCAAGGCGCCCTGCGGGTTCACCCAACGCCCTCGGCAGTACCAGCCCTCCAGCATGTCGAGCTGCTGGTGGAAGACGGCGCTGCCCTCAGCTGGGAGATGGAACCGGTGATTCCCTTCCGGGATTCCCTCCTCCAGCAAACGGTTCACCTGCAGGTTGCGCCCAAGGGGCGGTTGCTCTACTGGGATGCCTTCTGTTCCGGGCGCGTGATGCATGGTGAGACCTGGGCCTTCCGGAGTTTTTCCCAAGACCTTTCCTGCTGGCAAGCAGAGCGGCTCCTCCTTCGAGACCGCTTTCACCTCAATCCCGCAGCACTTCCGGTGCCCAGCCAGGGCATGCACTGGTTTGCCGGAGCGCTCTGGCATCACCCTGAGGCCGAAGCGTGGCTGCTCGACTCTGCAACCGCAGTGCAGGAGTCTCCTGCTCCCCACTGGGGGCTGGACGCTCCCGACCCTTCCCTGCTCGTCCTCCGTGGGCTTGCCCCGTCTGGCGTGGCTTACCGCCGGACCGCTGACGCGCTGCGTGCCCAGCTCCGGAGCGCTCTCTTTGAGAACCCCTCACGCCCCCTTCACTTTCCCTCCTGCGATTTTCCGGACAACTCCTGAGCGCTGCAAAAAGTCGTTGCGTTGCGAAAGGGGATGCAGTAACGTTCCTAGGACCTAAGACATCAGACGTCTTAGGAGATACGATCGTGCCCCCTTACGGAGACTTCAGAAGCCATGCTCCTTCGAGTGGACAAGCCCTTGGTTCGACGCGTTCAGGACGCCATCCTGCGTTTGATCCGAGAAGAGCACCTGCAGCCCGGCGACAAGATTCTTAGCGAAACCGAGCTGGGACAGCTTCTGGGCGTGGGCCGTTCCACGCTCCGCGAGGCTGTGGGGCACCTAGAGGAGCAGGGCATTTTGCAGAAGTCTCACGGACGGGGGACCTTCCTCCGGCAGTTGCCCATTGTGCTGGAGAGCGGGCTGGAAAACCTCACCAGCGTGACCGAGCACATCCGGAAGGTTGGCGCCCGCCCCTCCACCCGACGCATGGAGGTGCAGCAGGTCCCGGCCGATGAGACCCTGGCTCAGAAACTGAGCATTGCCTCGGGCACCCCGTGCTACCGGATTGAGCGGGTCCGCTTTGCCGACGAGGTTCCGGCCGCTTACTGCATTGACATCATCCCGGCGCCCTACCTGCCGCATCAGGCCACCGAAGAAGCGCTGCAGGGCTCCCTCTTTGAGCTGCTGGAGGTCAATGAACACCCGGTCTCCTACACCGAGAGCTACATCTCTCCCACCCTGCTCACCCAGCAGGACCTTCCGGAGCTTCCCGACCGGCAGGCGTTCTTTCTCCTTTTTGAGGAGATCAACTTTGACACCAGTGGACTCCCTGTCTGCTACAGCAACGACTACTACAGCAGCCAGGTGTTTGAGTTCAAAATCATTCGAAAACGTTCGTTTGCGCAACATTGATGAGGAGGTTTATGGAATACCGACAGCTGACCGTTGAAACCGTCCCCGCCTACCTCCAGGAGCTTCCCGAGGTGCAGGCGGTGTTCCGAGACTTTGAAAACCTGGACGTGGAAGAGGTTGGAGACGGAAACCTGAACTTCGTCTACAAGGTCCGGCATGCTCAGGACCCAACGCAGACGGTTGTGGTGAAGCAAGCAGTGCCGTTTCTGCGCATTGTCGGCGAATCGTGGCCCCTCTCCCGGGAGCGCATGAACTTTGAGATTCAGGCGCTGGAGCATCAAGCCCAGTACTGCCCCCAACACGTTCCCAAGGTCTTCCACTCGTCTACCGACATGTCACTGGTGGTGATGCAGAACCTCGATCAGCATGCGGTCCTGCGGGGGGAAATGATTCAGGGCAAGGTCTTTCCCAAGCTTGCCGATCACGTTTCGACCTTTCTCGCCGACACGCTCTTTCCCACCACAGACTGGAGTCTCAGCGGCGCCGACAAGAAAGCGATGGTGGCCCGCTTCATCAATCCGGAGCTGTGCAAGATCACGGAGGACTTTGTCTTCACCAACCCCTATGAAGACCATGAGACCAACGCGTACCACGAGCAGGTGACGCAGGCAGACAAGGACTTCCTGCAGCAGGATCCGCAGCTCAAGGTGGCCGTGGCAGAAATGAAGTACCGCTTCATGAACCATGCAGAGGCCCTGATTCACGGAGACCTGCACATTGGCAGCATCATGGCCAATGAAGAGGAAACCTACGTCATTGATCCGGAGTTCGCGTTTTTTGGTCCCATCGGTTTTGACGTGGGGGCCTTCTTGGGCAACCTCCTGCTTGCCTACTTCGCCCATGAGGTCCGCCAGCCCCTGCTGGGCAAGGCGCCCTACGCCTACCGAAACTGGATCCTCCGGACCTTCACCAGCACCTGGAATCAGTTTCAGGTGAAGTTTGACCAACGCTGGGTGGAGCATGAAGCCAAGCAGCCCAGCTCCTACTGGGACTTCCCCGACGGAGCCTCCGGTTTTGCTCTGCAGCGGACCCGGTACCTGCGTCAGGTCTTTTCGGACACCCTGGGCTTTGCCGCGTGCAAGATGATGCGTCGCATCTACGGACTCGCCAAGGTGGCGGACATTGCTGACCTTCCCGACCTAAACGCCCGTCTGGACGTGGAGCGCAAGGTGATGCGCATGGCGAAGATCATGGTTCAGCAGCGCGATCAGTTCCGGAACATTGAGGAGCTGGCCCTGCTGGCTCAAGAACTTTCTCCTCTCCGTTGAGCCATGAGCCAACCGACTGTTGAGGTCCGGAACGTCGCCAAGTCCTTTGGAGCCACTCAGGCCCTGCGAGGGGTCTCGTTTGCGTTTCAGCCTGGGGAGATCTTCGCGCTCGTGGGAGCCAATGGCGCCGGGAAGTCCACGCTGATCAAGATCATCTGCGGCTACTATGAGGACTACGAAGGCGAGATCCTCATTGATGGACAAACCGCCCACTTTGCCAGTCCCCAAGACGCCTTCCGGCAGGGCATCCGGACGGTGCACCAGATCATCGACCAGGGCATTGTTCCCACCATGAGTGTGGCCGAAAACCTGGCCCTGAACGACCTGCTGGATCCAGGGTCCGGAGTCCGTTACCGGCGCTCTCTGATTCGGCAGCGGGCTCAGGAAATTGCCGAACCCCTGGAGCTGCAGATTCACGACTGGGACCAGCCTGTTTCGGAACTGCCCCAGAGCGAGCGGCAGCTCATCAGCATCGCACGTTCGCTGGTGGGTCAGCCCAAGCTGCTGATCCTGGATGAACCCACCTCCTCGCTGAGCACCCGGGAGGCCGACCGGCTGTTTGAAAAGCTCGACCAGCTCCGGCAGCGGGGAGTTGCCATCGTGTATGTGTCTCACCGCCTTCACGAAGTGGAACGGCTCGCTGACCGGGCCGGTGTCATCCGGGACGGCATCAAAAGCGCCGACCTGCTGCGGCCCATCCGCTCTCAGGACCTAGTGGAAGCAATGGTGGGCCAGCTGGAGACCCATGCCGTCAAGCCTGTGGCCCAAGCTCAGAAGGGCGCGGTACGGCTTGAGCTGCGGAACCTCGTTGTGCAGCCCGGAAGCCCGCCCCTGAACCTGAAGCTCCGGGGAGGAGAGATCGCTGGCATCACCGGTCTGATCGGAGCCGGAAAGTCTGAACTGGCCGAAGTCCTCTATGGCATCCGCACCCCGGTTTCTGGAGAGGTCCTCCTAGACGGGGTGCCGCTGGCGCCGGATTCGATTGCTGATGCCATTGGTCAGGGCATTCACCTGGTTCCAGAAGACCGGAGCAACCGCGCCGTCATTCCGCAGTTCAGCGTCAACCACAACCTCTCCCTTCCGTTCCTCCGGGCTTTCAGTCAGCTGGCAGTCTTGCGTCCGCGGCAGGAGCAGCAGGAGGCCGAGCGCATGGTCCGGAACCTCGGGGTGAAGTGCAGCGGCATTGATGCGGCCATCAGCAGCCTCTCCGGAGGCAACCAACAGAAGGTCGTGGTCGCCCGCTGGCTGCAGAAGCGTTACCGGGTGCTGCTGCTGGATGAGCCCTTTCAGGGCGTCGACATCAAGTCTCGACATGACATCATTCACTACCTCCGGGAGCAGCTTCAGGATGAGGTGGTCCTCGTCCTGGCTGCGGACCTAGATGAGGTTCTTGAAATTGCTGACCGCATCCTCGTGCTCAACCATGGACGCCTGATGGGCGAACAGGCTCGGGAGGCGCTCAACCGCCCGCAACTGCTGGAATGGATTTCCACCACCACTGTTATTGACGCTCATGTCTGAATCACCTTCCTCAACCTCCGAAACCCCTTCGGCTCCTCAGCGGGACCTGAAGCAGTTCGCCATCCGGTACGGCTTCCTGATCGTTCTGGTGGCGCTGTATGGGCTGTTCAGCGTGCTGGAGCCCGCCTTTCTGACCTGGAGCAACCAGTTCTCCATCCTCCTCGGCATTGCCATCTATGGCATTTTGGCGTTGGGGGTGACGTTTACGCTGGTGGTGGATGGCCTCGACCTTTCCATTGGCGCCGTGGCGGCTTTGAGCGTGATGATCTCGTCGTACTGCATGGTCATCCTAGAGCAAGGGGCCGTGGTCAGCATCCTGATCTGCCTCGCCCTCGGAGCCTTCGTGGGCCTCTGCAACGGCCTGCTGATCGTCAAGATGAAGGTTCCGGACCTGCTCACAACGCTGGGCATGATGTTCCTCATCCAGGGCATTCAGCTCATTCCCTCGGCGGGTCGGACCATCAGCGAGGGCATGATCATGGAAAACGGAGAGGAGGCGCTGGGGTTCTTCGACTACAGCTTCCTCTACCTGGGGCAAGGACGTCTGTTTGGGATGATTCCGATTCCGGTGATTGTGATGCTGGGGATTGCGCTGCTGGTGTACGTGGTACTCGATCACACAAGGTGGGGCCGGGTGATGTATGCCATTGGGGGGAATCCGGAAGCGGCTCGCCTAGCAGGTGCTCCGGTGAACACCTACCGCATCATGGCCTATGTCATCAGCGGGACCATTGCGTCCATCGGCGGCATCCTGCTCGTTGCGCGCGTGGGCGTGGGCGACATCACCAGCGGCACCGGACTGCTGCTTGATGCCGTCGGCGCAGCGCTGATCGGTTTCGCCGTCTTTGGGGTCCGGCGCCCCAATCCCTTTGGCACCCTCGTGGGCGCCATTTTCATCGGCATGCTGCTCAATGGCCTGACCATGCTCAGCCTGCCGTACTACACTCAGGACTTCATCAAGGGAACCGTGTTGGTGCTCTCGTTGATGTTCACCTTTGCGTTAGCCAAGCGTTCCTAGCCTCGACTAGGAAACCCGGGGGGAGGGCTCTCCCCCATCTTGTTCTCAATCAGGAGACTCACATGAAAAAACTGCTTTCCGCCATCTGCGTGATGCTGCTCTGGATCACCCCAGTGCTGGCGCAATCACTGGACAAGGCCCCGCCCCCGTTCAACGGTGACAAGAAGCTCAAAGTGGCGCTGATTCAGCTGCTTGTGGAAGGGGAGTTCATGCAGACCTTCCGCTCCGGCGCTCAGCGACAGGCGGAGATGCTGGGCATGGAGTTCTATGCGCTGAACACCAAGAATGCAGACAACAAGGCGCAGGCCGATGCAGTGGACCGGGCCATCAGCCTGGGCGTGGATGGAATTCTGCTCAGCCACGGACGTCCGGAGACGATGCGGGAGCCGATTCAGCGGGCGCTCGACGCCGGAATCAAGGTTGTTGCCTTTGACATCTACTTTGAGAACCTGACCAACATCGTCACCCACATGGCACAGGATGACGTCCTGCTCGGCCAAATGGCTCTGGACGCACTGGTGGCAGACTTCAATGGCAAGGCCAACGTGGGCTACATCTACGTCCCTGGCGTGTTGCCCCTGGACAAGCGCGACAGCAGCTTCACCAAGGTCAAGGCCGAGCACTCCGGAATTCAGGAAATTGCCCGCCACGGCACCCTGGAGTCCCCCATCTCCACCAAAAACGCCGATCAGGTCAAGGCCACCCTGCAGGCCAATCGCAACATCAACGCCTACTTTGCACCGTATGATGAGTTTGCCAAGGGCGTTGTGATTGCGTTGCGGGAGCTGAACATGAGCGACCAGGTGAAGGTCTACAGTGCCGACATCAGCACCGCAGACATCCGCCAGATGACGGCTCCGGGATCCCCATGGGTGGCCACGGCTGCCACAAACCCGGCGGCCATTGGCGCCACCGGCATCCGCGCCGTTGCCATGAAGCTCACCGGCGAGTACCTGCCCCAAGAGATCACCATTCCGCCCATGCTCTTCACGCAGGACATGCTGCGTGAGAAGGACGTGAAGCGCTTCAACGACCTCTTTGAAAAATTCCCTGAGTTCAACACCGTGGACCGCGCCAGCGCTCCGTGGATTCCGCGTGACTCTTCCGGGAAGTTCTAATTCATTCAGGCGGGCTCAGGGCCCGTCTTGACTCCCGTCTCTGAGGCGCTGGTTCACAGGCGCCTCTCGCCCCTCCCAGCCCCTTCTGCTTTTTCCCTCACTCGTAGCGCAGCGGATCCACCGGATTCAGCCGAGCCGCTTTCGTCGACGGATACAGCGTCACCAGGAAGCAAATCAGGAAGGAGCTGAGCGTTGTCACGCCCACATCCTGCCAGTCGATGCGGACGGGGATGCGGTTCCCTCCCGGGTACACCCCCGGAGGAATGTCGATGAGGTCAAAGGTCTGCAGCACCCAGCAGATTCCCAAGCCAATGAGCACCCCACTGAGGGTTCCCAGCAGACCAATCACCACCCCCTGGAACATGAAGATGCGACGGATGCCGCCATCACTCGCGCCCAGTGCTTTCAGAATGGCCACCTCCCGGGACTTCTCCAGCACCAGCATGACCAAGGAGCTGATGATGTTGAAGGCGGCGACCACAATGATCAGGGTGAGGATGAGGAACAGCCCAATCTTTTCCAGCTTCATTACCTGAAAGAGGCTTTTGTTTTCATCAGCCCAGTTGCTGGTGAACAGGCTATCCCCAAGCAGCGGGCGCAGAGACGTTGCCACCGCAGTCGCCTCCTCCGGGTCCTTGATCCGCAGGCCCACTCCGGTCACTCGATCCTTGAGCGCAAAGATCTTCTGCACCAAACGGTAGTCTGCAAACGCCAGCACCTCGTCGTATCCGGAGATGCCGGACTCGAAGATGCCCACCACTTCCAGTTTCTTGACGCGGGGGACATCGCCCACCGGAGTCATCCGCTGCTCTGAAGAGACCACCTGCACCGTGTCTCCAATGCCCACGTCCATCTGCTGTGCCAGCATGGCTCCGAGGATGATGCCATCTCGCTGCCCCTGCTCATGGTCCACACTCACCTGAGCGAGGATCCGTTCTGCCAGCGCCTGCTGTTCCTTAGGGTTGTCCGGAGGAAAGCCGTAGACTGTGTCACGTAGAAAGTCGGCAATGTTTGTGACCTTGGGTTCTAGCAGGGGGTCAATGCCCCGTAACAGGGCGCCCTTGGGCTTGCTACCTCCGGTAAGGAGGGCCTGCTTGTAGACGTAAGGAGCGGCTCCGGTGACCTCCGGATGCTCAAGCAGCTTCTGCCGGAGGGACTCAAACTCCTTGAGCTGATCTCCCCAGGAAAACACGGTGATGTGCGGTAAGGAGCCGGTGACCGCATTCTGCAGGTTGGTGCGGAAGCCGTTCATGACCGACGTGGAAACAACCAGCGCAATCACGCCCAGCGCCACCCCGCAGATGGAGATCCAGGTGATGAGAGAAATCGAGCGGTCCCGGCGCGGGGAAAAGAGGTACCGCCGGCCAATGAAGAGTTCATAACTCATGACTGTTGCCCAAGGAGGTAAGTGAGGAGCCAGGGAGGGCAGGGCTGAGGCAGCAGACCTCAGCCGATCGAGGGGGGTTCAGGTGAGGTACTGCTTGGCCACTTCCGGGGCCTGCTTCAGGACTTCAGGGAGTTTGTCCACAGCCTTGATGCCGGCTTGGGCCATCTGGGGCTTGCCTCCGCCTCGTCCGTCGGCCAGTGCCGCCACAGCGTTCACCAGCTCCCCCGCCTTGATGCCCTTCTTGACCAAGTCATCGGTCACCACGCAGATCAACGCGCCCTTGCCGTCCAGCGTCATCCCCAGCCAGGCCACTCCCGATCCCAGTTGCTCGCGGATGCTGCTACCCAGGTCCCGGAAGGTGTCCATCGAATCCACGTCCACCATTGTCGCCAGCACCTTGGTTCCGGCTAAATCCTGAGCCTGCTCAAGGAGGGTTCCCAGGTTGCCCCGGGCGGCTTCCTTACGCAGCTGCTGCAGCTCTCGCTCCAGCTGACGCTTCTCGTCCATCAGCTTCTCAACGGACGCAGCAATTTGCTCCTCCGGAAGGTTGAGCAGTTGCCGGAGGTTGCCCACAACCTTGCCCTGGTGCCGGGAAATCAGCTCAGCCTGCTCTCCGGTGACGGCGGTGATCCGGCGGACACCTGCGGCAATGGCTCCCTCGGAGGTGATGCGGAACTGACCAATCTGGCCTGTCGCCTGAACGTGGCAGCCCCCGCACAGTTCTCGGGAAAACGTTCCTACTTCCACAACCCGGACCACGTCTCCATACTTCTCGCCGAACATGGCCTTGATGCCCGAGTCAATGGCCTGCTGATAAGGCGATTCAAAGATATTGGAGGAGATGTTTTCCCGGATCTTTTGATTGACGATACGCTCAATCGTTTCCAGCTGATCGTCACTGACCTTTTCAAAGTGCGTAAAGTCGAAACGCAGGTACTCCGGGTGCACAATGGAACCCGCTTGGCTGACATGCTCGCCGAGCACTTCCTGCATGGCGGCATACATCAGGTGGGTTGCCGTGTGGTTGTTGGTCGCCTGAGTCCGGGCCGCCTGGTTGATTCCGGCATGCGCTGGAGAGGCGTCCGGAGTGCCTCCACCGGTGCAGATGTGCACAATGGCGTCTCCTTGCTTCTGCACGTCCACCACTGTCCAGGTCCGTGTCCCTTGGGTGATGGTGCCCTGGTCGGCGACCTGCCCTCCGGACTCGGCGTAGAACGGAGTCTGGTCCAGAATCAGCATCCAGCGTCCGTCGGCATCCTGAGTGTAACGGCGAATGAAGACTTCCGCGGCAAACTCCGTGTAGCCAATGAACCGTGAGTCCACGCCCGGGGTAACCTCGTTCCACTTTTCCAGAGTCAGCTTGAACTTCCCGGCTTCCCGGGCTCGGGTCCGCTGCGCCTCCATGTGTTCTTCAAATCCGGCTTCATCGACCTTCAGCTGGCGCTCTTCGCACATCAGTCGGGTCAGGTCCACTGGAAACCCATAGGTGTCGTAGAGCTTGAAGGCGTCTTCTCCAGAGAGCGTCTGCTTCTGCTGTGTCTCAGGCGTTGAAACCATCTGCTCAAAGATCTCTAGGCCCCGGTCAAGCGTGTGTCCAAAGCTGGTCTCTTCCGACTCAATGACGCCCATCACGTGGAGCTGCTGAGTCTGGATCTCGGGAAAGGCATCTCCCATGACCTCTGCAAGCGTTGGCACCAGCTTGTAGATGAAGGGCTCTTGCATCCCCAGCACCCGCCCAAAACGGGTCGCGCGTCGGAGCATCCGCCGGAGCACGTAGCCCCGTCCTTCATTGGAAGGAATGGCGCCATCTGCCACTGCAAAGCTGACAGCCCGCAGGTGGTCTGCAATCACTCGGAAGGCCACTCCGACTTCTCCCCCTGAATCCGGAACGCCGGTCACCTCGTGGATCTTGGCCAGGATTGGGGTAAAGAGGTCGGTGGCATAGTTGGAATCGACTCCCTGCATCACTCGGCAGACGCGCTCCAGCCCCATTCCGGTGTCCACGTGCTGGGAGGGCAGAGGCTCGAGGTGCCCGTCGGGAAAGCGCTGGAACTGCATGAAGACGAGGTTCCAGAGTTCCACAAAGCGCCAGCACCCGTCTTGATTGACCCGGCACTCGTGCTGCTCGGAGAGCGGACAGGTGCCTTCCCCCAGGTCGATGTGCAGCTCTGAACAGGGACCGCAGGGTCCGACGTCGCCCATTTCCCAGAAGTTGTCCTGCTTGTCGAAACGCTGCACCTGCTCCGGATTGATGCTGGTCACCTGCTTCCACAGGTTCTCAGCCTCTTCATCCGGAGGCACTCCGTCTCCGCCCTCAAAAACCGTCGCCCAGAGCTTGTCCTTGGGCAGGCCCCAGACCTCGGTGGTCAGTTCCCAAGCCCACCGGATCGCGTCTTCCTTGAAGTAGTCTCCAAACGACCAGTTGCCCAGCATCTCAAAGAAGGTGTGGTGGTAGTTGTCGCGCCCAACGTCTTCTAGGTCGTTGTGCTTGCCTGAGGCCCGGATGCACTTCTGAGAGTTGGCGGCTCGGTTGTAGTCCCGCTTGCCTGTGCCCAAGAACACGTCCTTGAACTGAGCCATTCCGGAGTTGGTAAAGAGCAAGGTCGGGTCGTCCTTAGGCGCCACAGGAGCACTCCGGACGAAGCGGTGACCGCGTTGCTCAAAGAACTCAATGAAGTCTTGGCGAATCTGCTGCGACGTCTTCATGGAAACGGATGTGCGTGAGGTTGAGGACCAAAGAGAAGGGGTGGGCGGAGCCGGCTCGTGGGAGCCGGCGGACTGGGTGGCCGGCGATTAACCGCGTGCCATGAACTCGACCACGAGGTGGTCTTCGACCTGAATCGGGATCTCTTCACGCTCGGGGATGCGGATGAGCTTGCCGGAGAGCTTCTTGGCGTCGCGCTCCACGTAGTCCAGCTTCTGCTCAAAGAAGCCAAACCAGTTCTTGTAGGTATCAACCTGCTTGCTCTTCTCCCGCAACGTGATCTCGTCGCCTGGGCGAACCTCAAGGCCCGGCTTGGCCGCCTTCTTTCCGTTGAGCAGGATGTGCCCGTGCACGACCATCTGCCGGGAAGCCCGCAGGGTTCCGGCAAAGCCCATGCGGTAGACCATGTTGTCCAGCCGGGTTTCCATGATCTGAATCAGGGCGATGTTGGTCTGCACCTTGGAGCGGGACGCCCGATCGTAGTAGCGGCGCAGCTGCTTCTTGCTGATGCCATAGAACAGCTTCAGCTTCTGTGTTTCCTGCAGCTGCAGTCCAAACGGGGACACCTTCTGGCGTCGGTTGGCGCCGTGCTGTCCGGGTCGGTTCGGACGGCGGCTCAGGGTCAGGGCAGCGCTGGGGCTTCCGATGATGTTGACGCCGAGTGCTCGGCAGGCCTTGTGCTTAATGGTTGATTTTCCTGGCATTGTGTCTCAATTCCATTCAGATGGCATCTGCAGGCTGTAGAAAGACGAGGGCGCATGGCCCCCACACGGTCTCACCCTTCCCACTGGGTCCACGCGTTTCTCCGGGGGATGCCATCCCATAAATGGGCCTGACCCTGAAGTCGCAGCAGTAGGAAGTAAACTGTAAAAGATAGCCTGCGTTGCGGGAACAATCAACGCCTATTTGGCAACAGGAGGGAAAAGCGCTACGGTTTCAGCAAGAGCGAGACCGCGGCCTGGAGGTCTTCCACGCTGAAGGGTTTGCCCAAAAAGGCATTGCCTCCGGCAGCCCGAACCTCGTCTTCGACCTTGGTGGAGTGTTCCGCGGTGATGATCAGCACCGGAATGGAGCCCACTTCGGGCTCCTGCCGCAGCTGTCGCACAAACTCCACCCCGTCCATCCGGGGCATCTGCAGGTCTGAGACAATCAGGTCCACCGCCCCCTGTCGGGCGACCTCTAGGGCCTGTTCTCCATCTTCGGCCTCAAGGAAGTTCTGGAACCCCAGATCCTCGAGCATTTTGATCAGTAGATGACGCATGAACCGGTAGTCATCGACCACCATCACGGTTACTTCCGGAAAGCTAGGCATTCACGGTTTTGAGAGGGACTGGAAAATTCCCTCGATTTTATTCGAGGGGGAACCTATGTTAATTCGTACTAGAACCCGATGAAGAGACAAGGTCAATTCATATCCGCCTTCAAATCAACCCATAAGGAACCGTGTACGAAACATCTGACATCCGCAAAGGCCTTCGCATCGAAATGGATAATGAGCCTTATGCCATTATCGAGTTTCAATTCGTCAAGCCCGGCAAGGGGAACGCGTTCACCCGCACCAAGATCCGGAACCTGATCACCGGCTCGGTTCTGGAACGGACCTTCAAGACCGGAGAGAAGCTCACCCCTGCGGACATGGAAGATCGGGACATGCAGTTCCTGTACAACGATGGCAGTTTCCACTTCATGGACACCCGCAACTACGATCAAGTGGCCCTGGAACCAGACATGGTGGGAGACGCCTCCAACTACTTGCTGGAAAACATGGAGGTCAACATCGGGTTCTACAAAGGCCGCGCCGTCAGCCTGGTGCTTCCGAACTTTGTGAACCTTGAGGTGGTGGAAACGGCCCCGGGCGAGAAGGGCAACACCGTGACAGGCGCCTCCAAGCCCGCCACCCTTTCTACCGGATATGAAGTGAACGTGCCCCTCTTCATCAACACAGGTGACCTGCTCCGGATCGACACCCGGACCGGTGACTACGTCGAGCGCGTCAAAAGCTAACCCTCTGTCCCCCGGGTCCTTCTCAGCAGTGCAGAATCATCATCCGGGGGCCCCGTCTGCCCCTTCTCCGAGTCCTCAACAAGTCCGGCAGTGGAAGCGCTTGGTCTCGCTCTACCGCAAACTGCCGTCCAGCCCATGGGGTCCTGCTGAGCAGCAGTCCCTCCGGAGCCTGTTCAAGAAGCTGCAGAGCCAGCGCTTTCGGCAGCTCCTGCAGTCCACCTACCCTCCGGAAGAGCAAGAAGCCCTGCAGGCGCAGATTCAGCAAGAGGTCCATGCCTACTGCACCCTCAACCAAGAACGCGTTCAGAGCCTGCTGGAGCTTGCTACCCCAGAGCTCCGGACTGCGGTTCAGGAAGCCCTGACCCTCTTTCACTACAACCTCCCTGAGCTTCCGGAACAGCTTGTGGAACGTCAGGTGGGGTACGACGACGAGGGGCACCCCATCATTGACTCCGGGACCTTCCGGCTCTTCCCAGAGAACGCCCCTGCCGGCCTAGAAGGACGGGCTCGCTTCCTGCCGACCCACTTCGAGGGCCTCTCCTCGCTGGAGGCGTTTGAGCAGCACGACTACCCCCTCTTGCCTCGGCAGCCTCCGGAAGACTTCCGCATCAAGGCCATCACCACCATCGGCAGCCTTGGTGGCATTGGACACAAGCCGGACTCTGACATGGACGCCCAAGTCATCGTCAGCACCGACCCCGAGGTCCCGGAGCCGTGGAATGACCTCGACTTCCTCCTGGCTCTCCTCGAAAAGGTGCTGCAGCAGGTCCGGAGCCTCCTCATGCGTCAGATCCTCAACGAGCGGGAGCAGGAGCGACTCCGGACCCTGGCTCGCAAGGAGCTCGAGCAGCGTTACGCAGAAGGGCTCCGTGAGGAAGAGCGACTGGTGCTGGAAAGCGTCTTGCCCAGCACCTACCAGCACCTGCTCGACCACCTGCTCTGGAAGGCTGCGCTCGCGCTTCGTCCCGGACGCCTCCATGAGCTCATCACCAACGAGCTGCAAGCCACCCTGCGGAGCTACCCCGACTTTGCTCCCCTGTTTGCGCCTGCCATCTGCGTCCTCTTTCCCTTCCTCACCAAGTGGAACCCGGTTGACTTCCAGGCCAACTGCTTCCCCTTCGCTGGGACCCTCTCGCACCCGCAAACGGTTCCGGTTCAGGTCGCCCGCTTCTACCGACGGACGGTGCTGGGCTCCAAGCAGTCCCTGCGGCTGCTCTCGGAGTGGGCGGAGCAAGAAGGACGGCTGCTCAACGAAATCCCCATGGCGCAGCAGGATGCGTTTCTGTGGAAGCACTTTAGGCAGAACCCCGAGTGGCCGAAGGTCCTTGAACAGTTCCTCGGAACCCTCGCAGAGCACCTCAGCCTTGCGGAACTGAAGCACCTCGGGGCCTGCTTCCAGAAGCTCCAGTCTCAGCTCCCGGAGCATCCGCAACGGGACCAACTGCTGGCCGAAGAACCGTTTCGGCAAAAGGTCGCCCAGCGCTTCCGCGAGCGCATGGCAGAGCTGGTGAACCACCACCGCGACCAAGCGGCTCAGGCGTATGAAGCTCAGGTGGAGTATCCCCTGCACCTGAAGACACAGCAGGTCGAGGGTTTTCTCGAGAAGAAGCATCCTGAGGTGGAAACGCATTTCTTCCGGAACCTGCTCCGCCGCATGCGCGCTGGCGAGCACACCCCGTTTCTCGTCTCCCCAGAAGGAAGCCTGGCCTACTCTCACCTGCTGAACGACTTTCTCCTCAATCCGGCAGTGATGCTTGGAGGCGTGCCCCCGCTGCCGTTTGACCTGCCTGACGACTTCCGGACCCTCGTGGCCGCCGGCGTTTTTGAGGAGCCCGTGTGGCAGGTGCCGCACCCAGATGAGCCTCGTGAACGGTGGCGCCTCAGTGAGCTTCCGGACTGGGGCAGTGTCCTCATTCCTCGCGAGCACTTCCTGGAACACATTGTTCCCATCTTCTTGCGCGAGAGCGAAAAGGTCAGCCACCGGAACCTTCCCAAGGCCCTGCTCAACTGCTGGTGGGTGGAGATGCTCTGTCTGGAAGACCGCCCACAACTGACCAGCCTCACCCGCTTGCTGCTGCATCCTGACCAGCGGGCCACCTTCACTGAATCCGGTCAGCGCGACCCCGACTCCGTTCGCCTGATGGAGATTGAGGAACTGTTTCCGCAACTGGTTCGGGACCCCTGGTGGATCAAGTTCAGCGAAATGCTGCTCCGCTCTGCAGACCTGAGCACCCGGCGGGACCTGATTTTCTGCTTTGCGCAGCACATGCGTCTCAGTGACGTCATTGACGCCGAAGGTCACGCGCTCTTCATTCAACCGGAAGAGCCCTGGCGCCGCCACGCCATGTCCAAGTTCTACCAGCTCTTCTTCCGCGACGACGCCTTCCGGATGGAGCTGGCTCGCTTTGCTCAGGGACGCGATGACACCGCCTCGCAGTGGGAAGAGCGCCTCAAGAGCCTCTTCCTGCAGTCCCTGCGGCGCGTGGAAACATTGATTTGCCATATCGGCAGTGAAAAAGCGACGGTTCAGGTCGCAGAGTACCTGCAGAGCTGCAGCTCAACCCCGCTGGATTCGGAGGAACTGCACACGTTGCTGGACCCGCTCATGCTTCAGGTTCACCAGCGGGTTGCCATTGAAGACCGACGCATCCTCAGCAAGATCCGCCAAAAGGATCCCCTCACGCCCCTAGAACGCCTGCAGGCCAAGCACCTCCACAGCGACTTCATGCGGGTCCGGAAGGTCGTCCAAGAGGTTGCTGAACACTTTGCGCACTTGCCCCTCAACACCGGAAAGCTGGAGCAGCTCATCACCGGTGCCAAGATCCGGGTGGGCGGAGACACCAACGAAAACGTCATCTTCCGGCACCACTTTGAGCGCAACTTCTCCCGCAAGCCGTTTCAGATTCCGCAGCCCATTGCCAAGAGCCTCAGCATTCCTCGCTCCGCCATCCTCATCCGCTACGCCCCAGAGGCACACCGCTGGAACTTCTTCTCACGCCTGCAACGCCGCGAAGCCGGAAGCGACCACACCCTGCTGATGTTCCAGGAACCGCTGGCACAGGGCATTGCTCGCTGTGTGAGCAGCGGCTACGTTGGGTTTGGCAGCCGCAACCACACCGCCTTTCAGAAGGACCCCTCACCTGCCCGGGACCCGCAGGCGCAGAACCCGTTTGGCCCGGACGACGTGACCGCCCTGGCCCTGCAGCTCAAGGAGGCCTTTCCTCCCATGAAGCTGAGGCCCCGGGAGCTGCTCGCCCAGCAGCACTACATCCGGGAGCTCTTCCTCGCAGGAAACGTCAACCAGCACGGCACCTGGACCTTCATCCTCCGGGACAACCTGAATGAGTGGTTTGCCATCGACTTTGACATGCCGGAACCTCGGGGGGCACGACGAGAAGCGGTCCGGCGGTCGCCTCAGGCGTTCTTTGAGTGGATGAATGCCACAGAAACCCGGCAGCGGTTTCAGGAAACCCTTGCTCAGCTCGAGATCCCGCTGGAGGCCACGCGCCTCAAGTCGTACCAGCTCTGGCTCAACCCCCGGAGCTTTGAGCTCACCATCAATCCCAGCTACCGAGGCCTGTACCTCTCCGGAATTGCCTCTCAGATCTGGCCGGCTCAAGGTCCTCACGCCCCCTGGGCGGCACCCGCACGACCCCGCCAGCTGAGCGAGTGGCGGACCTGGGGGCAGCAGGCCATCGACACGCACCACCGGTCGCAGGAAGCCAACCGCCTGAAGCAGCAAAAACGCATCGCCCGCATCCGGAAGCTCAACGACGCCTACATGGCCAAAATTGCAGAGGAGCTCAAGGAACGAGAGCGGGAGCGGATGAGATGAGCGCCTCTCCCTGGCAGACCGGACGGGTGCTTGCGCAGGATCAGTCCGTGTGGCAGGTGCTGGTAGCCGACGAACTGCACCCAGTGCCGATGACCCTTCCGGGTGCCGAAGACTGGGAGCCCGGCGACCTCGTCCGCTGGAACACGACTGCAGGCCACCGACTCTTTCGGCCTGCCACCTTTGACGCCTCTGGAGATGCCCTCCGCTGGCGACGGCCTGCGCAGTCTCCCAGCCGGATGCAGCGATTGCGGCAACGTCAGCACCTGCAGATGCGCCTCCGGAATTGGTTTGTTGCAGAAGGATTTCTGGAAATCGAGGCCCCCCTCCTGGTTCCGGCGCCCAGCCCCGAGGTTCAGTTTGATCCCGTCTCAACCGACTCTGGATTCCTGATCACCTCTCCGGAGTTTCAGATGAAGCGGTTGCTGGTGGGCGGATTTGAGCAGATCTTTGCGCTGGTGCCGTGCTTCCGGGGCAAGGAAATCAGCCCTCGGCACAACCCTGAATTCACCATGCTGGAATGGTACCGGGCCAATGCTCCGCTGGAGGCCATCACCACTGATCTGGAACGCCTCCTGACGGTGCTGCTGGAAGACTTCCCCGAATCGGATCCGGCGTTGAAAGCGCTGGACTGGACCCACCCCTGGCCGCGAGTGACCGTCTCCGCGGTCTTCCGGGAGCAACTCCACGTGGAGCTGGAACCTCCGGGCGGACCTCTTCTCGACGCCGCCTCCCTGCGAGCCGCAGCGGAAGCAGCAGGACACGGCTCGGGACTGGAAGGGGCCGAAACTTACGAGGAGGTCTTCTTTCGGCTTTGGGACCAAATCGAGCCGCAGCTGGGTCGGCAGGCACCTGTGTTTGTCCACGACTGGCCGCTGCCGCTCGCAAGCCTAGCTCAGCCGTGTCCGGAGCATCCCGGGTTCGCCGACCGCGTGGAGCTTTACCTCAATGGCTTGGAGTTGGGAAACGGCTTTGGCGAGTTGACGGATCCGGATGAGCAGCGTAGGCGCTTTCTGCAGGACCTCCGCAACCGCGAACATGCCGGTCAGCCCGAGGTTCCGCTGGATGAAGCCTTCCTGCAGGCGCTTGCTCAGGGCCTGCCTCCGAGCGCCGGAATGGCGGTGGGCTTCGATCGCCTTGTGATGCTCATCACCGGAGCCTCCAGCATCCGGGAAGTCCTTGCCTTTGAGTGGACGGAGCGTTAACCTCGCCGTCTCCGCTTTCACTCAACGACCTCCACCATGACCCTCGTCTCTGCCACCCTCACTCTGCTGCTCATCATGGATCCGCTGGGGAACATCCCCACGTTTCTGTCGGTTCTGAAGACCATTGAAGACGAAAAACGCCGCCGCCGGGTGCTGCTCCGGGAGCTGGGCCTGGCGTTGCTGGTGCTGCTGGCGTTCCTCTTTGCCGGAAAGTACGTGCTGCTCTGGTTGGGGTTGCGGGAGGAGGCGGTCCGGATTGGAGGCGGGATTGTGCTGTTCCTCATTGCCATCCGGATGATCTTTCCCTCCAGTGGCGGGGTGATGGGAGAGCTTCCGGGTGGAGAACCGTTTTTGGTGCCGCTGGCCGTGCCGATGATTGCAGGTCCGTCTTCCCTGGCCGTGCTGATCCTGCTCGGAAATTCGGAGCCGGAGCGCTGGCTGACCTGGCTCGCCGCGTTGCTCATTGCCTGGCTGGTGACAAGCACCGTCATGCTCGCCTCCACGTACCTGTTCCGGATTTTGGGACAAAAGGGGTTGGTCGCCGTGGAACGGCTAATGGGAATGGTGCTGGTGACACTGGCGGTGCAGATGCTGCTTGACGGCACCGCCTCTTACCTTGGGAAAGCAACGCTGGGGCTGCTTTAGGCCCGTCAGGTGCCCAGCGAGAACATGTGCTCCAGGTCGTGCCGGGAGTAGGTCCGGAAGGCAATCAGGGTTTCTGTGGCCGTGATGCCCTCCAATGCCCCAATCTTTTCGGCCATGGTGTCGGCCACAGCTTCCATCGACTTCACCCGAATCATGCACACCAGGTCAAACCGTCCGGCCACCGAGAACACCTCTGACACCTCTGGCAGGTCCACCAGGGTCTGTGAGACGGTCTTGATCTGAGCCCGCTCCACATTGAGTAACACAATCGCTGTAATCATCGTTTTCTCTTCCTAAAGGATCGAAATTCATCGGGCCCCAGCTGCTTCTGAGCAGCAGGCAGGCCGCCATGGGGCGGGTTCCATCACATCGTGGAGCCTCGGATAAGGCAAGCTGAAGCCGGGTCACCAGACCGTCTTGATCAGCCCTCCGTCCACCGCCACGGTGCTTCCGGTGATGTAGCTGGCCGCGTCAGACAGCAGGAACGCCCCTGCACGACCAAAC
This sequence comes from uncultured bacterium, assembly GCA_965662235.1. Lineage (GTDB taxonomy): Bacteria > SAR324 > SAR324 > SAR324 > NAC60-12 > JAYPUA01. The sequence goes on from CBFIGY010000001.1 coordinate 184,523, forward strand.
TCCTCAATGGTCCCGTAACGCTTGGTCGGAATGGTGGCCGCCGAGCGCGCCTGCACCTCTCCCACCGGAATTCCCTGGGCATCAGCCCGTGCCTGATCCAGCGTCCGGACCCGGTCGGTGTCAATGCGTCCGGGCATGAGGTTGTTGAGGCGAATGCCTTCCGGAGCCAGCTGCTGCGAGAGGCTCTTCACCAAGCTGGTCACCCCTGAACGCATGACGTTGGAAAGCAAGAGAACGTCAATCGGCTCCTTCACCGAAGAGGACGTTACTGTCAGGATGGACCCTCCTCCGCGCTCCCGCATCGACGGCAGAGCCTCCCGGATCATCCGGACTGCGCTCATCAGGTTCAGTTCAAAGGCCGCCTGCCAGTCCTCATCCGTAAACCGGTCAAAGGTTCCAGAGGGAGGACCTCCCGCATTGACCACCAGCAGGTCCACGCCTCCAAACCGGCTCCGGGTCTGCTCAAACCAGTTCCGGATCGACTGCGGATCTGAGGCCTCTAGGGGCACCCCCAGGGTCTCTGCGCCAGTGGTGTCCTGCAGCTGCTGAGCAGCCGCGGCAATCGCGTCGGCCGAGCGGCTGCCCAGCGACACTGCAGCGCCTTCGCGAGCCAGTTCCTGCGCAATGCCAAAGCCCAGCCCCTTGCTGGAAGCGGCCACCATCGCGACCTTTCCCTTCAGTCCTAAATCCATGTTTCCTCAGGTTTCGTGTGTTGAACGCTTCCGGAAGGCCACCCCGCCGGCGCCCACCAGTGCCAAGAACCAGATCCCGGCCACCTCTTCGCGGTAATCACGATAGAGCGAATCATAGGAGCGCAGGGACAGGGTTTCCACGAGCGCTCCCTCTGTAAACAGGTCCAGCCGTTCCGAGTGCGGTTGCCCCTCGACATTGAGGAAGACGCTCTTGCCGTTGTTGGACGCCAGCAAGACCGGCAAGCGGTTCTCAATCGCCCGCCACCGCAAAATGGCCTCCATATTGTCTGAAGCCGTGGTTTTGCCAAACCATGCCAGGTTGCTCAGGTTTGCGGCAAAACGTGCTCCGTTCAGGCTCAGGCGCCGTAGGGTTTCCGGTGCAAAGATGTCAAAGCAGATGGGAGCCGCCACCGCCTGTCCCTCAAGCGGAAAGACCGTAAACTCGGTTCCCGGCTCAAACTCGGACATGTTCGGGATCTGCTTTCGGAGCCACTCTGCCACTCCAGGGAGCCAGTCGCTGAAGGGGATCATCTCCCCAAACGGAATCAGGAAGACCTTCCGATACCGGCCCTGCTCCTGCCCTTCGGGTCCCAGCAGCGCGGAGATGCCATGAAAGCGCCACCGCCCCTCACGCCGTTCCCAGTCAATGGATGCCACCAGCAGGTAGACCTGCTGCTCCCGCAAGAACCTCCGGACCTGTTGCAGCTGCGCGACGTCTTGGAACAGGGCTCCCGGATAAACCGACTCTGGCCACACGAGCAAGCGTGTTCCTGAAAACTCGGGGCTCTGTTTCAGTGCCTTCCGGGAATCTGAAAGCAGCAGCTGCAGGTTGGCTTCTCGTTCAGAGTACGCCAGTTCCGGGTTGGACGCCAACTGCCGCAGCGAAAAATTCGGCTGCAGGGTCACCACCTGAATCTGCGGTGCCGGTGCTGCTTGACGTTGAGCACCCAGGTCTGCCAGACGCAGGCTTCCGTAACCCCAAGCGGTCCCCCAGACGCTGGCCAGCAACACCGTCGGTAGCACCAACTCAGCTCTGGAGCGGGTTCCCGTCTGCCAGCGGATGAGCTCTCGCAACCAAAACGCGGCACCCAGGCTCAGGAGCCCCATTCCGGGTGCACCAACCACATCCGCCGCCTGCTCCACCACGGGAACACCAGAAAGCGACAGGCCTCCGAGGTTCCAGTGAATCAGTCGGGGCCAGAAGGCATCCACCCCAATCGCCCACAGCAACCGAAACAGAAGGGCCCGGCGGAGCTGAAGGGGCTTCCAGAACAGCGGCCACGCAAACGCAACCCACAGCAGCACCCCCACTTCCAGACCGTACCCGACGCCTGTGACGACCAAGGCCAAGGGCAGGGGCAGGCCGCCGAACACGTTTGCGCTATTGGTGATCCAGTGAGCCGCCAGCAAGGCCCCCACGCCTCCCACCAGCCAGCAGGCCCCTAGGCTCACCCGCAGCCGAGTCCGCCAGGATCCTTCCAAAGACTCTAGGACCGTCAGCAACAGAGCCAACGCGCCTATGCCAACCAACGGCACCGGATAGCCCGGCGACCCCACGCCCAGCAGGACTCCTGCAAGCAGCAGAAGAGCCCAACGGCCTTGACGGGACCGCTCCGGTCCGTTCGCGACAGGCTTCTGCACCGCTTAGAACGAGACTAGGTAACTCAGATTGAACGTAATGCCGAGGTACACCGAGATTCCCAAGATGTCGTTGGCCGTGGTAATGAAGGGTCCGGTCGCCAGGGCCGGGTCAATGTGCAGCCGTTTGAGAAGAATCGGCACGGAGGCACCAATGGAAGCAGCAATGCAGACAACTGCAATCAGCGCAAGGGACGCACTCAGAGCGGTTGTGGGGTTTCGGGTGATGAACCAGTTCATCAGCCCCAGCAACGAGGCGCAGATCAGGCCATTCACCAGGGCCACCCGCAGCTCCTTCCAGAGCCGGATCAGCAGGTCAGAGGTCTGGATGGCCCCTGTCGCCAGCCCCCGGACCATAATGGAGGAGGACTGGATGCCGACGTTTCCCCCGAACGCCGCAATGAGGGGAATGAAGTACGCCGTCTCCGGCATGGTAGAGAGGGCCTTGCCAAATCCATTCATCACCAGTGCGGCAAAAAACCCGCCGACCATGCTCAGAAAGAGCCAGGGCAGGCGTTCTCGGGTTGTCCGGAAGATGGAAGTTTCCATGACCTCCTCACCGCCGGTTCCCGCAAACTGCCCCAGGTCCTCATGGTGCTCTTCGTAAAGAACGTCCACGAGGTCGTCAATGGTGATGCGTCCGGCCAGCCGGAGGTGCTTGTCAATCACCGGAACCACCACAAGGTCGTATTCCTTGGCCACCCGCGCCACCTCTTCCTGGTCGAGGTCAATGTCCACAGCCACCACATCCGGGTTCATGATGGTGGCAATGGGAACGCTCCGGTCCGCCAGCAGCAGCTCGGTCACCGAGACCGTGCCAATGAGGTGCTGGAACTCATCCACTACGTAAGCGGTATAGAACATTTCAAAGCCCTCCCGCTGCGTGTAGCGCCGGATGCTGCGGATGGCCTGCCCCACCGACTGGTCCTTACGGATGGCAACGACGTAGGACGTCATTAGGCCTCCGGCACTCTCCTCATCGTACTGCAGGAGGTTGTGGACCTCAGCCCGGTCCTTGGCCGGAAGGGTCTCTAGCAGGGCATCTGCCTGCGTGTCATCGAGGATGGAAACGATGTCAGCGGCGTCATCATCGTCCATTTCTCCAATGATGCCCGAAAGCTGCTCGTGCGTGAGTCCGCCGATCAGGTCGGAGAGAACGGTGGAGGAGTCGTGGAGGTTGGAAAGAACGTCAGAGGCTTTTTCGGGAGCCAGAAGCTCAAACACCACCAGCTGATGCTTGAGCTTGAGTTGGAGGAGGATCTGGGCGATCTCAACGCCATTGAGGGTGTCCAGCAGGCTCTTGAGGACCTGCGGACGTCCTGTCGTGATGAGGCGCTTGACGACCTTGTCATAGCGAGGATCATGCATTTTCGCCATGAGAACCCGTCGGCGTGACTCAGTTCCAGCGAGCGACCAGATCCGTCAGGAGCCGCACCCCTACGCCAGTTGCCGAACCGCTGGGGTGGTAGTCCACGTGCTTGACGCTCCAGGCAGCGCCAGCAATGTCGAGGTGCACCCACGGGGTGTCTCCCACAAAGTGCTCCAGGAAGGCTCCGCCGATGATCGTGCCGGCGTCTCCGTCTCCGATGTTACGGAGGTCCGCATGCTTGCCCTTGAGGGACTCGGCATATTCCGGATAGTTCGGAAGCTCCCAAACGCGCTCGCCACTCACAGTGGCGGCGGCCCGGACCTTGTCCATGAGGGCGGTGTTGTTGGTCACGGCACCACAGGCCTGGTGCCCCAGCGCCACAATGCAGGCTCCTGTCAGCGTGGCCAGGTCCACAATGGCCTGCGGCTTGTACTGATCAACGACATACGCCAGGGCATCTCCCAGCACCAGCCGTCCCTCGGCATCGGTGTTGAGGATCTCCACCGTCTTGCCGTTGTAGGCCTTCACGATGTCCCCAGGCCGTTGCGCCTTGCCGTCTGGCATGTTTTCAGACGCGGCCACCACGCCAATGACGTTCACCTTGGGCTTGACCTGCGCAATCGCCTGCATGGCACCAATGACCGCCGCGGAGCCGCACATGTCAAACTTCATCTCATCCATGCCCTTGCCGGGCTTGAGCGAAATGCCTCCGGAGTCAAAGGTGATGCCCTTGCCCACCAGAGCGATGGTTTCTTCGGCCTTTTCGTGGTGGTACTCCATGATGATCAGCTTGGCCGGCTCTTCGGCTCCCACGCTCACGCCCAGCAGCATGTTCATGCCCAGCTTCTTCATGTCCGACTCTTCCAGCACACTGAACTTCAGCTTCTGCTTCTTGGACATCGCCTCCGCCCGCTTGGCCAGTTCCTTCGGAGAGAGCACATTGGGAGGCGTGTTTCCCAGCGTCCGGGCAAAGTTGGTGGCCTCGGCTCGGAACGTCCCACTCTTCACGGCCTTGGCATCGGTGATGCCGTCCGGATCCACAAGACGCACCTTCACGTTTTTCGGTGCCTCGGCAGAGTCATTGGTCTTAAACTCCACAAACTCGTAGGACCCGAGGCTGAGTCCTTCAGCCAGAACCGCCCCCGCCGGCTGAGCCGTCACCAGCCCCATGAACTCCGGAACCGGCACGACCACCTCGGTGACCTTCAGGGAGCCCAGCAGCTTCCCGGCCTTTCCGGCAGCCCGGCGCAGCGTCTCAGCATCCAGATCCTGCTTGGGTCCCAGCCCCACCACCAGCACCTGCCCCAGGTTCTTGGCGCCGGTGACCACGTGGTGCGTGCTCCCTTTCTTTCCCGAGAACACCTTCAGCTTCTTGGCTGCTTCCAACTGGCTCAGCGCCTCTTCCGGAAGCCCTGTCAGTCCACAGGCGTTCCAGTCCAAGTCTTCAGCTACAAACGCCAGGAGCGCGCCCGCCTTTTCTTCCGCCAGTGCTTTTGTGCTGTAATCAAGTTTCAGTTCCATGAATCATCCTTAAAGACGGTGCCGGAAGCACTCGTGGTTGTGTTGTCTGTAAAAACCGCCAAAATAGAAGAAACGCGCTTGAACGCTCAAGCCAAATTCCCCTGTTGCTGCAAATCACTATGCCTGAAGGCCCTGAAATCCGGCAAGCGGCCGACCGCCTCGACCGGGCTGTTGGGAAAAGGATCTGCACCGAAGTCTACTTCGAGTTTGAGCGCCTCAAGGTCTATGAGCCCGAGTTGACCGGCCAGGCGATCACGCAGGTGACCTCACGGGGAAAAGCGATGCTGACCCGCTTTGCCAACGGATGGAGCATCTACAGCCACAACCAGCTCTACGGACGCTGGATGGTCCGGAAGCCCTACGCGTTTCCGCAAACCAACCGGCAGCTCCGGCTGGCGCTGCACACCGAACACCGTTCCGCGCTCCTCTACAGCGCCTCCGACATCGATGTGCTCCGGACGGAAGAAGAGGCCCAGCACCCGTTTTTGCAGAAGCTGGGCCCCGACCTGCTGGACCCGGCCACCACCGTCGAGGCGGTGACGGATCGCTTCACCGACCGGACCTTTCGGCGCCGGCAGCTGGGCAGCCTCTTGCTGGACCAGGGCTTTCTGGCCGGGCTCGGGAACTACCTCCGGAGTGAGATCCTCTTTGTCGCCAGACGGATGCCCCAGCAGCAACCGCAGCACCTTGCGCCCGAATCGCTGCAACGCCTGGCCACCGCCTGCCTGGACCTGACCCGTCAGTCGTATCAATCCGGTGGCATCACCAACGACCTGGATGCAGCACAGGCTCTTCACGCCCAGGGCTTTTCCCGGAGCCAGTACCGGCACTGGGTGTTTGCCCGCGAGCGTCAACCCTGCTGGACGTGCACCACGCCAATTGAGCGAATCGACTGCGCGTCCCGGCGGCTCTACTTCTGCCCCTCCTGCCAGGCCACCACTCCATGAAGATTTACCTGGAAACTCCCGTCGCCGGAAATTTTCGTGAGGTCTTTGCCCAGTTCGACAAAGCCCTCTTCGTCAAGCTGACTCCGCCCTTTCCCCCTGTGGAACTGCTGCGCTTCGACGGCAGCCGGGTGGGCGATCAGTACCACATTGACCTCAAGCTTCCGTTCCTGCGCCAAACGTGGCAAGGTCACATTACGGAAGCAGGGGAATCGGAGACGGAGTGCTGGTTTGTAGATGAAGGCCTGCGGCTTCCGTTTTTTCTCAAGTCCTGGCACCACCGCCACACCGTCCGGCAGCAAGGAGACCACTGTGTCATCATTGACGACATCACCTATGAGGCCCCGTTTGCCGTGCTGTCGTACCTCCTTCACCCCACGATGTGGCTTCAGTTTGCGTACCGCAAGCCCCTGTACCGCAAGGTCTTTGGTTCCCCCTCTCGCTAACCTCCTGTTCGGAGCGTTTTGAATTTCGCTATCCTTAACTTCATTGAAGGCATCCTCATGAAAGCAGAAGCGCCTAAAGCCATCCGGCTGCAAGACTACACTCCTCCTGCGTTTGAGGTCGAATTCATAGACCTGTACGTTGAGCTGAATGACCACGAAACCCTGGTCACCGCCACTCAGAAGCTCCGGCGGCTCAGTGACGCCCCTGCACCGCTGGTGCTCAACGGGCAGGAGCTGGAGTTGCTGGAAGTCTCCCTCAATGGCGAACCGCTTCCCCGCAACGCCTACCAGGTCAGTGACGACTTCCTGACCCTCCCGGACCCTCCGGACGAGTTCACCCTGCAGACGGTGGTCCGCATTCATCCGGAAAAGAACACGGCACTGGAAGGACTCTACCGCTCCGGGAGCATGTTCTGCACCCAGTGTGAGGCAGAAGGCTTCCGCAAGATCACCTACTTCCCCGACCGTCCGGATGTGATGACCACCTTCACCACCACCGTGGAGGCCGACGCCAAGAAGTACCCGGTTCTGCTGTCCAACGGCAATCCTGTTGACTCCGGAACCCTGGAAACCGGACGGCACTGGGTCCGCTGGGAAGACCCCTTCCGGAAGCCTGCCTACCTGTTTGCGCTGGTGGCCGGCGACCTAGGGGTGCTCGAAGATACCTTCACCACCGCCTCCGGACGCTCGGTGGCGCTGCGCATTTACTCTGAGCATGAAAACGTCCCCCGCCTCGGGTACGCCATGACGTCGCTCCAGCAGTCGATGCAGTGGGATGAGGAACGCTTTGGCCGGGAGTATGACCTAGACATCTACATGATTGTCGCCGTCAACGATTTCAACTTTGGCGCCATGGAAAACAAGGGGCTCAACCTCTTCAACGCCAAGTACGTGCTGGCGGATCCCGAAAGCGCAACGGATAGCGACTTCTACCACATTCAGGCGGTGATCGCGCACGAGTACTTCCACAACTGGACCGGAAACCGTGTCACCTGCCGAGACTGGTTCCAGCTCAGCCTCAAGGAAGGGCTCACGGTGTTCCGGGATCAGGAGTTCAGCTCCGACCTCAACAGCCGCCCTGTGAAGCGCATTGACGATGTGAACGTCCTACGCAACCACCAGTTCCCTGAAGATTCAGGGCCGATGAGCCACCCGGTCCGCCCGGACACGTACCAAGAGATCAACAACTTCTACACCGCCACCGTCTACGAAAAAGGCGCTGAGGTCATCCGGATGATGTACAACCTGCTTGGCCGAGAAGGCTTCCGCAAGGGCATGGACCTCTACTTTGAGCGGCACGACGGGCAGGCGGTGACCTGTGATGACTTTGTCGCAGCCTTGGAAGCCGCCAACTCCGTGGACCTGCAGCAGTTCCGACGCTGGTACTCGCAGTCCGGAACTCCTGAGCTACGTGCTTCTGGAACCTATGACGCCGACGCCCAAACCTATACCCTCACCGTTGAGCAGTCGGTTCCTGACACCGTGGGCCAAAACGGATTCGGCTTTGCAGCCAAACAAGCCGCTGGCCCAGAGGCGCTTCTCAAACAGCCCTATCACTTTCCTCTCGAGGTGGGCCTGCTTGGAGCCTCGGGCAACTCCCTTCCTCTGCACCTAGAAGGTTCCCTGAACGGCGTCGAAAGCGGAGTGCTCGAAGTCCGGGAGGCGCAACAGGCGTTTGTCTTCACCAATGTGCCAGAGTCGCCCATTCCTTCGTTGCTCCGGGGTTTCTCGGCTCCCATCAAGCTGCACTTCGACTACACCGACGAGCAGTTGGCCTTCCTTATGGCGCACGACTCCGACCTCTTCAATCGCTGGGAGGCCGGACAGAAGCTGATGATCCGGGTTGCTCTGCAACAGGTCCAGCAGCTTCAAGAAGGAGGCTCCGTGGAACTGCCACCTGTGCTCCAAAACGCCTTTGGAAGCCTGCTTGCAGAAGCCACCACCACCGACGCGGCCCTGCTGGCTCAGGCCCTGACCTTCCCGGATGAACGGTACTTGGGAGAGCAGATGGAGGTGATTGCCGTGGACGAAATCCATCAGGTCCGGAAGGCGCTGCTGGAGCAGCTGGCCACCGCCTTCTCCGCAGAACTGTGGAAGCTCTATGGGCAGCTGCAGACCCAAGAGCCCTATCAGCCTGACGCCGAAGGCATGGGCCGCCGGGCGCTGAAGAACCGCTGCCTGTCGTACCTGACCTGCTTGGAAACCAAGGAAGCACGCCAGCAGGCCTACACGCAGTTCCGTGAAGCCACCAACATGACCGACGCCTCCGGAGCACTGGCCGCTCTCATTCATCAGCCTTGCCGAGAGCGGGAGCAGGCGCTGGCCCTCTTCTTTGAACGCTGGCAAAACGACCCGCTGGTCATCACCAAGTGGTTCACCCTGCAGGCGATGTCCACACTCCCGAGCACCTTGGAGACCGTCCGGTCCTTGCTGGCGCATCCGGCCTTTGACCTCAAGAACCCGAACAAGGCCCGCGCGCTCATTGGGGCTTTTGTGCACTCGAATCCCACCCAGTTCCACGAGGCTTCCGGGAAGGGGTACACGTTCCTGACGGAGCAGGTCATCACGCTCAACCGCCTCAACCCCACCATTGCAGCTCGGCTGGTGGGCGCCTTCAACGCCTGGAAGCGCTACGACTCCGACCGCCAGGCGCTGATGAAGGCCCAGTTGGAACAGATCAACCAATTGCCCAAACTCTCCGGAGAGGTGCAAGAGGTTGTCTCACGTGCATTGGCTCAGGCATGAAGGCCCTGCTGACGGGGGTGGTACTGCTCGTCTCACTGAGCAGTGCTGCCGCAGAGGTTCGCTTCACCCTGCAGAAGGGACGGCTGCCGCAGGGGCCCATGGAGGACTTCTCCGGTCGTGTTCCAGCCGAGGCCGGAGACCTGGGCTTTGTGCAGGTGGGAGACTTTGGGTGTGAGCTGGAACGCCTGACGGAGCTGTATGAGGAAGTCATCTGGGTTCACCAGGTCCGGGTTCAGTGTACCCTTCCGGTGGCCCCTGACCACGCAATTGGCTTCGGCGTTGTCTGCAACACCGGTTCCGACAACCGAGACAAGGCCCACCTCACCCTCCGGAATGCTGAGGAAGAGTGGCTCCTGAACCTCCGGTGCGAGAATCAGGAATCCTGACCCCGTCAACTTGGCTTGCACGTTTCCCTCGTCTCCGGGAAGATCGCCCAGAATGATTCCCGTCCTGAAGAAAGACTGATGCGAGACCTGACGTTACGCGAACAGATTCTAATCGGCATCATGCTGGCCCTGATGGTGGGGCTGGCGGGCACCTGGCTCAACCAGCGGGTTCTGCGCGAGCAGGACCGCTTGGAGACGCAGCTGGCTTCACGCAAGCAGCAGCTCAATGAGATCCGGCAGCTGAGTGACGAGTGGCGTGCGCTCCAGCAAGAACCCACGGCGCCGCTGATGAAGCAGCCCCTCAGTTCCTTTGTCGAAGGCATCGCCCGCGACATTCAGGTGCAGGACCACCTGCAGATCAACGCCCTCAGCAACCCTCCGGAAGGCACCGAAGGCGTTCAGGTGTTGCTCGATCGGCTGCAGCTGGATGACCTGATGGACGTCCTCTATCGACTGGAAAACAACCGCCCTGTGCTGCGGCTCTCTCAGCTCGACCTCAGTGTTGCCCCCGGAAGCCGTTTGGTCCGCGCGTCGTTTCAGGTGCACAAGCCATCCGGAAGCTAAGTGGCTTCTTTTTTTGCAAGGTCCCCATGCGCTGGCTGAAGCGTCTCCTCATCACCCTCCTGATCCTGGTGCTGCTGCCCGCGGCTGCCTTCTGGGGCCTCAAGCAGAACTTCCCAGGAGAGAACCTGGCGCAGGTGCTGGAAGCGCAGGCGCTGAGTCAGGCGCAGGTGCCACTAAAGGTCGCCCCCCTGCAACTGGGGTGGACCCAGCTGGAGCTTCCGGAGGTGGCCATGCTTCCCCCGGCCACGTGGCAACGGGCTCCTCAGGTGAAGCTGCTGGTGCTCAATCAACTCCGGGCGCCCTTCCTGCCACTGCTGTCACGTGACGCGCTTTTGGAGGGAGATATGCATGGCGGATCCGTGGAGCTGCGAGCCTCCGGGCTACCACAACCGTACCAGGTTCAGGCCCAGGTGAAGGACGTGCAGCTCAACCGAGTCCCGCTGGTGGCCCTCTTTCCCTACGGAACCATCTCCGGCCGGACCTCTGCCGAGCTGGAGATCCGCAACGCCACGGAGTTGCTCAACCGGCAGGCGGCGTTGCCCGTCGGTGATCTGAAAGGCGATATCCAAAACCTTAGGCTCCGGCTATCTGGGCTGGACCTGATTCTCCCGGGCATGGTGGTTCCGGACCTGGTCTGGCCGTTGATTCGGTACGACGTGACCCTGGGAGACCAAGTGGTGCTCAATGAACTGACGCTGCAGGGAAGCGTCAACGGCACCGTCACGGGCACCATTCGCCCCAACGTCCAAAAACCGGTGGAGTCCCAGATCGACCTTCGGGCCCAGATCACTCTTCCGGCAGAGATTCTGCAATCCTTGGGGCCGCTCGCGCTGATGCTGCGGCCTTATCAGTGTGGAGTGGAGCTCCGGGTCCGCCTGCAAGGCACCCCGGCTCGCCCCATCACTCGACCCGGAGCTTGCTCATGAACTGGAAACACTGGATCCTCATCGGCTTCGCGGTGGTCCTCACCGGAACCGGACTGACCAGCGGCTACGTGTGGCACCTTTACCACAGCCCAGCCAGCACCGTCTACAGTGAAGAACCCGCCCGCATCCTGGTCCCTCGAGGCACCGTCTTCTCAGAAGTCACCGCCCAGCTCCGGGACCAGCAGATGCTCGCGCACCCCCAGCTCTACAGCTTTCTTGCCAACTGGATGAAGGCCCCGGTGCGGCTGCAGATTGGTGAATTTGAGCTGGCCCGGACCATGACCACAGCAGAGGTCCTGGAGCACCTCATCACCGGACGCGGCATCCTCCGTCGCGTCACCATTCCAGAAGGGAAGACCTTCCGGGAAATTGCCCAACGCCTTGGGTCTGCGGGCCTAGGAGAAAGCTCACGCTTCCTCGAGCTGGACTCCGATCCGGACCTGCTGGCCCAGACGGGCCTTTCAGACGTCACCTCGCTGGAGGGCTTCCTGTTCCCGGAAACCTACTTCTTTTCCAAGGCTCAGAGTCCTCGGGAAATCCTTGGGGTGATGATCAACCACTACCGGAGCGTCGTCACTGAGTCTATGCGGGAGCGGGCCCAGGAGCTGGGGCTGAATGAGTACCAGCTGCTCACCCTGGCTTCCATTGTCGAGAAGGAAACCGCCAATCCCCGGGACCGGGACAAGATTGCAGCGGTCTTCCACAACCGGCTCCGCAAGCGCATGCGACTCGACAGCGATCCCACTGTGATCTACGGCATTCCGGACTTCAACGGGAACCTCACCCGCAAGGACCTCCGGCAGGATCACCCGCACAACACCTACACCAACTACGGGCTGCCCCCCACCCCCATCAGCAACCCCGGACTGGACGCGATCATGGCGGCTCTCTATCCGGCAGACGTTGACTACCTCTACTTTGTGGCTCGGGGTGACGGAACCAGTCACTTCTCTCAGACCCTCCGGGAGCACAATCGTGCAGTGGCGTATTATCAGAAGAACCGGCGCAACCGGCAGCTGATGCGCGCCAACAAGCTCAAGCCCCTCAACCAAGACACCTGATTCCTCAACCGCTTTTCCAAGGAGCGAACATGGGCCTCGACAAACAGAGCCTCGTTTATGAAGCCGGATCCACTCTCATGCACAGCTACCTCGTCCACAGCGACACGTGGTCAGAGCCGGCGCCTGCTGTACTCGTCTTCCCCGAGTGGTGGGGCCTGAACGACTACATCCGCTCCCGAGCGAACCAGATGGCAGAACTGGGGTATGTGGCCATGGCGGTTGACATGTATGGCGATGGACAAACTGTGGATCATCCGGAACAGGCAGCGGCTCTCATGAACGGCGTCCTCAATGATCCGGACGCCCTGGAGGACCGCCTGGAGCAAGCCTTTATCACCCTCGCCAACCATCCGGCAGTGGACCCCAACCGGATTGGGGCCATGGGTTACTGCTTCGGTGGCGCGCTGGCGCTCAACCTGGCACGGTTCGGCACACCGCTCAAGGCGGTCACCAGCTTCCACGGAGCCCTAGATTCGGCTCACACGCCAGAGCCCGGAAGCGTTCAGACGAAGATTCTCGTCTGCCACGGGGCGGCTGATCCGTTTGTCGGAGAAGAATCCGTTGCCGCTTTCAAGGCCGAGATGGAAACCGCCCAGATTGATTACGAGTTCATTGCTTACGAGGGCGTGCTGCACGGCTTCACCAATCCAGCGGCCACGGAGCGAGGAGAAAAATTCGGACTCCCGCTCAAGTATGATGCCGAAGCAGATCAGGCTTCTTGGCAGGCCATGCAGGCCCACTTCTCAAAGCACCTGTAACCCAACTCAGGGCAGGCGTTCAAAGAGCACATTCCGGAACTGGATGGTCCACTGAAAGACACTGCTGTTGCAGGCATTCGGATAGGTTGCCATTGACTCGGTCGTCAGGGTCCAGGTCAGGTCGGCTCCCCAATCCGGATGCGGCAGCTCCAGAATCGGAATGGTGCTCAGGTCGAACACCTCACCGTCCAGACTGAGAGACACGTATCGGCGGGCCTCCAGGTCGGCCACCAGCTCGAGGGTGTGCCACTCCAGATCCGGCTGCAGAAACGCCTCCGTTGACTCCAGCTGAAGGTTCGCCGGAGGCTCTGCAGACGTGTACACCCGAAACCGCCCAAAATCAGATCCCCACGGATTCAGGTCCCAGTAGATGGCCGCCTCCAGCGATTGCTTCTCCGTGTTGTCCCACACCTCATTGCGCCCATCCCAAAACTGAATCATCTGGTGCATGGCATCGCCGTTCTGGGTCTGGTTGGCATCCGGACGGGGAATTTCCTTGAGGCGGAACTGGTACGTGTACCGGTAGGTCCCCAAGGCAAAGGGGTGCTCGTCTGAGAAACGATCCACAAACTGCTTCCCGCCAATCGCATTGACGTACAGCGATCGTCCACGGACGTTGCTGGTGACCTCGCCGTATGCTTCAAACGACTCAATCCTCACATCGTCCTCTGAGCAGTCACACGCCAGGGTGCCTCCGGGGTTGCACTCAGGAAAGACGGAGTGCCCAGCCAGATTGATTGACCGATAGATCTCAGTCGCTGAGACCGATTCCGCCTCTTCCGGAGAGGTGCTGCAGGCCAACACCAGATGGAGGCTTCCCAGCAGAAGCAGGCGTAGCAGAGGCTTCTGCAGCAGGTGCATGAATGGGTGTTTTGAAGGGAAAGAAGGGAGGACCCCAGAGAAACTGGGGTCGGCAGAGGATTAGGACTTCGGAGTCATTTGCTCAATGTTTCTCATCCACTCTTCCGTCATCTTGCGCATTTCCGACATCATCTGATGGGTATTGCGGAACATCTCATCGACCATGTTGAGGTGGACTTCCTTGATGCCCTTGACGGTGGACCCCATGGGGGTGTGCTCAATGGCAGAGTAGGCCGATTCCAGGGCCTGGCGCTGAAAGGACTCGATCTCTTCCAGATTCTTCTGGTACTGGTCCGCCCAGCTTTGGAAGGACTGCTTCATGGTATCCATTGGGGTATTGCTCATTTTACCTTTTACGGAAAGTGGACAGGAGCGGGACAAACAACGAACCCGGCACTACACTTATCGGAGCTCCGCACAAAACGCAAGGAGCGATCCCCCGGATACCTCAGGGTTTCAGTGATTTAGCGCAGCCCAAACGCGTTGAGGCGTGAGCGGCATCTCCAGATGCGTCACTCCCTGCTCCTGCAAGGCGTCCAGCACGGCGTTCACAATGGCCGGAGTGGCCCCCACCGTTCCCAGCTCTCCCACCCCCTTGGCGCCCAACGGATTGGTTTCACAGGGAACACCGGGGTACAGCTCCGTTTGCAGCGAGGGCAGGTCATCGGCCCGTGGCAGGGCGTAATCCAGAAAGGTCGAGTTGACAAACTGTCCGGACTCGTCATAAACCGCATCTTCCAGCAGCGCTTGGCCCAGCGCCTGAGCCATGCCGCCGTGCACCTGTCCCGCAATGATCATGGGATTGATCGCGTTGCCGACATCATCCACGGCCACTAGGCTCTGCAGCTGAACGCCTCCTGTTTCCGGATCCACTTCCACCTCGGCAACCTGAGCCCCATTCGGCCAGCTGGGAACCGGGATCTTCGTGCTGGAAGCTGCAGAAATCTTCTGGCCGGGTTGCTGTTCCGCCAGCTCCAGCAGCCCCACGCCAATGTCGGTCCCAGTGACCGTGAACCGTCCGTCGGCATAAAGCAGGTCTTCCGGAGCCGCCTCTAGCGACTCAGCGGCCAGACGCCGTGCCTGCTCCAGGAAGACGGCGGCCCCTTCTTTGACGGCCGACCCGCCAATGTACAGGGATCGGGACGCATAGCTGCCCATGCCCTGAACGCGGTCGGTGTCGCCCTGCACCACCTGCAGTTGATCCACAGGCAGATCCAGTGCCTCCGAAAGCAGCTGCAGGTACGTTGTCGCAATGCCCTGCCCCATGGCTTGGGTTCCTGAGAAACAGGTGACGCCTTCGGCTGTCGCTTCCAAGGTGACTTCTTCCTTCCACTCTGCACCAGTCCACTCGATGTAGCACGACAGTCCTCGGCCCCGGAGCTTCCCCGCCGCTTGAGACTGAGCCTGCCGAGTGGCAAAGCCCTGCCAGTCTGCTGCTTCCAAACAGCGATCCAGCACCTCTCCAAACTTTCCGCTGTCGTAGACTTCCTGCATGGGCGTCGTGTAAGGGAAGGCCTGGGGCGCAATGAAGTTCCGGCGCCGCATCTCAACAGGGTCAATGCCCATCTCACGGGCTGCTTGATCAATGAGTCGCTCCATCAGGTAGATGGACTCCGGACGGCCGGCGCCGCGGTACGCTCCCAGCGGAGCAGTGTTGGAAGAATAAGCGGTGGCCTGCAGGTGAAACGCGGGAACGTGGTAGAGCGACGTGGCCACCTTGGGTCCTACTACCAACGGAATTGCCACTCCTGCGCCCGTTGGGTAAGCCCCCAGGCTCCCCTTGGTGTCAATCCGGAGTCCGAGGATCCGTCCGTCTGAGGCGCAAGCCAGCTCAGCGTGGCTGATCTGATCACGCCCGTGCACCGTGGCCACAAACTCCTCGCTCCGGGTTGCTCGCCAGCGGACCGACCGCTTCAGCTTGCCGGCTGCGTAAGCCACAATCACATCTTCCGGATAGAGCGCGGACTTGATGCCAAATCCGCCACCGACGTCTTCAATGACCACCCGCAGCGTTTCCTTGGGAACAGCCAACGTCGCAGCCAACCCACCAAGGAGGCCATGGGCGTTCTGGTGCCCAAGCCGCAGCGTCCGGCGTCCGGATGCCGCCTCATACTCGCACAGCACGGTCCGGGGCTCCAGCGCGTTTCCAACCAGCCGGTTGTTCCGTACCTGCAGCTTGCAGACATGTGCTGCTTCTGCAAAAGCCTGTGCCACAGCGTCCGCGTCGCCAAACGCCTTGAAGGCCACCGCATTGCTGGAAAAGCCCTCCCAAACCACAGGGGCCTCTGCCGCCACGGCCTGCTCCAGTGAGCCAGCCACGGGAAGCTCCTCATAGTCCACCTCAATCAGACTGGCTGCATCCACCGCCTGCGCCTGCGTCTCAGCCACCACGGCCGCCACGACTTCGCCGACGTGCCGTACAACCCCGTCTGCAATGGCAAAACGGTCGGGGTGCACCATTGGCTCACCATCCGGACGTGTGAAGCCCTTTACCGCAGGAAAGGCCTGCACGCCATCTGCCGCAAGGTCCTGCGCGGTGTACACGGCCACCACTCCGGGACTCTGACGCGCAGCCTCTAGGTCGAGTGAAGTGACCCGAGCGTGGGCCATGTAGGAACGAACCAGATGAACATGAAGCTCTCCTGCCGTTACACGATTATCCGTAAATTTACCTTTTCCCGTAATCAGGCGGTCATCTTCAACACGACGGAGGGAATCTCCTGCTCGCGACTTTCCACGGGTCACGGCTTCAGTCATGAGTCTCCATGAGGTACAAATTGGGTCAATCAGCGCTACTCAACGTATAGAAAGGAACTTCAGCACCTTAGCCAGCCCAAGAGGGCAAGTCAACTCACAGCTTACCGGTGACCTTGGCCCCTGCCACTGCTCTTCCGGACGTAGCTCTCGGCGCCCAGACGGTTCCTGGCCAAGAGCCTCTGGAAAAAATCAATCAATTTGAGCAGGTTACCCATCGGTTGCATTCGACCTCATTTCGAGGATTCCCGCTTTACTTCCCTTCTGGGTCAGGTAAGCTTTCCCTTCCGTCACCCTGATTTTTACCAGTCATGAGGAAAACCTGATGAAAGCGTTTCTTTCACTGTGCCTGCTCCTCCTTTCAGGCTCCCTCTTGGCCCAGACTCCCGGGGCCCAACGCAACGAACACCTCCACGGAATTGGATTTGGCCTTGAGGCACCTGGCATTGCGCTGTCGTATGACCTCACCCTGGGGGCGCCTCTGCAGCTTCACTTCTTTGGCGCCCTCAACACCGACCAGTCGTCCTCCCTCCTGAGCGGCACCAGCATCCAGACCACCCGACGCCTGACGGGAATCTCGGTGCGCTTCTTCCCCAGCGAAGAGTACGGCGTGTTCATTGGCCTAGGCGGCGGTGCCTTTTCCGCGAAGCAGACGGTGGATCAGTCCATCACCTGCTCCTCGGTTTTCACAGCACTCAATCCGGACATCTGTACGGGAAACGAAGGAACCACGCTGTCTCAGACCACCGAGTCTGAACTTTCGGGAACAGCAGGTTTTGGGGAAATCGGATGGCAGGGCAATTACGGCATCTACGTCACGCTGGGCGCACGAGTGGGAACCCTCTCCGTCGCCGATGAAACCGACCGGACGGATCAGGTGCTGGATGCCTCAGACGATCGCGCAACCGCTGACGACCAGTGGACCAGTGCTCAGCACCTGAGCGGAGCCGTCGTCACCGTTGGAGTGGCGTTTTAGGCGCCTCTCCTTCACCGGAGCCGCCACCCGAGGCCTGCAGCTGCTGCAGAAGGTCCGGGATGTGCGCTGCACGGTTGCTGTAGACGGCTTCCCGAATGCTCTGGGCCAGCTGAAGCAGGGGCGTGTCATATCCCTGACAGAGGCGCTCCAAAGCGTCAGCTTGCTCCACCAGCTGAACCGACTGAAACACCGGAAGGCTCTGGAGCACTGCGATGATCCGTTGCGCCTGACGGCAGCGTTCCGGGGGCAAAGGGGGAACCTCAGACGGAACCTCGGGCAACAAGGTCGTCAGGGTTTGCTCCAGCTCCTCGAGAAGCAGCGGCTTTGTCAAGAAAGCATTGGCGCCAGCCTCCTGAGCCTGGTGCTGCGCCTCTGGAAACACATCCGCTGTGCAGGCGACAATCGGTAACGTCAGACCCGCCTCTCGGATGGCCCGAATGGCTGACCAACCGTCCAGACGCGGCAGGTGCAGGTCCATCAGAATGAGATCAAACGGCTCGGCGCTGGCCTGCTGCACACCAGAGCAGCCATCTTCCGCAAATGTGACTGAGTGCCCCAGCTCCTTCAACAGCTGTTCCGCAATCTGCCGGTTCATCGCGTGATCCTCCACCACCAAAACACGAGCGCCGGTGGTACGCCGAGCAGGCGGTCCGAGGAACCTGCCGTGCACCGATTCCTGACTGCGGCACGGCAGCGTCAGGGTGAAGGTGGTGCCGGTCTCAGGCGTGCTCTCCAGTTCAATCTGAGTCTGTAGCAGCTGACACAGCTCCCAGACAATCGCGAGCCCCAGCCCGACCCCTCCGTGCTCCCGCAAGACGGAACCATCTCCCTGCACAAACGGCTGGAAGACCTGCAGCCGTTGCTCCTCCGGAATGCCCGGACCCTCATCACGAACCCGAAGCACCAGCTCTCCCGGACGCCAGTCAGCTTCCAGCCAAACGGAGGTGTTGGGGTGAGTGAACTTGATGGCATTTCCCACTAGGTTCGACAGAATCTGGTGGAGCTTCAGGCGGTCGGTTTCCACCACCTTGGGTACCTGCGAGCTCAGGGCATAACGCAGCGTAACCGACTTGCTCTGGGCGCTGTTGAGGTGGGAGTGGTAGAGGTGCCGGAGGAAGTCCTGCACCTGAATGGGCTCCTGCTGCACCTCCATGCGTCCGGACTCAATCCGAGAGAGATCCAGGACATGGTCCACCAGCTCCCGTAAGGTGGCACTGCTGTTGAGAATGCTCTCGAGCGGCTGCACCAGCTCCGGATCGGCCTGCACCTCTGGGCGGCGTAACAGCAACTGCGTAAATCCGGAAATGGCATTGAGGGGGGTTCGGAACTCGTGACTCATGTTTGCCAGAAAGCGTGTTTTGCTGGCGTTGGCTTGCTCTGCCGCTTCCTTGGCCTCAGCCAAAGCAGCCTCGGCCCGCTGACGCTCCGCCAGCTCAATCTGGAACTGCTCCCGCAGCACCTCGATTTCCAGCGGCTCCGGCGTCAAAAGAGCCGCAAACGGAGGCGTTCCCTGCCGCTCTTGCTCTGCCAGGCGACGGACATGAGCCACCGCCTGAGCTTCACGAGCGTGAAAACTGACGTTCAGATCCGGAGTGAAGAGCGTCACAAAGCGTCCCAGCCCCCGCCACACGCCTGAAGCTTCAATGAAAGCAATTCCTCCCAGACGGTCTCGGGTCAGTTCAGCCTCCTGCTTCATGCGCTTCCGGGCCCCAGAGGCGAAGGTGACGGTTCCGGACACCACCGTGTAACAACGGCAGGGCGCCTGATGCTGCACCAACGCATCCAGCACGCGGTCTCGGATGGCAAACTCCCCCCTTAGCGCCTCTTCGTCAATGTGCCCAGCAAGCCGAATGCGGAACAGTGTGCCCTCAAGGTGCTCGGTAACCGTGGTGTAGCTTCCGTTTGGATGAGTGTAGCGTAATTCATGGGGCTGGATGCCCAAGCGCTCCAGCGTGATCTCTTCCCAACGCATCAGGATGGTCGCAGCAAGGCATCCAGCTCCTCCAGCTTCAGGCGAAGACGGAGGTCCAGATCCGGGTCCGGAAGTTTCAGGCGCAGGACATAGGTGGCGGTCTGGACCACGTTGCGCCAACGGGGATGCCGAGGCAGTCGGTCGAGGGAGAGGTACTTGTCCAGCGTACGGGGATAGGCTCCTCCGTCTGGGTCATGAGAGACGGTCCAGAGTCCACTGGCTTCTGCCAACTCAACCACTCCCGCACCGGTTCCCGACTCCCAGAGCCGCACCGCAAGCTGAAGGGTCTCCACCAGCAACCGTCTCACAGAAGGCGGCTCTGCTGCTGCTGGAGGAAGCAAGTCTGGCAGCTCTGCAAACGCGCCCCCCTGCTCCTCTGTTGCCACTGGACCTGTGCGAGGAAGCAGCCCCTGGATTTCGCGGACCAGCTGGTCCATCTCCCCCAAACGCTGCTGGACCACCTGATTCACCTTCCGCTGCGTTTCCAGCTCGCGCAGCAAGCGCCGTTGCAGGCGTTCCAGACGCAGCGCGGCCCCAACGCGAGCCCGAAACTCCACGGCCCCAATCGGCTTACGCAAAAAGTCCCGGGCTCCAGCATCCAAGCACTCTGCCAAGAGGCCCTCGGAGTCGTCAGCAGTGATCATGATGACAGGAAGGCGCCGGTACTCCGGATGCCCCTGCAGGCGCTGAAGCAGCTCCATCCCGCCACCTTGAGGAAAGTGGACGTCGAGCAGCAGCAGCTCAATCGCCTCCTGCGCCAAAATGGCATCCACAAACTCCAGCCCCAACGCAAACTGACAGGTGTGTCCGGACTGACGAACCAGAACCTGAAGCTGCTGCACGGTCGCTGCGTCATCATCGACAATCAGTAGTTTGGCCATGCCCCCTCACAACAGATGAATCAGAAAACGAGTTCTAAGGGGTTCCCCTGCGCATTTCAAGTCCGGGCCCCCGTTTTACAGGTTTTTACAGAAACCAACAGGGAACTGGATTGAGCCTGAAGCTTCTTTTCTTGACGATACCGTTTTTGTCCGAATTCCTCCTTTCCGAAAGGTCCTCATGAACAAGCTCTTCCTCCTCTTTGCCCTGGGAGCCAGCCTTGCGTTGGCCGGTTGCAGTGACAGCAGCAGCAACGACGCGCCAGCGTCTACCGAATCGGGGTCGGCGATGACCACCGCCTTTGTCACCACCACAACCACCATGGACACCGTGGCCAACCTCAGTCCCTCTGCCCGTAGCGCCGGCAAGGGATTTAGCGACAACGGCACCAACCTCTGGACCACCCCTGCAGGAGACGTCTTCTGGGACGACACTGCCAGCTCCCCCACGCTCATCAGCCCCAAGGACTGGATGGCCATTCAGCTCGATACGGATGCGGAACGGAGTAGTAACGGATCCAAGATTTCTATTTTTGGACGCTTCCGGGAGGCCCTTACCTTCTTCTGCGCTGTCGGACTTGGGTTGGACAGCACGCAGCTGGACGTCAACAACTACCCCAATGACGGCACCCTGACCTTAACCGTTACAGCCCCCCTTGCCGAGGCCTTTACACAGTACTGTGGCATTGCAGACGCAGCCAACTTTGTCGGAGGCTCCCTTCAGCTTCAGGTCAGCACCCCCAGTGATACCACCACCTACGACAAGCAGGTGGTACTCACGCTGCCCACCGGAGGCACCCAGACCTTTCTCCTCCGCTCCAATGAAAGTGAAATCAACGTGGCCACGCTGGAAGTCAACAGCGACGGCATCAGTCGTACTGTCGTTGATTATGACCTGAGCACCTACCTGCTGAAGGTCGAGTACCTCTCGGCTCCGGACAACACCACGCTGAGCAATGGAGACACCCTTTACACCTACCGCCTGCTCCTTGATCAAGCAACCGACCAGGCCTACCTGATGATGGGTTTTCATCAACAAGACTCGACCAGCAAGGACGTGCGCTACATCCTCGCAGGGATGCCGACCTTTGGCAGCAAGTACTCCCTGACCATGGAGTCCAGTGCTCTGAATACCGGATCCTACCAGGCCTGTGTCAGTGCCAGAAATGGCGACCTCGAGGCTGACAATGCCAGCTGCGGCGTCAGCACAACCACCATTGCCGGAGTCGATGTCGATGGGTCTGTGGTTGACACCTTTGTCAACAACTGGGATCACACTCAGTACCGAACCATCGGAGCCGGTACCACTCAGCTCACTTTCAGCAAAACCGATTTTGCCAGTGCCGCCTTCAGTCAGGATTAACCAGAACCTCAGACGCTGAGATTGGCAAGAAAACAGCCCTCCCTCTTCTCGGACGGATTCGGCTTCAGAGGCGCCCGGAAGAGCTCTTTTTTCAGCAAGCAAGCTTGAGGGAGGGATCACGTGTCAAATGATCGAATTATTTGGATTCTTTACTAAAAACCCAATAACCTAGTTCCACTGTTTCCCGCCTTGTTCGATTCAGGTTATCGTGATCGCTCGTCGTCTTGTCCTTGCAGTCCTGACCCTGGTGTTCAGCTCCGGAGTGCTCCTTGCTCAGGAGGTTGTTGAACTCCTAGGAGGCAGCGCTGAACTTCAGAGAGGTCGCCGCCTCATTGCGCTCACCGATCGTCCGGAACTTCTGGAAGCCGGAGACGTGCTGAGGACGTTTGCCGAAGGAAGGCTGCAGCTGCAACTCCGCAGTGGAGACACCCTCACGCTTGCTCCCCGCACCGAAACCCGCTACGAGCCGTCTTCCACGACCTCCAATGCCTTTACCCTCACGCTGGAAGGGCAGGTTTTGGCACGAATTGCCACCCTGCCGCAGGCGCGCCAAGTGAACATCCGGACGCCCAACGCGGTGGTCTCGGTACGGGGGACGGAGTTTGTGGTGCAGTTCCTTCAGCAGGAAACCGCGGTGGGCACCCTAGAGGGGCTGGTGGAACTGACGGCGCCCGATGGAGCATCAGTGGAGGTTCCGGCAGGAAGCCGCTCAGGCGTCAATGCCTCTGGGACCGTGCTACCGCTCTCCGCGTTTGCCGGTGAGATGCTCAAGGACTTCGAATTTGCCGGCGAGCAGATGGATGCCGGAGGCGCCGCGGGAGAGCGTATTGACCTGAGTCGTTAAATCTGCAACTGAGACTCTGCCATGTTGACGCGCATCTGGCCAGCACTCCTGCTGGCTTTTTTCCTGGGCCTTCCGCTGCATGCCGCGGACCTCTTCCAGCTCACCGTCACCTCTGGCGGAACCTCAGAGCAGAAGAGCTATGCCACAGCAGGTGACCTTCCGGACTATGACACCATTCAGCAACAGTTCAGCAATGTGAGCAGCTGGAGCACCAGTGCGCTAGACCTCACCCTCAACTACCGGGGCATCAACCTGGTGGCCAATTATGCCCAGAACAGCACCACCGTTGAGTTTGAGATTCCTGACCTGAACCGCTCCTGGACCTTCTCCGGAAGCACCCGGACCGATAGCTGGGATCAGCTGTCCGATGCCCTTTCCCAGCAAGAAGACCTAGTCAATCAGCTCCTGCAGCTGATGGCCAAGACGACGCCGAATGACCCGGTTGCCGGAAATCCTTCCAGCCTCATGGATGGTCTGGTGAACACGGACTTCAACTCCGTCTTCGTCACCACAGACGCCCCTCCCATTTCTCCGGTCAGTTCGGGGACCGCGACGATCGCTCAAGACACCTCTGACGCCAACCAGGCCCCCAACACGGCAGGAGTTGGCTTGGGCTACAGCAGCTACAAGCAGGGCGACTCCAACGTCAGCACAACGCTGCTCCCGCTCTCGTACACCTGGGTGCTGGATTCACTCGGCGACCGGACCCTCACTTTCCGGTTTCCCCTCTCCCAAGTTGAAGTCGATGGCGTGTCCGGATACGCCCTAGGGCTCGGGCTGAGCTACGCCCACAAGGTGAACTCCAACTGGTCCCTGACCCCGGCTCTCAATTACGGAGTCACGGCTTCAGAAGGCTTGGGTTCCGGAGGAGCACTCCTCAGCCTGGCGGTCACCAGCATCTACGACCTTGAGTTGAGCCCGATCACCTTGCGCTTCGGCAACCAGGTCGGGCACTATCAATCTCAACCCCTCAACGTTGGAGGCACCACCTACGACGCCAACCTCTCCAACGTCGCCTTCCGGAACGGAATCATCGTTCAGTTTCCTACCGACCAGTGGGTGGCGGACTCACAAATTGAACCTTACCTCATTGATACCCGCTACACCGGAACCGAACTGTACATCATGCAGTACTACGAGTTTGGTCTCACCTTCAACGGGTGGCTCTTCCCCGGGTCCTTCCTGACCCTTAACCAACTCAGCGCTGAAGAAGGCAAGGCCAGCGGAACCAGCCTGCTCTTCCGGACCCTGTTCTGACCCTCCATTCACACCGGCAGGCCGTTCTCTGAGCGGCCGCCTTCCTGCTCCCCGAAACCGCACTCATTTTCCTCTTGCATGGTTTTGCTAACTTAGTAAATTAGTATTTACTAATTTTAGTGTTAACTCATTCTAAGGATTAAGGTCATGTGGAGAAAGTGGGCGGGAGCCCTTGCAGCGTTAGTGGTGGGAACTTCCGCCTGGGGAACCGAAATCAATGTCCTTTCAGAGCGTCAGGAATTCCTGCTGCGGCCGTTTCTGGATCGTTTTGAGCAAGAGACAGGCATTGAGGTCAACGTCTCGTATCTGGGCAAGGGGATGCTCGAGCGGTTGCAGCAACAGCCCGGAGCCATCGACCTAGTCCTGACCACCGACATCGCCAACCTGAATGCAATGGCCGAAGCAGGACTCTTCCAACCCTATGAATCTGCGATCATTGAGAAAAACGTTCCTGCTCCGTTTCAGGATCCGGGAAATCGCTGGACGGCGCTCACGGCCCGGGCGCGGATCATTTACTACTCCTTGGATCGAGTGCAGCCCGAGGAGCTCAATCGGTATGAAGACCTCGCGGATCCCAAGTGGAAGGAACGGATCTGCGTCCGCTCCGGATACCACAACTACAACGTTGCGTTGGTCGCGTCGTTAATTGAGCACCATGGCGAAGCCGCCACACGAGCCTGGCTAGAGGGTCTGAAGGAAAACCTCGCTCGGCGCCCGCAAGGCAACGACCGTGGTCAGGTGAAGGCCATTTATGAGGGACTTTGTGACCTCTCTTTGGGGAACACGTACTACATGGGCGCCATGCTTGCCGACCCCGAACAGCAGAGTTGGGCCAATGCCGTTGGAATCTTCTTCCCCAATCAGGAAGCCCAGGGGACGCACATGAATGTCTCCGGAGGTGCCTTGGTTCAAGAGGGACAGCACCTTCCGGAGGCCCTGAAGCTGCTGGAGTTTCTGACAGAGGAAGAAGCGCAGTACCGGTATGCTCAGGTTAATCATGAGTATCCGGTCCGCCCGGGAACGCCGCTCTCTGAAATCGTCCGGAACTTTGGAAAGGAGCAACCCGGCGTGCAAGATGGCGTCTTCCGGCAAGACTCCCTGGCGTTGAGCAAGATCGCCCATCGTCGCACCGAAGCCATCCAGCTTCTTGACGAGGTCGGCTTCGATCAGTGAACACCCAATCGGATCTTCTCAGAACCGGATGAACGTCTGCCTCCGGAAGCCCTGCCTCAGATCTCCGCTGTGACCAGGGCTTCAGCTTCTCGACGGGCCACATCTGCCAGCGGCGTGCTGAGGTAACGTTCGGCAAAGCTGGCGCAGATCACCACCACCTTCTTGCCGCTCATCTCCGGACGAGCCCCCACCTGCAACGCCGCCCAGATGGCCGCCCCAGAAGAGATCCCCACCGGGATGCCTTCCACCAGGCCCATCTTTTGAGCCGTCTCAAAGGCGTCTTCATTGCTCACCTGAACCACCTCATCCAGAATGTCCACGTTCAGGTTCTGAGGAATGAAGCCTGCTCCAATGCCCTGGATTTTGTGAGGGCCCGGCTGTCCGCCACTGATCACTGGGCTGGCCGTCGGCTCCACCGCAATCGCTCGAAAGCTCGGCTTCCGGGCCTTGATGACTTCCGCCACTCCGGTGATCGTTCCTCCAGTCCCCACGCCGGCCACCAGCGCATCCACTTCACCGTTGGTGTCATTCCAGATCTCCAGCGCGGTGGTCTGACGGTGCACTTCCGGATTGGCGGGATTGTTAAACTGCTGAGGCATGAACCCCCGGGCGCCCTGTTCAGCGACAATCTGCTCAGCTTTGGCAATCGCTCCGTTCATGCCTCGAGCCCCAGGCGTCAGAACAATCTCTGCGCCTAGCATCCGGAAGAGGATGCGCCGTTCCACCGACATGGTCTCGGGCATGGTCAGAATCAACCGATAGTTTCGAGCGGCGCAGGCAAACGCCAATCCAATTCCGGTGTTTCCAGAGGTCGGTTCCACAACCACCCCGTCCGCGGGAAGCACCCCTTGACTCTCTGCGGCGTTGATCATCGCCACTCCAATCCGGTCCTTGACGCTCGACATGGGGTTGAAGAACTCGCACTTGGCGTAAATTTCGGCCGCGCACCCTTCAGTCAATTTATTCAAACGAATCAACGGAGTATTTCCTACACTCCGGGTCACATCGGTTACCAGCATCGGTTCTGCTCCAGCTAAAGGTCCATCAAAAGGCAGAAAAACACACTCAAGTAGTGTTCCTCAAAGCCCGCCTAATTTCAATATATTAAATTTATTCTATTTTAAAGAAATCACTCATGAGGAAGCTCCGGGGCCGCCGCCAAGCTCTGGGGCACCGGTTCCCACGTCGCGTTGCGCGATCGCCACAGACTTGATGATGGCGTAACACGGTGTTCCGGGAGCAAGGCCCAGCGCCTGCGCAGAGCGGCGGGTCAGGCGGGCGAGAAGCCGGTCGGTGCCGGACTGCAACGCGACCATGACCCCTGGTCCGGAGCCTTCATGGACAGCGATCACGGTGGCTGGAAGCTGATTCAGAGCACTCAGCTGCGTGGGTTGCTGGAGCGAAAGGATGACCTCGTGGGCCAGGATGCGCAGGCGCAGCTCGCTTCCGGGAGCGGCCTGACACTGAGGAAGCAGCAGGCGTCCGGAACTGACCGCCAGCTCCGTGAGTCCATCGTCGTGGTGCTGAAGGACGGTGGCAGCCATCAGGGCCCCGGCTTCACGAATGCCCAGAGACGGCACCACCTCCGGATCAGAGAGCACCTCTGCAGCAGGTCCAGAGCGCACAATGTGCCCATTTTCCAAAATCACCACGGTGGTCGCGAGCCGTCCCACCTCTGCCAAGGAGTGACTGACGTACAGAATCGGAATCCGGGTCTCATCCCGGAGGCGCTCCAAGTAGGGCAGAATTTCAGCCTTCCGGGGGTCATCGAGCGCGGCCAGCGGTTCGTCCATCAGCAGCAGTCGGGGTCCACTCAACAGGGCTCGACCAATCGCCACTCGCTGTTTTTCCCCTCCAGACAGCGCGCCCGGTTTCCGGTTCAGGAGGTGCTCAATCCCAAGCAACGTGACCACCCGCTCCACCGGGGTCAGCTTTGCCGTTCGAGGCGCAAACCACTGCCCAAACTTCAGGTTCTGCTGCACCGTCAGGTGTGGAAAGAGTCGGCCTTCCTGAAACACGTACCCAACACGACGACGGTGGCTGGGCACCGAAATCTTCTGCTGGTGGTCAAAAACACACTCGCCCTGCAGGACAATCCGTCCCGACTGTGGACGCAGAAGCCCAGCCACCGCGTTCACCACCGTGGTCTTCCCGGAGCCTGAACGTCCAAACAGCACCGTGACGCCTTCCGGAGCCGAAAAGGAAACATCTAGGGCGAAGCGAGCAAACTGATGCTGCAGCACAACTTCCAGGCTCATGATCCTGAAATCCTCCGGGCTACAAACTGTGCCAGGAACTCGGAGACCGCCAAGGCGCCAAAGGCCAGCACCACAGAGACCACGACCAGACGCAAAGCGCCGGCTTCCCCACCCGGCACCTGCAAGAGGGCATAAATTGCAGACGGCAGGGTTTGCGTTTCCCCGGGAATGCTGGACACAAACGTGATGGTTGCTCCGAATTCGCCCATCGCTTTTGCAAAGGAAAGCACCGCCCCGGCCAGAATTCCCGGGAGCATCAGCGGCAACGTAATGAGGCCAAAGGTCAGAAGCCGGTTGGCGCCTAGCGTCTGAGCAGCTTCCTCTAGCTTCGGGTCGACTGCTTCCAGAGCAAGGCGAATGGCCCGGACCATCAGCGGGAATCCCATCAGTCCACACGCCAACGCAGCACCCGTCCAACGGAAAGCCAGCACGACGCCAAAGGTTTCTTCGAGAAAGGAGCCAATGGGGCCACGACGTCCAAACAGCACCAGCAGTAGGTACCCGGTGACCACCGGAGGCAGGATAAGAGGGAGGTGAACCAGTCCGTTCAGCAGCTGCTTGCCCCGGAAGTGAGTTCGGGCGAGCAGCACTGCCACAGCGATTCCCAGCGGCAGACTGACCAACGTGGCCCAAAACGCCACCCGCAACGACAGCTGCACCGCCACCCATTCTTGTGGACTCAACCCCTCTCCCCACATGGCCAGACTCACGGATGCAGAAGCACTCGGAACCCCTGGGCCTCAAACAGGACCTGGGCAGAGGGGCTGCTCAAGAAAGACAAAAAGGCAGGGGCGCTAGGGTTGCGGCTTTCCGCCAACTGCGCCACCGGGTAGATGATGGGTGGATGAGAGTCTTCTGGAAAGGTTGCGAGCCGTTGGACACGAGGCTCTGCCACGGCATCCGTCGCATAGACAATGCCCAGCGGAGCCTCTCCTCGGGCAACCAACGCGAGGGCGGTCCGGACGTTGTCAGACTGAGCCACCTGCCCCCGAACCGACTCCCACAGTCCCAGCTTCTGCAGGGCGGCCTTTCCATAGAGGCCAGCGGGCACCGAGTCGACCAGTGCCATTGCCAGCCGTTCCGGGCCCAACCGCTGCTTCAGTGCGTCTGGGTCGCTCAGCGCCACAGGTTCCTGTGTGCCGAATCCCACCAGCACCAGTTGATTTCCCAGCAGGTTCCGACGGGTTCCGGAGGCCAGCAGGCCCTCTTGCTCCAGCACATCCATCCAGCTTACGTTGGCAGAAAGGAAGAGATCGGCAGGGGCGCCCCGCTGAATCTGCCGAGCCAGCGCAGAGCTTCCGGCATACGAAAGCGCCACGTCTTGACCGGTTTCGCTCTTCCAGGAAACCGCGAGGGCGTCCAGTGCATTCTTGAGACTGGCAGCCGCAAACACGAGCAGGCGCTCCTGCGCCATCAGCGTCGATGCCCACCCCAGCAGTCCCAACAGCAGCAGGCTGCGTTGAAGCTGGCGGAGGAGCCTTCGGGTTCGGCGTTGGTGGATGGGAACAGGCATGGGGCGTTGCATCAAAAAGAAGGGTCAGGTTTCCGACACCGGGGAGACCATGCTAGCGGCTTTGTCCGCAAAGCAAAAACCATATGAAGAGGTCTATTGGTTTCGGAGGCGTGGTACGCGCTTTGCTTTGCTGTGAGAAAGTTATTCGCACTGTAACCCAAACCTGAAAGCTTCGCGATGACGTCCATTAACAGCCTCGTTCATGCCGCCGGCGCTCTTGAGCGCAAGCTGGACACGGTTGCCAACAACCTGGCCAATGCCAGCACCACAGGCTTCAAAGCCGATCAGGCTGCCTTTAAAGAGGTGCTCTCCACGGCCCAGCGGGTGGCTCCCGAATCTACCGAGGAATCCTTTCTCTCCCACGAGTACCTTGATCAGTACGTGGGCATGGACCGTTCCTCTGTTCAAGTGGACGAAATCGGCAAGGACTTTTCAACCGGACGGCTCCGGCAGACGGGCAATCAGTTGGACCTTGCGTTGGACGGCTCCGGATTCTTCACCTTGGAGACTCCTCAGGGCACCCGCTACACCCGGGCCGGAAGCTTCAAGCTCGACAACGAAGGCCGCCTAGTGACCTTTGAAGGCAACCGCCTAATGGGGGAAAACGGAGAGATTCGGGTCAACGGATCACAGGTGCAGATCAGTGACGCCGGGCAGGTTTCTGTCGACGGAGAGGTGGTGGACACCCTCCGGTTGGCTGAATTCCGACGCCCGCAGAATTTGCAGAAACTGGGAGGGAACCTGTTCGCTCCCCTGCATCAAGACGATGTCCCGATCCCTGCGCAGAACACCGCGGTGAAGCAGGGCATGCTGGAGGACTCAAACGTCAACACGGTCTTGGAGATGACCCGAATGATCTCCGCGCAAAGGGCCTATGAAACCGTTCAGCGGGCCATGAGCAACGTAGACAAACTCAACGAACGTGCCATCTCGATTGCACGGGTCGGCTGAACCCTGGATTTTTGATTAGGAGATAGAACGCCATGATGCGAGCACTCTACACGGCCGCCTCCGGAATGGGCGCCCAGCAACGACACATCGACACCGTTGCCAACAACCTGGCCAACGTCAACACCACGGGCTTCAAGAAGAGCAAGGTTCACTTCCAGGACCTGCTCTATCATAACGAACGCTCCGCCGGGGTGCCTTCTTCCCTGTCCACGCAGGTGCCAGTTGGTCTGCACGTGGGACACGGGGTCAAGTACGTTGCCACTGAGAAGGTGCACACGCAGGGTAGCGTTCAGAACACCGGAAACGACCTAGACCTCAGCATTGATGGCATTGGGTACTTCCAGATCCTCCAGCCCAACGGCATTGTTGCTTACAGCCGCGACGGACACTTCAACATTGACGGCCTCGGTCGCCTGGTGACCAACGACGGCATGATCCTCGATCCGGAAATCAACATTCCGCAAGACACCCGGAAGATTGAGATCGGCTTCGACGGCACCGTTTCTGTTTACCTGCGGGATGAGACGCAGCCGGAAGCCATTGGCAGCATCCAGCTCGCTCGCTTCACCAATCCTGCTGGACTGACCCCGATTGGCAAGAACCTCTACATCCCCACTCCGGCCTCGGGCAACGCGATTGTGGATGCCCCCGGATCCAACAGCATGGGTAAGCTCAACCAGGGCTTCCTGGAAATGTCCAACGTCTCCCTTGTTGAGGAAATGGTGGACATGATCACCGCGCAGCGGGCTTATGAGGTCAACTCCAAAGCCATTCAGGCATCCGATGAGATGCTGCAAACTGCCAATAACCTGACCCGCTAACGTTTCGGTGAGTTGACGTGATGAACCGGATGCTTCGTGCCCTTGCCCTCTTCCTCCTGCTGCCCAGCGTGCTTTTGGCGCGTGAGTACACAGAGGATCAAAAGATTCGTGTGGTGTTCCAAGACTCGGCTGTTGTCGAGGGCGAGGAGTACCAGCTGAACGAGGTGGCAACCCTAGAAGGAATCGACTACGGCCTGATTGAGCGCTTTGGCAAGATCAAGGTGGGTCGCTCACCTCTTCCCGGACGGAGCCTGACGGTCACGCGATCCCTCATTGAATCCCGTCTCCGTGCTGCCAAGTTGGACACCAAACGCCTGACGTATCCGAACGGTCAGTCCACAAAGGTCACTCGAGCCGCCCTGAAGATTCCGGGAGAGGACCTCGACCAGGTTGTGCTCCAGTACATTGAGGAGCAGCACCCCGATGAAGAGGTCAAGCCACGGCTGCTGTCGAAGAGCCGGGATGTCTTTCTGCCCCGTGGAGAGGTCAGCTACGAGATCAAGGAAAAAGGCACCTTCGTTAAGGAAGCCGGATACCGGACTTACGACATTCAGCTGAGCATCAACGGCGAGTTGTCCAAGACCGTGCCCGTTCGGGTGTACCTCAAGATGTACAAGGAGATCTTTGTCGCCAAGGACACGATCAAGCGCGACGAGGTGATTGAGGAAGCCGACCTCGTCAAGGTCCGTCGTAACGTGGACCGCCTGACCTCCACCTATGTCACGGACAAGCAGCAGCTCGTCGGCAAGGTTGCTTCCCGGGCGATTGGCTCCAATGAGGTCATCTCCGGAAACAGCGTGGTGATTCCTCCCGTTGTCAAGGAAGGCGACCGTCTGCTGATTGTTTATGAGACCCAGAACCTGATCCTGTCGGCCCAGGGAATTTCCATGTCCAAGGGTCGGGTGGGAGACCGAATCCCTGTCCGCAATGTGGACAGCAAGACTGTTGTGTATGCGCAGGTACGCGATAAAAACACTGTTCAGGTAGACTGATGCGCTCCTTTTTTCATCCCGTTCGCCGTTTTGCCGCATTCAGCCTGCTGGTGGCCGTGACCCTAGGAGGGTGCCGGACCGCAGCGCCCCCTCAGATGCAAGCCGACACCAAGGCTTCCGAAGCCCTGCGTCAGCGTCAGGAGCAACTGGCCCGAGACCCCATGCGTCAGCAACGGCGCCGACCGGTCAACACGGCAGCCAATCCGTATGAAGGTTCCTTGTGGACCCACGAGTCCTCCTTCGGCAACCTCTTCCGAGATCACCGGGCACGCTTCCGAGGCGACCTCCTGAGCATCCGGGAGCTGGCCTCCATCGTCAATGTGCCGCCACCGAAGGGTCAGCCGCAGCAAGCTGCCGCAGACGCGCAGCAAGCAGGCGCCCAGACCCCTGCCGGTCAGGCCAACACCGTCCTTGAAGCCATGACCCTCCGGGATCAGATTGAGGAGGAGCAGAACGACATCCTACGTTCCCTAGACACCATTTCCGCCCGGGTCGTCCGGGTGCTGTCAGATGGCAACATGCTGGTTCAGGGACAGAAGATTGATTACCGCCAGCGCAACCAGGTCCGTTACATCACGACGGTTACCGGTGTGCTGCGTCCCGCCGATGTGGATGACTCCAACATCGTCTCTGCTGCCAAGCTGGCCAACCCCAATGTCCAGATCAAGCGGCAGCAATCCAGCACGCTGATTCGGGAGCGCCTGCAGCAGCTCAGCCCCGTCATTGGTCAACAGGAATCCAATCTCGCCGGACGCTTGAGTGAGTTTGCCACTCAGCCTGGTCAGTAAGCAAAAAAAACGTTTTCCTTTTTTGCTGGGTTTTCATATAGCTAGGGGAGTCTCCAACGCACAGCTTTACCTGAACTGCAGACGCCCCTAACTCCCCCATGGCTGACACCGGAAACGCAGCACGCCCGCAGTTGGACCTCCAAGTCGAGGCCCTCACCTCCCTCAACGCCCACATCCCCTGCAACCCTCAGGGCAGCTCCGCGGCTTCATCCCTCCGGAGCCTCCTCCAGGAGTTGCAAAAAGCCACCTTCACCGACGCCCTCAAGAAGTCCTACTCCGAAGACCGTCTTGAGAAGATCCGGGACTACGCTCATCAAGAATTTGCGGCCATGGGGCGGACGAACCGTCTGCGCATGGAAAGCCTAGTGGGACTTGCCAGTGAGGACATGCACAAGACCATGTTCGAGGCGTTGTTTCTCTTTGACGTCAACGCCGAGGGAAACTCCCTCAGTGTGGAAGAGAAGACCAAGAACTTTGACGAGGATGGCAAGCCCGTCTACAAAACCCACACCTATCCGGTGTTCTTCCCTCAGGCGCCTCATGGCATCGATGGTGTGGAACGCTTTCTGCCAGCAAACGTCCGGCATGAGGAAGAAGGGGGCATCCATCATTACCTGAAGGAAACCTACCCGGACCTGGTGGGGCAGTTTCAGCAGGCAGCTGACAAGCCCATCAAGGCGCTCACCACCATCGGCAGCCTCGGAGGCATTGGGCACAAGCCCGACTCCGACATGGATGCCCAGATCATCCTCGACACCTACCCGGATCATCCTCACTGCTGGAACGATGGGAACTTCTTTGTGGCCCTCATCATGCGGGTGGTGGATGACTTCTACAAAACCTACTGGGAGCGGATCCTCAAGCCAGAGCGACGCAATGAGCTGCACGACCAGGCGTGTCAGGTTCTGCTGGATCAGTATGCCGACGGACTCAGCCCCGAGGAGCAACGGGTCATTGACCTGATCTTTGAGAGTAGCTTCCGGCAGGAGAGCCGCAAGCTCATGCAGGAGGAACTCAAGCAGCTCTCCGGAGAGGAGCAGAGCAAGCTCTTCCGGCAACAGCTGGCAATGACGCTCCGGGACTTCCCTGACGCAGAGGCCTTTTTGCCTCAGCTCCAGAAGTTCTTCCCCTTCCTGAAGCAGCCTGCCGCAGAGCTCCAGGGCCAGCTCTTCCGGTTCTCCCTCAAGCAGCTCACGCTGGACAAAGTCCTCCTTTGGCTCACCCAGTACTACCGCGAACAGTTCCTCGGCACCGAGTCCACAAAGCAAGTGCTGAGTCAGGCGGGAGTGGAAGACGCAGCGGAACCGCAGCAACGCAAGGCCCTCGTTGAGCACATTCAGGGGAACCCCCTCGTCGGCGAACTGGTGGTGGAGTTCATGCACGAGATCGTCTCCCGAATCAGCCATGATGCGCGTTCCAAGATCCCGGAGATCGTGCAGATCCTCAAGAGCCAGTTTCCCGGAATCACAGAGGCCATCGGTGGTGACTTTGTGCAGAAGCTCTGGGCTCGGCTGGATGACGGCTTCCGGGAGCACATGGCCAACCTCGTGGAAGCCTTCAACGACTGGGAGGCCAAGCAGAAGGAGGTTGCACTGGAGTACCCCATCCATCAAAAGGTCTACCAGGCAGAAGCCTACCTGACCCAGAAGTACCCCAGCACCGAGATCCACTTCTTCACCAACATCCTCCGGAAGCAACGGGCAGGACAGCACACCCCCTTCCTGGTCTCTCCGGAAGGGAGCATGGCGTATTCGCTGATGCTCAACGACTTCCTCCTCAATCCGGCAACGGTGCTGTGTGGCACCATGCCCATGCCCTTTGACCTGCCCCGGGAGTTCAAGCTCTTTGCCTCAGTGGGAATGTTTCCCGGAGAGGAATGGACGCTCAAGCAGTACCTAGATGCCAGCGCTCCGCTGCCTGGCGAGGAGCCTGAGGCTCCGGAAGAAGGAGAGGGAGGCGCAGAAAACGCGGCACCCGCTGATCCCGGAGAGTTTGAGACCTTTACGCTCCAGCACCTTCCCAACTGGGGCGAAACCTCCATCCCCCGTGAAAAGTTCCTTGAGCACGCGCTGCCCATCTTCCTGCGGGAGAGTGAAAAGGTCAGCCACCGAAACCTTCCCAAGGCCCTGCTCAACTGCTGGTGGCTGGAAATGATTGTGGTGCTGGACACAGAGGATGAGCCCCCCACCAGCTTGACGCGTCTCCTCTGGAACCCGGACCGACGGCACTTTGTCCGCGAGAACATTCAGGGAGAAATCACAGACGCCCTGCTGGACATGGAGAAGAAGTACCCCCAGCTGGTGCTGGACCCCTGGTGGCTCAAGTTCACCGAAATGTTCTCCCGCTTTGAGAGCTACGAGCAGGATGAAGACCGTCAGGACTTTTCCTTGAGCACCCTGAGCATGATCCAGAAGCAGATCCTCTTCTGCTTCGCCCAGCACCTCCGGTTGTCGGACATCATCAACTATGAAAACCAGGGCAAGGCCGTTTGGCTCGATGAGAATGCCAACTGGCGGGCTCATGCAATGGTGGACTACTACAACTACTTCTTCAGCAACCCCCGTGAACGCCAGGAACTGATCCGCTTCATGCAGGGACGCGACGACGCCGGAAACCGGATGGAGAAGCTCCTCAAGCAGCTCTTCCTGGAATCCATGCAACGCGTCGAGAAGAAGCTCTGCGCCATTGGCAAGTCCAACGCCCTGCAGACGATCACCACGCAGTTGCAGCAGCTCTCCAAGCAGGAGATTGATACCGAAAAGGCCACCAAGTTCCTCAATCCGCTGCTTGCCTTGGTCAACCAACGCGTCAGCATTGAGGACCGGAAGGTGCTGCTGAAGGTCAAGAACAAGCAACCCCTCAACAAGCTTGAGAAGCTTCAGGCCACGCTCATTTATGAAGATCATCAGAAGATGAAGAACGTGGTCATGAACATTGCCGACTACTTCAAGCAGTTTGGGGTGGAACTGGACGAGACCTGGGTTCGGAAGGCCATCATTGAATCCCGGGTCCGCATTGCTGGGGATCCGCTGGAGAACGTCATCTTCAAGTACCACTTTGAGCGGAACTTTGAGCGCAAGCCCTTCCAGGTGCCGTTGCCAATCTCCAAAAGCCTCAGCATTCCCCGGTCCCGGATCAAGCTGGCCTACAGCAAGGACAGCGGGCGCTGGAGCTTCAGTTCCATGATGAGCCGGAAGGACTCTGGCGGCAGCGGAGGCGACTCCACCTTGCCGATGTTCCACTCGCACCTTGCTGAAGGGCTCGCGCGGTGTGTGCTCAGCGGCTACATTGGTTTTGGAGGCCGGAACCTGACCTCGTTCGACAAGTCTGCCAGTATGTTCCGGAGCGAAACCGCCACGAACCCCATCACCGGGCAGGACCTGATGAACCTGGGACAGGAGATTGCGGACTTCTTTGGCAAGATGCACGTTAAGTCCCGGGAGCTGCTGGAAAACGTACACTACATCCGGGATGTCTTCATTGCCTGCCACGTCAACCGCTTCAATACCCTTTCGCTGGTCGTCCGGGACAACCTTGCTGAACAGTTTGTCATCAGCTTCGACATCCGGGACATCAAGATTCCCAAGGTGCCTGCCAACCTGAAGATGGGGTTTGATGAGGAGCTGCCTCGGTTCTTCATGCGCCTCAACCACCGGCAGTGCCGCATGCTGCTCCTGAAGCACCTCGCCGCCCTCCGGATTCCGCTCTTGGCCGACCAGCCGCCACGGCTCCGGACGTGGGTCAACCCCGGAAAGTTCGACCTCCCGGTGGCGCCTAAATTCGCCATGGTCTACATCAACGGCATCGCCAACACGCTGCTTCCCGCCAACGGCATTGGCACCCGAGAGTTCCTCATTCCTCCCCCTTTGGCCACCACCTTTGACGAAATGGGACGCGAGGCCATCCGGCTTCATACCGAAGGCGTCTCGTCGTAAAAAAGCGTTTTCAATCGCTCGGTTTCAACGTATAGTGTCTCAAAGTAAAAATTCGTGTTTTAGCTTTTGAGGATGCATGGCTAAAGAACTCTCTGAGAATAAGGAAACCCCTAACATTAATTTCCTGGAATACCAGCAGGAACTTTTCGGAATCGTGGACGATATCAAGGCGATGAGCAGTAAGTCCGCGTTCAAAAAAATGTTTGGCGGGAAGCGAGAAAACTCCCACGCCGATGGAAGTACGATTGCGTCCGTCGCCGAGGACAGCAAAGAAGTCGCCAAGCTGGCAGCCGACCTCCGCAAGGACCCGACCAACTCCATGGTCCGGGCTCAACTGGCCAATGCGGTTGCCAACCATAAAAAGGACCACAAGCTGGGAACCATGCGGGAGCTGATGCTTCAGGCGGCCATTCCGATCTACCTCGGGGACATCTCTCCGCCTCTGCTGCAGGTCTGCATCTTCATGTACCGGGCTTACCTAGAGAAGCTCCAGAACGTCCACAAGCAGAGCATGATGTCCATCCGCTCCTCCGTTCTGAAGAACGTCAACATGTCCGGAGTCGATGTCAGCGATGAGCAAGACGACGCCAACGTCCGGAACACGGAAGCGATGATGATGGAAATCCGGGTTGCCGAAGCGCTGATGGAGCGCTGTGAGGAGGCCCTGCAGATCGTCAAGACCAAGCTTCAGGTCACCCTCTCCCGTCAGGAAATTGAAGACGTCACCGCAGAAGGAAAAGCGGCCGCGTCTTTCTTTGGTGGCGGTGGCGGAGACGATGACAAGGCTGCGACCCAAAAGCAGAACATGATCATTGGCAAGAGCGTGCAGGTCATTGAGGCCATCAAGCAGGTGCCATTGCTGCAAGGAGCCGGACTGCAAATGGCTCAGCAGTTGGGACGCATCGACAACAAGCTCTCGTACCCACTGGTGATGGAAGGACGCCTGCACATGCAGGTGCTGCGCTACTTCCTGCTCCGGCTGGAGAACGGAGATCGGAAGTCCCGAGACAACATGGCCCCCACCTACAACAAGGCCGTGGTTGCCTACCGGAAGGCCATGAAGCTGGTCTCCAAGTCCAACCCAAAGAAAGCCGACCTCCCGGTGCTAACGGAGTTTGCGAACGTCACTCACTACGGCTTTGTCCACCGGGACCTCATGCGTTTCACCAAAGATGGAGTGATGGCGCTGGTCAAGCTGGGGAAAGACGCCGTGGACGCCGCAGTCATGGTCGATGAAAGCTTCCAGCCCCTTCAGGGACGTCTGGAAAGCTCCCTGAATCAGCTCGAAAACTCACGTCGCTGATTGCTCCCCTTTCTCCAGAAGCTCCACACGCACCTGCTGCGTTCCTGTGCGGAGCTCCGGAACCAGTCCCTTCTCCTCTGCGTCAGCGGCGGCTCGGATTCCATCGCGCTGCTGCACACCCTGCACCAGCTCCAGGGCCTCTGGGGCTGGTCCTTTCACGTCCTCCATTTTCACCATCACCTTCGTCCTGAAGCTGACGACGAGGCGGCGTTTGTCGCAGCACAGGCCACAGCCCTCGATCTCCCGTTTCACCTGTTTCACCACCATGACCTCCACGGCAGCAGCCTCCAGGCAAAGGCCCGGGCCTGGCGTCGGGACACGGCATTGGCCCTCCGGGAGCAGTTGGGCGGAGGCTGGATTGTCACAGCACACCACGCAGATGATCAGGTCGAGACGCTGCTCCTCAAGCTGCTCCGGGGGGTGCACCTTTCTGGCATTCGTGGAATGTCATGGATGGAAGAACCCTTTGCACGTCCGCTGCTCGGCTGTTCCAAGCAGGAGCTGCAGCAGTTTCTGATTCAGCAGCAGCTGACCTGGAAGGAAGACGCTTCCAACGCCAAGCCCGACTACCTGCGCAACCGCGTCCGGCATGAACTGATTCCGCTCCTTGAAGAACTCACCCGTCACGGCTTAACCGAACGGCTCCAGGCTTTAGAAGCGCAGAGCGAACGGCTGCAGGAGTGGCTCGAAGCGGAGGAACAGCCCCTTCCTGAAGCGCCCGTCCTGACGTGGGCGCCCCTGAAGCATCAGGCCCGGCTTATTCAAGAGACGCACCTGCACCGCTTCCTGAAGCAGCACCTGCCACGGGTTCCAGATTATCGAGGGATTCAGGAGATTCGGGAGCAGCTGGAAACGCGGAACGCGTTCCGGCAGTCGCTCCCCTTGGGGTGGGAAGCCGAATGGGATGGGAGCGCCCTTCGGCTTCGTCAGATCAGTCGACCTTGATCAGTTCGACCTCAAACTCGAGGGTTGCGTTCGGAGGAATTGCATTCCCGGCTCCTTGAGAACCGTAAGCCAACTCCGCGGGAATCATCACCCGCCACTTGTCGCCTTCCTTCATCATCTGCAGAGCCTCCGTCCAGCCAGGAATCAACCCATTGACGGGAAAGGTCGCCGGCTTGCCCCGCTTGTACGATGAATCAAACTCGGTTCCATCCACCAGCAGGCCCCGGTAGTGCACCGTCACCCGATCCGACAGGGTGGGAGAGCGCCCGTCTCCGGACTTCAGGACCTCATACTGGAGGCCGCTCTCAGTGGTGACCACGCCTTCCTTTTGCTGATTTTCCACCAGCATGTCCTTGTTTTTGGAAATGAACTGCTGCGCGGCTTCTTGATTCGCCATGCGCTTTTCCGGGTTGAACTTGTCTCCAATCATGGCTCGGAAGAAGAATGCTCCGATTCCAATCATGATGATGACAGCGACTAGGGTTTGACTACGGTTCATCAGTCCTCACGGATTTCGGGTAAATTTTGAAAAATCGGGAGGTCGCTTTTCCACGTAGGCATTCCGTCCTTCCTGCCCCTCTTCTGTCATGTAAAACAACATGGTCGCGTTGCCCGCAAGCTCCTGGAGGCCCGCTTGACCGTCGCAGTCCGCATTGAGGGAGGCCTTGAGGCAGCGGAGGGCAATCGGTGACAGGCGCAGCATCTCACGGCACCAGGTGATGGTTTCCTCCTCAAGCTGCTCCAGCGGCACCACGGTGTTCACCAGTCCCATCTCCAGCGCCTGCTGAGCGTTGTACTGCCGGCACAGGAACCAGATCTCCCGGGCTTTTTTCTGCCCCACAATCCGGGCCAGGTAGCTGGAACCGTAGCCGCCATCAAATGACCCCACGCGTGGTCCCGTTTGTCCAAACACCGCATTGTCTGCAGCAATCGTCAGGTCACACAGGACGTGCAGGACGTGTCCTCCCCCAACGGCGTATCCAGCGACCATTGCCACCACAGGCTTGGGACAGGTCCGGATCTGTCGCTGGAAGTCCAGCACGTTCAGGCGGTGGTGCCCCGTCTCATCATCCTTGTATCCGGAATCCCCACGAATGCGCTGGTCGCCTCCGGAACAAAACGCCTTGTCTCCAGCTCCAGTCAGAATGATGGCACCTACCTGAGGATCCTCTCGGGCGTCATTGAGGGCGTGGCTCATCTCCCGGACCGTCAGCGGGCGGAACGCGTTCCGGACTTCCGGACGGTTAATGGTGATCTTGGCCACCCCTTCTTCAGACTTGTGGTAGAGGATGTCAGTGTAGTCTCCACCAGCGTGCCAGTAGTTTTCTTGCATGGTTCTCTCTCTTCAGGATGAAACAGGAAAGGAAGCCCGGAGCACCTGCTGCCACTGCTGCTGGGCCTGTACGTTGCCCTGACGGGACGTTACAACTTCCAGAATTCCGGAACGTCCGGAACGGATGAGCTGACGGTACGCTTGCCGCCAGTCCGCGAGCGACGCGGGCGCCTGGTACTCCAGCCCAAACAGCTCAGCGGCCTTCTCAAAGCTCCACGCATGCGGGGTGCCGAAAAAGCGTTCAAAGACATCTTCTTGCTGAGCAATCGGCAAGAAGGAGAAGATGCCCCCTCCGTGGTTGTTGCTGATGATCAGGATCAGAGGATGCGTCGCCTCCTGACACAGCGCCAAGGAGTTGAGGTCATGAAGCGCAGAAAGGTCTCCGAGCCACAGGGTGGTCGGACGCTGCAAGCCACGAGCAAACCCAAGGGCACTCGCTACCACTCCGTCGATGCCACTGGCTCCGCGGTTCAGTCCAATCGGCACGGAGTGACCTTCGCCAGAGCCATAAAAATCAATCATCCGGACCGGCAAGCTATTGCCCACAAAGAGCGCATGCTCCGGAGGCACCTCCTCCGTCAGGGCATGAGCCAGCTGTAGCTCGTCCGGAGCCTCCGCAACACGGTTCAGGTGCAAGGTCAGCTGATTCGCCACCGTGCGGTCGGCTTCCTGCCACTGCTGGAGCCACAGGGAGGCTTCTGGGCGCACAGGGAGGCGCTTCAGCAGGCCCTCGGTAAAGCACTCCAAGTCACCAGTCAGACGCTCCGAAAACTGAAAGGACGAGTCGAGACGTTCGGAGTGATCTGCGACCCAGACCATGCGAGGCGACGGATGGTGCTCCCAGCGCGTCAACCAGCGCTTGGACGTCGGGGGAAAGCCCAGGTGCCAAACCACTTCCGGCTGCCAGGTTCGGCTCGGAAGCCCATCCAGCAGCAGCTGATCGTAGTGCGTGATGCGATGGGGCACGCCGCTTCCCAACCGGAGCCCAGAGGTCACATCAGCAAATACCGGCCACCCGAGTGCCTCAGCCAAGCGCTTTACCGCAGGCTGAGCGGCTTCAGGCATTCGACCTAGGCTGAGCACTCCCTTCTTTGGAACGTCCGCCACTAGCGAATCCAGATCAGCCTCATGCGGCACCAACCGAGCCGAACCCATCTTGATCCA
Organism: uncultured bacterium; assembly: GCA_965662235.1. GTDB lineage: Bacteria > SAR324 > SAR324 > SAR324 > NAC60-12 > JAYPUA01. Next base: position 225,654 of record CBFIGY010000001.1, read on the forward strand.
AGGCCGCGGGTGCTGTTCCCAGCGTTCCGGAATAGCCTCAGCATGCCGCCGTTGGTCCTCAGGAGCAGAGTGAAACGGTTCGCGGAAGGGAAAGTTGAGGTGAACGGGTCCCGGAAGCGGGTGACAGGTCCGGTGAATCGCTTGATCCACGGCTGAAAGCAAAGCCTCTGGTTGAGCGTCAGGCCCGGGGCATCCCGGATCGTGAAACCAACGGACGTAGCCTCCGAACAGCTTGGACTGGTCGATCGTTTGGTTGGCTCCGGAATCCTTCAACTCTGGGGGGCGGTCGGCAGAGAAGATCAGAAGCGGAAGGTGCTCCACCGAGGCTTCAATGACGGCTGGGAGGTAGTTGGCCACTGCGGTTCCGGAGGTACAGACGAGCGCCGCCGGTTTTCCCGTCGCCCGGGCGTACCCCAGTGCAAAGTACGCGGCCGCCCGCTCGTCAATGAAAACCTGGGCGGTCACCCCGCTGTTTCGGGCCAGGGAGATCGTCAACGGGGTGGAACGGGACCCCGGGGAGACGCAGAAGACGGTGACGCCGTTGCGGCGGCACTCCTCCACGATCAACCGTCCCCAAAGGGGATTCCAGGTGGACTCCATTAGGCCTGTTCCAGCAGCGACGCCCACGAACGCAGCTTGCTCTCAATCTCCTGCCACTCCTTGTCTGGCTCCGAACCTTCTACTACTCCAGCACCGGTGTACACCCGCAGGGTTCGGTTGCTCAACAGGCCCGACCTCAAGGCGACGGCAAACTCCGATGAGTCGCGACTGACCCAGCCGATCGGTCCCGCATACCATCCGCGGTCAAACGGTTCCAGCCGGCGGATGTGCCCCAGAGCTTCTTCGTTGGGAGTCCCTGAGACCGCTGGAGTTGGATGAAACGCCGGAAGGAGGTCTTCGTCTCGGACGCCTGCCTGCAGCATTCCGCTGACCCGACTCCTCAGGTGCTGAACGTGGGTCAGGCGGAGGCTTTCTAGGTAGGAAAGACGCTCAGAGCCCCCACAGAACTGCTCCAGCAACGCCTCCAGCCGAGTCAGGACCATCAGGTGCTCCCGCTGTTCCTTAGCGTTGGTCCGGAGCTCTTCAGCAAGCCGTTCATCTTCTTCCGGAGTGGTTCCTCGAGGACGGGTGCTGGCCAATGCTTCGCTCTGAAGCTGACGACCAGCCCGCTGGTAAAGACGTTCCGGAGTGATTCCCAAGAAGGCTTGGTTTTCATCACGTTGGAAGCAGAAGTGGAACGCCTCAGGCGCCTGCTCCCGCAGGGCCCAGAGCAACTGGACCGGATCAGAAGGCGCCGCCAGCTCAAATTCAGCACAGCGTGCGAGCACCACCTTGCTCAACTCCTCAGACTCAATCTGCTTCAATCCCTCAGAAACCATTGCCTCCCAGCCCGGCTGTTCCGGGTGGTTGCGGCGGCGGTGAAAGCTGAAGGGTCCAGGGGTTTGCTTCAGGGCCGGACGCAGGGCCGATAGACGGCGGCGGAGCATCTTCAACGCGGCCCATTCTTCAGTTGGGTCTTCCCGTCGGACCACTTGACAGACCAGCCAGTGCTGTCCGGCACGCTCCTCCAGCAAAATTTCCGGTAAGACGAAACGAGCGGCTCCCCAGGCCTGCCACTCTGGGGACAGAAACGCCTTGGGGTCAAAGCGCAGGCCCCCTAGGAAGCGAGCCTCTGGCGGTGCTTCTTTGAGCAGAGACGCCAGCTGGTGCATGACCTCTCGGTACGGAGTTTCTGCCACCGACTGCACACACCAGGCTTCCCCAATGCCCGCCAGCTTTTCCTGCTGGGCGCGGTCGGTCCAGTAGGTCCGTTGCGGGTGAGGTTGCGCTGCGAGCCAGCTCAGGGGGTCTGTGGCCTGAACCGGCTGCTCCAGCCGCGCCACCGTCTTTGCCTTCTGAGCAGGATGCCCGGCCTTCAGCCAGCGGTTGATTTGCTCCAGGAGCAGCCCCTGGGCCTCTTCTAAATCGGGGAGCGCAGAATACGCGGGTGCAGACAGCATGGAGATTTGTTGCTTGATCGTTGTTCCATCAAACAACAGGTTGGCATTTTTTCCAGAAGAAACAAGGACGGAGATCAGGGGGTTTTTTCTAAATGAAACAGACGTTCGGACCGTCCAAACTGGGGCTTAAACGACCTCGGAACCGCCGGATCCAGCGATGACAATCTTGCCCTCTTCCTCCAGTTTCTTCACCACCTTGATGATCTTCTGCTGGGCTGCTTCCACGTCTGAAACCTTCACCGGACCTAGGTTCTCCAGGTCGTCCCGGACCATTTCAGATGCGCGGGAAGACATGGAGCTGAAGATCAACTCCCGGACCGCATCGCTGGCTGTTTTCAAGGCTAGGACCATGTCTGCCTGGTCCACATCCTTCATGACCGTTTGCATCTGCTTGGAGTCGATCAGGGTCAGGTCCTCGAAGGTGAACATCAGCTCGCGGATGGACTCGGCGAGGTCCGGATTCGATTCTTCAATGGTCGCCAGGATGCGGGTTTCTGTGGCCTTATCCACGGAGTTCAGGATCTCGGCCACCGGGGCAATGCCACCGACTTTGGTAATGACCGAGCTGGCGGCCTTCATTTCATCAGCCAGCACCTCGTTCAGCTCCGTCACCACTCCGGGGGGAATGGTCTCGAGCGTCGCCATCCGGTACATGACATCAGCCTGTAGATTTTCCGGGAGGGTCCGGAGGACCGAAGAGGATTGGTCCACATTGTGGAGATAAGAGAGGACCAGCGCAATCGTCTGCGGGTGTTCGCTACGGACGTAGTTGGAGATGGTCACCGGGTCGACGTAGCGCAACGCGTCCAAGCCGCCCTCTTCCTGTCCCGAACGCAGGCTGCCTTCCAGCTCCTTGGCCTTGTCGGCGCCAAGCGCTTTGACCAGGGCGTTCTTGACAAAGTCTGGAGACTGGTCGAGGTAGACGCCCTCTTCCTGCATCACGGAGTTCCGGTAGAACTCCTCCAGCACGATGTCCACCTCTTCAGGAGAGACATCGTTGAAGCGGGTCATGAAGTAGCCAACCTGCTGGATCTCTTGCTCGTCTAGATTTTTCATGATTTCCGCAGCCCCCTCCTCTCCCAAAGTGAGAAGAAGGATGGCCGCTTTTTTCGGACCCGTCAGTTTGCCAACGCTCATGCTACTCCTTATGGTTCCGCGCCGGCAGTTTGACTGGGGGAACAGCTACGCGGCTTCCATCAGCTCGACAAAGCGTTGGAAGAGGTACTGTGCATCGTGAGGGCCAGGCGCGGCTTCTGGATGATACTGCACGGAGTATGCCGACCGGCTGACCGCTTCAATGCCTTCAACGGTCTGGTCGTTGAGGTTCCGGTGGGTGACCCGGACCTGAGAGGGAAGGGAGGTTTCATCCACAGAAAAGCCGTGGTTGTGACTCGTAATCTCAATCTTTTCTGTCGCGTAGTCCATCACCGGATGATTGCCTCCGTGGTGGCCACACTCCAGCTTGTACGTCTTGCATCCCAGAGCCAAGGAGAGGATCTGGTGCCCCAGGCAGATGCCAAAGATCGGCTTCTGATCCAGAAGTTCCTTCACGGCGTCCACGGCTTCTGTCACTGCCGCGGGGTCGCCTGGACCATTGGAGAGGAAGATGCCATCGGGCTCAAGGGCCAGCACCTCGGCTGCCGTGGTGTTCCACGGAACTACGGTCACCGACATCCCTAGGTCGGCCATCAGGCGGAGGATGTTGTGCTTGATCCCGAAGTCGTAGGCCACCACTTTGAAGCGAGGCGGTGTGACGGTAGACGGCCAAAAGTAGGTCTCGCGTGTGGAAACCCGACGGGCCAGGTTCTGTCCCTCCATCGGCGGGAGCGTGAGGGCTTCTTCCCGGAGCGTGTCCAGGGTGCGGTGCGAGGCGACTGGTGCAATGATGCCGTTGCACTCTCCTCCAGAGCGAATGGCCCGGACCAGGGCGCGGGTGTCAACGCCTTCCAGAACCGGAACCTTGTTGTCACACAACCAGTCTTCCAGCGAGTTGGAGGAGCGCCAGTTGCTGGTCACCAGGCTCAGCTCCTTGACCACCAATGCTGCGGCGTGGACGGTGGCAGACTCCATGTCCTCCGGGTTGATTCCGTAGTTCCCGATGTGGGGATAGGTCATGGTGACAATCTGTCCGGTATAGGACGGGTCTGTCAGGATTTCCTGGTAGCCCGTCAGGGACGTATTGAAGATCACTTCCCCTTCGGCTTCAAGAGGAGCACCACGGAGTTTGCCACGAAAGTACTGGCCGTTGTTGAGAACGAGCAGGCCGTCGGTCATGTGAGTCAGTCTAGGATGATCAGCTTTTCAGGATCAGGCTTCACCTCCTCCCCATCTTCAGGAGAGCAGGACAAAGCCGTGGAGTAGAGAGTCGTGGCCATGCGATGCGCTTCCGTTCGCTCGACCCGGATGTGCGTCGCTCGGAGGAGTCCAGCCTTGTTCTGCGTCTTCCGTAGAGCCTGACGGTAGGGGTTGTGTTCTCCCACCAGCGCCACCGCCTTCAGGTCTCCCAGCTTGATGCAGTTTGGAGGCAGGATCTCTGCCTGCATGAGCTGCACCTGCTGGCCCTGAGGCGTGAGCTCCACCGCCAAGGGACTACAGCTTGCCAACAGGCAGGTCAGCCCAATCATGTTCAGAAACGGTTTCATGCTTATTCACTGAAGAGGCGGCCGCCAGTTTGCTGAGTCAGGGCATTGAGCCACGCGTCGTTGCGCCGGAGGTCATGGGCCTCCAACCAGTCTCCCACCACAACCAATGGCAAGGTGGCGTCTCGCATGTCAGAGCAACCGCACGACAGGTTCAGCTCGTACTGTCCCGGTTGCAGGTCCGACAGTCGAATATAGGTGGTCTGGTTGGAAACTGCCAGCGCTTCCTCATAGACTTTTTGACCGAGCTGATGCTCCGTCACCGTCAACTGCACGGTGTCTGAGTGAGTGGGTAGGTGCAGGAGGCCTTCAATCGATTCCGAGCGGTGACGCGGTCGCAGGGACTGCAGCGCCCAGAACATCCGTTGACGTTCATGAAGGGGCTGGTACAGCAGAGACTGCCAGAACAGCGCGTAGCGGTGATCGGTGACGGCATTGGCAGGCTCGTAGCGCCACCGCCAGCTGATGGGGTCTTCCACCCAGTCCACACGTCCCAGCCGAAAGGGCGTCCGCCGCAGCACTGCCGAAGCGTCTTCTGCCACCTGAAGCTGCTGAAACCCCGTTTGCTGGCGCAGGTAATCCGGAGGCAGGAGCGTTGACTCGGCAAACTGCCACTGCGACTCATGAACCGGCTGCAGCTCCAGGCGCTCATCCGCCGTCAAAAACAGCTCCTGGTAGCCCTGCCCGGAAGACTGCTCGCCTCCCATCGCAATGATGCGTCCGCCGCCGGCGAGGTACCGCTGGAACGCCCGCTGAAACTCAGGATTCCTTAGGTACTTCTTGATGTCGAAGTTCTGAAAGATGACCGTGTCCATCTTGAAGAGCTCCCGCAGAAAGAGCTCCCGGACCGGAAACTGAATGAGCGCCAGCTCGCCTTCCGGGACATTCTGGGCGTCTTCAAAGGGGTCCCGGAGGATGAAGAACGCAATGAGGTCCAGCTCAGGGAGGGTCTTCAGCAGCCGGCGCAGGTGCAGCACGTCCCACCCGGGACGTCCCGCAATATGCAGCACCTTCAGGCGTGCCGTCCGGACCGTCAGTGGGAGGTAGGCCAGGTTGTCGTGCACATTCGGTTCTTCCCCCAACGGAATCAGTCGCAACGAAAGCAGCGCCTCTCCCGTCCGGGTGGGCGTCCACTCCAGCTCCACCTGTTCCTGGTGAGGCCCCTGAGGGAGTTGCAGCGACCGCTGGGTCAGAACCGACTGCCCATCCATGAGGATCAGGCTGCTCATTCCTGCGGTTTCCAGATTGGAATGGACCTGAACCACCATCCGCGTGGACTGGTTCACAAACGCCACCCGTGGATTCGCCACCTCTCCCAGCCAGGTTTCATTGCTTCGCGCAGGCTGCGGATACCAAGCATTCAGCACCCATCCGGCTTCCTTTACTTCCTGAGCCAGAGCGGTGGGAAGTTCGGTCGTGCTGGTGTCGTTGCCGTCACTGATCAGCAACAGCTCACTGCCCTCCGGAATTCCCCCTTGCCGGATCAACCGTCCCAATGCTTCCTGGAGTGGAGACTGCTCACTGGAGGACTCTGCCTCCAGCAGGTCAAAGTAGTAAGGTTGATGGTCGGGAAACTGTTGGTCCAAGACGTCTTGGAAGGCCGCCGGCAGCAACGTTTCCCAGCGGTCCAGCGGACCTTTGGGAAGGTTGAGGGTCTGGCGGACGCTCGCACTGCTGTCTACCAACACATACAGCGGTTGAGGTGGCGGAGCAAAGGTGGCACTGGCCGCCTCGACCAACATGATCAAGGCGGCCAGGAGCAGCGCTCGTCCTCCCAAACTGGCCCACGACAGCAGGTCACGCCGACGGCGCAGCAGCAAACCGCCATACGCCACTGTGGCAACAGCAAGAACTAACCAGAGGAGGGTGTAGGTAACGGGCATCGCATTTGTCCAATTCGTTAGTGGCCCTCATTGTTGCCTTAACCCGGCTGAGTTTCAAACAGGAATTTTAAGACTCCAGGCGGCAGACTTCCGGAAACTCCTGAAGAAACGCCTGAAACAGCGTCCAGAGTTCATGGGCGGGGGTCTGCTTGCGGATTTGGCACCGTCCTATGCCGGACAGCAAGATGAAGCTGACTCCTCCGTCAGACGCTTTTTTGTCATGGAGGATGAGGCTCTCAAACACCTCTGCTGTCAGCGGGGGAAGCGTTACCTGCGGAAGGAGCGGAAGCAGGAAATCCCGGACCCGGATCCAGTTTGCCTCCGAGAGGTGGCTCCACTGCCAAGAGGCAAAAGCCGCATACAGCATTCCCACCCCCACGGCTTCCCCGTGCAGCCAGGTTCCGTATCCTGCGTGCGTCTCCAGCAGGTGCCCCAGGGTGTGTCCAAAATTGAGGGTCGCCCGAAGGCCCGCTTCGGTTTCGTCCTGCTCCACAATGCGCGCCTTGACGCGACAGGAACGCCACACCGCTTCCTCGAGAAACGACAGGTCCAGTGGCAGGAGCGGTTTTGTCTCCAGAAAACTCAGCAGCTCGGCGTCGTGGATGAAGCCGTGCTTGGCGAGCTCAAAGTAGCCTGCCCGCAGTTCCCGCTCCGGAAGGGTTTTCAGGAACTCTAGGTCGATGCACACATGCTCCGGCTGTTTGAAGACGCCGATCATGTTCTTCCCCAACGGGTGATTCACCGCCGTCTTGCCTCCAACGCTGCTGTCCACATGCGCCAGTAGGGTGGTGGGGACCTGAATGAACGGAATGCCCCTCATGAAGGTTCCTGCAGCAAACCCGACCATGTCCCCAATCACTCCACCACCAAAGGCCACCAGCAGGGTCTTGCGGTTGGCAGAGGCCTCCATGAGGAAGTCATACACCTGATTCAGCACCTCAAGCGTCTTGTAAGCCTCTCCATCCGGAAGCACACAGGTCTGCACCCGGAGGTGGGAGCCAGCGAGCGCTTTCTCAATCCAGTGCGGGTAGAGGTCCATCAGGGTTGTGTTGGTGACGGCAACCACATGAGTGGCGCCCTGACGGGCCACTGCGGCCGCCAGGTCCTCCTGCAGCACCGAGGCACCAATGGTGATGGCGTACTCCCTTCCGGGCAGTTGAACGTCGAGTGTTTTCATACCGTCTTTCCTGACAGAGGCTTGACTCTCCCCAGCGCGAGAGTCACGATAAAAGAGCTTTCACAACAACTATTTGACGAGTGCTATGAACGATAAGGAATACTTGAAGCAAACCGCCGATCTGTTTCGTGACGTCGAGGATTTTCTAGGGGACTTCGAAGAAGAGTTGGACTACGACCGCACCGCGGACAAGCTGGAGATCCTGCATGAGGCCAGTCGGCGCAAGATCGTCCTCAACACGCAACGGGCCATTCATGAGGTCTGGCTGGCGGGTAACGCACGCGGCTGGCACTTCGGCTTTGATTCGGAACGCCAGGTCTGGTTTGCCCAGGCCGAGCAGGAGGAGTTCGAGGGCTGCTTCTCCCGTCTGCTGAGTGAGCACTTGGGGCGTCCGGTGCAGTTCACTCAGTCCGCGTAGGTCTTTTCCTCAATTTCCAGAATGGCAGAAACCGGCAGGGCCCCACTTTCGGTGATGGTCCGCCGGGACTTGTCCTTCTGTAGTGACTCGAACTCGGCGCGCCGTTCCAGAAACTCTCGGTAGCACCGGACGTCTGACACCCGTTTCCGGCAATCCTTGATGCGCATCTCTACTCGCTCCACCAGTTCCTTGGAGCGCTTCTCCTCCTTCAACTCCAGAAACGCCTTGCCGGCTTCCCGGTAGAAATCGTCTGCAAGCGCCAAGTGCTTTTCAGCAGTTTCACTGCGGTTCTTGAACATGGCCTCCTCGGCAAGGCGCAGGTTCGACCAGGCCATGTTGCGCAGGGTATCCGGAGTGTACACCCCCTCCTGCTTGGTCCGTTCAAAGTACTCAATGGCCTGCAAGAAGGCCTGTTGTGCCATAAAGCGACAGGCGGTGTCAAAGTTGAGCTTAATGGCTGATTCGTTGTTCATGAGACCAGTTCCTGTTTATGCTGACCCAGTAAAAAAATTTCGACACTCTCTTGGCGGGAGCTTTTAGGCTTCACCACTTTAACCTGCTGGAAGCGCTGCCGGAAGGCCTGCTTGAGTTCTTCAAATGGAGCCCCTTGAAAGGCCTTAACGAGCAGATTTCCTCCGGTCCGCAGCGACGTATCCGTCAGCGCCAGCACCTGCAGGTTCAGCGCATGCGACCGATCGGCGTCCACTGAACGGATGCCAGTGGTTTTGGGGGCCATGTCGCTCAGGATCACATCCACGGGTCCTCCCAACCACTCCGGATCCGCCCCATACTCAAAGACATCTCCTTCCAGAGCTCGCGCCTGTTCCGGAAGTTTGGCGGTCACCGGCTTCAGGTCGAGCCCAATCACCTCACCCTCACGCCCCACTCGTTTGGCCGCATACTGCATCCAGGAGCCTGGGCTGCATCCCAAATCCAGCACCCGCAGGCCCGGACGGAGCAGGTGGTGCTTCCGATCAATTTCCTCCAGCTTGAACGCGGAGCGCGCGGCGTACCCTTGACGCTTGGCTTGGTGAAAGTAATGATCCTGAACCTTCTTCATAACCACCCTTCATCGGCAAAGCTCACGTAACGTCCTTCCCCAATCACCAGATGATCCAGCAACGGAATGCCCAGAATCTTGCCAGACTCCACCAAGCGTGCCGTGATCCGATGATCCTCTTGAGAAGGTTCCGGGTCACCGGAAGGATGATTGTGCAGGCAGATGATCGCTGCAGCGCGACGTTCCAAGGCACCCGCAAAGACCTCCCTGGGATGGACGAGGCTCCGGTTGAGCAGGCCTTGAGTGACCACGCGCTCTTCTAAGTAACGGTGCTTGTTGTCCAAGATCACAACGATGAATTGCTCCTGTTTCTTGTCTCTCAGCCGCTGCTGAAAGTGGTGAAAGAGGTCCTGACTGCTCCGGAAGGCTGCTCCGGGTTGCAAAGCAGTGGTGCCATACCGCTGGCACACCTCACGGAGCGCATGCAACCGATCCCTCAGGCGCGGGCTTTCGATCCGAAGCTGCAGGGTTTCCGCAGCCAGCGCCGAGACCAGAGGTTGCCCAGCCGTCAGGGAAACCAGGGCCTGCTGTTCTTTTTCATCACAATCCTGCAAAATCCACTCCAGCAACTCGCTGTTTTTCTGAGGCAGGGCCCCGGATGCCTGAGGGACCTGAGCCCAGCAGCAGTCCGTTTGGAGGGGGCAGCTCTCGCAGAGGGGAACGCGTCCGCAGGCACCTCCTGCCAGATGCTCCCACGCTCCTCCCAACCACGCTGCCGCACGGTCGACTTCTTCCGGAGTGGCCCAGCCTGCCGTTTGACAGGCAACCATCCAGTCGCGTGCGTGTCCCGGATCGTCTGTGCCTTGGGTGTAGCGTTTCCACACCCGGGCCCCTTTCCAGCGATAAGGAAGGCGCACGCCCTGCGCTGCCAGCCAACCAACGGCTTCCCAGCTGCACGCCTCCGGAAACAAGCCCCACCAGGCTTCCAGCGTTTCACGAGTTCGGAACGACTGCGGCGTCAGCTGCGTCTTGCGCACCACGCTCAGGAGCTGCCGCATCCACTGCGTCCAAGGTTCCTCCTCCAGCGTTGGGCATTGCCGCAAAGCGATGCGAACCTCCTCTTCCCGGAAGTAAGCAGGGTCCAGACGCTTGGCAAGCTCGTAAAAAGGAGAGAGTTCCTCATGCGGAGCCTGCGGCGTCCACGGCACTCCATGCAGGGGCAGGCAGGCATCCAGAAGGTCCGTCACCCAACGGACGTAGTCCCACCTGGGTGTGCTCACCGGCCCCCACGTCTGGGTCATTCCCTGGGCGACCCAGGCCTCCTTCAGCTTGGCAAAAAACTCTGAAATGGCGCCTCTGCTGCTGTGATTTCCTGCTTTGAACTGAGTATATATTTATTCTGAACGTTCAGAAAAGGCGAGTCGCATCTCTCCCCAGTGGGTCAACGTCCACTCCTGATCCACGCGCCGAATCAGTGACTGGCGGGCATGCATCTCGTGGAGCAGGTGCTCTAGGGAGACCCGCTCCTGCACCTGAATGGGGGCGCCGGAACGGATGTGACGCAGCACCTCCAGTTCGGCACGACCCTGTGGTTTCGAGTCATCCTTGAGGTCCCGCAACAGTGAGCGGAACAGCTGTTCCTCAACCTGTTCCAACCGTTCTTGGTGCCGGCGCTGTCCTCGAACGTAGAGCGTTGCTTTGTCCTCCGTTCCGGAATTCCGGATGAAGAGGAGCGCTTCGATGCCTTGGTTCACCCAAAGCTCAATCGCCAGCATGGTGGGTTCTTCTGGGAGAAAGAGCTCGCGCTGCTCGCCTTCGGGCCAGGTCTCCCGGAGTGCGGTTTTCATTTCCTCCAACAGCTGCTGCCGCACCGCATGTCCCGGAAGCAACGCCTCACTGTTCACGTAGTAGACTGGGCGGCTGCGCTGGTGCCCATTTGCGTAAGGCGTCCTCAACGAATCCAGCGTTTCCACCACAGAACCCCACTCCAGAGAAGCGAGCAGGTTGAAACCCGTCTTGAGGCCATTTCCCACATACACCACTCGCTCTGCTCCGGAGTCATCCTGCAGCCACCCAGGCGTAATCACATGGCCGGACTCTTCGTAGCCTAGCCCAAAATCCGGATACTCCAATGCATCTTCTGAAAGAGCCGCACGGGCCTGACGCAGTAGAAGCGACAGGTGCAGCGCATCGTGCTTTGATTCCGCTTCCATCGTTCCCATGGCGTCAAGAAGGGCCTGAACCTCGGGGACTGGCTCGCTCAGCATTTCCGCACGCTGCTCCCACTCGCTCCGGAGGGCCTGCCAGAGGATCCACTTATCGCCAACAGCACACTGAGTGGCCGCCCATCCTCGTGCCCGTGCCGTCCGGAGGGCTTCTAGGTCGCTCTCCACAGTGTTCACAAAGCGCTTGCCGGTCATGCGACGCGCCAGCAGCAACGCACAGGTATCTCCCGTGTTGACCCGAATCCGATCAGCCTCAGGGTCGTAATACATCAGAAAGCAACGGTCGCCATCGCCATCAAACACCAGTCCCAGAGCCAGCCGCTCCCTGCGCTCGTGTTTGCACAGGCGTCCTTCCTCCAGAAGCACTTCCAGTGCCTGATACCCCTGAAACCGTCCGGACTGAATTTCGTCCGGGAGAATTTCCTCAACGCCTTCCAGGTCGGCCACTCCGGAACGTGCATTGATGCCCTCTCGGGCCGCGTTCACCACACGGTGTGGAAGGCCTTCCAACAGCGAGTCCAAGGTGGGGGCATACGCACCGTTGGCAGCATCTGCCACCAGAAACAGGTCCTGCGGCAGGCGATCAAGCCAGGAGTTCCGGGGATCGTGGCAGAATGCCGCAAAGGTTTCACACGCGCCGTCCTCTGCCTCCCGGAGCATCCCTTCAGGCTCCAGCTCCTGCAGCTGAGCCCAGGAGGTTTCTTTCAGGTAACGGGTGAGGCGCCGGTCGTCTTCCGGGAAGAGCTTGAGGGCATTTTCACCGAGAAACGCCTTGATGCCGTTCTGGTGGGCAGGATTGTGAGACGCCGTTAGCATCAGGGCCAGGGCCGCCTGACGCTTCACCAGGTACAGGGCCACCGCCGGAGTGGGCTGAATTCCCACCACCACGGCGTGAAGTCCAGATTTCCGCACGCCGCGCACTGCAGCCTGATTAAAGGCTCCGGACGCGTCTCGTGTGTCCCACCCAAGGACGACTTCGTCTCCAGGCTGAGCCCATCCGGTTTCCAGCACCATCTGGCAGGCACTGTAGGCGTACAGCTCAAAAAACGCTTCTGTCAGTACTCCTTGTTGGGCCCACACCGTTAGCGGGTCCTGGCCAGGAAACTCAGAAGCGAGGTGAACGGGCCCACGGATGCCGTCGGTCCCTTGAATGCGATCTGGAAGTGAGGTCATCCGACTGTGACTGATTTGGCAAGATTTCTTGGCTTGTCAATGGCGCGCTTCAGCTCAAGTGCCGTGTAGTATGAGAGCAGCTGGGCCATGACCATTTGCAGTAAAGGCGCTGTAAAGGAAGACTCTGAGGGCAACACCACTGGGTGATGCAGAATGGACTGTGCCTTCTCGTCTTCCTTGAAGCAGAAGCCCACAACGGTTCCGCCACGGGTCCGGATCTCCTCCATAGCGATCAGAGTACGATCGTGGAGGCTCTTCTGCTCCGGCGGAGGAATGAAGAACAGCGAGTGCACAGAGGGTTCAATCAACGACAGGGTTCCATGCTTGAGGAAGCCGGCGGGCATGCCTTCCGCGTGCTGATAGGTGACTTCCTTCATCTTCAGCGCAGACTCCATGGCCACCGGGTAGTAGATTCCGCACCCGAGAAACAGCCAGTTCTGCACCTGATGCGTCTGGCGCGCCAGGTTCCGGAGGAAGCCCGACTGCTCGTTTAACGCGGCTTCCACGGCTTCTGGAAGCGCCTCCAGAGACGCGTGATGGGCCTTGGCCTGCTCAGGGGTCAGACGCCCGGTCCGGACCCCCAACTCCAACGCCGTCCGCATCAGCAGAATCACCTGTGCCAGAGCAGCTTTTGTGGAAACCACACAGATCTCCGGTCCGGACCCCTGCATGACGACGTGGTCTACAAGCATGCTGATGGACGATCCCATCACGTTGACCACGGCACCCGTCTGTGCGCCCTGACGCTGAGCGTACTGAAGCGCCGTCTTGGTGTCATAGGTTTCTCCCGACTGAGACACCGCAATCACCGCATCCCCGGCCTGGATGGAAGACACTTCGGCAAACTCATCTGAGCTGATGGTCGGTAAGTAACGCCCTGCCATCTGTGAGAACAGGTACTGAGCAATCTGCGCCACGTAGTAAGTGGTCCCCACGCCCATCAGGTACCCCTGCTGAGACGTCTCTAGGATGCGCGCCAGCCCATGAACCGATGCGTCCGGGACCTTCAGGGCTTGCCGAATCGTCTGAGGCTCATCAAAGATTTCCTTAAGCATGTAGTGAGCAAACCCGCCCTTCTTGGTGGTCTCGGTGTCCCAGTCCACCATCAGGATCGACTTATCCACAGGCTGCTGATTGGTCAGTTGCTTAACGCGGCAGGTGTCCTTTTTGAGAATGGCGTATTCCCCATCTTCCAGCACCACGGCGCGGCGCGTGTACTCCAAAAAGGCGTTGATGTCCGAGCCAATGAAGTTTTCATTGATCCCCAAGCCAATGACGAGGGGCGACTCATGCTTAGCGCAAAACAGCGTCTCTGGCTCATGAGGGGTCATGAGGATGACACCAAACGACCCCTCGACTCGCTGCAGCGCCGTCACAAAAGCCTCTTCCACGCTGCCAGCGGTTTGGTAGCACACCTGAACCAGGTTCACCAGCACCTCCGTATCCGTCTGAGAGTGAAAGTGAATCCCCTGGGCCTTGAGCTCCTCTCGCAGCTCCTGATAGTTGGAAATGATGCCATTGTGGGCGAGGGCAAACTCGCCGTTCATAGACCGATGCGGGTGCGCGTTTTCCGGTGTCACTCCACCGTGGGTGGCCCAACGGGTGTGCGCAATGCCCAGGGCTCCTTGCAACGCTAGGAGGTCCTCCTTGGCGTTGACCTCATCCACTCCCCCGGTGCTCTTTCTGATGTGCAGGATCCCTTCGTGCAGGGTTCCCATGCCACAGGAATCGTACCCTCGGTACTCCTGGCTCCGAATGGATGACAGCAAGCGCTGAGAAATCGGTTCCGCGCTAACAATTCCACTAATGCCACACATACACGTTACAGGCTGAGGTTATCAGAATGGACGGTTCCGCTGGGAACCAGGGAACCAGGAGAGATCGTGTGACGGGCTCCGATGATGGAGCCGTCTCCAATGAAGGCACCGGCTTTTCGTAGCTGTGTGTCAACGGTTCCCTCAGCAAGAGAGCACCGGACGGTGTTTTGGTCCCAGTGGTGGTTGACCGTGGTCACCCCTGACCCCAGCTGCACGCCTTCTCCAACCACACTGTCTCCAATGAAGGAAAGACGGCCGAGGTCACTGCTTCCGAAAATGACGCAATTTTTCAGCTCTGAACCGTAGCCCACCAATGATTGCGGACCCACTGCGCTGTAGTGCCGGACCAGGGTGTTGTTGCCGATGTAACTGTTTTTCCCAATGAAGCAGGGACCCTTCAGAACACTTCCGGACTCAATGACCACGTTCTCTTCAATGATGACTGCCCCTTGAATCTGGACGTTCCCCAGCAGCTTGGCGGAAGCATCAATGGACGAGCAGGTCCAAGTGTCCATGACCATCTGGTTCGCTTCAAGGATGTGCCAGGGGTAAATGATGTCGATCCACCCTTCTTCCCAGATGGTGGCTTGCACCTTGGTCTCAGCCAACAGCTGCTGAAGCGACCGGGCCATGTCCTGCTCACAAGCTTCTAGGCACGAAAAGATCTGCGGAGTGAGGACAAAAACCCCGGCCAGCACGTAGTTGGCCATGGTGTCCTGAGGCTTTTCCACCAAACGCGTGATGCGCATCTCGTGGTCCAGGTACACGTTTCCGAAGTTTTGCGAAGACGGAGGCAACGCCACCGTCGCCACCGATGCTCCTGAGCCCGAATACGCCTGAAGGGCTGCCTGGTAGGGATTTCCATGAAACAGCGTGTCTCCGTACACCAGCAGAAAGGACTGATTCTCCAGCCGCGTCCGGCAGGCTTCCAGAGCATGGCCAATTCCCAACACCGGCTCCTGCACTACGTAATCTAGGTGCAGTCCCCACGCGGAGCCATCGCCGAAGAAACGCCGGAGCGCGTCCTGCTGATGATTCACCACCAACAGCACCTCTCGGATGCCGGCTTCGCCCAGCGCCTGGAGGGTGTACTCTAGGATGTAGTGGCCTCCCACGCGAATCATCGCCTTTGCTCGTGTTTCGGTAAAGGGCTGAAGCCGTGGGCTGTTGTTGGCCGCCAAAATGACTGCTTTCATGGCCTATCCTTTCTCTTCTGAAGTCACTTGATCCCGCATGAACGCCAGCGCTTCCTCCACCGTCCGGTGCGTGGTGTCGACCAAAATCGCATCGTCGGCCTGCCGGAGCGGCGCCACACTTCGGTTTCGATCGCGTTCATCCCGTTCCTGCAGGGCCTGCAGCACCGCTTCATACGACGTACTCTCTCCCTTGGCCTGAAGCTGTTCCAAGCGCCGCTGCGCTCGAACCTCAGGAGCCGCATCCACAAAGAACTTGAAGGGCGCTTCCGGAAAGATCACGGTCCCAATGTCTCGCCCCTCCAGCACGGCACCCGGAACGCCTTGCTCTTCGGCATGGAACACCACTCGACGCTGTTGATCCTTCATGGCTTCCCGGATTTCCGGGAACTGGCTGATCCGCGAGGCCAGCATCGAGGCTTCCTCAGTCCGAATCGCATCGGTCACCTCTTCACCGTTGCAGAAGAAGCGGGCGGCCTCCACGTGGATTTGAGTCGAGTTGCCAATGTCCCGGAGCACCTCAGAGGTTTCTTTCTCATTCCACTGCTGCCACACCAGGCCCAGGCACCGGAACATCGCCCCGGTGTCCACATAGAGGAAGTCAAGCTGGGTCGCCAACTGACGGGCCAGCGTGCTCTTTCCCACGCCTGTGGGACCATCAATCGCAACAATACGAAAAGGAGCTTTCATGCGCGTTTCACGTGAAACAGTCAGGGGGTTGCCAGTTCATCCAGACGCTTCTGGATGAGCTGTTGCCACTCCGGAGCCTCAAACTCACGGAGCATCTTCTTGTAAACGGCTCGGGCTTCTGTCGGACGCTTGAGCGCCCAGTAGCTTTCGGCCATCATTCGGTTCACCTCAAACCGATCTGCTACTGAGAGGCTCCGGTCGAGGTAAATCACCTTCAGGTGAGCCGCCAGGGACTCGCTGTGCTTTCCAACCTGAAACGCCAGGTGCCCGCGTTCCTTGAGAATCCGGAGCTGCCGAGTCGCTTTCTGAGCATCACCAGACGCGGCGTTCGTCTGCTCAGCCTCTGAAAGCCAGCGCTCGGACTGATCCCATTGGCGGAGGTCCTGATGGATCCGTCCCAAGCGCAGCAGCAGTTCCACACGGTCGGGCACCGTCAGTTCCACATTTTGCTGAACCTGCTGCTCATAGTGACGGGCCAGCTGACGCAGGTAGGGCGCCGCCTGTTCTGGGGCCTCTTGTTTCACGTGAAACGCGACCAGCAGCTCCAGGGTCTCAATGGCCACTGAGTCGGTTTGATTTTCCGCAAGAAGCTGCTCTGCCACGTTCAAAAACTGTTCCGACTGCTCCTGATGGTTGGCAATTTTCAGCAGCTGGAACCGCATGGGGCGAATCCGTTCCGGAGGCGCATTGAGCAGGGCCACTTCATAGCTCTCACGGGCGTCTTCCCAACGCTGAAGGCGGTAGAGCGCATCTGCCTGCTGTTCATAAAGCCATGCCTGCTGAACAGGCTCCCAGGTCGGGATGGGCAGCGTCTTGCTCCAGCGTACCAGTTCAGCATCCCGGCTCAGCGCCTGCAGCGTCCGGACGCGCAGTTCCGCTAACGGAAACACCGGATGCGCTTTCAGTTCGGCAACCAGCAGCGGATCCGCCTCTTCGGCACGCTCCAGCGCGAGCAGCGCCCGGGCCTGCATCACCGTCAGCCGAACCGGACGCAGCGGCTCCGGATACTGCTTCCGAAGGCGCTCAACCAGCTGGAGCACCGCTTCAGGCTGATTCAGGGCCTGTTGTGCCTCTGCCTGAAAGAGCAACGCTTCTTCGAGTAGAGGGGACTCCGGGTGTTCCTGTTCCAGTGCTTCCGTCCGAGAGAGGACCCCGTTCCACTCCTGCTGGTCCAGCAGCAACGCCGCCTCCAGCAGCAACCGGTCATCGGCACGCTCCACCGTTTCAGGGATCTGACGCAGGCTGAGCAGCACAAAGCGGGAAGACTGCCCCCGCTGGTGCAGCAGCACCGCGTTCCAGAAGAAGTACTCCGGGCGCCGGGGGGATTCGGGATATTCGGCAAGCAGCGCCTGATTCTCGGCCCAGGCGGCTTCCCAATTCTGACGTCGCAGGTCGTAGTTCAGGCGGAGGAAGGTGGACCACTCCTTGATTTGTGGCGCTCGGGCCGTCTGTTCCGCCCGCTTGAACCCATCGTAAGCGGCCTCGTTTCTTCCCTGCTGGAGCTGCGCGTAGGCCCGCAGCAGCTCGTATTCCCCTTCCCAGCCCTTCCGGTCATCCACTGGAAGCGTGAGGCGGAGGATCCAGCCAAACTCCCGGGTGGCTGTGGCGCTCCGGACCATGTCTTGGGCCTGTCGGGTGCGGATTTGAGGATCCCGGAGTTGATTGAGGAGGGCCAGGGCCACGTCCCACTGCTGCTTCTGCAGAGCCAAGCGTCCCCGGACTCGCTGAGTCCAGTCACTGGAGCCGCTGTGCTTTTCCAATTGGCCCACCCACTCTTCCACAGCGTCCCAGCGTGCTTCATGAATTTCGGCTGCTACACGGAGCTGGAGCAGTTCCTTCATGATCGGTTCGTTGTAATTCCTCTCAAACCGGGTATCCACGAATGCTCGCAGACGCTCCCACTGCCCCTGCTGGTAGTACTCCTGCCCGAGCAACAGCAGCACCTTGGGAGTCGGCGTGCTCCGAACCCACAGCTGGAGCGTCTCTTCCGGATTGCCGGTTTTCAGAAGCTTTTGCAGCAAAAACTCCAGTTCCCAGAAGTAAGGCGACAGGGTCGGGTGCTTGGCCCAGTCGTTCCGAGTGGTCTCCAGCCACGCCAGCGCCTTGTCTCCAACCCCTTGACGTCCCAGCAGCCACGCTTTGGTGTACTGGGCCTCAGTCTTCAGCTCAAAGAGGTTGCGGTTCAGCAAGGTTTCCACCGACTTCTGGGCGTCGACGAGGTCCCGGAGCGACGGATTCCCCCGCTGGTCCACCTTCTTCAGTTCGTAAAGCCGCGCGTAGGCCTGGGCGCTCCAGAAGAGCGAGCGTCCGTACCACTCGGAGGTCGGGTTTTCGGCTTCCTCCTGCTGAATGGCATAGAAGTCCTTCAAGGCCTCCTGAAGACGGCTGGCGCTGTTTGAGAACAGCTTGCGGTACGCGACGTGGAAGCGCTTTCCTGAGGAATCGAACCACCCAGGCTCCGGAGGCTCGTATTGGCTGGGAAACAGGGCTTCCCACTGGGGCAACGGTGGGTAGGACGGCTGAGAAAACTGAACCAGATCCTCCTGTTGATCAGCGGAAACATATTCTGGAATTTCAAAAGGATAACGCCCTGCTCGGCTTTCCACAAAGGTGGGTAAGTCAGCTGCTTGAGCAAAGGAAGGGAGGATCCATAACAGCAGTCCAATCCATCCGAAGCGACGCATTGTTACCTTTTGGGAAGGGGTGGGTCGGGGAGGGTGTCACGGAACTCAACCAGAGCCTGGGCCGCAGCGTCCAGGTCTTCAGCAGAGAGCCGGAGGGCATACTCGTAGCGAGTCATTGCATGTTGGTAGCGGGGGTCGTAGTAGTCCGTCAGGAGGATCTGAGCCAGCTCTTCCAGCCGACCCTGCTTCAGGCAGAGGCGCAGGTGCTCCACCACCTTGGCACTCAGGGCCATCTTCAGCGTCTGCAAAATGGCGTCTACCTCCTGCACATCCGCCTCACAGCGAAGGGCGTAGTCCTCAACCGTCCGCTGCACACGGGTTTCCAGCGAAGCTTCCAGCAGCACCGTGATGCCTTCCCGGAGGGGCTGAAAGATGGCCTTGGGCACAAACACGGGCCCCACCTTGCGGCTCTCTCCCTCAACAAACCAGTGGCGTCCGGCAGGAAGCGCCTGGATCTGCTTTAGCAGCAGCCCCTCAAAGTTCCGTTGCGTACGGGGGTGAAGGTGAAGCGCCCCAAACAGCGAGCTTCGGTGCTGCGCGAGGCCTTCGAGGTCCAGGTGATCGGGAAGCCGCTGCAGGATACGGGTTTTGCCCACCCCGGTCTGGCCATGCAGCACAATGAAGGAGCCCTGAAACGCCTCCAGCTCCTGGAGTACGTGGTTGCGGTAAGCCTTGTAGCCCCCGTGAAGCTGCTGAGCGCGATGCCCTTGGGCCTGCAGCAGACGAACCACTGAGGCCGACCGCATTCCTCCGCGGGCGCAGTAGACGATCAGCGGCTGCTTCTGGAAGGCGGAAAAGGGTGCCAAGAACTCCTGGATCTTTTCAGACACCAGATCCTTACCGCGCTCCACAGCCACCTGAGGGCCCACCTGCTTGTAAAGCGTCCCGATCTCTGCCCGTTCCATTCCACTGAAGAGCGGGATGTTATGAGCCCCCGGAATGGCCCCTTGCTGAAACTCCTCGGGGGTCCGGACGTCCACCAACGGGATTCCAGCGTGCAGGGCCTGCTCCACAGAGAGCCCCTGGAGGTCGCCTTCGAGGTAGCGATCAATTCCTGCTCGGAAGGTGGCCGCCGTGTGGGAGGTCACTCGTCACCATCTTCCGCAACCGGCTCAGCGTCCTCACTCACCGGAAGGAGGCTGTACCGTTCCCGCACCAGACGCTCCAGCTCTCCGGAAATTTCCGGGTGCTCCTCAAGGAAGCGAATGGCATTGTCGCGCCCCTGTCCCAGCCGCTCCTTGTTGTACGAAAACCACGTCCCGCTCTTCTGCACGAGTTCAAGGTTGACGGCATAGTCGAGGAGCACCCCAAACTGGGAAATTCCTTTTCCGTAAATCAGGTCAAACTCAGCGGACCGGAAAGGCGGCGCCAGTTTGTTTTTCACCACCTTGACCTTCACCCGATGCCCCTGAACCTCGTCTCCTTGCTTGATCTGGGTGGTTTTGCGGACATCGAGGCGGATGCTGGAGTAGAACTTGAGCGCTTGCCCGCCTGTGGTTGTCTCCGGGTTGCCGAACACGACCCCAATCTTGGAGCGGAGCTGGTTGATGAAGATGAAGATCGTGTGGGACTTGGAGACCGAGCCTGTCAGCTTCCGGAGGGCCTGGGACATCAAGCGGGCGTGGAGGCCCATGTGGGAATCCCCCATGTCTCCATCAAGCTCGTTTTTCGGAACCAGCGCTGCCACGGAGTCCACCACCACAATGTCGGCCTTACCAATGCGGACCATCTGCTCAGCGATCTCTAGGGCCTGCTCGCCGTAATCCGGCTGAGACAGCAGCATCTCCTCCACCTGCACTCCAAGCGTCCGGGCGTTGGTGCGGTCGAAGGCGTGCTCGGCATCTACAAACACGGCGGTGCCGCCAGCACGCTGAACCTCTGCAATGGCACACAGGGCCAGGGTGGTCTTTCCGGAGGCCTCTGGCCCATAGATTTCAATGATCCGCCCGCGGGGAAACCCGCCCACTCCGAGCGCCACATCCAAAGCCAGGTTCCCGGCGCTCACCACAGGAGCGCTCTGTACCGAGCTCTCATCCATCCGCATGATGGACCCCTTGCCGAATTGACGCTCAATCTGGGAGATCGCCAGTTCCAGATCCTTCCTGCGGTCGTCTTTCTTTTCCTCGTCTTTTGTCATAAGTGGCTCTCTTGCTGTTTTGTCGGTACAATTCACGGGTTGAGGAACCGGGAATGCATGTCTCGAGTGGAGCAAACCATCATAGGCGCCTCTCCAAGAAGTAGCAAACGCTAAACCGGGCCTTTTTCAAGCGGATCCCCCTTCAGGAGGTTCAGGAGTCTTTTCTCTTTTTTACTGGAATATCAAGTTTATGAGCTTCAACAAAAAGCGCTGCATCGTCACAGGGGGAGCCGGTTTCCTCGGTTCCTTTCTCTGTGAGCGTTTGCTGGAGGAGGGCCACGAGGTCATTGCCGTCGACAACTTCTTCACCGGCAACAAGCGCAACATTGCCCACCTGCTCCCCCGACCTGACTTCGAACTGGTCCGGCACGATGTGGTGGAACCGATCCTGTTGGAAGGGGACTGGATCTTCAACCTTGCGTGCCCGGCATCGCCCGTTCACTACTGGCACAACCCCGTCAAGACCATCAAGACCAGTGTGATGGGCGCCATCAACATGCTCGGACTGGCCAAACGCACCGGGGCGCGGATGCTCCAGGCCTCCACCTCTGAAGTGTATGGCGACCCAGAGGTCCACCCGCAGCCTGAGAGCTACTGGGGAGCCGTCAATCCGATTGGCCCCCGCAGTTGCTACGATGAAGGAAAGCGGGTGGCGGAAACCCTGATGATGGACTACCACCGGCAGAACCACGTCGACATCCGGATTGTCCGAATCTTCAACACCTACGGCCCCCGCATGCACCCAGAAGACGGACGGGTGGTGAGCAACTTCATTGTGGCCGCCCTCAAGGGAGAGCCCCTGACCCTGCATGGAGATGGCGAGCAGACCCGCTCCTTCTGCTTCGTCAGTGACCTCGTGGAAGTGATCTACCGCATGATGGCTCAAGACGACATCATCGGTCCCGTCAACATTGGCAACCCGGGAGAGTTTACCATCCGAGAACTCGCCGAGCAGGTGATCGACCTCACCCAATCTTCCTCCAAGATCATCTCCCTCCCTGCTCGAGAAGATGACCCGAAGCAGCGACGTCCGGACATCACCCTCGCCCAGTCCAAGCTCGGCTGGACCCCAAAGGTGCCGCTGCGTGAGGGACTGGAGCGCACCATCCACTACTTCGATGAACTGCTTCGGCAATCCTGAGACTGAGATCGATTGATGAAGAAGCGCTGCCTTTCTGCCTTGATGCTCCTGCTGGCCACCGCTGGCTCCTTCTCTGTGGCTCAGGCTCAGTCCTCGGGCTTTGCTCAGCCTGCAGGAGAAGCCGATCTGGAGGAGCCGGCGAGCGCTCTGGTTTACAGCGCCGATGAGTCTGTCCTAGCAGCTGGCTTTACAGATGGCTCCGATGGGAAGGTCCAGCTTCTGGACCGCGCCAGTGGCAAACCCATCGCAGTCTTGACTTCGGAGGACAACCCCGTCCGGGAGCTCGCAGCAGACCTCAAGCAGCGGCGCCTGGTGGTGGCTGGAGAAAAACGGCTCGAGATGTGGAACCTCGAAAACCTAGAAACAGGAGAGATTCCCACTGACCAACGCCTCTGGAGTCATGAAGCTCAGACGGAGCAAATCCAGATCACCCCCCAGGGAGACGCCGTCCGCTGGCTCGAAAAAGGCACGCTCCGGGAGTCGCCGCTGGAGGCCATGCAGCCCCGGGACGTGGCACAGGTTCCAGACGCTTCCGGACACGCCCAGAGCCAGGACGCGTCCATGCTCGCCGTTTCCAAAGAAAATGAAGGCGTTGTCAGTGTCTATTCCGGAGAGGAGCAGCTTCCGGACCTTGACTACCACCTCTTCCCCGTCAAGGACATGAAGTTCCTTCCAGATGGCAAACTCCTGTCGTTGGATCAGGCAGGAAACCTCATTTGGGGCGATGTTCCGAACCGCATCAAGGAGCGTCAACTGGTGGTGCCTCATCCGGAGGAGACGGAGGTGGTTCGGGTGGAACCCCTGCTTGAGGAAAAAGCCGTGGTCGCCGTCCAGCGAGACGACGATGAGCATGAGGCAATCGTTTTGGACTACCGTGGGCAAGAGCAGGAACGCTTTGCCATCAGTTCCTCTGAGGCGCTGGCCATCAGCCCCACAGGCGCTCACATGGCCTACTCTGATCCCAAGGGAAGGATCCGTTTCATGGATGTTCCCAACAGCGAGCCCCCTCAGGCCTACGCCCAGCGCCTCAGGCGCCTCAATGCCCCAGACACTGCACGTCGCTACCTCAATCAGCTCGACCCCATGGCTGCTGCCAACCAGGAACCGCCACCGGTCAATGAGAAGGCGCTTCTGGAAGACGAACTGAAAGCCGCCCTCAAGGCAGGGAAGTGGGTGGACGTTGACCGCCTTGCCCGAGAGCTCTTGGCACTGGACCCCCGAAACGCCACCGGCCGAAGCGCCCAGATGCAGCTCAAGGGACGGCAGGACCTGCTCCAGATTGAAAAGGCCAAGCAGCTCATGGAGGTGGGCGACTACGAACGCGCCGCCGGCATGCTGGCTAAGGTTCCCAGCAACAGCGAACAGTACGAAGAAGCCCGGGAGCTGCTCAACCTAGCCGAACGCAAGAGCCAGATTCAGCAAAACCTCCGAAACGCTCGTGCCAGCATGCGGGTCAACAACTGGGACCTCGCCCGGGTGCAGGTTGAGAAGGTGCTGCAGCAAGAGCCCAACAATCCGCAGGCTCAGGCCCTGTTGGATGAAATCAACTCCAGCGCACGCTGGGAGGCGTTTCAGTTTTGGGGCATTCCGTCGCTGCTGCTGGTAGGGTTCGCAGGAGCAGGGTTCTACCTCTACCGCAAACGTCCGAAGTGGCTCAACCACCTGAAGGTGGAGGAGGAACAGGCACCACCGCTGAAAAAGCATCCGGGCACCAAAACCGCTCGACCTCCGAAAGCCACCAAGGCTGCCAAGGAAGGCCCCTCCCTTGACGAGCAACGCTACCGAGAGGCGTTGGCCAAGACCCTCGAGCTGCTCCGGATTGCCCTCCGTAAGGACGCGCACCGCGAGCACGCCGTCCGGCTCATGGACTTTCAAGCAGAGCTGAAGATCATCTCTCAGAAGGGCAAGGCGCCCAATGCAGACTTCCGGCTCTTGGTCACGCAGCTGCTGGTCCTGCAGCAGACCCTCCGGAACCTCAAGTTCCGAGGAAAGGCCCGGAGCAGTCCCAAGGACCCGGGCACAGGAGAAGGAGCAGAGGAAGCAAATGCGTCTGCAGCCGCTCCACCTCCCGGAGGCAAGGAGGAAACGTACTACCAGCTGCTTGGGGTGAACCCGGAGGCATCTGCGGACGAAATCAAAAAGGCCTATCACCAAAAACTAAAGGAATATCATCCTGATCGGCACCAAAACAGCGAGTTTGGGTGGATCAAGGAACAGGCCGAGGCCATGACCCTGAAGGTCCGTGAAGCCTTTGACACCCTAGGCAATCCGGCTTCCCGGAAAAAGTACGACCAGAAATTACGCTCATGAGGACCAATAAGGGTGTCTTTCCAAAAGAAAACGCGATAGAGTGGAACCTCTTTGATTTAAAGTTAAACCCCTTAGTATGAAGGGTCATGAGAATCCTATACATTGAAGACGACCAGGCGCTTCGTGAGCTGATGCAGGAAGTCCTGGAAGGAGAGGGCTTTGAGGTCATCATTGCTGGAACCGGCAACGAGGGCATTGAGCGTTTCGGCGAGGTGCACCCGGATGTCGTCATCACCGACCTGATCATGCCCGACGGAGATGGAGAAGAGGTCATTGAGGCCATCAAGCGGACCCCTGAGCCTCATCCGGGCATCATCGTCTTCAGTGGCATGTGGGCCGATGACGGCATGACCATTGAGGAGCATGCCAAGCGCCTAGGAGCCGATGCCGGCCTGGCCAAGCCCGTGGAGTTCAGTGCCCTTCTAGAGGCCATCCGGAGCATCCGCCCTTAGCAGGCACCCCTCAGAGGCCGACTTCTTCGGCTCTTGTGAGCAACCAGCGCCCAGGCTCCCGCTCAGTGATCCTGCCGCCTGTTTTTTTCCGTTTTCTGCATCCACCCCGTTTATGAGTTTCAGGCTTCCCTCAGCCCCCTTCCCGCTCGCCTTTCATCCTCCAGAACCGCTTCGGCTTCACCCCAACAAATGAGCTCTGTCTTATTGAAGAACCTGTGGGGGTCGATCCGTCAGTATGCTCCAACCCTGCCTCAGTTTCCCATGAGGCTCAGGGAGCTGCAGCGGTTCACTCTGCAAACGCTGACCTTTGGGCTGGTGCTGGTAACCGGGGTGGCCTCCTTGCTGGACTTCTGGCCCGCGCCTCGTCTGATAGGCGTCCGGATCCTGTTCACCGTGCTGCTGGGACTCTACCTGTTTGACCTCCAGCGTCCCAACCCTTGGACTCGGTTTGGGCTGGTCCTGATCACAGCGCTCTACCCGCTTTACGAGATCCTCGCAGGGCTTCCGCCGGCTGAAATCCTTCCGTGGTTTTCCGTCTCGCTGATCATCGCCGGTTTTGGGTTTCCCCCCCGTCAGCTAAGCCTCTTCTTCACCGGAATGATGCTCACGCTCCTCCTCCTGCCACTGGAAGCAGAAAGCACCCTTCAGCAGTGGGGAAACGGGTTTGCGCTGCTGGTGACGACCTTCACTCTCGTCTTCTTTGCCTCTTTCCTCTCCAGGGTTCAGCTCAGGGAGTTGCGGGCTCAGCAAAAGTCCCTGGAACGCATCACCAGTGAACGCGACAACCTGCTCGCCTCCGGAGAGATCGGCATCTGGTCCTGGGAAAACGATCGCTTTCTTTGGGACGCCACCACCTTAAAGCTCTTCCGCCGAGAGGCGCCTCCGCGCTCACGAGCCGAGTTTTTTGAGCTCCTCCACGAAAAGGACCGAGAGCGGGTGAAGGCCCTGATTGCAGCCAACCAGGAAACCACCGAGTTCGAGTTCCGCATCAAGGGGTTTCCGGAAAGCTACGTGCTGCTTTCCAAGGGACGGACCATCCGCGATGAGCACGGTCAGATGCTTTGGCGCGAAGGCACCACGCAGGACATCAGCAAGCTCCGACAGACGGAAGCGGCTCTCGACCAGTCTCAGGCGCTCAACCAGGAGATCCTCGAGTCCATTGAAGACGGGCTGATTGTGGTCAACGCCAACCGGCAGCGGGTCGCCATCAACCGGAAGATCATGGAGTTGACCGGCTTCACCCGAGAAGAGCTCCTCACCCTCTCACCCACGGAAACCTACTGGCCACAGCAGGAACAGGAACGCCTCACACACGAGCTGAACCGGGTCTTTCAGCATGGCCAGCGGGTTCAGTTTGAAACCCTCTATCGCCGGAAAGACGGCACCCTCTTTCCGGTTCTGCTTTCTGCCAGCGCCATTTTTGATGAGCAAAACAAACCGCTCTACAGCGTGGCCCTCATCCATGACCTCACCTCGGCTCGCGCTGAAGAGCAGATCCGGCAGAGCCTAGAGATCAAGGCCATCAGTCAGTCCAAGCTGGCTCAGATTGGAGAGCTCGCTGCCATCATGGCCCATGAAATCAACACCCCTCTGGCGCACGTGCAGATGGTGCTCGATTCCTTCCAGATGCAGTTGCAGAAGGAGGTGCTGGAGCCCGATCGATTTTGCTCCAAGCTGGCAGCAGCCGGCAAGCAGGTTCAGCGCATCAAGCAGATCATTGACCACATGCGCCTTTACGCCCGGGCTGAGTCTGCGGAACGCGAGTTCATTCCTCTGGAAACCCTGCTGAACAACGCCATGATCCTGATTGAGGGACGCCTCCGGCTGCACCGGGTGCACCTGACCCGGGAGCTGGCGCCCGACCTGCCCCTCCTGCACGTCAACCCCACTCAGCTGGAACAGGCCCTCCTCAACCTGATCAACAATGCGTTGGACGCCCTAGAGGGCACGGAAAGAAAAGAGATCCTCCTTCAGGCCCACGCGGACGCTCAGCACCTGTACCTAGACATTCAGGACAACGGAAGCGGAATGGCTCCGGAAACCCTGCAGCAGCTTTTTACTCCGTTCTTCACCACCAAACCTGCAGGCATGGGAACCGGGCTGGGCCTGTCCATCACCCAAAGCATCATCACTGAGCACGGCGGCCACATTGGGTGTCACTCCGTCCTCCAGCAGGGCACCACCTTTTCCATCACCCTCCCGGTGCCTGCATCCGCATGACGCCCTCTCCCCTAGCACTTCCCGAAGAACTGCAGCACCTTGCTCAGGCGTTGGGAGACGCCGGAGGACGGGCCTACCTTGTCGGAGGAGCCGTCCGCGATGCCTTGCTGGGAATTCCGCTTCCCAAGGACCTTGATGTCGAAGTCTTTGGGCTCCGGGCACCTGAGCTAGAAGCCGTCTTGCAGCGGTTCGGGAAGGTTCAGCTCGTCGGCAAGAGCTTTGGGGTCTGGAAGCTTGCAACCGAGCACGCCGACTACGACTTCAGCCTCCCGCGACGGGAGCGCAAGATCGCAGCTGGGCATCAGGGATTTGAGGTGGAATCTGACGGAAAGATGAGCTTTGCAGAAGCCTCCTCACGCCGGGACTTCACCCTCAACAGCATGGGCTACGAAATCCTCACCGCCTGCTGGGAGGATCCTCATGGCGGCCTGAACGACTTACGCCAGCGGGTGCTCCGTCACGTTGGTCCTGCATTTTCCGAAGACCCCCTCCGGGCACTCCGGGCAGTTCAGTTTGTCGGACGCTTCCAGCTGTCGTTGCATCCGGAGACAGTCCGCCTCTGCCGGCAGCAGGACCTTTCGGAAGTTTCACCGGAGCGCCTGTTTGAAGAGTTCCGGAAGCTGCTGCTTCAGGCACCCATGCCGTCTCTGGGCATGCGGGCGCTGGAGGAAATGGAGGGCCTTCGGTTTTTCCCAGAACTGGATGCTCTCACCCGAACGCCTCAGCAGCCAGAGTGGCATCCGGAAGGAAACGTTTGGCTGCACACCCTCATGGTCCTTGACGAAGCCGCCCGCCTGCGGGTTCCGGAAGAGCCGGACGCACTCGCGCTGATGCTGGGCGCCCTGTGTCATGACCTCGGAAAGCCTTCCACCACCGTGTGGGCCGACGGACGTTGGCGCAGTCCTCGACACGACGTGGTTGGAGTCGAGGTCACCCAACGCTTCCTCGGTCGCCTCACTCGACACCAGGCGTTGCTGGAGACCGTCTGCGCCCTGGTTCAGAATCACCTGCAGCCTTACCACCTCTACAGCATCCGTAAGCGCCTCACGTCCGGAGCGATCCGACGGCTGGCTCTGCGGGTGCCGATTCCGCTGCTGGTCCGACTGGCGCAAGCCGACTTCTCCGGGAGGACCCTCCCGGAATCGCTCCGTCGAGACTTTCCGGCAGGAGACTGGTTGCTGAAAGAAGCCCAGCGCCTAGAAGTCGCACACCGCAAGCCCCAGCCCCTGCTGCAGGGGCGGCACCTCATTGCCCTCGGGGTGAAGCCCGGCCCCCAGATGGGACAGCTGCTCCAAGAGGCCTTTGAGCAGCAACTGGAAGGCGCCTTCCAAACCCTGCCTGAAGCTCAGGCCTGGATCCGGGACCGCTTGGAATCGGCTTGCTCTTGAACTGAAGGTTCTCCAGAATTTTCAGATTTTCTTAATCGGTTTGCCATGGAAACCAAGGTTCTCATCAACAATCGACGGGCTCGGTTTGACTACGAAGTCCTGCAAACCCTTGAAGCGGGCATCGCTTTACGGGGGACGGAAGTCAAGAGCATCCGCGAGGGGAAGATCAACCTCACCGAGGGGTTCTGCCGCATCAGTGAGCGCCTGGAAGTCTTCTTGGTCAACGTCCATATCTCGCCTTACGACTTTGGCAACCGCCACAACCATGACCCCCTTCGCGAGCGGCGGCTCCTCCTGCACCGCTCAGAGATCCGGCGCCTCTATGGGCTGGTCCGGGAGCAAGGGCTGACCCTCATTCCCCTCAAGCTCTACCTCAAGCGAGGACGCGTGAAGGTGGAGTTAGGGCTGGTTCGTGGCAAGAAGCATCATGACAAGCGTGACTCCATCAAAAAGAAGGACGCTCAACGCGAAGTCGAGCGGGCCCTGCGAGATCGTCAACGGAGTTCGTGAACCCAGACCCCACCTCTCTATCCTGGCTGGCCCTGAGCCTCGTTTCGGGGCTCGGCCCCAAGACGCTAAACGCCCTTCTCCAGCACTTCTCTTCAGTGGAGGCCCTCCTCCAGGCCTCTCCTCAGGACCTGACTCACGCCGGCACCTCTGCGTCACTCGCTGAGCGCATTTCCCGAGCAAAAGAGACCCGCAGTTTCATGATGGAACGAAGGTTGCTTGAAGAGTCTAAAGAGATTCGGCTGCTTTGTCCTGAGTCATCTGCTTATCCCCGGGTTTTACAGGAAATTGCCTCGCCTCCCCTGGTCCTCTACTGGACCGGGAGTCTGCAGCAAATCAAGGGTCCTTGCATCGCTTTTGTAGGGTCCCGGACCTGCGGAGCATACGGTCGTCAGCAGACACGCCGCCTGATCGAAGAATTGTCCCAAGTCCTTCCGGAAGTCACCATTGTCAGTGGGTTGGCCCGGGGGGTGGACACGGTGGCTCACGAGGTTGCACTGGAGCAGGGGCTCCCGACCATTGCCGTGCTTGCCGGAGGCTTGCAGCACCTCTATCCTCCGGAAAATGCTGGACTTGCAGAGGCCATCAAGCAGCAGGGCGCGCTCGTTTCCGAGTTCCCCTTGGCCCTGCGCCCCGTCGCTCGGAACTTCCCCATCCGCAATCGCGTGATCAGCGGGTTGTCCCAAGCGGTCGTTGTCACAGAAGCACGCGCCCGCAGCGGCGCCTTGATCACCGCAGCCTTTGCGCTGCAGCAGAATCGAGAGGTCTTTGCCCTGCCAGGGCGAGTGGATGCTCCCGCCAGCGAGGGGCCAAACGCTCTGATTGCCCGACAGCAGGCCCGTTTGATTCGGCACGCTCAGGACCTTTTGGAGGAGCTGCCGCACCTGCGCCAGTCCGGAGTGCAGCAACCCGAACTTCCGCTGCCGACGCCCAAGCACGTGCAGCTCAGCGAGCTTTCAGAGCCTCACCAAGCCATCTTGAAGGCCCTGAACTCCGGGATCGAAGAAGTGGATCGGCTCCATGTGGAGAGCCAGGTTCCCATGGCCCACTTGCTCTCAGCCCTGATCGAGTTGGAGCTGATGGGATACATACAACCCCAAGGAGGCCAGCGTTACCGGTTGGAACCGAACTTGGAACTGGTAAACTGAAGCAAACAGACCATGAGCGATCTGGAAACCACCATATACGTCGTTGGCGCCAAACGCAGATGGGCTCTGCGGGGCCGTGTCTTGAGGCGCGTCATCACTTTCATCGTGATCGTCCTGCTGAGCCTGGCCCTCACCATTACGTATCAGGTGTACTCCCACCGCAAAGAAGTCGCCACCCTGCAGGAGCAGTTTGAACAGGAGTCACTGAAGAGTGCCAAGCTGCAGGCGCTACTGGTGGACCGCAACACTCAGGAAGCCCTGGCTCCAGAAACACAGTCTCCGGAAGAGAAGACCCTAACCGACCAGCAGGCTGAACTCATTGAGCGCCAGAAGCGTCAACTCCAGGAACTCCGGGATTCCCTGCGTCAGCGGGAGCTGGTGGTCCAGCAGCTTGAGATTGAGAAGCGTTCCTCTCAGGGGCAGATTGATGACCTCCAGGAGCAGCTCCGGGAAACAGAAACCGCGCTTCGGCAGGTGGAAGCCGAAGTGGAGGACCTCCGGGACCAGAACCTGGCTCAGTCCGGTGTTTCCCCCGAACCGGAACGCAACAGCACGGCCTCCCCTGACAAGCTCCTGCTGGTGGAAGCCCTGAAGATGAACCTGCGGGACAGCGTCCTGAGTCTACGGTTCAACCTGACCAACAACACGGGAGAGATCCAGCAGGGACGCGTGGGCGTCTTGGTGGTGCCCCAGGATCAGCTTACCAATGAACTGGAGTACAACCCGGCCCGGTCCATTCCGTTCCGCATCCGACGCTTCCGGGTGATCTCGAAGGAGTACCAGGTCAACGAGCCCAACCAGTACGTCCGCATTGTCGCTTGGAACGATGACCAGAAGATGGTCATGGATGAGAACTTCCCCATTGCAGCTGAGTGACCTTGACGCCTTCGCCTCTGATTGCGCTCGAAGCGGTCACCAAGCGCTTTGGCTACCGGACCATTCTCCATCAGCTCAGTGCTAACATTGCGCCTGGCGAATCGGTGCTGTTGCTCGGAAACAACGGAGCCGGAAAGTCCACCCTCCTGCGCCTGATCAGCTCCCTTTCGCGCCCTACCTCCGGACAGTTGCTTTTCCAGGGAAAGCCCTATGCCGACTGTCACATGGACCTGCTCCAGAACCTTGGGGTCATCTCACATGAAAGCCGGCTTTATCCAGACCTGAGCGCTGAGGAAAACCTGCGTCTCTTCGGAACCCTGCACCGCGCCACTCACCTGAATGAGCGCATTCCGGAAGTTCTGGAAGAGGTCCGCTTGGCACACGTACGGCTGGCTCCGGTCCGGACGTTTTCCAGTGGCATGACCAAACGCCTCATGATCGCCCGGGTGCTGCTGTACCGGCCTCAGCTGCTGCTGATGGACGAACCCTACACCGGGCTGGACCAAAGCTCCGTCCGCTGGCTGCAGGACCTGCTGGTCACCCACCGAAAAAACGGAGGCAGCCTGATTCTGGTCACCCATCAGCTCGACCTTGGACTTGAAGTGGCCACCCGGGTCCTGCTCCTTCACAAACAGCGGCTGACCCAAGACCTTCCCGTCTCTGAAGTGACCCTGGAAGCCTGCTCCTCCTGGCTGAACGATGGAGTTCACTACCCACCTCCTGAATCCTGAGCACCTTCCCATTGTCCAGCAGGCCGGCCTCTCTGAAGTGCTGCTGGAGCACCGCCTGCTCAGTCGCTTGGGAACGCTGGACACCCCCGAATTTCAGACACTGCTGGACCAGACGCTTGCTGCTGGGCTAACCCCTGTCGTTGTTTGGGATGTGCTGGCGGAACCTACCACGCTGGCTGCTGGCATCCGCACCCTCGACGAACTGAAACTGCCTGCAAACCTGAACCTCCGGGCCCAGGATGCGGGAGTTGCCGAGTGGGTTCGGCTCAACCGCCCCGATTGGAAGCTCCACTGGCTGGTTGAAGGGAACACACACAACCTCACCGGCCTGAAGCGCTGGGAAGCAGCACTGGCGCCCCAGCTGGTCCGCCTCGTCCTCTCTTCTGAACTTCCGGGCGCGCTTCAGCAGCAATACGCCGAGCAGCTCCAGACGCCCTGCGAAACTCTCGGGGCCGGGCGACTTCTGCTCTTCCACAGCCCTCGTCCGCTGCTCTCCGCCCTGAACACTACTGTTCCCTACCAGGAACGGCAGATCAGCACCGACGCCCAGGGTCGGCACCCGCATCCAATTGTGGAAAACCAGCATGGCACCTTCATGTTTCACAACCGGGACCTCGTCATCCTAGACCGTCTGGCCAGCGTTTCCGCGTTGCACACCCTCCGGCTGGACCTCCGCTTTCACCCCGACTTCTCCGTGCTTCCTGAGCTGGTCGCGCTCGCTAAGCAGGCCCTGAAGGGTCCGCTTGACGCAGCAGCCTCGCAGCAACTGAGTGATCGGTGGCCCACGCGAACCACCCATGGCTTCTTCCGGACCAACCGCACAGAACGCCCCATTGAGCGCCTCCGGAACCCCCACCGGCAGATCCGGGACGAACGACTGGTGGCCTGGGTCGTGGAAGCCGTCAAGCAAGAGCACCTGGCCCTGTTCACACGCCAACCCCTTCAGGAGGGAATGCGCTTGCTGGCCCTCACTCCCAGCGGCAAGGAAGTGTCGTTCACCCTGGAGTCCCTCCGGAACGCCTCTGGGGCGCCTCAAGCAACCGCCGCTCCGGACACCCTGTGCCTCATCCCGCACCTCAAGTACCTCACGCCTCGGACGCTGATTTATCAAATCGAAGCCGATTTTCCGCCCGAACACGGGGCATGAATCCCTGCCGCCGCACCAGACTTTGCTTGTAAGTTCACACGTCCGAAGCTAATTTGGAGCGTTTGAATTCAAGTTTTCCCTTAAGATTCGGGAGCGTCCGCGCACCCACTCTCCAGAACACCTCATGCAAGTCATCGACTCCGCTGAAGAACGCATCACCCCTGTTCCGGCGGTTGTGACTCTGGGAAATTTTGATGGCTTCCACTTGGGGCACCAGGCGTTGGTTGCTGCAGTGGTCCGAGATGCCCAGCAGCTCGGTTGCCAGGCAGCGCTGGTCACCTTTGACCCGCACCCGCAGGAGGTGGTTCACACCAACAAGAAGGTTCCCCGGATCTGCACTCCTGAGCTGCGACTGCGGGGCTTCAGCCAGTCCGGACTTGACGCGGTTCATGTGATCCCCTTCACTCGAGAGCTTGCCGAGCTGGAGGCTGAAGAATTTGCACGACGCTTCCTGCTGGAACGCTTTCAGTTGGAAAAGGTGGTGATCGGATATGATTTCCGCTTTGGCAAAAACCGAGGAGGGGACTTCAAGCTGCTGGAGACGCTCAGCCAGAGCCACTCCTTTGCCCTTGAGGAAGTGCCTCCGGTTCAAGTGGAGCAGCAAACCGTCAGCAGCACGCTGATCCGGCAGTTGCTGCAGAACTACCAGTTCGGTGAACTCCCGACCTACCTCGGACGTCCGCACAGCCTGCTCGGAACGGTCGTGGCAGGCGAACAGCGCGGCCGGCAGCTGGGCATTCCAACAGCGAACCTGCTGCCTCAGGTGCCACTGGCCCTGCCCAATGGGGTCTATGCGTCTCGACTCCAGATTGGAGGAAGGGTGCACTATGGCGTCACCAATGTGGGACAGAAGCCGACCTTTGGGACCCATGCGACCACGGTGGAGACGTGGATTTTTGACTTTGAGGAAGACATCTACGGCGAAACGCTTGAGGTGTGGCCGATTCACCACCTGCGGGAGGAGCAGAAGTTCTCCAGCCTAGATGCGCTCATTCGACAGATTCATCAGGACGCGGAACAGGCTCAGGAGCTGCTGGCACACTCAGAAGTGCTTTCCCACCTGTTTCCTGCTCCTTAACCCCTTCGGCGCGTTAGTGACCTCGGACTCCTGCCATGTCGATCTACTCCGAAACCATCCCCATCTTTCCCCTAGGAGGAAGCATTTTGCTTCCGCAGGCCATCTTGCCACTTCACATCTTTGAGCCCCGGTACCGTCAAATGGTGGAGCACGCCATGAATGAGGAATCGCTGATTGGCATGGTGCAGCCCCTGGATTCAGACTCTGAGGCCCTGCATCAAGTGGGGTGCCTTGGGAAGATTGAAGAGTTTCAGAAGCTTCCCAACGGCAACTACCTCATTCAGCTCCATGGCATCCTCCGCTTTCAGCTTCTGCACGAGCTGGAGGTCGACACCCTCTTCCGGCAGTTCCGGGTCAGCTACCAGGACTTTGAAGTGGACCTGAAGGAACCGCAGCCTCCTGACAATCCGGAGCGCCTCAGCCTGGCCTTTCAGGAGTACACCGAAAAGAAGCAGCTTCAGATTGAGTGGGAAAAGATCCAGTCCATTCCCATGCACTTCCTGGTCAACATCCTCTGCATGAACCTCGACTTTGGGAACCTGGAGAAGCAGGCCCTGCTGGAGAGTCCAGACCTTGTCAGCCGCACCGAAAACCTCATCACCTTGATGGAGATGGCGGTCGCTGAGGAGTTTCATGGAGACGACCTTTCCAATCAAATCAACTAACAAAAACTCGCATGCGTTCATTTCTGCTCAGCCTCCTCCTCCTCAGCACGCCCCTGCTCGCCGGGGCAGAAACCCCCAACGCCTACTCTTCCAACCCCACTGTTGCCACTCTGGACGGTCAGGCAATCACCCTGGAAACCCTCCGGAACAAACAGATTCAGGACCTGAATCAGCAGCTACACGATGCCCTCTTTCAGCAGCTGGTCGAGTACAGTGTGACCGAGCTGGCCAAAACGCATGAGGAGATCCAGGCCACTCCGGAGATTGAGATCTCTGATGCCGAAGTCGAAAGCTTCTACAACCTCTCTGGACTGCAAAGCCGCGGAACCCTGAGTCAGCTGGCTCCCCAGATTCGAGGCTTCATGGAGCAGCAAATGCGGGCAGAGCACTTCCGGAAGCAGTATGCCCTTGCCCAGGAGAAGGGATGGGTGACGTCTTACCTGGAGCCGCCATCCGAATTTTTGCTGGAAGCTCAGCTAAAAACCGCCTACATTCGGGGCAACTCGGACGCTCAGGTGATGATGCTGGAGTTTTCGGACTACCAGTGCCCGTTCTGCTTGCGGGTGCAGGAGTCGATTCAGAACCTGATTGAAGCTTACGGAGACCGGGTTGCCTTCGGGTACCGCCACTTCCCCCTGACCTTCCACACTGAAGCCGATGAAGCCGCCGTGGCGTCGGAATGCGCCCGGGAGCAGGGCAAGTTTGAGCCCCTGCACGACCTCCTTTACAAGCGCCAGAAGGCTCAGTTCCCCAAGAACCTCAAGGCCTATGGTCGGGAGATTCAGATCAAGGACGTGGACGCCTACGATACCTGCATTGATGAAGACCGCTACCGCCAGCAAGTCAACCAAGACATTGAAGACGGCATGGCCCTCGGCATCAACGGCACCCCCGGATTCATCATTGGGCTCTACGACCCTGAGGCGAAGACGGTCAAAGGGGAACTGCTTTCTGGGGCTCAGCCGTACCAGAAGTTTGTGGAACTCCTAGAAAAGTACCTGGGACGTCGGTCTTAACCCGCCCGCTTCAAGAAAATGGCCATGGAAACTGTAGAAGCCCTGAGGAATTCACTGGAGCAGATTCACGCTCCACGGGTGCTGGTCCTAGGAGACCTGATGCTGGACCGTTACTCCTGGGGAGCCGTGGACCGCATCTCTCCGGAAGCCCCCATCCCAGTCCTACGGGTGGTCCGAGAGGATCAGCGCCTAGGAGGAGCAGGGAACGTCATGATGAACCTGGTTGCTCTTGGGGCTCAGGTTCGGGCGTGTGGCCTGATTGGCCAAGATGAGTCCGGACGCACCATCCGAGAAATTCTGGAGCAGAACCACATTGACGCCTCCGGTGTTTTGGAGTCCGATCAGTACAACACGGTTCTCAAGCACCGGATGATCTCTGGGCACACCCACCTGTTGCGGATGGACATGGACCCTGTAAAGGGCTACAGCCTCCCTAGCCAGGAAGAGGCGCAGATCCTGGACTCCATCAAAAGGCACATCACCGAGGTAGACGCCGTTGTCGTCTCCGACTATGGAAAGGGGCTCCTGACAGAGAACCTGCTCCGTTCTGTTGCCGCCTTGGGCAAGACTCATCAGATTCCGGTGGTCGGAGACCCCTGCCGCGGAGTCGATTATGGTGTTTACCAAGACTTCACCCTCATCAAGCCGAACCGCAAGGAAACCGAACAGGCCGTCGGCTTCAGCCTCAACGACCGGAACAGCATCCTCCGGGCAGCCCAGCACCTCAAGTTTCAGGTGGGTCTTGAGTACGTCGTCATCAGCCTCGACAAGGATGGACTGCTCCTCTTCAAGGACCCGCAGACCTTCCAATTCTTTGAGGCGGAGTCTCAGGAGGTCTTTGACGTCGTCGGCGCCGGAGACATGGTCATCAGCGTGCTCTGCTTCATGCTGGCGGGCAAGGCTCCGATTGAGCATGCCGCCTACTGGTCTCAGCTGGCAGCCAGCATGGAAATCCAGCACGTCGGGGTCGTTTCCTTTACGAAACCGGAGCTGCTGCACCGGATGGACTTCGGAGAAACATCCTCCAAGATTGTCACCCTAGAGCAACTCTCCCGGCACCTTGCTCAGCAGGAGCAGCCGGTTGTCTTCACCAACGGGTACTTCGATGACCTCAGCGCCGGGCACCTGAAGTTCCTGCACCAGCTAAAGGTCCTCCGGGGTTTCAACGTCGTCGCCATCAACAGCGACCGCGTCATCGCCGAACAGAAGGGGCAGCCCCCTTTGCTGAATGAGCGGGAGCGCGCCATGCTGCTCTCTTCCATTGAAGCCGTTGACCGCGTGGTGATCTTTGACGAAGCCGATGCCAGCCGTCTGATTGAGCGCATCCACCCGCAGATTGTCGTCAAGGGAGAGCGATACCGAGAGGTCGACCTTCCGGAAGCAGGCGCCATTGCCGAAGTCAACGCCCGCCTTGAGTACCTCAAGGAATACTAAACCCCACCGTCATCACCTACACGAGAGAGCCCATGAGCGTCAATATTGAGGATGTCCAACACTTGGTTGACCGTCAGAACCAGTGGCGAGGCCAAGAAGCCATCAACCTCATTGCCAGTGAAAACGTCCAGTCTCCTGCCGTCAAGCAGATTGAGGCCAACGACTTCATGGGACGTTACGCCGAAGGGCATCCCAATACTCCGGACGCTGACCGGCGTTACTATGAAGGCACTCGCTACATTGATGAGATTGAGGCGATGGCCACCAAGGAGTTTCTGGAACTCGCCGGGTGCAAGCAGGCGGACGTCCGTCCCATCAGTGGCAATGCCGCCAACACCGCGGTCGCCCTTGCGCTGCTCCGGGGAGGCGACACCGTCATTGTGAACTCCATCGATGTGGGCGGACACATCAGCCACAACCCAATTGGGGTGGTCGGACGCCGCATTCAGGTCCGGGGGCAGGCACTGCTTCCTGGACGAGACAACTCCATCAACCTGCACTTCTGGCCCACCACAGAGGACGGCTGGCACCTAGACCCGGCCAAGTGCGTGGACTTGGTGGAGCAGACCAATCCCAACATGGTGCTGCTGGGCAAAAGCCTGTTCCTCTTCCCGGAGCCGGTAAAAGAAATCGCCGAAGTCTGTCGAGCAAAAGGCATCCCGGTTCTTTACGACGGTGCTCACGTCCTTGGACTGATCCTCGGAGGTCAGTTTCAGAACCCGTTTGCCGAGGGCGCCCACTTCATCAATGCAAGCACACACAAGACCTTCCCGGGGCCTCAGCGAGGGGTCATCCTTGGCAACCTAGAAGGTGAGAAAGAGCTCAAGTGGTGGGAAAGCATTGACCGAGGAGTCATGCCCGGCTCCTCCAGCAGCCACCACCTGCACACCCTTCCCGGACTGTTGGTCACCATCCGGGAGATGCAGGCCAGCGGAGCTGCGTATGCCGCTCAAACCGTCCGCAATGCTCAGGCTTTGGGACAGGCGCTTCACGACTCGGGGGTCCAGGTGGAGGCCGCTGAGTTTGGCTTCACCCAGAGTCACCAGATTGCCCTCAACGTCTCAGCGTATGGTCCCGGAAAGGCCATTGCGCGTCGGCTGGCAGACAACAACATCATCCTCAACTACAACATGCTCCCGGGTGACACTGATGCTCGCAACCCCACTGGATTGCGGATTGGGGTGCAGGAGATGACCCGCTATGGCATGAAAGAGGGGGAAATGGGAGAACTGGCGGAGCTGATGAAGGACGTCCTTGAGGGCAAGAACGCAATGGAGGGCGTGAAGCGACTCCGGAGCCGCTTCACTGAGGTTCAGTACTGCTGACTATGCCGCCTCCGCCTGCTGAGACTTCTTGGCACGGTGGAGGTATTGGTTGAGCTTGATCCGGACCAACTGGTCCACTTCCCGGAACTTGAGGTGGAGGTTAAACGCGCCTCCATTTCCTACCACTCGCACCACGCTGGCGGCCATCACTCCACGAAGGTTCGCCCGCGCTAGGTGAAACTCCATCACATCTCCAGGCGAGATCTCCGGGTTTGGCATGGAGTTGATGGTGATCATCATCCCTCCTGCACTCATGTCGATCACCTTGGCGCTCAGCGGGATCCGAGCACCACGCTCGTGCCCAAAGCCCTTCTCTAGGTCATACTGAGCCTCCTGAATGAAGCTGAAGTCCATCGTCATGCCCAACGGAATGCGCTCCGACTCCCGGATGACCATCTTCCGGATGGAGTCCGTGTGGCCCAGCACCACTGCTGCATTGCCATCGGTGAGCTGATCCAGCACCCGCACCTGAAACTCATAATCCGCATCGCCCTCTCGTCGCATCTGACAGGAGACCTGCGGGAACTGCTTCATGTTCGCCGGACGGCGCTTCACCATCGGAGGCTTGATCATGAAGCGGTCCTCATGCACCTCCAGCACGGTGGTGATGAAGTTCACCATCTTGTTCTTGTGAACCAGCTGGCACTCCAAACGAACGTTCGGCACCAGCATCTGCGTCAGCAGGAAGGGCACTTCCGGATTCTTGATGTTGAAGCTGAGGCTGTTCCGGAGCTGGAATATCTTTGGCTGCTTGTCTGGCTTGAAGCGAGGAGAGGACTTATAGGCGGCCACCTGCTGCTCAAATAGCTTCGGATCCTTCACCACCGGGAGCAGCTCAACCGGGTCGTCAGTGCCACACAGCTCATGCAGGAAGCTCCGGGTGGTCTCTTCGACCTTCTTGCCCTCAAGCTCCGAATCCAGCCCCATCTGCGCCTGCTCGTCTGCAATCTGCTCCATTTCCATCTTGGCTTGGCGCTCCCGCAGGTAGCGGATGCCAAAAACGGAACCAATGCTTCCGAACACCAGAATAAAGAGGGTGATCCAAAAGGAGATGGGCCAGGAGGAAGGCGGTGGCATCGCCTGGAACATGTTCTTGGTTTCCAGGTCAGACAGCTTCATCTTGTCCTGCGCCTGTGCCGTCAGAGCACTCAGCGACAGCACCAGCAGCAGGGTTCCCTTGTGCAGCAGGGACTCAAACAGACGGCGATTGATGGTCATAGGGGCCTCATTTGAAACATTCCCAAGGACAGCAAAGAGCCAACACCGGACGTCTCCGGGTCGCTTGGAGAAAAGAATAGGGAAATCTCTTTCGGAGTACAAGAACTCTCGGCGAAATCAGCTGACCTGATCGTAGCTGCCGAGCACCCGAATGCGGAACTGAGACTGGATCAGCGACTCCAGGCAGGCGGTCACCCCAGTTGTGTTGTAGAAGTCCACATAGAAGACGTACGCCCACGGGATGGTCTTGGAGGGGCGAGACTCAAGCCGGCACAGGTTGATGCCGTACTGCTGAAAGATGCTGAGGAGTTCGTAGAGGAGGCCCGATCGGTCTTCGTGCAGTTCCACAAAGATAGAGGTCTTTCGCCGAGTGAAGTCAAACGATTCCTCGCCCTCCATGCGACGGACCACCAGAAAACGGGTGGTGTTGTTGGAGTAGTCCTGGATGTCTTCCTGAAAGATCCGGTCCGGGTACTTGTCGGCAAAGGAGGTCGGCACCACAGCAGCTCCCCTGAAGTCCGGATCTGCGACAGCGTCCAGGAAACGGACCCCGGAGTCCACGTTGCTGTCGGAAAAGACGCAGCGGGCATGTGGAAGGTGCTGGGCTAGGAACTGGCTGGTCTGTTCGTACGCCTGAGGGTGTGCGTAGCAGGTTTGCGCCTCATCAGGAGCCCCTTGGAGCAGCAATGCGTACCGCACCGGCACGATCACCTCTCCAATCACTCGGAGCTGATCCGATACCAACGCATCCTGCACCGGAGCAATGGTCCCGGCCACCGAGTTTTCCACAGGCACCACTCCAACGCTCCCGGGTTGCTGCGAGACGTTCAAGACGGCCTCTTGAAAGGTCCGGGTGTAGTGGATCGGGAGGTCGGAAGAAAAGGCGAGGCGCGCCGCTTCATCACTGAAGGTTCCCTGAGGACCCAGCGTGTAAATGATGGAAGCGGCTTCAGTCATCATGAGGGGAATAGGAAGGACTCCAACCCTCAGGCAGGCATTGTGAATCCGGAGCGGATGCACTGCGTGCAGACTCGACTCTTCACGCGGGTTCCGTCTCCAACGGGAATGCGGACCGTTTGCAAGTTCGGCATCCAGCGTCGCTTGGTCTTGTTATTGGCGTGGCTGACGTTGTTTCCGGTTCCCGGCGTTTTGCCACAAATATCGCACTTGACAGACATGAGTTGAACTCTCTTCGAAAGTCTTTAGGTAGAAGTCAAACTTGACATCATAAGACCTAGGTCTGAAAAATCAACCAATTTTTCCGGTAACCGTGGTCGACGGTTGACACGTCACCGGGGAATTGCCAAGATCCGGAGGCACTCGTTACCCCCAACCCTGACCTCAGACTCACCATGACGCCCATCGAATCCCTCAAGCTCATCATGGCCCAGCTCCGGGACCCGCAGACCGGGTGCCCCTGGGACCGCGAACAGACCTTTGCCTCCGTGGCGCCTTATACCATTGAAGAGGCCTATGAGGTCGCAGACGCCATCACGCGGCAGGACCTCTCTGCCCTTAAGGAGGAGCTGGGAGACCTGCTGCTGCAGGTGGTCTTTCACTCGCAAATGGCTGAAGAGTCCGGAGCATTCACCTTTGACGAGGTCGCCGAGGCCGTTGCCCAGAAAATGGTGGTGCGGCATCCCCACGTGTTTGGTGAAGATGCCCCACGCGATCAGGAACGGCACAGCACCCGCTGGGAGGATCAAAAGGCTCAGGAACGCCTGAAGAAGGCTCAGGAACGCGGAGAGGCCCCCAGCCTGCTGGACGATGTGGCCCTCGCTCTGCCGGCGTTGATGCGAGCAGAGAAGCTCAGCAAACGGGTCGCTCGGGTAGGATTTGAGTGGGAGACGGTGGAAGCGGTGCTGGAGAAGCTGCAGGAAGAAGTCGACGAGCTCGCAGCAGCCCGGGCTGAAGGGGACCAAGCCGGCATTGAGGAAGAGGTCGGCGATTTGCTCTATACTGTTTCCAACCTAGCCCGAAAGCTGAAGGTGGATCCGGAGGTGGCCCTCCGGCAGACCAACGCCAAGTTTGAGCGCCGCTTTCGCTTCATTGAGCAGGCACTTCGGCAGCAGGAGCGGTCTCCTGAGGACGCCAGCCTGGAAGAAATGGAGCAGCTGTGGGAGCAAGCGAAGCAGCAAGAGCGCTCGTCCTAAAGGCCCCGGGCCGATAGAACTTCCCCTGCCAAGAGTCTTCCGCCGCCAGCTGATCCTCAATGAACTGATGGGGTCGCATGCGCTCCCGGGTCCAGTCGGGCGCCACCAGTTCCTCCCACCGAGAGGCAACAGCGGTCAGGCGATGCACCGCCACCTCGGGCGCCAGATGCTCCAGGAACACCTGCACGCGCCGGGCGTATTCCTCCAGCTCCAACGGCACAAACCCTCCAGCGTGATAAAGCTGCTCCAGCGGCGTCTTCCGGAGCACATGCAGGTTGTGGAGCTTCACCCCCTGCACCTTGAGATCAGAAAGCAGCTCTGCGGTGGCCCGGAGCTGAGCATCCGTTTCACCGGGAAGGCCCAGCATCAGATGAACGCACAGGTCGAGCTGAGGAATCTGCTGCAGCTTGTGGATTGCCTTCAGAGAGCTGGCACTGTCGTGGCCACGCGAGAGGAAGTCCAGCTGCGCGTCATCAAACGTCTGGGCGCCCAGCTCCACCGAAAGGTAGCGCTCTGCCGCAATGC
This sequence comes from uncultured bacterium, assembly GCA_965662235.1. GTDB lineage: Bacteria > SAR324 > SAR324 > SAR324 > NAC60-12 > JAYPUA01. The sequence goes on from CBFIGY010000001.1 coordinate 268,024, forward strand.
GCTCAAACACCCGAAGCACCGCTTTGGGCAAACAGTCCGGACGGGTGCCCACCACCAGACCCAGCACATCGGTTTCTGTCAGAGCCTGCTCATACAGCTGCTCCAGCTCCCGGACGCGACCGAAAGTATTGGTGTAGGCCTGAAAGTAAACCAGGAACTTGTTGGCTTTGTACCGGCGACGAATCCGTTCCCGGTGCAGGTGAATCTGCTCCCGGAGGGGCTGCTCCCGTTGCTGATGGTAAGCCGCGGAGCCCCACTCGTCACAGAAGACGCACACCTTCATGCCTCCCAGGCCTTCACGGTTGGGACAGGTTTCGGCAATGGAGACGCTGACCTTGAACACCTTCTCTCCAAAGCGTTCAAGGTTCAGTTGACTGAGGGGACGGTAGCGTTTGGCGTGCAGGAACTCGGGGCGTGAACCGCTCATTGAGCCGAAAGGGTACTGAGGAAATCCCGGTCCAGGGTCAACTGAACCAGCTTGGGCGGGTCCTTCTCCAGCGGAACCGACTTCCCATCTAAGGAAAGCAGCACCGAACGGGAGTTGCCGATGATGATCTGGAACCCGCTGTTGGCTTCCCACTCGAAGGTGTCGCTGGGGTCAAACTTGACGTCAATCGGCGTTTGGTCGTCCACAGCAATGCCCACCCAGGTTGGCTCAAGGGCTTCCACCTTGAGCAGCAACGGCAAAACCGGCGCCACGGCAGGAGCTTCAGCTTCTGGAGCCTCCGCTGCTGCAACAGTTTCCGGCTCTCCTGCAGGAGCTTCAGCTTCCGGAACCTCGGCCTCAGCAACCACTTCGGCTTCGGGCTCAGCAGTTTCTTCTACCGCAGCAGGGGCTTCTTCGACAGGAGCACCTTCCGGAGCCTCTGCAACGGAATCAGTAGGAGCTGCTTCTGCAGAGGCTTCCGGCGTCTCTGGCGCCTCAGGCTCGGTGGCCACGGTTTCGGGCTCAGGCGTGAAGGTGTTTTCCGGGAGGTAGAGGTACACAATGAGGGCCACTGCCAGCACAATTGCTCCGAGCGCCACCTTGGTCCAGACGTTGGCAGTGGCAGGCGGTTCCGAAATCCGGACGGCCTTGACCCGCTGCAGGGTGTGATTCGAATCCTTTTCGCCCAGCAACCCGCTCAGGCGCTGCTGCAACGACTCGGTGTCCACACCAATGTAGTTGGCATAGGAACGCATGAAGCCCCGCATGAAGACCGGGCCTGGGGGAGAGTGAAAGTCTCCCTCTTCCAACGCCTTCAGCGAGTTGAGGTTCACGTGAATGGCCTCGGCCACTTCTGCAAGGTCAAGCTTTTGGGCCTCTCGGGCAGTCCGGAGGTCCTGTCCAATTTGCTGGAGACTATCCTCAACCGTTTCTGTTTCTTCCATGACTCATGTGGGGGAGTGAAGACGATAGCCTAGGCGTTCGCAAAAAAAACCAAACTGCTGGTCCGGAGCTTGGCTCTGGTGAAGAAGGTGCAGTGCCGCGCTGATGATGGGAGGCGGGTACTTGCGCAAGGTGTATCCGGATGCCTCCGGTCCCAATGCCTGCCGAACCAGGGGTAAAAAAGGCACCTCCGGAAGCGCCTCTTGCTGAAGCAGCGGAAAGAGCTCTTGGCAAATCCGATCATACTCAGCATCTGAAATCAGAGTCTCTCCTAATTGATAATACAGGAAGGAGTGAACGAGGTACTGTCGGATCAGACGCTGTAGAGAGGCGACTTGGGACAAAAGGAGGTGGTAAAAGAAAAAGTAGACGGAAAGCAGGCGAACCGATATGCTTCCAAGCTAGAATTACCCCATAATTTCGCAAGGCTTTTCCTCGTTTTTGTCCATGGGTGTTTCGCTCTCCAAGCTGGTCCGCTGGACTCGGCGCTGCCAAAAGAAACAGCTTCATCACTTTCTTCCCTTTGTTGTCGCGGGTGAAACGGTCGGTTGGATCCCCAAGGCACACCTCCGTCGCTTCTGGGAACACCCTCAGACCTTTCAGGTGCAAGAAGATGCGGTGGCTTTGGCTCCGGAGCTGAATCAGCCCGAGCAGCGGTCTCAAGCGGTTGCTGCAGTTTTGCAAGAATGGCGAGAGCGAGCGTGGATTCCCGGATGGCGGGAGGAGCCGTATCGGGTTTCAACAGCTTTTGATGCTCCGCCGCTGCTGCAGATTGAACGAGCGGCCGCGGCCCTTTTCGGCGTCTGCAGTTACGGCGTGCACTTCAACGGTTTTGTCCGGAAGCCAGAGGGCCTCTACCTCTGGATTGCACGGCGTGCCCAGGATCGGCCTCAGTACCCCGGGTTGCTGGACCATGTGGTTGCCGGAGGACTGACGGCAGGCCAGAGCGCCCGAGAAGTCGCGCTGCGTGAGTGCTGGGAAGAAGCAGGCATTCCTCTGGAACTGGCTGAACGTTCGCAGCCAACCGGGTTTGTGTCGCTCTTCATGGACCACAACGGGCTCATCAAACGGGACCTGCTCTTTACCTTCGACCTGGAACTGCCTCCTGATTTTACCCCTCATAACACCGACGGCGAGGTCGAGTCCTTCCAGCTGCTTCCGGCAGAGGAAGTCCTCCAGCGGGTCGCTGAGACCGATGACATCAAACTCAACTGCAACCTCGTCCTGATCGATTTCTTTGTCCGTCACGGGCTCTTGGACCCCGATGCGCCGCTCTACTCGGAGCTGGTGCTGGGGCTGAGGAACCCGGACTGCCGCTAACTTCCTTTCTGCTGCTGCTTCATGCAAAAGACCATTGCTGTTCAAAACCTGACCCTCGGCAACCACCTTCCCTTCACCCTGATCGGCGGGATGAATGTTCTGGAGTCAGAGGAACTGGCGCTGCGGACCGCTGAAACCTTTAAAGCCGTCACCCAGCGACTTGGCATCCCCTACATCTTCAAAGCGTCTTTTGACAAGGCCAACCGCTCGTCCATTCACTCCTTCCGGGGGCCTGGGCTGGAAGAAGGGCTGCGGATTCTGGAGACGGTGAAACGCACCTTCGATGTCCCCATCCTGACAGATGTTCATGAACCCCATCAGGCGGCACCTGTCGCTGAGGTTGCCGACGTCATTCAGCTCCCTGCATTTCTGTCTCGGCAAACGGACCTCGTGGTTGCCCTCGCTCAAACCCAGGCGGTAATCAACATCAAAAAGGCACAGTTCCTTTCGCCAGAAGAGATGCAGAACATTCTGCAAAAGTGCGAGGAGGTCGGCAACACTCAGCTCATCCTCTGCGAACGGGGCTCCAGCTTTGGCTACAACAACCTGGTGGTGGACATGCTGGGCTTCCCCATCATGAAGGCCATGGGCTACCCGGTGCTATTCGACGTCACTCACTCCCTGCAGCGTCCCGGAGGCTTGGGACACGCCGCAGGGGGACGACGTCAGTGGGTCCGGGAGCTGGCACTGGCAGGCATGGCCACCGGGCTCGCCGGGCTCTTCCTCGAAGCCCATCCGGATCCCGATCAGGCCAAGTGCGATGGTCCATCAGCCCTGCCGCTCGAGCAGCTGGAACCCTTCCTCCGGCAGATCCAGCAGCTGGACGAACTGATCAAGGGGTTTGAGCCCCTCGCCCTCTGAGACCACTTCCTGGGGCCCTTCCGGCCTCTTTTGAAACGGTGTAGGCCCCATCCTGTTTCTTGCCTACGCCACGACTTTTAGGAGACGAACCATGTGCCGTTGGTTGGCGTACACAGGGGTCCCGGTTTACCTGGAGACCATGCTTTACGAGCCCGAGAACTCCCTCATTGAGCAGAGCCTTCATGCCCGAGAAGGCAAAACAGCGGTCAACGCCGACGGCTTTGGCATTGGCTGGTACACGGAACGGAGCACCCCAGGCGTCTACCGGGAGGTGCTGCCTGCGTGGAGTGACAGCAACCTCCGGAACCTTTCGGCGCACATTGAGTCTGGGATGTTCCTAGCGCACGTCCGCGCCGCCACCCACGCCGAGACATCCCGAGTCAACTGCCACCCCTTCACCCACGAGCGGTGGTTGTTCATGCACAACGGACAGATTGGCAACTACGCCCACATCCGCTGGAAGCTGGACCGCCTCATTCCAGAGCACCTCTACCCCATCCGGCACGGTGCCACCGACAGCGAGCTCCTGTTCTGTCTGCTCTTTGCCAACGGATTGGAGGAACACCCGGAAGAAGCGCTCCGGAAGACCCTGGCGCAGGTGATTGAGGTCATGGAGGCTTCTGAAACCCAGGAACCCTTCCGCTTGACGGCTGCTCTCAGCAACGGAGAGACCCTTTACGCGGTCCGTTTCTCTACCGATGACAAGCCACCGTCTCTCTACTGGCAACAGGGAGAGCAGCACGTGATGGTTTCTTCGGAACCCCTAGAGGTTGAGACGCCCAACCGGTCCTGCTGCTGGGAGCCTGTTTCCTCAAATCAGCTGCTGACGGTGCATCAGGGCACCGTCACGCACCAGCAGTTCTCTCCCTCACTTTGATTTCACCTATGACTGATCAAGAGGTTTCCTATGAGCTTTCATCATTGGCTGGACCGTTCTGAAGAGGTACAGGCCGCCCAGGCATCCGGAACACCGGTGGTTGCCCTAGAATCAACCATCATCTCACACGGCATGCCTTATCCGCAGAACCTGGAAACCGCCCACTCCGTAGAAGCCATCATCCGGGAAGAAGGGGCTGTGCCAGCGACCATTGCGGTCATCGACGGACGCCTGAAGGTGGGACTTTCCGACACGGAGCTGGAGCAGTTTGCTCAGAACCAGCAGATTGCCAAGGCGAGCCGGCGAGACCTACCGGTTCTGCTGGCCCAGAAGCGGAGCGGCGGCACAACGGTGGCCGCCACCATGATCTGTGCTCACATGGCTCAGATTCCGGTGTTTGTGACCGGTGGCATCGGAGGGGTGCACCGGGAGATTGAAAAGACCCTCGACATCTCGGCAGACCTCGCTGAGTTGGCACACACCGATGTGGCGGTTGTCTGCGCCGGCATCAAGTCCATCCTCGATATCCCCAAGACGCTGGAATTTCTGGAGACGCAGGGCGTGCCCGTGATCGGCTTCCGGACACGAGAATTCCCGTCCTTCTACACGCCTTCGAGTGGCTGCCGCTCTCAGGTCCGGATGGATTCAGCAGATGAGATTGCAGAGTGCATGCAGATTAAGTGGGAGCTGGGCCTGAAGGGAGGGCTTGTGATTGGAAATCCGGTGCCGCCAGAAGATGCCATGGACGAGTCCCAAATTCAGCAGGCGATCTTGGAGTCGCTCAGTGAGGCGCAGAGTCAGCACATTGCAGGCAAGGAGGTGACGCCCTTCCTGCTGGAGCGCGTCAACCAACGGACGCAGGGACGAAGCCTGGCCAGCAACATTGCACTCATCCGCAACAACGCCCGCCTGGGCGCCCGGATTGCGGTCGCGTACCAGCGTCTCAAGGCTGCAGCACCCGCATGAGCACCCCGCGTTCAGAGTTCTGGGCAGGAGTCCGAGACTCCTTTCCACTGGTGCTCGGGGCCGTTCCGTTTGGAATCATCTTTGGAACCCTTGCTGAAAGCGGAGGCCTGTCCTTTGGGGCTGCACTGGCGTTTTCAGCAATCGTCTTTGCCGGGTCGGCTCAGTTCATTGCGCTCGGAATGGTCACCGCCGGAGCCGCATGGCCGATGGTGGTGCTGACCACCTTTGTCGTCAACTTCCGGCACCTGCTCTACTCCACCTCCCTTCTCCCATTTGTCCGCAAGCTTCCACAACGCTGGCGGGTGCCGCTCGCCTTCTGGCTGACTGATGAGACCTTCGCCGTGGCCATCCGGCGGTACCACGAGCCAGACTCTGCAGAGCACAAGCACTGGTACTACCTGGGCTCCTGCGTGTTCATGTACCTCAACTGGCAGGCCTGCACCCTGCTCGGCCTCTTCTTCGGACGCACCCTCCCGGGCCTAGAGAAGTGGGGGCTCGATTTTGCGATGTCGGCCACCTTCATCGGAATCGTGGTTCCGTACCTCAAGAGCCGTCCCATGGTCGCCGCTGCTGCTGTTTCCGGAGGCATGGGACTGGTGCTCCACGACCTTCCCAACAAACTTGGGCTGATTCTGGCGACCTTTGCAGGAGTGGCAACTGGATACGTGCTGGAGCAGTGGCTGGCCGCTCGGAAGCCCACCCTTCCGGCACTGGAGCAGGAGGGAACATGACAGAGGTCTGGATGGTGACCGGAATGTTCCTGGCCACCTTTTTGATCCGCTACCTGCCCTATGGCATTGCAGACGCCCTCCGGCTTCCAGAATCTCTGGAGCGAGCGTTACGCTACATTCCTCCAGCGGTGCTGATGGCGATTGTCGCGCCGGCGGTGCTCATTCCAGACGGGCAGCAGGTACAGCTGGACTGGCACAACCCCTACCTGATCGGAGCCGGAGTGGCGTTTTTGGTCGGATGGTGGCGCAATCACCTGCTGCTGACCATCCTTTCGGCAATGCTGGCGTTCTTTGCCTGGCAGGCCCTCTTCTGAGCATTGCACCCGCCTCCTGTTTCCGCTATCGTTGCGTCACCTCATACCGTTCCCCTCAACAAGGCTGTCATGACGTTAGACGAATGGATCCACACCCTTCCGCTCCCTGCTTCTGAAGCATTCTGGAAGGAACAGCTGGCAGCAGGATCGCTGCCGTTTTCCTGTGACTTCCCTGAGCCAACCGCAGCGCTTCTGGCCCAGCTGGAAGCCCTTCCTGGCTACGCCTCAGATGCGGAACGGCTCCGGAACGTCCTCTTTCGCTCCGGACACCTGGAAACAGCGGTGCGTCAGCTGCTTAGCTTTCTGGAGGCTTATGAACAGCACCTCGGGCATCCGTTTGATTGGAGCCAGCCTCATTCAGACGCCTTGATGACGGTATTTGGGAGCAGTGATTTTTTATCTCGACGCCTCGCCCGCAGTCCGGAATGGGCCGACGCGCTCTTGCAGTCGCCTTACCTGAAGCAGGAGAAATCCCTGGCGGTCATGCGGAGTGAACTGGAAGCTCGCCTGCCAGCAGCGCTGACGCTTCCCAACCTGAAGGAGTGCCTCCGGACGTACAAGTATGAGGAGTACCTCCGCATCACCGTCCGGGACCTTGGGAAACTGGGACAATTTGAAGAAACCCTCCGGGAGCTGTCGTCGATTGCAACCGCAACGCTGCAGGTGGCCTTTTCCGGAGTGTTGCAGCTGGAGCAGTATTCCGCAGACGTCATGCCGTTTATGGTGCTCGGCATGGGGAAGCTCGGAGGAAACGAGCTGAACTACTCCTCCGACATTGACCTCATCTTTGTCCATGATGATGAAGCCCTCACTGGAGATCCGGACCAAGACGCCCTGCTGCGTCCCAAACTGGCGCGCAGGCTGATGGAGGTGCTCCGGGAGACCACGGCCGATGGCTTTGTCGCACGGGTTGACATGCGCTTGCGTCCCGGAGGAGATGCCGGACCCCTGGTGCAGGCGCTGGACGCAATTGAAAACTACTATGCTGCCCAAGGAGAGCTGTGGGAACGGCAGATGCTCATCAAGGCTCGCTGCGTTGCCGGTTCTCAGGAGCTTGGAGAGCAGTTCCGGAAGATGGTGGCGCCCTTTGTTTTCAGCAAGCTGCTGGATGAACGGGTTCTGCGGGAAGTCGAACGCGTCAAGGGACGCATTGAAGAAGAGCACCTGCGGGAAGACCACCTGAACGTCAAGCTCGGGGTGGGTGGCATCCGGGAGATCGAGTTCTTTGTCCAGACCTTTCAGTTGCTGTATGGAGGCGGGCGCCCAGAGCTTCGCCTTTATGGCACCCTGGAAACCCTGGAGGCACTGGACCGGCTTCACCTGGTGCCTGCGGCAGATGTGCAGATCCTTCGAGACGCCTACCTCTACCTGCGACGCTTAGAGCACGCGCTTCAGCTTCGAGAGGAGCACCAGACGCACCTCATTCCCGCAGAACCGGAACAGCAACGCGTCATTGCCCGCATCATGGGGTTTGACGACTTCTCTCTGGAACAGGCTCGGCAGCGGTTGCTTCAGCACACCCAAGACGTCATGGCTCGTGTCCGGGCCATCTTTGGAGGTCTGTTCAGCCAGCGGCATGTTGAAATTGAAGCGGCCATCCGGAGCAGCACCCACATCCGGAACTTTCAGGAACACGAGTCCCAGCTCATTGAGTCACTTGCTCGGCAGCTGGTGCCGCTATTTGACGCCCAGCACAAGCCCCTTCCGGAGCACAACACCCGACTCATGGACCGTTCGGTGCTGGAGCGACGCTTTCAGCTGCTCTTTGACCGCATTGGCGCCAAGCTGCACCACTACCAGACGCTGCTGTCGCACCCTTCCGGACTGTCGCGCATGGCCCGGATTGCTGAAACCAGCGAGATGCTCTGGAACTACCTCATCAACCACCTTGAGCTGCTGGAGCAACTGGACTCACCGGTGGCCCTCAAGCGAGACGACTGGGCGGAGCAGCTTGGAAACGGACTGGAAGCATTGGAAGACGAGGAAGACAAGATCGACTTCCTCCGGCAGTTCAAGCACATGCACACCTTCCTCATCGGCAGCGCCGAGCTGGAGGGCCTTCTGCCCTACGAGGAAGCTCGCCGGAGCCTTACCGCGCTGGCTGAGGTCATTCTGCAAAAAGCCCTTGGCCTGACCATTGAATTCCTGGCACCCCGCTACGGCGCCCTAGAACCCACGGGCGACGACCCGGTTCAGTTCACCATCATCGGCATGGGGAAACTCGGGGGGCACGAGCTGACGTATCACTCCGACCTGGACCTGATCTTCATCTACAACGGCGCTGGAATCACCAACGGCAAGCTCGAGGTGGGAGCCCAGGAATACTGGGTGAAGCTGGTGCAGCGCCTCATTTCCGTTCTCGGCACCATGACGCGGACCGGGTACGCCTACAAGCTTGACACCCGCCTCCGTCCCTCCGGAAACGCCGGGGTGCTCGTGACCCCGCTTCAGGCGTACACACGCTACCACGAGAGCTCTCAGCCGTGGGAACATCAGGCCCTGATCAAGGGACGCCCGGTCGGAGGAATCGGAGGCCTTGCGTGGGATGAGGAGGTCCAGGGCTTGCTGGAAAAGGCTGTTTACGACTGGGAGCTTCCTGAAGGGCTCCGGGAGCAGATCAACCACCTGCGCCTCCGCAAGGAGAATGAACTTTCAGGAGAAACCCGCACCCGCCGCAACCTCAAGGAAGGACGGGGTGGGCTGCTGGACATTGAGTTTCTGGTGCAGTACCTCCAGTTGCTCCATGGAAAGCACCACCCGGAGCTCCGGACCCCTGAGACGCTGGAAGCCCTGAGTACCCTTGGGCAACTGGGCATTCTGACCGTCGATGAAGCGCAGGCGCTGGCCCGGGGCTACCGATTGCTGCGACTCGTCGAGAATGTCCTGCGTTTGCTGTATGATGAGTCCACCAACACCCTCAACCTGGAGCAGCTGCCAGAGGACGTCCTCCTCCCCATGCTCCGGCGTCAGGGGTACGAGACCCAGAACCTGCCTCAGCTGTTACTGGATTCTACTGAAACCATCCGCTCCCTCTACGAGCGCGTCATGATCGCCTAACGTCTCCACTGCCTCCACCATGCTCCTCAGCCTCAAGCTGCAAAACCTGGCCACCATCAAGGAACTCGAAGTCGAGTTCAGCTCCGGTTTTTCCATCATGACCGGAGAAACAGGCGCCGGGAAGTCCATCATGATTGATGCGATCCTCCTGGTTCTGGGAGGAAAGGGAGATCCGGGGATGGTCCGTTCCGGAGAAGAGAAGGCCACGATTGAGGCCGTCTTTGACCTGAACCGACTCAAGGGGCTCCGGGAGCACCTGAAGGAATCGGGAATTGAAGCCGACGAGGAGTTGATCATCCGGTGCCTAGTGCCCCGTCAGGGACGTCAACGCCGGTACATCAACGGCGCCACTGTGACCGCTGAGTTCCTGCGCTCCCTTGGCAAACGCCTAGTGAACATTCACGGACAGCACGACAATCAAGCGCTGCTGCAGGTCGCCTCTCACCTCGACTTCCTAGATGGCTTCGGCCAGCTGTTTCCCCTGCGCGAGGACGTTTCCTTGCTGCATCAACGGCACCAGCAGCTTCTGCAGGAGCAACGCCGGCTGCTCAAGCGACTGGAAGCCCGCAACGCCCGGATGGAGGAGCTGGGTTGGGTGATTGAAGAACTGGAAGAACTGCAGCTGCAGCGTGGAGAAGAAGAGGAGCTGCAGCAAGAAGCCCACCGGCTCTCTCATACGGAAAAGCTGTCCCTGTGGTTCGGACAGATCCTAGCTCAGCTCAACGACTCCGAGGGTTCCATCCTTGAACAGCTGGAGTCCGTCCGCCGGGCCTTGGAGGATGCAGAGCAGGTTGACCCCAAGTGCAGTGACATGAAGGGCGCTTTGGAGTCCGCCCTGTTTCAGGTGGAAGACGTCCATCGGCTGGCCAGCCGTTACACCGATAGCATTGAGGAAGATCCGGAGCGATTGGCCTGGCTCAACGAACGACTCAGCCGCATCCAACGCATCCAACGCAAGCACCGTCGGGACACAGCAGACGCGCTGATCGACCTGTTGGAGCGCTCACAAGAAGAGCTTGCCGAGTTGAGCCACCTTGATGAAGACGGCTTGGAACTCCAGCGTCAGGTGGACGCCACTGCCCAGCAGCTCCGGATTCAGGCGCAGATGCTTTCTGCTGCTCGCCAGGAACAGGCCCTGCTGCTGGACCAGCAGATCGTCAAGCAGCTGCAGGAGTTGGGAATGAGCAAGGCTCGTTTTCAGACGCAGGTCCAGACTGCGGACGCGAGTGAGGACCTGAGCCTCATTGGTCCCTCTGGAGCCGACGCTGTGGAATTCCTGCTCTCGGTCAATCCAGGACAGGACCTCCGGAGCCTAGTCAAGGTTGCTTCAGGAGGAGAGCTGTCTCGGATCATGCTGGCCCTGAAGACGGTCCTGACGTCGCTGGACACCGTTGAGATTCTGATCTTTGATGAAGTGGACACCGGAATCAGCGGGCGGGTCGCTGAGATTGTGGGGCTGAAGCTCCGGGAGCTGGGCTCCCGGCACCAGACGCTGTGCATCACCCACCTGCCTCAGATTGCTGCATTTTCTCAGCAGCACTATGTGGTGACAAAGGAGGTGAAGGCCGAGCAGACCTTCACGCACATCCGGCTTTTGAAGACCGAGGAAGAAAAAGCACAGGAGTTGGCTCAGTTGATGGGCGGGCAGGAGATCAGCTCCAACACCCTGGAGCTGGCGCGAGAGATGCTGGCGCGAGCCTCGTGACTCACTCCTCCGATTTGGGATTGGAGAAATCAAACTCCGGAGAATCGAGAGCTGCGGCCGCTACTTGGCGAATCTTTTCAATCGGCTTGTCGGCCACCCGATTTCCCCGGGCCTGAGCGCCTTTCACCAAGAGGCTATCGAAGAGCACCAGCTCTCGGGTCTTCCGCAGCCGAGGCGCTGGTACAAACAAGGCCTCCAGCATCATTCCGGATCCTTGGCTGAAGTGCATGATCTTCGACCCGCGTGCCTTGGGAAAGAGCCGGTACTCCTTATCCAGAATGAACTTTTCCACCCGGAACCGCTTCGCATAGCAGATCTGGCTCTCGCCCTCTGAATAAACCAAGTTGTACACGGCTTTGGGGTCGTGCAGATCCAACCGGTTGACGTCCTTTCCGACAAACAGTTTCTCCGGAACCTTGATCACCTGGTAGCGGCCATCCTTCCGGAACAGCACAATGCGGTCAAATTCAGAGCAAGTGAGCGTGTGGTTGCTCTTGATGGCTGTTCCGATGAAGCCCGTCTGCTTGTCCCACCCCAGTTGAAGCGTTTCCGCCACATCCTTCATGCGGATCTCATCAAAGGACGCCACTTCCGTCAAACGTGGATAGAGGGGTCCGTAATTCTTGATGAGCCCTTCTAGGTAGGCGATCGCGTAAGGGGTCAGTTCCTTCAAGTGCTTCCGGACCTCCCGGATGCGTTTCTGCAGCTTCTTCAGGTTGGCCTCAGCCTCCTTCTGATCAAAGCGGGAAATGCGCTTAATCGGAATTGAAAGCAGAGCTTCCAAGTCCTCCTTCTCAATCGGGAACTCCAGTTCCGGAAGCAGTGGCTGCATGCGCGCCTCCACCTTTTCTAGGACCTCCTCATACGAATCGCACTCTTCCAGAACCTGGTAGATCTGTTCCTTCAGGAAGTACAGCTCCAGCCGCCCTCGGTGCCACTTGCGACGCAGTTGCTCAAGCTCAAGCTCAAGCTCAAGCCGGAGGAGCTTCAGCAGCCGTTCAGTGGCATGCTCCACTACTTCCGACGTCGTCATCTGCACCGGTTGGTTGCCCCGGATGACCAGCAGGTTCACCGAAATGGACACCTCGCACTGCGTAAAGGCGTACAGCGGTTTGAGCAGGTTGGCGGCCTGCACCCCTCGCATCGCCTTCAGCTCCACCGCCACGTGCTCCGTGGTGAAGTCGTTGATGGACGCCACCTTGAGCTTCCCCTTGTTCGCCGCATCCTGAATGGACTGGATCAGGCTTTCTGTGGTGACCCCAAAGGGAACGTCTTTGATGAGAAGCGTCTTGTCGTCCTGAACCTCCACTCGGGCCCGAATTCGGACCTTCCCGTTGCCGTTCTGGTAGTTCTCCGGATCCATGATGCCGCCGGTGAGGAAGTCCGGAAGCAGCTCCTGAACCTCTCCCTTGAGCCACGCCACCTGCGCCTGGAGGACCTCATTGAAGTTGTGCGGAAGGATGCGGGTGGACATGCCCACCGCGATGCCTTCGGCGCCCAGCAGCAGCGTCGCTGGAATCTTGCAGGGCAAGCGAACGGGCTCCTTGTTCCGGCCATCGTAGCTTTCCACAAATTCGGTCAGCTGTGGATTGAAGAGCACCTCGCGCGCAAGGGGCGTCAGGCGGGCTTCAATGTACCGGACTGCCGAAGCTGGGTCTCCGGTGAAGAGGTTCCCGAAGTTCCCCTGCTTCTCAATGAAGTACTCCTTGTTGGCAATGACCACCAGGGCCGATCCAATGGACGCGTCTCCGTGCGGGTGCAGCTTCATCGTCTCTCCAACGATGTTGGCGACCTTGCTGAACTTGCCGTCGTCCATGGCCCACATGGTGTGGAGGATGCGGCGTTGGACCGGCTTCAAGCCGTCGTCCACATCTGGAATCGCTCGATCCTTGATGACGTACGAGGCGTATTCCAGAAAATTCTGGTCCATCAAGGGTTTGAGGTTCTGCATCCGTTACCTTCCTGAAGCCTTCAGAGTTGGAGGGATTAGAGAGAAATTTTTCGAGCAGAGGTGATTCCGGAGCGGTTGCGCAGTTCCTCCACCACTTCTTCCGAGATTCCATCATCCACCCGAATCAAGGCCATTGCTTCTCCGCCCTTGATGTTCCGGGCCAGCTCAAACTGGTCGATGTTCACCCCCTTGGTTCCCAAAAGGGTTCCGATCACCCCCACCATGCCAGGCTGGTCTTCATTGGTGGTCAGCAGGATGGTGCCGGCAGGTTCAATTTCGCACACAAAGTCATTCACCAGCGTAATGCGGGGGTGCTGTCCACTGAACACAACGCCTCCAATCTGGAACCGTCCTTCGGGTCCCTGCAGGGTGCACTTGAGCGCACTCTCGTAATCCGTAAATCCGGGATCCGTGGTTTCCTCAACCCGCAGGCCTGCCGCAACGGCACACTGATCGGCGTTGACGTAACTGACGTGCTCATGCTTGTCGTCCAGAAATCCCTTGAGGAAGCTGAGGCGGAGCAAGGACCCATCGTGCCGAGCCAGGCTCCCCCGGAGCTTCAGCTCGAGCAGATTGGGTGCAATCGTGGTGGCCTGAGAGGCAAAGCGTCCAAGGTTTTCTGCCAGAGCAGCGTAGGCTCGGACCTGAGGGTTGTCCAGCACCTGAACATTCGGCATGTTCACCGGAGAGTCCACCACTTCCCCCCGCAGCGCCCGTGGAACCTGAACGCCCACAGACTCGGCAATCCGCATCTGAGCCTCTAGGGTGGAAGCACCGATGTGCGGGGTCATGACCACATTGGGAAACTCCCGGAACGCGTTGTCCTGCGGTGGTTCGATTTCCCACGTATCCACTCCGGCAGCAGCCACCCGTCCGGACTGGATGCCTTTGAGCAAAGCAGCCTCATCAACCACACCGCCCCGCGCCGCATTGATGATGATCACCCCGGACTTCATGCGCGCAAACTCTGAGGCGCCGAGCATTCCGGTCGTTTCTTTGTTCTTGGGAACGTGCAGGGTGATCACGTCCGATTCCTCCACCAACTCATCCCACGACACCTTTTTGGCGTTGTGTCGCTCAAAGACTTCGTCGGAGATGTAAGGGTCGTAGGCATGCACCGTCATGTCAAACGCATTGGCAAACCGAGCCACGCGGTGTCCCACGTTTCCCAGACCAATGATGCCCATGGTTTTTCCCAGCAGCTCAATGCCCGTGAAGGTGTGCCGGTCCCACCGCAGGTTTTCCATGTTCTTGTGAGCCGGGAGGATCTTCCGGATGGCATTGAGGAGCAACCCCAGCGTCAGCTCGGCTGCCGAGTTGGTGTTCTTGGCTGGCGTGTTGAACACCAGGATCCCCTTCTCTGTCGCATAATCGACATCGATGTTGCCGATTCCCACTGCGGCTCGGGCAATCACCTTCAGGTTTGGGGCGTGGTCCATGAGCTCCCGGGTGATCGGAGTTTCTGAACGGGACAGCACGCAGTGATAGGGTTCCACCACCGAAAGGATTTCTTGGTAAGGAAGGTCGGGTGAGTAGGTCACTTCCAGATCCGGCTCCTGCTGGAGCAGGTTCAGTCCAACCTCATGGATGGAGCCAGTAATCAAAACTTTGTACATAGGGACTTCTAGGGAAAGGGCCATACGGGAACTTGAGGTTCAGTCAAACCTAGTACTTTCCCACACTTTCCTAGACGAATAAAGATGGAACCCGCGAAAGGGCTACAGGGAGGAGGAATTTTTGTAGAAAGGAGGAGCCTGAAGGAAGAGGCGCGACAGCTTGGGCCGGATCCGTTCCTGCAGAAAGTCGACTCCGCTGGGCAGCTCCGTGGCCGTTGAGGGAGAAGCAGCCAATGGTGACGGCTGGACACGAGCCGAAGGAGACTCGGGCATCCGTTGCTCCAGGTCTTGAATGACCCGCATCATCTCACGACGTTCCTGCTGGTCCTGAGACCGTTGCTGAATGAGTTGCTCGCTCATGGAGACCAAGCGCTCACTCATGTCAATGAGGCGATCGTAGCGTTCTTCAAAGGTTTTGTGGGTACTCATGATCTCTCGTCAGCCGCTTGAATTCAGTCGCTGATGAGTCTAAGCCGGGAGGAGAGGAGCGCAAGCGTAAAACGGCGTCACCTCACTCCGGCCACCTGCGGGCGTCCGCTGTGACCAGAGTGAACGTGTCCGGAACGGCTCGTCCCGTTTCCAAGGTGATTGATTATTGACAATAATAATTCAATCGACTATAAATCCGAGTTCAGAACCCTTTACGCGCCATCACTTCTTCTGGGGTCAGGCGATGAAAACAACGCGCACGATTGACCAACCGACGATTCGGCAAGAAGCTTGCAGTCTTCTGTTTCATGGAATGCTCCTGGAAAGGGTGGATCAGCCAGTCACCGGACTCCCCATGACTCCGCGACGGCCTCTTACCTTTCCTTATCGGCACCTTATCGACTTTCTTTAACGGATCAATGCCAAGAGGCGGCTACAGAGAAGGAGCAGGGCGTAAGAAGGAATACAACGAGCCCGTCAAAAAGATCCTGCTGGGTCTGCCCCAATCGGTGCTGGACCAGCTGGACCAGTACGCCGCTCAGCAGAACCTTTCTCGCCCCAAGGCCGTTGCGGCCCTGCTCAAGCAAGTACAGAATCAGGCGACCGGAAGCAAGAAGGCGAAGATGCTGGAGGAGCTCAAGTCCCTGAAGATGGAGTTGCGTCGGAACTAGAAGGATCGTCCAGCGACTGGTCGATCTCCTGCAGTTTCTGAGATGCCTCCTGAAACTTTTTTTCAGAGCGACGCTGTTCCCAGATCCCCAACAGCATCATGGCCCCGAAAGCCATCAGGAGCAGAACCAAGCCCATTGTCACTTCCTCCGACTTTGCCAGGCCGCCCAACCACGTAGGACGACCTCGATTCCCAGCAGCAGTCCCAGACCGACTACCACCGAAAGCACTGCCACCTCTTCCCGCTCCCACCCAAGGGACCAGAGAATCATGGCAGACACATAGACCGACCCCACCACCAAGATGATCACGTCCACAAGCCGGGAAAAGCGTTCCTTCCACCCGCGCTTGCGCCACATCCAACGCAGCCCCCAGAGGAGCAGAATTGGAATCAACAGCTTAAGCATGCGTGCTTTGCTGTTTGAGATTTTCGGAATTCCGTGGAATCATCCCTTTATTCAAACAGTTCCCTCTCAACAGAGCCTTGGACCAAACGCATGAACGCCACCATCCTCAATGACGCCATCCGCCTCATCAGTCACGAAATGACCAAGCGGGGCAACAAGCCCTTTGACAACGAACTCATCACCGCACAGCTGGAACGCGTGGAGACCCACCTGAGCAAGGACCACCGCAACGGGTTGATCACCATGTTTCACCTGAATGAGCCGAATGTCGATGGCGCCTGCTGGGAGCAGATCTAGTCCTTCTGAGTCAGCCCCATGAAGCGGTCCTCCAAGGAGTTCACCTCCACAATCCGGGCCGCCAGCAGTCCGTTTTCCTTGGTGACGGTCTCAGCAGAGGCAATCTGACGCTCGTTGACCAGCAGCTCCAACTGAGACTGATTGGGGGCATCCAGCTGGATCACTGACCCCTGTCCTAGGTTCAGGATGCTGCCGATCTCCATGTCGCACCGCCCCAGCACCAAGCGAACGGTGAGGGGCATATCCATCAACCGACCGAGCTTTCCACTGAGGCCGGATCCTTTTTTTGACTTCTGACTCACACGTCCCTGTAGAAAAAAGTAGCGAAGTTCAAAGAGATTTGGTACTCTTAGCCGTTTCTCACAAGCATAACGTTTAGTCTCTGAAGAACAAGCAGAAATAAAGGCGCCATGTCCCCGAAGCAAAAGACCGAGCTGCAGCGTAAAAAGAAAGACCGCCCGAACAAGGCCAACTGCAAGAAGCGCGAGCAGCAGAACCGAGCGAACCTCCTGATCATCCGGGAGCTGAACTCGGACGCCAGCCAAGCCGATGCCTGAGCGGCACTCGCCGGATTCTCCACTCAAGCAACGACTCCGGGAGGGCGCTTCGCTGTCCTCCCTCTTCTCCCAGTTCCCCCAGGCTCAGCTCATCCCTGAACTTTACGAAGGGTGGCGCCAGGGAACCCTGACCGTCCTCCGCACCTGGGGCACCTCTGAACCCACGCCAGTTCCCTACCGCATGGAAGCATGCCTGCTGCCCAGTGACCAGCTCACCTGGCAAGCAGCTCCCACGGTTCCGGAACGGCTGACGCTCGTCACCTGGAACGTCAACTCCGTCCGGACGCGGCTCCCGCTCCTGCAAGCCTTCCTTAAGGAGCAGAACCCAGACGTCCTTTGCCTCCAGGAGACCAAGACCCTTGACGACCGCTTTCCCTACCGAGAGCTGGAAGCCCTAGGCTACCGGAGCATCCATTATGGCCAGAAGACCTACAACGGCGTGGCCATTTTGACCAAGCATCCGCTTCAGGAAGAAGCCACAGGCTTTCGCAACGGGTGGGACCCGGAAAATGCTCGCCTCATCATGGCGACCATCGCCGGGCTCCGGATTGTGAACGTGTACGTTCCTCAAGGAAGCCAGGTTGGATCAGAGAAATTTCATTACAAACTTGAGTTTCTGGAGCAATTGCGCGAAGAGTTGAAGCAACAACTTCACGACTACAAGAACGTGGTGGTGGTGGGAGACCTCAACATCGCCCCGGAGGCTCGTGATGTGGTTTCCGCCGAAGACATGAAGGATCAGGTGAGTTTTCACCCTGAAGAGCACCAGCGCTTTGCAAACCTGCTGAACCTGGGACTTGTCGACCTCTTCCGGACCGTTGAGCCTGGAATTGCCCTCTACAGCTGGTGGGACTTCCGGACCCGTGGGTTTGAACGAGGAGATGGCATGCGGATTGATCACATCCTTGGAAGCGCCTCTCTTGCTCCTCAGGTAGAGACGTGCTGGATTGATCTGGAAAACCGGGCTCAGCCCAAACCCTCAGACCATGCGCCCGTCCTGTGTTCCCTTAAACGGCCAAGCTAAATGATGTCCTCAACCAAGAAAGCCCTCGCTGTTTTTCTCATCAGTTGCTCACTTTTTGCATGGACCGCTTCACCTGTTTTGGCGGCTCCGGGCGATCGTCCGGGGGCCATGGCAATGGTGGTGGATGTTCCGCTTCGGGTGCTGAGCCTGGGACTTTCCTTTGTCACGTCAGCCGTGTTTGTGGTTGCTCTCCCCTTTGCCTTCACCTCAGGAAGTACCGAAAGTGCTTGGGACACGCTAGTTGCCGAGCCCTTTGAGTTTACTTTCACTCGTCCTCTGGGTCAGTTTGACGACTGGCGCGAGAAAAACTGATTTTTAAAAAGGTCACCATGCGTATCTTCGCAAAAGCCCTCACCGTCGTTTTCGGAAGCCTCCTGATCGCTTCCACGGCCTCTGCCGAGCTTTTCTCCGTCAGCTTGGGAATTCCTGTCAGCCACACCTTCAGCGAAGAAGGGCTTGAATCCGATGGCACCAGCGGAGTGTTTGCCGCCGTCAAGCTTCCGATTCTGGTGGGTCTGGGTGTGGAAAACTACAGCACCGACATCAAGGGTCAGAGTCAGGACGTGAAGCTCAACACCACCATGTATGACGTCTTCTACCTACTCCCGATCCCCATCATCAACTTCACCCTCGGGGTCGGCCTAGGCAACACCGAATTCGACTGTGCCGGGTGCTCTAGCATTTATGACACGGGAACGGCCACCCAGTGGTACGGAAGCCTGGGCTTCCCCTTCCTTGGGATTGCAGACCTGCACGTGAGCTACCGCTCTGTCAGCTCCAAGATCAAAAAGACTGATGGTACTGAGACAGACGTCAGTGGTACCGTCACCGGAATTGGCGTCAGCGTCGGATTTTAATCAGGTTTGATCATGAAACAGCTCAAGAAACTGGTCCTGATTGGCTTTGGGCTGCTGATGGGAGGAATCGCTCACGCTCAGTTCATTGGCATCAGTGTCGATGGAGCCATTGGCTACACCGCTACCGAGAGCACGGTTTCAGGCGGAAGTGTTGACATCTCACACCCGCTTCCCTTTGTTCCCAACTTCGGTTACAGCGCCTTGAGCTTCATTGAAGAGGTCAACCTGTTGCCCAGCACCGGAAGTGAGAGCCTCAGCTCCAAAACCACGATGACGCTGCAGAGCTACCACCTCTTTTACCACGTTCCGTTTCCTGTCGTTTCCATGGCCCTTGGCTTTGGGCTGGGCAGCGCGAACATCAAGAGCGAGATGTCCACAACGGTGTCCGGAGTCAGTGTTGCCGATGAAGCCACTCAGGTGGTTCCTGTCAGCGAAGGCTTCATTCACATCGGCCTTCCGTTCTGGAGCATTCTGGAGTTCCACATCGGCTACCACGCCTTCTCCATGTCCAAAGTTGACGTGACCAAGAACATCGACTTTGCTCCGTCTCTGAGCAACTACACGATTGAGGAGAAGAACTACATCGGTGGCATGACCACAGTGGGCCTGCAGATCGCCTTTTGAGTGCTCCCCTCCCCTTTTCCAGCAACGGTTGGATTTCACGTCCAACCGTGCTCTTCCCCTTTCGTTAGCCTCCCGGAAGAAGTTCAATCCATTTCGCACGTTCGTTCGGAAAGCCGCCGACAGGAGTTTCTGGCAGGACGCGCCTGTGTCCATCGCGCCTTCGAACAGATCGGACACCCGGTGGTTCCTCTCCCATACGATCCTTCCACACGCATCCCTTGTTGGCCTCCGGAGGTCCGGGGCAGCCTCTCGCACTCTGGCGGAGTCGCAGTCGCCGCAGTCGCTTGGTCCCGGGAGTGCTGGGGGATTGGGCTTGATCTCGAGTTTCTCCCCCGGACTGTTCACTCAGGAATCTCCCGGCACATCTGCACGCCTCAGGAGCTTGACGTCTGGAACGCCCTTCCTGCCGAACAACAGGACGAGCACCTGAAGCTCCTCTTTTCTGCAAAGGAGACGATCTACAAAAGCCTCCATCCACAGCTTCGGGTTCCCATTGGCTTTCAAGACGCCGACCTTCGTTTTGAGGAAGCCCGCTTTCACTTCACCCTGACTCGGTCCCTGGCCCCCGGATTTCCAGCAGGGTTCACCGCCTGGGGAAAGTGGCACCAGACCTCGGATTTCATCCTCACGTCGCTGTTGATCCCAATTTAATTTCAGTAGGTTAGCTGAGTTCTGAACAGAGCTTCGACAAACCTTCGACAGGTATCGACAATTTATCGACACCCTGTCTGAGAGTATTGGGTTTTTTCAGACGATTTGGTATCGTGACAGGTCTCAATTGTTGATATCAACACCCCTTCAAAAATCCGGATTCCCCAAAAATCATTTGAATTCAGATTCTTGGAGAGTTTTCGACAGAATCGACACCCTCTACTGACACTAATCTAATAAGGACTAATGGAAATCTTAATTAAACAGGAAGTACTGAAGGGGGCTCTTCAGAACCTGATCTCGGTGATTGATAAAAGTTCAGCCAAGCCGATCCTGTCGAATTTCCTCATGCAGGCTCTTCCGGAAGAGGGGGTGGTCGAGTTTCAGGCCACCGATCATGAGCTGTCTCTGATTGAGCGCTTCCCTGCCAAGGTGAATGCCGGTGGAAGCATGTGCGTCAACGCCCGCAAGATGTACGACATCAGCCGGGAGTTCCAGGAAGATGAAGTCAAGATTCAGTCCACCGAGCAGCTCTGGATTCACGTTAGCTGCGGAAAGTCTCAGCTCCGGTTGCCTTCAGTGGACGTGGGGCTCTACCCCCAAACGGCCATGGAAGACCTGGCTGGAAAGGCGACGGTCTCAGTGGAGAGCCTCAAACGGGCCATTGACATGACGCTGTTTGCTGCACAGACCAATGAATCTCGCCGGAACCTGATGGGGGTGAACCTGTCTTCCAAAGAAGGAGCCACCCGCTGGCTGGCCACCGATGGTCATCGTCTAGCGCAGATGCTGTTGCCGGTGGAATCGTTGGCAATGGGAGAGGTGGAGGATGTCATCATTCCCCGAAAGGCGCTCAATGAGGTCCGGCGTTCAGCAGACCTGTTTGGCGAACAGGTTCAGATCTCGTTTGACGAGCGGGTGATGCAGTTTTCCGGAGAGTCCATTGTCTACAAGGCCCGGCTCATTGAGGGAAAGTTCCCCAACTGCGACCCGATCATTCCCAAAGACAACGCACTGATTGTCACCGTTGAGCGAGAGCGCCTGATGAATTCGCTGCGGATCGTTTCGTCTATCAGCGCTGAGAAGCTCAAGCCCGTTAAGATTACCCTTGGTCCAAACCGGATGCTGCTGGAAAGCGAGAAGACCGACTACGGAGAAGTCAGTGACGAGCTGGAGGCGACCTATGAAGGGGAGGACTTTCAGATTGGCTTCAACTCCCGCTACCTGCTGGACGTCCTGAGTGTCATGGAAGCGGAGAAGGTGCAGATGGAGTTCAAGAACCCCATGAGCCCGACGGTCTTGCGGGAATCCGGAAAGAATGAGTTCCTGTCGGTGATCATGCCCTTGCGAATTGAATGGTAATTCGGGAACTGGAGCTTTCCTGCTTCCGTAATTATCAGCAGCAGCAGGTCTCCTTCAGTCCCGGTGTGAACTGGATTTCCGGACGCAACGGACAGGGTAAGACCAATCTGGTGGAAGCCGTTCACTACCTCTGCAACCTGGAATCCTTCCGGACCCGGAAACTCACTCAGCTCATTCAGGCGTCCGAGTCTCTCGCAGCACTGACCGCACAGATTGAAAGCCGAGAGGTGCTTCGGCACTGCCGCATCGCTATCACGTCAAAGGGGCGTCAGGTGTTTCTGGACCGTCAGCCCCTCCAGCGCGTTTCTGAGTACGTGCTGGCCTTCATGGCCCTCATCTTTACTCCGGAAGACGTCAACCTCTTTCGCAGCCTCCCCGGAGAGCGGAGACGGTTTTTCAACCGCATCCTTTCCTTCCTCGACCCCGTTCACCTGGAAGCCCTGCAGCAGTACGCTCAGGCGCTGGCTCAGAAAAATGCGCTGCTGAAGCAGCATTCGCCTGGAAACCTATCGGTCTGGAATGAGCTGCTGGTCCGCTATGGTGTTGTTTTAACACGAAAACGTCGTGCGTTTGTGGAGCTCCTGAACCCCTTGCTGGGGGAGGCGTTTCGAAACATGTCCGGACGGTCTGAAACGCTGCTTCTGGAGTACCTGCCCAGCCTTTCTGAAGAAGAAGCTCAGGCTCAAAAGCAACTGGAAGAAGGGCGGCACCGAGAGCAGCACTATGGCCACGCGCTGCTGGGACCTCACCGGGATGATTTTCGTTTAAGCCTAGACGGAAAACCGGATCGAGAGTTCTTTTCCCAAGGTGAGTTTCGACTGACAAATTTGTCTTTGAAGATTGCCATAAATGCGGTATTATCAGAAAGATATGGTTATCAGCCAGCCTTGATTCTAGATGACCTCTTTTCGGAGCTGGATCCTTTGATCTGCCAAGGGGTTTTGACCCACTTGGGTCAGCTGAACAATCAGGTCTTCATCACTTCGACGAGTCATCCTTCGCCGCAATCCTTCCCGATTCAGACCTTTCGTATCGAGCACGGCTTTTTGCAGTCCTGAGGAGTCAGGAAAGTCGCTTCGGCAACCCTAGGAGTCAATAATGGAAAACACGAACCCCTTGCCTCAAGATCCCGCTACTGCTGCCAAGGCAGACTACGGGGCTTCCAACATCACGGTCTTAGAGGGACTAGAAGCGGTTCGAAAGCGTCCCGGGATGTACGTGGGAGGCGTGGATCAGGCGGCTCTGCACCACTTGGTGTTTGAGATTGTCGACAACAGTGTTGATGAGGCCCTGGCAGGGCACTGTTCGGAAGTGCGAGTGGTGATCAACGCCGACAACAGCGTCACCATCAGCGACAACGGACGCGGCATTCCTGTGGGCATGCACCCCAAGGAAGGAGTGACAGCGCTGGAGCTGATCATGACGCGTCTGCACGCGGGCGGAAAGTTTGACAACAGCAACTACAAGGTTTCCGGTGGTCTGAACGGCGTAGGCGCTTCTGTGGTAAACGCCCTCTCATCGTACCTGGTGGTCGACGTGTGCCGAGAAGGGTTTCGCTGGAAGCAGGAGTACCGTCAGGGCAAGCCGCTGGGTCCGCTTCAGCAGCTGGAGCCAAATCCCGACAATGGAACCACCACGACCTTCTGGCCGGATGCCACCATTTTTGATGAGGTGCTGTTCAATTATGAAACCCTCATGGAGCGCCTCCGGGAACTCGCGTTCCTCAACAAGGGAATCCGAATCATTGTTCAGGATGACCGGACGGGCAAGCACAATGACTTCTTCTTTGAAGGCGGCATCCAGTCGTTTGTCGAGTACCTCAACCTCAACAAGACGGTGCTGCACGAACAGCCTGTTTACATTCAAGGCGTCTCAGAAGGCGTCGAGGTCGAGGTCGCGTTTCAGTACAACGACACCTACTACGACAAGATTCACTCCTACGTCAACAACATCAACACTGCGGAAGGGGGCACTCACCTAGCCGGGTTCCGAGGAGCGTTGACCCGAACCCTGAATCACTACGTCAGTGCCAACAAGATCTCAAATGACCTCAAGGAAAACCTGAGCGGTGAAGACGTCCGAGAGGGACTGATTGCCATCATCAGTGTGCGTCTGGGGAGCCCGCAGTTTGAATCGCAGAAGAAGATCAAACTCACCAACGTTGAGGTCAAGGGACGAGTGGATGCACTGGTTTCAGAGCACCTTGGGCACTTCTTGGAAGAGAACCCCGCGGTGGCCAAGCGCATTGTCACCAAAGCCATTGAAGCCCAGCGGGCCCGGATTGCTGCCAAGAAGGCTCGGGAGCTCACCCGCCGGAAGAACGTGCTGGAGTTCAGTGGCCTTCCCGGAAAGCTGGCTGACTGTCAAGAAAGCGATCCAGTCCAGGCGGAACTGTTCCTCGTTGAGGGAGATTCCGCAGGGGGCTCTGCCAAGCAGGGACGGGATCGACGCAATCAGGCGATCCTGCCGCTCAAGGGAAAGATCCTCAACGTGGAAAAGGCCCGGTTTGACAAAATGCTCAGCAGCGAAGAGATCAAGACCATGATCACCGCGTTGGGAACCGGCATTGGCAAAGAGGACTTTGATATCAACAAACTGCGTTACCACAAGATCATCATCATGACCGACGCTGACGTTGATGGCAGTCACATCCTCACGCTCATCCTGACCTTCTTCTACCGGCAGATGCCAGAGATCATCAAGCGCGGGTACCTCTACATTGCTCAGCCTCCGCTTTACAAGGTGAAGCGAGGGCGAGAGGAATTCTACGTCCGGGATGAAAAGGAAATGGGGCACCAGCTCATGCGCCTTTCGAGCGCCAAGCTCCGGCTCATCACTCAGACGGAACAGAGCTACACAGGTGAAGATCTGGAGCGTCTGGCGGCTCAGGTTCAGCGTTACCACGACTACCACCAGCGCATCAGCGTCAATCTGGAGATCAGCCTGCTGCTGGATCTGATGCTGAAGCACCGGCTGCCGCTTGAAGGAATCGACAGCGCCGAAGAGTTCCTCCAGCGCCTAGAACTCCTCCGGGAATCTCAGCCAGACCTGACCATTGAGCTTCTGGAAGAACGTCGAGTTGCTAAACTGGCCTGGGAAGATCAAGCGATTGACCTGTCTCTGGGCGTGTTTGAGAACTTCAGTTTCTCCGACTACGTACGCCTCCGGGAGCTTTATGACACGCTGCTTCAGTCTCTCGGAGATGGAACCCTGGTGGTCGAGGAGCTGGGGAATGAAGAGACTCACGCCTGTGCTACCTGGCAGGACACGCTGCAGTTCCTTGTGGACTACGGCAAAAAAGGCATCTACATCCAGCGCTACAAGGGCCTAGGCGAGATGAATCCGGAGCAGCTTTGGGAAACCACGCTGAATCCAGAAGTACGGACCCTCAAGCAGGTGTCCTTTGATGACTTTGACAGCTGCGATGGCACCTTCAGTGTGCTCATGGGAGACCACGTTGAACCTCGCCGGCGGTTCATTGAGGAAAATGCGTTGCGGGTACGGAACCTGGACATCTGATGGCAAAAAGCTATGCCGTGGTCGCCATTGTCGGGCGACCCAATGTGGGAAAGTCGTCTCTGTTCAACCGCCTAGTGGGACGTCGAACCGCTATTGTGGAAGACACTCCTGGAGTCACCCGGGACCGAAACTATGGAATGGCCAAGTACGGGCCCCATCGGTTTTTGGTGATTGACACCGGAGGCTTTGAGCCACTTTCCGAAGACAACGTCATGAAGCAAATGCGCGAGCAGGCGCTTCTGGCAGTGGAGGAAGCCGACGCCATCATCCAGCTAGTGGACGCCCGAGAGGGCATGACGCCTGCGGATGAAGAGGTCTACCGGGCCTTGAGTCAGTCGGAAAAGCCATTGGTGGTTGCGGCAAACAAGGTGGACAATTCCCGCTTGGAAGACGAAAGCACCGAGTTTTACGCGCTTGGCCTGGAACGCCTGTTCTCGATTTCAGTCCTCCACAACACCGGCATTCTGGAACTGCTGGACGAGGTGCACTTCTGGGTGCCTCTGAAAGGCAGCAAGGAGAAGGTGGAGGATGGAACCGTCCGGGTTGCGGTGATTGGCAAGCCCAACGCCGGAAAGTCTTCCCTGGTCAATGCCATGCTCCGGGAAGAGCGGATGGTGGTGGATGCAATTGCTGGAACCACTCGGGATGCAGTGGACTCCTTCTGTCGCTACCATGGCCGGGACTTCAAGCTGGTTGATACCGCCGGAATCCGTCGCAAGGGCCGGGTCAGTCAGAAGATTGAAACCTACAGCGTGGTCTCGGCGCTCAAGTCCATGGAGCGGGCAGAGGTTGCGGTGCTGGTGATTGACGCAACAGAAGGCGTCACAGAGCAGGTGGCGCACATCGCGGGGTACGCGCTGGAGCGCAAGCGGGCGTTGGTGCTTGTGGTCAACAAGTGGGACCTGATTGAAAAAGACGGCAAGACGATGAAGCACTTTGAGGAAGAGGTCCGGGACCGCCTAGCGTTCGTTGACTTTGCCCCCATGCTGTTTGTCAGCGCCAAAACCCTGCAGCGTGTTCCCAAGGTTTTTGAGGCGATCCTCAGCGTTTATGAACAGTTCTACCGGCGAATTCAGACCTCAGACCTGAACACGGTTTTGGAGATGGTGGTGGGCAAGCATCCGCCTCCTTCCATGTATGGTCGGCAAACCAAGGTGTACTTCGGCAGTCAGGTCAGTGTGGCGCCCCCAACGTTTGTGCTCATGACCAATCATCCGGAGAAGACCAACTATTCTTACGAACGCTACATGGTCAACCAGTTCCGTTACCACTTCGGATTCGAAGGGACTCCGTTGAGCATCATCTGGCGTAAGAAGCACACGGAGCGTCCGGACCGTCGCTCCGCGAAAAAGTGAGCAATGACGCACTTCCTCTGGAAAGGTTCTGATTTTTCAGGGAAGGACCTCGAAGGGGCAGAAGAAAGTGCCTCCGCCACAACCCTCCGTCATCACCTCCACGCTCAAGGGGTGTACCGCATCAGGCTGCACCCCCTCTACGCCTTTTCCTGGAAGCATCCCCTCTCAGAAGCCCAAATCATCGACTGGTTGGAGCAACTTCAGCAGCTGCTCCAGGCTCACCTGCGCCTGACGGAGGCCATCAGCCTGATTGCGGAAACCCGCCGCAACCCGCTGCTCCGGTACCGGTGGCGACGGATGCATCAGGCCCTGAACTCCGGGCAGGCATTCAGTGAGGCGCTGGAACGGTTCGGAGGCATGCCCAGGTGGGTGACTCAGCTGATTCGGGTGGCAGAGGCAACGGATCGGCTTCCGGACGTGCTGAAGGGGCTGGTCGAGTTCTATCAGTTCAAACGAGAGGTGGCTCAGGAGCGTCAGAAGGTGGCAAGCTACCCGCTCCTTGTCCTCACCAGCTTCCTGTTCATCACCTTGGGAATCCTCCTCTTCATCATTCCCATGTTTCACCGCATTTATCAGCGCTTTGGGACTGATCTGTTTTGGGGAACGGCTTTGCTGCAGAGCCTGAGCAATGGACTCCGCGGGCATCCGTTGCTTGCTGCCGGAGTGGCCGGAGGCATCGCTGGTGCCGGGGTGTGGTATCACCGGCAAGGAGAAGGGTTCTGGCGCTGGCTTCCGGGAGGCGCTCGTCTGGTCCGGGAGAGCCGGCTCATGTTCTACAGTACGGCCATGAACCTGCTGCTGCGCTCTCGTTTGAATCTGCAGGAAGCCCTCCCGCTGGCAACGGAACTGCTAGGACCCCAGCATCATTCGCTGCAAAAGGTTCGAGAAGAACTGCTTGCGGGCGTCGCGCCAGCAGAGGCCTTTCGTCATGCTTCTTGGGCCTCTGCTTCCTTCTTGAGAATGGTGGCGCTCGCTGATGAAAGCGGGAACCTGGCTGAAGGGTTCCGGCAGCACAGCCTCTCCCTGAGGGACCAACTCAAGGTCCGGATGAACTGGATGAATGCGCTGCTGGGACCGTTGCTGATGCTAGGGGTTGCGCTGGGGGTGCTGTTCATCTTGCTTTCGGTGTACCTTCCCCTGTTCCGGGTGGTGGACTACTACTGAGTTCAGGGGCTGGCGCGGTTGACCTTGCTCTGAGAGGGCTTCCCAATTGCCTGACAGATGAAGCGCCCGGTTTCAATGAGCTGGGGCAGGTTGAGTCCTGTTTCAACCTCTAGCCCCTGAAGCAGGTAAACAACGTCTTCTGTGGCCACATTTCCACTGGCACCTTGCGCATACGGGCATCCTCCGAGCCCAGAAACAGAGGCATCAATCACCTGCACTCCCACTTCGAGTCCGGCATACAGATTGGCCAGGGCCTG
The DNA here is from genome assembly GCA_965662235.1 of uncultured bacterium. Taxonomy (GTDB): domain Bacteria; phylum SAR324; class SAR324; order SAR324; family NAC60-12; genus JAYPUA01. Next base: position 295,963 of record CBFIGY010000001.1, read on the forward strand.
TCCTCGGGTGTCGTGAAAGTGCAGCGCCAGCTGATCCAGAGGCACTTCCTGAGCAACGGCTTCAATGAGGCGCTGAGCCTTCCGGGGCGTTCCCAGACCAATGGTATCTCCGAGCGAAATCTCGTAGCATCCCAAGCGCGTCAGTTCCTTTGCCAGAGCCACCACTGCCTCCGGCGCCACTGCTCCCTCGTATGGGCATCCCAGCACACAGGAAATGTACCCGCGGACGGGAAGGTCCAGTCCCCGCGCTTGCTCCAGAATGGGACGGAAGCGCTCCAGCGATTCCTCAATGGAGCAGTTGAGGTTCTTCTGAGAGAAGGTCTCAGAGGCGGCTGCAAAGACCGCCACTTCCTGAGCGTCAGCCTCCAAGGCCCGTTGAAAGCCCTGCAGGTTGGGTGTCAGGACAGAAAGCTGCACTCCCGGAAGGGGGCCGACCTGCTGCAGCACCTGAGAGGCGTCTCGCATCTGCGGCACCCACTTGGGACTGACGAAGCTTGCAGCCTCAATCGCTGTCAGTCCACACTGCGCAAGCTTCCGGATGAACTCGACCTTGATGTCGGTGGCCACCCAGACGGCTTCATTCTGCAGCCCGTCCCGGGGGCCGACTTCAACGATTTTGACAAATTCAGGCAACATGGCTTCTGGCTCAGTGGTCGGTGAAGAAAAAATCCTTCCAAAATCCGGGAACGTTTCCCAGAGGAAAGAGGCGGGCCCAGAGGGCAACGGGCCTCGGATGACTTGGAAAAAGCTTGAAGCTCTCCCGGATATTTCTTAAAAATCAATGTTTGCCTCCGTTTATCTTTAAGCATTTCAATCCCTGACCTCACTTCCGTAAACGGGCTCCCTTGCTCTGTCGAGACTCACTTTCAAAAGCACTCCTTAGCCTCACGCTGCTCCTCTCCCTCTCCCCCACTTTGAGCATTGCCCAAACGAACTTCATTCCCCTGGAACGAGGCGATGTGCGGGAACGGGAGGAGCGCCTGATGTTCACGCCTGGGGTCCAGCTTTCAGGCGACTTTCGCTTCCGGACCAGCCTGATCAGTGGATCGGAGCTTCCGGAGTCCCGCCCTGGCACCAACTCTCCTGAAGAGTTCTCATTCGACCAGGACGTCCGGCTCAAGATGCAGACCATTGTGCACCCGATGACCACAATGGTGCTGGAGCTGGCCACTGCTCAGGAACCTTATTACCAGTCGGACCTCCGGGACTCCAGCGCCAACCGCGTGGGAGAACCGGACTCTCAGACGATCGCGCTGACGGCCCGCCAGTCGTACCTGGACCTAAACTTCAACCCCCGGAACACCCTGCGGATTGGCAAGCAGGAGGTCAACGTGGGAGACCGACGCGGAAAGGTCTTTAACGGCGTGTTGACCGGATTTGCTCAGCCCAAGTGCCGCACCGGGACCTGGTGCTACGAGTTCGGAGGCTACAAGCTTTCAACCGCAGACTCTGATTGGCTCTATTCGCTTTCATTGGACTACCCCTTTGTCTATCAGGTGGATGCCAATGACAATCCTCTGAACGTCATTCGCGCCGAGCTGTTCCGCATCAAGTACACCGAGCATGACATTCCGGTAGGAGCCCACCTGCACCCTGCCATGCGTCCGACAGATGACAACAGCACTGCAGGATTGTTCACCACCAGCACCGGAGATGCGCTTTACTACAATGCGCATGAGCAGGAATACTTCGGAATTCGCTTTCTCTGGGACACCCCAGGCTTCCGGTTCTACTTTGACGCCACGTCCAACATCGGAAACCGCCGCTACTTCGTGGCGTCTGATCGCAACACTCAGGAGCCTTACAAGGTCCGTGGAGTGGCCACCGAGTGGGAGCTGACCTACAAAACCCGAGACGGCGAGCTTAGCCTGCTGTTCATGGGAGCGCAAGGGGACAAGGAGCTTGACAATCAGACTGCGAACTACCAACGGGCTCTGGAAGGCTACTACGAAATTGTTCCGGGAACGTACCAAGGGACCCAGTTCTACTTCAATGGGGGCAGCACCGACCTGAACAGCGGAACCGGACTGGGGCATTCAATCAACAACACTCAGCTGCTCGGACTGCGTTACCTGTATCGGGTTCCGGAGAGCGACCTGATTTACCACTTTGGGCTGTACCAGCTGAAGCACCTGCAGCCGGTTCTGAGCACAGAAGGCAACCCGGTCAAAGAGATTGGGGTGGAGTGGGACAACACCTTCTCCTTTCCGCTGGCCAAGCACGTCAAGGCCGACTTGGACCTCAACGTGTTCCAGATGGCCCCAGCCTTCCGGTACCGAGACGCCGATGCGCCCCTTGGGAAAAATGGCGAGCTGCTGACCCACGTGGCCGGACGCCTGATTTACTCATTCTGACGGAACACCATGACGGACCGCATCGCTGAGCTGGAACGAGTCACCAAGGAGACACGCATTCAGGTCAAAGTGAATCTGGACGGAACCGGGCAGCAGGACATCCACACCGGAATTGGATTCCTGGACCACATGCTCCAGCAGCTGGCCTTTCATGGCCTACTGGACCTCGTGGTGCAGTGTGAAGGAGACCTGCACATCGACGGACACCATACCACCGAAGACATTGCTCTTGCGTTGGGACAGGCCGTTTTGGAAGCCCTTGGGACGAAGCAGGGCATTCAGCGCTACGGACACGCCTATGTGCCCATGGATGAGGCGCTGCTCCGGTGTGTGCTGGACCTTTCCGGACGTCCGGACTTTGTGATGCAGGGGCAGTTCACTCAACCGATGATCGGGGAGCTGGACACTCAGCTGATTCCGCACTTTTTCAAGTCCTTTGCCATTGCCTCCAAGACCACCCTGCACCTGGCGATTCTCTATGGAGAAAACGACCACCACAAGTGTGAAGGACTGTTCAAGGCGTTTGCTCGGGCGCTCCGTCAAGCTGTTGAAGCCGACCCTCGACGCGGAGAAGTGACGTCGACCAAGGGAGTGCTCTGACATGACCAATGTCATCATTGACTACAACGTCGGAAACCTGGCCAATCTGAAAAACGCCCTGGATTTCATTGAGGCTGATGTGGAAGTGGTACGGACTCCGGAGCCCATTCTGCACGCCTCCCGTATCCTTCTTCCCGGAGTGGGCGCTTTTGGTCCTGCCATGCAGCACCTCAAGGACTCTGGAATGCTGGAAGCCATTGAGGCACGAAGGCAGGCTGGGGTTCCTCTGCTTGGCATCTGCGTGGGCGCTCAGCTGCTGCTCGAGGAAGGCGAAGAGGATGGTCCGTTTGCCGGGTTGGGTTGGATTCCAGGAACCGTTCAGCGCTTTCGGCACCAGCTCAAGGTCCCTCAGATCGGCTGGAATGCCGTCCGTCCGCTTCAGGAAGATCCGTTGCTGACGGGAATTGCGTCCGGAAGCTACTTCTACTTTGTGCACTCCTACCACATGCAGCCCACTCATCCGGAGCAGGTGCTGGCGGAGACCGACTACGGCTACGCCTTTGCCTCGGTGGTCCGTCGAGACAACGTCTGGGGCGTCCAGTTCCATCCGGAGAAGAGCCAAAACGCAGGGCTTCAGCTCCTCAAGAACTTTTGCACGCTGACCTGAACCGGTCAGTTCTTTTCAACCCTAGCCAATCAATCCGAAATGGCCATTGAGCAAACCCTCTCGATCATCAAGCCTGATGGTGTGGAACGAAACCTTGTGGGAAGCATCCTGCAACGCTTTGAGCAAAACGGACTGCGCATCGTCGCAACAAAGATGAAGCACCTCTCGCTTCGGGAAGCCGAAGGGTTCTATGACGTTCACCGGGAGCGCCCCTTCTTTGGGGAACTGACCGAGTTCATGACCCGGAGCCCTGTGGTGGTGACCGTCTTGGAAGGAGAGAACGCTGTGGCCAAGCACCGCGAGGTGATGGGCGCGACCAACCCTGCAGAAGCTGCAGAAGGTACCATTCGCAAGGACTTCGCCCAGAGCATTGGAGAGAACACGGTTCACGGCTCGGACAGCCTGGAGAATGCGGCAATTGAAATTGCCTACTTCTTTTCAACCACTGAGTTGGTGAACTCCGGTCAGTAAGACCGGCTCGGCTCTTCTCCGGAAGAGCCGTTCAGTTCAGGAGGCAGGCTCTCGAACACCTGCCAGTCCCAGCCAGGGTCCCAGGGCTTTCCAGATTTCTGAGCGTCCTAGCTTGTCCAGTGACGAGTGCTTGAGGGGCGGTTCCGTCAGGTGGAGGGTTTCTCGGATGAGCTTGAGCTGCTTCGGGATGTCGTTCTTGCGGAGCTTATCGATCTTGTTGGCCACCACGAGGGTGGGACGTTGGTGGAAGTCGAGCCATTCCTTGAGTTGCTGGTCCTGCTTGGTTGGGCCATGTCGACTGTCCACAATCAGCACCACCCCTGTCAGCTGCTCCCGTTGCGAGAGGTAGGCTTCAATGAGCTTCCGCCACCCGGCGCTCACGGAGTCAGGCACCTTGGCGTATCCGTACCCGGGAAGGTCGACGCAGTGAAACTGCTGGTTGATGATGAAGAAGTTGATCAACTGCGTCTTTCCGGGGGTGGCACTGGTTTTGACAAGCCCCTTGCGGTTAAGCAACGAGTTGATCAGAGTCGACTTTCCAACATTGGAACGACCGGCAAACGCCACTTCCGGAAGCGTGGTTTGAGGAAACTGTCGCGGGGCGGCAGCGCTGAGGACAAGCTCTGAGCTGGTGACTTTCACGAAGGATCCTTTTCAGGCTTGGAAGCCGGGCCTTCGCCCTCTGGTTGAGAAGTGGAGTCTCCGTTGGAGGCCTCTGGCTTGGGAGCCTCCGGGGGGGTCGCAGGAGAAGCTTCTGGCGCCTCTGGGGTCGCTGCAGAATCCGGGCTCTCTTGAACGTGAGAAGCCGCTTCGGAAATTTCCACAGTGTCTTCAGCAGCCGTTGAGGTCCGCAAAGAGGCACCAAAGAGCTGCTGCGAGGCTTGGTCTAAGGCTTGAAGTGGAAACTCTGGTTCGCGATGTGCGAGGTCAAAGTACAACAACGCCGAGAGCAATGCGGCAAAGGGAGAGAAGAGCAACGCCGTCAGGTGCTGCGCCCAGCTGATGGACTGCAGGAACCCGGAGCTGGTGAGCAGTTGCTCCAGCATCGACACTTGTTGCTCGTCCATTTCCATGCTCAAATTCTGAGCGGGCTCAAGGCTTGGAAGAAAGAGCTGAAGGACCAAAAACAAGATTCCGATTTGCACCGCGTAGCTGAACAGGGTAACACTAAACACTCGGGGCAGGTTGTGACGAACCAGTCGGAAGCTCCGGACCAGTGCCTGCATCCCACGTAAGCCCTCAACGGCAAACACCTGCTGAGCCAGCGCAAAGAAGAAGTGACTGAGCATCCAGAAGGCGACCAGCAGGAAGTTCATGGGAAACGGAAGCATGACTCCGGTCAGTCCCAGAAAGCGGATCATGTACAGCAGGACCGCAATGTGGAGCGCGCCAAAGAACATCCGGGAGCGCAGGAGGTTCAGCAGCTTGCCGGTGGGAAACACGGTTCCAGCAGCCAGGGCAATCACTCCGAGGGTCATGGTGGCCTCCAAGACGCCCATCATGAGTGTCATGGCCAGCTGCTCCAGCTGGAAAAGCGAGCCTTCATCTGCTTGCATGCCCCCCAAGATGGCCAGCAGCATGGAAGGCACCAGCAGGACCAGGGTCAGGGTCAGCATGGCCAGCCAGTGGTTCTGATAAAGCCGGAAGCTGATGCGAAGAAGCGTGCCAAACGAGTGCGGGTAAGTCAGGAGGTTCATTCAGTTCCAATCAATTTGTTGCGGATCATTAGGGGACGCGATGAAAAACACTTTACCAAACCTACAGTTTTCATGACAAGTGGAAGCATCTGAACGGATCCTCTTAGATGAAACCGATTTACTGGTTGAGAACCTTCAGCAGGAGGTCTCTCGTCTTCGAGAAGAGCTGAGTTCCCTTCAGCGAGAGGCTCGGTATCGGCTAGAAGAAGAGCGAGAGCAGCACCGTCGGGTTCTGAAAGAGGAGCGGAGCTCAATTGAAGAGCGCCTGCGTGCGCAGCAGCAGCGGTTTGCGGAAGAGTTGGCCGAGCAGCACAAGCTGTTCCGGACGCTTCAGGAGCGCGTGGCCTCCTATGAAGCTGCGACGCACACGGACAGTCCTCAGGTGCTGATGGAAAACCACCCCAGCCAGGCCCTGGGGCACCTCCTGCTGCGCTTGGATCCGCAGCTGGTACGCATCAGCGAGCAGCTGACCCGAGCCGGACTCAAGGAGGCGCATCCGGATGCCGTTGGCTTGCTACACGCATGCCGCAAGGAAACCGAACACACCCTCCAGCAGGTTCGACGCCTGCAAAGCTACACTGAAGACTGGGAGCATGCTCCGGAACTGCATCGTGTAGAAGTGGACCTGTTGGTCTTCTTCAAGGAGCTGGCACGTCAGCAAAACTGGATGGGCCAGAACGTACGGCTCTTCGCCTCTCCCAAGCTCCCGCAGGTGGCTTATTTTGATGAGTCGTTGCTCCGGGAAGCCCTCCTGACACTGCTGAAGCAGATCCACCTGTTTGTCCCAGAGGCTCCGGTCCGGATCACCCTCAAGCGCAGCCAGGTTCCTGAGACTGAGATTCCTCGGATGCACGTCCTGCTGATCAGCGATCAGTCTTGGAAGTTTCTGGAGTCCAGCCCCCTGCGTTCCCTTCTGCAAGAGGCCTTGTCTCGTTCCGAGTTGCTGGGGCTGGACTTCTTAGTTGCCTACCGCTACATCACCCAACACGAAGGCGCCCTCCACTTTCTTGAGGAAGGCGGCGACGTGGTTGGGTTTGAGGTCCTCATTCCTCTGCTGGACCCTCCGGACTCGGAGGAGTAACCGGCTTCCGGCTATAGGTTCGGGTGATGAGCCGCAACCAGTCGGCGGGAACCCGTTCTAAGTCTCCCTCCTGATAACGCCACCTCCAGTTGGCTCCTCCAACGGTTCCCGGAGTGTTCATGCGGGCCTCGGTTTCCAAACCCAGTAGGTCCTGAAGGGGCACCAGCGCCAGCTGAGCGGTGGTCGCCCAGGTGGTCCGGATCAGCTCGTAGCAAACGTTGTCCTCGTGTACGTCTCGGCTGAGGTAGTGGTTGAGGAACTCCCGCTGCGAAGCCTCCAGCGTCCGGAACCAGCCCAGAAGGGTATCGTTGTCATGGGTGCCCGTGTAGGCAACCGAATCGGTCCCCTGAATGTTGTGAGGCAGGTAGAGGTTGTCTGGATCGGAAAACGCAAACTGCAGGATCTTCATTCCTGGAAACTCGCACTGTTGCCGCAGGGCATGCACTTCGGGAGTGATGAGCCCCAAGTCTTCAGCAATCACCGGCAGCTTTCCCAGGTCCTGCTGAACCCGCTTGAAGAAGGAAAACCCGGGCCCGGGCTTCCAGTGACCGCGGATGGCGGTTGGTTCAGAAACAGGAATTTCCCAATACGACTCGAATCCTCGGAAGTGGTCGATACGGATGAGATCGAACTGACTCAGGAGGCTTCCCAGCCGTTGCCGCCACCAGAGGAATCCGGTCTTTGCCAGTTTGTCCCAGCAGTACAGAGGATTTCCCCACCGCTGTCCGGTTTCGCTGAAGTAGTCCGGAGGCACCCCAGCAATGACCGTCGGTTGTCCAGAGGCATCCAGCTCAAACAGTTCCGGATGCGCCCAGACGTCTGCGCTCTCATGAGACACAAAAATCGGCAGGTCGCCTATGATCCGGATGCCCTGCTGGTTCGCATGCTCCTTCAGGGCACGCCACTGTTCAAATCCCACCCACTGCACAAAACGCTGAAAGTCCAAGGCCTCAGCCTGTTCGGTCCGGAAGGTCCGCATGGCGGTGATGCGTCGCTTCCGGGAGCCTTCGGGCCACTGCGTCCAGGAACCCTCACCGTGCAGTTCCTTGAGGACCATGAAGGCGGCATAGTCTTCCAGCCAAAAGGCCTGCTCCTCACACCACTGGGTCCACGCCTGTTGATCGGAATCGGAGCGGTTTTGCTGAAACTGAACAAAGGCTTCCCGGAGCAGCTGCGCCTTCCGGGCCTCGGCTTCAGCAAACTGAGCCGCTTCGGCTGGAAGAGGCTCAAAGGCTTCTAGGGTTTCTGGCGCAAGCCACCCTGCGTCCACCAGCTTTTCGGGACTGATCAGCATGGGGTTGATGGCAAAGGCGGAGGGGCTTTGGTAAGGCGAGTAGCCGAAGCCAACGGGGCCGAGCGGGAGCACCTGCCAGAGCGTCTGATGCCACTCCGCCAGCTTTTCAACAAACTGGAAGGCCGCAGGTCCCAGGTCACCCACGCCATGTGGGCCAGGCAGAGAAGTCGGGTGCAGCAAAACTCCGGAGCAGCGCTCCTGAAACCAAGAAGGGGTGGAATGTGGCATGGCTTTGAGAGAAGGAGGCGATCAGTCGAAACAATGAGGAGTGGACTTCAGGCGCAACGGTGGGGCGCTCTGTTGAATTTGTTTGAATCAGGATACCGGAAAGGAAGGAGACCAGCCAGTGGCAGGAAGGAGGCAGGCGAGAAACCTGCCTGCACTAGGGTTACATGTCTTTTGAGTACTTGAAGGCAAACCCGACGTTGTAGTTCTTCGTTTCAAACGTCTCACCCCCCACGCTGATCTTGCCCTCAGAGAGTTCCTTAAAGAGGTCAAAGTGGAAGTTGCTTCGCTTGTCAGCTGACGGGATGATGTAGGACCCTCCGAACGCGTACACGGTTCCATCGTAAGTCGCGGTTTCTCGGGTAAAGCGCTGGCCACTGTCGTTCTCTCCGGTGAGGAAGAAGTCGAAGTCTGGCGTCAGCACCTTGGTGACCTTGCCAAAGGGGTAGAAACCCAGCACCTGAATGGGACCTTTCTCTAGGGCCAACTCCAGTTCGCCTCCGTAAAGAAGAGTGGTGCCGTCTAGGGCCGTATTGGCCGTCTCCGCTTCCAGCGTCAACAGGCCCCCAATCACCCCGTAGCGCAGCACTAGGGACTGATCGAAGAGGGAAAACTGTCCACCATATCCAAGGCGGAGCATGCCAATGACCGGAGTCATCTGGTCGTAGAATTTGTCGGAGGTGGCATTGTCGTATCGCGAATCAATGTCAGAAACCGACGAGCAGGTCGAAGGATCTGAGACCTTGTCAAAGGCACAGAAGTCAACACTGTCAGAGGTGGTTCCGAACTTGGTTAAGGTGGCAAGGGAACCAGAGTTTGCCGTGTACGTGAGGCTCAGGTAATCGGCCTGAGCCCAAGGGACCAAACTTAGGAGGCCGATTAGGAAAATTCCAAGTTGCTTCATGGGAAATACCCCTATTGGAGAAACATGCAGGAGCCTACTCAGGCTCAACACGGTTGGGATAGTCTACTATTCGGCATTTTCTCACAAAACTTTAGTTGGTTCCGGGAAAGAAACCGACGCCCTCAAAATCGCTAGCATCCACAGAAGGGGCCCGCTACCCTGAAGGAGCACATTTTTTGAGAGGGAGCGTTGCAATGAAAGGACTATGGGGAGGCATCCTGATGCTCTGGGCCGGGACCCTGAGCGCTGCGGAGTTTTACTGCCAAACAGAGTTTTACTTGGGGTTCAATTCTCAGGAAGATGGCACTGTCACAACGTATCGTCTGCTTTCGGACAACCGGTACATCCTGAACACGGAGAAGGAACAACTGGCTGTGTTCCGTCCCAATGATGACACCGACCTGTGTGCAAGCTCCTTTCACGACTGGGAGGTTGGCATCTTCCAGTGCCTGAGGAAGAGTGAAAACGACCAGACGCTGACGGGGTATGTTTCCTTCAACCCCAAGAACCTGAAGTTTTCTGTGATGTCTCTGGAAAAGGTGGGATACGAAACCCTCCACGGGGGGCTCTGTCGCAAGGTGGAGGGTTTGTAGCGTTACTTCTGCGGAAGTCGCAGGTCAATCAGGTGGGTGGAGCAGGAGATGCACGGATCGTACGCCCGGGCCAAGCGTTCCAGGTTGGCCTTGAGCAGGGTTTCTCCTCCTTCGCGGTCGTCCTCGAGCCACTTCTGCACCGTCTGGTGGATGTCAGCCTCAATCTGCGCCAGGTTCTGCGCTGTTGGGGTGACAATGTCCGCATCCACCACCACACCGCTGGTGTTGAGGGTGTAGCTGTGAAAGAGCGTCCCGCGCGGAACCTCCATGGCAGCAGTCCCAGTCCGGTTTTCCTTTGGTAAAGAGATCGTCGGGGCTTCCGGAGGCGCTGAGAGCTGGCCGAGCTCCTGACACAGTTCAATCGTCTGCTCGCAGCAGTGGACCAACTCAATGAACTGGCCGGCGTTGTTCAGCAGGGGATTGGGAGGCACTTGCTCGCCAAAGAGGCGGTCGGCGACCCGAGCGGCTTCTCCCTTCAGCTGACCCCGGTGGTGCGTCAGCCGAGCAAGCGAGCCCACCATGAAGGGTTGGTCTGAGTAAAGGGACTGCTTTGCCGTGGAGTGCTTGACCACGCTCTCATTGACAAACTTTCGGAAATCCGAGACCGGAACGGCTTCTTCGGTGCTCGCATGAATCGTGTGACCAATGCCCAGCCCCAGCGCGTTTCGTTCTGGCCCCAGCGCGACAAAGGTCCGGTCCGACTCTGCAAAGCTCGGGTTTTCCAGTGAGGCCACCAGCGGCTCCATGCCTTCCAGAATCCGGAGGCAGGCTTCAGCCTCCTTGCGGATCTCATCAAACACCTTCCTGGCGGGCCACGTTCCCACGCCACCAACCAGCATGTTGACCGGGTGAATGGCGCGTCCGCCGATGCGTTCCTGAATCAGGTTGCCGAACTTCTTCAGCCGCAGTGCTCCCTTGACCTCATCTCCATGCTGCTGCTGCATGTCCAGCACGCTGGGCAGCCCCAGATAATCTGGAACCGCCAGCATGAAGAAGTGCAGGGCGTGCGACTCAATCATTTCTCCGTGATTGAGGAGGTCCCTCAAGCGCAGCACCGGTTCAGATACCTGAACCTGCAGGGCGTCCTCCAGCGCCGTGATGGAGCAGAGGGCGTGTGCTGCAGAGCAGATGGCACAGACGCGACAGACAATGCCGGGCACCTCTCGATACGGGTGCCCCCGGAGGAGCGCCTCATAGAAGCGGGATCCTTCAAAAATGCCCATCTGACAGGAAACCTGATCCTGCTCATCCAATGTGACCTGAATGCCCCCATGCCCTTCGACACGATAGAGGTGGGGAATCTCAATGACCTGTCCCATGCTTATGCTGACTCAGAAGAGGAAATGCGTTGACGTCCGCGACGTTCCGGGTCCTGAGCCCATTCCCGTCGCAAGTGGTGATTGACCCAAGCGGGCGCTGAGTAGCGCTGAATCTGATCAATGACATCCGCTTTGGAAAGCCCGTGCTCGCTGAAGAGCTGGGCGGTGGCATCATAGTGCGGCTCGTCCACAGGGCCTCGGCACCCGTAGCAGGGCACCCCGAGGCTGGGACAACGGGCCTTGCACCCTCCAGCGCTGATGGGACCGCAGCAGACAATCCCTCGGGTCTTGACCAGACAGAGGTTTTCCGCAATGCGGCATTCGGAACAGACCGAGTAGTCGTGCCGTTCCGGGGTGGTGCGCTGCAGGATGGCAATCAGGGTCCGGAGGAACTCCTCCTTTTCAATGGGACAGCCTGGGACGGCAAAGTCCACTGGCACAAAATCACTGACAGGGTGGGCCTGATCGAGGTTGACCTCGTCGAGGTCCTTGCCCTGATAGACCAGTTGGTGAAGCAGCTCAAGGGGCAACTCGTTGCGCATCGCCGGAATCCCTCCCCAGACGGCGCAGGTGCCAATGGCCAACAGGTTCTCGGCATGGGACCGGACGTTGAGCAAGAGGTCCAAGTCCCGCTGGGTGCAGACGGAGCCTTCGACAATGGCGAGGTCCAGGCGTTCTTCCAGCCCCTCTGCAGAAGAGGCCATGCCAAATTTGATGATCTCAATCCGACTGGCCAGATCCACCAGCTCGTCTTCACAGTTGAGGATGACCAGCTGGTCTCCCGCACAGCCGGTCAGGCCAAAGATTCCGACACGGGGTTTGATTCGCTTCATCGCCAGCCTCCTAAGTAAGGATCTTCTTTACCAGAGGGAGGCTGCCAGGCTTCCCTCAGTCCCCGGGCTTCCCAGACGGAGAAGACCGGTCCATCGGTGCAGGTGTAACGGTACCCGATGGCACAGTGGCCACACTTCCCAATGGCGCACTCCATCCGCCGTTCCAGACTGACGTAGATGTGCTCTGGAAAGACCTGCATCTCCCGGAGCCGATCCGTCACGTACCCGTACATCACAGGCGGTCCACAGATGGCAAATCGGGTCTTGGACTGCTCCAGCGGTAGGGTTGCCAGGAGGTCCAGCAGGTTGCCCTGAATGAGCGGCAGCCCCTGTGCCGATTCGTCTCGAGCAGGCAGGCGGTCGCAGGCCAAGTGCACCTGAACCCCTCCGGACTGGTTGATCTGCTTGAGGACTTCTGGATAGAGCAGCTGTCCCACCGCCCGGGTGCCGTACAGCAGATGAACCTCTTCGCCGAAGCGCTCTCGGTAGAGATTGGCGTACTCCAGCAGCGATCGAAGCGGGGCCATGCCCAAGCCTCCGGCCATCATCACTAGGCTGTTGCCATGAAGGTCGTCCAGCGGAAAGCCCCTTCCGTAGGGCCCCCGGAGTCCCACTCGGGCGCCTGGGGTGAGGTCAAACAGGGCTCGGGTGACACGACCCACGCGACGGATGGTCAGGTGCAGCTCGCGCTCCTCTGCTGGAAGAGCCGCCGAAACCGGGGCATGGCAGATGGAGATGGGCACCTCTCCCACGCCGATGACGGAGAGCATGACAAATTGGCCAGGACGGTGATTGGATCCATCAGGCCCCGTTTCTCCTGGCTTGAGGCGGAAGCGGAACATCATGTGGTCCGGCAGGAGCTCCTCCTTGCCTACCAGCCACGCGGTGCTGGGCAGCATCGGATCACGGGCCGGCATGCGCTTCAAAGAGGGGGGGACGGATCGGGTGAGTTCAGCGTTCGCAGCTTCCACGGACTTTCGCAAAGACTTGGGTGATGTCAATTCCAGCGGTGCAGGCATCCACGCAGCGGCCACACCCTGTGCAGGAGGGCATCCCGAACTGCTCGACGAAGCCCTGCTCCTTGTGATAGTAACGGTTGCTGACGCGCGCCGCACGATCCGGACGCATCAACTCATCTCCCGCAATGCGGGTGAAGTCTCGAAACAGGCACGAATCCCACCGCCGGACCCGCTCTCCGCTTTCTCCAGAGAGGTCGGTGCGGTCAAACACCGTGAAGCAGGTGCAGGTGGGGCAGACCATGCTGCAGGCGCCACAGGCAAAGCACGAGTCCCCGAGTTCCTTCCAAGCGGGGCTGTCTTCTTCAAAACGGAGCAGCTGAGGAAGGTCGCTGATGGGCAGGACGCGGTTGAACGAGTTCCGCCGGACCTCCAGCTTCTTCTGGTGCTCGACAATCTGACCGCGCTGAATGTGCTCAAACAGGTCCCGGTCCAGGTGGACCAGCGAGTGACCTGCCGGGGTCCGGACCATGGTTACAAAGCCGTCTTCGATTTCCCAGAGGAAGAGGTCATAGACGTCTTCAATGTGATCGGTTCCGGTGCTGGGGCAGAAGCACTTTTCGTCCGGCATGCAGCCCAACCCAATGATCCGGGCGCCTTCTCTTCGGCGCTCGTAGTGGTAGTCACCGTAGCCGTCGGTGAAGAACTTGTCGGTCACCCGCAGCCCATGCAGCTCACAGGGGTGGGGGCCAAACAGAATGGGGGGCGCCTCTTCCAGAGGAGCTTCCTGGTAGCCGTCTTGTTCCGTGTAGGTAGAAAGCACCTCTTCAGCAGGGAAGAAGTACTTCTTCAGCGGAAGTGCCGTCCTGAGGAACTCCAGCGCCACCTCCTCCGGACCCTGAAGGTCGGCATACTCGGTGTAGCGGTACTGTCCTTCTCCAGAGGCAGCAGGAACAACCAAGCGTCCCTCGGCGTGAAGGGCTTCCAGAAACGGAGCCAGGTTGGCTTTGGGGAGAAAAAGAATTTCCATTGGCGTCAATTCAAAGGTTCACACTCACAGGAGCACCATACCGGACGGGCGTCCACCGCAACATCGGTAGTTTCCCTAGGTATGTTTGCGGGTAACTCTAAACGCTTCCGGACGCTATGATCAAGGCAAGTGCACCGTTCTTATTAAAAAGCTAACTCATGGAGGGGGTTCTATGGAAAAGCAAGTATGGCTCTTCACGGAAGGACGTCGAGACGATCGCCTGTTGTTGGGAAACAAGGGCGCGAATTTATGTGAGATGACCTCAATTGGACTTCCGGTCCCGTTTGGATTCATCCTGACCACCCGAGTCTGTGCCGATTATGCCCGCTTGGGGCGATTGCCGGATGGGGTGATGGATGAGGTCTGGGAGGCCATGAAGGAGGTGGAGCAGAAGCACCACGCTCGCTTTGGCGATGCCTCTCACCCACTTCTGGTTTCCGTTCGCTCCGGAGCCCCTGTCTCCATGCCCGGCATGATGGACACCGTCCTTAACCTGGGCCTCAATGAAACCACCGCCCGCCTCTGGGCAGAAACCTCTGGCAATCCCCGCTTCGTCTATGACGCCTACCGACGCTTCATTCAGATGTACGGAGACGTGGTCGAAGGCATGGGCGCTGAGCCCTTTGAAGAAGTCTTGGATGCCTACAAGAGCGACCGCGGGTTCAAGAGCGACCTGGACCTGAGCGCCGAAGACCTGCAGGCCATTGCTGCTCGGTATCGAGAAATCCTGACCCCTCCGGATGATCCACGGGAGCAGCTGGAACGCTCCATTGAGGCGGTCTTCCGTTCCTGGAACAACAACCGCGCCAAGCGTTACCGTCGCATTCATGACATTCCGGAAAGCCTAGGGACTGGAGTGATTGTGCAGGCCATGGTTTATGGAAACCGTAGCCTCAATTCCGGAACGGGGGTCGCTTTCACCCGCAACCCGGCTACGGGGGAACGCCTCTTCTATGGCGAGTACCTCATGAACGCTGAGGGCGAGGACGTGGTGGCCGGCATCCGGACCCCGGAGCCCCTAGAGACCCTCAAGCGCGACCTTCCGGATCTTTACGCCCAGCTCTTCCGAATGCAGCAGACCCTGGAAATGCACTACCGGGACATGCAGGACCTGGAGTTTACCATTGAAGAGGGCAAGCTGTGGATGCTTCAGACCCGAACCGGAAAACGGACCCCTAAGGCGGCAGTCAAGATTGCCGTCGACATGGTGGAAGAAGGACTCATCAAGGAGCGGGAAGCCCTCAAGCGCATTAACCCCGACCAGATGGACTATTTCCTCCACCCCATGATTGACCCGAAGGCAGACCGTACCCTTCTGGCGAAGGGCCTTCCAGCCAGTCCCGGAGCTGCGACGGGTCGGGTGGTGTTCTCTGCAGATGACGCCGAAGCCTGGGCAAACCGAGGCGAGGAGGTCATTCTGGTCCGCCGAGAAACGACTCCGGAAGACATCCACGGCATGAAGGCCGCCAAGGGCCTCCTGACCGCTCTCGGGGGCATGACCTCTCACGCGGCTGTGGTGGCCCGGGGGATGGGAAAGTGCTGCATTGCGGGGTGCGGGGACATCACGGTGGATGCGCAGGGAAAGCGCTTCACGACTGAAGGCGGCGCCTCCATTGCCGAGGGCGAAGTGATCACGCTTGATGGCACCACCGGCGAGGTGATGGCTGGAACCGTTGCCACCGTCAGTTCTCAATCGGACCCCGACTTCCAAACGGTGCTGGAATGGGCCGATCGCTACCGGCGGCTCCGTGTCCGGGCTAATGCGGAAACTCCGGAAGATGCCGCAAAGGCACGCGAACTGGGAGCTGAAGGCATCGGACTCTGCCGGACGGAACACATGTTCTTTGACGCAGAGCGGATTGACGTTGTCCGGGCCATGATCCTAGCGGATACGACGGAGGAGCGTCAGCGGTCCTTGGATCGCCTCCGTGGGTTCCAGAAGTCCGACATGCGCCAGCTCTTCGAGATCATGTCCGGATTGCCGGTCACGATTCGGTTGCTGGACCCCCCGCTGCACGAATTCTTACCGCAGACAGAAGAGGAACTGAACGCGCTGGCCGGACGTCTGAAGCTGGACCCAGCCACGGTGCAGAAGCGGGCGGAGGAGCTTAAGGAGGTCAACCCGATGCTGGGACTCCGTGGTTGCCGCCTTTCAGTGGCTCAGCCGGAAATCACCCGCATGCAGGTGGATGCAATTCTCTCCGGAGCCCTTGAGGCTCAGAAAGCCGGACACGAGGTGCATCCGGAGATCATGATTCCCCTTACGGTGGCCCGGAGCGAGCTGGACACAGTGACCCACTTGGTTCGGGAAACGGCGGAGCAGGTCTTTGAGCACGCGGGGGCGCGGATCGATTATCAGCTAGGGACGATGATGGAGACCCCCCGGGCCTGCCTGCGTGCTGAGATGTTTGCCGAGGTGGCTGAGTTCTTCAGCTTTGGCACCAATGACCTTACGCAGATGACCTACGGCTTCTCCCGGGATGACGTTGGGAAATTCCTCCCGGCGTACCTAGAACAGAAGATTCTGGAAAATGACCCCTTCGCTGTCCTTGACCAGCGAGGTGTGGGCGCGTTGATCATGATGGCCATTGAGGCAGCCCGGAAGGTCAACCCGACTCTGCACATGGGCATCTGTGGAGAACACGGGGGCGAGCCTCGGTCCATCCGCTTCTGTCATGAAATTGGCTTTGACTACGTCTCCTGCAGTCCATACCGCATTCCCATTGCGCGGATTGCTGCTGCTCAGGCCCTGCTCTGAGGGCATAACGACTTTCCCTCTTTCCTCTTGGCGGTAGCCTCCGGGTTGCCGCCGCTCTTCGCTTCAGGCTGATCTCAGCCAACCTTCCCCAGAGTTCCCGGGTTTCCGGACACATCATTGCTGGCACTTCCGGACTTTTCGCGGTAGCGTGAATTTCGACCTTTTTTTCACGGGGCGTTTGTCCCGACTTCATTTTGAGGAAATTCATGATCATTGGTGTTGACGTCGGTGGAACCTTTACCGATGTGTTTTTTTTAGATGAGGCTCAGCAGACCATTCGTGTGGCCAAGGTTCCTTCCACGCCAGCAGATCAGTCGGTTGGCTTCCTCGAAGGCCTCCACGCGCATGCTCCTCAGCTGGGTCAGGTCAAAACGGTGGTGCATGGAACAACAGTGGGAACCAACGCGCTGCTCAGCCGAAATGGAGCGAAGACGGGCCTGCTCACAACACAGGGCTTCCGGGACGTTTTGGAGATGCGCCGCCGTGACCGTCCGCAGACGTGGGGCCTGTGGGGGCAGTATGAGCCGGTGGTGCCCCGCAACCTGCGCCTAGAGGTGCCGGAACGCGTTTTGGCAGATGGCACCCTCCACACGGAGGTGGACCTAGATGCAGTAGAAGCCCAGGTTCAGGCGTTGCAGGAGAAGGGCGTGGAGGCCGTCTCTGTGTTCTTCATCAACGCCTACGCCAATCCGGAAAACGAACGACGGGCTGTGGAGCGCGTCCGAGCGCTGTGGCCCAATGCTCACGTCAGTGCCAGCCACGAGATTCTTCCAGAGATCCGGGAGTTTGAACGCATCTCGACCACCACCTTGAACGCGTACCTGCAACCGAAGGTCAGCCGTTATCTGGAGAACCTCAACGAGGGCATGCGCTCCGAAGGGTTTGCCGGCGAGCTATTGATTGTGCAAAGCAATGGCGGGGTGATGAGCGTGGGGACCGCAGAGCAGTTTCCGGTCCGGACGGCACTGTCGGGTCCTGCTGCGGGGGTGATTGCCAGTGCATACATTGGGGCTGAAGCGGGTTTTCCTAATGTGATCAGTTGCGACATGGGCGGCACCAGCTTCGATGTTTCCTTGGTGAATGGCGGAGAAAGCGCCCTGGCGGCACAGACGTCCATTGGCTTCGGCATGGTCGTCCGGACTCCGATGATCCAGATCACAACCATTGGCGCCGGAGGCGGTTCCATCGCTCACGTCGACCGTGGAGGTCTTCTAGAGGTGGGACCTGAGTCGGCAGGATCCGACCCCGGACCCGTGTGTTACGGACTCGGCAACACGCGCCCCACGGTCACGGATGCCAACGTGGTGCTTGGACGCATCAACGCCGACCGTCCGATTGGCGGAAAGCTGGACCGCTTGGACGTTGAGGCCGCAAAAGCCGCCATCCAGGAACACGTTGCTGCGCCACTGGGGCTGGAGGTAATGGAGGCGGCTGAAGCCATCATCCGGGTGGCCAACTCGAAGATGGCGGGCGCCATCCGTCTGGTGTCCATTGAACAGGGGCACAACCCACGGGAGTTTGCGGCCATGCCGTTTGGCGGCGGTGGCTCCTTGCACGTCTGTGCGATGATCCGGGAAGTGGGGCTGGCCAAGGCGCTGGTGCCGCGCTACCCGGGGGTGACCAGTGCTCTGGGCTGCGTGATTGCGGACATGCGCCACGACCGGGTCCAGACCTTCAACACCCTGCTGAGTCAGCTGGATGAGGCGGCGCTGAAAGACGCCATGGACGCTTTTGCACAGGAGGGAATGCGGCTGCTGCAAGCGTCTGGAGTGGCCTTCGAGGGACAAGAGGTTCGCTTTGAATTGGACATGTCTTACCTCGGACAGACCCATACCGTTGAGGTTCCGATCGTCCAGCAAACCGTCCCAGAAGCGGGAACCGCGCTGAGCTTTGCGGTTTCGGCGTCTCACATTCAGGACGCATTTGAATCACGCTATCGCGAAATCTATGGACGGACGCTGGAGAACCTGCCCATTCGGTTGCTGAACCTCCGGGGCGCCGTCATTGGCAAGCGTCCCAAGCTGGACCTGACCTTACTGGCGCCAGACGAGGGGGCGACTCCAGAGGCTTGTCGCATCGGGGAACGCTCGGTGTGGGTGGAAGGGCGTTGGCAGACGGCGGTCCGTTACGAGCGCCTGCGCCTGCCCATTGGCACCCGGATTGTGGGGCCGGCTCTGTTTGAGCAGCCGGACACGACCATCTTCCTGGAACCTGACATGACAGCCGAGGTCGATCGTTTCGGTAACCTCATCATTCATCCAGAGGCATCATGAAGCTGACCCTTTCACAAGAACGTCCTGAAACACTGGCGTTGGTGCTGGTGGACCTGCAGAACGACTTCATTCACCCGGAGGGCGCCTATGGCCGAGCGGGCCAGAAAGCCGAGGCCATTGCCGCACTTCCGGAGCGCTTGCAGCCGCTGCTGGAGGCGGTCCGCCGCAAAGGAGGTTGGATCGTTTCCACGCACTTTACTCTGGTTCCGGGAAAAGGTGGGGAGCCCTTTATTTTGGATCACCTCAAACAGCTGCGGCCTTTTTTGGGAAAAGGAGATTTTGCTCCGGGCTCATGGGGACAGCAGCTGGTGGACGAACTGCAGCCTGCTGACCTGAGCGTGGAGAAGGTGGCCTACAACGCCTTTTACATGAGCCGCTTGGAGTGGGTGCTGCGAAGGGCAGGAGTCGAAGCCTTGCTGTTTGCTGGAATTGTCACGAACGGAGGAGTGTCTTCCACTGTCCGCGAGGCGCATGTCCGGGACTTCCGGACCGCGGTCCTCAGTGATGGATGCGGGGCCTTCTCTGAAGCCACCCACGAGGCGTCCATCCAGGACCTTTCCACCATCTCCACCATCATGACCTGTGCTGAAGCCACTCAGGTGCTGGAGGCCGCATGAGTGTGCTTTCGGCAGAAGGGGTGACCTTTGAGGTGTACGTGCCGGTGCTGGTAGTGGGAGCCGGGGCCTGTGGGCTGACGGCTGCCTTGGCCGCTGCCGAGCAGGGAGTGGAGGTGCTGGTGCTGGAACGCGATCCCAAGCCCAGTGGCTCCACATCCCTCTCTTCGGGACTCATTCCTGCGGCGGGAACCCGCTGGCAGCAGAAGCTCAGCGTCCGCGACTCTCCGGAGCAGTTTGCCGCGGACATTCAGCACAAAGCCAAGGGGCAAGCGGAAGCCGACTTGGTCGCTCGCATGACCACCCAAGCGGGTCCGACCCTGGAGTGGCTGGCAGATTCGCATGGGCTCGAGTTTGAGCTGCTCCAGGGATTTCTGTATCCCGGACACACCGTGCTGCGCATGCATGCCGTTCCGGAGCACACGGGCACGGCTTTGCTCCAGCGCCTGCTGGCGGCAACCCGTCCTCACTCCATTGATGTTCTTACGGAAGCAACCGTTGCGGACCTGTTTGTGGATGATCAGCAGCGGATCCGAGGAGTCCGGGTGGTGCGTCCAGATGGTTCCACAGAAACCGTTGGTTGCGCGGCGCTGGTGCTGGCCTGCAATGGTTATGGCGGCAACCCGGAACTGCTCCGGCGATTCATTCCGGAACTCGCTGGGATGGAGTACTTTGGGCACACCGGCAACCAGGGAGACGCGGTGCTGTGGGGTGAGTCTTTAGGAGCAGAGCTTCAGGACATGGGGGCTTTTCAAGGGCATGGCTCGGTGGCTCATCCGCACGGGGTGCTGATCACCTGGGCGTTGATGATGGAGGGCGGCATTCAGGTCAACCTGAACGGAGAGCGGTTTTCTAATGAACACCAGGGCTACTCGGAGCAGTCTGTTTCGGTGTGGGCACAACCCGAACACCTTGCCTGGAACCTCTACGATGAGCGCCTCCACCAACTGGGACGGGAGTTTGATGATTACCGTAATGCCGAATCAATGGGGGCCATCCTGCAGGCTGCTGACGAAGCGGAGCTGGCTCGGGTGACCGGGCTTCCGGAAGCGACTCTGCGGCAAACCCTGGAAGACACCCGGCGTTTTCAGGCACAGGCCGCGACCGATCCGTTTGGCCGGAATTTCTCTGAGAAGCCGGGACTGCAGCCGCCTTATTATGCAGTGAAGGTGACCTGTGCCCTCTTCCACACGCAGGGGGGACTTCGTGTTGATGAAGAAGCCCGGGTGATGCGGGCAGATGGCTCAGGCCTGCCCAATCTGTTTGCTGGCGGTGGGGCCGCCCAAGGGGTGTCGGGACCTGCGGTGTGGGGGTACTTGTCCGGAAACGGGTTGCTGACGGCGGTGACCCTAGGGCGTCTAGCAGGCACAGCCGCCGCTCAGGTTGCGCACGCCGCCGCTTAGCCAATGAGCTAGGAGACCAATCCCAACTCCCGGTCACGGGCCACGGCTTCAGGGCTCCGTTCCTCTGGATTCCCGTAGCCTCCTCCTCCTGGAGTCTCCAGCCGGAGACGCTGCCCCTTCTTCAGCTGAATTCCCACCATCTTGGATGCCATGGGAGGCTCATGGAAGCCATCTGCTTGCTCATAGTAAAAACGGTTGGGCGCAGCCGCCTCCCCTCCCACCACTCCGGGAGGGGCGTAACGTCCCCGCTCGCCAAACAGAAACACGTCCGCTTGCTCTTCCAGAAGCTCCAGCTCGTAAATGGCGCCCAGTCCGCCGCGATTCCGCCCGGCACCTCCTGAATCAGGTCGCAGCGCCCACTGTGTGAAGCGGACCGGGTAAGCGGCTTCCAGGATTTCCAGAGGCGGAATGGTGGCTGTGGAGATGGGAGCGTTTCCGTGGTTGAGCCCGTCTCCTTCCGGATGCCCTCCGTGCCCGCCTCCGAAAAAGGAGAACATCACCCAGCGACGTCCGTCTTTGCGGAACCCTGCTAGGGAAAGGGCGTTGATGGTGCCATACGCGCAGCCGTTGGAGCGTTCCGGAGCCACCTGCGCAATGGCCTGGAAGACCACGTCGATGACGCGCAGAATCGTTTCTGTGTAACCGCCTACCGGTTTCGGGGCCTTGGCGTCGAGCAGGCTGCCGTCTGGAATGATGAACTCAATGGGCTCCAGAACCCCGGAGTTGGCCGGAACTTCCTGAAAGAGGTGCTTGAGCGCCACGTAGCACGCGGCGATGGTGGTGGACCGCGAGATGTTGACAGGCCCGGCGCAGGCCGCGGAGGTACGGGAGAAGTCGAGCACCATGGTGTCGCCGGAGATGGTCAGGTCCAGTCCCAGCCGCAGGGGCTCATCGCGGATGCCGTCGTTGTCGAGGTAGTCTTCACAGGCAATGGAGCCATCCGGAAGTTCTTCTAGGTTGGCACGCATGAGCTGCTCCGCCCGGTTCTTCAGCTCCCGAAAGGCCTGCTGCACCGATTCAGGTCCGTACTCCTCCAGAAGGGTCCGGAGGCGCTTCTCCCCAAGGTCCAGCGCATTGAGCTGTCCATTGAGGTCGCCATAGAGGCTTCCGGGCTGCCGGGAGTTGCACTGCAGGATGTCAATGATGTCTGGATTCAGTTCTCCCTGCCGGATCAGCCGGACGGGGGGAATGTGCATGCCCTCCTGAAAGCTTTCTGTGGCAACAGGATTGTAGTTGCCAGGAACGTTGCCTCCGACGTCATGCCAGTGCCCAACGGAGGCCAGGTAGCAGAACAGCTGCCCCTGGTGAAAGAACGGGCGGACCAGCTTGAAGTCAGAAAGGTGCGTGCCTCCTTCATACGGGTCATTGAAGATCCAGGTGTCGCCTTCCTGAATGCCTCCCCGCTGGGCGGACTTGTCAATGACCGCCTTGACCGCAAAGGCCATGGCGCCGACAAAAACCGGCAGTCCGGACTTTCCCTGAATCAGCGTCTCGCCGGTGAAGGCGTCATAGAGGCCATGAGACGCGTCATGGGCTTCCGCGATAATGGGGTTGAAGGCGCTCCGGAAGAGCGTCGCGTCCATTTCGTCAGCAATCTGCTCCAACCGTCCCTTGAGGACAGCGAGGGTTACGGGGTCCATCATTCGTACGTCTTTCCTTCTTCAAGTAGCAGTTGGGTTCCGAGCAGCTCATTGAGTTGGGTGAAGTTGAGCATTTCCTCCTGGAACGGTTCCGTGGTTCCAAACGTTTTCAGGGACGAAAAGTAGCGCTGGGCCATGTGGGTAAGGGCGCGGACAAAGCCTCCGGGAAAGATCACCAGCGAGTAGCCGATCTGCTCCAGCTCAGAAGCCGGAAGCAGCGGGGTCTTCCCACCTTCCACCATGTTGGCCATGGTGGGGAGGCGTGGACCAAAGCGCTCATTGACCAGCCGCATCTGTCCGGTGGTGTTCAGGGCCTCAACAAAGAGCAGGTCGACTCCGGTGGCCACATACGCTTCTGCGCGGTCCAATGCGGCTTCTAGTCCCTCCACCGCAACGGCGTCGGTGCGGGCGATGATCAGGGTCTGATCGGACTGACGGGCATCCAACGCGGCCCGGAGCTTTCCCACCATCTCATTTGTGGGAATCAGGGTTTTGTCCTTCAGGTGCCCGCAGCGTTTGGGAAAGGTCTGGTCCTCCAGCTGAATGGCCGAGGCCCCGGAGCGTTCCAGCAGGCGCACCGTCCGCTTGGTGTTGAGGGCGTTGCCGAATCCGGTGTCAGCATCCACCACCAGCGGCAAGGAGGTCCGCTCTCGGATGAGCCCAACGGTATCAGCAACCTCTGTCAGTGTGACCAGTCCGAGGTCTGGGCGTCCGTGCCGGGTGTACGCGACGCTGGCGCCAGAAAGGTAGGCGGCTTCGAAGCCAGCCTGCTCCACCAAGACGGCCCCGAGTGCGTCATAAATCCCGGGCGCCACGACAATGCCGGTTTCAGAGAAGCGGGATTTCCAGGTCATGTTCCCTTTTGGTTGAGTTTCCGTGCCAGGTGCGGCACCAGCCCGCCGTCTTCCAGCATGGCCATGAGGAATTCCGGAACCGGCACACAGCGGACGGTCTCCTCGGTGGTGTGGTTGCGAATCTGTCCCGCCCGAGGCTGCACTTCCAGTCGGTTTCCTTCCTGAAAGCGTGAGACCTCCGGACACTCCAGCACCAGCAGTCCTAGGTTGTAGGCGTTGCGCTGAAAGATTCCGGCAAACGATGGTGCAATGACGGCAGCGACCCCTAGGTGCACCAGCGCCTGAGCGGCTTGCTCGCGAGACGAGCCCATCCCAAAGTTTTTCCCGGCCACCAGGAAGTCTCCTGCTTCCACCTCTGCAGCAAACTCCGGACGCAGCCCCTTCAAGCAGTGCTGAGCCAGTTCCTCCAAGGGACTCTTCATGAGTGCTCCGGGCGCCAGCTGATCGGTGTCGACGTTTTCTCCAAAGACCCAGACCTTTCCGTAAGGCATCAGACCTCCTCCCAAAACTCACGGGGGTCGGCAATGCGACCCGCCCGGGCGGAAGCCGCCAGTGTGTAAGGCGAACAGAGGTAAACCTGAGAGGTGGGGTCGCCCATGCGTCCCTTGAAGTTCCGGGCGGTGGTGGAGAGGCAAACCTGGTCTGGACCAAGGCGTTGGGGACCGTATCCGGCACAGAGCCCGCAGGCGCTGGGAAGGATGGTCGCACCAGCGTCTTCCAGGATTCGCAACGTGCCCTCTTCGGTCGCCTGCTGGCGGTCTTGCTGAGACGCCGGAGCCACCCACAGCGGCAGTCGGGAGGAAACGCGGTGCCCCTTCAGGAGCCGAGCCGCTGCCCGGAGGTCCGTCAGCTTGGCGCCGGTGCAGGCCCCGAGGTACAGCACGTCCGGAACCACCGACTGAAACTCGGTCACTGGGGCGGCATTGGCAGGACTGTGAGGCGCTGCGACCTGAGGCGTGAGGGCGGAGGCATCAAAGGCGTGGTGCTCTGCCACAGAGGCGTCGGCGTCGCTTTGCCAAGAAGCCCAGTCGTCGGCGTGACCTCCGTGTTCCTGGAGCCACTGGACCGTGATTTCGTCTGGAGCCACCAGTCCGGCCTGTCCTCCCAACTCAGCAGTCATGTTGCTGAGGGTCATGCGTTCCTGCATGGTCAGCTGCGCAATGGCAGAGCCGGCGTACTCCACGGCTTGGTAGCGTCCTCCGTCCATGCCCAGCTGGCCGCAGAGGAAGAGCATGACGTCCTTAGCCAGCACGCCGGGGGCAAAGGTTCCGTGCCACTCAACGCGGATTGTCTCTGGAACCCGAAGCCAGATCTCGCCGGTAGCCAGCACGCCGGCCATCTCGGTGGCGCCAATGCCAAACATGTAGCACCCGAACGCGCCTCCGGTCGGGGAGTGACTGTCTCCACCGACCACGAGCATTCCAGGACGCAGGTGCCCCTGTTCCGGAAGCACCACGTGGCAGATGCCCTGCTGGTCATAAAAGCGCGTAATGCCTTGTTCCTGCACCCAGTTGCGAGTAAGGGCCAGGATCTGCTCTGAGTCGGCGTCAAAAGTGGGAACGTAGTGATCGGTGATCACCACCACTCGGTCTGGATTCCAGACAGGGACTCCCAGCTTGGACAAAATGGGACTGACCCGGCGCGGGCCTCCGGAATCGTGAATCATGGCCAGGTCAACCTGGCAGGTCACCAGGTCACCGGGGTGCACGGGATTGCCTCCAGCAGCGCGGGAGATGATTTTTTCAGCGAGGGTCTGTGGACTGGAATTCATTGCAAACGATTGCGGGATTGGTCAGTATTTGGGTGACTGAATTTTGACACACTGAACCCGGAGCGCACAAGCCGTCCGGATTCCTTTCCCTGTTGGAGGCGATTTCATGGAAAGACACACTCCTGCTTACCTGGAGGAACTGACTACTTTTTTGTCCCAAACAACCGTACAGGACATTGATGCTGCGGCGTGGGAGCGAGCCCGTTGGGTGTTTGCAGACAGCATTGCTGCCATCGCCGGGGGGGCTGCCGAGCCGGAGGTGCAGCAACTGACGCAGCGCCTGACGTCCGGGAGCTCCGGAGGGGCGACTGTGATTGGCACCCCACTCAAGGCCGAAGTGCGGACCGCGGCGCTGGTCAACGGAACCGCTGGAACGTTTCTTGAGCTGGACGAAGGCAACCAGTTCGGACGCGGCCATCCGGGAATCCATGTGGTGCCGGCGCTGCTGGCCTTTGCCGAACAGCACGGCTCCGGCGGAGCAGACCTGCTCCGAGCGCTGATCCTCGGGTACGAGGTGGGGACCCGGATTGGCATGGCCTGCAAGCTGCGGATGTCGATGCACCCACATGGCACCTGGGGAACCGTGGGGGCTGCTGTGAGCGTGGGCGTGCTGGCGGGATGCAGCGCGTCGGAGCTGGTGACCCTCATCAACATCAGTTCCTCGTTGGGCCTGGCAACCAGCCGCAAGACGATGCTGGAAGGTGGAACCGTCCGGAACACCTTTGCTGGTGTCAGTAACCAGATGGGCCTGTTGGCCTATGACCTCCTGCAGTCCGGATTCACTGGGGAGCAGGATGGCCTGACCACCGTCTTTGGCAGCGTGGTTTCCGACCAGTTTGATCCGGCGGAGATGACCCAAGACCTAGGCTCCCGCTGGGAGATCGCCCGGAATTACTTCAAGCTCCACGCCTGCTGCCGCTACAACCATGGAGCTCTGGACGCGCTTGACAAGATCCTCCAGCAGCAACCGGTTGATCCGGAGGCCGTTGCAGACGTCCGCGTGGAAACCTATTCTCTTGCGGCCCAGCTTTCCGACCGTCACCCGCAGAACACCCTGGCAGGAAAGTTTTCGGTGCCCTTCGCCATTGCCACCACGCTGACCAATCGGAGCAGCGGTGTCTCCAGCTTTACCTGGGATCAGATTCGGCGGGAGCAGGTTCAGAACCTCGCAGAGAAAGTGACCGTGGTGGAGGATCCGGAACTGACGGCCCTGATGCCAGATTTCCGGCCCGCCCGCGTGCACCTGACCCTCAAGGACGGAACACGGCTGCAGGCAGAGACGCAGACCAACCGGGGCGACACGGAAGATCCGTACACGCACGAGGAACTCCGTGAGAAGTTCAGCAACCTGACTCAGCGGGTGTGGCCCTTGGCCGAATGTGCGCCCCTGCATCAGCGCCTCTTGCAGGTGGATGAGCTGACGGACCTCAGTTCACTGATGACAGACCTGCGGGCACTTGCTCAGCAAGGAGGGGCTCATGCTTAACGCTCGTCAGCTGGAAGCACTGGTCGAGGAGTACTTTGCTGGAGTGGACGCCAAGGACTGGCCGCGGCTGCAGCAGGTCCTTGCTCCCGATTGCTCCCTCCGGATTCAGACGCATCAGGTGGAGCGCTTGGGCCGAGATCAAGCCCTCTTCAGCGTCTTTGAGTCGTTGTTTGGGCGCTATGCCTCCATCTGGCACGGCAACTTCCGGCACATTCCGGACCCGGATCAGCAGCGGATTGCCTCACAGTTTCAGGTCCTCAACACCCTTGCAGATGGCACGCAGTACTCCAAGAGCAACTGCAACTTCTTCACGGTCCGGAAGGGACTGATTGTGGAGATCGACGTCTACATGAGCGGCGATAACACCCTATACTGAATCAAAGCCCCAGATAGGACTTCTTCAGCTCCGGATCCGCAGCGAGTTCCTGAGCGGCTCCGGAGAGCGCCACGACTCCGTTTTCAATGACGTAAGCCCGGTGCGCAAGCTCCAGCGACTGAACCACGTTTTGTTCGACCAGTAGCACGCTCACGCCCTGCTGGTTGATGTCGGCAATGAGCTGGAACATCTCTTCCACAAGCAACGGCGACAGTCCCAGCGACGGCTCGTCAAAAATCAGCAGCTTCGGCTCGGCCATCAGGCTTCTGCCAATTGCCACCATCTGCTGCTCCCCTCCGGAAAGCGTTCCCGCGAGCTGGGTGCGCCGTTCACTGAGCTTTGGAAAGCTGGTGAAGACGCGCTCTAGGTTCCGGGCCCGGTGGGGCTTTCCACGCCGGTAGCTCCCCATCTCAAGGTTTTCCAACACCGTCAGATTCGGGAAGAGCTTCCGTCCTTCTGGAACCTGCAGGAGTCCCAGATCCACAATGCGGTTGGGACGCCAGCCCGTGATGTCCTGATCCTCAAAGCGGATTTTGCCCTGGAAGGGGCGGTAGAGGCCACAGACGTTGTGGTTGAGCGTGGTCTTGCCAACGCCGTTGCTTCCGAGGACGGCAACGATTTCGCCAGCCTGCAGGCTGAGGTTGATGCCGCGGAGGACGGTGACGTGTCCGTAGCCAGCGTGGAGGCCGGTGACTTCAAGCATGAGCCGACTCCTTTGCCGTCAGGCGCTCTGCAGCTCCGTGTCCAAGGTAGGCTTCGACAACATGCGGATTGGCTGCAACTTCCTTGGGCACCCCCGCTGCGATCAGCTCTCCGTTGTTGAGGACGTAGGTGTAGTCAGAAAGGCTCATGACCGCCTGCATGACGTGTTCAATCAGGAAGATGGTCACCCCAGCGTCCCGGATGCTCCGGATGGTGGTGAGGATCTCTTCCACCTCACTTGGGTTCAGGCCTGCCATGACTTCGTCCAGCAGCAGGAGCTTCGGCTGGGTGGCAAGGGCCCGGGCCAGTTCCAGACGCTTACGACCGGCGACGGTCAGGTCGTCTGCAGGAGCGTCTAGGTTCATGCGCATGCCCACCCGCTGGGCAATGGCTTCTGCGTGTTCCGAAGCCTTTTGCAGATCATCGGTGTGGTGGTAGGCGCCGACCATGATGTTTTCCCGGATGCTCAGCTTCGCAAACGGCTGCGTGATCTGGAAGGTCCGGACCATTCCGAGGTCACAGATCTTGTGTGGCTTGAGGCCGATGAGGGACTCGCCCTGCAGGAGGATCTTTCCGGAGTTGGGCTTGAGGAAGCCGGCAACCATGGCAAAGAGGGTCGTCTTGCCGGCGCCGTTCGGACCAATCAATGAGACGATCTTTCCCTCCGGAACCTCAAGGGAGACGTTAGAGACCGCCTTCAGGCCCCCGAAGCTTTTGGAAACGCCTTCAACCTTGAGCATCAGCCTCCCTTGGGTTTGCGTTTGAAGAGACCAATCAGCCCGTCTGGCAGGAAGCCGATGATGAGGACCAGAATGACGCCATAGACAATGAGGCTCAGTCCAGGCGTGTCAATGTAGTGCCGTGAGAGCTCGTTGATGGTGTGCAGCACCAGCGAACCAATGAAGGGTCCAAAGACGGTGCCCATGCCGCCGATGATGGCGACGAGCAGCATCTCCACCGACTTCTCGACGCCATAGGCGATGTAGGGGTCGATGTACAGGTAGTACTGAGCGTAAAAGGTGCCTCCGGCAGCGCCGATGCCTCCAGCGATCATGATCGCCTTCATCTTGTGCCCAAAGGTGTCTACGCCCAAGGCCTCGGCAGCGTCTTCGTTTTCTCGGATGGCCATCAGTCGTGAGCCAAAGCGGGTCCGCTCCAGCCGTAACGCAATGGCCACGGAGGCAAGGAAGAAGACGAGGATGACGTAGTAGAAGCCGGTGCGGCCTTCAAACTGGAAGTTGAGGGGGTGCTGATCCAGAGGAATGTAGATGCCCATTCCGGCCCGGGTGAACTCCACGGAGTTGGCAATGATCCGGAAGGCTTCAGCAAACGCGAGAGTGATGAGCGCAAAGTAAGACCCCCGCAGGCCAAACCGGAAGCTGAGGAAGCCGACAAAGGCGCCAACGAGCATGCCCATGAGGATTCCTGCGACCAGGCCGATCCAGGGGTTGATTCCGTAGGTCACATGCAGGATGGAAGACGTGTAGGCGCCTGTGCCGAAGAAGAGCACGCTTCCGAATGAGAACTGACCCGCATACCCGCCTAGGATGTTCCAAGACTGCCCCAAGGTGGCCGAGTAAAGGACAATGATCGCAAAGCTGATGAGGAATTCGGAGCCGACAACCCACGGCAACAGCACCAGGAGCAGCACTCCGGCCAGCAGGAGTCGCGGATTGTGCGTGATCATGCCTTGGCTCCAAATAAACCGGTGGGACGGAACAGGAGGATGAGCACAAAGATCAGCGGAATGCCGATCTGACCGAGGCTCTCTCCTAAAAAGAGTCCGCCGATCGACTCGGTGATGCCGATGATGAATCCTCCCACCAGCGCTCCCACAAAGCTGCCCATGCCTCCCAGCACCACTGTGGTGAAGGCGATGACCACGAACACGTGTCCGATGGTGGGGGTGACGTAGAAGGACGGCATGAGGAGGCAGGCGGCGGCCCCAAGGCAGGCGATCCCGATTCCGTAACTCATTGCAAAGATGTGGTCGACATCAATGCCCATCAGGCGGGCTCCCACACGTTCCTTGGCCACTGCACGGATGGCCTTTCCCAGGTCCGTTTTGGCCATCAGCGCCCAGAGCGCCAATCCAATGACAATGGAGGCTCCGAAGGAGATCATCTTCGGCAGCGTCACGAGCGCCGGTCCAATCTCAATCATGTCGTAGGCATAGGAGAGATTGAGGGTCTGGGTGTCTGCTTTGAAGAAGAAGAGGGCGGCGTTTTCAAAGATCACACTCAGCCCGAGTGTGACCAGGAGGATGTTCTGGTCCTTGCCCTTCGCCAGTTTTCCAATCACAAAGCGATACAGCAGGTAACCAAAGATAAAGGCCCCAGGGATGACCACAATGAGAGCAAGGTAGGGGTCTACTCCTGTTAAGGAGAAGAGGAAGTAAACCGCATACATCGCCAGCATCAACAGGGCGCCATGCGCAAAGTTGATGATGTGCAGCACGCCGTAGATCAGGGTCAGTCCCAAGGCCAACAGGGAATAAATGGCCCCGAACATCAAACCGTTGATCAACGCCGTGGTCAGAATCACGGGTTCAAACATGAAGACCGGAACAGGTTCCGGGGGAAGTCCCCCGGAAGTTCAGAGGATTAGGCTGGCCGTGGGAAGATGGGCGAAGCCGAGGCGAATTGCTGCGGGAACACCACCTGAGCGTCCACCTGGCCACCGGCCTTTTGGGCTTGGATGGCAACGGCGCGTGAGCCGGTGTTCTGACCATTCACCATCTTGGTGGGGCCGTATGGCATGATCAGCGGGTCGAGGCTGCTGTTGGCCAAGGCCTCGTTGACCGCGTCCGGATCCGTGGTACCAGCACGCTCAAAGGCGTCGGCCAGAAGCCGGATGGAGTTGTAGGTGCAGTAGATCTCAAAGGTGAAGTAGCTGCCCTGTGCCTCAACCATTTTCCGCATTTCCTGAGCCTTGGCAGACTTCGGATTGTACCAGTGGTTGAAGTCGATCATGTTTTCTGCAACTTCCGGCTGCTCGTTGATGAACTTGAAGTTGAAGCCTCCGCCGAGCACCGAGTAGCTTGCCATGAAGGGCACCCGCTGTTGCCGCAGGGTCTGAGCCAGCAGGATGTACTCGCCAGGGTAGTTCACCGGAATGATCACATCTGGCTGCATGGAGCGGATCCGCAGAGCGATGTTGTCGAAGTTCCGGGTGGGGTTGGCGTGCTTGATCGTGGCCTTGACGTCCCAGCCGCTCTCTTCAAGCTTGCTGGAGAGCAGCTTGGCGGTGCCGCTCCCGAACTCGGACTCTTCATGAACGATCACGGCGCTGCTGGCAGGGGAGCCGGCGGCTTGGTTGATCTGGTTCAGGTTGTCCACGGCGTCACTGGTGATGCGTCCGTAACCGTCGGCCATCCGGAAGACGTTGGTGAGTCCGCGCTGCACAATCATGTCTGAGACGCCGACGTCAATTGAGAACGGCAGGTTGTACTTGGCTGCGGCCTGAGTGGCAGCCAAGCAGACTGCGCTTTGGTAACAGCCTGTAAAGGCGTGCACTCCGGCTTCAGCCATCTTCTCCACCTCTGCCGAACCGATCTCGGGCTTGCCCTGAGAGTCTCCGAGCACCGCCTCTAGCTTGGCGCCCATCGACTTGATGCCACCGGCGGCGTTGATGTCGTTGATCGCCATCTGTCCACCCAGTCGGGACTGTGCTCCCGGATAAGCGAGTCCCCCGGAAGCCGGGTGAATGAAGCCGATCTTCACGGTGTTGGACTGTGCTTTCAGGATGGCCGGGAAGCCGGTGATGCCGGTAGCCAGAGCCGTTCCAGCCGCTGCTTGTGTGAGCAGACGGCGACGGGTGATTTCGGAGGAAGAGAAGGTCTTCTTCATGTTTTTTCCTAGCTTGGAGGTGGTGCCTGTCGCAAGATCGGGCTTTGCAGGCCCGTCAAAAACCGTTAAATCATGTTAGACACGATTTTTCCGTGTTGACCAGCAGTTTTTTTCAGAACAAGGGAAAAAGTAGCGGCTGCTTCCACTTTGAACCTCAAGGAGTTTTCCACCATGCCAGTCATTCAAGCCACCCTCATTGAGGGGTACGATGAGGAGACACGTCGCCACCTCTGCGAGCGCTTAACCGATGCCGTCATGGGGTGCATTGCCGCGCCTCCGGACGGGGTGACCATCCTGCTCAACGAAGTCCCGCCGGCGAATTACATGCGGGGGCGGCAGTCTCGAGTGCCCGGTCCACCGAGCCCCGGTCCGGTGGCCTGCGTTCGGGCGTATTTAGACGCCATGGAGCGTCGAGAGCTCGACACGGCCCAGTCGTTTCTGGCTCCGGAGTTTGAGATGACTTTTCCCGGCGGCGTTGTGTTCACGCGTCCAGAGGAAGTGGTGAGCTGGGGACGGGAGCGGTACCGCAGCATCCGTAAAACCTATGAGGCGTGGGATGAGTCCTTTAATGCCGAAGGGTGGGTGGTGAGCTGTCAGGGGACGCTTTCAGGAGAGTGGCCAGACGGAACCCCGTTTGCCGGAATCCGTTTTGTGGACCGTTTCCAAGGGAAAGGAAGCCTGCTCCACCGCCAACAGGTTTGGAATGATCTGGCAGAGGTCCGGAACCGCCAGTAGCAACTTAGGCCGCCGTGCGGGTGATTTCCGGCTTCCGGAACTGGAGTTCTGCCAAGCGGGCATAGAGCGGAGAGGTCTGAAGCAGCTCGCTGTGGGTGCCTAGGGCGACCACCTGACCTTGGTCCATGACCGCAATGCGGTCCGCATCCATCACGGTGGCCAGCCGGTGGGCAATGACCAGGGTCGTCCGGCCTCGCATGAGCGGGATGAGGGCGTCTTGCACCACCCGTTCGCTCTCCGCATCAAGGGCGCTGGTGGCTTCATCCAGCAGCAGCAGTGTGGGGTCCCGGAGGATGGCGCGGGCAATGGCGAGCCGTTGCCGCTGCCCCCCAGAAAGCCGAACCCCTTGTTCGCCGAGGAAGCTGTCGTAGCCTTCCGGAAGCGCGCTCAGGAAGTCGTGGGCATGAGCCGAACGGGTGGCCGCTAGGATTTCGGCTTCGCTGGCTTCAGGTTTGCCATACCGGAGGTTCTCCCAGACGGTGGTGCTGAACAGCGTCGGTTGCTGTGGAACCAGCGCTAGGTGCTCGCGTAGATCGGCCAGTCGGAGGTTCCGGAGGTCCACCCCATCAAAGCAAATGCGCCCCTGCTGCGGGTCGTAGAAGCGGATGAGCAGGTCGAGCAGAGTGGACTTGCCGGCCCCGGAGGGTCCAACCAAGGCGAGCGTCATGCCGGCGTCAACCTGCAGACTGAGGTTCCGGAGGGCCGGAACGTCCGGGCGGGACGGGTAGGCGAAGGTGACGTTTTCTAGGGAAACGGCTCCCTGCACCGGCTGAGTGAGGACTTGAGGAGTGGCCGGATCCTGAATGGCGGGCTGAGCTTCAAGCAGCTCCATGAGCCGCTCTGTGGCGCCAGCGGCCCGTTGCAGGTCACCGATGACCTCGCTGAGGAAGCCGAGGGAGCTTGCGACAATGAGGGCGTAAAACACAAACGCGGCCAGCTCGCCTGGGGTGATGCGTCCGGCCAGCACATCCTGTCCGCCGACCCAGAGCATGCCTCCGATGGCGCCCATGACCAGCGTCATCACCACCGCAATCAGCACCGCACGCTGACGGATGCGCTGACGTCCGGCCTGGAAGGCGGCTTCGACGTGCTGACCAAAGGCGGTTTCGTCATACGATTGGTGATTGGTGGCCTGGACGATCTTGATGTGCTGCAGGGCTTCACCAACGTAAGCGCCAACCGAGGCGACCTTGTCTTGGCTGTCACGGGAAAGCTTCCGGACCCGGCGTCCAAAGATCACAATCGGAGAAACCAGCAGCGGAACTGCAACCAGCACAATGGCGGTCAGCTTGGGGTTGGTCCAAAACAGCCACCCCACGCCACCAATCAGCATGAGGGCGTTCCGTAGGGCAACAGAGAGGGAGGAGCCGATGACGGTCTGGAGGACGGTGGTGTCAGCGGTGATGCGGGCCTGAATTTCGCCGCTCAGGTTGGTTTCAAAGAACCCGGGGTGGAGGCGGAGGAGGTGTGAAAAGACTTCCTTGCGCAGGTCGGCACTGACGCGTTCCCCCAGCCAAGAAACCAGGTAGAAGCGCGCAAAGGTGCCCCCGGCCATGAGGACCACCAGTGTCAGAAAGATCAGCAGCGTTTGGGTGAGGGCTTCTGGAGAACCGGCAACAAACCCTTGGTCAATGAGCAGTCGGACGCCCTGTCCCAAGGAAAGGGAGATGCCGGCTGTAAAGATCAGGGCGATCGCTGCGCCAATCAGGCGGGTTGTGTAGCGCCTGAGGAAGCGTAGAGCTGGCAGAAAGTTGGAAAGCCGTTTGCTTTTTGCCCGGCCAGCGGTGTCCATCAAGAGGCGTCTGAAGAGGTCGCAAAAGGTCCGGACGCACGGATCGCCAGTGCCTGCACGGCCTGAGCGCTTCCGTAAAGCAAGGAGCAGCGGTTGGAGGCTCCGTAGGCATGGTTCATTTCCTTCAGCCAGGCCAGTTCCTGCAGGCGCTGCTGAACCATCCACCGCCAATAAGTTTTTGACATGTCACGCTCCGTATGAGTAAAACTTTTACCCTAGAGTAGCGCTTTTTAGAAAAAAGAGAAATTGTGCCGTTCAATGGGGTTTGCTTTTTTGATTGGAGAAATTGTCAATCAGAAGCAGGCCTTAACCTCATTTCAATTCAACTTCAATTCAAGCGGAAGGAGTGCATTGCGTGTTTTTGTGTGCCTGGCGACGTTGCTGCTGACCGGAAGCAGCCTAGGGGCAACGGGGCTGGACTACGCCAAGTTGCGTCAGTTCATTGAAGAACGTCAGTCCCGACAGAAGATGCTTTCCACCTCCACCGTCCGCAATCCGGTCTTGGACTACAAGAAGCTGGAGGCGGTGGTGAAGGAGCATCAGCGGGAAAAGCCGGACCTGACGCGGGTCAAGCAAACGGTCTTCTGTCAGGGGTGCTACGTCAAGTCCGTCCTGATCTCCAGGCGGGAGCGTTAGGGCGGGGGCATGGTTGCACAGTCGTTCAAGGATTACTTTTCTCAGCAGTCCGTCACGTATGCCCAGAGCCGTCCGCGCTATCCGGAAGCCCTGTTTGCGTTTTTGGTGCAGCAAGTCGGCTCGTGTCAGCGGGCCTGGGATGCCGGATGCGGCAACGGGCAGGCGTCTGTGGGACTGGCTGCCCATTTTGAACAGGTGGTGGCGACGGATCCGAGCCGTGCTCAGCTGGACCAAGCGGAGGCTCCGGCCCATGTGCGCTTTGTGAAGGCAGCCGAGACCTGCTCTGAGCTTGCTGACGCGAGCGTGGACCTGGTCACGGTAGCACAGGCGCTCCACTGGTTTGACCGCCCTCGGTTTTATGAGGAGGTCCGGAGGGTGTTGCGTCCAGGTGGTTGGGTGGCCTGTTGGACCTACAACCTTCCCCGCTTTGATCCGGGGGTAGACGCTCTGGTGGATCGGTTCTACCATGATCAGGTCGGGTCGTTCTGGAACATGGAGCGACGCTTCGTGGAAGCCGGCTATGCCACCCTTGACTTTCCCTTCCGGGAGGTCCAGGCTCCGCCCTTTGAGATCCGCACGGTGTGGTCGTTGGATCAGCTGCTGCAGTACCTCAGGAGCTGGTCGGCCACCCGGCACTTCATGGAGGCACGTGGAGTGGATCC
Source organism: uncultured bacterium (assembly GCA_965662235.1). Lineage (GTDB taxonomy): Bacteria > SAR324 > SAR324 > SAR324 > NAC60-12 > JAYPUA01. Next base: position 331,477 of record CBFIGY010000001.1, read on the forward strand.
GGTGGAGGCCTATGAAACTGATTTTTCACGTGTTTGGGGAAGTCCGGAAACGGAGCGTGAAGGACGGTGGCCGGTTCACATGCGCTTGGGGCAGCCATGACCTTCAATCAGTGGCTGGTGCTGCTGGCGGGAGCCGTGGGCCTGATCGCGGCTGGTTACGAGATCTGGCACCGGTTCCGGCGGTGGAAGCAGCAACCCGAGGAACTCAATGAATTGGATCTGGACCGCATGGTACGGTTGGCAATCGTGTTTGCTGTGCTTGTGGCCAGCATCTGGCTAGGGATGCCTGACATCTTTGGCACCTGAGCAGAATGCCCTGCTCATCAAAACAGGAGGATTTTATGAAAATGTCACTGCTCAAGCAGTTTCCCCTAGAGGAACTCAAGCTCGTCTATCAGGTCCTGCACCGCAACCTGAAGCATGAGCCCGAGCTATGGGACTCAATGATGCTCGAGCAGCTTCAGATGGAGCTGCAGCAGCACGCCTCCCGTCAAGGGTACAACACTTCCATTCACCTGGAGTGGGAGCGTTTTCTTCAAAATGAGCCCCGCCGCAACCCACCGCATCTGCAGGTGTTTGAAGGCGGGCTCGCCTAATCTCCCGTCAGTTGCTCCGGAGCATGCTTCTGGAGCAGCTGTATCCGAATCGTCCCATACGTCTTTTCACGCTGCAGCTTCCAGTTTGGAGGAGGCGCGAGCGTTTTCTCCACCGGACTCTCCACCACCATCCACGACCCTTCCGGAAACGCACTTGAGGCGGACAGTAGGGGAAAGAGGACCTCGTACAGGTTGGACTGGTAAGGCGGATCCAGGAAGACAACGCACGGGCGTTGCTCCGGATTGTCAAAGGTAGGGAGCCAGCGCTCTGCGCGTTCGGCGAGCACTTCCGCCTGCTCCGGAGGCACCCGGAGGCTGTCTAGGTTCTGACGCAGCACCTGCAGGTGCCGACGAGAAGGTTCCAGCCAGATCACCCGATCAGCACCGCGGCTGAGGGCTTCCAGCCCCAAGGCTCCGCTTCCTGCGAAAAGATCCAGCACCAGCTTGCCGTCCCATTCAAGGACGTGATGGAGCATGCTGAAGAGGGCTTCTCGGACCCGGTCGGTGGTGGGCCGGACGCCTCGGCCGTCCGGGACCTGTAGCTTGCGTCCCCGCCAGGTTCCCGCGATAATGCGAAGCATGATGACTCGTTAGTGAAACACGGATTTGGAATCGTTTGTTTTAGGGCTGGGCAGCAACTTGGGCGACCGCCTCGGGTTCCTGCGTCAGGCTTGTTTTCGGCTGGAGCAGGCCCTAGGCCCGCTGCAGAACTCCCCTGTCTATGAAAGCCTCCCCCTTTTGGGGATGGAGCAACCCCTTTACTGCAACCAGGTGGTGGGGGGACAGACCGGTTTGCCCCCTCAGGCGCTTCTGGAGCAGTGCCTCCGCATTGAGCAGGAGCTGGGTCGGATTCGGACGGAGCACTGGGGCCCTCGGACCATTGATATTGATGTGCTGGCCTATGGAGCCCAGGTGATTGAAGAGCCTGGCCTGCAGGTGCCACATCCGGGCATTGAGCAGCGGAGTTTTGTGCTGCTTCCCTGGATGAGCCTAGATCCGGACTGGCGGCACCCTCGGAGTGGCCTCAGTGTGGCGCAGCTTTGGGAGAACTGGCAAGCGCAGGCAACCGAACCTCCTCCGCAGCCACTGGAGCCACGCTAACCAAACAGGTCAGGCTGCTGAGGAAGAGAAGGCGCCGGAGCAGCAGGTTCCGGAACCGGCTCCACGAGGAAGGGGGCATCCACTGAAACGGTGTTGACCTCCCGCGACACCGGCCATGCCTGAAGCCACGCGTCTGGACAGGGCTGGAGCCACCGCAGCCAGTCGGCATCGGGACGTCGACGCTCATCCAACCACTCCCACAAAGCCACCTCTTCCAGCAGCGCGGGCATGCGATTGTGCAGGGGCGTCATGAAGGCGTTGGCAGCGGTGGTAACAATGGCCACGGTGTGCTTGCGGGTCTGGGACGCTAGGTCCACCCATGTGTCACAGATGCCTGCGAAGCCCATGGGCTTCCCGGACTGGAGGGAAATGTAGTAGGGTTGCTTTCCGAAGGAGGTCGGCTTCCACTCATAAAAACCGGAGGCAGGCACCACGCATCGCTCTCGCCGGAGCGGCACCCGAAAGGAAGGCTTTTCCACCAGCGTTTCTGCACGGGCGTTGATGAGGGGCCGGAAGCCCGGCTTCGCCCAAGCGGGAACAAGCCCCCACTCCCGAGTCTCCAGCGTCCGTCGACCATCTCGCTGCAGCAGGACGGTCACGTCTTGAGCCGGGGCACGGTTGAATCCGTGCTGCACGGCGGTTTCGGCTGCTTGAATGGAGAAGTGCTCCATGAGCTGAGGCTCCGACTCCTGGAGCACAAAGCGGCCACACATGAGCTAGGACGCGAGGCGGAGCAGGGTCTCTCGGGAACCGCCCAGGGCTTCCATGGAAAGGAGGATCTGCTCCCAGGTGGTGTCGTCGATGGGAATGCCTTCTGCCTCCCGGAGGGCCCGGGTGGCGCGCTCGGGATCACCTGCCACCTGCACCGGAGTGTCTGCTTGTGCTGCCGGAGATTCCTTGAAGTACCGCACCAGCGATGCCACTCCTTGTTCCATCCATCCCGGCTCCACCAGACGGTTGGGGTCCACGAGGAAGGTCATCATGTTGTTGATGATGCCGCCTTCCCGGGGGTGTTCTGGAGAAATGGTTCCCCCGCCACTCAGCAGTCCCCCCAGCAACTCACAGAAGAGCGCCAGCCCATAGCCCTTGTAATCGCCCATGGGGGTCAGGGCTCCTTTGGGCGGCAGAGGCGTGTGCTCTGGGAAGAGGTAGGCTTCCATGACCGCCGGATCCTGAGTGGGCTGTCCCTGGTGGTCAATGACGAGGCCTTCCCGAAGAGTCTCCCCCTTGTTGAGCGCCACCCGGACCTTCCCGAGCGCCACCCGACTGGTGGCCATGTCCAGCAGCAGCGGAGGCTGCTCAGCGGAACCTGGCATGGCAAGGCAAACCGGATTGGTGGCAAAGCGGGCGTCAGAACCGCCGTGCGGGGCGACGAGGGGGGAGTGGTCGGTGACATTGACAAAGTGCACAGAGACGAGTCCGGCAGCAATCGCTTGCTCGCCGTAGGTGCCAATGCGACCAATGTGGTGGGCGTTCCGCAGGGTCATGAGAACGAGTCCGGACTGCCGGCACTGCTCAATCGACTGCTCCATGGCCTGACGAGCCATGGCTTGGCCGTAACCGCGCTGTCCGTCAAACATGAGGATCGAGCCGTCTCGCTTGACGCAGGCAACGGTTTGGTTCGGATGCAGCAGCCCTGCTTTCAGGTTCCGGACATAGATGGGCAGCATGCCCACGCCGTGGCTGTCGTGTCCGGTCAGGTTGGCCCCCACTAGGTGGCGGGCCACGATCTCCGCTTCCGCAGGTGAACTACCCCCTTGCTGCAGGAGCGCGATGACGACTTGGGTCAGGGACTCAGGAGGCAGAAGCATGGGGCCTCCTGATGTCAACGGTCAGTGGGCTCATGCTCCGGTGAAGGCCTGGAGCCCGGTTTGGGCCCGTCCCAGGATGAGGGCGTGAATGTCGTGGGTGCCTTCGTAGGTGTTCACGGTCTCTAGGTTGATGAGGTGCCGCATGACGTGGTACTCGTCAGAGATGCCGTTGCCGCCATGCATGTCCCGGGAAAGCCGAGCCACGTCCAAGGCCTTGCCGCAGTTGTTGCGCTTCATCAAGGAGATCAGTTCTGGAGGACACTGGCCTTCGTCCATGAGCCGAGCCATTTGCAGGCAGCCCTGCAGGCCAAGCGTGATTTCGGTTTGCATGTCCGCCAGCTTCTTCTGAATGAGTTGGTTGGCGGCTAGGGGACGTCCGAACTGAACGCGGTCCAGGGTGTACTGGCGGGCGGCATGCCAGCAGAACTCTGCAGCGCCCAGGGTGCCCCAGGCGATGCCAAACCGAGCCTTGTTGAGGCAGCCGAAGGGGCCCTTCAATCCTTCCACATTCGGAAGCTCGTTTTCAGCAGGGACAAAGACCTCGTTCATGACGATCTCGCCGGTAATCGATGCCTTCAGGGAAAGCTTGCCTCCGACCTTGGGGGCGCTCAGACCGTCCATGCCCTTTTCCAGAATGAAGCCCCGGATCTTGCCGGCGTCGTTTTTGGCCCAGACGACAAAGACATCAGCAATGGGAGAATTGGTGATCCACATCTTTGCGCCAGTCAACCGGAAGCCGCCGTCAACGGTCTTGGCCCGGGTTTCCATGCCACCGGGGTCGGAGCCATGGTCGGGCTCGGTCAAACCGAAGCAGCCCACCCACTCACCGGTGGCGAGTTTGGGGAGGTACTTCTGTCGCTGTTCCTCAGAGCCGTAGGCGAAGATGGGGTACATGACGAGGCTGGACTGCACGCTCATGGCCGAGCGGTAACCGGAGTCCACCCGCTCCACTTCGCGGGCGATCAGGCCATAGGCCACGTGGTTGGCCCCGACGCCTCCGTATTCCTCAGGAATGGTTGCTCCCAGGAAGCCCAGCTCTCCCAACTCGTTCATGATCTCACGGTCAAAACGCTCCTGACGGGTCGCCTCAAGGATGCGGGGCATGAGCTTGGACTGGCAGTAGTCGTGAGCCGTGTCACGGATCAGCCGTTCCTCTTCCGTCAGTTGCTCATTGAGAGACAGGGGGTCCGACCAATCAAAGGTCGCGCGTGCAGACTGAGACATAGAAACCTCCGGGATCAGTAAAAAATTAACAACACCTCATGTTAGGGGGCACGTGCGGGTTTCGCAACGGAAATTCCCCCGTGTGGGGTCCAAGGGAAGCCGCAGGTGGGGTGGGGGATTCGAATTGAAAGCCTTGGGGGAATGCACTATTCTGCATCGCTTGAATTGGCAACCTCACAACCAGGTGGTTTTCCTCATGCGATGGACAAAATCAATTGTGGCTTTTTGCGGACTGTTCCTCTTCCTAGGGTCAGCCGTTTGGGGCCTCTCTGATGAAGAATTTGAAAGGCGGTTTCTGGCCCTCTCTGACGCGTTGCGGTGTCCCACTTGTCAAGGTCTGTCCGTCAAAGACTCTGAGGCCGGCTTCTCGGAGCACATGAAGCAGAAGATTGAGGAGATGATCCGGGCGGGGAAGACAGACGACGAGGTGAAGGCGTTTTTTGTGGATCGTTACGGACAGTGGATCCTCCGGGAGCCGCCCAAGACGGGCTTCAACTTGCTGCTCTGGGTGCTTCCCGGGGCGGGGTTGGTGCTGGGGTTGGTGCTCGTCCTGCGCCGGTCGCGTCAGTGGGTGAAGGAACCGGAGGCTGAACTGCCCGAAGAGGAGTCCCTCACTCCGGAGGAGCAGGCTCGGATCAATAAGGATCTGGAGCGTTTTGAAAACAGTTAGCGTCTTTCAAAAGCCTCAGGCCTTGAGGCGAAAGGCGTTGTAGTTGTCAAAGTTGATGCGGAAGTCAAAGCGGGCTTCCGCTTGGTGTTCCTCCAAGTAGCTCTGATAAAGGTGCCCCTCGCGCTGGAGGTATGACTCGACAAAGGAATCGTCAAAGCGCTCGCGGCTGTCGATCTCAAACAGGCGAGACGCTGCTTCCTTGGGAGAAACATCTAGGTGCAGGCGCAGGTCGAAGAGGTTTTCGAAGTCAGGCAGGAACAGGGTGGAGCCCCAGATCAGAAGGAGGCCCTCCGGAGGGGCGTAAAAGGGGAATGGCGTGATTTCCCACGCCTCAAGAAAAGAAGGGCTCTTCTCCTGAACCACCACCTCTCCGCGTGAGAAAGGGTGAAGGATGCTGTCCAGCACCCAGGAGCGTGCTTCCGGAGACCGCCAGTAGCCTGTGTTGGCAAACTCAAGGCCGAGCAACTCGGTCAGGTCCAACCCGGCGACCAGGAGGCCGAACTCTTCTAGGGCCTCAACCAATTCACCGACGAAGAAGGCGTGGCCGCAGTCTTCCGGACCCCCGATTCCCAGAGTCAGGGGCATTCTGGGAGACGCGTCCTTGAGGTCACGCAAGCGGATGGCAAGGTCAAGGGCTGTGTTGCGGCTGGGATGGAAGATTTCCAGCAGGTCGTTGAGGTACTGGTATTGCAGTCCTCCGTGTGCACGGACCACCTCTTCGCCTCCTCCAAAAGGGAGCTGTTGATCGGCAAGCCACTCCAGAGCAAGCGGCGCATGCGAGATCCAGAATGTGTCAGGTCGTTGCAGCTGCGGATTCTGGGAAACCACTTCCTGTGGAGAGCCCTTGACCACTGAAAGGTGGTCCAATTCTCCCCAAGAAGTCAGGTCCGGTTGCTCAGAAAGCAGCAGCAGATGGAAGCCGCGCTCATCCAGAGTCCGGAGGATTTCACGGAAGTTCAGTAGACGATCTCCAGAAAGCTCGGTGCCCAGGCTGTCGAGGTCAAACGCGAGTTGCTTGATTTGATTCGGATGAAAATCGTCCATAAAAAACGGTCTGCTTTGGGGGTGGCAATGACGTCCAAAACCAATAGTTTTTCATGCTGAAGCGGCACAACCAAGTCTTCTTTTCCCTCCTCCGCCTTGGAGATGGAGCCCTTGCGTTTCTGGCGTGGGAGCTGGCGTATCAGCTGCGCTTTCACTGGGTCAACTGGCCGGAAGCGCCGTTTCCTCCTCCTCACCATGCGTACCTGGCTGCTGCTGGAGTGGTCGCCCTTTTGTCCATGGTCGCCTTCAGTGTTGCAGACGTGTACGAAGCGAATGGCAAACGGAGCGTGCGTCAGGAGCTGCTGACGCTGATCCGCGGCACCTTGGTACTGGTGGTGCTGGGCGTGGGAGCGGCCTTCTTCTACCGCGACTTCTCCTTCTCCCGGATGCACATCGTTTACTTCACCCCAACCCTGTTTGGGCTGCTGGTGGCGTTACGCTTCTTCATCCGGAGCCTCATGAGCTGGATGCACGCCCGGGGCAAGCACCTGGAGCGCGTCCTAGTGATCGGATCCGGAAACTCGGCTGCAGAGCTGGTGCAGAAGCTCCAGGGCCTCCGGGAAATGGGGCTGCAGCTGGAGGGCGTAGTGGAGGTCAAGGGAAAGGAAGCCTCTCAGATTCCGGAAGACGTGCGACGACTGGGAAGCCTGGAAACGGTGGCCGGAGTCATTGTGCAGAACCGCATTGACCAGGTGTTTGTTGCGCTGTCTGCTGACGAACAGCACCGCTTGAGTGCGCTTCAGGAAGTGCTCGCCGAGCAGTGGGTGGACGTCCGGATCGTTCCTGACCTCGGGGGCTTTCGGACGCTGCATGTGGCCGCAGAGGATTTCGAAGGCATCCCGGTGATCACGGTGGTGCAGAGTCCGCTAGAAGGGTGGAACCGGGTTTTGAAACGAAGCCTAGACCTGGTGGGAGGCCTAGCTGCCCTAGTGCTGTTTGGCCCCATCATGCTGCTGGTGGCCGCTCTGGTGAAGCTCACCTCGCCAGGTCCCATCCTCTATCGGCAGGAGCGCATGGGACTCGACGGACGTATCTTTCAGGCCCTGAAGTTCCGGTCCATGCGGGTGGATGCCGAATCCTCGACAGGAGCCGTCTGGGCGACAGCCAATGACAACCGCCGAACCCCGATTGGGACCTTCTTGCGCAAGACCAGCCTAGACGAGCTGCCGCAGCTCTTCAACGTCCTCCGCGGAGAAATGAGCCTAGTTGGACCCCGTCCGGAACGCCCTGTCTTCATTGAACAGTTCAAAAGCAAGATTCCGGACTACATGCTCCGGCACAAGGTGAAGGCCGGCATCACAGGGTGGGCTCAGATCAACGGCTGGCGCGGAAACACCTCGCTGGAGAAGCGCATCGAGTGCGACCTGCATTACATTGAACACTGGTCCCTGTGGCTGGATGTGAAGATCCTCCTCCTCACCCCGTTCAAGGGGTTCATTGATAAAAACGCTTACTGAAGCTGCCTCCCTGCCGCTTCCGACGCCAGACGTGGGTCCGGCCACCGGTGGACGGAATATCTTGAGCTCGCACAGGAGGTGTGGCATCTTCATGTCCGCCTTCAGTCGGACGAGTGCTCCCGTCGTGATGCTCGCTCCATGACCTGCCTCCCCAGGCCAACCTCCCATCCCCCAGCTTTAACCACCATGAGTGCGATTACCTTTCAGCCAGCGAGCGCTTGGCAGCAACAGTTTACCTTCGATTCGGTCAAGTGCCTGATTGTCTGCCGCGGTCCGATTCGCTTGGAAGCCATTGACGTGTTTGAGTCTTTGGGCGCCGAGTGCGGAATCCTGCTCTCCGAGAAAGACAGCATCCTCTACCCTCAGACCCTAGCTCCGGAGCTGCGTCGGTTGCAGAACCGGCACAAGCAGGTGCACCACGTTCCGGACTACATTGGCACCACTCGCGAGGAACGGGTGGCGCGGATGGAGCAGATTGTCGACATTGCTCTGAGCAACGGCTACACCCACGTGTTTGCCGGATACGGTTTCATGGCGGAAGACGCAGAGTTTGTGAAGCGGATTGAGGAGGCCGGGCTGTCGTTTGTCGGGCCCAATTCGTCGGTGATCCGCAACGCGGGTTCCAAAGATGAAGCAAAGCAGCTGGCGCGTCGGTTGGGCGTTTCGGTGACGCCGGGAGAGGACCGCATCACCGCCCGGACGCTGCTGCAGAAGGCTGCAGGCGACCCGCAGGCATTCCTCCGGGAGCAGGTGCAGCAACACGGCTTGGAGCCTGCGTCCGGATGGGATCAAGGGGAGCTGATCGACCAGGCAGAGGCGGTGCTGCAGGCGTCTTATCAGAAGCGGGTGGACCTGTTTTCTATGGAGGAATTGCAGCGTGAGACGGAGCGCTGCGTCACTGAAATCTGGAAGGACAACCCCGGCAAGCGCATCCGCTTGAAGCACATTGGCGGCGGCGGCGGTAAGGGGCAGCGGGTGGTCTCGAAGCCGGAAGAGGTTGCTGAGGCCGTGAAGGCGGTGCTGATTGAATCACGTGCCACCGGAGTAGGCGACAACAAGACGTTTTTGGTGGAACTGAACATTGAAAACACGCGGCACAACGAGGTGCAGCTTCTGGGGAACGGAGAGTGGTGCCTAGAGCTCGGAGGGCGAGACTGTTCACTGCAGATGCATGAGCAGAAGCTCCTCGAGGTCTCCCTGACAGAGGAACTGCTCGAGGCTGAGATCGCCCGCTACGAAGCTCAGGGACAGACTGGCAAGGCCCAGGTGCTCCGCCGCGATCTGGAGATGGTCCAGGCGATGTGCCAGCAGGCTGCTGACTTCGGGTCGGCGATAGGCCTCGACTCGGCCTCGACCTTTGAGTGCATTGTGGAAGACGACCGGCATTACTTCATGGAGGTGAACACCCGGATTCAGGTGGAGCACCGGGTGACCGAAATGGCCTACTCCCTCAGGTTCTGCAATCCAGAAGATCCGGAGGACAGCTTTACCACCGATTCTCTGGTGGCTGCGATGCTCCTCATTGCCTGCCATGGCAAGCAGGTGCCTCGGCCGGAGCGGGTGCCGCGCAACGTCTCGGGCGTGGAAGCCCGCATCAATGCCACCAATCCTGCCCTGAAGCCCCATGCCGGCGGAATCCTGCGGTTCTGGACGGAGCCTTCGGAGTGGGAGCTGCGAGACGACCAGGGCATCGGTATCCGGAATCCCGACACCCACCTGCTCCAGCCTTACAACCTGGCAGGAGCCTATGATTCCAACGTGTCGCTCTCTGTCACCTGGGGTGAGTCGCGGCAAGAGAGCTTTGAGCGCCTGGCTGAGGTGCTCCGGACCACAGAGGTGCGGGGAACGGACCTGCACCTCAACATGGACTTTCACTACGGGTTGCTCTACTGGCTGATGGGCAACGACGCGATGGCGAAGCCCAACACCCGATTTGTGCAGGCGTACCTGGCGCTGGCGGGAAAGATGAAGCACGAGGCCAACTCGCTCAACCTAGAGATCGCTTGGGACGCGGTGCGGCAAACCATCCGCCAGGATCAGGGCCCAGACAGCGTTGCTCTCTTTGAGGCCAAGCAGACCCTTTTGCTCCGGCCACTCAAGCGGCTATTGGAAAACGCTCACCTGCTGATGGGCTGGCTGGCTCCACGTCCGGACCGGCGTTGGAACTTCGGCGCTGACTCCTTTACCTGGAAGCGGAATCCGCTGGAGGTGCTGGCGGACCTGTACCACTACCTGAGGCTGGAGGAGCACTCGAACACGCCTCCGAGTGAGCAGATTTGGAAAGGAGACCAAGCCCTGCTGCAGCGTGGACTCAGCTTTTATGCCACCCTGCAGGAGCGTCTGGGTGGGCCCGGGTGGGAGGAACTGTGCACGCAGCTCAAGGCGGACGCCGCCCCGGCGGGGTTTGCCTCCGCAGGCGACCCGGAAGACCTGTGGGAGCAGGTGCAGGGCGCGCACGTGGGCTTCCAGCTGGGACTCGAGCTGCTTCAGCTTCCAGTCGCGCTGGGACGGTTCGCCGGTTACTATGAGTTCCAAGGAACCGAAACGCTGGACGTCCAGGTTCCGGAAGAGTTTCAGAAGGGGGATCAGGTGGACGAGTACCTGACCGCTCTGGCGCCTCCGCCTCCTGCTGCCAGCGACGAGGTGCTCGCCTGGACCGGAGGCACCTTCTACTCCAAGGAGACCCCGGAGGCGGAGGATTATGTGTCCGAAGGAGACCACGTGGAGGTCGGAGACGTTTTGGGGCTGCTTGAGGTCATGAAGATGTTCAATCCCATCCGGGCCGAATTTTCGGGCACCATCCGCGAGGTTTGTGTCCGAGGAGAAGGGGGACAGGTGGTGGCCCGTGGGCAGAAGCTGTTTCAGGTGGATCCGGATGTGGCCCTGGTTCAGGAGTCGGAAGCGGAGAAGATGGCCCGTGAACGGACGGCCACGGAACGGCTCCTGTTCTGGTGAAGTGGCTAGAATTTCGCATGGCAGGGGAGAGGTGAAGGCGCAGTTGCGTTTGTCCACAGGTTACAATGCCAATGCGTACGGGAGTCGGCTGAGTCGCCGCTCGAAAGAGGCGCTGTTCAAGGAGATTATGAATGAGTCCAGGTAAGCTTATCCTCAGTTTGGGCCTGAGCCTGCTCCCATGGGGGGTGTGGGCCCAGAGCACGTCCCAAGCCGAAGGGCAATGGTATGCCGTGCAGCCTCAGCAGATGCGCTCGGTTGCCGCTGATGCCGTACTGGAGCACATGCGCGCCACCGGAGGCGTTGAGGACTTCTACCGCATTCCACCACAGGAAATCGACTGGCTGACTGAAATGGCCACGGTGGAGCAAGACTGGAAGGTGGAGCTGCAGAACCGGGAAGGCCGGTACCGAGAAGCGCTGAATGAAGTGGTCCTCAGCCAGATCAAGCGCCGCAACTGGGAGATGCTCCGCAAGCAGTACAACGACGCGGTGGTGACCCTGAAGCGCCACATTGGCACCCTGAACCGTCAGCTGGCGGAAATCGACAAGGAGGAAAAGGACTACCTCGTGGGGCTGGATCAGCTGACGATGACAGCACTGGTGGCCGTTCGGGTGCCTTACACGGAAGACCTTCCTGCCCGCCTGAAGCAACAGAACCTTGGAGACCAGATCTTTGCGGGCTCGGCTCAGGTGGCGCAGATGCACCTGAAGGAACAGTACTCGGCCCGGGTCGTGGTGCCCTTCCAGGCCGGAGTCCTCCGGACCACCTACCTTTATCCTGAAAACATCTCCCGCTTTGATCCGGAAGCTGGAGAGTACGTTTACCTTTTTCATGCTGTGGAACTCAGCCCCTTCGCCCGGACCAAAGCCAGCTCGCTGGAGTCGCCTGCACAGTCAGAAGCCGCCATCCGCGTCTTCAGCACTGCGGAGGAGGTCCGGAACTACCTCCAGAAGGAGCGCGTGGGCGACCAGCGGTTGCTGAACTGGGCCCAGGGAGAACTGGCCTACCAGTCCATGCAGAACGACCACACCATTGAGCAGATCGTCTCGCGCCTCGATTACTTCCAGATGCGCCGACGGGGACCACGTCAGATGATTCAGCAGACCCTGGATCAGATTCAGGAGCTGGAGAAGCAACGTGACAGCCTCCCGGATGACAGCGCTCTTGAGGAAAAGCTCAACGCCCTCAAACAGGCGGAGATCGCCTACCGTCAGCATTACTCCACTCGGGTTGTGCCGGGCTATGAAAAGTACACCATGGAGTACGACATGATGTACTTCAGCAACAAACCGGCCCAAGGCGTGAAGCAATCGGTCCCGGTGGTGAAGTCCACGCAGGGCAAGGGAGAGGCACTGATTGAGCTACCGATCAACAGCCGGAAGCTTCAGGACATCTACCGCGACATGCTGGACTCGGCCTTCACGCGCAAGGGGGCTCTGGAGGTCAGCGACGAGCAGCCCATCTACCGGGTGAATGACGATCTCAGCGGCATGGAGGAAGGCAAACTGCGCTGGAAGGTCGCTTCTCAGGAGTTCCAGATTCTGAAAATTGCCCGAGGCAACATTGGCTCCCGGAGCCAGTACGCGCTGCACCTAGCCACCCGCGCCAATTTGCAGAGCAATCCCCAGTTTCCTCCTCGTCGGTACGGAACCTGTGACTTCACCATCTACTTCGGGGGACAGGACTACTCCCTTGATGAAGAGGACAAACGGACCCTAGAAAAGGCGGTCAGCTGCCTACGGCGTTACTCTCGGCAACCCGTGGAAATTGTGGGGCATACCGATCATCGGCAGGTCCGGAATGAAAAAGCTGGCGTGGACAACAACGTGAAGTTGGGCATGCTCCGGGCTTCCACGGTCTTTGACTACTTTGCCGCCCGGGGCTTCAACTCCCGGCGCTTTGAGGTTTCCAGCATGGGCTCCCGACAGCCGGCGGTGCGTGCGAAGAACGAGGACGACCTGAGCAAAAACCGAAGGGTGCGCATCCTGTCGCTTCCTCCGAAGCGCTGAGGGACCGCCCGTCCGACAGATTTTTTTGAATTGGCCTGTTTTTTTGCTAAACTGAAGCACTGTTTTTTACCCAACTGAGGTACATCATGGCGCTTTTAGAGATCTACACCTTTCCGAATCCGATTCTGAAGCAGAAGGCCCAGCCGGTTACCGTCTTTGACGAGTCCCTTCAGGAAACGGCGGCCTCCATGCTGGAGACGATGTATGCGTCCAACGGCATTGGGCTCGCCTCCATCCAGGTGGGCATTCCGAAGCAGCTGGTCGTGGTGGACATCATGGCGGGCTCAGAAGATCCGGATGACTTCGAGCCTCACGTCTTTGTGAATCCGCAGATCACGGACCGTCAGGGGGAGACCATTTCGGAAGAAGGCTGCCTGAGCGTGACCGAATTCCGGGCGGAGGTGAAGCGAGCCGAGTGGATCCGCTTGGAGTATCAGGACCTGCAGGGCACGCATCAGGTGCTGGAAGCCGACGGCCTCCTTGCCATCTGCATCCAACACGAGCTGGACCACCTCAACGGCGTCCTCTTCATTGATCACCTGCCTCCGATCAAGCAGAAGATGGTCAAGAAGCGCCTTTCCAAACTTGCTGCTCAAGCCGCCTGATGCCTCGACTGCTGGGGCTTCTGCTCCTGTTGCTGCTTCCGTTTTCTCAGCTTGAGGCATTTGAGTACGCCCAAGGTCGGGTCCGGACCCCCTCTGGAGACACCCTCCGCGTTCAGATTGCCGACACACCGCAGAAGCGCGCCTTGGGACTGGGCCAACGCGATCAGCTCGCGGAAGGCACCGGAATGCTTTTCGTCTTCAGCCAGAACGAGCGCCACTCCTTCTGGATGAAGGGCATGCGCTTTTCCCTAGACATCCTCTGGATCCACAATCAGCGCATCGTGCACATCGCCCGCAACGTGCCTCCTCCGGCTCCCGGAGAGCGTCCTGTGACGGTTGAACCAGACGTCGCAGCCAACTTCGTGCTCGAGATTCCCGCCAACACCTCCGACTCCTTGGGGTTGGTGGTCGGTGAGTCCGTCGAGCTGGAGTTTTAGTCACCCAATTTTCTCCCCTTTTTTCTTTCCGCAACGGTCTTCTTACGCGATTCTTCCGGATCGTGCCCAAACCGGAGTCTAACTCTGTTTTTATGATAAATTTCTATCAAAATGATATTTTTGCCAAAAGTGGGGAAGGATTCGGTGATGGGTTTATCATCTTGAGGGCCTAACGGGGGATTCTCTTGGGTGAGATTGTCAAAATAATATTTTGATTTCAAAGGGTTAAGTTAATTCCAAAGGGGGTGGGGGATCCGGTATGTTCCTTGCCGAAGGAGTAGAGAAGCAAAAAGATCAACCCCTCGATGAGATGACCCGTATGAGAATTGCCATCATTGGCACTGGAATTTCCGGAATGACCGTTGCGCACCTGCTGCACCCGGAGCATGAGCTGACCATCTTTGAAGCGGGCGCTTATGCAGGGGGGCACACCAACACGGTGCAGGTGGAGAAGGACAGTGGCGTGTACGCGGTGGATACGGGCTTCATCGTCCATAACGACTGGACGTACCCGCACTACATGAAGCTGCTGGAGCAGATTGGCATTGAGTCGCTGCCCACGGAGATGAGCTTCAGTGTCTCCAACGAAATCACCGGGTTGGAGTACAATGGGCACACCCTAGACACGCTCTTTGCGCAGCGGCTGAACCTGGTGCGCCCTTCCTTCTGGAGCATGATTCGGGAGATCCTTCGCTTCAACCGAGAGGTGGTGGAGCATGAGCAGGAAGTGGGAGAAATGCTCCTCAAGGACTACCTGGAGCAGCACCGATACTCAGCGCTCTTTCAAGAGAACTACATTGTCCCCATGGCTGCAGCCATTTGGTCGGCGAGCACCCGGCAGATTCAGGAATTTCCGATGCGGACCTTCATCCGCTTCTTCCGGAATCATGGGCTGCTGAACGTGAGCAACCGTCCGCAGTGGCGGGTTATCCGGGGGGGCTCTCAGGCTTACATGCAGCAACTGGTGGCTCCGTTCCGGCAGCAAATCCGGCTCAACACTCTGGTGCAGGGCGTCCGGCGTTTTCCCACCCATGTTGAGGTGCAGACCGAGTCTGGCCGAGAGCGTTTTGATGCGCTGATCGTTGCGACACACAGCGACCAGGCTCTGGCGATGCTGCAGGACCCGAGCATCAGCGAGCGTGAAATCCTGAGCAGCATTCCCTACCAGTCAAATGAAGCGGTGCTGCATGAAGACACGAGCCTGATGCCTCGGAGTCGAAAGGCCTGGGCCAGCTGGAACGTCCGCATCACGCCTGAGCTGCAGGAGCATCCGGAGTATCCGGTGGCTGTGACGTACAACATGAACATCCTCCAGCACCTCAACCCGGAGCAGCCCTTCCTCGTGACCCTGAATGAAACGAGTCGCATTGCTCCGGAGAAGGTGATCAAGCGCATTCAGTACGCGCATCCGGTGTTTACCGATGAAGGCGTCCGAGCCCAACGGCGGCATGCTGAGATCAACGGGGTCAACCGCACCTACTTCTGCGGCGCTTACTGGCGATACGGCTTCCATGAAGACGGCGTCATCAGCGGCCTGCGGGTGGCAGAGTACTTTGGCAAGTCCCTAGATGGCGACATTCCGGTGCGTCTCCCCGAATTGGGAACCCTGAAGGCCAGCGCATGAAGAGTGCCCTCTACAAGGGGTGGGTCCGGCACCGTCGGTTTTCCCCCAAGGAGCACCACTTCCGCTACCCCGTGTTCATGACGTACTTGGATCTGGGGGAGCTGGAGGAGGCGTTTCAGCGGTCTCCGCTGTGGTCACTGAAGAAGGGGGCGTTGGTGCGGTTCCGCCGAGACGACTTTCATGGTGACCCGAAGCTACCGCTGGAGGAAGCGGTCCGGAACACCGTCGAAGAGCGGCTGGGCTTTCGTCCGGAAGGACCGGTGCGCCTGTTGGCCAACCTGCGGTGCCTGGGGCTGGTGTTCAATCCGGCGTCTTTCTACTACTGCTTTGGCAAGGATGGAGAGACAGTTGAGGCGTTGATGGTGGAGGTCACCAACACTCCTTGGGGCGAGCGGCACGCGTATGTGCTGGACCACCGGACCCCAAGCACCGCCAGCGGCTCCCGACGCCGGATGCACTTCGAATTCTCCAAGGTCTTTCACGTCTCCCCCTTCATGGAGATGGACCACGTCTACCACTGTGATTTTACTCTGCCTGCGCGCGCCTTGACCGTGCATATGGAAAATCATCAGCACGGCCACCGCAAGTTTGATGCGACCCTGACGCTCAAGCGTCATGAGTGGACTGCATCGAACTTGAACCGCGCCCTGTTGCAGTTTCCTTGGATGACTGCACAGGTGCTGGGAGGTATCTACTGGCAAGCCCTTCGACTGTGGCTCAAGCGCCTGAAGTACCAACCCCATCCGGGAGGCCTGGTGCCTCCTGCCTCCTCACCAACCACCTAAACGCACGATGCCTAAAACTGTTTCCACCGTTTCCCGAGGTGCAGCTCCAGCTCGTGGAACTCAAGCCCCGCTTTTAGACTGGCGGTCCCGTGTTGCCCGTCGCTTGGTGATTCGGCAAATGGAGCGATTGGAGTATGGCAAGATCACCCTGATCGACGCCTGGGGCACCTACAGCTTTGGTCAGCTGAGCGCCCGCTGTCAGCTGCACGTCACCCTGCATGTTCATGATGCTGCCCTCTACCGCTCGTTGATCTTTGGCGGCAGCATTGGTGTGGCCGAGTCGTACATGGCAGGGGAGTGGTCTGTGAGCCACCTGACGCACCTGGTGCGGATCTTTGTGGTCAACCGCGAGCTGCTGGATGGCATGGAAAAGGGGATGGCGCAACTCGGAGTCCTGCTGCACAAGGTCTACCACCTCACCCGCCGGAATTCCAAGCAGGGCAGCCGCCGGAACATTTCGGCTCACTACGACCTAGGCAACGACTTTTATCGGCTCTTTCTCGATGACACGATGATGTATTCGGCAGCCGTGTTTGAGCAACCGGAGCAGAGCCTGTATGACGCTTCGGTCGCAAAGCTCGACCGCATCTGCCAGAAACTGGACCTGCAGCCTGGAGAACAGGTGGTGGAGATTGGAACCGGTTGGGGAGGGTTTGCGCTGCATGCAGCCCAACACTACGGGTGCCACGTCACCACCACCACGATCTCTCAGGAGCAGTACAATTACGCGCAGGACCGCATCCAGCAAGCCGGCCTGCAGGACCGTGTGACGCTGCTGCTGAACGACTACCGTGACCTGGAAGGCACCTACGACAAGCTGGTCTCCATTGAGATGATCGAAGCGGTGGGGCACGAGTACTTCCCGAACTTCTTCCGGAAGTGCAGCTCCTTGCTGAAGCCGGATGGTCAGGGCCTCATTCAGGCGATCACGATTGATGATCGTCAGTATGAGGTCGCTAAAAATACGGTCGATTTCATTCAGCGTTACATTTTCCCTGGAGGCTGCCTGCCTTCTGTCAGTATCATGAGTGAAATGCTTCGCGATCACACTGACATGCGGGTCACGCACCTCGAGGACCTGACGCGGCACTACGCGCTCACCCTCAAGCACTGGCGCCACGCCTTTCTGGGACGCTTGGACGAGGTGCGGAACCTCGGATACTCAGAAGAGTTCATCCGCATGTGGGAGTACTACCTTTGCTACTGCGAGGGAGGCTTCCATGAACGCTTCATCGGGGTGGTGCACCTCATGTTTGCCAAGCCCTGGAACCGCCAACAGGAAGTGCTTCCTCCCCTCAACTGATCTGGGAAGGACCTCCTTCCCAGTCTCGCTCAATCTGTAAGGTGTGCCCCCGTGCAGATTGAGCTCCTCCCTCCTTTTTCTGCAGATCTCCCAACATCCCCTGATTTTTCGGAGCCCTATGGGCTTACGTATTTTTGCTAATCATCATTTAATTTGTTAAAAATCCCTTTGGTGGTAGTCTTATAGAAGGAAAAACTGCAACCTTCAGCCAAAGGCGACCGCGTCATGTCGAATCATATTCTTGAGTCACTGTTCAACCCCCACTCCATTGCCATCTTTGGCGCCAGCGATCGTGAGAACTCGGTCGGCGGTCAGGTGCTGCAAAATGTGCTGAAGTCGGGGTATCAGGGAACCATCCTGCCCATCAACCCCAAGCATCGGGAGCTTCTGGGGCTGGAGGCTTTCCCGGACCTGAAGTCGACCGAGAGCACCCCCGACCTGGCCGTCATTGCGACACCGGCCCCGACGGTTCCGAACATCCTGCAGCAGTGCGGACAGAATGGCGTCCGGTCGGCGGTCATCCTCACGGCGGGCTTCCGTGAGGTCGGAAACGCGGGAAAGCGCCTGGAGCAGCAGGTGATGGACATTGCCCACACCTACGGCATCCGCTTCATCGGTCCCAACTGCGTTGGCATCATGAGCCCACACATTGGGCTGAACGCGACCTTCAGCCGCAACCAGGGAATCCCTGGGAACATTGCGCTGGTTTCACAGTCCGGCGCCATCTGTACCGCCATTTTGGACTGGGCCGAGGCCAACTCCATCGGCTTCTCCCGGGTCATTTCCACCGGAATTGCAGCAGACACCGACTTTGGAGAGGTGCTGGACTTCCTGGTGCAAGACACCAAAACCGACAGCATCCTCCTCTACATTGAAGGCCTCCACGAGTCCCGGAACTTCATGAGCGCTCTGCGAAAGGCGTCTCGCGTGAAGCCTGTCATTGCCATTAAGGCCGGACGTCACGCGGCGGGCTCCAAAGCCGCAATGTCGCACACAGGCGCCCTGGTGGGCATGGACGACGTGTTTGACGCCGCCCTGCGTCGCGCAGGTGTGGTGCGTGTGTTGACCACGACGCAGCTGTTTGATGCGGCCCGGATTCTGACCTCGAAGCGGCGTGCTCACGGGGGACGCTTGGCCATCATTACCAACGCCGGAGGCCCCGGGGTGCTGGCAACCGACCTAGCTGCAGATCGGAAGATTGAAATGGCTGAACTGAGCCAGCAGACCCTGGAACGGCTGAACGAGGTCCTCCCGGCAACCTGGCCAAAAGCCAACCCCGTGGACATCATTGGGGACGCGGGTCCGGAGCGCTACAAGCAGGCGCTGGAAATCTGCCTAGAGGCTCCTGAGATTGACGGCGTCCTGGTGGTTCTGACACCACAGGCGATGACGGATCCGCACACCGTCGCAGAAGCCGTGGTGCAGCTTGACCCCAAGAAGCCCCTCATTACTTGCTGGATGGGAGAGTCCTTGGTGGAAAGCAGCCGGGACCTCTTTTCCAAGCACCACATCCCGACCTACACGTCTCCAGAAGCAGCAATTGAGGCCTTCAGCTACCTTGCCACTCACCACGAAAACCAGAAGCTCCTGCGCCAGACCGCAGAGGCCATGCCGCTTGAGGAAACCCCGGACGTGGAGCGGGCGCAGATGATCATCGAAGGAGCGCTGCAGGAGCGTCGCAAGGTGCTCACGGAGATGGAGTCAAAGGCCCTGCTGAGCGCCTTCCGGATTCCCATTACCCCCACCATGACGGCTCACTCGGCACAAGAGGCGCTGCTGCTTGCTTCTGAGCTGGGCTTTCCGGTGGTGCTCAAGGTGCACTCGCAGGAGATCTCCCACAAGTCGGATGTTGGAGGCGTTAAGCTCAACCTGAAGACCGCCCAAGAGGTCCGGTCGGCTTACAATGAGATTCTGGAGAACGTCAAACGCTTCCGCCCAGAGGCCAAGGTGGATGGGGTATCGGTGCAGCCCATGGCCACCCTGCCGCACACACGGGAGCTGATGATTGGCGTGCTCCGGGATGATGTCTTTGGACCGGTGATTTCGTTTGGTGGAGGAGGAACCGCGGTGGAGGTGTTCCGGGATCGCGCCGTCTCGCTGCCTCCGTTGAACCAGAAGCTGGCTGAGGACCTGGTCTCTCAGACCAAGGTGGCGCGGATGCTGAAGCAGTTCCGGAACTTCCCAGAGGCCGATGTGGAGACGCTCAAGCAGGTGCTTTGCCGGGTGTCTGAGATGGTGTGCGAGCTGCCGTGGATTGAGGAGATGGACATCAACCCGCTTCTGCTGGGCAGCGATGGCGTCCGGGCGGTGGACGCACGGGTGGTGGTCCGCTCGTTTGTTGAGTCGCACCGCTACAGCCACATGGCGATTCATCCGTATCCGGCTCACTTTGTCAAGGACTGGCAGCTGACAGACGGTACCCTTGTGCACATTCGGCCCATCCGTCCGGAAGATGCGGAGCTAGAGCGCGAATTCGTCAACAGCCTCTCTGAGCAGGCCAAGCTGTTCCGCTTTGGGCAGACCTTCAAGCAGATCTCCGCATCCATGCTGGAGCGCTTCACGCAGATTGACTATGACACCGAAATGGCGTTTGTCGCGGTCATCCGCAACGGCAAGGAGGTGGAGATTGGCGTGGTCCGCTACATCATCCAGCCGGATGGGAAGAGCTGTGAGTTTGGCCTTGCCATCGCGGATGAGTGGCAGGGACGAGGCGTGGGACACAAGCTCATGAGCGAGCTGATGGCTGCAGCAAAGGAGCGTGGGCTTCAGCACATGATCGGCGAGGTCCGGACCGACAACTACCCGATGCTCAAGCTGATGGAGAGCCTAGAGTTTTCCATCCGGAACCATCCGGAAGACCCTGCCATCCGCCTGGTGGAGCGTCAGGTCAGCCGAGGCTGACTGCAGAAGCTCAGGTGACGGCAGCTCGCTGCTGAAACTCCGGGCGGTCCCAGCGTCGCTCGGAGAGAATCCGCCGCAAGTGCTCCACCGCGGTGCCCACCTGCTGAAAGCTGAGGTAGAGCGGGGCAAACCCGAAACGCATCAGGTTGGGAGCCCGGAAGTCGCCAATCACGCCCTCAGCAATCAGTGCCTGCATGATCGCGTAGGCCTCTTCATGGGCAAAGCTCACCTGAGACCCCCGCTCTTCCGGACGCCGTGGGGTCACCAACTCCAGACCCCATCCGGCGCAGCGGTCTTCCACCAACTCCAGAAAGAGCTGAGTGAGCTGCTCAGACTTCTTCCGGATCCCCTCCATTTCGATTCCCTCAAACACCTCCAGCGCTGCTTCCAGTGCGCTCATCCCCAGAACCGTTGGCGTGCCGCAGAGCAACCGGTCTGCTCCGGAAGCGGGAGTATAGCGTGTTTCAAAGGCGAAGGGTTGCGCATGCCCCAGCCAGCCGGAGAGGGGCTGCTGCAGGGACTCCTGATGCCGCTGGGCGACGTAGACGAACGCCGGTGCTCCCGGGCCGCCGTTGAGGTACTTGTATCCGCACCCCACTGCAAAATCCGCTTCACTGCCATTCAGATCCACCGGCACCGCGCCAGCGCTGTGGGCCAAGTCCCAGATGATGAAGGCGCCAACGTCGTGCGCCTTCCGCGTGACCGCTTTCAGGTCGTGGAGCCGCCCCGTCCGGTAGTCAACCTGGGTCAGCAGCACAACGGCGACCTGCTCGTCCAGCGCCTCCAGGACGGCTTCAGGCTCAACCAGCTTGAGGGTGCGGGACCGGCTTTCCTGCTGCAGGACGCCTTCGGCAATGTAGAGGTCTGAGGGAAAGTTGCCGGTGTCGCTGAGGACCACCGGTCGGTCTGCACAGAGCTTCAGCGCGGCCGAGAGCACCTTGAAGAGGTTGATGGAAGTGGAATCAGCGGCCCGGACCTCCTCGGGCTGAGCGCCAATCAGTCGGGCGATGCGGGCACCGACTCGCTGCGGGAGATGCAGCCAGTCTGCGGTGTTCCAGCTGCGGATCAGTCCCTCGCCCCACTCCTGCTGAATGACCTGCTGAAGGCGAGCAGCAACGTTCCGGGGCAGCGGGCCCAGGGAGTTTCCGTCAAGGTACAGAACCCCTTCCGGGAGGGAAAAGAGGTCACGGGTGGACGAAAGGGGATCCTGCTGGTCAAGGAGGGCTAAGTCGGAAAATACGGCCATGGTTCATTCCGGAGGCAAAGGAGGTGAAGAGAAAGCGCCTTGGCGCTGCGTGTGCGCTGTTGTCAGCTTGCGCCTCTTCAGGAAGTGGTGTTAGCTTGGCAAATCTTTTCTCACTGCATGCGTGCTTCATCCTGAGGCAAGGCAGCCGATAGCTTACAAACAGGTCAGACAAAATAAAATGGAACATTACGATTTGTGTGTGATTGGAGGGGGGCCCTCCGGATATGCGTCAGCCATGCGGGCCGTGGATTATGGGAAGAAGGTGCTGTTGCTGGAGCGGAATCGCGTGGGCGGAGCCGGCATTTACAACGGGGCGCTGTCGTCGAAAACCTTCTGGGAGCTTTCTCAGAGCGTGGCAACCATGCACCGTCAGCTGAACAGCTTTGGCCTCGAGGTTCCGAAGATCCACTTTGGCAGCATCCTCAAGGAGGTGGATGACGCAGTGTTTGAGCGCTCCTCGCAGCTGGAAGACCACCTGCGCCGTGTGGAAAAGGAAAGCGACGGTCAATTCCGTTTTGTCCGAGGCTCCGGACGGCTGCTGAACCCGAATGAGGTGGAAGTCCGGGGAGACTTTGACCCGTTTGTGGTTCAGGCGGATCACACGATTGTGGCAACCGGAAGCCGCCCCCGTCAGCTACCGAATGTCCCAATTGATGAGCGGACCATTTTGACAAGCGACGGCATTGGCTCCCTCCGCGAGTTTCCGGAGAGCATTGTCATCGTCGGGGCCGGGGTCATTGGTTGTGAATTTGCCACCATCTTTTCTGCGTTTGGCCGCACCAACGTACGCCTGATTGCCCGTGATGATCACATTCTTCCCTTTGAGGACCGGGACCTCTCTCGGGTCATTGAGGAGAACATGGAGTCCAACGGCGTGCTCATTCACCGCAACGCAAGCCTGGTGTCCATGGACATCATTCACGGGCGCGTTCACTACGTCATCTCGTATCCGGACGGTAGCGAAGAGGCTTTTGAGGCAGAGAAGGCGCTCATTTCCATTGGGCGGGTGCCCAACATTGAAAACACCGGCCTGAAGGACCTGCAGGTAAACCTCGACCGAGGAGGGTGTGTGGACGATGACGACACGCAGACGAACATTGGCAACATCTACGCGGTGGGAGACATGACCGCGGACATTGCGCTCGTGAACGTCGGGGAGCTGGAGGGACGGCATGCGGTGGAGCGCATCTTCGGGAATGCCCAGAACCGGCTCATCTATGAAAACATCTCGACCATCATGTTCCTCAGTCCCGAAGTCGCGGGCGTTGGCATGAACGAGCAGCAGGCGCAGAAGGCCGGCATTCCGTACCGAGTGGCCAGCTTTGACTTCCGGTGCATTCCACGGGCGGTGGCCATGAGGCGGACCCAGGGCTTCTTCAAGATTCTGGTGACCGATGATGAGGAGATGCGCATTTTGGGAATGCGAGCCCTTGGTGAGCATGCGTCTTCAGCCATTCAGGCAGTGGCGCTGCTGATTTCAATGAACAAGGGCATTGAGGAGCTGGCGGAGTTGATTCACCCGCATCCCTCCATCATTGAGGGAATTCAGGAGTGCGTCCGCATGCTCCTCGGGAAGTCCATCTACAAGCCGTCCATCTTCAACGAGATGCTCCGGCTGCAAAGCTGGAAAGACGGGCACTACGTCTCTTGACGGCGCTGATTGGCTTGGACTGGGGCACCACCTCGCTCCGGGCGTATCGGTTGGACGCCTCCGGCGCAGTGCAGGAGGTCCGGTCGGGCCCGCACGGTGTGCTGCAGGTTCCGGCAGGAGGCTTTGAGGCGATTCTGACCGAGTGGATCGGAGACTGGCTGAAGCCAGATCTGCCGATCCTAGCATCGGGCATGGTGGGAAGCCGCCAGGGCTGGGTGGAGGTTCCTTACCAACGGCTTCCCTGTGGACCAGAAGAGCTGGCTGCGCACCTGCTGCCGGTGCCGCTGCAGAGTGGAGGAATGGTGCAGATCGTTCCGGGCGTGTGCGATGAAGACGCCCGGGGGCACCGAGACGTCATGCGTGGCGAGGAGACGCAGGTCATTGGGACGGCTGTCTCGTCTGGGCTGCTGATCCTTCCGGGGTCACACAGCAAGTGGGTGCAGGTGCAGAACGGACGCCTGGAGCGGCACCGGACGTTTCTGACAGGAGAGCTCTTTGCGGCCCTCCACCAGCACACGCTGCTGGGACGCCTGATGACGTCCACAGACCCTCACCCGGAAGCCTTTGCCCGAGGTGTGGAAGAGGCGCAGCAGGAAGCAGGGGCGTCCGGAGGCCTGCTGCACCAGCTCTTTGGAGTCCGGACGCTGGGACTGTTTGAGCAGCTTCCGGCGGAGGGCCTGTACGATTACCTTTCCGGACTGCTCATTGGCACAGAGATTCGGGACGCGCACACCGCCTTTCCGGACGCCGCTCAGGCCCCGGTGCTGGTTGTGGGAACCGATGCCCTCAGCGAACGGTACCGTCACGCCCTCACCCTTGCGGGAGTGGCCAATGAAGCAGGGCCTCCCGAGGCAGCAGCACGAGGGCTGTTCCACCTGGCCCGGCTCCAGGCCGGAGCCTCTTCACTTCCTTAGACTCATCCATGAGGCAGAGCATGACGCAGGCAGTGTATCCGGACCTGAAGGACCGGGTGGTTCTCATCACCGGTGGAGCAACAGGCATTGGCGCATCCATTGTGGAAGCGTTTGTGGAGCAAGGCAGCCACGTGGCCTTTCTCGACATCCAGGAGCAGGCGGGGAAGGAATGGGCGTCTCAGCTTTCTGTCCGGGAAGTCGGACCGTCTCCGCTGTTTGTGCTCTGTGACCTGACGGATCCGCAGGCCATTCAGGGGGCCGTGAAGCAGGTGGAGGACTGGTTTGGCCCCATCCGGGTGCTGGTGAACAATGCCGCAAACGACGAACGGCATGACGCGAGTGCAGTGACGCCGGATTACTGGGAGGAGTGCTTTCGCCGGAACCTGAACCACTATTTTTACCTCGCCCAAGCCGTTTATGATAAAATGGCGGACGCTGGTGGAGGGTCCATCATTAATCTCGGCTCCGTCAGCTGGCGGATTGCTCAGGGCGACATGCCGGGCTACACCACGGCGAAAGCAGCGGTGGAGGGCCTCACGGTCAGCCTAGCCCGGGCCTATGGCGCACAGCAGATTCGGGTGAACTGCATTGTGCCAGGGTCCGTTCCCACTGAGCGACAGATCCGAGAGGTCCTGACTCCGGAAGTCCGGCAGTACCTAATGGAGCACCAGTGCCTGCCTGGAATGATCACCCCACACGATATTGCGCAAATGGCGCTGTTCTTAGGCTCAGATGTGAGCCGTTTTTGCACACGAGGCATCTACACCGTTGATGCTGGGCTGGGAGCTTAGCAGGCAGGTGCCCACTTTGAGTTCTGAAAACCGTGTCGTTACCCTCATTTGACCCCAAAGACCACCCGCACCGCCGTTACAACCCGCTCACTGGCCAGTGGATCCTGGTCTCCCCTCATCGGGCAAAGCGTCCGTGGAGTGGCCAGAACGAAGCCCCTTCGGGGGCTCAGCCCCCTGCTTATGACCCAAAGTGCTACCTGTGTCCCGGCAACGAACGCATCTCCGGAGACCGCAACCCTGCCTACACGGAGACATTTGTCTTCACCAACGATTTTGGGGCTCTGCTGCCCACCACCCCACCGGCATCCGTCCAGGACCATCCCCTGTTTCGGCTAGAAAGCGTGCAGGGGGTCAGTCGAGTAATCTGCTTTTCTCCTGACCACAGCAAGACGCTTCCGGAGCTTCCGGAGTCTGCCATCCGAGGGGTGATTGCAACTTGGGAGGCTGAGATTGAGCGCCTGTCTCAGGAGTACCTCTGGGTGATGGTGTTTGAGAACAAGGGCGAGGTCATGGGGTGCTCCCAGCCACATCCGCATGGACAGGTTTGGGCCAACAGCTTTCTGCCGAATGAAATTGAGCGCAAGGACCAGCTGCTCAAGGCCTACTTTGAGGAGCAGGGCTCGAACCTGCTGGTGGATTATGCCCAGGCGGAACGTGCAGATGGCGCCCGGACCGTTTTGGAGACGGAGCATTGGCTGGCTGTGGTTCCGTGGTGGGCGGCATGGCCCTTTGAGACGCTCTTGCTTCCCAAAGCGGAGGCGCATCGGTTCAGTGACCTGACGGAGCCGCAGCGTCAGGACCTTGCAACCGCCCTGAAGCGCCTGACCACCCGCTACGACAACCTCTTCGAGTGCTCCTTCCCCTACTCCATGGGGTGGCACTTTGCCCCGTTCTTTTCTGCTGAAACCGACATTCGCCATTGGCAGCTGCACGCTTTGTTTTACCCGCCTCTGCTCCGGTCGGCAACGGTCCGGAAGTTCATGGTGGGGTACGAGATGCTCGCTGAGCCCCAACGCGACCTGACCCCTGAGCAAGCTGCGGAACGCCTCCGGGCCCTCAGTGAACACCATTACAAACAGACCTCCTCATGACCGCTTTAACGGAAACCCTCGCCTCGCTTTTTGAAAAAAGCTACTCCGATTCACCAGAGTGGTGGATCCGCGCTCCAGGTCGTGTGAACCTGATTGGCGAGCACACGGACTACAACGAGGGATTTGTTCTGCCCTGCGCCATTGACTACGAGACGGTGATTGCCGCGAAGCCCCGACCAGATCAGCAGATCCGGGTGGTCTCTGCGGACTATCCAGGGGAGCAGGACGAGTTTGATTTGCAGGCGCCCATTGAGTTTCAACCGGACCGCCTGTGGGTCAACTACATCCGGGGCGTGGTGCAGTCGTTCCAGAAAGCGGGCTTGACGCTGGGAGGAATGGACCTAGCGATTCAGGGAAACATTCCGCAAGGAGCCGGGCTGAGCTCGTCGGCATCCCTAGAGGTTGCCGTGGGGCAGACCCTCAAGGAGCTGTTTGACCTGCCATTGACGCAGACGGACCTTGCTCTGCACGGCCAGCAAGCTGAGAACCACTTTGTGGGGTGCAACAGCGGCATCATGGATCAGCTGATTTCAGCAAAAGGACAGCAGCACCATGCTCTGTTGATTGACTGCCGTTCGCTGGAAACGCGTGCCGTGCCAATGCCGGAAGACTTTGTCGTTGTGATCATCAACTCCAACAAGAAGCGGGGGCTGGTGGACAGCTTTTACAACCAGCGACGCGAGCAGTGCACGCAGGCCGCCGAGGTGCTGGAGGTTCCGGCTCTTCGAGATGCGACCCAGGAGCTTTTTGAGCAAAAGCAGCACCTGCTGGAGCCGGTGATGGCCCGCCGAGCCCGCCACGTGATCACGGAAAACGCCCGGACCCTGGAAGCCGCGAAAGCACTGGCACAGGGAGACCTGAAGCGGCTGGGGGAATTGATGATGGACTCTCATGCGTCCATGCGGGACGACTTTGAAATTACGGTTCCAGAGATTGACCTGCTGGTGTCCTTGGTCAAGGAGGTGATTGGTCCTCAAGGCGGGGTCCGGATGACCGGAGGTGGCTTCGGCGGATGTGTTGTGGCGGTGGTGCCTCCGGATGCGGTGGAACCCGTCCGGGCTGCCGTGGCAGAACAGTATGAAGCGCAGACCGGCCTCAAGGAGTCCTTCTACGTCTGCCACGCCTCTGAAGGGGCAGGGCGAATGGCGTGATCCTTCAGGGGCAACCCTAATCCGTGGCTCATCGAACCTGAATCCGGGCGCACTAGAGTGAAGGGGCCTGATCATGGGCAACCGACACCGAACAAGTGTAGCCCGATGCCTCCTCCCCTTTTCACGGTGCCTTCCGGGTCAATCAATAACGGCTCTGCCCGACGATGCTTGTTCGGTGCCTCCTTCCCAACCGCGTGTCCTTCCAGCTCCTCCAGCGGCTTCTCCCTTCCGGGGCCGTTGCTGCGCCAGGTGTCCCTTGGGGTTCGTTTGGAACCCAATCATCATCCACTAAAAACATATCCTGAACACGAGGCGCTTATGCTGAGGGACTCAGTGCTCCACCGTCGGAGTCCCTTTTCCTCCAGTCAACCCTCTCTTGGATATGGTGAAGAATGAAAAGCTTCTTGGATGCGCTTCGTGAGCAACGCTGGGACGACCACCGGTTTTACCACCAAAGCCGGATCAATCAGTCCCTGCACCTAGTGAGCGCCATCAGCTTCTTGTGCGTGTATGTGCTGATTTTTACGGACCCCGTGATGGCCGCCTTGGTCGGGTGGTTGTTTTCAATGGTGACTCGGCAGGTGGGGCACTTCTTCTTTGAGCCCAAGGAATACGATCAGGTCAACGCCGCGACGCATGAGTACAAGGAGTCGATCAAGGTCGGGTACAACCTGTTCCGGAAGGTCATCCTCCTGAGCATCTGGATCGCAACCCCGGTGGTGCTTTACTGGGATCCCACCTTCTTTGGACTGTTTGAGCCATACACGGATTCCTACGGGTTCCTGCACAGCATGTCGGTGCTGTGGATCTCTGTGGGAGTGGGGGCCGTGCTGTTCCGCATGGTGCACCTCTTCTTCCTCCAGGGCATTCAGGCCGGAGTGGTCTGGGTCACCAAGATCATCACCGACCCGTTCCACGACATCATGCTCTACTGGAAGTCCCCATTTTACCTGCTCCGGGGGGAACTTCTTGATCCAATGTACGAAGTCCGCCACGCGTAAACGCCTCCTCGGCTTCAGGCGTGGAAACTCCGCAGGCCTGCGAGCAGGGCTGGACGGATCAAGGCACGTGGTACCTCCGGGAAGGTCCTGCAGACGGACCGCTGCTCCTGCTGATCCACGGAGCAACGGTTCCGTCTTGGGAGTTTGAGCGGCTGGTCCCCTACCTGTGGGCAGGGGGCTGGCAGACCCTGCGGTTTGACCTGCTGGGGCATGGACAGTCCGCCCGCCCAGAGATTCCCTACACCCGAGACGCCTTTGTGGACCAGGCCGAAGCCCTGCTTCAGGCCCTGAAGGTGCCGCAGCCTTTTTGCATCTTGGGGCACTCGTTGGGAGCGGTCCTTGGGGCGACTCTGGCGAGCCGAATGCCTGCTTCTGTGCAGGCTCTGGTGCTGGTGGCGCCGATGCTGAATTTTACGAGTGGCCGTCTCTGGCCTCGCCTGCTGCAGGCCGATCCGTGGGGCGCGTGGTTCATGCGGAGCGTGGTGGTGCCGTTGCTGAAGCGTCGGCGGCAGAGGCGGTATGAAGCAATAGGAGCGCCGGAGCTGATTGAACGGTTTGAAGAGCAGCTGGCGCGTCCCGGATTCGACCGAGCATTACGGTCGATGTTCCAGCAGCAAACTCTGGGAGATCAGCGACTTGTGTATCAGGAAGCATCAGCCCTGAGCCTGCCCAAACTGGTTATATGGGGCGAGGAGGACCACGTGGTCTCTGCAGCACAAATCACCGTGCTCCGGAGGCTTTTGGGAGCGCATGAGTTTTTTCAGGGAACCGCTATGGAGCACAACCTGCTGCTGACCCATACGGCCGCAGTGGCTCCTGTCCTGCTGGATTTTCTTGCAGCGTCACCTCTTGGAAGGAGGGTCTGATGGAAAAAGCCGTTTACCTGGTGCTACTGGCGGCCGTAGCTCTGTTTTCCACGGAAATCCGGCGCCTCAGTCGACTGCTCGACTGCCCACCTCGGCTCTTTGCACTCCTGCTGCTCGGATCCTCTCTCTTCCTTGTGGGGTGCCTTTCAGGCATCTGATGCCCCCTTTCCTGCCTCTTTCCAGAACCCCCCTCCGATTCGGAATCGGCCTGCTTTCCGGGCTTGCCTGAGGACTGGTGCCTGGACTCAGGTGACAGGAACCTGGTGTTACGGAATCTCAATGTCCAGCAGCGGGGCATACTGCTGGGCGCCAAAAATGTCCGGGTCACCCGGGCTGCCGCTTGGACGGTTGCGGTAAATGGTGAACTTGATTGCATTGGCCGGGTCGTATTCCACAAAGTCGGCAATCCGCTCTTCAGAAATGTTGAAGAGGGCCGCGACTGAGCCGCGTGTCAGAACCTGACTCTGCTTAACTCGCTCATAGTCAGCGGTTTCCCGGAAGATGATGTCGAAGGTGATCTTGTTGACCCCGGCGTTTTTGGAACGAATGGTTTTGGCCAGCTCAGAAAGTTTCTTGGGTGCCATCTCAGACTCCAGCCTCAGTCAGGTAGGTGGGGAACAGGGTCAATCCGTCTGAGACGGATACCGTATGGTTCAGGGTCCAGCGATAGGCAGCGCTGGCCGGCATCACTTCATCGAGGACGAACGACACGCCTCCAGCGGTCCCCTTGACGTCTGGAAGTCGGGCATAGAACAGCTGGCGGGTTCCGGTCATGGTGAGCTCCTCTGCCATTTCGGCTGTGGGGGCAACGCCTTGAACGACGATGCAGAGCTCGTGTCCGGGACGGTCCCGGAGGGGCTCCATTTCGCCCATGATCCCGTCTCGTCCGAAGACGTTGTAGTGGAGCTCATATCCGGAGTCACCAAAACGCTCGCGTACCTGTGTACGGGCCCATTCAATGACCTGGTCGATGTGGGCGATGGTGTAAGGATCCCGGACACCGGCAATGCCAACAAAGCGTTCCCCTAGCTTTCCGGCGCCTTCTAGCTTCACTCGAAAATCCTCTGCTGGGTGAAAGGCCGGACCCGTGATGCGGGTGGTTTGCGGGGCAAACTGCTCATACCGGCAATGAGTCATGTCCAGCTGCCCTCCCGCGACAAATTCGTGGAACGGGTTGGTGCGCTCGTACATGGCGTGTCCGGACACAGACGCAACGGTGCAGCGTTGATGGGGATGCATGGCAGTGACCTTGACGTCGTCTTGGCTGATTTCCCCAAGGACGGTCTCCTTACCTCCGTAGGGCTCGGCACAGAAGGAGGCACACTCCAGCACCTTTCCCAGGTAGTAAGAAAGGGCTTCGGGGTAGCCATGGTGCAGGGCGGGAGCGGCAAAGATGACACTGTCGCTGCTCCGACCTCCGATGATGACGTCGGCACCTTCTGAGAGCAGCTTCAGGTAAGGATGAACGCCGGCCATGGCGACAATACGATCCGTGGCATCCAGCTCTGCCTCCGTTAGGTCAGCAAAGCCGTCTAGGCCGGAAATCGTTTCTCCTGCCCGGAGCTTGGCCCTCAGCAGGTCGTGCGACACCTCCGAGTAGAAGTAGCCCAGGCGAAACCGAGGCAGGCGATGCTGGGCGGCAATCTCCTGAATCAGGGCGATGTAGCGGTCCACACGACCGTTGGTGCCGGTGTCTCCTGCGGAGCCAATCAGCATTGGCACACCCAGGGAACGGGAGGCGAGCAACATCTGCTCAAGGTCATGGCGTTGCCACTGCTCCGGACTGGTGGACGTGTTGCTTCCCAATGGAACCGGTCCAACGTCGTCACTGCCGGAATCTGCAGCAATGTAATCGGGCTGGGCCTCAACCCCATAGCGGAAGCTTTCCGTCTTCAAGGGGGCAAAACCGAGGTGTCCGTTGGGGCAAATGATTTTAAGAGAGCTCATGAACGTATCTCACTCAGCAAAGGTTGGAGCTAGGCGATGGCCTGACTGCCTCGGTATTCAGCACACAATATGCCAGCTCTGCTTTGTGGAAAGAACACTGAAGTTAAAAGGGAAATGGGCCTTTTAGCAAAAGGGGAGGGACGGTAGGCTCCTAAAATAAGCGTCAGTTTCACGCAAAAAAGAGCGAGTTCAACGCAGGTCGAGTTTGAGCATTTGGTGCCGGAGGGCGTGCCGTGTCAGTCCCAGCGCCTCAGCCGTGGCCGTTAGGTTTCCGTTGTAACGGGCCAGTGCCTGTTCAATCAGTTGCGCCTGAAAGAGTCGGGTTGCTTCCTGGTACGACATCCCTTCCCAGTGGCCAGTGTCTGGAGCAGGACCGGGCGTGTGGCGGGTGGGGCGCTCCACTTCACGCATGATGCGGGGCGGAATGTGCTTCACGAGAACCTGTTGGTCATCTTCCAGAACAAAGATCCGCTCCAAGAGATTTTCCAGCTCCCGGACGTTCCCTGGCCAGTGGTAGTGGCGAAAGACCTCCTCAACAGCTGGCTCCCAGCCCTTGAGTTCTCGACCATAACGTGTGTTGAACCGACGGATGAAGTAGTCGGTGAGGAGGAAGCAATCGTCTCCTCGCTCACGCAGCGGCGGAATGTTGATCGCAACCACCTGCAGCCGGTAATACAGGTCGTCCCGGAAGCGGCCTTCTTGCACCTCGCTGAATAAGATGCGGTTGGTGGCGCCAATGAAGCGGACGTCAACGCTAATGTCCCGAATGGTTCCGAGTCGTCGGAAGCGCTGGGTATCCAGAAGACTGAGCAGCTTGGCCTGAACCACATGATCGAGGTCCCGGATTTCATCGAGAAACAAGGAACCCCCGTCTGCGGCTTCAATCAGCCCTTTTTTTTGCGCAAGTGCTCCCGTGAAGGCCCCCTTTTCATGCCCAAACAGTTCTGATTCCACCAGGTTGGAGGGGATTGCTGCGCAGTTGAGGTCAATGAACTCCTTGTCATTGCGGGTGGATTGCTCGTGAATCATCCGCGCCACGACCCCTTTCCCAGTGCCGGTTTCTCCATAAATGAGTACCGCCCGCGCCTGGCTTTCTGCGACCCGTTTGGTCAACCGACGGACCGACTGAATCTGTTCCGAATCGCCTACCAGTCCTCCGAAGTACGTCACGTTTGATGACCTGCAGCAAAGGGGACTGGTGCGTCTCCGTGGGAAGGAGGAAAGGCGTCGTCGTGCAGAGAAAGCATTGGAGGAAGGAGGTGGATGTGGGTCATGTAGCGCAATATGAGGTCCAGAGGCCTTGGCAAGGATTTCCCTCACAGAACAACAGGAGCCGCTCTCGGCAAATGAACACCGCTCCCGAAAGGGTCTGAGCGTCGCCATCTTCTCCGTGGCGGCAGAGTCCGGTAACAGCCCCTTCGCTGTGAGAGGCCATGAGAGCTTGCAGCTCAGGCAACGTCGCCGTTCCGCTCTGGAGGGCCTGGTCAAGGGCTTGGGCTCTTCCTTGAGAGCTGGCCACCATGGGCGCCGTGTCGGGCGCGTTGGCAACAGAGTCGGGCCGGAAGTGATTGGTTCGCGAAACCCCATGAGGCGCCTGCTCCACCCTTAGGGTGCGGTGCCCTAAATCAACCGCCGCTGTGTCTCCAGAGGCGTCTGCTAGGACCAACGAGCCCCCGCCGGCGTGGGGGAGCGTACGGAGGTCCTTGAGGGCCTCTGCCACTGTTGCATGCCGAGAGAGCAACCGCGTCATCAGGAAGTAACGCAACCAGCCGACGCCGTGATCAGGAGTGGCAATCTGCGTATCGGCAACGGCCAGTCCACTGGAGTTGAGACCACTGGAGTACACGCCCGGAGCCCCAAGGCTGCCCACACAGAGGACGCGATGCCCCTGTGGCCAAGTGGGATCAGTATGCAGAAACACCCGCTGCAAGTCCACGTGCTCTCCATGAAAATCTCGGTTCTTGCCCACGACCGGACCCTCTTCAGAAGTCACCACCGCCCACGCGCTGCAGCCATCCCCTTCAGTAACAGACGCAGGAAGGTGCTTCAGCAGGCCTAGGTGCAGAAAGGCAAAGAGCTTCAGGGGATCAACTCCGAATCCGGTGGCGACTCCCTGCATTTCAGCCAATTCAGGCTGGCAGTGCTGTTGGGCAAACTCCCACTGCTGCACCAAGAACGCCTGTACCTGAGGCTGACTCAAGAGCGGGCGATGCAACTCCAGACGCTTCATGAGGGCCGGAAGCACCGGAGCCCTTTCAGCAGCTTCAGCCTGCAGGCGGCCCCGCTGCTCAGCGGTTCCATTGAGGAGCACGGGCGTGCCAGGAGAAGGGGTCATGCAGATCCTTTTTCCACGAGATGACAGGCCACTTGATGATGCGGAGCAATCGGCTTCCGGACAGGAGGTCGCTGACGACAGACCTCTGTTGCCCGAGGGCAGCGGGTGTGAAACTTACATCCGGAGGGGGGATTGATCGGTGAGGGGAGGTCTCCTGTCAACTGGATGCGGGGACGTCCGGTTGCGGAGGCCTCCACTCGTGGAACCGCAGAGAGCAGTGCCTGGGTGTAGGGGTGTTGAGGATGGTTCAGGATCACTGCGGTGGGGCCCTCCTCCACCACCTCTCCAAGGTACATGACAGCAATGCGGTCGCTGACGTACCCGATAACAGAGATGTCGTGGGAAATGAACAAGTAGGTTAGGCTAAGCTCGCGCTTCAGCTTGTCAAGCAGCTCAATGATCTGAGCCTGAATGGAGACATCAAGGGCTGAGACGGGCTCATCACAAACAATGAAATCGGGGTGAAGGATGAGGGCTCGTGCGATTCCAATGCGCTGGCGCTGTCCTCCGGAGAACTGGTGTGGGTGCCGGTTCATGTGCTGAGGCTTTAGCCCCACGTTTTCCAGCATGGCTGCTACTCGGTCGGCCACCTCGTGAGACGGGACAAGCCCATGGAGTTTCAGGGGCTGCCCGATGATTTCCTGAACGGTTTTTCGGGGGTTCAGGGAGGCATACGGATCCTGAAAGATGATCTGCATCTTCCGCCGCATGGCCTTCATTTCAACCTCATCCAGAGCCGTTACGTCCTGGCCTTCAAAGAAGACCTTTCCGGCTGTAGGTTCATGCAGGCGCAAGAGGGTCCGTCCGAGTGTGCTTTTGCCGCAGCCACTTTCACCAATCAGCCCCAGGGTCTCCCCCCGTTGAATGGTCAGGTCCACTTGATTCACCGCCTGCACCAGCACCCCCGGATTACCGGTGAGGCTTCCCCACAGTCCGCGCCGCGAGTCGTAGTGCTTGACCAGTTTCTGCGTTTCCAGCAAGAGAGGCATCAGCAGGCCTCCTCTGAGAGGGAGGCCTTGAGGCAGCGGACCTGACGCTCCGGCCCGAAAAGCCGCATGGGAATGGGGTGGTGGCAGTCGACATCCGCAATGGTGCAGCGGTCTAAAAACCGACACTGTGGTGGCAGGTCGATCAGCTCCGGCACGGTTCCGTCAATGGGACGGATCCGTTCCTTCAGTGCCGAAAGGCGTGGGATGGAAGCAAGGAGCCCCTGAGTGTAGGGATGCTGCGGGTGGTCAATGACTTCACGGGTGCGGCCACTTTCGACCACCTGCCCGGCGTACATCACCACCACTCGCTCACAGTACTCGGCCACCACACCCAGGTCGTGGGTGATGAGAACCACGCTCATGCCCAGCTGAGAACGAATGCGGGCGATCAGCTCCAGAACCTGCGCCTGAATGGTCACGTCCAGGGCGGTGGTTGGTTCATCCGCGATCAACAGGCTGGGGCGGCAGGCGAGGGCAATGGCGATCATGATGCGTTGACGCATCCCCCCGGAAAATTGGTGCGGGTAATCATCCAGCCGATTCTCTGCAGAGGGAATGCCGACCAGCTGCATCATCTGCAGCGCCTTTTCACGGGCCTGACGGATCCGGGCTCGCCGGGAGCCACTCAGGGTTTCATCATGAGCCAGCAGGACCTCAATGATTTGGTCTGAAACGGTATAGGCTGGATTCAAAGCCGTGAGGGCATCCTGCATGGTCATGGCCATTTCCTTTCCACGCAGTGCCCGATACGTGTGGGAAGGCAGCCCCACCAGTTCCTGACCGTTGAAGCGGATCGAGCCGCCGGCAATGAAGCCAGGGGTCCGGACTAGGCCCATCACGCTGGAGAAGGTGACGCTCTTTCCAGAGCCAGACTCTCCGACAACGCCCAAACACTCCCCCGACCTGACGTCTAGGCTGACGCCATCTACGGCTGTGACAGTGCCGTTCTGGGTCGCAAAGCAGGTCTTCAGGTCGGTGATTTCCAAAATAGGTGCGGCCATCGTCCCCTTAATCGTGAAACTTGGGGTCAAAGGCATCTCGCAGCCCCTGGCTGGCCACGTTGATGCTGAGGACCAGTAGGAGGATGGCGATGCCGGGGAAGGTGCTCACCCACCATGCCTCCAGCATGAAGGCACGGCCGTCGGCGACCATGGAGCCCCATGACGCGGTTGGAGGCTGCACCCCCAGTCCGAGAAACGACAGACTGGCCTCCAGAATGATCACGTGCGCCATGCGGACCGTGGAGACCACCACAACCGGGGAGAGAATGTTGGGGAGGATTTCACGCAACATGATGTAACCACGTCCGCCTCCCATTGCTCGGGCTGCCTCAACGTACTCCAGCTCACGAGTGGCCAGGGTTTCTCCTCGTACCACGCGGCAGGGGATCACCCATTCCTTGTAGGCCAAGGCAAAGATGATGTTTTGCAGGCCGGGCCCGGTCATTGCGATCAGGGCAATGGCAAAGATGAGGTAGGGAAACCCGAGCAGGATATCGACCAGCCGGGAGATTGCGACGTCCACCCAGCCCCGCAGGTACCCTGCCGCCAGCCCGGCCAAGGTTCCAATGGTGGTGGCGACCAGAATCACCGAGGCGCCAATGAAAATGGAAATCCGTGCTCCGTAGATGATACGGGAAAGGATATCGCGTCCAAGCGCGTCGCACCCCAGCAGGTAGGCCCAGTCACCGCCTTCCATCCACGCTGGTGGTTGCAAGCGGAGGAAGAGGTCGGCTTCATTAGGATCATGTGGGGCAAACAGCGGAGCTGCGATTGCCATCAGGATGAACAGAAGGACGACTGCTGCAGAGCCCAACGACATCTTGCTGCGGGCAAACAGGCGGAGGTTCCTCCGAAACAGGGACTCCGTGGCGTGGGTCCGTTCTGCAACCAGGCGAGACATTACAGGCGAACCCTTGGATTGAGCACGGTGTAGAGCAGGTCTGCCACAAAGTTCAGCAACACGTAGGTGACCGCATAAATCAAAACAGCCGCCTGAATCAGTGGGTAATTGCGGACAAAAATGCTCTCCACGACTAGGCGTCCCAGGCCCGGCCACCCAAAGACGGTCTCAACCACCATGTTGCCTCCAAGCAACGCTCCGGTCTCAATGGCAGCCACAGTGACGGTGGGAATCAGGGCATTCTTCAACGCATGCTTGGTCAGCACCTTGGAACGGGAGATGCCCTTGGCTTCAGCAAAGGTGATGTAATCCTGCTTCAGGACCTCCAGCATGGAGACCCGTGTGACCCGCATCAGGATGGAGGCCATTGGCAACCCCAGGGTGATGCCTGGGAGGATGAGGTGAGAAAGCACGTCTGTGAAGGCGTCGAAGCGCCCGTGCAGAAGGGTATCGATCAGCAGCAGGTGGGTGATTGGGGGAACTTCTGAAGAGTACCCTGCCCGTCCTGAAACCGGAAGAAGGTGGAGGTGTACGGCAAACAGCATGAGCAGCAGAATGCCAAACCAGAATCCGGGCAACGAGACTCCGAACAGAGACCCCACGGTGGCCAGCCGGTCAAGGATGGTGTTCTTCTTGACGGCTGCAAGAACCCCCAGCGGAATCGCTGTTACCAGAGCCAGGAGCAACGCAAAGAGGCTCAGCTCAATGGTCGCCGGCAGGCGTGAGGCAATCACGTCCATGACAGGCTGACGGTGGTAGTAGCTGAGCCCGAAATTCCCGGTGACTGCGTTTTCCAGAAATTTGACAAAACGCTCCACCGGAGGCAGGTCCAGTCCCATGTCTCGACGCAGCGCCTGCTCCTGGGCGGCTGTGACGTGCTGGTCTCCCAGCATGATCTGCACCGGGTCCCCGGGCGTCAGGGTCATCATGAAGAAGACGATGGCACTGACGCCAAACAGTACCGGAATCAGCTGGGCCAGCCGGGCGATCAGCTTACCGATTTTCATAGCAGGTGACTCGGTCGGGGGTCTCGGGGAGCCGTTACTTCAGACAGGCGTCATGCAGGTTGATGCGACTGTCGGCACTGGGCTGCCAGCCGGTGACCCGGTTGGAGACGCCATAGAGGTCCTGCGCCACCCAGAGGTACACGTAGGGCAAGTCCTGATTGACGAGTGCTTCAGCCTGCGCGTAGAGCGCTGCTCGCTTGGTTCGGTCCAGCTCCGCTCCGGCTTCATCCAGCAGCTGATCCACCTTTGGGTTGGAGTAGCCACTTGAGTTGCCACGATCAGCCGTCCGGTGCGTGGGCACAAAAATGCCCACCGGGTCCAGGGAGCCATTCCCCCAAGAAGTCAGCCACATCTGACCATCAATGGGATCTCCCTTGGTGCGGTAACGCTTCACCAGCTGAGAGCCTTCCCCAACGACCACCTTCACCCGAATATCCGCTTTGCTCAACACGGCGCCAATGGCTTCTGCAATTTCCTTGTTGGCTCCGTCGACATCCAGCGTGACATCCAGCCCATTTGCATAACCGGCTTCTGCAAGCAGGGCTTTGGCCTTGGCCACATCGTAGCCGTAGGCTGGCAGGTTGGTGTTCTTGCCGAAGGCGTCCGGACTGAGGATACCATCAATCAAAGAGGCATTGCCATTGAGGATCTTGTCCACAATCAACTGCCGATCCAGGGCATGGGCCACGGCTTGGCGCACCCGAGCATCGTTGAAGGGAGCCTTTTGGTTGTTAAGGGCAATGTAGGATGACCGGGTTCCATTGACGGCCATGACCCGGGTGTTGGGGTTGTTCTCCACCTGCCGGACGGTGTGTGCCGGGAGGTCGTTGATGATGTGAACATCCCCGGCCAGCAAGGCGGCCACTCGAGAGGCGTTCTCCGGGATGATCTTGAAGATGACTCGGTCCACGCAGGCCGGCTGTACCGGAGGAATGTCCGCTGCTCCCCCGTAGTAGCCGTCAAAGCGCTCCATGATCACCGAGTCTCCCTTCCGCCACTCCACCAGCTTGAAGGGACCGGTGCCATTGACCTGGTTGGCCAGTTCCCCGGGACCAATCTTTTCCACAAAACTCTTGGAGACCATTTCCTGAAACGGTTGCATCGCAGGGAAAATGGGTGCAGGCGCATTGAGGACAAAACGGACGGTCAAGGGATCGACGACGACGACTTCCTTGAGGTCACCCACCAGGCTCTGGCGTGGGCTGGTCTGGCCGTCCATTGCGCCCTCTTGAGTCAGACGCTCATAGGTGAACTTGACGTCCTCAGCGGTGAAGGGGGTGCCATCGTGAAAGGTCACCCCCGACCGCAGCTTGAACTCATACGTCACCGGGTTGAGCTGAGACCAACTGGCAGCGAGTTCCGGAACGACGTTCATCGCCGAGTCACGAGTCAGGATGCCGTCGTACATGTTGCGGATGATCGTCTCCGTCTCACGCTTCCGGTGGTTGGCTGGGTCAAGGGTCAAGGCGTCCATGGTAAAACCCACCCGCAGCTCTGTGGCTCCTGCCAGGGTCGGCAGAGCGAGAGCGGCAGCAACTCCCCACGCAATCCATTTCGTCTTCATTCTTCATCTCCATGATTAGCAAGAATAAAACTTCACCCAGGGCAGCTCCCTGGTAGGAGCGAGGTCTAACGCAATAGCTGTGCCAGTTGCATGGTCCAATAATCATCAATAATATGAGTGACTCCTGAGCTTAAACGATTGAGCTGTGGCGCTGCATGGGTGATTTGCACGCCTATTTGTAAAATTTACACGCGGGCCTCCTGGTGCAGAGAAACCCCAAAGTCCGGAAGTTGGCTGGCTTATCAGAAAACGGACGTGTTCGTTCGAGTGACTTCAGTCCGGAATCACGGGCGCTGCTTTGTCCCAATGAAGAAGCTCCGTGGACGGCACCTCCCTCTGCGCACGTCTCAGGGAAGGCCCGGGCTTGTCTTTCAGAACCGCCACTCCTGCGGACTGAAGCAAGGGCTCTTGGTTTGACGGAACGGTCATGGAACCCGAACACAACCTGAACCTGGGGACGTTAGCTTAGCGGCTTTCGCAACCTCAAGCTCGGGAGTACTCGTGAAGAAAACCATGATTCCATTGCTGTCCAGCATCTTGGCCCTGTCGGCCTCAGCTGGGCATGCTCAAAGCTTCAACCGCCTCGCTTCCTTTGCGACCAACCACAACATCCCTGCGGGGATGGACCCCATGAGTGAGACCTCAGCGGAAATCATCACGGCCACTCAAGATGGTCAGATGCTGGTGTATTCCGACAGCCCCCTAGGGGGAATTGGCATGGTCGACATCAGCAATCCATCCAACCCACAGCCTGCCGGATTCCTCACCCTCAACGGAGAGCCGACCTCAGTGACCACTGCAGGGTCGATGATCCTGGCTGCTGTCAACACGTCTCCGAGCTTCACCGAGGTTTCCGGATACCTCGCGGTCATTGACCCGCAGACGAAGCAGCTGGTGGGACGCTGTGAGCTTTCAGGACAGCCCGACTCGACGGCCGTCTCTCCTGATGGACGTTACGTCGCCGTTGCCATTGAGAATGAACGGGACGAGGACCTTGGGGACGGAGGCATTCCGCAGAATGCTCCTGGAAACGTCACCCTCTTCCCGCTGGTGAACGACCGTCCGGTCTGTGATCAGGTCCAGGTGATTGATATGACCGGACTTGCGGACATCGCGCCTTCGGATCCAGAGCCCGAGTTTGTGGACTTCAACTCCCGGAACGAGATCGTGGTCTCCATGCAGGAGAACAATCACATCGCCATCATTGATGCCGCCTCCGGACGCATTGTCTCTCATTTTTCCGCCGGACAGGTGAACCTGCGTAACGTCGACCTGGAGGAAGAAGGCGCCTTGACCTTTGATGGGGTGCAGAACAATCGCCTCCGTGAACCGGACGCTGTGCACTGGATTGACGACAACCGCATTCTGGCCGCGAACGAAGGGGACTGGAATGGCGGTGCCCGGGGCTTCACCATCTACAACCGGCAAGGGGCTGAGCTCTACGAAGCCGGGCTGGACTTTGAGTACCGCGCCGCCATGGCCGGACACTACCCCGAGAAGCGCTCAGGCAACAAGGGCATTGAGCCGGAAGGCCTCGAAATTGGCACCTTCAACGGCCAGACCTA
Organism: uncultured bacterium; assembly: GCA_965662235.1. Classification (GTDB taxonomy): domain Bacteria; phylum SAR324; class SAR324; order SAR324; family NAC60-12; genus JAYPUA01. The sequence goes on from CBFIGY010000001.1 coordinate 372,019, forward strand.
CCTGTTTGTGCTCTCGGAGCGTGGCTCGCTGGTGGGCGTCTACCGTGACACAAAGGGCGCTCCAGAGTTTGTGCAGTTGCTGCCCTCCGGAATTTCCCCGGAAGGCGCCATTGCGATTCCAAGCCGGAATCTGCTGGTGACTGCCAATGAGACCGATCTGGGTCCGGATGGCGGGGTGCGGGCGCATGTGATGATCTATGGCCTGAGTGCCGGCGAGCCGAGCTACCCGCAACTGGTCTCCGGAATGGACCAGGGTCGGCCGATTGGCTGGGGAGCCCTCTCCGGTCTGACGGCAGACCCGCAGAAGCCGGGCATTCTGTACGCGGTCAACGACAGCTTCTACAGCATGCAGCCCACCATTTTCACCATTGACGCCAATCAGAAACCCGCCCGGATCATCGCCGCCACCCCGGTGACCCGTGGGGGACAGCCGGCTCAGAAGCTCGACCTGGAAGGCATTGCTGCCGATGGCAAGGGCGGCTTCTGGCTCGCCTCGGAAGGCCGAACCGATCGGCTCATCCCGCATGCGCTCTACCACGTCGACAGCAAGGGCCGCATCCGCAGCGAAATCCCTTTCCCCAAAGAGCTGCTGAGCGTTGAAAAACGCTATGGCGCAGAGGGCATCACGGTCGTGGGCGACACGCTGTGGATCGCCATTCAGCGTAGCTGGGACAATGATCCGAAGGACCTCGTCAAGCTGGTCTCCTACAACACCCAAACCCGAGAGTGGGGAGCCGTCTTCTATCCGACGGAGCCGACCAGCAAGGGCTGGGTGGGCCTTTCGGAAATCACCGCCTACAACGGCAACGTTTATGTCATTGAGCGAGACAATCAGATTGGGGAAGCGGCCCGCATCAAGCGGCTCTACCGCATCTCCGGCTCAGATATGAACACGCTGCCCCTCGCCGGCAACAAGTTCTACCTCGTCCGCAAGGAACTGGTCCGTGACTTCATTCCGGACCTCAAGGCCCTCAACGGCTTTGTTGTGGACAAGGTGGAAGGCTTCACCGTTGACGCCCAGGGCACTGGTTTTGTGGTTACCGACAACGATGGCGTGGACGACAGCTCCGGAGAAACCTACTTCTTCTCCATCGGCAACCTCTAACCCTCCTTGAGGAAGCGCTCTGCTTCCTCTGCCCGTCAGGCCTCACGCTCTCCAGGGGGCCTGACGTTTCTCCCAGTCCCAACGGCTTCCCTGACTTCTCCCCAGATCCGAACCCTTAGGGAATCTTCACGCGGTGCTAACGAAGGCTGAAAACTCCTTCGGCATGATGCTTACGAAAAGGTGGCCCTGATGACTCAATCCCCTCAAGCCATGGACCTGTTTTGAATGCACCAACCCGCCCACAGCCCTCCAGCAACCCATCCCGGACCCGATACCGCACCGTCTGCGTATCCGATTTTCACCTCGGTGCCCGTGGATGCAAGGCCGAACGGCTCTGTCACTTCCTGAAGCAGACGCAGTGTGATGTGCTTTACCTAGTGGGAGACATCATTGACATCGAAAAGCTTCAGCGCCGCATCTACTGGCCTCAGGAGCACTCCAACGTCATTCGGCGGGTGCTGACCATGGCCAAACGCGGCACGCAGGTGGTGTACATCCTTGGCAATCACGATGAGGCGATCAAGCAGTGGCTGCACTACCATCCGAAGCTGGGAAACGTCGAAATCCGCAGCCAAGCCATTCATGAGGGACTGGACGGGCGCAAGTTCCTGGTCATTCACGGAGACATCTTCGACGGCATTGTGCAGGTACAGCGCTGGCTGTACTGGGTGGGCGACCGAGCCTATGACCTAGCGCTGCTGGTGAACGACAGCCTCAACTGGATCCGGGAACGCTTTGGCCTCGCCCACTGGCCCATCAGCCGCTTCCTCAAGATGCAGGTCAAGTCGGCAGTCAACTACCTCACCGAGTTTGAGTCGACCATGGCCAAGTACTGCAAGAAACGGAAGCTCGATGGCGTCATCTGCGGACACATCCATCACCCGGAGATCCGGGAGATTGAGGGCATTTCCTACATGAACGATGGCGACTGGGTGGAGTCCTGCAGCGCGCTGGTGGAGACCCTTGAGGGGCGCTGGGAGATTTTGCACTGGAACAAGGAAGGGGCGCGAGCCCAACCGTGGTCGCTGGCGGAGGTCGCATGAGGCTCCGACGCTTTGCCCTGGTCACGGACGCCTGGCACCCGCAGACCAACGGGGTGGTCAACACCCTCTCTCGTTTTGTCAGGCACCTAGAGTCCAACGGGGTGGAGGTTTTGGTGCTCTCCCCGCAAGATGGCCCCACGGTGCCGCTTCCGTCTTATCCGGAGATCCGGATTGCCACCCAGCCCTGGAAAGCGGTCACGCGTCTGCAGCAGTTCAACCCGGATGCAGTCCACGTGGCAACCGAGGGGCCGCTCGGATTTTGGGTGCGCGGATGGCTGGGACGCAACCGCTTTCGCTTCACAACCAGCTTCCACACCCGCTTTCCGGAGTACCTGAGCGCCCGGCTCCCGGTGCCGCTGGAGTGGGGGTACCGGCTGGAGCGCTGGTTTCACGGCGGCGCTGAGCACACGCTGGTGGGCACTCAGTCCCTGATCCGGGAGCTGAAGGCCCAGCACGTTGGCAGGCACTTGGTGCACTGGCCCCGTGGTGTGGACGTCGAACGCTTTCATCCACGCTATCGTGAATCAAACGTCTACGACGGTCCTGGACCCAAGTGGCTCTATGTGGGGCGTGTGGCCGTGGAGAAGAGCATTGAGCACTTTCTCACCCTAGACCTGCCGGGCACCAAGATTGTTGTGGGCGATGGCCCGTCTCGCGAGGAACTGCAGCGCCGCTTTCCGGAGGTCGTCTGGCGCGGGTGGCAGCACGGTGATGAGCTGTCCCGGCACTTCGCCAGCGCGGACTGCTTCGTGTTCCCTTCCCGGACCGAGACCTTTGGGAATGTTTTGCTGGAAGCCATGGCGTCCGGACTCCCGGTGGCTTCGGTTCCTGCTCCGGGACCAGTGGACCTGATTGAGGAGGGGATCAATGGAGCCCTCAGTGAGAACCTGCACGACGCATGTTTGCGGGCAGTGACGTGTTCCCGGAAGCGCGCCCGTGCCACGGCCCAGCGGTTCAGTTGGAAGGTCAGCCACGAGCTGTTTCAGCTTCACCTGGTGCCGTTCCGTCCTGCCGACCCGCTGTCTCATCCTCAGGAAGCGTTCGCCTCCTAGGCGACCACCTCCATCATCGGCTGCCCCATCCAGATTCGCTGTCCTTCCTTTAAGGTGTCGCTGAGGCGCACCCCCGAGGTGCTGAAGACTAGGATGGTGGAGCCGTGCTCAAACCACCCCATTTCCTCGCCCTTGAGGAAGGAGGCGGCACAGGGAATGTGGTTGGGCCCCTGGTACTTGAGGTTCAGGGCCGTTTCTAGGAAGCGGAAGCGCATGCTCGCAACGAGGATGGCCGCGACGGGGACCAGGGTCACGGACTCAGAGGTCCCTTCCAGCGTCAGCGGGAGGAGGGCCCGCTCATTCTTGCAAAAGAGCCGTTCCACGCGCTTGAGCGCAATGGGATTGACGTTCCAGGTGTCACCTGAAATGTAGGTGAGGTTCCGGACCTGACAGTTGGCAGGCGCATGGAAGCGATGGTAGAAGCTGGACTTGAGGCGCAGCGTGAGGAAGTGGCCGTTGGCGTAGCGGTCCACCAGCGCCGGGTCCAGCAAGAGGTCCTGCAGCGTGTAGGGAAATCCCTTGGCCTGAAAAACACGGGTGCCATCAATGCGTCCGTGTGCGCCAACGATGGCGTCACAGGGGCTGGTCAGCCAGTTTGGTGCGGGGTCAATCGTCCGGGCCCCTTCCTTGAGCTCCCGGATGAAGCAGTCGTGCAGGCTGGTGAAGTGCGTTTTTTTCGCCTCATCTAGGTTGAGGTCATCTGCAAAGAATTTCCAGAGAGCCAGCGACACGTCCCGGACCAGCGGATGCTCTCGTTTGCTGAACCACCCCATGAACTGGGTGAGCAGCTGGCGAGGAATGCGGTTGGTCAGGAGGAAGTTCAGGTCTTCTTGCTGGAAGATCCGGTCCTTGAGCGTGGGGGTCGCAGAGCGTTCAGGAGTCATTTAACCTTTTTCACATGAGTCCGCATGGAACTGTTCGCATTTTTGGCTGCCGGAGCCTTTGCTTCGGCCGCCTCGTTTCCTCGACTTCGTCAGCGCTTGGAGCTGTCTCGGGCGAAGCATCCGTCGCTGCGGGGGCACGCCAAGATGTCGCGGCAGCTGGCGAAGTGGATTCCGTATTGGGAGTATGACGAGTCGCAGTTCTTCAGCAGCGACGACGCGCCTGCTGAAGTGGTTCGCCGCCGCCGAGAGGGCTTCCGGAAGCTGGAGGAACTCTATGCGCAGCGCTTTGTGCAAACGGCACAGCTGAGCGCCGAAGCGGCTTCGGGCATTTCGGACCTGCAGTTCACCAGCGCCTACCGGGTTCCCTTTCAGTACAGCCGCTACGTCCGGGAACGGCTCAAGAGCGGCTCGTTTCTGCAGGCGTCGTCCGGAGTGCAGGTCACGGATCTGGACGGGAATGAGTTCTATGACCTCACCGGAGCCTATGGTGTGAACGTCTTTGGTTACGACTTCTACAAGGCGTGTGTGGACCGGGGCATTGAGCGGACCCGGGAGCTGGGCCCAGTGCTGGGTCCGTACCATCCGTTGGTGGCAGATAACGTCCAGCGCCTGCAGGCGATTTCCGGACTGGACGAGGTGTCGTTTCACATGTCGGGCACCGAGGCGGTGATGCAGGCGGTGCGGCTGGCGCGCTACCACACGGGGCGGCAGAAGCTGGTCCGTTTCTGTGGGGCCTACCACGGCTGGTGGGACGATGTGCAGCCCGGAGTGGGGAACCCGCATCCGGTCAAGGACACCTACACGCTCAAGGACATGGACCCGGATACGCTGAAGGTGCTCCGGACCCGCAAGGACATTGCGTGCGTGCTGGTGAATCCGCTGCAGGCGTTGCACCCGAACATGAACGCGCCCGGCGACTCGATGCTCGTCAGCAGCGACCGTTGGGCGCACTTTGACAAGTCGGCCTACACGGAGTGGTTGCAGGAACTGCGACAGGTCTGCACCGAGCAGGGCATTGCGCTCATCCTCGACGAGGTCTTTGTGGGCTTCCGGTTGGCCCACGGAGGTGCTCAGGAATTCTTTGGGGTCTCTGCCGACCTGGTGACCTACGGCAAGACGCTCGGAGGCGGTCTGCCGGTGGGGGTCGTGTGTGGAAAGCGACGCTGGATGAAGCGCTTCCGGAACGACCGGCCGGCGGACATCTGCTTCGCACGAGGCACCTTCAACTCTCATCCGTATGTGATGGGCGCCATGAACGAGTTCCTCCGGCAGGTGGAAGGTCCGGAGTTTCAGCACGGGTACCAAGAGGCCGAGGAGCTGTGGAATGCTCGGATCCGGAGGCTGAACGACCGGCTGCGTGCAGAAGGGCTGCCTGTGGACGTGGTGAACCTGATGTCGATTGGCACCCTCCGCTACACGCATCCGTCTCGTTACAACTGGATGTTCCAGTACTACCTCCGTGCAGAAGGGTTGGCCTTGAGTTGGGTGGGAACGGGACGCCTCATCTTCAGCCACAACTACAGTGAGGCCGAGTTTGACGACGTCAGTGACCGGTTGGTGCAGGCGGCTCGGAAGATGGAGCAGGATGGCTGGTGGTGGCGTTCCGCGGAGCTGACCAACAAGTCGATCAAGCGAAAGGTGCTCCGGGAACTGATCACAGCCCGCTTCTTCTGAAAACGCCCCAAGCTCCCTAAGGTAATGAATCTCTGTTGGGGCGGGATTGCGGCTTCGTTAGGATTTTTGAAAGAAGGGCGCAGGGGCCCAAGGGTGGGGGCCGGCGTTACGGTTGCCGGACGTAGATGTCGAGGACCATCACAAAGACAATGGGGTGCTCGACATCGTCGAAGATGATGCGGGTCACCTGGTAACCCACGCTTTCATAGATGAACTGGCTGGCTTCCGTCAGGTCCTCTTGAGACATCTCAATGAGGGTGCCATCGGGTTCTCCAAGCATTCCGTGAATCCGAACGAGGGTGGTTTCATCACTCATCGGCTCTCCAAGGGTCGGCGTGGGCGTCACAGGGTTCCAGCGTTAGAAGACTTCCGGAACATAGATGTGCTCCTCTTTGGGGGGGCGTTCATAGCCGCTGCTTTTGGGGCGCTTCGGAACCTTGACCTCCTTGGGCAGCTCCTCATCGTGTGGAAGCTTGGTGAGGAGGTGTGAGAGGCAGTTGAGCCGCGCCTTGAGCTTGTCATCGGCTTCCACGGTGTACCAGGGCGCCCAGGGGGTGTTGGAGAAGCTGAACATCTCATCCTTGGCCTTCGAGTAGTCCTCCCAGCGCTCAATGGAGGCAAGGTCCATGGGGCTGAGCTTCCAGCGCTTGAGGGGGTTCCGGGCGCGTTCCTGAAAGCGAGCTTCCTGCTCGGCGTCGCTGACCGAGAACCAGTACTTGATGAGGTGAATGCCGGAGCGGGTCAGCATGGCTTCAAACTCAGGGCAGCTGCGGGCAAAGTCCTGGTACTCCTCTTCAGAGCAAAAGCCCATCACACGCTCCACTCCCGCCCGGTTGTACCAGCTCCGGTCGAAGATGACGATCTCTCCGGCAGCCGGGAGGTGCTCAACGTACCGCTGAAAGTACCACTGGGACCGCTCGCGGTCGGAAGGCGAAGGCAGGGCGACGACTCGGCAGCCCCGGGGGTTCAATGGCTCGGTCAGGCGCTTGATGACGCCTCCCTTTCCGGCAGCATCGCGACCTTCGAAGATGAGCACCACCTTGAGCCCTCGCTTCCGGACCGTGTGCTGCATCTGCACGAGGTCGTGGTAGAGCTTCTTCAGCTCCTTCTCATACTCCTTCTTGGGCAGCTTCGGACGGTCGGCTTCAGGCGCCGTGACGTCTTCACTGGTCTTCTTCTTCTTTGACATAAATGGGCCTCCTTATAGCTGGGGAACAGGCTCCGACATACGCGTACCTGCCCGAGCAATGGGCTTGGATAAACGGCGGGTGTGATAGAAAACGCGCCTCAGCCCTTCGGCGAGATCCGACTCAAACCGGAAGGACTGCAGCCGCTGGACGCCTTCGTGAGGGTTGTCCAGCACCGCCCGGGCGATGCGACGCTTGCCCTCCCGTTTCAGGCTAAGGACCTGCTTTGCCAAGAGGGGGTCATGCGTGGCCAGGGCCGTAAGTGACTGACTCAGCGCCTCTAGGGTGAAGCCGTGGGCTTCAATCAACCGAGACTGTGCATCTGCTGAAAGCTGCAGGCCCTGTTGCAGGCGTTCCAAGCCTAGCATTGAGAAAACGTTTTCGACAAGGTCTCCGATGCTTTCCAGCTCATTGGCGGCATTGGAAAGCTGAATGACCTCATCGGTTTGCTTATCGGTGAAGGTCAGCTGACTGAGGGTGGCCAGGTCGGTCATGATGGTGGCGTGCAGCTCATCCACATCCTTATCCTGGGCCTCCAGGTGCCGGAGGTCTTCTGTGGTGCCGGAGTAGACTGCTGTGAGGGTGCCTCCGTAGATTTCTTCCACCAGTCGTCCGAGCTTGAGGACTTTCAGGCGCACCACATCCAGCGCAAGGGAAGGGGTCTTCAGGAGGACCGGATCCAAGGTGGGCTCGCGCTCCTCGCGGGGACGGGGAGGAATGAGCCGGCGGATTACCAGACCGACCGGGGTGGTGAAGCCAATGAAGACCACGGCCATGCCGACGTTGAAGAGGGTGTGGGCGTTGGCCAGCTGACGAGGCAGTGCGCTCATGTCTCCGATCAACTCCGGAGGCGTCATCTGCTCCACTAGCCAGACCAGTCCGGGGATGGCCGGGACTAGGGCAACGCTCCAGGTCAGATTGAAGAAGGTGTGCGCCGCGGCAACCTGTCGAGCCTCCGGAGGCTGTCCCAGCGATGCGAGCACCGCGGTCACGCAAGTGCCTACGTTGGCGCCGAGAATGAGAGCAATGCCTCCTTCCAGCGAAATCAGCCCCTGCGACGCGAGGGCAATGACGATGCCCATCGTTGCCGAGCTGGACTGCACCAGCGCGGTGAAGGCCGCAGCACTGATCAAACCAAGGAACGGATTCGACATCTGCGCCATCAGGTCCACAAAGGGCTCAAAGCTCCGGAGCGGCTTCATGGCGTCGCTCATCACGCTCATGCCCCAGAAGATCAGCCCGAGCCCGAGCAGAGCCCGACCCAGCTGCTTCACGTGGTCTTTGTTCCCAATCATGTCCAGCAGCACCCCGATCGCCACCATTACCATAGCCAGCTTGGTCACCTTGAAGGCGATGATCTGTGCCGTGATGGTGGTGCCGATGTTGGCGCCCAGGATGATGCCCAGCGACTGAGGGAGCGACATGAGTCCGGCGGACACAAAGCTCACCAGCAGCACCGTTGTGATGGAGCTGGACTGCAGCACCGCGGTGATGATGGCACCTGTGCTCAGACCCATCAGGCGGTTGTTGCTCAGCTTGGCGAGGATGTCCTTCATGCGGTCTCCCGCGATCACCCGGAGGGCCTGGCTGATGGTCTCCATGCCATAAAGGAAGAGGGCCAATCCGCCAATCAGGCCCATGCCCAGCTGCAGCCACTCCAGCTCCGGAGCGCCTTCTGAAGCGGCCCACAGCAAGGTGGGAAGCACCAGGCTGATGCTGATGAGAAGGGGTCGAGTCATAAGGCTCCGAGTAGGATCAAGTAGATGCTGGTCTCTGTCAGTTGCTGCACCCCGCCTAGGCAGTCTCCGGTGATGCCACCCAGACGCTGACGCAGGTAACGGATGCCTAAACGCTGCAGGGCCCAAGTGCTTCCGAGCACAATGAACCCCCAGAGGCCTGCTCCGCTGAGGAGGGGAAGGGCTCCAGTGAGGAAGGCCACCCCAAGTGACGGGAGGCTCAGCGCCATCAAGCCTGACGCCTTTCCCTGTTTGCCGGAACGAAGGTACGGTAAATGAGAGGAGACTTCAATCGCCAAAAAACGACTCCAGCCGTGAGCCGCCATCCAGATCCAGGGAGCTTGAGCGGCTTCCAGCTCAATCAGGCACGCTGCCTTGAGCAGCATCAGCATTGTGATTCCCACCACACCGTATGTGCCAAGGCGGGAGTCCTTCATGATGTCGAGGATGCCCTGAGGGGTCCAGCCTCCGCCGAAGCCGTCGCAGGTGTCGGCAAAGCCATCTTCGTGCAGAGCGCCGGTCAGGAGGAGGCCTGCGATGAGTCCCAGCAGGATGGCGACAGGCCCCCCAAAGAGTCCGGAGGTGCCCCATGCCACCAGCCCAGAGGCTCCCCCCACGAGCCATCCCACCAGCGGGAAGTAGCGGGAAACCTCAGTGAGGTCAACAGGGCCATGAAGGGAAAAGGGGGGAGGAAGGCGGGTGTAGTACCCAAGGGCGCCCCGGAAGCGTCTCTGCTCCTGAAGCCAGTCAGGCATCATGACGTGAGCTGACTCCCGCCGACTCGAAAGACGCCATTTCGTTGAGAAAGAGGGCTGCGGATTGAAGGATCGGGAAGGCCACTGCTGCCCCGGTGCCTTCGCCGAGTCGCATGTTGAGCTGCAGCAAAGGAGTGAGGTTCAGGAATTCCAGCATCCGTTGGTGCCCCTGTTCGTCAGACTGGTGGCAGCAGATGACGTAGTCCCGCACCTCCGGGTGCATCCGGAAGGCGACTAGGAAGGCGGCAGTCGCAATGAAGCCGTCCAGCAGAATCAGTTGCTGCTGCTGAGCGGTTTCGAGCATGGCGCCGGTCATCATGGCAATTTCAGCGCCTCCGAAGGTTTGCAGCACCTTTAGGGGCTCCTGAACGTTGGCGTGGCGCTCCAGGGCTTCGGCAAGGACACGTTGCTTGTGACTCAGGCCAGAGTCGTCCAATCCGGTGCCACGGCCCACGCAGTCTTCAAGGGGAAGGTCGGTGAGGCGCTGCATCAAGGCCGCCGCCGCCGAAGTGTTCCCAATTCCCATCTCTCCAAAACCCAAGACGTTGCTGCCCTGCCGGATTGCCTCCTGTGCCAGTTCCTGCCCATGACGCAGCGCCGTCTGCAGTTCTTCAGACGTGAGAGCCGGTTCCTGAAGAAAGTTCCGGGTTCCCGCACAGACCTTGCGTCGGACCAGTGCCGGGTGATCCGGCAGCGGAGACTTGACCCCAGCGTCAATGACCTGCAGGTCAATCTGATGCTGGCGGCAGAAGACGTTGATGGCGGCTCCACCAGCAAGGAAGTTGAGAACCATCTGTGCTGTCACCTCCTGAGGGTAGGGACTGACGCCAGACTCCACAATGCCGTGGTCTCCAGCAAAGACCAGAAAAGCCGGACGCCGCAGGGTGGGATGGAGGGTGTTTTGAACCAGGCCGATCTTCAGCGCCAGCGCCTCGAGGGTGCCAAGGGCGCCAACGGGTTTGGTCTTCTGATCAATTCGGTGCTGCAGGGACTCGGTCAGGGGGGAATCCAGAGGAAGGAGGGACCATTCGGGCATAGTGCATTTTCCAGAAAGGCGTTTATCGGCGGGAAGCCGTGTTCCGGACCGCCTGCCGCTCCAGCAGAAACACCAGCAGAAATCCCACGAGCGCTGCAGCGAGGGCAAAGGCAAATCCAGCATTCAGGTCAGGGAAGATGTTCTCTTCACGGAGCACGTACTCCTTGCCCCGGATGAGCTGAGTCTCCAGGGTGATCTTCCACGGCCAGACCTTGCGCATGGCGCCGATCATGATGCCGGTCAGCAGCGCCATGGTCGTGGAGTGATAATGAGCCAGGGCGTAGCGCAGCAACCGGGAGAAGCCTCCCAGCCCCACCGCACAGCCTGCCGCAAAGACCAGCAGGATCGCCAGGCTGCCTTCGGCAAAGGGGTTGCGGAGGGCTTCGGTGATGAAGGCGTACTTACCGAGGATCAGCAGAATGAAGGACCCGCTGATGCCCGGAAGGATCATTGCGCAGATGGCGATCATGCCGCAGAGGAAGATGAACCACGACTCTTCCGGCGTCCACACGGGAATCAGGCCTGTGAGGTTCCAGCCAAACAGGGTCCCAAGGACCAGCCAAAGGCTTCCGGAGCGCCAGTCCTGAATCTCTCGGCTGAGGAAGAGGATGGAGGCGGTGATCAGTCCGAAGAAGAGCGACCACGTGGGCACTGGATGCGTGTTGAGCAGGTAGTGCATCAGGCGCGCAGTGCTGACCAGAGCCACGAGCACCCCTAGCCCGAGGAACAACAGGAAGCGCAGGTGCATCAGCGCCAGAGACTCCTTCAGGCGTCCCCGGAGCAGCAACCCAATGGCAGGTGCGTTGATGGAGGTGATGGCCGTCAGCAGCTGCTGGTAGATGCCTGTGATGAAGGCGATGGTGCCTCCGGAGACGCCAGGGATGATGTCGGCGGTGCCCATGCCGGCCCCTTTCAGGAACAGGAGCCCGGCTTCTTGAGGGGTCTGTGGTCCTGGACTGGCCATCCAGGCAGATTTCCAAGTGGTCATGGTGTCAGGCTGAGGTCGTGGCGGCAAGGCGTTGGGCGCCATCTCCCCCGTGGCAATTCGGGGTCTGATGCACCTGCTGTCCGGAGGCTTCCCACTGCGCCGGTGTCTGGGCCCGGACGGAGAGGGCGTGGACGCCGCCTGAGAGTTCTTCCTGCAGCACCTGATACACCGCCTGGTGCCGTTCCCGGAGCTTCAGGCCGTCAAATTGGGCTGAGACCACGGTTACCTTGAAGTGTGACTCTGCTCCCGGAGGAACGTTGTGCTTGTGGCTCTCATTCTCCACCTCCAGCGCTTGTGGCTGAAAGGCGGCGGTCAGCTTGGCTTCAATGGATTTTTGAATCTTCATAGGATTTTTCAGATACGGGCTCCGCCACTGATTTCAATGACTTCCCCAGTGAAGTAATCGTTTTTGAGGATGAACAGGACTCCCTCGGAAATTTCCCGAGGCTCCGCAAAGCGCTTCAGGGGAACCTGCTCCGTGAAGAGAGATTTGACCTCCTCCTTGAGGGAAAGGACCATTTCGGTTGCCGTGAATCCGGGGGCCACCGCAGCGGCACGGATGCCGTAGGGGGCCAGCTCTTTGGCCCAGAGCACGGCCATGGCGGCAACACCGGCTTTGGCGGCGGAGTAGTTGCTCTGGCCGAAGTTCCCATGCCGGGCAATGCTGGAGATGTTGATCAGGACCCCTGGTTTTTTAAGCTTCACCAGCTGGGCGGCGGCTTCGCGGCCACAGAGGAAGACCCCTGTGAGGTTGACGTCAATCACCGCCTGCCACTTTTCCAGCGGGAACTTGCGGAGCTCCCCATTCTTTTCTCGGACGAGCAGGTTGTCCCGCAGAATGCCGGCGTTCTGGATGCTCGCATCCAGGGTTCCGAAGTCGGCAACCACCTGCTCATAAAGCCCTTCCACCTCGGCCTCATCGGCCACATTCACGGCATAGCTGCGGACCTGGGCTCCGGCAGCTGAGACGGCTTCTTGAGCGGCGGCCAGCGCCTCTTCATTGCGATCCACAAGCGCCAGGCGAGCCCCTTCCGCGGCACAGTCCAAGGCAAACTGCTTGCCCAGTCCCTGAGCTGCGCCGGTGATGACGATTACTTTATCCTTGAGGTCCATGAGCAATACACCCTGCAAAAGTCTGAGGTCAGCGTGGTGCTGGGAATGAGCGGGCGGGCAACCGTCCGGAAGCTCCGGAGGAAATTCCAGCAACACACGAGGAGATCTTCCAAATGGTAAGGACCTCCGAGAAACATCACAAACTATTCCCGTGAACGGAAGCGTGTTGCCGGGGAGAAGGCGAAAGGGCTAGAGGGACGCGAGGTCCCGAGGAAGGGCTTCAAACTGCTGCAGGCGCTCCAAAAGGTAGTGCTGCAACGGGGCTTCGGGCTCAAGCACTTGCTCTGCAGCAGGCTTGGCGTGAAGGGTGGACTCAAGGGCGGCACCCGCAGCGGCCTGAGCCAGGCGGACGGCTCCCAGTGCGGCGGCAACTTCCCGGTGTTGGGCAAGGACCAGCGGGCGATTGAGGAGGCTGGCGATCATCTTTCCCCAAAGCAGGTTGCGGGCTCCGCCTCCGACAAAGCGGATTTCGCCTAGGGTCAGGTCGTGTTCCTGCTGGGCCCGCAGGCATTCGTAAACCTGAAAGGCGACGCCTTCCATGACAGACCACATCAGGTGTGCCCGGTTGGTGGAAAGGGAGATTCCTGCGAGCACGCCACGGGCGCCTGGTTGCAGGTAGGGGGTGCGGATGCCGTTGAAGTTCGGACGCATCACCGGGAGGGCTTCCTGGGTCAGGCGTTCCGTGAGCGCTTCGGCTTCTTCTGCCAGTGTGGCCACCGGTGTCTGGGTGAGCTGACTCAGCCAATCAACAGAGGCGGTTGCACTCATGACCACGCCCATGGAGAGGAAGGCCTCTGGGACGACATGCGCGCTGGTCATGACGGCGATCTCAGGGGCTGGCCGGAAGGTGGCGTCCACAATGCAAGTGACCGCAGACGTGCCCAGGCTGACGATGGTGTCGCTGGGACGCGTCACACCGGCGCCGAGGGCTCCAACCATGTTGTCTCCTCCACCAGCGGCAACAGGAAGACCGGCGGTCATGCCCCAACGCTGAGCCAGCTCCGGACGCAGTCCGCCTGCAGGCGCCCAAGAGGGCACCAGCGGAGGCAGTTGATCCAAGGACCACCCGGCGGCTTCGCAAAGAGCCGGGTCCCAGGTGCCGGTGGCACAGTCCATGAGCATCAGGCCGGCAGCATCGCTGGGTTCGCTGGCGCGTTCTCCGGTCAGCCAGAGCCGCACGTAGTCCTTGGGCAGCAGGAGGCAGTCTGTCTGTTCCAGCACCTCTGGTTCATGCTGAGCCAGCCAGAGGAGTTTGGGAGCCCCCATGCCTGGATCGGGAATGCCGTTGGCGCGGTAACCGAGGTCCGGAACCCGCTGAAGGAGGGTGTGGCATTCGGTGGTGGCGCGTTCGTCATTCCAGAGCAGGGTGGCACGCACCGGCTGATCGGCCTGGTTGATGAGGACGGGGCCGAGCATGTGTCCGGAAAGGCCAATGGCCGCAACGCCGGCAAGCGCCTGAGGAGCAGAGGTGTGGAGGTGCGTGAAGCACTGCTCAATGGCCTGAGTCCAGGCGTCCGGATGCTGTTCACTCCATCCGGGAGCAGGGCGGGAGGTGGTGATGGGGGCGTTGGCTTCGGCAAGAATCTGGTTGGTGGCATCCACCAAGACCACCTTGACGCCGGAGGTCCCCAGATCAATCCCAGCAAAGTTCATGGTTCCTGCTTCTGGTCCGCGCTTAACATTTCACGGGCGGTGTCCTCATCGGTGATGAGGATGCTGATGAGGCCAGCCTTGAGGGCAGCCCGGATGATCGGAATCTTGTGACGTCCTCCAGCTGCGAGGATGACGCTCTTGATCTGCCGCAGGTCATCAAGGTCAATGCCGATGATGCGCTCGTTGATTGGGTGATCAATGAGCTCCCCATTGGCATTCAGCATGAAGCCGAGGACGTCTCCGACAGCGCCCTGCTCAAGCAGCTCCTCAATGGTCACGCCCTTGGGCAGCCCGTACCGGATCAGCAGGGCGCGACGGGACATGTCGCCTGCTGCCATGCAGAGGGCGTCTACAGAGGTGACCTTGCTGATGGACTCCTTGAAGACGTTCAGCTCACAGATGATGTCCCGGCTGTGCTTGGAGTCCGCATAGAGAGGTGCCGTTAGGTAGCTGTGCTGGGCGTTGCAGAGTTCCGCTAGGCGGGTGGTGATTTCAAAGCTGTTGATCTCGGACCCCTTGGAGAGGCCTCCCATCACAGAGACAATTTCCAGATCAGGACGGTTGAGGGGCTCCATGGAGCGGGTGGCGTGGCTGAGGGTGCCTCCCCAAGACATGCCAAACAGGCGGATTTCCGGACGTGTGAGGTACTGATTGAGGAAGCTCCCCAGAGCGGTTCCTACGAGCAGCTGGACGTTGTCTGGACTGCCCGCGGGGGCCACATGGGCTTCCTTGAGCTGATAAGTTGCCTTGAGCTGGCTCTCAAGCTCGGCGCAGGGCGCGTAGTCGGAGTTGATGGAAATCCGGAGGAGGCCACGGCGCCGGACGTCTCCCAGGGCCTTGTTGACCCGCAGGCGAGTGACGCCAAAGCGCTCGGCAGCAGCGGCCTGAGTGAGCCCTTCGATGTAGCAGGCCCAAGCGACCCGAACAAGAAAGCGTTCTTCTTCATCACTCTGAAGGGACCGGAGGGCTCGACTCATGGGAAGGCGCGGAAGGGTTAGGGTTGCTGGAGCATCAAGACTACTTGACCGCGCCCATGGTCAGTCCCTGCACCAGCTGCTTAGAGGCGATGAGGGCAAAGATGATAACGGGAACGACAATCAGTGTGGAGGTCGCCATGATCTTTCCGTACGGCAAACTGTACCCCTCCATGAAACTAACCGCCATGGCAGGCGCAGTCTTGGCATTCGTACGGGTGAGGACCAAGGCAAACATTAGCTCGTTCCAGGAAAAGATAAAGGAAAAAATGCTGGAAACCGCCACACCAGGAGCCGCCAGGGGAAGGCAGATGGAGCGGAAAATCCGCCACTGCCCGGCCCCGTCAACGATGGCTGCTTCATCCAATTCCCGAGGGATGGCCCGGAACTGATCGGTACAGATCCAGATCACAATGGGCAGGTTGAAGGTGAGGTAGATCAGGATCAGCACCAGGTGTGTGTCCAGCAGCTTCAGGTTCCGGACAATGAGGAAGAAGGGCAGCGCAAGAACGATGGGGCTGACCATGCGGTTGGTGATGAACCAGAACCAGAGGTCCTTCTTGCCCCGGAACTCAAAGCGCGCCAGCGCATAGGCGGCCGGAGTGCCCAGCAGAACGGCGATGATCGTGGTGCAGACGGCAACAATCAGGGAGTTGATGAGGTTCTTTCCCACCCCGTCCTTGAAGAGCACCTCCGTGTAGTTGCTGAAGGTGACATCAAAGATCCAGGCTGGTGGCGATTGCAACGCCACGATCTGGTCCTTGAGGCTGGTGGTCACCATCCAGTAAAAGGGAAAGATGCAGAACAGGATGATGAGGAACAGCAGTCCACCCTGAAGCACCAAAGAGGTTTTTCGATAAGAGGGCATCGGCCTAATTGTCAACTTCGTTGTAGAAGAAGCGGATGTACAGCTGGCTGAGCACAATGGTGATGATCAGGAGGATGATGGCCTGAGCTGAGGCCAGACCCTGGTCAAAGGCTCGGAAGCCAACCCGCTGAATCATCAAGCTGATCAACTCGGTGGCGGAGCCAGGACCCCCTCGGGTCATGGTGAACACCATGTCAAACAACTTAAGTGTGTCTGCTGTCCGCAGGATGAGGATGGCGGTCAATCCGGGAATGAGAAAGGGCAACTGGACGTGCCAGAGGATGGTCACCCAGCTGGTGGTCTCCAGTCGAGCGGCCTCTTCAATCTCTGCCGGAACGGTGGTCAGTCCCGCCAGCAGCACCAGCGCACAAAAAGGCGCCCACTGCCAAACGTCCCAGAAGGCAACGGCAATGAACGCATTCGTGGGGTCTCCAATCCAGTTGATCGGCTCAACACCCAAGAAGCCAATCAGCTGGTTGACGACACCGTACTTGATGTTGAACATGACCTGTCCCAACAGACCCACCACCGAGTACGTGGTGGCCATCGGAATCACCAGCGAAAGGCGAGTCAGGGTCTTGAAGAACGTCAGTCCGGGCTTGTGAATCAGTAACGCAACGCCCAGCCCAATGAAGATCTGGAGGGGCAGTACAATGACAAGCAGCAGAAAGGTACGCTGCATCGCGTCCCAGAACACCGGGTCTGTGAGGACAAAGGCAAAGTTGTCTAGGCCAATGAACTTGACCTTCCGGAGCTTGGTGAGGTTGTAGTCGTGAAGGGAGGTATAGACGGCGAACAGCAACGGGATGATGCCAATTACTGCCAAGGAGATGATCGAGGGTGCCAGAAAGGCGAAGACGGTGCTTCGTCGTGTTTTTCCCATGGGAGATCCCTAGAGACGTGAAAGGAGGACCTCCGTGAGGAGGACCTCCCTAAGGGCGGATCAATCAGGGCTTACTGAGCCAGAGGCTTTTCGCCTGAGTAGTATCCTGCTTCTTCCAGGACGTTTTCCATGCGGTCTCCGAGGATGCGGGCTCCCTCTTCAGTGGAAACCTCGTTGAGCATCATCTTGGTGCCCCACTCCTGGACGATCTCGGTGATCTCAGGCCACTCGGCGAAGCGAGGGCGGAACTCCGGAACACCGTCCTGCCAGCTTTCCACCAGGTCCGGGACGAAGTCATACTGCTGAGCCACACCCGGCAGGTTGTACACCGACTGACGCGCCGGGACTCCTCCCATTTCCAGGTACTGCTTGGACTTCTCCTTGGAGGTCACCCACTGAATGAAGAGCCAAGCGGCTCCCTGCTCCTGCTCGCTGGCCTGCGTGGTGACCGCCATGGAGAAGCCACCAAGGGCCGGCTTTCGACCGTTCGGGCCCATGGGCTCCGGAGCAATGGCCAGACAGTCTCCAATCTTGGAGGTCTTCGGATCCTTCAAGGTGGAGTAGAAGGAGGACCACTCGGTGATGATCGCCACGTCACCCTGTGCGAGCGCGTTGACGGTCTCGGCGTGGTCATAGGACACAATGCCCGGAGGCATGTACTTCATCAGCTCTTGGCGGAACTTGAGTCCCGACTGGCTGCCCGGGGAAAGGAGGTTGGACCGGAAGTTCTCATCCAGGAAGGAACCCCCAAACGGCCACAGCATCCGTGCGAAGCTGTCTGCGGACTGGGTCTCATTCCGCTTGGACTGCAGAGCATAGGCGTACTTGCCATCCTTGGTCAGAGCCGGTCCGTAGACGTACATCAGCTCGGCCCAGGTCTGAGGCGGGCGGCTGAATCCGGCCTGCTCCAGCATGCAGCGGTTATAGAACATCAAACCGGAATAGTTGTCAAACGGCAGACCGTAAATCTTGCCATTCCAACCACCGAAGGCGTTGAGCACCAACGGGAAGAAGTCGTTCATGTCCAGGTTCGGGTCCGCCAGATCCGGATTGGAGGTGAACTTGTCAATGGGCTCGACCCAGCCGTTTTCGACAAAGTTGCCGATCCACACCAGGTCGATCAGAGCAATGTCCAGGTCTCCCCCGGCCACAAAGTCACGGACCTGCTCCCCCAATGCATTCTCATAGGGGTGCTTGATGATGTTGACCTTGATTCCCGTCTTCTTCTCAAATTCGGGAAGCATCTTCTCAGCCGCTTCGTAGCCCGGACGCAGTAGGAAGACCACGTCTACCGTGGTTCCCGCGTAGGGCTTGGCTGCTTCTTCCAAGGACCAGGCCGCTGCGGTCTGGACCATGCTCAAGGCGACCCCTGCAGTGATCGCCAAACTCTTTAGCATCGCTCTAATCTTCATATATGCCTCATGAGAGCAAGTTGTGGTTGACGTTACCAAAGTAATATGCAAAATAGATACATATTACAAAAGTAACTTGAACAATGTTCATGTAACACAATCGTAATGTCAACGAAAAAATGAAACCGGAGAGAGAAAGGGGGGAGAACATGCATCAGAGGATCGGAGCAGGTGGCTCCAGAGATACCGTAATGAGTTGTGACAAAGGATATTGATGATGAAAGAGATGAGCCTAGAACAGGTCATTCAAGAGGCGGTCAGGCGGTCGAACACGATTGATGACCTGGTGATTGGGAGTGAAGTGCTGAAGCAGGTGGGCACGTTGTTTCAGCGGCACTTCCCTGGGCGCAAAGCGATCCTGATTGCGGATGAGAACACCTGGAGGGTGGCCGGGCCTCAGGTGGAGCAGTCCCTCCGGGAGGCTTCAGTGGAGGTGAAGACACGCATCTTGCCGGGAACGCCTCGCCTGAAGCCCACCACGGCGCTGGGCAACGAACTGGCCTCAGAGATTGCGGACCAGGTTCCGGTCGCCGTTGGTTCCGGTGTGATCAACGACCTGGTGAAGTATGCGTCCCATCAGGTCCAGACCCGCTACTGCTGCGTGGCCACGGCAGCGTCCATGGACGGTTATGCCTCAGCAGGCGCAGCAATGATGTACGACGGCTTCAAGAAGACCATTCCCTGCACGGCGGCTCAGGTTGTGGTTGCCGACTCGGACATCATCCGTGAAGCGCCGCTGGAGATGGCCGGCTGGGGCTATGGAGACCTGGCGGGAAAGGTTCCGGCAGGCGCAGACTGGATCCTAGCCGATGCCTTTGGGCTGGAACCGCTGGATGATGTGGCGTGGCCGCTGGTGCAGGATCACCTGCGGGAGTGCCTAGAGAAACCGTCTGAACTTCAGGAGCAAAAGCCCGAAGCCTTCTCGCGTCTCTTCATTGGCTTGACGGCCACCGGGCTGGCTATGGAGTTCCACAACACCTCGCGTCCTGCTTCCGGATCCGACCACCAGATTGCTCACCTGTGGGAGATGAGTCAGCACCAGCACGAAGGCCGCCCGGTGTCGCACGGGGCCTGTGTCTCAATTGGATGCTTGACAGTCCTGTCCTTATACGATTGGCTACTCCAGCAGGAAACGCTCCCCTTCGATCCGGAAGCTGCATGGGCGCAGCGGGCGTCGCTGGAAGAGAAGCAGCAACAGATCCACAAGGCCTTCCCTCAAGCCGAAATTGCTGACAAGGCCATGGCTGAGGTGAAGGCCAAGCATCCAAGTGCCGAAGAACTGAAGGCGCGGCTGCTGAAGCTAAAGACCATTTGGCCGGAACTGAGGCTCCGTCTGCAAAACCAGCTGATGTCGATGACGGAGATGCAGGAACACCTCCGCCAGGCAGGAGCTCCGGCTTGCGCCGCGGACATTGGCATTGACCCCCAGCGTCTGAGGGAAACCACCCTCACCGCTCGTTTCCTGCGAAGTCGATACACGGTCCTGGATCTTCTGGAAGAGACAGGGCTTTTGGAAGAGGCGGTGGCCCAAGCGGCTCTTCCCTACTGAACTGGGCGAGGAGGAACCGACCATGATGTCACTCACTGAGATGGCAACGCAGGCCCTTGAAGAAATGAAGGCTTCGTTGCACGCAATCCGTGAAGAAGAGCTGCAGCAGGTCCTAGACGAGCTGGTGCAGGCCCGGCGCATTGCGCTTTATGGTGTGGGACGCGAGGGCCTGATGATTAAGGCCCTGGCGATGCGACTGTACCACATGGGCCTAGATGCGCATGTGGTGGGAGACATGACCACTCCGCCTCTTGGCGCCGGAGACCTGCTGGTCACCAGTGCAGGGCCCGGAGGCTTCTCTACCATTTCCGCTCTCATCGGCGTTGCCCGGAACGCAGGGGCCCGGACCCTCTGCTTCACCTCCGTGCCTTCTGGCGAATCCGCCGCTCAGTGTGACGTCATCATGGAGCTTCCGGCTCAGACCATGGCCAACGATCAGGGGGGCGCTGTGTCCATCCTTCCGATGGGATCGCTTTATGAGGGGGTGCAGTACGTCGCGTACGAGCTCCTCATTCTTCGGCTCCGCGAACGCCTCCAGGAGGCGCCGGAGCAGATGCGAGCCCGCCACACCAATCTGGAGTAGGCACATGTCGGACTGGACACAGCGTTTTTCCCTAGAAGGTCGCAAGGCCTTCATCACCGGTGCCTCCAAGGGCATTGGCGCAGAGATCGCCCGGGTGTTTGCCGATGCGGGAGCAGACATTGTGGCGGTGGGACGAGATCGAAAGGACCTAGAGGCGGTGGCTCAGGAGGTTCGAGACCGAGGGCGGCAGTGCTTGGTGCTGGAAGCCGACTTGACTTCGCCGGAGAGTCCGCAGGTGGCGGCCCAAGAAGCCCTGAAGCAGTGGGGCACCTTGGACATTCTGGTGAACAATGCCGGAATCGCACGCATCCATCCAGCCTTGGAAATGCCTCTGGCCGCGTGGGAAGAGACCATGGCGGTCAACGTCCGGGCGCCTTTCCTACTGGCGCAAGCGTTGGCACCCCGGATGATTGAGCAACGCTGGGGGAAGATCATCAACATTTCCTCGCAAACCGGAGTCATTGCTCTGGAAGACCACGCCGCCTATGCGACCTCCAAAGGCGCCTTGAACGCGCTCACCAAGTCCCTGACGGCTGAGTGGGCCCAGCACAACATTCAGGTCAACGCCATCTGCCCCACCGTCATTTTGACTCCAATGGGGTTGGAGGTCTGGGGCGATCCTGCCAAGAGTCAGCCCATGCTGGACAAGACGCCTTTGGGACGTTTTGGAAAGCCCGTGGAGGTTGCAGACATGGCGCTCTACCTGGCGTCTCCGGCGTCAGAACTGGTCAATGGCGCCGTTTTGATGATTGAAGGCGGCTTTACGGCGCTTTAGGCGTTGTCGTTGACCTGCTTCAGCAGCGGGTAGAGGCTCCGGAAGCGCTGATACGCGTCGCTATAGGCGGCCCCCCAGTCCGGATGGGGAACAACCGTCTGGGCGACCGGAGGCGCCGGCATGACGGCTTCCGGAGTAGCCCCCGTGACCCCAACCATTGCCAAGCGGACGGCTCCCAGCGCGGCGCCGTAGTCTCCCTGCTCCGGAAGGTCAATGGGAAGCTGCAGGATCGTCGCCAGCAGTTCCACCCAGTAGGACGACCGGGTGCCACCCCCCAAGCCCAGCAGCCGGTTCAGTTCGGTTCCGGTGGAGCGCAGGGCCTCCAGCCCGTCTCGCATGGCAAATCCCACTCCTTCCAGCACCGCCTGAGTGAGCTGCTGCGGTTCATTCGCAATATCTAAATTCAAAAATGCCCCCCGAATGCGGCTGTCGTTGTGCGGCGT
Organism: uncultured bacterium; assembly: GCA_965662235.1. Classification (GTDB taxonomy): domain Bacteria; phylum SAR324; class SAR324; order SAR324; family NAC60-12; genus JAYPUA01. The sequence goes on from CBFIGY010000001.1 coordinate 393,732, forward strand.
CCGCTCTCCTGAAAGGTACGGGACAAACGCGACGGAACCGGGACCGCTCAGGGAGGGCAGGGAGCGGGTCAGCTGCTGAGGAGACGACCCCAGCTGACGCGCCAGCCAGTTGAGGCTGTCGGTGGCCGCCAGCATGACGCTCATCTGATACCACCGTCCGGGCAACGCGTGACAGAAGGTGTGGACGGCTGATTCCGGACGCGGGGCATAGCCATCTTTGGCCGCAAGGAGGACTCCGGATGTCCCCAGTGAGAGAAAACCGTCTCCTTCTTGCAGGCTCCCGGCTCCACACGCCGCCGCGGCATTGTCGCCCCCACCCCCCACGACCGCCACCGAATCCGATAGGCCCCAGCGCTGAGCCAGCGCCGGCCGTACGGTTCCGGAGACTTCTGACCCTTCCACCAGACGGGGCATGTGAGCACGCTCTAGGGAGCAGTATGCCAACAACTCTTCCGACCAGTCCCGGGTTTGGACGTTGAGCCAGGAGGTTCCGGCGCTGTCGGAGCAGTCAGAGACGGCCTCTCCGGTCAGCCAGAGCCGCAGGTAGTCCTTGGGCAGCAGCACTCGCTTCAGTCGGGCAAAGCAATCGGGCTCGTGCTGCTGAACCCACAGCAGCTTGGGGGCGGTGAACCCGGGGAAGACGATGTTGCCGGTCTGCTCCCGGAACCCGGGGGTCTGGTCCAGCAAAGCGGCTTCTGCATGGGAGCGGGTGTCGTTCCAGAGGATGCAGGGACGCAGGACGGCGTCTTGGGCATCGAGGAGGGTAGCGCCATGCATGTGTCCGGAGAGACCGATGCCTTGAACCTGACGCAGGGCCTGAGGGTTCCGGGCGTGCAGCTCATCCAGTCCGCTTTCACAGGCACGGATCCAGTCTGCCGGATCTTGCTCGCTCCAGCCGGGATGAAGGGTCTGGACGGAGTAGTGGTGCTCCACTGACTCAATGATCTGTCCGGACGCGTCTGCGAGGACCATCCGCAGTCCGGAGGTTCCCAAATCGAATCCTAAAAACATTTGGTCCCTGTCTGATGAAGAAAAGCGGGAGGGCCCCCGAGGGTTCAGGCGGCTTCGTTGCGAGTTGCTTTGGTAATCTGAATCAAGGGGGTGGGCCACTGCAGGTAGTCCTGCCACTGCGAGTCGGGGATCCGTAGCGGGAGGGTCTTGGCAATGGTCACCATCTGCCAGTAGTTGGGCTCAATCGGATGGTTGAGGGGCCGGAGGAACTTGGAGCCCTTGTCGAGGTTGCAGGGGTAGCAGGCGGCCACCACGTTTTCCCAACTGGTGGAGCCCCCTTTGCTTTTGGGGATGACGTGGTCGATGGTCAGGTGTTCAGACGCATAGTGCTTGCCACAGTACTGGCAGTGGAAACGGTCGCGGAGGTAGATGTTGCGGCGGGTGAAGTGCACGCGGCTGGAGCGCCGGATGTACTTGGTCATTACGACCACGCTGGGCATGGGCATGGAGAAGCGTTGCGACCGGCATCGCCAATCCGGGTAGGTCCGGAGGATGCGGACCTTTTCCAGAAAGTACGCTTTGACCGCTTGTTGCCAGGTCAGAACACTCAAAGGCGCCAGGGTAAGGGGCTGGTGATCCTGATTGAGGAGCAAAACATCGCTCATCGGCAAGCGCTTGGAAAAGGCCACATCCAGGGGGAGGGCGACCCTCCCCAGAGGTTATTGACTCTCGCGCATGAAGTTGCGGAGAACCGTGTGAAGGATGCCACCGTTGCGGTAGTATTCAATCTCAACCTTGTTGTCCAGACGGCAGATCACAGGGATCTCCCGGTCATTGGCCTTCAGGGTGACTTCCTGCATGGGAGCCAGGGTGTCACTCAGTCCGGTGACCGAGAAGACCTCCTCACCCGTCAGTCCCAAGGACTCGTGGGTTTCCCCGTCCTTGAACTGCAGGGGCAAGACGCCCATGCCCACCAGGTTGGAGCGGTGGATGCGCTCAAAACTGGCGGCGACCACGGCCTTGACGCCAAGGAGGAAGGTGCCTTTGGCCGCCCAGTCTCGGGAAGAGCCGGTGCCATACTCGGTTCCGGCCAGCACAATGAGAGGCGTTCCGGAAGCGCGGTACTCCATGGCCGCATCGTACACGGTGGTGACTTCACCGGTGGGGAAGTACTTGGTGAAGCCGCCTTCGGTTCCGGGCGCAATCTGGTTGCGGATGCGGACGTTGGCGAAGGTGCCTCGCGTCATCACCCGGTCGTTGCCCCGCCGAGAGCCATAGGAGTTGAAGTCTGCCGGAGCCACGCCTTTATTGACCAGGAACTGGCCAGCTGGGGTGTCCGCCTTGAAGGAGCCTGCTGGTGAGATGTGGTCAGTGGTGACTGAATCTCCCAGCTTGAGCAGCACCCGGGCGTTGTGGATGTCGGCAATCGGGTTCACATCGGTGCCCATCCCGGTGAAGAAGGGCGGGTTCTGGATGTAGGTGGAGCCATCGTTCCAGCGGTAGACCTGTCCGGTTGCGGCTTCGATCTCATTCCACATGGGGGTGATGCTGTCAACGCGGCCGTACTCGCGCTCATACATGTCGCTGGTGATGAGCTTTTCGACTTCGGCAATTTCCTCGTGCGTGGGCCAGATGTCCTTGAGGAACACATCGTTGCCGTCGCGGTCCTTGCCGATGACGTCGTTCTGGAGGTCGAGGTTGACAGTTCCCGCGAGGGCATAGGCCACCACCAGCGGTGGGCTGGCAAGGTAGTTGGCCTTGATGTTCGGGCTGATGCGTCCCTCGAAGTTCCGGTTGCCGGAAAGAACCGAGGTGACCACCAGGTTGCCTTCGTTGATGGCCGAGACGATGTTGTCTGGCAGCGGGCCGGAGTTGCCGATGCAGGTGGTGCAGCCGTAGCCGACGGTCTGGAAGCCGAGGGCATCCAGATGCTCCTGCAGTCCGGACTTCTCTAGGTACGCGGTGACCACCCGGGAGCCTGGCCCAAGAGAGGTCTTCACCCACGGCTGAGAACGGAGCCCGCGCTCGTTGGCCTTGCGCGCGAGGAGGCCTGCAGCGATCATCACCGATGGGTTGCTGGTGTTGGTGCAGGACGTGATTGCAGCGATGGTGACATCTCCGTGGCTCAGCGTCTGGCCGTCCATGTTCGGAATGGGCACCGCGGTGTTCAACTCATCCTCCTTGAGCTCAAAGCCCCGGTCCTTGATGGGCGCCTGGAGCGTCTTCTGCCAGGTGGTCTGCATGTCTGCTAGGTTGACGCGGTCCTGCGGGCGCTTGGGACCTGCCAGGGCTGGCTGTACCGTAGAAAGGTCGAGCTCCAGGGTGTCTGAGAACATCGGGTCCGGCGTGTCGTCGGTCCGGAACATTCCCTGTGCCTTGTGGTAGGCTTCCACGCGCTTGACGACCGCTTCCGGACGTCCGGTGGCGCGCAGGTAGTTCAGGGTTTCGTCATCCACAGGGAAGAAGCCCATGGTGGCGCCGTACTCTGGACCCATGTTGGCGATGGTCGCCCGGTCAGCCAGCTTGAGGTTGCCCAGTCCGGGGCCATAGAACTCAACAAACTTCTCGACGACGCCCTTCTGGCGGAGCATCTCCACCACGCGTAGCACCAGATCGGTGGCGGTGGAACCGGCAGGCAACTGACCTGTCAGCTTGAAGCCCACCACCTGAGGCATGAGCATGTACACAGGTTGTCCGAGCATCACGGACTCGGCTTCAATGCCGCCGACGCCCCAGCCCATCACCCCGAGGCCATTGATCATGGTGGTGTGCGAGTCCGTCCCGACGCAGGTGTCTGGGAAGCAGACGCCGTCCACGTTCTGAACGACCTGAGCGACATGTTCCAGGTTGACCTGGTGGACAATGCCGACGCCTGGGGGAAAGGCCCGGAACTTCTGGAAGGCCTTCTGGCCCCACTTCAGGAACTCGTACCGCTCGCGGTTGCGCTCAAACTCGATCTGCATGTTCTGTTCAAGCGCACTGGACGAACCATAGTGGTCCACCTGAACCGAGTGGTCGATGATGAGGTCCACCGGCACACGCGGGTTGATCACCTCCGGATCGCCACCCATCTCGGACATGGCGGTTCGCAGCGAAGCCAGGTCCACGACAGCAGGCACCCCTGTGAAGTCCTGCAGAATGACCCGAGTCGGCTTGTGGGGAATCTCTTTGTCGGAGACGCTTCCATCCCAGTTGGCGAGCGTCCGGACGTGCTCTTCCAGGACCTGAAAGTCGTCATAGTTCCGGAGCGCTTGCTCCAGCAGGATCTTGATGGAAACAGGGAGCTTGCTGATGTTGCCACCAATCTGCTGTTCCAGCTTCTCTAGACTGTAGTAAGTGACGGTGCCTTCTCCACTGTCAAACTGGGCTTGGCAGCCGAACTTGTTGTCGCTCATTTCGCCTCATAATCAGGGTCGTTGGGTGCCTCCTTTTTCTCCCCACCAAACGGGAGCAGTAGGGGGAAAACTCGCAAATCATAAAAACACTGGCGAAATTCACAAGTTTTTCGCAGGGGCTCTGAGGATCTGGAAGCCGACCCGCTGTGAGAACAGTGGCCTCAGAAGCCCCGGTGAAGGTCCCGAAGCTCGTCAGGGGCGATCGCGCAGCTCGCGGCGCAGAATTTTCCCAGACGCGCTCTTGGGGATGGCGTCAATGAATTCCAGCCTCCGGACCCGCTTCTGCGGTGAAACCCGCTCGGCCACAAAGTCCATCAGCTCAGCTTCGGAGACGGTTGCCTCGGGCTTGCGGACGACAAAAGCGCGAGGAATTTCCCCAGCGGCTTCATCGGGAAAGGGCACCACGCCCACGTCGTTGACGTCGGGATGCGTCAGCAGCAGGGCCTCGAGTTCGGCAGGGGGCACCTGAAAGCCCTTGTACTTGATGAGCTCCTTGACGCGATCGACCACCCAGAAGTTGCCTTCTTCATCGGCCTCGGCGATGTCTCCAGTGTGCAGCCAGCCATCGGCATCCAGGGTCTGGGCGGTGGCTTCCGGATTGTTCAGGTAGCCCTTCATCACCTGTGGCCCACGGATGTGCAATTCCCCGCGCTCGCCGTAGCCCAGGGCCTTCCCGGACTCCACGTCCACAATCCGTGCTTCCGTGTTGGGGAGCAGGTGCCCGGCGGCGCCATAGCGGATCTTCTCCGGATCCTCTGGGCTCACATGGGTCACCGGACTGAGTTCGGTCATGCCATACCCTTGCTTCACCATCAGGTTCAGGCGAGTGGCACATTCCTGACTCAGCTCAGCGCCCAGAGGGGCGGCTCCAGAGAGGATCACCTTCAGGGTGGAAAGGTCGAACTGGTCCACCAACGGGTGCTTGGCAAGTGCCAGAACGATCGGGGGCACAATGTGAGCGCGGGTGATGCCATGCGTCTGGATGAGGCTAAGGAACTGCTCGAGGTCGAAGCGAGGCATGGTCACAATGGTGGCGCCGTTGCTGAGGGCGGCGTTCATGATGACGGTCATCCCGTAAATGTGGTAGAAGGGCAGCACGCCAATGAGCACGTCGGCCTCGGTGGTGGGCTCTAGGTTCTCGAACTGCTTGATGTTGGCAATGAGGTTCCGTTGCGTCAGCATGACGCCCTTAGGAATTCCGGTGGTGCCGCTGGAGTAAGGCAGAACGGCGAGGTCGGTGGCCGGATCCACGTCGAGGTCCGGAACCGGTCCCTCTGAACGGAGGAGCTGCTCAAACGGAGTGGCGCCCGGAGCCTCGCCAAGGACAAAGACCTCCTCGACTCCGGCGAGTTGTGCCGCCTCCAAAGCGGTTTCGAGGAGCGCTGGCAGCGTGAGGAGGAAGCGGGCCTCGCAGTCCTTGAGCTGACGCCCCAGCTCTTCGGCGGTGTAAAGCGGGTTGGCGGTGGTGCAGGTGCCTCCAGCGCGGACCACTCCATGAAAGGCCACCGCGTATTCTGGGACATTGGGACAGTAGATTCCAAAGACCTGCCCCTTTCCAAACTGACGGGCTGCTAAGCCAGCGGCACAGCGCTCCACCTGCTCGCGCAGCTGTCCATAGGTAAGGGTGCGGCCGCTGGGGCCGTCAATCAGTGCCGGCTTGTCTGCCAGCGCCGCGGTTTTGCGTAGGATGATTTCCGGGAGGGAAAGGTCAGGAATGGCGACCGCCTCATAGTTGCTGTGGATGATCATGCTTCCTCCAAGGTTTCAGGGTTTTTACTAATTTCGGACAGGAACCGAAATCAGCATCTTAAACTGCTTTTCTCCGAAACGTAAGGGGACGCTGCCGGAAAGGGACGTGGGAAAAGGGAAAGCGGAGGGAACGTATTTTTATGAAGTTAAGACTAGGAACTGAGGGAAAACTCAGGTAAGGTTAACGTTTCCCCAGACAGGAGGTTAGGGGCTGGATGCGGGATCGCATCCTCACGGAACTTTGGAACTAAAGGTTCATGCGCCGGCATGGAAGCCACACTGCATAAAGGACATGGAGCGCCACTTTAATCAGGATTTTGCAGAAGACACCTGCAACGACTCACTGTTTGATGACTCACTGCTAGAGGCCATGATGGCGGAAACGCTTGCCTCCGTTCCAGATTACTCGTCGCTTGCTGAAGCCGGATTCAGTGCCAAGCCCCTCACTCAGGGGGTGAAGCCTGCAGGCCCGCTGAAGCAGCTGCCTCCTGCGCTCCAGGACGTCACCACCCACTTCAGCACGCACCTGGCTGAGGTCTTTCAGCGCACCCTGAAGGAACCGTCTCGAATCCGCTTCACTCAGCATGCGGTTCTGCCCTTCGAGCAACTGGAACTCCTGGCTCCCGAACGTTCTTACTTTACGCTGCTTCGCCTCGATGGTCCGGAGTCAATGTGGCTGTTTCACCTCTCCCGTGAGGTGGCTGAAGGCCTTGCCTCGGCCCTGTACCTGGAGCGTCAGAAGCCCCAGCGCCGGCAGGCGGCCCACCCACGTCTCAGTGAGGCAGATTCCTTGATCTACGTGGAGACTGGCAGTGTGCTACGACACTGCATTCAGGGGTTGGTCTCGGCGTGGAAGGGCTCCAGCCGCTTGGGGTTGAAGGGGTTTCGGCATCAGCTGACACCGGGGGTGGCGCGTGGGTTTTCTCCGCAAGAGCCCTACCTGGTGCAGCACTTTTCCGTTGAGAATCGCCTGTTCCAAGGAGAGGCTCACACGGCTTTGCCCCTGCGCATCGCTCACGTCTTGCTCGACCGCTGACGCTACCCCAGCGGCGGTCTTCCATACCTTCCGGAGTCGTCTTGACTCCAACGAATCCGACGCTGCACGGCGTCTAGGTTCAGTGGCCCATAGAGGTGCGGAAACGGCGCCTCGCCCGGCTCGGCTTCTTCCCAACGCAACTCCTCCTGCAGCTGGTCCACCCGGACCTCCCACACCTCCAGCTCTGGAACCTGCCCATAAAACCGGTTGGCGGTTCGCTCCAACTGTTCTGCCGTGGAAAAATGGATGAAGCCCTCGCGGGAAAGGCTCTCCGGAGCATAGGGACCTGCAGGCGCAGCACCCGGGAGGGTGAGGTGGTAGATCAGAGACGGTGTGGACATGGAATGAAGAGAAAGGAAAAAAGACGTTTCAGTTCGAAACAATTTGTCATTTGACGCGGTGTTAGCGCTCGAGTAGCATGAGTGCCATAAATATCCAAACCGTTTTGGTAGGACGGTTTAAGTGACTGAAATACTGACTTAACCTGAAGAGGTCACCATGGCAGCTCAAGAACTCACTCACGAGGAAATCAACGAAGCGATGGAACGCTTCCTAGCAAAAGGCGGGCAGATTCAACGCATTGAGTATCAGGACAACGGATTTGTCCTGAGCAATGAGTTGGGTCTGGACGAGGACTACAGCACCGAAAACCTGGGCTCATCGATGCTCAAAAGTTTGGGTGTGGACTACGACTTGGACCCAGCCCTCTGATCTTCCTCTGAAGCACCTTCCGGGACGGGAGCCTCTGGCTTCCGTTCCTCTCCCCACAGCATCAACTTCCACATCTTCTTTACCTCCTCATCCGTCACGTCGCTCGGAAGCGAGAGCTTGAGGTGGTCAATCAAGTCCCTATCGCTGATCATCGTTGCTTTTCTGGTAGCGCACAACTGGATCCTCCGTAGCCGACAAGGCGTCAGACTCCGCGGACCAGAGCTAGCTTATAGAAAAACAACTATAATTGCAATTTAAAGGAATTGTGATGAGGTGAGGTACAGGAGGGGGAGAAGGGCCGCGCCGGGCGCGGCCAACCGACTCAACTTCGAAAGGCTCTTAGATGAGTTTCACTTCTTTAGCCGCAAGGCCTTTTCGACCTTGTCCCACTACGAATTCCACCTGTGCTCCATCGCGGAGGTGACCCCCTTGAACATCGGAGAAGTGCACAAACAAATCATCTCCGTTTTCTTGCTCAATGAAGCCGTAGCCTTTTTGCTCATTGAACCACTTTACTCGACCTTGCGGCATACTCGATCCTGAAAAAATAAAGGGCTGCAGCCCGAAAACCACTCCGCGGATACGGAGCCGTAGCTTGATTGCTACGAAAAATTAGTGTTAAGGAAACACTTCCGGATGTCCAGCTTAATCGGAAAAAACGCTTGCAGTGTGCCCTTAGTCCTGAAACTAAGTGCCACTGATGTTCATTTTTTCAATTTTGAAGGCAGGGGTGAGGATGGCACTTCGCGGGTCCACTTCCGACCCGATCATGCTCAAATTCTGGAGCATTTGCAGGTACGTGCTGGCGATGGTGAACTCAGCAACCGGCTCAGCCAGCTGTCCGTTGCGGATCCACAGGCCTTGCGCGCCCCGAGAGTAGTCACCGGTGGTGATGTTGGCTCCCTGCCCTGACATGAAGGTCAGGTAGAGCCCATCCGGCACACTGGCAATCAGTTCTGCCTCAGGGTAGGCGCCCGGAACGAGCATCAGGTTGCTGTAGCCTCCGGCGTGTCCGGTGGTCTCCTTGCCCAGTTTTTTGGCGGAGTAGGTGGAGAGCATGAAGTTCTGGAGCCGTCCGTTTTCAATCAACGGCAGGGGCTGAGCGGTGACGCCTTCAGCATCGTAGAGCCGGCTTCCCAGCTTCCCAGGGAGAAGCGGCTCGTCGCTCAGGGTAAAGTCCGGGTGCGCGATGACGGTTCCCAAGGCGTCGGCCAGGAAGGACTGCTTGCGGAAGATGTTCTCCCCCATCAGGGCCGAGGCCAGGCTTCCCAGAAAGCTCCTTGCCATCTCGGCGCTGAAGACCACCGGAACCTCGCAGGAACGCGGCTTGACGGCGCCGACCTTGCGGAGGACGCGCCGAGAGGCTTCTTGAGCAAGGTTGACGTTGGAGTCCAGCTGGTTGCGGAAGCGGTTGCTGGAGTACCAGCCATCGGTCTGCTTGCGTCCGGAGTTCTCTCCCCCCTGCCCTGGGTCATCAACCACCAGGGAGATGCCACGGGAGAAGAGGGTCTTGCTGTAGCCGTCGAGGAAGCCATTGGAGTCGGCATACACCACATGAGACAGCGCATCGGAGTAGTAAGCCTGATCCGACCGGAGGCGCTCATCCAACTCTAGGGTCTGACGTTCCAGCTCAATGGTTTCCGTCACCTTCTGGTCAGCGGGCACCGAGGCGTGGTCAGGATCCAGCGCCTGCAGGTCCACCTGCGCGCGGCCCTGCCGCTCAGGGCTGGGGAGGTCGTAAAAGGCATCTTCACCCATGAAGGGCAGGGCTTCCAGCGTCTGCTGAATGAGGGGCCGGATGGAGTCGACGCTGAGGTCGTTTGAGGTCAGAGACGAGCGCCGGTGTCCCTGACTGAGGGTCAGGTGAATGCCAGAGGATCCGGACTCCCGCAGAGAGTCGATTTCCCCCTCTCGGATCTCTACCTGGAAGGACGTGGCGCTGGCAAGAGAAACGGTGATTTGCTCGGCGCCGGCCTTTTGGGCGACAGCGAGGATTTCCTGAGCAAGTGCTTGGTGCGCGTCGATCACATGCCTCCTACGGTCATGTCCGAGATCAGCAGGGTCGGCAGTCCGACTCCCACAGGGACGCTCTGACCGTCTTTGCCGCAGGTCCAGATGCCGTCGCTGAATGCAAAGTCGTTCCCGACCATCGTGACCTTGGAAAGGGCATCGGGCCCGTTGCCAATGAGGGTGAAGTTCTTCAGCGGCACCGTTTTGCGGCCCTCTTCCACCAGCCACGCCACCGTGGGCACAAACACAAAGTCTCCGTTGGAGATGTCCACCTGCCCACCACTGAAGGACTCGCAGTAAACGCCCTTGCGGACCGATGCGAGGATTTCCTCGGGCTCGCTGGATCCGGGTGCTAGGTAGGTCGTGGTCATGCGGGGAAGGGGCGGGTGCGCGTAGGACTCGCGACGACCGTTTCCAGAAGGCTCAATGCCGTAATGCTGCGCGCTGATGTGGTCATGCATGTACTGGCGGAGGACTCCGTTTTCGATGAGGAGATTTTCCTGAGAGAGGGCTCCTTCGTCATCAAAATTGATGGCCCCGCGATCGTGTTCAATGACTCCGGAGTCGTAGATGGTGCACAGGTCAGAAGCAACTTTTTCCCCAATGCGCCCACTGTAGGCAGAAGAGCCCTTGCGGTTGAAGTCGGCTTCAAGCGGGTGCCCAACGGCTTCATGGAGGAGGATGCCGGATTGAGCGGGGCCTAGGATGACTGGGAAGCTTCCGGATGGTGCCTGCACCGCTTGGAGCAGAAGCAGCGCATCCGCAGCGGCTTCGCGTCCCAGCCGTTGAGGCAGTCCGGACTCCAGCAGCGTCTGGGCACTGCGACGTCCTCCGGTTCCGGAGGAGCCTGACTGGATGTTGCCGTTTTCTTCTGCAACACAGTGCACATTGAAGCGCACCATGGGCCGCGTGTCGGCCATCAGGCGTCCGGTGGAGGTGGCAACAAGGTTGTGGGTCAAGGAATCCACGGTGGCCACGGTCACCCGGATGATGCGCTCATCCGTTTCATGAGCTGCTTGCTCTGCCGCTTGCAAAAGGTGAATTTTCTCACTTAGGGAGACGTCGTTGGCGGTCTCGTCAATCGGGTAGTAATTCTTGGGAACGAGGCGACTGAACTGCGCCACCTCATGTCCGGGAACACTGCCGTGCCGGGCAATGGCGGAAGCCGATCGGGCGGCACGGAGCATGGCTGGCAGCTCAAGGGTCTCGCTGTAGGCGTAGCCCGTCTGATCTCCCTGCAGGACCCGGACGCCCATTCCGGCAATCAGGGCCACCGACGAGCTTTTGACGATCCCTTCCTCTAGCACCACCGACTGTCGAGTGCTGTACTCAAAGTAGAGGTCGGCGTAGGTGCCTCCCTGACCCAGGGCCTCGGCCATCACCTGACGGAGGACCTCCGGAGTGATGCCCAGCTGGTGTTCGAACCAGCGGTCGGCCGAATCCGTTGCAGACCGGTGAGGCTGCAAGGCAGCGGCAGGTTGGGAAGCGTGTGGCATCAAGCGGATGGGGTGAGGTGGTGGCAAATGAATTCGGCGGCACGCTGATAGGCTCCAGGCTGCCCCAGCAGGTTCCGAACATTTTGAAGCGAGGCAATCATTCTTTCACGAGAGGGGGCATCCTGCAAGAGCCGAGCGGCCTGCTCAGCGACCCGCTCTGGGGTGAAGCGATCCTGCAGCAGCTCGGGAACCACCTCCTTTTTGGAAAGGACGTTCACGAGGCCGATGTGCTCCACCTGTGCCAGTGCCTGAGCAATCCGATAGGTCAGTCCGGAAACCCGATACACCACAACATTGGGCGTGAGCGCGAGTCCGGTCTGCAGGGAGGCGGTTCCAGAAGCCACCAGCACAACATCAGATGCCTGCACTGACGCCTGAAATCCGCCCGGTCCGGTGACCAGCTTCACGGGGACTTCCGCAGAAGCGACCTGTTGCTGCAACTCGGCAGGGTTGAGGCTTTCGGCCACAGGGAGGAGGCACTGAAGGGGGCCCACCTGCTGCTGCAGCAAGGGAAGCGACGCCAAAAGAGTGTCTAGGTGCCGCCGGACCTCGCTGGGGCGGCTGCCGGGGGCAATGGTGATCAGCGGTTGATTCGGGGCAGGAGCGTGGTGCGTCCGGAAGGCCTGCACCTCGTCTTCAGGGAGCAGCTGATCCAGCAGCGGGTGGCCCACCCAGTGAACCGGCACCCCGGCTTCTTCGTAAAGCTCCACCTCAAAGGGAAAGAGCACAAGCATCTGATCGACCACCTGCTGGATCGTCCGGATGCGTCCCTTTCGCCACGCCCAGACCTGGGGGCTGTTGAAGAAGTACACCGGAATGCCCAGCTGCTTGGCCTGACGGGCCACCTTGAGGTTGAAGCCGGGGTAGTCGACCAGAAGGACGGCATCCGGACGCTCCTCACGCATCGCTTGCCCAAGCAGGTTGAGCTTCTGGTACAGCCGTGGCAGGTGCCGGATGACTTCTGTGATGCCGTGTACCTGCAGCTCATCCATGAGGAAGTAGGGGCGCAGTCCGGCCCGCAGCATCTGCGGTCCCCCGACCCCAAAGGCGTCCAGGTGAGGCACCAGGGCGTTCAGCTGCAGCAACAATCCGGCACCGTGGGCGTCTCCAGACGCTTCTCCTGCGACCAGCATGAGCCTCATGGTGTGCCCCCCTGATCTTTGAAAACCAGCCCCACTTGCGGGAAACCGAGCTTCTGCAGCGCGAGCATCAGTTCCACAAGGGTCCGGTGCGGGAGCTGCTCGTCCATCTGGATGTGAACCGGCCGTTGCCGAGCCTCCGGATCCCAACGTTCGAGGGTGGTCACCAGTTCGTTCAAGCCAAGCGTCGGGCTAGCCTGAATGGCCTCTCTGGAGTCACCTTCTGGAAGACGGTAGGCCCCTTGAGCATCGACCACGACCAGCACAGTGTTTTCAAACTCAGGCAGGCGATACGGAAGGTTTCCTTGGGGGAGGTTGACCGGTAGGGACTGGGTGAGGAACGGGGCGGTGATGACCAGCGCCACGACCAGGATCAGCAGCACATCGACCAGAGGGGTGACGTTGATGTCGGACATCAACTCTCCACGGAAGCGCCGGGCGTGTCTAAATTCTCTTCTCTTCATGCAGAGTCAACTGCCGCTGGAGCCTTCGGAGGAACTGCAGGGCAAAGTAATCAAGGGTTTCGGTAAGGTCACGCACAATGGAGCGCAGGAGGTTGTACCCTAAGGTGGCAGGAATGGCGGCAAACAGTCCAGCTGCGGTTGCGACGAGTGCCTCAGCGATGCTGGGACTGATGACCGCAAGGTCCACGGCATTCTGTTCGCCAATGCCCTGAAAGGTTTCCATGACTCCCAAAACGGTGCCAAACAACCCAATGAAGGGGGCAGAAACTGCGATGGACGCCAGCAAGGCCTGCCCCCGCGTTAGTTCCCGCTCGGCAAGAACGATCTGAGCCTCAAGGGTGCGCTCCAGCATTTCCACAAACTCCATGCGCAGATTGGATCCGGACGCCGGGTGCATCTTCTGAAAGCGCTGAAACTCCTTCTGACCCTGCTCAAACATGCGCTTCAAGGGGGAATCCGGGAGCTTCCGGACACGAGGAATCAGCTCCTCAAACTGAGTGGCGGACTCAAAGACCTTGAGGAAGTGCCGGTAACGGATCCGGCGGCGGAACAGGTTGAAGAGGCTGGCAAAGAGGATCGACCAGACCAGCAAAGACGCAACGCCCAGCACAGCCAGGACGCCCAAGGCAATGGGAGAGGAAGTCGAAGGGAGTGTGAACAGCAGTGAGCCCATCCGGCGGCATCAGGTCGCGGGGGCGTTAATCGCGAAGCAGGAAGGTAAAGGCGACCCGTCGGTTCTTGGCCCAAGCCTGCTCATTGGACTCCGGCACCGCCGGGAACTCTTCACCAAAGCTGATGGTCCGGATCAGGGTGGTGTCTGCAGAGTAAACCCGAATGGCCTCATAGACGGCGTTGGCGCGTCGGTGTCCCAGAGCTAGGTTGTACTCGTCGCTTCCGCGCTCGTCAGCGTGTCCCTCAATCTGCAGGATCATGTCTCCTCGGAGCTGCAAGGCGTCCAGAACCCCGGGGATGCGTTCCTGTAGAAGCTCCTGGTAGTCAGCCTCAATGCGGCTTTGGTCGAAGGCAAAGTAGACGTTGGGAAGGAGCTGTTCCACCAGCGGGTTCCGGACGGGCGGGAGCCCACGGTCACGCATGTCGATGAGGCTGAGGTAGATCTGCTGAAGGACGTCTTCCTGAGTATTTTCAGAGGCCACCGGCATGAGGTCCGGTTCCGCCATGCTGTAGTCCTGATCAAAGCTCTGGGGCTCGCTGGGAGCCACCATGGCCGATTCCAAAGCTTGGAGGTACTCGTCGGTTGTCATCGGGGGTGGCGGAGGCTCTGGCTCAGCGTAGAGGTAAGGGTCGTTGTCGGTCAGATTCGGATCATAAGACGAGTCCGCCTCCGGAACCGTCTCGGGGTCGTAGAGCTGCAGCAAGCGCCCGTCGTTGGGGTCTGGCTGAGAGATGGGGGTCATCTCACTCTGAGCGGCAGCCAGCTCGCGTTCCTTGGCCTCAATGGAGCGGGCGTATTCTTCGTCGGCGTTCGCTTCAGCATCCAAGCTGGCGGGCACGGACTCCGAAGGGGCAGCGGGCACCGAGATTTCATCAGAGGTGTCCTGAGGGACCACCTCTGCCAAGGAGCTTTCCGGAGCCGCAGGCTCAGAGTCTGAGAACAGTCCACAACCGCTCACCGCGAGGGAAAGCGAAGCAGCAAGGAGTAAGAATCCGATCAGGTATTTCATGGCGGTTTGGTATCAACAGCGCGGCAGTACTTTGGGCAAACAACCCTCGGAGGCGGAATGTGCAAATTCAGTTCCCTTTCAGAAAGCTGAGACAGAAACCTCCTGAAAGCGCGTGTGGCCGGAATCGTGTACAAGGGTCGACCAAGGCATGTTTTGCAGGTTTTTGCAAACAACCGCAAGCGCCGACTGTAGAGGGCGGAAAAAATTACTGACTCACCGGCCTCAATTGGAGGGGACGTGAAGTTGAAGTTGCGTGGTTGAGAGGTCCTTGTTTACACTGCTGGGGAGAAAACGATACTCCCAACCTCGATAGAAAGAAACCATGTCTTTTCGATCCTTGCTGAGTCTACGCCCGTGGCTGGTCCTGCTGCTCCTGTTGAGTCTGGGGGGCTCCCTCCTCTGGGCCCGTAACGACCTTGACAACTCTGACACGCGGTGGCCTGAGCGGCAGTACCGGCGGTTCCTGTTGCCCAACGGCATGAAGGTCATCCTCATCTCCGACCCAACGATGCAGCGGAGTGCGGCTTCCCTAGCGGTGGGAGTGGGATCGCTGATGGACCCGCGTGACCGTCAGGGGCTGGCCCACTTCCTAGAACACATGCTCTTCTTGGGCACTGAAAAGTACCCCACTCCAGGGAGCTACCAGGAGTTCGTCTCCACAAACGATGGCTTCACCAACGCCTTCACGTCTGAGGAGATGACCAACTACCACTTTGAGATTGCTCCTGATGCCTTTGAAGAAGGCCTGGACCGCTTCTCTCAGTTCTTCACGGCCCCGCTCTTCAATCAGGAGCTTGTGGACCGAGAGATCCGGGCGGTGGACTCTGAGCACTCGAAGAACATCCCGAACGACTTCCGGCGGGTCTTCCAGGTTGAGCGAGAAGCCTATGAACCCGGACACCCGGCCCGGCACTTTTCCACCGGAAACCTAGACACGCTTGGGGGCGTCTCGCGTGAGGAACTCCTCCGGTTTTACCGGACCCAGTACTCTGCCAACCGCATGACCCTAGCGGTTGCCAGTCGGCACAGCCTAGACACCCTTCAGCGCTGGGTGGTCCCGCGTTTTGTCTTGGTGGCCAACCGCAACCTTCCGGAGTGGAACGTCCCCGGCGAGTTCATGGCACCCGACCCGAACTTCCGGCTGATGCAGGTGAAGACGGTGAAGGACGCCCGCTCGCTGACCCTGAAGTTTGCGCTGCCGCCAACGATAAACTATTACGCCAGCAGGCCCCTAGGCCTGATTGGCTCCATGCTGGGGCATGAGGGCGAAAACAGCCTGCTCTCATTGCTCAAGCGAGAGAACCTGGCCACCGGGCTCTCAGCAGGTGGCGGAGGCAGCAACCGCTCCTACTCCTCGTTTAACCTCAACATTCAGCTGACGGAGCGAGGGCAACAGAATTACCGTCAGGTCATCACCTACGTATTTCAAGCCATTGAGCTGCTGCGGCGCAAGGGGTTGCCACGTCATGTGTTTGAGGAGAACCAGCGCATGGCGGAGATTGAACTGACCTTCATGAACCGGAGCGAAGGCACCTCGTTGACCAACATGTTTGCTTCCATGATGCAGTTCTACCCGCTCAAGGAGGTGGAGCGGGCGCCCTTCCTGCTGACGGAGTACAACCCCAAGCTCTTCGACAGCATGCTCTTTCGGCTGACGCCGGACAACATGCTGGCAATTTTGGCCGCCCGGGACGTGGAGACTGACACCAAGGAACCTTATTACGGTACCGAGTATTCCTTCACTAAGTCTCACCCAGAGTGGGTTAAGGAGTGGGCACGTCCTGGACTGAATGCGGCCATCCAGCTTCCTGAGCCCAACCCCTTTCTTCCAGAGAACCTGGCCCTGCAGCCCTTCCGGGGAGGATTTCAGCTGACGCACTCTTCCTTGGTTGGCTTGGAAGCAGAGGGGCTTCCGGAACCGTTGATGGCCCGGCTACGGCAGGTGGAGGGACGCGAGTGGGGATCGTGGGACTCGCTCATGGCGACCCTGGAGCTGGAAACCCTAGAAGTCGACCGTCGTGGGCTGCAGGAGCTGCTGAAGAAGCATGCGCTTCCCACGCCGGTGAAGATCTTGGACGCCGAGCGGGGCCAGGTGTGGTTCCAGCAGGATTACCGCTTTGACTCGCCTAAGGCTCAGCTGCACTTCCGGATTGAAACCCCTGAGGTGTATGCCTCGCCACGCAATGCCGTGCTGTCTCAGCTGTATGCGGACGCGTTTGAAGAGGGGCTCAACGAGTTCACCTACCCGGCGCTGACGGCTGGACTGAGCTACAACGTCTGGTCAGACAAGAAGGGCATCCGCCTCAGCTTCAGCGGATACTCCGACCGGATCCTGACGTTTGTGCAGGCCATCTCCACCAAGCTCAAGACCCTAGAGGTGGATGAGAAGACCTTTGCTGAGCTGAAGGAGCGCAAGCGCCGGAGCTACACCAACTTCCACCTTCAGCAGCCGTATCAGCAGGCCTTCTACTACCGGAGCCTGTTGCTGGAGAACCGCAAGTTCGCCCTCTGGGATTATGAAAAGGAGCTGGCTTCCATCACCCTGAAAGAGCTCCGGGAGTACGCGCAGAAACGCCTCTACGCCCGCACCTTCCTTCAGGGGGTCGCGTATGGCAACCTAGAAGGCTCCGAAGTCCGGACAGCGGTCAATGAACTGCTGCAGACGCTGGGCGGGGAACCGCTTCCGGAAGCCGACCGCTACGTGGAGAGCATCCGGCAGATTCCTTCTGGAACCGCCTACACCCTTTCCCAACCCGTTGAGGTCAACAACTCGGCGCTGGTGATGGAGCTGCAGGTTGCACAGCGGACGCCTCAGAATCAGGTGGCCCTGCAGGTGCTCAGCACCGCGCTTCAGCCCCAGGCTTACAACGAGCTGCGGACCAACCAGCAGCTGGGGTACATCGTCAATGCCAGCATGACTGAGGCGGAGGACACGCTGGGGCTGGTGTTTCTGGTCCAGTCTGGAACCTATGGACCCGCTGAGCTGGAAGCCCGGGTCCGGGCCTTCTTTCCGCAGTTCCTGAAGCAGGTGCAGCAGATGCCCGAGGCGCAGTTCCAGGCCCTGAAGGGCGCCGTCCGAAACGGCATGCTGGACAAGCCAGACTCCGTTTCAGCGGTTGCCGGCATGCTGTTTGGGCGGGCCTTTGAACGGCAGGCCGAATTTGACCCCACGAGCCCAGACCTCCGGGCGTTGGAGGCGTTGCAGCTGCAAGACCTGCAGGACCTCGTGGCTCAGCTGGGGGAGTCGCAGCAGCGTCGCCTGAGCCTCCGGATGATTGGTCAGGGACACCAAGATGGGCCGGTTGATGGAGTCCAGCTTTCTGACGTGGCAGCGTTCCGGAAGGCCCTAACGTGTCCGGATGCCTGCCTCCCCTGAGGGACAACGGCGTGAAATAAAATTGACATTTCCAAGCAATTGGAGGAGGACAAGCACGTTTTCTCCTCCCTGCAGCAATCAGGGGGGTGTTCTTGGGAACTCAACTTGGAGGTGTCATGGAAGCAATGAACTTGGGGCGTCCCCGCGCTTCAGAGGCGTCCGGAACGTCGGGAACGGTTGCAGCGCTGCTGGACCGCAAGGGCGCTTACGTCGTGTCGGTGGATCCGGATTGCACCGTCTCAGAAGCCGTGAAGGTCATGTGCCGGACCAAAGTCGGGGCCGTGATTGTGTTTGAGCATCAGGTGCCAGTGGGACTCTTCACTGAGCGAGATGTGATGCACCGCGTCGTCGCAGTGGATGCGGACCCAAAATCCATGCGGGTGAAGGAGGTGATGACGTCTCCGTTTGCCTCAGGAACTCCGGATCTGGAGATTCACGAGGCCGCAGAGATGATGAGCCAGAACCGCATCCGGCACTTGCCTGTGATGCAAGGGGGGCAGTTGATGGGAGTGATTTCGTCAGGTGATATTCTGGCGTGGAAGCTTCACAGCAATGAGTCCATGATGCGTCACATGGAAGACTACTTCTTCCGACACTAAACCTACCGGGGTGCGGCGCTGTCCGCACCTCATGGCTCCTGCAGCCCCTTCCTTAAAAGCACTTCCGCAACAGTTGACCGGATCACCAACTTGGGCCTCCTTCAGCTAATGCCGTGGCACGTTCGGCAGCGCTAAGCGGTTCGACGCTGGAGGACCTGATCCAACGCCTCATTGAATTGATCGGGAGGCCAGGATTCCTGAAGCGCCCGGACGATCAAAGCCTGTTGGGTTTCCGGGGCGGATCCCTGGAGGGGCGGGTCGGAATCGAGGTTGGTGGGGAAGGAGTAGCCATCGGCGACAGAACCTCCAAGCCACCGGAGGGCCCCGGTCGGAAATTGCTGGCGGGTGTGCTTCTCCAGCAACAGCGGGTAGTTCCGCTTGATCAGCTTCTCCCAGTTGATTGTCTCCATGGTTTTGCCAAAGGCAACCGACACCTGGAGAAGGTTGGCAATGCGGTCCTGCGACTCGTGGTTTGTGCCTGCGGCATGGAAGAGGGCGGGACTGAAGAAAACCGCGTCTCCCTTCTTGAGCGGAAGCTGGACGGCGTGCTCCTCAAAGAATGCTGCAAAGTCCGGATGCCGCCAGGCGAGGTAGCCGAGCGGGTACTGCTGCGAGAAGGGAAGGAGCATCGTGGGGCCCGACTCCACGCTCATGTCCGTGTGGGCCACGGCACCCTGCAGGGTCAGGAACTGAGAAGCCACCTGGACGGAAACCGGGAACTGCTCCACAGTGGCCTGGTCCTGAAACCCAAGGTGGTAGTCGCGGTGTGGCTTCTGTGCCTGCCCGCCTGGTTTGACGATGTTGACCTGAGAGGTCATCTGAAAGAACGGGCCCAGCCACGCCTCTGAAACCAGTCCAATGGCGGAGTTCGTGTAGTAATCAATGAAGCCTTCCGGGTCCACTTCTCCAAACTTCTGGAGGGCGTTCCAGATCCGCTCATTGTCCCCAGGTTTGGCAAAGTGATCTCCCCGATGCTGGGCATGCTGCTTTTCTTCAGCAATGATGCGCTGAAAGACTTCTGTGGCGCGGTCAATGACGTCATGATCCGTGAGCGCCTCTTGAATGACGAGGACGCCCGGGCCGTCCTTGAGGGCCCGATGCAGTTCGGCCTTGAGGGCGAGTTCCTGGGCGGGCTCTGTCGCGTTCCGGAAGGTCTCCCCCGCGTAAATCAGCACCTTGCGCTGAACGTCCCGAGCGAGCGGGTAGGCGTTCAGGTCAACGTCTTGGGCACAGAGGGCAGTGAAGTCCTCAAGGCGGATGTCGGTGGCGCAGGCAAATTCCTGAGACATGGGAGGCTCCTCATGGAGTGGGTGCATCAGCTCGGGCGAATTCCTTCAGCTCAAATTCAAGTTCCTGAAGCTCCTTGCCGCCGGCCATCATCTGCAGCACGTCTTCTCGGCTGACTTCGCTCTTGCGGAAGGTGCCCATGCTCTGGCCCCGGTTGAGCAGGGTGAATTTGTCGGCAATGGGGTAGGCATGGTGGACGTTGTGGGTAATGAGGATCACCGCCAGCCCCTGGGCACTAGCCCGGGCGACAAACCGCAGCACAATGGATGACTGCTTGACCCCCAAGGCGGCTGTGGGCTCATCGAGAATCAGCACCTTGGCCCCAAAGTGAATGGCCCGTGCAATGGCCAGGCACTGGCGCTCGCCTCCGGACATGGTGCCTACTGCCTGGTTGGGGTCCCGGACCTTGATGCCGATCTCGTCCATCTTCTGCTTGGCAACGCGGTCGGCAGTTTCGTGGTCAAAGCGCTTGAACGGCCCCCAGCCAATTTCAGGCTCCCGTCCCATGAAGAAGTTCCGTGTGACGCTCATCAGCGGCACCAGGGCGAGGTCCTGATAGACGGTGGCAATGCCCCGGTCCAGGGCGTCTCGGGGTGAGCTGAAGTACATGGGAGTGCCGTCGAGCAGCAGCTCGCCTTCATCCGGACGGTGGACTCCTGCCAGGGTCTTGATCAGCGTGGACTTCCCGGCGCCGTTGTCGCCCAGCAGGCAGAGGATTTCCCCTGCGTTGACTGAGGTCGAGATGCCCTTGAGGGCGATCACCGAGCCGAAGTACTTGCTGACGTTCCGTAGTTCAATGGTCTCACTCATCAGCGGGCCTCCGTCACTTTTTTGCGGATGAAGTTGTTGAAGATGACAGCAATCAGCAGCATCCCTCCGAGGAAGACCCGGAACCAGGAGGAGTCGATGCCCATGAAGAAGATGCCCATCTGCACCACTCCAAAGATCACGGCTCCAAAGCAGGCTCCAACAACGGAACCGTAGCCTCCGGTTAACAGTGCCCCACCGATGACGGCTGCGATGATGGCCTCAAATTCCTTGAGCAGCCCCCGGTCTGCAGCGGCGGAGCCAAACTCAATGACCTGGCAGGTGGCATAGACGGTCGCACAGAAGGCCGTGAACATGAACAGCAGAATCTTCACCCGATCTGCCGGCACCCCGACATTCCGGGCAGCAAGGGCATCGCCGCCAGAAGCAAAGATCCAGTTGCCAAAGCGGGTCTTCTGCAGCACCCACTGACAGACAATCACCAACCCAATGAACCAAAGGATCACTGCCGGAATGCCCTGAACCAGTGGTGTTCCGTCAGCAAAGGTCTCGATCCAGCCGTTTTCCCCCAGCCACTGAAAAAAGCCCTGAAAGGCCTTGCCTCCGAACAGCGGAGCCAACCAGTCGCCCTGCTCCTCTGCCACGTCCCGGACGCCGCCGATGATGGTGCGGTTGGTGAAGTACTGAGAGAGACCGATGGTGAGGCCCCGGAGGATGAAGAGGAAGGCGAGCGAGACAATGAACGAGGGCAGTCCCGTTTTGATGACGATGTAGCCGTTGAGGAAGCCAATGGCCATGGCCCCCACAAAAGCAAAGAGGATGGCCAACCACACAGGCCATCCCCAAAAGACTGAGGGAATGGCAACCATCATGCCGGCAAAACCGATCATTGAGCCAATGGAGAGGTCAAACTCTCCTGCAATCATCAGGAGGCAGGCCCCAATGGCGATCAGCCCGAGCTGGGCCGAGACGGTGCTCCAGTTGAGGATGCCGTCTGGGGCAAACATGCCGGTATCTCCGGCAGTGATGCCAAAGAAGACAAACACGAGCAGTGCCCCAGAGATGGCTCCAAGTTCTGGTTTGTTCAGTTGCTTGCTGAGAAAAGACACCTCACGGAGCCGCTCATCGCTTCCGGAGGGAGCGGCTGCCGCCGAAGCTGAGTTGGTCGGGTCGGACGGCATGAATCGCAGTGGAGTTGGAGGTCGAGGAGGAGGTGGGACCCCTAGTGGGGTCCCTGAAGGAACCGGTTAGCGGTACTCGCCAGCCAGTTTTTCCACGAGGCCGACGTTCTCTTTGGTGACAAAGCCGGGACCCGAGTTTACGTTGTTGCCCGGCAGGACGCCGTAGCGGTTGTAGAGGGTAAGGACGGTGACCGGAATGTAACCCTGCAGGAACGGCTGCTGGTCAATTCCAAAGGCGATCACGCCATCTTTGATGCCCTGAGCAATCTCGCCACTCAGGTCAAAGGTGCCGAAGAAGATCTTCCCGGATTTCCCCATCTTGCTCAAAGCACGCAGGGTGGGGTGAGCGGAGGTCGGGCCGAGCGTCAGGATGCCGTTGGTGTCCGGGTTGGTCCGGAGGTAGGCCTGGACTTTGTTCTCAATTCCCGTAGGATCCTGTCCCGAGTCAATCATCTGATTACCCAGATCCACACCAAGTGCGTCAGCGAAGCCCTTGCAGCGTTCCACTGAGGCGGGGTTGGTGATGTAGTGGTTGACGCAGAGGAAATTGGTAACGCCGGCGTCCTTCGCCTTCAGACCTGCCCCGTAACCAGCGTCGTACTCAGGCTGACCCACATACATGAGGGCGCCCAGCTCACGAGCCTGGTCTGGGGTTCCGGAGTTGATGGCAATCACAGGAATGCCCCGGCGGACCGCGTTCTGGATTGGCCCCTTGAGGACGTCGTAGTCAGCGATGGTGGTGATGATGCCATTGGGGCGAGACGCGGTGGCCTGCTCAATGATCCGGGCCATGTCGGCCAGGTCACCGGTGGGCGGATTGCGGTACTCCACGGTCACGTCCAGCTGCTGGCCCGCTTCCCTGATGGCATTCTTGATCGTGTTCCACCACGAGTCCGAGTCCGGAGCGTGGCTGACCAGAACAAAGCGCTCTCCTGCGGCTTGAGCGACACCGGTCGCCCCCAGAACCATCAGGCCGGCTGCCGCAACAGCAAACAGCTTGGTGAGCTTATTCTTCAGAAATTTCATCTTTCTCTCCTAGCAATTGTTGAGGGGAGGAAGGCCAGACCTTCCGTTTTTCAGAAAAAAAATTCCCAAAAAACCTACAATGGAATATATTCACCAAATCAAGGCCTGTCAAGAGTTTTTGAACCAAAAAATTTCAAGTTGAGGAGAAATGGAAAAAAACGTTGAAATGGAGCCGCAAACCTATCCAGAGCTGCGGTCCCGCCTGCTGGAGCATGACCGTCTGAGCCCGCGTTTGCGGCAGATCGGGAGCTATGCGATGGCGAATCCCAACGTCATGGCTCTGGAGACCATCAGTCAGATTGCGGAGCGTGCAGAAGTGGCTCCTTCCAGTCTGATTCGCTTTGCGCAGGCGCTGGGGTATCCCGGGTTTTCCCAGATGCAGAAAGTGTTTCGGGAAGGACTGCTGGAGAGCATTCCGGATTACCAGGCGCGGCTCCAAGCGGGCAAACAGGGGGAGCGGACCGGAGAGATGCGCCTCACTCACTTCACACAAGGCGCCGAGGTGTCGTTGCGTCAGCTGGAGGAGAGCGTTTCCGATGAGCAGCTGCAGGCGGCAGTGGCTCTGCTGGCGTCCGCCAACCGGATTCACGTGCTGGCGCATCGGCGTTCCTTCCCGGTGGCCAGCTACTTGGCGTATGCGCTGAACCACCTCAACCAGCCGACCCACCTGCTGGATGGCATTGGGGGGTTGCTGCAGGAGCAGGTGAAAACGGTGCTTCGGGGAGATGTGCTGTTGGCCATTAGCTTCAAACCCTATGCATCTGAGGTCCGGGAGGTCGTGGAGCAGGTGGCGTTGCGCGGGGCCAAGGTGCTGGCGATCACGGATTCGCCGATGAGTCCGCTGGTGCGGCACACCACCCTGCACCTAGAGGTCCGGGAGAGCGAGGTGGCCGGATTCCGGACCCTGTCATCGACCCTCTGCTTGGCGTTGGCGTTGGTGGTGGGGCTGGGGAGTCATCTGGAGACAGACTCTGCCCCTGCTCGAGGGACAGAGCGTGCAGAGGAGCCGGGCTCCGGAGGGAGGAGTTAGGCTTCTGGAACCGCGGCTGGCGCTTCCGGAGTGCCCTCTTCCACTTCGTCCATGGGCTCCAGGTCTGTTTCCTCTTCCGTCATGGGCGCAACGGCAATGACGCGCTCGTCGTCCCGCATCTCACGGATCAATCGAGTTCCCTGAGTGACACGACTGAGGAGGCGAATTTCGTCCACCCGGAGGCGGATGATGCGTCCTGTCTGCGTGATCACAAAGACCTGGTGCTCGTCTTCCACCTCAAAGGTGTTCACAACCGGGCCGGTGCGTTCATTGGTCCGCATCGCCAGCATGCCAAAGTTGGCGCGGTGCTTGGAAAGGGTGAAGTCGGAGACCGGAGTCTTTTTGCCAAACCCTTTTTCGGTAACCGTCAGGAGGTGTCCGGTGCCCTGCAGGGCAATGGCGGAAACGACTACGTCTTCTTCACGTAGGCGGATGCCAATCACCCCTTGCGCGGCCCGTCCCATGGGACGGATGGTGGACTCATGCACCCGGAGGCTCTGCCCGGATCGGGTGGTGAAGAACAGCTCGCGCTCGCCATCGGTGATCTGGGCGGAAATGAGCCGGTCCCCTTCTTCCAGCGTGATGGCCCGGAGGCCGTTGACGCGGATGCGGTCGCAGTCGAGCATGTCGATCTTCTTAACCGTTCCCTGCTCTGTGCAGAGGAGGATGTACTTCCCCTCGGCTCC
Organism: uncultured bacterium; assembly: GCA_965662235.1. Taxonomy (GTDB): domain Bacteria; phylum SAR324; class SAR324; order SAR324; family NAC60-12; genus JAYPUA01. The sequence continues at coordinate 418,318 of CBFIGY010000001.1, forward strand.
CTGAGGAACGCTGAGGCAGGAGCAGACGCGCTCGCCCTCTCGCATGGGGAGGATGTTGACAATGGCCTTGCCCCGACCAGTGGGACCTCCTTGTGGGAGCTCATAGACCTTCTTGCGGAACACCTGCCCCATGGTGGTGAAGAAGAGCAGGTGGTCGTGCGTGGAGGCAACAAACATCTGTTCGACAAAGTCTTCATCCTTGGTGGACATGCCGAGTTTTCCCTTGCCTCCACGGCGCTGGAGGCGGTACTCGCTTACGGGGCTCCGCTTGGCATAGCCGGCGTGAGACAGAGTCACGACCATGTCCTCTTCGTTGATGAGTTCCTCAATGAGGATGGAGCTGTCGTGTTCGGTGATCTCCGTCCGGCGAGCGTCCCCATAGGTGTCTCGGACCTCAAGGGTCTCCGTCCGGATGATGTCAATGACGCGTTCATCGCGGGCCAGGATGTCCTTCAGGTCCACAATGGTCTCTCCGACCTTCTGGTGCTCATCGCGGATCTTGTCCTGCTCCATGCCGGTAAGGCGCTGGAGTCGGAGCTCCAGGATGGACTTAGCCTGCCGCTTGGTCAGCCCGAACTCGTTCATCAGCCGACCCTCTGCCGTCGCGGTATCGGAGGCGGAGCGGATCAGTTCAATGACAGGGTCGAGGTTCTGGAGGGCGATCATCAGGCCCTCAAGGATGTGCATGCGGTCTTCTGCCTGCTTCAGCTCGTAGCGTGTGCGGCGGGTGACCACCTCGATCCGGTGCTGCAGGAAGAATTCGAGCACCTGCGGGAGGCTGAGCACCTTGGGCTGCCGGTCGACAATGGCCAGCATGATGATGCCGAAGCTGGACTGCAGAGCGGTGTGCTTGAAGAGGTTGCTGAGCACAACATCCGGGTTGTCCCCTCGGCGGACCTGGATGAAGACGCGCATGCCCTTGCGGTCGCTTTCGTCTCGGAGGTCGGTGATGCCCTCGAGCTTCTTCTGGCGGACGAGGTCGGCAATCTTCTCCAGCAGCATGGCCTTGTTCACCATGTACGGAAGTTCCGTCACGATGATGGCCTGGCGTCCGTCCTTGCTCTCCTCGACGTGGGACTTGGCCCGGACGTGGAGGATGCCGCGACCGGTGGAGTAGGCCTCAAAGATCCCATGCTTGCCCATGATCATGCCACCGGTGGGGAAGTCTGGCCCTGGGAGGATCTCCATCAGCTCCGGAATGCTGGCCTGGTAGCGGTGATCGATGTAGTAGAGGAGGGCATCCAGAACCTCCTTCAGGTTGTGCGGGGGAATGTTGCTGGCCATGCCGACGGCGATCCCGGTGGAACCGTTCACCAGCAGGTTGGGGATACGGGTCGGGAAGACGGTGGGCTCCGTGAGGGAGTCGTCGTAGTTGGTGGCAAAGTCAACGGTGTCCTTGTCCAGGTCGGCCATCAGCTCATGAGCAATGCGCTTCATGCGGACCTCGGTGTACCGCATCGCAGCAGCGGAGTCACCGTCAATGGACCCAAAGTTCCCCTGCCCATCGACCAGCTGGTAGCGCATGGAGAAGTCCTGCGTCAGGCGGACAATGGTGTCGTAAACCGCTTGGTCCCCATGCGGGTGGTACTTTCCGATCACGTCTCCGACGACGCGGGCCGACTTCCGGTAGGGCTTGTTGTAGTCGTTGCCCTGCTCGTTCATGGAGTAGAGCACCCGACGGTGCACCGGCTTGAGGCCGTCTCGGACATCCGGAAGGGCACGTCCAACGATGACGCTCATGGCGTACTCCATGTAGGAGCTCCGCATTTCTTCGTTAATGTCCGCAGAAAGAATAGTTTCGGTCATGGGGTAGCTGAATACGAATGGGACAAGGGGAACCGGACCTGACGGTCCGGAGGCCAGTTGGTTAGAGGGTCTTGACCACGTACTCGTGATCGCGCTTGCTCAGCACCTCGAATTTTTCCATCACATCGCCCTGCTGGGTGGCGTTGACGATGTCTAGGCCGTCGATGACCTTGCCGAAGACGGTGTGACGTCCGTCTAGGTGGGGCTGAGGACCATGAGTGATGAAGAACTGGCTGCCGTTGGTGTTGGGACCCGCGTTGGCCATGGAGAGGATGCCGGCGGCATCGTGACGCCGGTGCGAGACGAACTCGTCCCCAAAACGGTAGCCGGGACCTCCGGTTCCGGTGCCCTTGGGACAACCGCCCTGGATCATGAAGTTGGCGATGACCCGGTGGAACGACAGGCCGTCGTAAAAGCCTTGCTCCGCAAGCGAGATCATGTTGGCGACGGTGTTCGGGGCATCGTCTTCAAACAGCTCCAAGGTGATGGCACCGCGGTTGGTCTGAATCCGGATTTGGGGGAGGGCTTCTTCAGTCATGGTCGTTTTGGTTGGGGAAAGGGGTAAGGCGGGGGCTACTGCCCCTGAAGCAGGGTGCTGAGGTCGAATCCGGAGAGCGCTGCAGAAGTCTCGGAGTCGACCCAGAGGCCGTCTTCAAAGACGATGAGCTTCTCAATGCCCCGGAATGGGCTCAGCACCTTTACATAAGAGGTCTCGTCTTCTCCTTTGAGCGTGACCTCGGTTTCGGTTTCCTTGGTGACCTTCCCGGCGTAGAGGATGCGGTCGGATTTCGGAACCGTGATTTTTGCGCCGTCAATCTTGATTGAGGGCGGACGGGTGGGGTCAGGCCGCTTGAGGGCCTTGTCCAGCATTCCCTTGATTGCAGACATAGAACGAGGCAGGTGGGCAGGAAGTGAAGGCGGTGGCTTATGGAACGAGGGTTTCCAGCTGATCAACGGCATGGACGGGTGCGTTGCTGCCCGCCATGAAGGGCTGGATGGCGCCATAAACCATGCGTTGCTTCTCTAGGGTCCGCTTGCCTGAAAACTCAGGAGAGACGACCCGGATGCTGAAGTGACCGCCGTTTCCGGTCACCTGGGCCTGAGATTGCGGGATTGCGGCTTCAATGGCCGTCTTCATCTGTGCTTCCAGGGAGTCCCAAGGTTGAGTCATGGCGCTTACATCCAGCTGGGGGTGAAGGTTTCCTGAGCGGCCGGGGTGTCGTACATGAACGACGTCTTGCAGCCACAGGAGCTTTTGGCAGAGGGGTTGTTGAACTTCAACCCGCGGTCCATGAGGCTGTAGCTCCAGTCCACTTCGGTGCCATCAATGTAGAGGTGACTCTTCTTGTCCACAAGCACCCGCAGTCCGTGAGACTCAAACTCTAGGTCAAACCGGGTCTTGCGAGAGTCGAAGTCGAGGGTGTAGGTGAAGCCGGAGCATCCGCCAGCCTTCACTCCGACGCGGACCGCCACATCGTTGTTGAGTTCCTGATCCGCCATGATGTTGCGGATCTCCTTTGCCGCACTTTCGGTAAGGGTAACCATGGTTCAGTGTCCTTCGCTCACCAGGTTTCGATTCCACGATGGAATTTCCACAATCAGGTCCGTGCTGCCGTCGGGCACACACTGGCATGCCAGCCGAGACTGTGGGGTCAGGCCGGGCGCCAGGTCCAGCATGTCTTCTTCGTCCTCGGTGGCCTCATTGCAGCTGGGCTCTCCTTCCCGGACAATGACATGGCAGGTGGAGCAGGCGCAGACGCCCCCGCAGGAGTGATCCACATCCAGTCCGGCATCCAGCGCAATGCGCAGCAGGGAGCCGGGCAGTCCGTCGCCGTCCATGCGTAGCTCTCCCGGGATGACTTCGACCACCTTGCCTTCAGGCAGGAAGGTCACCCGGTAAGGTTTTTGAGGAAGGGTGTATTCGGCTTGTTGGATGTAAGGATTCAGCCCAGACATGGTTCCATCACTTTGAGAATGATTTAAGGAAATATGTTTCTGATATAGTAACGAAAAGGCTCGTTCTTGTCTAGAGAAAGCCACGCGGGGCGGTGCAATCGGGAGCAAATCTGCTGAAGCGGGAAAAACTTGCAACTTTGCTGGCAAATCCGTAATTTACAGCGTTTTTCTGGAGGCGCATGAAATTTCCGCAGCTCGATCCAAAATTTATGATGTTCAGCTCCATGGGGCTGGAGTTGGGGCTTTCGGTGATTGTTGGCTTCCTGGTGGGGAGCTGGCTGGATCGCTTCTGGGGCACCGAACCGTGGTTGCTGCTGATCTTTGGCATCTCCGGGATCATTGCCGGGTACCGCAGCGTGTTCCGTCTTCTGAAGAAGCTTCGTCAAGAAAACTCTGAGGCCGAGTCATCCTCATGACCCCTGACCCTTCTGCGGTCCCTCCTTCACCGGAACCGTCTTCACCTGAATCGCCTCCGGAAGCCGATTCCGGCTCTTCTGAGCTGAAGGCTGCGCAGGACATTCAGCAGCTGCTGGTGATCTGCAGTGCCCTTTTGGCGTTGGTGGCAGCGTTCCTAGATCTTGACTATTTGCCTGGATCCGTGCTAGGTTCTGCGGTTGTCGGATTCAATTTGCACTGGACCATCAGCTTCGTACGATCCCTCTTGGAATCAGGACGCGTGAGCGCAGGGCTGGTTCTGGTGCATCTCCTGAAGTTTGGAGCATCTGTTCTGGTGCTGTACCTAGCGCTCAATCCGTTGGGCGTTCCGCCCCTTGGACTCCTGCTCGGGCTCTCGAATATCGTCTTTGCGGTTGCGTGGCACTCTGTTCGACGACAGGCCTCTTCGTCCCGTGATTCTGAACCTTCACTCTAGAAACTGAAGAATGAAGCGCGTTCCCTTACTCCTGGCTGCTCTGGCCTCCGGAACCTCAGCATTTGCGGCTGAAGGTGGATTTACTTGGTCTCATGCCCTGCTGGGGAGTTTTGAGGAGCCGTTGGCCAAGATGGGCATCGACCCTGTCCCCACGCTGGACATGCTGCTGCTGGCCGTGATCCTCATTGCCTTCGCCTTCATTGCCGGAATGCCCTTCCGCGCAGGTGTGCGGGAAGCAACAGGCAAAGCCGACCTCGCCAACTTCACAGAGGTCATGGTTCAGAGCATCCTCAACTTCCTCAGTGGCATCATCCGCCACGGAGTGGGCGCACGGCCGATCATGCCGCTGCTGGGGACGTACCTGCTCTTCATCTTCATCCTCAACTTTTCAGGACTGATTCCCGGGTTCAACCCCCCGACCGATCAGTTCAATGTGACCATCGCCTTCGCGATCATCATCTTCTTGGTCACTCACTACCTGGGCATTCGCCAACACGGAAGTCACTACATCCAACAGTTCTTGGGGCCGATGCCGATCCTGGCACCCCTGATGCTGCCGATCGAACTGATCAGCCATCTGGTCCGGCCTCTTTCGCTTTCCATCCGCTTATTCGGCAACATGACGGGAGACCACAAAGTCTTAGTGATCTTTTCGTCAATCCTGGCGGTTGGCCTGCCAATCCCCTTCATGGGGCTTGGCCTTTTGGTGTCAGTGCTGCAGGCCTTCGTGTTTGTGCTGCTGTCTGCCATTTATTTTGAACAGGCCATGAGCGAAGCTCACTGAGCCTCTTCCCCAACTTTTCACCATCAAGGAAACTCCATGAAGAAGCTCCTTCTTCTGATCGTGCTGCTCGCAGCCGCCGCTCCTCTGTACGCTCAGGAAATGGGCGAACTCGCCACCTTCGGAATTGCCCTGGGTGCCGGCCTTGCCATCTCCGTGGCCGCCCTCGGTGGCGCTCTGGGTCAGGGTGCTGCAGTGCGTGCCGCTCTTGAAGGCATTGCGCGCAACCCCAACGCCTCTGACAAGATCTTCACCCCGATGATCATCGGTCTGGCGCTGATCGAGTCCCTCGTGATTTACGCGCTCGTGATTGCCTTCATTCTGCAAGGTAAGATCTAAGAGTTCCGTTCAGGCGGCCCGATCCTTCGGGCTGCCTTCCCCTCCCTTCCTTTTTTCCCTTTTCTCCTGTTCAAGTGGTACAGTAACGCGTCCGGCAACTTCCGTACTCTTGTTACTCCATGGACCTTCCCGATCTCTTTCAGCACGAACAGGTGGAGCGTCAGCGGCGAGAAGCGCCCCTGGCCGACCGCATGCGTCCCCAGACCCTTGACGAGTTCATTGGGCAGGAACACATCCTTGCGCCAGGACGCCTGCTCCGTCGAGCCATTCAGGCCGATCAGCTGTCGAGCCTGATCTTTGCCGGACCGCCTGGGACTGGAAAGACGACCCTTGCCCGCATCATTGCCAACACGACCAAGGCGGAGTTCCTTGCGCTGAATGCGGTGCTGTCCGGAGTGGCAGACCTCCGCAAGGCTGTGGACACGGCGCAGCGGCTGAATCAGGAGCAGCAGCGTAAGACGATCCTCTTTGTCGACGAAGTGCACCGCTTCAATAAGTCTCAGCAGGATGCGCTGTTGCCTCACGTAGAAAACGGAACCCTCCTCTTCATTGGCGCGACCACTGAGAATCCTTACTTTGAGGTCAACAAGGCGTTGGTGAGTCGCTCCCGGATCTTCCTGCTGCGTTCACTGGAAGCAGAGCACCTGGAGCGCATTCTGGAGCAAGCCCTGCGGATGCCAGAGCGAGGGTACGGAGGTCGGCCGGTGGAGCTGTTGCCGGAAGCCCGTCAGCACCTCGCCCGTGTGGCCTCCGGAGACGCCCGCGCCGCCCTCAACGCGTTGGAATTGGCGGTGCAGACCAGTGATCCGGAGCCTGACGGATCCTTGCGGATTACGCTGGAAATTGCCGAAGAGTCGATTCAGCAGCGGGCGGTGCTCTATGACCGGGATGGAGACGCGCACTTTGACACGATCTCAGCCTTCATCAAGTCCCTGCGGGGATCGGACCCGGACGCGGCGCTTTACTGGATGGCGAAGATGATTCAAGGAGGTGAGGACCCCCGGTTCCTATTCCGGCGCATGCTCATCTTTGCCTGTGAAGACGTGGGCATGGCCGATCCCAATGCCTTAGTGGTCACCAATGCTGCAGCACAGGCTTACGACCAGGTGGGGATGCCGGAAGGGCGCTTCCACCTTGCGCACGCCTGCCTGTACCTGAGCACGGCTCCCAAGAGCAACAGCGCCTTTGCGTTCTTTGATGCGCTGAAGCAGGTGGAGCAGGAAGCACAGGACGAGGTTCCGGACCCTCTGAAGGATCCCAGCCGCGACGGGAAGGGCTTGGGGCACGGTCAAGGGTACCTCTACCCGCACGCTTACCGCGATCACTGGGTCGCGCAGCAGTACCTCCCTCAGGCGCTGCAGGGACGCCTCTTCTACCAACCAAGCGATCAGGGGGCAGAAGCCGCCATCCGAAAACAGGTGGAGCAACGTCGTCAGCAGCAGATCGCCGCCTTCCTTGCCCAGGAGTCTCAAGAGCCTCCCTCCTCTTCCTGAAACTCAACATGCCGCAAAAACTTTTTTTCTGGCTGGCGCTGGCCGCCCTCTTCACGTCAAGCTGTGGGAAACAGCCCGTCATTTTCTATAAGTACGGAGACACCAATCAGTTCCGCGTCAGAGCCGTGGACGCCTGCTACGGAGACTTTGATGTGCGGGACAAGAAACGCTTTGGCCCTTACGAACGGGTGGAACTGGAGTGCCTCCGCTAACCCTCGGCTTCCCTATGGACCTCACAACCCCCTATAGCAAAGAGTACCGCGACTACATGGAATACGCCCTCCAGCGCTTCCTCATTGAGCACCACCAGTACAGCGAGTACGACGCCAAGATCAAGGTCATGCAGGACTTTGACGAGGTCGAGCAGCAGGCCCAAAAGGAGGGCTATCTCTGAGTGTTAGCACTCCTTGCTTAAAAGTGCTATTTTTCCTCTTGATTTCCCGCACCGGTTTCGTTAGCTTAGTTAGCACTCATCCATGGGGAATGCTATCAGCATTCTGGATATGTTGCCCTCCCGTCTCAGGGAGGCGTGTTTTTCAATAACCGGTTGATCCTGAACAGGAGGATTATGCTCAAACCGTTGCAAGATCGTGTGCTGGTCAAGCGCATCGAGGCTGAAGAAAAAACCGCTGGTGGAATCATCATTCCCGACACGGCCAAAGAGAAGCCGCAAGAAGGGGAAGTGGTCGCAGTTGGCCCAGGCAAGCGTCTGGACAATGGCAGCGTCCAAGAAATGGGAGTTAAGGCCGGAGACCGCATTTTGTTCAGCAAGTACGGTGGAACGGAAGTGAAGATGGACGGCCAGGAGTACCTGATCATGCGTGAGGACGACATCCTCGGCGTGGTCTCCTGATCCTCTCTAACATCAACCCTTTCTTCACGAGATAGAAAAAATGGCTGCAAAGCAAGTAACATTCGGCGCGGACAACCGCGAGAAGCTGCTCAACGGCGTGAACGCTCTGGCGAACGCGGTGAAGGTGACCCTGGGCCCGAAAGGCCGCAACGTTCTGATCGAAAAGTCCTTTGGCGCACCGCTGGTGACCAAGGACGGTGTCACCGTGGCCAAAGAGATTGAGCTGCAGGACAAGCTGGAGAACATGGGCGCCCAGATGGTCAAGGAAGTGGCTTCCAAGACCTCTGACGTCGCAGGAGACGGAACCACCACGGCAACGGTTTTGGCCCAAGCCATCGTCATCGAAGGTCACAAGAACCTCGCCGCAGGCGCCAACCCGATGGACCTCAAGCGCGGAATCGACAAAGCGGTCGCTGCTGCCACTGAGCAACTCCACAGCATCTCCAAGACCGTTTCGGGCTCCAAAGAGATCGCCCAGGTCGGCACCATCTCCGCCAACAGCGACTCCACCATCGGTGACATCATCGCCGAGGCCATGGAGAAGGTTGGCAAAGATGGCGTGATCACCATCGAAGAAGCCAAGAGCGCAGAGACCTCCCTCGACGTCGTGGAAGGCATGCAGTTCGACCGAGGCTACCTTTCCCCGTACTTCGTCACCGACTCCGAGCGCATGGAAGTCGTGTTGGAAGACCCCTACATCATTCTGGTGGAGAAGAAGGTCAGCAACATGAAGGACATGCTTCCCGTGCTGGAGCAAGTTGCCAAGACCGGCAAGCCGTTCCTGCTGATTGCTGAGGACGTCGAAGGCGAAGCCCTGGCAACCCTCGTGGTCAACAAGATCCGTGGCACCCTGAAGTGCGCTGCCGTCAAGGCTCCGGGCTTCGGCGACCGCCGCAAGGCCATGCTGGAAGACATCGCCACCCTGACCGGTGGACAGGTGGTTTCCGAGGACATCGGCATGAAGCTCGAGGACATGACCCTGGCCCGTCTGGGACAGGCCAAGAGCGTGGTGATCGACAAAGACAACACCACCATCGTCGATGGTGCCGGTGAGAAAGACGGCATCAAGGCTCGCATCAACCAGATCCGCGCACAGATCGAGGAGACCACCTCTGATTACGACCGCGAGAAGCTGCAAGAGCGCCTGGCCAAGCTGGCCGGTGGTGTGGCTGTGATCAACGTTGGAGCCGCCACGGAAGTGGAGATGAAGGAGAAGAAGGCTCGCGTGGAAGACGCTCTGCACGCAACCCGTGCTGCCGTCGAAGAAGGCATCGTCCCTGGAGGAGGTGTTGCACTGATCCGCTGCCTGGACGCCATCCAGAAGGCTGTTGACGAGCTGGAAGACGCCGACCAGAAGGTGGGCGCTCGCATCATCCTGCGCGCCATCGAGGCTCCGCTCCGCCAGATCGTGACCAACGCTGGTCTGGAAGGCGCCCTCATCATCGACAAGGTGAAGAACAGTAAGGTCAACGAAGGCTTCAACGCGGCGGCTGAGAGCTACGTGGACATGATCGAAGCTGGAATCATCGACCCGACCAAGGTGGTGCGAACCGCTCTGGAAAATGCGGCATCCGTCGCAGGTCTGGTGCTGACCACTGAGGCCGGCATCAACGAGATTCCGGAAGAGAAGAAGGACATGGGCATGCCTCCCGGAGGAATGGGCGGCATGGAAGGAATGATGTAATTCCACTCAGTCCCAACTGAGGTTCCTGAAAGGCGGGCTCGCTTCGGCGGGTCCGCCTTTTTTTGTTTGAAGGCCCCGGATAGCGTCGGGAGACTGCGGGGCTGCTTGGAACCTTCAGCTCAGCTGTGGTCGGTGAGGAACTTGCGTTCCATGATGTTGAGGGGAAGGTTGTGCTGCTGCTTGGCCCGAAGGAACTCGAGCTTCTCCTGAATGGCATCAAACGGATGAGCCTCCGCCCATGCCTGAGGATCGGTGGCAAGGTCCCGCAGGTTCTGCAGGGCTGGGGACTCTGGTGCCGTCTCCTGAGCAAACGCCAATCGGGTCAACGGTTGAAAGCGTCCGTCTGAAAACACCTTTCCAAAGTAGATGGTAATCTTCCCCGAGTGCGGGCTGACCATCGCGTGTGTGCGGGCAAACGGCACAAAGCGCACATCAAAGCAGTGCCCGTCCACAACCTCCGAGCGCAGTCCCAGCATCATGTTCCCCTGAATGTCCGCTTCAAACGGAGTCGCTGCAGCGTCAAAGAGGGTGCCAAGGACGGCTTCAAAGACCGGTCGAACGGTTTCCGGAAAGTGATTCTGAAACTCTCGGTTGGCGAGAAAGGTGGGCAGGTCCATCAGGAAGATTGAATTTGGAGTTCACGCCGATAGTGGTCGAACAGGGTCGACTTGGAGAGCATTCCGAGGAAGCGCTCTTGGTCTGCGACCGGCAACGACCACGCCTTTGAAGACTCAAACTTGTCCAGCGCCTTGCCAATTGGCTCAGAGAGGTCAATGACCGGCAGGCTTCGCATGATGGAGCCCATGGTCACAAGGTCATACAGAGTGGTGTCAAAGAGGTAGGAGCGGACGTCGTCCAGAAAGACCACCCCGACACAGGAATCCGTGCCCTCCTCGAGCACGGGGAAGTAGTTCCGGTGAGCCGTTTTGAAGACACCAACAAACTCTCCCAGCAGCATTGTGTCCCGGATGGGGATGAAATCTTGGTCGAGGATGTCCCGGATGTTGAGGTTGTAGAGCAGGTGCTGGTCAGAGCCTCGCCGGATGAGGTGTCCTTGCGCAATCAGTTCCCGGGTGTACACGGAGCCGGTTTCAAAGTAGGAGCTGACGACCATGGCGCTGCTGGCAGTGAGCATCAGCGGCAGAATGAGCGAGTACCCCCGGGTGGCCTCCATGACGAGGAAGATCCCGGTGAGGGGACCGTGCATGACCGCAGTGACCATCCCGGCCATCCCGGCCAGCGAAAAGGCGGCTTCATGCTCCACCAGTCCCAGCGAGAGGTGCTGCATGACCATTCCAAACGCCAGCCCAACCCCGCTGCCAATCACCAAGCTGGGGGCAAAGACGCCTCCAATGCCTCCACTGCCCAGCGTCACGCCACAGGCGACAAACTTGAGAACGACGAACAGCAGGACAAACTCAAGGGTCATCAGGTCGGACTGATTGAGGAAGGTCTTCGTCATATCGTACCCTTCCGCAAGGACCTCCGGGAAGAAGAATCCCATCAGGCCGATGATGAGACCGCCGTAAGTGGCCCGGACCCAGCCCTTGGGCGAGAGGCGGTGGAAGATCTGCTCCCAGAAGGGCATGCTGCGGATGAAGGCGATGGAGACGAGTCCGGTAATCGCCCCCAGACCAATGCAGGCGACCAGCTCAACGGGGGTGAAGCCTGCCAACTCGTGCTGGAAGGTAATCTTGTTGCCCATCATCAGGCGAGACAGCTCTGTGGCGCTCACGGAGGCGATGATGGTTGGCAGCACCGTCAGGTACGTCCACTCTCCGACAATGATCTCGAGCGTGAAGATGAGTCCGGTCAGTGGCGCGTTGAAGATTCCCGAAACGGCGGCGGCCACCCCATAGCCAATCAGCAGCTTCTTGCGCCGCTCGTTGAGGTCTAGCCACCGTCCAATCACCGCGCCCCAGGCGCCTCCGATGCAGACGATGGGGCCTTCCAGTCCCGTGGAACCGCCACTTCCAACCGTCAGCAGGCTTCCGAAGAAGCGAGAGAAGATCATCCGGCGTCGTAGCACGCTGGAGCCGAGCGCCATCCCCTTGATCACGTCCGAGACCCCATGTCCGGAAAAGTCTCGGATGCCCCGCCGGATGAGAAACACAGCGGCCCCCATGCCAACAGCAGGGATGAAGATGCCCCACCACTGCGTGTCCTGTCCGTGCAGCAGGTGCCGGATGGTGTGGACGCTCCAGTTCAGGGCCACGGCCAGCGCCCCGCCCCCGAGTCCCAGCACCAAGGCACTGAGCATCATGACCAGAGTTTCTCGGGCAGAGACGCTTTGGAGTTGGGCAAAGACGTTGTGGTCGTCATCACCCGTGCCGAGCTTGGTGCGCGGCAGGTAGTCAGCGAGTTTTTTCTGCCAAGATGGATTGGAAGTGATCAAGGAGCTGCTCGGAGGAGTAAGGCTGGCGTAAGGAGGAGGCGAGGTTGTCGTCTCGAACGAGGTGTGCAACTTGAGAGAGCAGGCGCAGGTGATGGGTGGCGACGGCACTCAGCAGCACAAAGGCGACAAAGACCGGCTCGCCATCTGAGGCCTGAAAGTCAACCGGATGCTCCGGATAGCAGGTGGCCACCAAAGAGTCCTTGAGGTCGAGGAGCCCGGGGAAGCGAGGGTGCGGCACCGCGACGCCGTTGCCGATTCCAGTGGTCGAGAGGGCCTCTCGCTCCAGCAGGTCCTGAGCGAGGTGGTCCGGAAGCTTCAGCTCCTGCGTCAGTCGCTTGCCAATGTCGGTGAGGAAGGCTTCCTTGCTGTCTGAGGCGAGGTTCGTGTGCACCCCTCCCAGCCGCAGCGCCCGGATCAGGTCCGTCTCCGTCCGCTGGATCTGCTCCTTCTCTTCAATGTACAGGTGCTTGGACTTCGCCCAAGCGAGGAGGGTCTCTTTACGGAAGAGGTACTCCCCGTTGCGTAGGGTGCAGGGAATTTCGCCTAAGCGAATCCAGCGCTGGAGGGTGGGCTCCGGAATCCGGAGGAGTTGCACTACATCGGCAACCTTGAGTTGCTGAACCGTGCTCTGGAATGCCACTTAACTGTTCCTGAGAAAAGGGCTTGAGAGATCAGGTAGTCAATCCTCCTACTCTAGCATTGAAAGTCCGGTTTGTGAAGGTCCTGTTAGCCAGACAGGGCAAACCCTTCCACCAGAAGCGCCGGAATGAAGAGGTGCGACAGGTTGGGCTGGTACGCATTTCCGGTCCCCTTGATCTGGGTGAGGAGGTCAAAGAAGTTCCCGGCAATGGTGATGCTGTCAACGGGTTGCACCCGCTGTCCGTTGCGCATCAAAAAGCCCTGCACCCCAATCGAGATGTCCCCACTGACGGGATTGCACCCGGCCGCGCCTTCCAGTTGCGTCACCAGCAGGCACTCTTCCGGTGCCGCACAGAGCGCGTCCAACGACACGGAACCAGTGGGCCAGACGAGGTTGTGCATCTTCGTAGAGATGCCCCCGGAGTAGCTGCGCCCGGCGTGTCCGGTCGAGGAACGCTGGTCCCGGAGTCCGGACTCCACGTGGTAGAGGAAGTTGGTGAAGACGCCGTTTTCAATCAGAGGCCTTGGCTGAGTGAGCACCCCTTCAGCATCGACAAACCGAGAGCGTGAGCCTCCGGGACGGTGGGGGTCGTCCAGCAGCGTCAGGTTGGTGTCAGCGATCGTCTCGCCAAGTCGTCCCTTGAGGCGGGACATGCCCCGCTGGGCCGACTCCGCTGAGAAGGCGCCAAAGTACATGCCCAGCAGCCGCGGCGCCGTGTACTCATCCAGCACCACCGGCAAGCGTCCGCTAGGAATCGGCTGGGCGCTGATCAGTTCCGCGGCTTTCTGAACCGCGGTTTCTGCTGTTGCTCGGGCGGCTTCCGGTTTCCAGGTACGGTCGCTCCAGAAGTGCATCCCAGACTTGCGCCGGTCGTCTTCCTGAAGCAAGGCCCCGCAGTAGGCACTGACGTTGTTGCCCCGCTGGTGGTAGTGCAGGCCTCGGGTGTTGACCAGCAGCAGCTCGCCGCTGCCTCGGGAAGCACCGAGGTACGGGATCGCGGTGACCCGTGAATCCTTGGCTTGGGCAGCTGCTTCCATTTCCAGCCCGAATTCTGTCAGCTCCTTGGCCGTCAGCTGCTCCAGTTCCGGGGCATACAGCCCCAGCGATTCAGCATCCGGGAGGTCTGCTGACACCTCTGGGAGGAAAACCCCGGTTTCATCCTGCAGCAGCGCGTTTTCACAGGCATTTGCAAAGGCTCGGTCAATGGCCTCTTCATCCAGTCGTTCAGTGGAGGCGGTTCCGGACCGTCCGTCTCGGATGACGCGGATGCCGAGTCCGAGGTTGGTGGACTGTTCGATTTTTTCAGCCCGTCCGTTGCGGATCTCTACATCCAGGGACTCTTCCCGTTCAATGAGGGCATCGACTTCGCGGAAGCCTCCCTGTTCGGCAAGGCGCAGAACGTGGGCGGCAGCTTGTTCAGGAGTGAGCATCAGCGACCTCCGACAAGAATGGAGTCGATCTTCAGTGTGGGCTGTCCCACGGTGGTGGGAACCCAGCCGCTGGCCGCGCCACACATGCCTGCAGCCAGCTCGAGGTCGTTGGCAATCATGGAAATCTTCGGGAGCACCTCGTGACCCTTGCCAATGAGGGTGGCGCCACGGACGGGTTCGGCAATGCGTCCGTTGCGGATGATGTATCCTTCCTGAACGGCAAAGTTGAACTCACCGGTGGCCGGATTCACGGAACCGCCGCCCATCTTTTTGGCATAAAGTCCATAGTCAATGGAGCCCAGCATCTGCTCCACGGTGTGGGGTCCGGGGGCAATGAAGGTGTTCCGCATCCGAGACACCGGAGCATACTTGTACGACTCCCGTCGGGCAGAACCGGTGCGAGCCACTCCCACCTGGTGGGAACCGATGCGGTCCGAGAGGTAACCCTTGAGGATGCCATTTTCGATCAAAACGGTCCGTTGGGTGGGCTGCCCTTCGTCATCGACGTTCAGGGAGCCCCAGCTGTTTGGGATGGTTCCATCGTCCACGGCAGTCAGGACGGAGCTGGCCACCTGCTGTCCCACCTTCCCGCAGAACGGAGAGGCGTTTTTGCGGATGGCTTCGGTCTCCAGCGGGTGCCCGCAGGCCTCATGGAAGATGACGCCTCCGAATCCGTTCCCCAGCACCACCGGGATGGTTCCCCCGTTGATGTAACCGGCGTCGGCCATGAGCAGCGCCGACTGTGCCGCTCCGGAAGCCAGGGCCTCGAGGTCTAGGCTTTCGAAAAACTCGTACCCTCCCAGCACGCCGGGACTTTCGGAGCCCGTCTGGGGGCCGTCTCCTTTTTCGGCAACGGCTGCAAGACGCATCCGGGAGTAGCGTCGGGAATCCTCCACCCACAGGCCATCGCTGTTGGCAATGAGCACGGATCGTTGCTTTTCCACCATGCCGGCGCTGACCTGCACAATGGCTTCACCTTGCTCCCGGGTCAGGGTGTCGAGGTGCCGGAGCAGTTCCACCCGCTGCTTCTTGTCAATGGTCTCCGGATTGATGGCCACGTGGTGGACGTCTTCCACCGACTGGTGCTGGAGGGATGTGCCGTCTCCGGGAGCTCCTTCTTGCTGCGCCTGTCCCAGGTTGCGGGTCAGGGCCAAGAGGTTGTCTTCAGCAGGATCGCTGCTGTAACCGTAGTAAACATCGTCTCCATAGAGCAGGCGGATGCCGACCCCAAAGGAATTGGAAGAACTGATTTCGTCAATCTTGCGGTCCAGCAGCCCAAGGTTCGAGGACACGGAGTCTTCAACAAAGACCTCGACAAAGTCCGCTCCTCGGCTGCGGCCCAGCTCTAGGATGTGAGAAACAGTGGATTCAGCAAGCATGTGTTTCCAGCAGGAAAAGGGTGTCCGTTGGCGCAAACGCGATGATGTCAGCAGTGTACGGGCTTGGGAAGTTCATGGCAAGAAGGCTTCAGCGCAAAAGAGGGGTGGCTGGGACCCCTCCAGAGCACGAACCACGCGCCTGGGGAGGTCCGGAGCGCCGTTGGGCTAGATTCCCACTGTGAGCTGGTCAAACAGCTCCTGGCTGATGTACTGAGGCGTGTACGCTCCGCCTTGGGCCCTGAGGTCGGTGTAAAAGCGCTTCAGGTGGTTGACGGAGCCCCTGCGGAGGTTGGTGAAGACGAACTGAATGTCCTCATTGTCATTCCGGGTGAGGATCTCATCAATGTCGTAGATGTCGACATCCTCAATCGTCATGCCCACCTGCAGGGCGTCCATCTCAGACTGCTCCCCTTTTGTCATCAAGGACTCAAACAGGGCACTGATCTGAGCATTCTCAAAGCGTCCAACGTCGCTTTGTGCAGGGTCCACTAGGTCATAGCGGTTGATCAGCTGGGCGACAGCATCCATGTGCTTCTGTTCGCTGGGCATGATCTGCCCGAAGGCGCTCAGGCCCCATTTTTTGTCCAGCAGCGTGTAGACGTCTCGTGCCAGCTTTTCCTCTTCACGAATCTGGAGGATGCCGGACTCTTCCTCCTCGCTTAAGGACTCCAGCGGGAACGCGCTCAGGCCCGGCGGGGTGCTCTCCAACAAACCACCGCCACCGGAGGAGCAGGCCCCCAGCCCAATGGCCGCTAGGGAGGCAAGGAAGCTCCGGCGGCGTAGGCGACTGGAGGAATTCAGGGATGGGGGGCGTATCAAAGTCATGGGAACCTCTTGGTGAATCAGGGGTTAAATCGTTTGCAATCTGTTTACAGGGTAGCAAGAAAATGTGGAGGAAATATAAAGGGGCACGCCAGCACTTCAGTGGGAGGAGGAGGGTTCATGTGACCCCAGCACAACCGCACCGGTTTCCTCATCAAAGTCCACGGAAATGGGATCGGAACGCTCTCCTGCAAATTGTCCAGACCGGTCATAGCCCCACCACTTTTGAAGGCAACGAGCTCCGTAAATCCTTCTTGGAAGCAGGTTGAAACGTCAACCACAGAAAGGCGTGTTACTTTTTCAGAGGAAGGTTGGGGTCTTTCCTTGAGTATTGAGGGCGAGGTGATAGCTTCGGTGGACCAAAAAGGGGAGCGGGTCTCCGGGATCCGTCTTTTCGACACAGGGGCCGCGGCGTGGCGGGTCCCGGAATTTACTGGAGATGTTGATGAAGAAGAAAATTCGTTGGGGCGTACTCAGTACGGCAAAAATTGGCCGGGAGAAGGTCATTCCTGCGATGCAGCACAGTCCAACCGGGACCATCCAGGCGCTGGCCAGTCGCGACCTAGCTCGGGCAAAGGTGGTGACCGAGCAGCTGGAGATTCCCAAGGCGTATGGCTCCTACGAGGAGCTACTCGCTGATCCGGAGATTGATGCCATCTACAATCCGCTGCCCAATCACCTTCATGTCCCCTTGACGATTCAAGCCGCCCGCGCAGGCAAGCATGTGCTGTGTGAGAAGCCCCTTGCGCTCACAGCTGAAGAGGCGAAGGAGCTGATGGTGGTGCAGCAGGAAACGTCTGTCCTGATTGTCGAAGCCTTCATGGTTCGGTCGCATCCGCAGTGGCAGTGGGTCCGGGAACGTGTGCAGGCTCGTGACATTGGGGACCTGCAGGCGATCCAAGCGGCGTTTTCTTACTTCAACGACGATCCTGAGAACGTCCGGAACCAGTCAGACATTGGCGGCGGCGGCATTTACGACATCGGGTGCTACCCCGTGGTGATCAGCCGGTACCTGTTCAACGAGGAGCCCGATTCCGTCGCCGCGATTGTCCAGCGGGACCCCACATTTGGGACCGATCGACTGGCGTCGGCGCTGCTCCGTTTTCCGTCCGGAGGACAGGCCAGCTTCATCTGCAGCACGCAACTGGTGCCGTATCAGCGGGTGCAGGTGTATGGCTCAAAGCGTCGCATTGAGGTGGAGATCCCCTTTAACGCTTTGGTGGACCACCCCAGCCGCGTGTTCATGGACGACGGCAAGTACCCGCATGATCGCTTTCGGGTCATCACGGACTTCCCCGCGGTCAATCAGTACACCGAGCAGGCCCGGGACTTTGAGGACCGTGTGCTGAAGGGGCACATCGACTCCGGACCCCTGCGAGACGCGATTGCCAACATGAAGGTCATCGACGCCCTCTACCGAGCGGGCGAGTCTGGAACGTGGGAGCCCGTTGGATGACGCCAGGGAGGTCCCGGTGACGGAGCCACAACTGGCTTTTGTCACCTCAAATGAAAACAAGCGCCGCGAACTGGAGGAGCTGCTGGGGCAGCCGTTGGGCAAGGTGGCGCTGGAACTGGAGGAAATTCAGACGTCAGTTCTGGAGGACATCACTCGCCACAAGCTGAAGGCCGCCTTCCAAGCGGTGCAGGGGCCAGTGGTGGTGGAAGACACGTCCCTGTACTTTGAAGCGTGGAACCAGCTTCCGGGGCCGCTCATCAAGTGGTTTTTGCAGAACATGGGGGTGGAAGGACTGGTGCAGGCGCTGACGCCGTTTGACACCTTTCGGGCCACAGCCGTCTGCTGCATGGGGTACACGGAAGATGGCGAGACCCTGCACCTGTTCCGCGGTGAGGTGCTTGGAACCGTGGTGCCGCCTCGAGGATCACGGGCGTTTGGGTGGGATCCGCTCTTTCAGCCAGAGGGAAGCGCCCAGACCTTTGGGGAAATGCCGCCTGCCGAAAAGCACCAGTGGTCCATGCGCGCCCGCGCAGCCGCCCAGCTCAGGTCGTTCCTGGAGCGGTGAGTCCGGGAATCTCCTTCCCAAAAGCAGCCCGGAACAGCGCCTGCGTGTAAGGCTGCTTGGGGTGATGCAGCAGCTCTTCGGTGGGGCCGGACTCCACCACCACGCCTTCCTTCATCACCAGAATCTCATGACAGAGCGCCCGCACGACCTTGAGGTCGTGGCTGATGAACAGGTAGGTCAACTGCCGCCGCCGTTGTAGCTCCCGGAGGAGGTCAATGACCTGCGCCTGAACAGAGCGGTCAAGGGAAGAGGTTGGTTCGTCGAGCAGCAGAAACTCAGGCTCCAGCACCAGCGCCCGGGCAATGGCCACTCGCTGTCGCTGTCCTCCGGAAAACTCATGCGGGTACCGGTGCCGGGCCTCAGGGTCCAGGCCCACCTCTTCGAGCGCCTGGATGACCTGCTGTTCCCGGCTGGCCGGGTCGCCCAACCCATGGACTTCCAAGCCTTCTGCCACAATCTGTCCCACCGACATCCGGGGGCTCAGGCTGCCGTAAGGGTCCTGAAACACCACCTGCATTTCCCGACGCAGGGGTTTCATTTGCTTCAGCGTCAGCGGCGCCAGATCCTTTCCGGAGAAGCGCAGTCCGCCGGTGCTGGAGATCAGTTTGAGCAGCGCCAGTCCCAGGGTCGACTTTCCAGAACCGCTCTCTCCGACCACGCCCAGGCTGTGACCGCGCTTGAGGGTGAAGGAAAGGCCGTCCACCGCCTTGACGTGATCCACCGTGCGCTTGAGCAGCCCCCGCTGGATGGGAAACCAGACGCGCAGGTCCTCTGTTTCAATCAAGGGCGGTGCCGCTTCTGGAGCGGTGGCGGGGGCACCGCTTGGTTCTGCATCTAGGAGCTTTTGGGTGTAGGGGTGCTGGGGCGCCGTAAAGAGCGTCTCTGTAGCTTCCTGCTCCACCAACTCGCCTTGAGTCATCACGGCGACCCGCTCGGCGTACTGGCGGACGATCCCCAGGTCGTGGGTGATGAGCAGCAGCGCCATTCCCAGCTTGCGCTGCAGGCGTTGAATGAGCTGCAGCACCTGCTCCTGCACGGTGACGTCTAGGGCGGTGGTGGGCTCGTCGGCAATCAGCAGGTTGGGCTCATTGGCGAGGGCCATGGCGATCATCACCCGCTGCCGCTGTCCACCGGAGAGCTGGTGCGGGTAGGCGCTCAGACGCTGCTCTGGGTGGGGAATCTCCACCTGCTCCAGGAGCTCCAGCACACGGCTCCGGGTCTGGGTTTGGCTGAGCCCCTGATGCAGCAGGAGCATTTCCCCAAGCTGCTTCTCAATGGTGTGGAGGGGGTTGAGGCTGGTCATCGGCTCCTGAAAGATCATCCCGATCTCACTGCCTCGGATCTGGCGGATGCGGCGGTCGGAGGCCTGGAGGAGCTCCTCTCCCTTGAAGTGAATGCTTCCGGAGGGGTGATGGGCTGAAGCCGGCAGCAGCCGCATGATGGAGTGCGCAGTCACCGACTTCCCGGAGCCGCTTTCACCAACCAGCGCCAGGGTCTCTCCGGCATGGAGGGTCAGAGACACCCCCCGGACCGCGTGTGTCTCCTGAGCGCCCTGACGGAAGGCGACGGCGAGCTGGTTGATTTCAAGAAGCGGACGGGCGTCAGGCATCTCAGGAACCCGGCTGGTGGCGTGGATCCAGGGCGTCCCGAACCCCTTCCCCAATGAAGATGAGTAGGCTCAGCTGCAACGCCAGCACAATGAACGCGGTGATGCCGAGCCACGGCGCCTGCAGGTTCGCCTTTCCCTGAGCCAGCAATTCTCCAAGCGAGGGCGAACCCGGCGGAAGGCCAAAACCCAGGAAGTCGAGGGCCGTGAGAGTGGTGATGGAGCCTGCGAGGATGAAGGGCATGAAGGTCAGGGTCGCCACCATGGCGTTGGGGAGAATGTGGCGAACCATCACCCGAGCATCTCCCATCCCCAGTGCCTGAGCAGCCCGGACGTACTCAAAGTTTCGGCCCCGCAGAAACTCGGCCCGGACCACGCCCACCAGTCCCATCCAGCTAAAGAGCAGCATCAGCCCCAGCAGCCACCCAAAACTGGGCTGAACAAAGTTGGCGAGGATGATGAGCAGGAACAGCTGCGGGAGCCCCGACCAGATCTCAATGAAACGCTGCCCGGCAAGGTCGATCGCGCCCCCGTAAAATCCCTGCACGGCGCCCACGGCGATGCCAATGAGGGAGCTGAAGATTGTCAGCAGCAGCCCAAACAGCACCGAAATGCGGAACCCGTAGATCAGCCGGGCCAGGACGTCGCGCCCCTGGTCATCGGTGCCCAGCCAGTTGGTGGCGGTGGGCGGGGAAGGCGCCGGAGACGGGAGGTCGTAACTGACGGTGTCGTAGCTGAAGCGCACCGGTGGCCAGAGCATCCATCCCTGCTCGTTGATCAGCTCGGCCACATACGGGTCACGGTACTCGGCCTCTGTCGCAAACTCTCCGCCAAAGGTGGTTTCGGCATACTCAACAAAGGTGGGAAAGTACCACTCGCCCTGAAACACCAAAAAGATGGGCTTGTCGTTGGCCAGCACCTCCGCCATCAACGTGGCTCCAAACAGGATCAGAAACAGCCAAAGGGACCAGACGCTGCGCCGGTTTTTCCGGAACACCTGAAGACGGCGTTGGGCCAGCGGGTTGAGTCGAAGCATGAAAGCGGAGCCTGAAATCCGGGTCGTGTGCCTGCTACTCAGGAGGAAGCCTCCTGCACAAAGGGGAAATGCTTATCTTTAAGCATCCCGGTCCTCTCGTCAAGAACCCCCGCTGCTTTTGGTTTGAGCTTCCCTAGGGAATTTGCGAAGCTCTGGGACCGGAGTGCCTCGTGAATTCTTGAATTTGGAACGTATTTGGTATGCAGAAGCTTCACATCCCTCAGGACGCCCGCGCCACCTTTTTCCTGCTCCTCGAATCCGGCCACCCTCGCTTTGCGTGGCTGCTGGCTTGTGACCTGGTGCAAGAAGAGGCACGCAACCTGCTCTTCCATAAGCGTCAGCAGGAAGGCTGGCTGACCGCCCATGAAGCAAACACGCGCCGGGTGGAGTTCCGCTGCTGTTACACAGCCTCCTACGTGAACCGGCTGGACCTGTGGCCAGAGACGGTTCAGGAGCTTGAACAGGCCGGCATCCTCCAAGAGGAGCAGGTGCCGCCGTTGCTGGCCCTGGAAGCCACCCGGAACCAACTCCTCCGTCGGGAAATCTGGGACGAACAGCAGGTTGACGCCGAGGCGGCCCAAGCGGTCTGGAAACTGCTGGAAGACCTGACCCACTCTGAAGAACAACTCGAAGCCTGAGCGAACTCATGCGTTGGACCCCCCTGGTGTGCCTGACCCTCCTCCACTCAATGTGTGCCCCGGCTCAGGCCGTGGATCCCCGTGAGGTGCAGGAAGCGGTACGCCAGACCACGCTCCGAGCCCCTGTTGAAAACTCCTACTATCAGCCCCCTCCTGCCTTCAGTGGTTCCGGCACCACCCGGGAAGCCGATACAATGGCGCGCCAGTCGCACCTGTGGCGCCGTCTGCAAGGAAAGGAAAAAGCGGTGGAGGGTCGCGTGGAAGGCAACCTCAAGCGCTACACCATCCGCCTCGGCAAAGCCGCTGAGAAGCAGACGGATCCGATCTTCGTCAAGCCCCGGAATCCTCGGGAAGACGCCCTCTCTGCCAACCGCGGGAAGGTGGATGTGGACGCGCGCGACCGCCGCCCGGATCCGAATATGTTCATTCGGGTCCCCATCAAGCCCAAAGCCCGAAGCTTCTCTGCCGAGTATGAGCAGTCTGGACGGGATGCCCAGAAGATGGCCGGCTCGCAACCGGGGCCCCTCCCTGGAGAATCGCTGGAGGAGTACCAGAAGCGCATTGGCCGAGCGGTGAAGCGGGAAGCGCGCAAACCGACTCCGTTCTATGAGGAGCGCTTCAACCTGAACGACCTCAACTCCAATCCCAACTAGACCGCCTGCTCTCGGCACCGGTCCCTCCTCTTCTGTTTCATGCCGACCACCCTTCGCGGCAAGCTCCTGCTGGTCTTTTACGTGGGGGTGCTGTTGACCGCCTCCGGCTTCGGCGCCATCTACCTGCTGGTTCGAGATCACCAAACCCTGACCGAACAAAGCCTGGAGCTTCCGGAAGCAACGGCCCTTTGGGGACAGCTGGATGCGGCGGTGGAACGCTCGCAGATCCTGCTCCGGGACGTCGTTCAGCAGCAGCGGGCTCCTGAGGAACTGACGCAGCAGTGGGAGAGCGAGGTGGAATCGACCCTAGAACGCATCCAGCAGCTGTACCGCAGGGG
The DNA here is from genome assembly GCA_965662235.1 of uncultured bacterium. Classification (GTDB taxonomy): domain Bacteria; phylum SAR324; class SAR324; order SAR324; family NAC60-12; genus JAYPUA01. The sequence continues at coordinate 441,059 of CBFIGY010000001.1, forward strand.
CCGCGTGTGGCAGGAAGAGCGTGCCGTGGAAACCCGGACCCTCTACGACACCCGTCTTCTCCTCCGGACCCTGAAGGACCTGCAGCAAACGGTGAGTCTGGCGCCTCCGGAGGTGGCCTTGGTGCAGCTTCGAGAAGACGTGGAACCGCTGGTCCGGGAGGTCCGAGGGTCCATGGCCAGTTTGATCCGGCAGCAGCTAGACCTTTCTCGGAGCAACCTGCGGGACCTTCAACGGAACCTGCTGGAACTCAATGCCCGGATGGGCGCCGCTGCCTTGCTGCTGCTGCTGGGCCTGTCGCTGCTGGCGTGGATGCTCGCCCGGCAGGTGGTCAACCCGTTACGGACCCTGCAGCAGGCGATTCGGCAGCTCAAGGACGACCGACTGCAGGGGCAGCTTCAGCTCCAGCACCAAAACGACGAAATCGGCGAGCTGGCCAAGGAATTTGAGCAGATGGCCGCTGCCATTCGGGACCGGACGCGGCAGCTGGAACGCTCACACGAAGAGCTCTCGCAGGCGTACCGTGACCTCAACGGCGCCACTCAGGCCCGGAGCGAGTTTTTTGCCGGTATGTCCCATGATCTTCGGACCCCTCTCAATGCCATCATCGGATTTGCAGACGCGCTTCTGCAAGACAGCCCAGACGATCCGCTGACGGCTTATCAGGCCGACCGGCTCCGGAGGATTCTCAAAAGCGGCAAGCAGCTTCTGGAAATGCTCAACGCGCTCCTCGACCTCTCCAAGATTGAGGCCGGGCGCATGCCGCTGCATCCGGAACGCTTCTCCCTTGCACAGTGCCTGAGGGAGACGGTGCAGCTGCTGGAACCGCTGACGCATCAGAAGCAACTCGCCTGCACTCTCACGGTGGCGCAGGACCCCTGGCCGTGCCATACCGATGAAGGCAAGGTCCGTCAGGTGGTGCAGAACCTGCTCGGCAACGCCATCAAGTTCACCCCGTCCGGAGGGCACCTAGAAGTGATTGCTGCGCCGGAAGGAGACTGGGTGCGGCTGGAGGTCCGAGACTCGGGCATCGGCATTCCGGAATCGGAACAAGAGGTGGTGTTTGAGCTGTTCCGGCAGGTGGATGACCGTCACCGTGCTCACCAAGGCACCGGACTGGGCTTGGCGTTGGTCCGGAGCATGACGGATCTGCTGGAAGGCTCTGTGTCGCTGAGCAGCCAAGAAGGCGCGGGCTCCACCTTCACCGTCCGCTTCCCAGCAGTGCACCCTCAGACCCTGAGCGAACGCGAGGCCTGACCAGATTCGGTTGGACTGTTTCCGGGTTTATTTGATAATGAGCGTTTCATGAAACCATCACGGCTGCCAATAAAGTCCCTGCCCCTCCTTCAAGAGCCCAAGAACTGAGTCCCATGAGTCACGCGACCTTTACGACGTCCGGAGGCATCCGGGTTGAAAAAACCACGACCCCTCTGGACGAACAGCACGCCCTTGATCAGGTGTATCAGTACATTGACACCCACAAGGGCGCCCTCTTCGTCAGCAACTACGAGGTGCCCGACCGGTACTCACGTTGGGACCTGGGGTTCATTCATCCTGCGCTGGAGCTGGTGGGACGGCAACGGCGTTTTGAGATCAATGCCCTCAACCCGAATGGACAGAAGCTCCTGCACCTGATTGTGCCGGTGCTGCGAGACAACCCGCACCTCTATGAGCTGAAGGTCACCGACCAGCAGATTTTGGGGGAAGTGCGGCCCATGCCGGATTTTTTCCCGGAAGAGGAACGGAGTCGGCAGCCCAGCGTGTTTTCCGTGATCCGGAGCATCTATGAGCTGTTTCAGAGTGAAGACTCCTACCTGGGGCTGTACGGGGCTTTTGGCTACGACCTGGTGTTTCAGTTTGAGCAGATTCAGCAGCGGCACGCCCGGGATCCGGAGCAAGTGGACTGCCACCTCTTCTTGCCGGTGGAGCTGGTCGCAGTCGACCGTCAGCGGGAGGAAGCCTTTTTGCTGCAGTACCGAATCCACACTCCGGACGGGCTGACAGAAAGCTGGTGGAACACCGGAGAGCCGATTGCACGGGTGCTGGGAGTGGCTGATGGCGAGATCCGCAGCGACCATGAGCCGGGTGCCTTTCAGGGCAAGGTGGATCAGGTCCGGATGGGCTGCCAGCGTGGTGATTTCTTTGAGGTCGTCCTCTCCCAGGCCTTTTCCACAGGATTTGACCGGGCGCCTTCTGAACTGTTCCGGCGCATCTGTGAGCGGAACCCGAGCCCGTACAGCTTCCTCATCAACCTCGGTGACGAGCAGCTGGTGGGAGCCTCACCGGAGATGTACGTCCGGGTGAAGGGAAACCGCTTTGAGACCAGCCCCATCTCAGGAACCGTCGCTGTGGGGAAGGATCCGATGGAAACCGCGGAGCGCATCAAGGAGCTGATCTCCTCTGAGAAGGATGAGTCGGAGCTGACCATGTGCACAGACGTGGACCGGAACGACATGGCCCGCGTCTGCAAACCCGGAACGGTGAAGCTCATTGGACGGAGGATGCTTGAGCAGTACTCGCGCCTCATCCACACGGTGGACCACGTGGAAGGCGAGCTCCGGGAGGATCGGGATGCGCTGGATGCGATCCTGACGCACATGTGGGCCTGCACCCTCACGGGGTCTCCCAAGCCGATTGCCATGCAGACCATTGAGAACCTCGAAAACTCCCCGCGCCGCTGGTACGGCGGCTGTATCGGGTTTCTGTGGTTCAACGGCTACGTCAGCACGGGGATGACGCTCCGGACCGTGCACCTGCAGAACGGGCAGGCGACCGTCCGTGCTGGTGCAACCTTGCTGTATGAATCGGATCCGGAAGCCGAGGAGCAGGAGACACGCATCAAGGCCTCAGCGTTTCTGGAAGCCACGCTGGGAAAAAGCAACCCGGCGCTGGAAGTCACCGAGGCCCTTCCGAAAACGGGAGAGGGCAAACGGGTGCTGTTTGTGGACTTTCAGGATAGCTTTGTCCACACCCTAGCAAGCTACGTGCGGCAAACGGGTGCTGAAGTGATCACCCTCCGGGCGGGGTTCCCGGTGGAGCAGCTGGATGCCCTGAAGCCCAACCTCGTCTTCCTTTCTCCAGGACCGCTCACGCCAGCCGATCAGAAGGTCCCTGAGCTGGTGGGAGAGTGTGTGGACCGTCAGTTACCGCTGTTCGGAGTGTGTTTGGGACATCAGGGAATTGCCGAGTACTTCGGTGCGGCGCTGGAGACCTTTCCGGTGCCTTTCCATGGGAAGTCCGCCGAAATCCGGCACCACCGCCAGGGGGTCTTTACGGGACTGCCAGACCCCTTTGCTGCGGCCCGGTACCACAGCCTCTACGTCCGGCGAGAGACGCTTCCGGCGAAACTGACGATCACCGCCACCACGGAGGATGGGGTCATCATGGGCATTCGGCACAGCTCGTTGCCCATTGCCTCGGTGCAGTTTCACCCGGAGTCCATCCTGACGCTCAAGGAACAGTCGGGGTTGCGGCTCATTCACAACGTCCTCCAGGAACTGTGCCCCTCGGCCTAAGCGCCTTCCAGCTGTTTACGGAGCTCCTGGATGCGGTCCCGGAGCTTCGCCGCCAGTTCAAACTGCAGCTGTTCGGCCGCCTGCAGCATCTCTTCCTCCATCTGCACAATCTGCGATTCCAGCTGGTCCCGGCTTTGGTATGAAGCCTCGGCTTCCGCTGCAATGGGCTCTTCATCCAGTTCGACAGGCGCCAGAGACGGAGCAATTTCTCGGATGACAGAGCGGGGAATGATGCCGTGCTGCTCATTGTGCGCCAGCTGCCGCGCCCGACGCGTCTCGGTGATGTCAATGGCGGCCCGCATGGAACCGGTGATGGTGTCAGCGTACATGAGGACGAGGCCATTGACGTTCCGGGCTGCGCGTCCGCAGGTTTGGATGAGGGAGCGGACCGACCGCAGGTAGCCTTCCTTGTCGGCATCAAAGATGCCCACCAGTGACACCTCGGGGAGGTCCAGCCCTTCCCGGAGCAGGTTGATGCCCACCAGCACATCAAACTCCCCCTTTCGCAGGTCATGCAGGATCTTGGTCCGCTCGACTGCGTCAATGTCGGAGTGCATGTAGCGTACGCGGACCCCCAGCTCCTTGTAGTAGTCCGTCAGGTCCTCTGCCATGCGTTTGGTGAGGGTGGTGATGAGGACTCGCTCCCCGCGCTGCTCCCGCTCCCGGATCTCATGGAGCATGTCATCGACCTGTCCAAGCACAGGGCGGATCTCAATGGGGGGATCGACGAGTCCGGTGGGACGGATCACGAGCTCAATGACCTCGCCTTGAGCCTTTTCGAGTTCGTAGTCTCCGGGGGTGGCGGAGACGTAGATGAACTGCTGGGCGACCTGCTCGAATTCCTCAAACTTGAGGGGCCGGTTGTCGAGGGCAGAGGGAAGCCGGAAGCCGTGCTCGACGAGCGTTTCCTTGCGGGCCTTGTCGCCACGGTACATGGCCCGGACCTGAGGGACGCTGACGTGGCTTTCATCGACGACAATGAGGGCGTCTTCTGGCAGGTAGTCGAGCAGGGTGGTGGGGGCGCTTCCGGGTTCCCGGCGTTGCAGGATGCGGCTGTAGTTTTCAATTCCGGAACAGAATCCGGTTTGCTCAATCATCTCAATGTCATACTCCGTCCGTTGCTTGAGGCGGTGGTACTCCAAGAGCTTGTCCTCCAGCTTCAGCTGAATGAGCCGGTCCTTGAGCTCTTCCCGGATGAGGCGGACGGTTTCGGGAACATGGCTGGAGGGAGCCGCGTAGTGAGAGGCGGGGTAGATGGCAAAGTGCCGGTAGCCCTTGTGCTTCTTGCCTGTCAGGGGATCGTACTGAGTGAGGGCTTCGATTTCGTCGCCCCAAAGCTCAACGCGCATGGCCGACTCGGATTCAGCGAGGTAGATGTCAATGACGTCTCCCCGGACCCGGAAGGTTCCCCGGTGGAAGTCTAGGTCGTTGCGCTGGTACTGCATCTCGACGAGTCGCGCCAGGATGTCGGCGCGCTTGAGCTTCTCGCCGACCTTGAGGAAGAGCAGCATCTTGCCGTACTCTTCAGGTGAGCCAATGCCGTAGATGCAGGAAACGGAGGCGACAATGATGACGTCCCGGCGTTCCAGCAACGACCGGGTTGCCGAGAGGCGAAGGCGGTCCAACTCGTCGTTGAGGGCCGTGGTTTTTTCAATGAAGAGGTCCTTGTGCGGAACGTAGGCTTCCGGCTGATAGTAGTCGTAGAAGCTGACGAAGTACTCGACCGCGTTGTCAGGGAAGAAGGCCTGGAACTCGTTGTAGAGCTGGGCGGCCAGGACCTTGTTGTGGGCAAGCACCAGCGTGGGACGCTGCGTGTGCTCAATGACGTTGGCAACGGTGTAGGTTTTGCCAGAGCCCGTAATGCCCAGCAGCACCTGATGCCGCTGCTGGTGCTCCACACCAGCGACCAGCTCCGTGATGGCCCGGGGCTGGTCTCCTGCCGGCTGGTACTCTGATTTGAGGTGGAAGGTCATGCGCAGTCAATGGGACGTTCACAGGTAAAACGCTCAGTATACCGGAAAACGCGGCGCATCTCCTTCCGGAATATCGATCACGGCAACGTGAGCTTGCGCAAGGCGCCGGTGGTGGTGCCCCGGACTTCTAGGACGTCTCCAGAGCGCGCTTCCAGCGTCAAGGAAGCCGTGCCGCTGTCGTTTCCGACAAACTGCCGCTCTTCTCCTCGGAGGCGGATGACGAGGCGGGGGCCCTGGTCCCACGCACTCAGCTCCCACTGCTCCTCTCCCAGAGGCCGTGCTGTGAGCGACGCTGACTGAGCAGGAGCCTTTTGAGAGGCTGCAGCCCAGCTTTGCTCGAAGACGGTCACCCCGGTTTCATTTTGAATCACCACCTGCTGCAATGGCGCAGACCCCGGAATCCAGACGCTGAAGTGCTGACGGGGAAGGTGGTCCAGCTCTGTGAGCTGCACCGGAAGCGTCACTGCAGAGCCGTCTTGCCGAGTGACCACCGCCTGGTAACGAGAGGAGGCCTGGGTTTCGCGGCGGTTCTCAAGAAACAGGAGGCTGCTGAACGACCACTGTTGGGATTCATCCTGTTTACCGGTCAGCAGCCAGCCTCCGTCAGAGGCGACTCGAACCTGAGCTGCAGACGCGCTGGAAGCCGGGAGCTGCTCCTGGAAGGCCCGGAGGTTGCGGTAGGTGTAGTCCGAAACCCAAGCCGGGTCGCAGTAGCTCATGATGTCGTAGTGAGTGGACGGGGCCATTAGCCGATGCTTGAAGAAATCGTAGCCAACAGAATCCGTATGAGCAGTGGCATTGGGATAGTTGGGGTCCGTATTGGTAATGTCTGAACACGCGGGGTTGGTTCCATGATCGACGTGCCTGCGGCCATGATTGTGCCCAAGTTCATGAGCGGCAATGTTGCCTACCGCCTGCTTCGCGACCAACCCGATTCCAGACAGAGGTGAGTAGCAGCCTCCACCGGGGGAGTTGACGTAAGCCAAACCTCCTATCCCCGTACCGTTCTTGATCAATCCATAGTAAAAGCGGTTGCAGTTTTGATTGTTCAGCTCCTGTGTCCGCATGTCGTCAAGCCCCGAAAGGATCTCACCCCAAGCATCAAGGGTGCTGGCGGTCCCTGGGTAGGAGTAAGGGGTGCTGGAGACGTCAAAGGTGATGGAGTGATTCGGGTAAATCGCATTGAGGGCGAGCCCAATCTCTACTTTGGCCACATTCATTTCACTGACTGAAGGAACCCCATCAGCTGCCGAAACGGGAACCAGTTTAACGTATAACGGAACCTGCTCCTTAAACTCAAAGGACTGAGTCTGCGTCTGCTGTACGCCAGAGCTGTTATCGATGCTGGTTCCATTGTCAATGGTGACCGTGAAGTTTTGGACTCCGGTTTGGAACCAACTTGCTGCGGTGTCACGGAGGTCAAAGGTGGCCACGCAGGAAGCTTCTTGAGAGGTGGCATAGGGGGTATTGAGTAAAGGGCCTGTGAGCTCCAGAAAATTGGATCCGGAAGAGAGCTTCACCACCCCGGGTTGACCAACATCAGGACCTGTAATGTTGAAGAATGCTCGGACCACCCCGGGTTTTCCTGTGATCAGGGTGGTGTTGTCTGAAGTCGCACGGCTTCCTACCTCAACGGCCTGCAGGATCGTCAGGTTGTCGATGCTGATGGCAAAGTTGCCGTTGACAGTGTGAACCGTAAGAGGATTGGAGTAGGCACTTTTGATCCCGGAGGCTGTGGCTTGCACCAGAAAGGTATCGCCGTCGGAGGCTGAGACCTCCTTCTCAGTGCTGCTGGTTGTTCCTTGAGAAGTAGGCTCTCCTGAGATGACCTTGAAAACCTCGTATGCGCTGGCGCCCGTGACCGGATTCCACGAGAGCTGAGCCTGGCTGCCATCAAAGGTGCCGCTCAGGGCTGGCGGGGACAGAAGGGGATCTCCAATGGTTACCGTTGTGGACCTTCTTGCTCCGGTCCTTTCCAGGGCTTCTTCCTCGGTTCCTGCGGAGAGCGTGAGCGTGAGGGTTTCTCCTTTCTTGAACCAAGAGCTGTAACGGTCGCAACCGTAACCGCTCCAGGCATCAACGAGAGAGGGATTATAACTCAGACTCATGCTTTGGCATTCGTCGACCGTGAAATAAAAATAACGATTTCCTTTTTGAACAAACAAAACATGAGAAGCGGCACCCTTGAGGGGCTTCCAAGAGACCAACAGCCCTGTATTGTCCGGCTTGTTGGAGACGTTGAGGTCAAGGTAAGACACCTCCGCATTTTCAGATGCTTGCAGGCTAGGCTCGCAGGTCACCTCATTCACTGAGGTCACGGTCGGAAGAACCCCGTTTGCGTAAGGGTCGAGGCTGTTCAGGTCTGTAGTGCTTGGAGCATCAGATTCATCTTTGGTGCTGCAACTGACTAAGGTCAGGAGCAAGAGGAGGCTGATGCCGAGAAGCGTTCTGGAGACAGTCATGGGGCTCGCTCTGCTAAGGTCAGCGCTGCTAAGGAGATTAGCGTTTGGCTGAGTTGGAAAGGCTCCCACAACGAGTCTGTTGTGGGAGTTTTCAACAGTGGCGGTCTGCTGAGTGTCTGAGGAGGTTGAGTGTCTGAGGGGATTACAGGTAGTCTGCGAGAGACTTCCCCGTTGAGGTCGCTGGAGTTGGTTCTGGATGAGAGGTGGCGTGAGCGTTGTGCTCATGACCT
>CBFIGY010000002.1:0-267310 GCA_965662235.1 uncultured bacterium
GGAAAAATTCAACCAAAAAAACAAATAAATATAACAGGAAAAAAATCAGGTAAATTCAGGACAAAAAATTGTTCATAATAAGGACAAAAAATAACCAATGTATCAGCCTCAAAAGAAATTGATACCCCAATAGATATTTTGATTTAAATATATTTTTCGGACAAAATACCATGAAGCTGCGGACCAAATTCTGGGGAAGCGATCGGACAGATGGGGACAGAAATTCCTTGGTGCTCTAGCAGAGGAGGAACTGAGGTCGAAAGGGGAGACGGCAACGTTTTGCCGGCTGCCGGCCCTCTGCAGACCGGCAACGGGGAGAGGGCTAAAGGAGGGTCGCGCCCAGCCGGAGGGTCAGCAGTCCGGCAAAGACAATCAGAGCCGCAAGCTGCTGCTGCAGGTCAAAGCGTTCCTTGAGCAGCAGCACCGCCAGCAGAGGAGTCAGGACCACACTGGTCTCCCGGATGGAGGCCACCAGCGCAACAGGCGCATGTGCCATGGAGTAGATCACCAAGCCATAGGCTGTTGAGGAGAAGAGCCCTGCTAGGAAGCTGCCCCATCCTGCCTGACGCAGGTGTTGGGAAAAATGAGCGCGCCGCCGCCACCAGGCCAGCAGGAGGGCCGGAGGGGCTTCGCAGAAGATGAGCCAACCGATGTACGCCCACTCGTTTCCGGCCAACCGGACACCGGCGCCGTCCACCACCGTGTAAGCAGCAATGAATCCTCCGGTTCCCAACGCGTAGGCCACACCTCTTCCGGGAATCCGCTGTTGCCCGCGGCGGAACACCAGACTGAAGAGGCCCAGCGAGATCAGCCCCACCCCCAACTGCTCATGGAGGCCCAGGGCATCCGGAAGCAGCCACAGGGACAGTCCGGTGGTGAGCAGCGGCGCTGAGCCACGAGCCAGCGGGTAGACCTGCCCAAGGCTCCCGTGCGCGTAGGCCCGGATCAGGAAAAGATTGTATCCGATGTGCAGGACGACGGAGGCGAAGATGTGCGGCCAGCTTGCAGGCAGGGGCAGCGGCAACGCTCCCAGCAAAAACGGGGTCACCAGCACGGCCGGCACCGCGTGCAGCACCGCTAGGCTCACCAAACGGTCCCCACTCCGCTTGAGCAGCAGGTTCCAGGTCCCGTGGAGCACTGCGGCCAGCAGCACCAGCCCCAAGATTTCGTTGCTCATGCCCTCCCGGATGCATCTGGCCAATGGGCTTCTCAAGCCCTATGCTTGCAGAAACGTGATGGCCCAGGTCTTCTTGATGTACGCCTTCTCGGCCAAAAGCACAATCGCCCCCTCTCCTTTCCTCCCGACTCCTTCCTCCGGAAGGCCCCTTGGGCTTTGCACGGGATTCCTGAAATTCATTTGCGATCTTTTGGCGTTTGCGATACAAACATCGTCTTTAAGCCTCGTTCCCCTGAAATCTTATTCTGGAGTCGCCCCATGAGCCCTAAACGCCGTTCTCGCTTGACCCGACGATCCTTCCTCCAAGGCCTGGGGGCCGTGGCAGCCGGCCTGACCTTCCTGCCTCGTGAAGGCTGGAGTGCCGAAGAGAAGAAGCTCAACTTCTACAACTGGGACACCTACATTGGTGAAACCACCCTGCAGGACTTCCTAGACGCCACAGGCGTTGAGGTCTCCATGGACCTGTTTGCTGACAACGATGAGCTGTTTGCGAAGCTCAAGGAGGGCAACCCCGGTTACGACGTCATTGTCCCCACCAACGATTTTGTGGAACGGATGATCCGGGCCAACATGCTCGTCAAGCTCGACCACAGCAAGATCCCGAACTTCAAGAACCTTGATCCGGCGTTTCAGGACGCAGCCTTCGACCCCAAGCGGGCCTACAGCCTTCCCTACATGTGGGGCACCATTGGCATTGGTTACCGCAAGTCCCGGGTCTCTCAGGTTCCCGACAGCTGGGCGGCCCTCTTCAACTCTCCGGAGTACTCCGGACGAATTTCCCTCATCAACAGTCCGTCCGAGACCATCCCGGTGGTCCTCAAGTACCTGGGATACTCCCTCAATGCCACCGACCCCGCCGCCATCAAGGAGGTCGAGCAGATGCTGACCAAGCAGAAGGAGCACATCAAGGTCTTTGCGGAAGACAACGGACAGGACCTGCTCCTTTCCGGGGACGTGGACCTGGCCATGGAGTACAACGGGGACATCATTCAGGTGCAGGAAGAAGATGATGACATCGGCTTCATTGTGCCCAAGGAAGGCACCCTCGTGTGGCAAGACTGCCTCTGCATTCCCACCGGTGCTCCGCATCCGGAGAACGCCCACGCGTTCATGAACTACCTGCTGGATGCAGACGCCGGCGCCCTGATTGCTGACTACATTCAGTACGCCACTCCGAATGCGGCCGCTAAGGCCAAGATGTCGGACGAGTACCAGAGCAATCCGGCCATCTTCCCCACCGATGACGTGCTCAAGCGCAGCGAGTCGGCCAAGTACCGCGGGGAAGACACGCAGCGCCTGTTTGATGAAGCCTGGACCCGCATCTCTGCGGCCTGAGTTTTACAGTGGGGGGACCCGTCCCCCCCTTGCTTGACCACCCTCTCACTGGTGGACCTCCATCGTGGATTCCTGGCGCCGTGCTCCGCGCGTGTTCTGGGCTCTTGGCCTGCCTCCCACCTTCTGGCTGGTGGCCTTCTTTCTCGCGCCGCTCGGCCTGATCTGGGGCCTGAGCTTCGGAGAGAAGCAGGGCATCATCGAGGTGGCCATCACCGGAACACTCGACAACTACATCCGGGCCCTCCAGCCCATCTACCTTCAGATCTTCCTCAAGTCCTTTTGGTACGCGGGGCTCACCACCTTCTTCTGCCTCGTCATCGCCTTTCCCACGGCCCTGACCATCACCTTTGCCTCAGAGCGCTGGAAGCCCATCCTCCTCCTGCTCGTCATCCTCCCCTTCTGGACCAACCTGCTGATCCGGACCTATGCCCTGATCGCCGTCCTGAGAACCAACGGGTACCTCAACGACCTGCTGGAGCTGTTCTGGAATGCCGGAGAGGGCGTCCTTACCCTCGTGGGACTGGGAGACCTGCAGCTGCTGGGCGCCCGCTTCACGCCACTGGAGTTCCTCTACAACAACTTCGCCGTGGTCTACGGCCTCGTCTATGTCCACCTGCCGTTCATGGTCCTGCCCCTCTATGCGGCCCTGGACCGTCTGGACCGCAGCTACATCGAAGCCAGCCTGGACCTTGGAGCCAGCCAGTGGCGGACGTTCCGGTCCATCATTGTCCCCTTGGCGCTGCCGGGCATTGTCTCCGGAATCATCATCACCTTCATTCCGGCGCTGGGCTCCTACCTCACCCCCGACCTGCTCGGCGGAACCGACAGTCAGATGATTGCCAACGTCATTGAGCGGCAGTTCAAGTCGGCCAACGACTGGCCGTTCGGCGCCGCGCTCTCGTTTCTGTTGATGTACCTGACCTTCTTTGCCCTTGCCGTCCGGGCGGTTTACAGCCGACGGGCGGGTCTGGAGGCCGCATGAAGCGTTCCCGGACGCCCATTGGGCCGCTTGATTACGGTCGCCGCACCTGGATGCGCCTGACTCTGCTGGCAACGTTTGTGTTCCTCTATGCTCCCATTGCCACCCTGGTCGCCTTCAGCTTCAACGACAGCCGCCGCAACATCGTCTGGCGCGGGTTTACCTTCAAGTACTATGGCAAGGCGGCGGGAAACTCCTCCCTCATGGAGGCCTTTGGGAACTCCCTGACCATCGCCTTTGTCAGCACGGCGGTCAGCCTGGTTCTCGGAACGCTGGTGGCAGTGCTGCTGTGGCGGTTCCGGTTTCCAGGAAAGGCGGTCTATGAAGGTGCCATGTCGCTCCCCATCGTCATTCCGGAGATCTGCATGGGGGTGGCGATGCTGGCTTTTTTTGCACGAGTGGGGTGGCCTTCGGGGTTGCCGTGGCCTCTGAACCTGGGCGCCATCACCATTGCCCACATCTCCTTCAGCTTCCCCTTTGTGTCAGTGGTCGTCCGCGCCCGGCTCAGCAGCTTCAATCGCGAGCTGGAAGAAGCAGCCAAGGACCTCGGCGCCACCGAGTGGCAGGCCTTCCGGGACGTCCTTGTTCCGCACATGAAACCCGGCCTCATTGCCGGAGGCCTCCTCGCCTTCACCCTGTCGCTGGATGACTTTGTGATCACCTTCTTTACCTCCGGCCCCGACACGGTGACCTTTCCCATCAAGATCTACTCCATGATCCGCTTCTCGGTGACCCCGGAGGTCAACGCCGCTTCCACGGTGCTCATCCTCCTCACCCTCATCCTCACCACCCTCGCCCTGTGGTACCAAAGCCGCAGTGGTGGCAAGCTGGACGATTCTGCTCATGGCTGAACCTGCTGTTATTCTGGAAATCCACGATGTGGTCAAACGGTTCGGCAGCACCACCGCAGTCGACCACGTCTCCCTGCAGATCCGGGAAGGAGAGTTCTTTGCGCTCCTGGGTCCCTCCGGATGCGGCAAGACGACCTTGCTCCGCATGCTCGCCGGATTCGAGTTTCCCACCGAAGGACGCATCGTCATTGACGGTAAGCCCACGGAAGACCTGCCTCCGAACCGCCGTCCGGTCAACATGGTCTTCCAGTCCTATGCGGTGTTCCCGCACCTGAAGGTTGCTGACAATGTCGCCTATGGCCTACGGGTCACCGGAATCCCGGAGCCAGAAGTTGGCCCCCGGGTGAAAGAAGCCCTGGGGCTGGTGAAGCTGGATGGCTACGGGTCCCGCATGCCGGATCAGCTTTCCGGAGGCCAGCGGCAGCGGGTGGCCCTGGCTCGGGCCCTGGTGAAGCGTCCTCGCGTGCTCCTGCTCGATGAGCCCCTTTCGGCCCTGGACGCAAAGCTCCGAGAAGCCATGCAGCTGGAACTCGTCCGGCTTCAGCAGGCGGTCGGCATCACCTTTGTCATTGTCACCCACGATCAGGACGAAGCCCTCTCCATGGCAGACCGCATTGCTGTCATGGAGTCCGGACACGTCCGTCAGGTCGCGCCTCCCAACGAGCTCTATGAGTCTCCGAACTGCCGGTTTGTTGCCGACTTCATTGGTCGCATGAACCTGATGTCCGGAACCGTGCAGCAGTATGAAAACGGGCAGCTGGCGGTTCAGACGGAACGATTCGGATGCCTCCGCATTCCCCATCCGGAAGCCCTGCAGGGGCCGTTGCACCTAGCGGTGCGTCCTGAGAAGGTCCGGGTGGCTCCAGAGCCGTTTCCCGCTCCGCACCTATCGTTCCGCGGCTCCGTGGAGGCCATCATCTACCACGGCAGCGAAAGCCACCTGTTCCTCAAGACAGAAGCCGGCCCCACGGTTTCCGCCACCCAGCTCAACCCGAGCCGCCATGCGCCCCGCTATGCCAAGGGCGACACCCTCTGGATTGGCTGGGCTCCGGAAGACACTCTGGTTTTGGCCGAGTAGCCAACCCCTCCACCTCCTTTGAGACCATTCATGATTCCTCAACACCTGACGCTGCGGCTGCCTGACTGGGTTCCGGCCTTTGTCGCGGAGCACGCCTTTCCCCTTGCCTCCAACGAAGAGCGCATGCGCTTTGTGCTGGCGCTGACCGAGCGCAACATCCGTGAACAGACGGGGGGACCCTTTGGAGCAGCGGTTTTTGAGCGGGAATCGGGGGCGTTGGTTTCGGTGGGCGTGAACGTGGTGGTGGCAGAAGGCTGCTCTGCCGCACATGCTGAAATGATGGCGCTGATGCTCGCTCAGCAGAAGTGCCAGAGCTTCGATCTCGCCGCAGATCCGCTTCCGGACCACCAGTTGGTCACCAGCGGGAAGATGTGTGCCATGTGCCTCGGAAACGTCTGCTGGTCAGGCGTCCGCGAGGTGGTGTCGTCTGCCGAACCTGAGGACGTTGAGTCCCTCACCGGTTTTGACGAAGGTCCGTTGCCGCTCGACTACAACGCGCAGCTGGAGCGTCGAGGCATCCGCATCCTTCCAGAATTGCTCCGGGAAGAGGGGCGCCGGGTGCTGCAGCTCTACGTGGAGTTGGGAGGCGCGATCTACAACCCTGCCCGTTCCCGCGACTGACCACCTCCCCCTCTGCCAAGCCCCATCGGCTTCCGGGTCTTGGCCTTCCTGCCGTTTTGGTCTACGATTCTGTAAACGAACGGATGATGCGCTGCAGTTCAGAGGCGTCCTGAGCCGTGGTGCACCCCTGCTCAGACCCGGCGATCCGGCAGAGCACCTGCTGCAGCGGACCGTCTTCCGAGACGCCAAAGCCGATGGTCCGGACCACCACCTCCGGGAACCGTCGGCGCGCCTGCAGGACCTGCTCCAGCGTAAACCCGGACAGCTGATCGTCCTGCCCATCGGCTAGGACCACCACCACCTGACGACGCTGAGCCCCTGCAGGCACCTGGTAAGCGGAGCCCTGGAAGTAGTTCAGCGCCCGGTGCACCGCTTGGTAGAGGTTGGTGCCTCCGCGGGTTTCCAGCCCCTCCAGCTGCTTCAGCAGGTGCTGACGGACCGGAGAGCTCGAGGGCCCAATCGGTTCAAACACCACTTCCTTGGTTCCCTCGGGAACTGCTGGCGAGTTGGGCAACTGCTCAATACGAGCATTGAAGGTCCACAGCTGAAACCGAGTCCCCGGCTGCATGTTCTGCGCAAAGAACCGGAGCGCCTCCAAGGCCGCAGCCCACTTGCTCTGCTTCTGTCCAGAAAGGTAGGCGTCCATTGATCCGGAAGCATCCAGCAGGAAGATCACATCCGAGATCGAGGTTGGCTCAGGAGGCGGAGGCGGCTCAGGGAGCGGTTCTGGTTCCGGAGGAGGCGGCAACGGCTTTGGGGGCGGAGGAGGAGGCGCCACCACTTCGGGCGCTGGAGGCTCAGGAGGAGGCTTGGGCACCACAAAAAAATCGGTGCCCTGGGCGCCCACGGTTACCGCCGTGGCCACCCCGATCAGCATCATGAGGAAAACACGCATCAACGGACTCAGTCAACAAAAGTGAACGATTTCATTTACCTGGACCACAACGCCACCACTCCACTGCTTCCCGAAGCCCGGGACGCCCTCGTGGAGGCGCTGAGTGCCTTTGGCAACCCCTCCAGCCCCCATCAGGCAGGACGGACGGCCCGGACGCTTCTGGAAGACGCCCGTAAGCGCATTGCTCGGCGACTTGAGGTCTCTCCTCAAGAGGTTCTCTTTACCAGCGGAGGAAGCGAAAGCAACAACACGGTGCTGCAGCAAGTGGTGCTGGACTCAGGCGCCCGGCACCTGATCACCTCCGCCGTTGAGCACCCGTCTGTGCTGGAACCCGCGCGGGCGCTCAACCAGCTTCCGGAGGTCTCTGCCACCCAGCTTCCGGTCAATGAGCAGGGGCAGGTTCATCCGGATGCCCTCGCCGATCAGCTCCGTCCAGAGACACGGCTCGTGTCCGTCATGGCCGCCAACAACGAAACCGGCGCCCGGCAGCCCCTGGCGGCCCTCTCGGCCCTCTGCCGGTCTCAGGGCATCGGGTTTCACAGCGATGTCACCCAGGCCCTTGGTAAGCTTCCTCTGGACTGGAACCTCCTTGATTATGCCACTGCTGCGTCTCATAAGCTAGGTGGCCCCAAAGGAATTGGCCTGCTCTACGTCCGCAAGCAGACGCCGCTGCACCCCCTCATCTGGGGCGGAAAGCAGGAACGGGTCCGCCGGGCAGGGACCGAAAGCGTGGCCCTGGCGTGCGGATTTGCCACGGCGCTGGAATGGTTTTTGGACCATCAGGACGCGCTGCAGCAGCAGTTTCAGGAGGCTCGGCAGCGGGTGCTTCCGCTGGTGGAGGCGCTTCCGGGGTACTTCCGCAACAGTCCCCAGGATGCCGATTGCCTGCCGCACACCCTCAACTTTGGCATCACGGGGCTGAGTGCCGAGACGCTGTTGATTTCGCTCGATCTTGACGGCATCGGTGTGTCTACTGGTTCCGCCTGCTCCTCAGGTGCGCTGGAAGCCAGTCCGGTGCTCCTCGCTCAGGGCCGGAGCCGAGAGCAAGCCCGGGCCAGCCTCCGGGTCAGTTGGGGCTGGAACACGCCTCCGGAAGCATTGGAAACCTTTGGCCAGCGCCTGGCCCACCATGTTCACCGTTTACTGAAGAAGAAACCATGTCGTTCCGCTGGCTGATCCTGCTTGTCCTTCTGAGCGGGTGTGCGCTCCAGTCCTACAACTCCGCCAACTACGAGGCCTGCCTCCCGGCGCTGGAAGAAGACCGGCAGGCCCGGGAAGCTGATTTTTTTTCATACAACCCGGAGCGTTTTGACGAATGCCGGGCACCTGCTCGCTATGGGGACTGAAGTCATGAAAAAGGCATGGATCCTCCTTCTGCTCTCTCTGAGCAGCACCGCATGGGCCCAGGAAGCAGGGACCCCTTCCTACGGAACCGTCAACCCGCCCCTCAACTATCAGGCCCTGCGGCAGCGTGTCGAATCGGCTCCTGCCTATGAACGGCTCAAGAAGGTGCTGGCCACCCTCGACAACGACAGCCTCCTCCCGCCGCAACCGAAGAACGAGTTCGACTACAAGTCCATGCTCCGCTACGTCGAGAAGTACCGCAAGAACCCGCCTCCCATCAAGGATGAACTCCGCACCGTCTACCCCAACCGTCCCTGACGGCCCCCAACGCCCCCCTTGGTAAAAAAATGGCCTCGTCGTCCTAAAGTTTCTGGCAGAAATGCCGATAGGAGAAGGGAACGTGGGACACCCCTCCCCTAACGACTGAGAGACCATGAAGATTCGTAACAACGTCGCCTCGCTGAATGCCCTTCGCCACGCGAATGATAACTTTCGCAGCATCAGCGGCTCCATTGAAAAGCTCAGCTCCGGCATGGCCATCAACCGAGGGTCCGACGGACCGGCTTCGCTGATCAACTCTGAGCGGCTCCGGGGCAACATTGTGGGCCTCCAGCAGGCGTATGCGAACGGCCAGGTTTCAGTCTCTCTGCTCCAGACCGCCGAAGGTGCCCTCAACGAAATCAGTGGCATCCTCATTCAGCTCAAGCAGCTCAGCGTCCATGCGGCCAACGAAGCCGTGAACGACGAGTACATGCTGGAAGCCGACCAGATGGAGATCGACAACCTGCTCGATTCCATTGACCGGATTGTGCAGAACACGACCTTCTCCGGACGGAAGCTCCTCACTGGAGACCTCGGAGTGGATGGCGTCGCTGTGGGCAACAACCTCGATTTCGTCAGCGCTACCACCGAGACCCAGTCCTCCCCCGGCAAGGGCTACGAGGTCGACATCTCCCGGGTGGCCACGCGCTCTCACATCAAAGGGTCTGAGCCCCTCACCATCGACAACTACGGCGACGGCATCATCCTCTTGGTCAACGAGAACGGACGGAACTCTGAGCTCAACGCCCAGGAAAACAAGCAGCTCAACGCTGACATTCACAAGATCCTCAAGGACCATCAGGACAGCCCGGACATCCTTCCGGCCGAGAAGGCTTCTGAGCAGATCCGCGGCATCATCGTCCGGGCCATGCAGAAGCAGATGGAGCGCGACGGCGTCAATGTCGATGTCCTTGAAGGTCCAGACAGCACCCTGCTGTTCCGGCACCGTGAGTTTGGAGACCACACCTCCTTCACCGTTACCTGCAACATCCCCGGCATCGTCGGTCCTGAGCGCAACATGGCAACCAGCTCCGAAGCCGGCCAAGACGTCGCAGGCACCATCAACGGCGACACCGCAGAGGGCCACGGACAGGAACTGACCGCGCTCGCGGGTTCCACTGCAGAGGGCCTGAAGATTCGCTACAACCGCGAGATCGGCCTCAAGGAAGTTCCGGTTTTGGACGAGAATGGCGAGCAGGTGGGCACGGAGTTCATTCAGGAGACTCAGGACGAAGTGGTGGGCAGCCCCAGCAACCCTGTCATTGAGGGTTACATTCACGTCTCTCAGCAGTCTCAGGAGTTCAGCCTGGGCCCGCGTCCCAAGCAAAACGCCTCCATCTCCATCGGCAACGTCCGGACCAACAAGCTGGGTCAGGGCGTGGACAACGACAGCACCTTCCGGAACCTCTCAGAAATTGACGTGCGGGACCTGCAGGGAGCCAAGGATTCCACAAAGGTCATTGAGCAGGCCATTGACGAAGTCAGCACCCTGCGCGGACGCATTGGCGCCTTCCAGAAGCACACCATGGAGCGGGGATTGAGCAGCCTGAAGGTGGCTGAAGAGAACAATGTCGCCGGCGAGTCCAAGATTCGCGACACCGATGTGGCTGAAGAGATGTCCAAGCTGACCAGCAACCAGATCATGTTCCAGGCCAGCCAAGCCATGCTGGCCCAGGCCAATCAGATGCCTGAGAAGGTCCTTTCCCTCATGCAGCCTCAGGGCTGATCCTCTGCGCCGGGATCCTTTGCGGTCCCGGACGCGTCTTCATCCGCGTGCAGCGGAATCAAAGTCATAGAGAATCGCTTCGGCAGCCCGCCGGCCCGCCCGCATGGCGCCTTGCAAGGAGGCATGCTCGCGGTGGTCTCCGCAGACGAAGAGGCCGGCGTCCACCTTGACGGGTTTTTCGAAGCGATTGCGCAAGCCGACCGGTTGTGCCGGCAGCGCCTGTGGCAGGTCATACGTACGCAGCAGCTCCCACTCCCGGACCATCGACCCATACCAGCCTTCCAGCTGCTCCCGGACCGCCTGCTCGGTCGCCTCAGGGCTCGCTTCTGGGTCAATCACCGACACCGAGATCAGTTCCTTTCCTGCGGGCGCCAACGCGTCCGACACCCGACTCATCACAGCCACATTGTTGACCGGCCCCGTGTCGTCTCCGTTGAGCACCAGCAGGGCCTCTGCTTCCGGAGGCTGCGGCGCCGAGTAGTAGTAGCACACCACTCGGTTCCAAGCAGGCGCAGGGCTTCCGGGCACCAGCTGATGCGCCTGAGTGCCGTCTGTTGCCACCACCACCTGATCGGCTTCCCGGACGGTTCCGTCAGCGAGCACAACCGCTCCGGAACGCGCTTCCTTGACCGGTGTTTCATACTCCACGGTATCAGGAGGCAGGCTCTGGGCGAGCTGCTCTGGAATCTGAGCCATCCCAAGAGCCGGCACCGCGGTGTTGCCTGAAGCAAACATCTTGAAGGTAAAGTCCAGCATCCGGGCACTGGTGGTCAGTTCCTGCTCCAGAAAGATGCCCCGGTAGAACGGAGCCAAGAAGCCCGTGATCATTTCGTCACTGAAACCTCGGTCCCGAAAGGCTTCCTGCGTGGAGCGGTCAGGCTTCTGGAAGAGGTCATGGAGGCTCGCCCGCTTCACCTCGTTCCGGAACCGAAACAGGTTCCAGCGGTCCTGCCAGCTTCCCAGCATCGGACTCAGGTGCTCCAGCGCCTCCAGCGGCGCCCGCCACGGATCGGCAATGCGGTACCGTGTGCCCTGACGCCAAAGGATTGCCCCCGGCTGAAAGGACTTCAGCTTGAGCGCAGAGTAGTCCAGCAGCCGCTGTGCCTCCGGATAGGCCGTCAGGAGCACCTGGAACCCGCGGTCCAACCGAAACCCGTTCACCACATCGGTCCGGACCCGTCCTCCTGGTGCATCCGAGGCTTCCAGAATCGTGACCTCACGGCCGCCGCGGTGCAGGTGAATCGCCGCAGACAGTCCCGCGACTCCGGCTCCCACAATGATGACTCTTGAACTCACCCTGGTCTCCTGACTAGCAAGGTTGTAAGCCGCCTCCGCTCAGTGCCGCAATGGAGGGGTAAACGCAACAAATTTTCCGAACAGCACCGTAAGGGATCAGGCGGAAAAGGAAAGGCCAATCGCACCGAGCAATCGCACGCCTCCAACCCGACGACGGGCGCAGGAGGCGCTTGAGGAATCAGCAGAAGCTGAGAGAATGAGGCCACTGTTCCCGCTGATTCGCTCTCGTCGCGCCGGGCGGTCTTCCCCAAGAGGGACTCCGGCCTGCCGAGTGCGAGCGCGTCCCAACCTCATTTTCAGGAGCCTCATCATGGCCAACCGTGCCCCTTCCGTTTTCCTGCTGACCCTGGTCTGGGTGGCGGGGGTCACCCTCTTCCTTTCCGGATGCAGCAGCAACCAAGCGGCCGTCCGAGAAGGAACCTCGCTGGAAGACCAACCTGAGTGGGTGCAAACGCTCGGGGACTACTCCAGCAACTTCCCCGGAAAGGAAGGCATTGGCGCCGTTGCCAGCGCCCCGAAGTCCAAGCTGGGCAGCCAGGTTCAGCGGGAAGACGCCCTTCTTGCTGCCCGGAACGAGCTGGCCACCCGCATCAAGGCTCGGGTCCGGAGCGTCCTCTCCAGCACCCGACAGCGTCTGCTTGAGCAAGGGGTTGAGGAAGCGGAGGAGTTAGGAACCGCCAACACCCAAAACGCCGTGCAGCAGCGGGTGGATGAAAACCTCATCGGCTCCCGGGTGATCAAGCAGTGGATGGACCCTGACAGCAGCGAACTGTACGTCTGGGTGGTGCTTGATGGAGAAGGACTTGCCCAGATGAAGAGTGCCATTCAGCGTGAAGTGATGGACCAACGCCTGGCCCGCGCTCGGGATCAGCACCGGGAGATGCTCAAGGACGCCTTTGACACCGAGATGGAGCAGTTGACGCAGTGAGCCGACGCCTGATCCTCTGCCTCCTCCTGATCACCTTCCTGGTCGCAGAAGCCGGAGCCCAAACGCCACAGCTACGCTTTCGCCTCCGGAGCCTGACCGGGGAACGCCTCGACTCGCAACAGGCTTCAGGGACGCTGGTGCTTTCCTTCTTCTTCACCCGCTGCCCACCGTGCTTTGAGGAGATGCCTGCGCTGTTGCAGATGATGCGGCAACGGGGTGCCGAGGACCGGCTCCTCTTCATCAACCCGTATGTTCCTGAGCTCGGTATCACCGATCAGCCGGACACCCAAGCCAGCATCCGGCGCTTTGCTCAACAGCTTGGCCTTCCGGAGTCCCGTCTTTTCTTTGATGAACTTGGATCGGTGACCAAGCGTTTTGCCCGGGCCGGACTCTTTCCGCAGGCACAGGAGTACGGGACGCTGATGCTCTTTCCCTCAATTGTTGTGATGGATCCAGATGGATCGGTTCGGTGGGTGCTCGAAGGATCAGCGCCCGACTTTCTTGAGCAGCTGAGTCAGGCCTTATGAGGAAGGGTCTTGGGGTCGGAGTGCTCCTACTGCTGAGCGCCTGTGTCACTCCGGAGCGCCCTGATGTTGCTGAGCGGCTGGCTGCCGCCCAACAGAACCACCAGGCTCAGCTGAGCGGGGACCTGAATGGAGAATCGGCTGAGGTGTCAGCGCCTGCATCTCCTCCAAACCGCTCCGGACCTCCGAGCTGGAGCCTCGCGTTTCCTCCCAGTTGCCAAACGGAAGAGTGGTGCGGAGTTGCCGTTGTCGAAGACTGCGAGACACCGTTTTCCTGCCGAAATGCAGCTGAGCTTCAGGCGGGGCGGGACCTGCTCTGCAACATCTCATCCCGCATCCGCGACCGGACCATCCGTCGGACGCAACGGACCCTGACGGAGTCCGGAGAGGAAACAGGAACCCTGACCTACTCGCAGGAACTCCGGGAACGCTGTGCCGATGTGCCTCTCCGGGAGGTCCGCTTTGAGCACGCCTACTGGGCCGCTCAGCAGCAGCACTTCACACTCGCCCGGATGCCGCGGCCCCCTGTTTCAGAAACACCGCCTCCTGTTCCGGCCACCCGGACCTTTCGGGTCGCCGCAGAGACCGTTGGTGCGTCTCAGTTGCAGCAGCTGTTGCAGGAAGAAGGGCTCTTGGCAGAGGAGGCAACGGAAACTGAGCCCTGGAGCCTTTCCACAACGGTTCACTTTGAGCTGCGGCCTCATGACGGGACGCTCTTTCACGGCATTGCCATCGCCAAGCTGACCGTCATCCTCCAGGGACCTGATGCCTCTGCCGCTCCGGAACGGACCTGGACCATCCGGCGCCTCTTGGTTCAACCGCCTGAAGCCCTCTCGGCATCTCAGCGAACGGACGTGGAAACCAAGACCCTGAACAAAGGCTTCTCCGAGTTCCGGAGTGAGCTACTGGCCTTCCTCAGGGGCTCCTAAGGTTCTCCACGTGCGCTCCCTCGCAGGCGCCTCCTGCCTCATTCGGCAACTGTTTCTGCACGGAAAGCTGAGTGAGAAACAGCGGGAAACGCTCAGGCAGAGGCGGCAGAGTCTTGCCATGCCGAAACCTGCCACTCTCCCAAAGACACAGCGGTCAGTTCCGGACCTGAAGAACCCACGGACCAGGTCAGCTGCTCCGGAAGCACGGAAGCCTCTGGAAGCCCCAAGAGGGCCTTGGGCTGAGCAGAAGCCCACCCCACGGCCTCTTCCAACGAAACTCCAAACCAGTTCACCACATTCTGGACACATGCAGAGAGCGTAATGGCAGATCCGGCAGGACTGCTGGTGCCCGGCAGCACCACCTTCGGTTCTTCTAAGCGCTCAATGGTCACCGGTCCCAAAGTGTAACGCCCCGGAGCAGCGGCACACCCCGCAGTGCCATCGGTGACCAACAGGGTCCGGGAGGACTGCTTGGCCCGGAGGTAAATGCCCAACACTGAGGCCGGAAGGTGGAAGCCATCGGCAATGAAACTGGCCTTCAGGCCATCTTCTGCAAGCTGGTGAAAGACGGGGTTGTTGGACTTCGCCAGCAACTGCACGGTCCCGTTCCCTAGGTGTGTGGAAAGCTCCGCTCCTGCGGCGGCAGCGGCACGGACCTCCTCCAGGCTCGGGTTACAGTGTCCCAGCGAAACCGTGACCCCCTGCTCTCGCCACCGAGGAATCAGGTCCATCACTCCCGGCTGCTCCGGAGCAACCGTGATCAGGCGAATGCGTCCTCCCGCCGCTTCCTGCAGACGCTGAAAGTGTTCCCAGGTTGCCGGAACCATGTGTTCCGCAGGATGCACTCCACGGTACCCCTCTCCGGGGTTGAGGAACGGACCTTCTAGGTGATAACCCGGCACCATCGCTTGTGCCAACGGAGAAGCGGCGCGGGCGGCTTCAAGGGCCTGAAGGCAGGCCGTTTGGTGCGCTTCGCTGCTGGTGATGATCGTCGGCAGGCAGCCGGTCACTCCGGTCTGCAGCATCGTCTGCAGCGACTGTTCAAACGCCTCAGGCGTGAGCCCGGCATCGTTGTAGTCGATCCCGGCAAAGCCGTTGACCTGAAGGTCAAAGAGCCCGGGACTGAAGACGGTCTCCGTCACGATTTCCCTTTCTCAAATGCGACCACCTCCGGATCCAGCGGTGTGCAGGAGAAGGCCCGGGAGGTCCAAACGTTGAACTGCGGCTGCAGCCATGAGGGCTGTTCCAGCGAGCCCACGTAAACTGAAACCACGCCCTCGCGCCGGGAGTTGCTTCCAAACAGCAAAGACCCGCAGTTGGGACAGAACGTCTTGGTCATCTGGCTTCCGCTGTCAGCCTCGTGGGCAAAACGCTTTGGGGTTCCAGAGAGCAGGGTGAACTGCTCGGTTTTGAAAAACGCGATGGTTGCGTAGCTGGCTCCAGTGGCCCGTTTGCAATCCGTGCAGTGACAGTTTCCCTGCATCACCGGCTCACCGGTCACCTGAAACGTGATGTCGCCACACAGGCACTGTCCTTGGGTTTCGCTCATGGGTTGCCTCAGTCAGAAGGGTTGCGGCCTCTGCTCCTAGGGGGAGCTACGGCCAGTGGTAGTCGATGATCAGTGGAGCGTGGTCGGAGAAGCGAGGTTCGCGGTGGATGGACGTGGCCACTGCCGTCGCGGCCACTCCGGGGGTGGCAATCTGGTAGTCGATGCGCCACCCGACGTTCTTGGCCCAGGCCTGTCCTCGGTTCGACCACCAGGTGTACTGATCCGGGTTGGGGTTGAGCTTCCGGAACACGTCCACCCATCCCAGTTCCTCAAAGAGCTTGGTCAGCCAGGCCCGCTCTTCTGGCAAAAATCCGGAATTCTTCTGGTTGCCCTTCCAGTTCTTCAGGTCGATCTCCTGATGCGCAATGTTCCAGTCTCCGCAGATGATGCACTCGCGCCCCGTCTTCTGAAACTCCACCATCCAACGTTCCAGATAGTCCATGGTTTCGTACTTGAACTCTTGACGCGCGTCCTTGCTGGTGCCGGAAGGCAGGTACAGCGACACCACGCTCAGGTTGCCCCAGTCAGCCTTGAGGAACCGACCTTCTGCATCAAAGGCTTCCCAACCGATGCCCTGTTGCCACGCATCCGGAGCCTGCCGCCACGCAAGAGACACCCCGGAGTACCCCGGCTTTTCTGCAAAATGAAATGCGCCCTCCAGACCACCAGGGGTCTTCATGGCATCGGTCAGCTGATGCTCCTGAATCCGTGTTTCCTGCAGGCAGAGGACGTCAGCCTGCTGCGTGTTCATCCAGTCCAGGAAGCCCTTGCGGGTGGCTGCTCGCAGTCCGTTGCAGTTGAGGGTGATGACCTTCATGAAACGAGGGGGAGGGATTTTTTCAGGGTCGAGGCGAAGTTGAGGGAGACCAGAAACTTCTGATTTTCAGCAAGCCCGGTGTAGCCTTTGAGGACCATCAGGCTTTTTTCCACCTTGGTCCCGGGGAAGCGTTTGATGGTCTGAATGATCTCGTCCCGGATCTCGCCCCCCTTGAAGACGTGCAGCAGGGCCTCAGGCTTGCGTAAATTCGTTGTCCAGAACACCAGATCCTCCAGTGGCGCCACTGCCCGGGCGGTGACCACATCGAAGCGTTGGCGCCACGGACGGACCTTGCCCAATTCCTCTCCACGCCCCACCACGGTTTGGGCGTTCTTCAGCTGCAGCGCATCGATCATTTCCTGCACCACCGAAATCTTCTTCTGCCGCGAGTCCAGCAGCGTCAGACGCAGGTCCGGACGCGCAATCGCCAGGAGGAGTCCCGGAAGCCCGCCTCCTGTTCCAAAGTCACAGACGTCCGCCCCCTCCGGAAGGTCCCGCAACGCCACCAGGGCCAGGCAAGGCAGAACGTGCCGCTCCCAGAGCAGGTGGATTTCCTTCCGGGAGATCAGGTTGACCCGTTGGTTGACCTCCTGCATCAGGACAGCCCACTGTTCCAGCTGTTCCCACTGCGGATCAGCAAGAGAGAAACCGTTGCGGTCCAGCACCTGCCGAACCTCAGCAGGAGTCAGGCCCGGGGACTCAGGAGACGTCATAGGCGGGTGGTTGGGGATTAAATCAGTTCACTGGGAGGAAGATTGACCGCGGGGGTCTGAGCCGCCGCTTCAGCCGCTTTGTGCCCCACGCTCTTGGTGGCTTGTTGCTTGATGCGGTGCGAGTGTCCCAGCACCAGCGTACGTCCCTGCTGCTGAAAGCTCAGCACCGGTGCGGCAAATCCGAAGTGCTGAGGCCCCCGGACCACCTGGCAGAGCAGGTCCTTGGTGCCCGCCGGAAACTCATACCCCTCCGGAAGTTCCGCCAGCCAGCAGACCTCGTGGTTGTCCAGCACAGAGGTCCGGAAGGTGAAGGCCTGCTCTCCACGTCCCAACCGGCAGTTGAGCGGCGTTCCGGGTTCCAGCATCCGGGTGTCGTTGAATTCGTTTTGCACATTGGAGAAGCCAAACCCCAAGGCAATCCGCAGCGAGTAGAGGGTCGTCAGGTCCGGATCTCCCCCGTCTCGTTCGTCCCGGAAGCGCTTGGCGGCTTCATCGAACTTGCGTCGGCTCTTGGCGTAGTTGAGCTGAATCCGGGGGTTCTCACCCGCCAGTTGCGTGAGGAGGGTCTTCTGAGCGGGGGTGACCTCAAGCGTCCCTAGAAACGTGTCTAGGTCCATGGACGCTCGCTTTTCGCTGAGGTTCCGGAGGCGTTCCATCCGATTGCGGCGCCGGTACCACACCAAGACAAAGATGAGCACGCCCATCACCGCCGCCAGAACCGCCAGGTAGGGAAGCAGCTGCTGAAGCTGCCAGAGGTTCTGCATGGGCCGAGGCCGAAAGTCCTGGACCTCGATCTTCGGATCAGCGCCCAGAGCAAGGAGCGCCAGCAAAATGAACGTCAGACGGGCCAGAAGAGACTGATGCATGCCGGAACACGTTGAAAGCAGGAACAGAAACCCCTCGTGCTCCTTGGAAAAGCCTCTTTTTCTGTGCCTTCTTGAGAGCAGAGTGGGCCAATCATACTCGGGCCGCCTTCCGGATTCAATCCTTAAGCGGACCCGTTGGGCGTTTCTTCAGAAAACCGCGGTTCCTGCACCTCAGGCCAGCGCCACCACAGCTTCTGCAACAAGGGTCTGCGCCTGTGGAGTAGCCGCAAAGAGTTCCACCCGGACCCGTTTTTCTCCGGCCTCTTCAAATTTTTCCGCAACTCGTCCTGTGCACGTGACGGTGTCGCCAATGTGCGTCATCGCAGTAAAGCGGGTCCTGTAGGTCCGGATCTGAGACTGCGGCACCCAGTTCGTGAGCATCCGAGCCAGGTACCCCATGGACAGCATGCCGTGGGCAATGACGTCCTCCAGCCCTGCGGATTTCGCGTAATCTAGGTCAACATGAATGGGATTGTGGTCTCCGGAGGCCCCACAGTAGAGCGCCAGCGTGTGGCGGGTGACCGGATCCGTTGTGAGCACAGGGAGGTCATCTCCCACCTGCACCTCGTCAAAAGTAGGCATACTCCTCACCGCTCAAGCGTTACGAAAGACATAGTTGGTCCGGCTCTCGGCACAGAGGATTCCATCCTGATTGCTCAGGGTGTTGTCCGAGATGACAAACTCCAGGGCCCCATTCTTCTTGTCGAAGATCTCTGTCAGGGTTTTGACGAAGGTGATCTCGTCTCCTGCACAGATGGGCTGGTGGTAGGTGTAGCTCTGCTCAGCATGAAGCAGGCGACGCAGGTCCTGGCCCAAGTACTCACAGAAGGCCCTGAGGTCCAGCGCATCAGCTTCCAGCATGAACGGGAAGGTTGGGGGCGCCGGCAGGTTCCGGTATCCCGCAGCCTGTGCCACCGCCACATCGGTGTAGATCGGGTCCGTCTGCCCCAGGGCTTTGGCGACAAAGCGGAGGCGCCCGGCCTCGACCGGCAGAACCACCGGGTCGAAGCTGTGTCCAATGAGATTTTTATCAATCATTCCATCACGAGGGGAAGTCCCTGAGAGCCAGCGGCGCCTTCAGGGTCGGTTGCTTCCTCAAACCACCGTTCCGGGGGTTCAGTGCAAAGGGCCTAGCGTACACCGCTTTCCCTAGATCGTCCAGTGCTTCCGCCTGAGACTCCCGAAGCCCAGGGCGTGGGCGTTGAGCTTTCCGGGCGTATTCATTAAGCTGAGGTCAAGCTGTTCACCAAAATTGGGCTGGGAGTCCTGCCCCCGAAGCGTCCATCACCTCAACGTGTTGTCCCAAGCAATGCCTCCGTCTCCTTCATCCGATTGTGATGACTCGTCCATCTGGAACTTTGCCATCGGCTCCAACCTGCACCCTGAGAAGCGGCAGGGACGTGCCAACCTCTGCATTGACGAGGTCCTTCCTGGCAAACTGAAGGGCTGGCGTCTGGCCTTCAACCTCAAGAGCATCCGGTGGCTGGAGCCCTCGATGGCCGGCATTGAGCCTGATGCCAACGGCACGGTGCATGGGGTACTGCTCCGGTTCCGTCCGGAGGAGTTTCAGAAGCTGGTGCAGAGTGAGGGAGACGGGCACGCCTACACGCTGGTGGAGGTGGAGGTGGAGTCTTACGATGGCCGCCGCTTCCCAGCAAAGGCCTTCCGGGCGTTGCCGCACCGCACGCTTCCGGAAGACGTTCCGCCCTCGCTGCGGTACCTGAACATCATCCGCGAAGGGGCGCGACTCAGTCAGCTGGATCCAGGGTACATTGAGTGGCTTGACTCCCTTCCGCACACCGAGAAACCGCCGTGGCTCTGCTGGATCTCCCGGACCCTCATTTCTACGGTCATGTGGATTGGGCGACTGGGGTGCCCCAAGTGCGGGTCGTTGCTGCTACGGGCGCTTCGGTGGGTGGATGAGCTTCCGGAACACCTGCACCTGCTCCGCGTTCCCTGCAACGTGGCCCTCCTAGCGCCCATCCTCTTGCTCGGAAGCCTCCACAACCTGTTTCAGACGCTCCGGCCTCCGCGCGACTGTTAGCTCAGGCGCCCGCTGGTGTCCGCTTGCCCAACGGAACCTCCTTGACCGGGAGGTGCACCACTGCGGAGAAGGCCCCCACTCCCACACCGACCCACCAGACAAGGTCATACGAGCCATAGAGGTCGTAAAAGATTCCTCCCAGCCACACGCCCAAAAAGCCTCCCAGTTGGTGGGAGAAGAAGACGATGCCATAGAGGGTGCCCATGTACTTGAGGCCATAGATGTGGGCCACAAGCCCCGATGTCAGCGGAACCGTTGCCAGCCAGA
The DNA here is from genome assembly GCA_965662235.1 of uncultured bacterium. Classification (GTDB taxonomy): domain Bacteria; phylum SAR324; class SAR324; order SAR324; family NAC60-12; genus JAYPUA01. Next base: position 20,261 of record CBFIGY010000002.1, read on the forward strand.
GCGCCCCCATGGTCACGGAAAACAGCACCACAGAATCCGGAGTCATGGGCAGCATGATGAACAGCGCCGCGGCAATGGTGCGGCCTGTGTAGATCACGGACAGCAGTCCCTTCTTCGAGTGGTTCTTTCCCAACGCGCCCGCCGTAATTGTCCCTACCAGGTTGGCCGCTCCAATCACCGCAATGGAAAAGGCGCCCAGGGCAGAGGTGGATGCCACTCCCATGCTGCGCAAGACGCTGTTCTGTGGAATGGTGCTGCACATCTCGGTCACAAAAGCCGGAAAGTGTGCGGTGATGAACGCCAACTGAAATCCACAGGAAAAGAACCCGAGGAAGATCATCGTGTACGAGGGGTCCCGGAAGGCCTTCTTCAGCACCTGCCCCATGCTTTCCTCCAGTTCCTTACGGGTCGCCGGAGTGCCGCCATTGAGGAAGGGAAGCGCCAGCAGCACGGCCAGAATTGCCACGGCAAACACAAAGAAGACCTCGGACCAGTGGAAGGACTGCAGCAGGAAATCCGCTGTCGGTGGTCCCACAATCTGACCCGCCGACCCTGCAGCTGTGGCCACTCCCAGCGCAAGGGAGCGTTTTTCGTCAGAGGCGGCACGTCCGACCACAGCGAGGATGACGCCAAAACCGGTTCCTGCGACCCCGAAGCCCACGAGCACCTCCAGCAGCTGATGCGCCCCCGGGCTCTCGGCAAAGCCACTCAGGACCAGTCCCACCGAATACATCAAGGCCCCCAAGATGACCGCCAACCGGTCCCCAAACTTTTCCGCGAGGGCGCCAAAGAGGGGCTGTCCCACTCCCCAGGCGAGGTTCTGGATGGCAATGGCGAGGGAGAACTCTGCGCGGGGCCAATCAAACTCCTGAGCAATGGGAATCTGAAACACCCCAAAGCTGGCCCGGATGGCAAAGCCCACCAGCAGGATCAGGCATCCGGACAGCAGAACCGGCGTCAGCAGCCGGTCCGAGGACGAGGAAGCGGTCATGAAGGTCTCAACAACGGTGAAGCCGGAAGCGGCAGGGAGGCGTGATTAGCGCCGGGAAGCAGGAGGCAGCACCAGGGTCCGGGACAGCTCATGGTTCGGGAAGGCGGTCTGCAGCTGCTGCCACACCACCACCTGTTTGTCCCGGTCTCCGAGGTTCCCAAAGGCAACGCCCAGCTCATAGAGCGCCACTGGCACCAGGGGGCTGTCCGGATGGTTCTTGATCAGGGTGCCGAGGTAGTAGGAAGCCTGGCGCTCCTTCCCGGCAAACAGCAGAGCGTGCCCCAGCGCCGCAAGGAGTTCTGGACGTGGCACCTGAGCGGCCGTGTTGTTGAGCAACGGACGGCTGGCCTCCGCCGCAGCCTCCGGATTGCCGGATTGCAGCAGAAGCAAGGACTGCAGCAGCACCGCCCAGTCGGTCGACACCGCACTCGCATCCTGCTGCGCTTCCAAGGCGGCAATGCGGGACTCCAGGCTCGCCTGCTGCGTCTCCAGGTCCTTCAGTGAGCGCATCAGGTTATCAAGCAGGTCCTGTGGGGGCAGGGCCGTTTCCAGCTCTTGCAGCTTCACCGACTGCTGCGCCACGATGCCCTGCAGGGTCCGGAGCAGCTTGGCCTGGCGCTCGACGGTCTGCTGCAGATCGGCAAGCTCATCCGCACTCGCAACAGCTCCTCCGAGACCCCACACGACCAGGAGCAGCACGCCCCACCGTCGCCAACGACGCCTTCCACTTGGCATGCCTCCTCCTAGCGACTCCAGACCGGGTTGGTCTCAGCGACCTCCGGGGGATTGGTCGTCACACGGACGAGGCGCCCGCCGTAGGCAGAAAGGTAGTACAGCTTAGGCGTGCCTGACTTTCGGGAGCTGATCACCAGCTGCTGACCATTGGGAGACCAGTCTGGCTTCTCTGAATCGTAGCGCCCAAACGTCAGCTGCTGATGCTGCTTGCGCTCCAAGTCGTACTTGAAGATCTGGAAGTACCCGCGTTGCTTGCCTTCATAGGCAAGCTGCTTTCCATCCGGAGACCACCGGGGCGAACTGTTGTAGTTTCCCTTGAAGGTCAGCCGCTCCTGAGTCCGGGTTTTGGGGGTGTAGAGGTAGATCTGCGGTTCATTGGCCCGGGCCTGGTCGGACACGTAGGCGATCCGGGAGCCATCTGGGGACCAGACGGGGGAGGTTTCCAGTCCCTTCCCAGTGATGAGGGGACGGAGGGTTCCGGTTTCTAGATTGTACTGATAGATATCAGAGTTGCCCTGATGCACCAGCGTGATGAGCAGATTCTGGCGATCCGGACCCCAGTTTCCTCCAAGAGGCTGGAAGCGAGACGGGAAGGTCAGAATCCGGGCCTGCAGGCGGTGGGCGGGCTGCAGCTGCAGCTGAGCGCTGGAGCGCGTGAAGGTGACGTAGAGGAGCTGGCTGTTGTCAAACGACCACTGGGCCAGGTTGTTGGTGCCAAGGTTGTAGGAGAAGCGCTGCTGCAGGGTTCCATCATACTGAACCAGCATGATGTTCTTGCGGCCCCGATCCGTCTGGGCGGTAAAGGCCAACTGCGACCGGGTGACCCCAGAAAAGCCCAGGGTGGTCCGGATGAACTGCTCAGCAGCCTCCAGCCCCATGTCCCGCAGCTCCTGTTCCGGTTGCTGCAGCCACTCCTGATCAATCAGAGGCGCCCGGCGTCCACGCTCCCAGGCGATCATCCGGAAGAGACGGGGCTGGGTTTCTTCCAGCAGGAGCTTGATGTGAAAGGCCGGGCCGCTGTTCCGGGCAAGGTCCTCCACAGTGGCCGTTTCCAGCGTGAAGAACATGCTCTGCTCAATGTTGTTCTTGAGAACGGCCTGCAGGTAGAGGGCTTCCACCGAGGTTGCCGGCTGCGACTCAATGCCCACTCGCAACGGGCGGAACTTCGGATTCGTCACCTCAAAGTAGTCCAGCGCCCAAGCCCCTGACGGGAAGACCCAGACGGACCAGCAGATGAGGACGGTGAGTAGGCGGCAGATCACGGGGCGTGCGTTCAGAAGGCAATTTGGTTGGGACTGAACCGAACCCCAAACGAGTAGGTTGATTCAGGATAGGAATCTGGCAAGGATGGCAGAAATTGCAAGCCATTCAGCATCTGCTCCACCGAGCGATCAAAACGTCGATTTCCGGAGGACTCCGTGAGGCGCCACTGCAGCACTTCCCCACTTTTGCGGATCTCAAAACGGATGGTGGCCCTCAGGGCCTGCTCCGCCTGATGGAGCGGGACCACCCAGCGTTCTTCAAAAAACTGAGCGATGCGCAGCCGGTAGATCTTTGCCTCCTGCTGACTGAGTCGTACGTCCGGAGGCTCCTGTGGTTCCTCCTTCTTCTCTAGGTCCACAAGGTCTAGGTCTGAGAAGAGTCCCTGAAGCGATTGGGCCAGCTGGGCGCCTCCTCCGGAAGCCACCGGAGGCTGCACCGACAGAGGCGGCTGTGAGACCACCTCACCTAGGATGCTCTGCAGGCTCGGAGGCGCCGGGGCCGGAGGCTCCGGAGGAGGCTCTGGGGCGGGTTCAGGGGCCTTGGGCGGGTCCGGAGGGGGGGGCGGTGCCGGTTTCGGGGGGGCTGCTCCAGCAAGCAGCACCTGCGGGGTCTTCGCTGCTCCCGTGGCTTCAGGCTGCGGGGTCCGCACCGACTCCGGAACCAGCGAGACGTTCATCACCGGAGGACGGCGCATGGAAGCCGCCATTGGGGTCCCCCGGAACTGCATCAGCCCATAAACGAGCCCGGCATGGAGCGCCACCGAAAGTCCTGCGGCTCCTCCATACGGTACCATCCACCGCCACGATTGCTTCACCACGAGAGTCGAGAGAAGAGGTTGTGGAAGAAGTAGTTCTGTTCTGGAAACAGCAAGCGGGCCCGGCGGTTGGATTCCCGGATGTGCACCTCGTCGTCCACTTTCAGAAGGATTTTGTTCTTCCCATCGACTGAGAGGTAGATCTCATGCTCTCGGGTGTTGGCCCCCACCTTGAGGCGGATGCGGGAATCGCCGGTCACCACCAGTTGCCGAGCCCGGAAGTCGTACTCGTTCAGACCACTGACAATCATGCACCGCAGCTCCGGCATGACAATCGGTGACCCTGCGGCCAGGAGGTAGGCGGTGCTGCCGGTGGCGGTTCCGACAATGACCCCATCTCCGCGGATGGTCCGGATCGGCTGGTCGTTGATGTTGAGTTCCACAGTAATGAGGCGGGTGGCCCCTTTGACGACGATCTCATTGACCGCGTAAGTTGTGCCCTGAGGGTGCACGCACTCCAGCATCGACCGTTCGCTGATGATGTAACGGCCTTCCAGCAGCCGAGCCAGGACCTCCTTCAGCTCATCTCGGTCCCCTGCTGTCAGAAACCCGACGGTGCCGTAATTGATTGCCAGCACCGGTGGTGTCGGGTAGTTGACCAACGCCGACAGCACAGAGCCATCGCCCCCAAAGACGATGTTGAGGTCCACCGGGGTTTCGGTTCCTCCATTCCACTCCAGCGGCAGGATCTCAATTCCATGGGCTTTGGCCCACTCCTCCATGTGGGCCAGGAGTTCCTTTTTTTCAGGGGCATTGGTGAAGATCCCAATGCGCTGCAGGCGGAGCGGAGCGGAGGCCGAGTGGGACACGAAGGAGTCCATGATTGAAGGGTGGGGCAACCCGCTGTTCAGCGGTTGCAGGAGCCAAGAAGCACCCGGAACAGGCTCTCCTTGACGAAAGGGGGCTTTGCTTGCCATTCCCCTGTAAATATGGAACGATTTTGCTATGATTTTGGGAAAACAGCAACTGTGCCGAAAACGCACGAGGCAGAATCGGCGTTTCCGGAAATTTTAGGCTCCGCGGTTCGGTTGCCCATGAACCTCCTTCTTGAAAACCACACAACATGAACTCATTTGTGCGCAACATGGGCATCTGGCTGGTGATTGGCCTGGTGATGCTCCTGCTCTTCAACGTCGTGGGCAACCGTCCAACGGCTGACCGACAGATCCCCTTCTCCGACTTCCTCTCGCAAGTGGAGTCCGGAAGCATCCTGGAGGTGGTGGTCCGTGGTCAGACGCTGATTGGCCTCAACGAGTCCAACGGTCGGTTCCAGACCCAAACCCCGCACTACCCGGAGCTGTACCGCATCCTTGATGAAAACCAGGTCCGCACTCGTGTGGAGCCTCCGGATCAAGGTAGCCTCTTCCTAGCCATCCTCAACAGCTGGTTGCCCATGCTGCTGATCATCGGCATCTGGATCTTCTTCATGCGTCAGATGCAAGGGGGCGGAGGACGCATGATGAGCTTTGGGAAGGTCCGGACCCGGATGCTGGAAAAGAAGGACAACCCCGTCATGTTCTCCGACGTCCAAGGCGTCGATGAAGCCCGGGAAGAGGTTTCAGAGATTGTGGACTTCCTTTCGGATCCGCAAAAATTTGAAAAGCTTGGGGGCGAGATTCCTCGGGGGGTTCTGCTGATGGGCGACCCTGGCACCGGAAAAACGCTGCTTGCCAAAGCAATTGCCGGAGAAGCAGGGGTGCCGTTCTTCAGCATCAGCGGCTCCGACTTTGTGGAAATGTTTGTCGGGGTCGGCGCCAGCCGGGTCCGGGACCTGTTTGAGCAAGGCAAGAAGCACTCCCCCTGCATCATCTTCATCGACGAAATTGATGCTGTGGGCCGGAGCCGAGGCGCAGGCCTCGGAGGCGGAAACGACGAGCGGGAGCAGACCCTCAACCAGCTCCTAGTGGAGATGGACGGCTTTGCTCCCAACGAAGGCATCATCGTCATTGCTGCCACCAACCGTCCGGACGTCCTTGACCCGGCTCTGCTGCGGCCCGGACGCTTTGACCGGCACATCATGGTTCCCAAGCCCGACATTCTCGGACGAGCTGCCATCCTCAAGGTGCACACCAAGGAAATTGAAATGGAGGAAGGCGTGGACCTGCAGGTGATCGCACGGGGCACCCCCGGCTTCACGGGGGCCGATCTGGCCAACCTGACCAACGAGGCTGCGCTCTGGGCCGCCCGGCAGGGTCATGAAAAGGTCAGCCTTGCCGACTTCGAGTATGCCAAGGACAAGGTCCTGATGGGCGCAGAACGGCGGAGCATGCTGATCACCGATGATGAGAAGAAGACCACCGCCTACCATGAAGCCGGACACGCCCTCGTGGCTGCGGCCATCAAGGAGGTGGACCCCGTCCACAAGGTCACCATCATCCCGCGCGGACGTGCCTTGGGTGTGACCATGCTCCTCCCAGAAGAGGACCGGCACAGCTACAACCGCCGAGGCCTGCTGGGGCAGATTGCCATGATCATGGGAGGCCGGGCCGCCGAAGATTTGATTTTTAACCGTTTCACCACCGGCGCCAGCGACGACCTCAAGAAGGCCACGGAACTGGCGCGCAAGATGATCTGTCAGTGGGGCATGAATGAACAGCTGGGCCCGGTCGCTTATGCCGAGGGCGGACAGATGTTCCTTGGCCGAGACCTGCAGCAGCACCGGAACATCAGCAATGAAACGTCCCGGACCATTGATGCGGAAGTTCGCAAGCTGCTCAACGAGTGCTACGAACGGGCCTGCTCCATTTTGAAAACCAACGCCCAGGCGCTGGATCAGGTTGCAGCCAAGCTGATTGAGAAGGAAACCATTGACGGTGAAGAGGTGGTGCAAATTCTGCAACACTGTAAGGGAGTCTCTTCATCCGCGTAACCGCGCGTACTTCCTTGCACCCGACCGTCGTCGTTTCCAGCATTACCCTGTGGGGTCACTGAGTTTATTTTTTGAAAATGCCCAGCTGCGTTGGCAGGATCTCCTAGACATCACGCTCCTGTCGGTCATTTTCTACCGCATCCTCATCCTGATCAAAGGCACCCGCACGATCCCCATGCTCATGGGGTTCGTGCTCCTCCTTGCCCTCTACCTCGTCTCCGCCTACCTTGAACTGGATGCCACCCGGCTTCTGCTGGACAACCTTGCCAGCTCGCTGGTGCTGGTGCTCGTTGTCCTCTTTCAGGCCGACATCCGGAATGCTCTGGCGCACATTGGCCTCTTCACCCTGTTCCGGGACAACGACCAGGAACAGCGGACGGCAGTGGAGCAGATCCTTCAGGCCTGCCGAGTCATGGCCCGTCAACGCATCGGGGCCCTCATTGTTCTGGAACGCGAGCTTGGACTCCGGAACTACACCGACCGAGGGACCATGCTGGATGCTAGGGTCAGCGAAGGGCTGTTGCTGAGCATCTTCCATCCCACGTCCCCGCTGCATGATGGCGCGGTCCTGGTCAGCCGCAAGGGAGAATTGGTCGCGGCGCAGTGCCTGCTTCCTGTTTCCATGAACAGCCGCATCAGCTCCATCCTCGGCACCCGTCACCGGGCCGCCATTGGCTTGACTGAAGAAACCGATGCCATTGTCTTGGTCGTCTCGGAGGAGCGGAAGGAGATCAGCATTGCCCACCGGGGCCAACTCTTCCGAGGTTCCCCAGAACAGATCCGCAATGGACTGTTTGAGATGCTCTCCGGACGCACCCCCTCGGAGCTGCAAAACAGCTTCCCCCTCGACCGTCCGGATGAGGAAGCCGCTGAAGCCAAAGAGGCTCCCTCTGCAGCAAAGGGGGCGTCATGAAACGGGAAAACCTCCAGTTCAAGCTCATTGCCATCGGCATGGCCATCTTCATCTGGAGCATTGCCAAACAGGTGGCCGATCCCATCCAGATGAGCTTCTTCACGCCCGTGGCATTCAAGAATGTGGGGCCAGAGTATCAGGTCACAGCAGATCCCCCTCAGGTCAACATTGCCGTGGAAACCCAGAGCCGCGGAAGCGTCCTCAATCCACTGGAGATTCAAGCCATTCTCGACCTTACCAATGCGGCTGAAGGCACCCTTGACTACACCCTGACCGAGGCCAACATTCAGGCGCCCAGCCACGTCCGTGTTGCACGCATCAACCCGGCACAGGTGCGGCTGACCATTGAGGAGCTGGTCCGCAAGGAACTGCCCGTCCGGGCCCGGTATCAGGGTCGCGTGGCCAAGGGCTACCTGCTGGACACAGTGACGGTCAACCCTGCTGTGATCACTGTCCGCGGCACCCGCGCCGAGCTGGAACGCATTGAGGAGGTCATGACTTCGGAAATTGACCTGAGGGGCCTGAAGGAAGATGCGGACTTTACGGTTCAGCTGGACCTCCCTCGGCGGGACCTGCAGGTGGTGGCGCCGAAGACGGAGGCATTTGTTGCTCGGGTCTCGGTGAAGGGAGTGCCGATCAAGAAACGGTTTGACAATGTCCCGATTTACCTTAGAAATACCGCATACGTGAGCCTGCTCAACCCGTCCAAATTCAACGTCTTCGTTGAAGGCCCTGCCAACCTCATCGACGCGCTCTCCCTGCAACAGGTCTATGGCGTTGTCGATGTGAGCCAGTATGAACCCGGCAGCTACAAGGTCATCCCCCAAGTGGTGCTTCCTGAAGAAATTACCTTGTTGCAGCAGTGGCCTACGGTATCCTTATGGGTCAAGACCGAGCGCTTGACAGAAATGCGGGATGATCTCCTGCCTGGCAACCCCTGAGTTTTTGAGGTTTTGTGATTTCCTTGCACGTGAACATCGACCACGTTGCCACGATTCGGCAAGCCCGTCGTGGCAGTGAGCCTGATCCTCTTGCGGCTGCGGCCCTGGTGGAACTGTCCGGCGCCCAAGGCGTCACGGTCCACCTGCGAGAAGACCGGCGCCACATCATCGACCGAGACGTCCGGCTCCTCCGGGAGACCATTCAGACGGTGATGAACCTCGAAATGGCTGTCACGGAAGAGATGGTGGAGATTGCCCTGAAGACGCTGCCAGAGGTGGTGACCTTGGTTCCGGAACGCCGTGAAGAGGTCACCACCGAAGGAGGCCTAGAGGTTGCCAAGGCTCCGGACCTACTGCGTACCAGCATCGCTCGCCTTCAGGAGCAGGGCATCCGGGTCAGCCTCTTCATTGACCCAACGGTGGAGCAGGTGGAAGCCAGCCACGCCAGCGGTGCCACCGACATTGAGTTGCACACCGGAAGCTACGCCAACGCACGCGGCGCTGCGGTGGAAGCGGAGTATCAGCGCCTCCACACAGCCGCCGAACGCGCCCATGAACTGGGCCTGCAGGTCAATGCCGGACACGGCCTCAATTACCAAAACACGCGCCGCCTCTGTGCGCTACCGCACCTTCACGAACTCAACATTGGGCACAGCATCATCAGCCGAGCAGTCTTCAGTGGCCTGCCTTCGGCAGTCAAGGACATGCTGGACCTGATCCGTGACGCAACCCCGACGGCATGACGCCGCGGCTTCACCTTTAGCAGGCAAGGGACTGCCCCAACATGGCGAAAGACATTATCGTCAACTACTCTCCGCACGAAACACGTGTTGCCGTGATGGAAGGAGGAATGCTCTGTGAGCTCTTCCATGAACGGGAACGCGAACAGCGCCTCGTGGGCAACATCTACAAGGGCAAGGTGCTCAAGGTGCTTCCCGGAATGGAGTCAGCGTTTGTTGACATTGGCGTGGAGCGTGCTGCGTTCCTCTACATTGATGACATCCTGAACCACAAGGAACTCGTGGACGAGGATGAGGACGACCGTCCTTCCAAGAAAAAGTCCAAAGAACAAAACATTGAACAGATCCTCAAGGAGGGTCAGGACGTTCTGGTGCAGGTTTCCAAGGGCCCCATCGGCACCAAAGGCGCTCGCATCACCAACCACATTTCGCTGCCGGGCCGGAACCTCGTGTACATGCCCGCGTCTTCCACCCTCGGCGTTTCACGGCAGATTTCGGAAGAAAAGGAGCGGAACCGTCTGAAAAACCTGGTCAGCCAGCTGCGTCCTGAGACCGGTGGCTTCATCATCCGGACCGTTGCCGAGGGACGGAGCGAGGAGGACCTTCACTCCGACATCAACTACCTGGCCTCCCTCTGGGAAGACATCCGGAAGCGTTACCGTGAGCTCGAAGCCCCGGCGCTGCTGCACACGGACCTGAACGTCATCTTCCGCACAATCCGGGACATGTTTTCCACCGATGTCCGGAGGCTGGTGCTCGACCACGGCAAGCGCTATCAGGAGGTGCGGCAGTTCGTCCGAACCTACCTCCCACGCTACGCGTCCATGATCGAGATGTTCGACCGCGATCTCCCCATCTTCGACTACTACGGGATTGAGGCGGAGATCGATCGCGCCCTCAGCCAGAAGGTGTGGCTCCGTTCCGGCGGGTACCTCATCATCGACCAGACAGAAGCCCTCACGGCCATTGACGTCAACACCGGACGCTTCGTTGGCAAGGAAAGTCACGAAAAGACCATCCTCCGCACCAACCTAGAGGCCGCAGAAGAGATCGTCTATCAGCTTCAGCTGCGCAACATCGGTGGCATCATCATCATCGACTTCATCGACATGGAGTCCTCACAGCACCGGCAGATGGTCTATCAGACCCTGAAGGACCACCTGCGGAACGACAAAGCCCGCAGCAAGATCCTTCAGATCAGCGAAATGGGACTGGTGGAGATGACGCGCAAGCGGGACCGGGAAAACCTGAGTCGGTACCTCTGCGACCCCTGCCCTTACTGCGACGGCACCGGACAGATCAAGTCTTCCCAAACCGTTTGCTACGAAATCTTCCGGGAGATTCAGCGCAGCTGCCAGGTCAACGGCAAGGGATCGATCAGCGTCTATGTTCACCCCGATGTCCTCAGCTACCTTCAGGCAGAGGAGCAGGAGGCCCTGCAGGAGCTGGAGCAAGAGGTGGGTCAGCCCATCGTCCTCAAGGTCTCCGAGGCCCTTCATCATGAACAGTTTGAGGTTTATGAGTACTGACGCCCTGCGTGAAGCAGAACAGAACTTTCAGTCCCACTTGGCCAAATCCTATCCGGGCCGAGGCATTGTCATTGGACGAGTGGACGCAGAATCGTGGATCATCGTCTACTGGATCATGGGACGCAGCGCCAACAGCCGCAACCGCGTGTTTGTCTGGGAAGACCAGCAGCTCCGGACAGAAGCTGCCGACCCAAGCAAGGTCGAGGACCCGTCTCTGATCATCTACCACGCCATCCGTCCGCTCCCACACGGTTGGGTCGTCAGCAACGGCACTCAGACGGACACGGTGATTGAAGGCATGTCCCGTGGCCTGTCCTTTGAACAGTCCCTCATCAGCGAACAGCATGAGCCGGATGCGCCCAACTTCACACCGCGCATCACCGGATTGCTCGACCTTGATGCCGCGCATCAGCCCGTCTGCCTCTCGCAGATCCGCAAATCCGCCTGGGGGGGCTTGTCTGAACACAGCTACTACCACTACCCTGATTTCCCGGCAGGCATTGGAGTGGGCCTCAGCACCTACGAAGCAGACGGTTCACCGCTGCCCAGCTTCACGGGACGCCCCCTGCTGTTTCCGGTTGCCGAATCGCCTCAGGCGACCGCGCAACGCTACTGGGATCGTCTGGATCCAGAAAACCGTATTTCCTTGGCAGCACTGCGCCTCCACGCGTTGAAGGCGCCTGAAGTGTCGATTCTCAATCGTTTTCCAAGCTGAATCGCTCATGACGCTTGCCGAAAGCTTTACTCCGGTTGCAGATGGTGGTAAAGCTAGATTCACCATTATGCCAGCTGGCACAAATTCCTGACTCCTTCCTCGAATAAAATCCATGGGTGCCGAACGACGACAATTTCTCCGAGTCCTCTTTGAAGAAACCATCGAAATCCGCACAGCAGAGTGGTCTGACCCCGTGGCAACCGGGTTGGACGTTTCGTTGAATGGGGTTCGCTTTCACTGTGAAAACTCCCTCTCTGATGGAGAAACCGTTACCATCGGCTTCCGTCCGGACTTCGAACTCGAAGGCAAGGTGCGCTGGTGCTGGCCCATCGAGTGGTACTACCAGGCCGCTGTCCAGTTTGTGGAAATCACTCCTGACGAGCAGGAACGCCTGCGGGACTACATCATGTCCGTCACCGGAGAGGACTACCCCATCGAGGAAGGAGACGACTCCGCACCAGCCGAATCTGCTCCGGCAGCACAGGAGGAGTACCTAGAGCTCGACGAACAGGCTCCGGCGCTTGTCACCGAGTTTGCTCCGGGGGATCTGTCTCCAATGGCCTATGCTGGCAAGATCGTCATGATCATGAGTGAGCAGGAGGAGCAGGCCGGCACCCTGAAGCGCTACCTCACGGAACGGTGCGGGTTTGAATCTGAGGTGATGAGCAAGAAACACAGCCTCTGGCGCATGATGAAGCTGGACCCGGTGGACGTGACCATCATGGAGTGGTACTCCCACGACCCGCAGGAGTCCATTGACGCAATGCTCCAAACCAAGGAACAGTTCCCAGAAACCTCTGTCATCTTCTTGGGAGGCTCTGTTTCTCTGGAAACCCGCCTGCATGCGATCAATCAAGGCGCCACCGACTTCCTCACGCAGCCGGTCAGCCTGGCCTCTGTCGCTCAGAGCGTCCTGAAGACCCTGGCTCAAGAGCAGGCTCCAGGTCTGCAGGAGACCGACGCGGTCGCGGCCACCATCGCCGCCACCCCACTCTTCTCTGAAGAGGAGCTGTCTGAGAATGATCTGCTGGAAGAAGACTTTGACCTAGGAGACGAGCTGGAGCTCATCGACGAGGATTTTTAAGGAAGAGTGACGCGAACCGCGTCCTGAAAAAGGAAGGTACCAAGAGGGAAGCGGGTGGCTGGTCCATCCGCTTCCCTTTTTTTATGCTCAGAACCGATCAGCTGTTGCCGCGTTCCAGGCACGGGCAAAGGAAGGAGGCGGATCGTTCAGCAGGATTCCGGGCTCCAGGAAGTCGTAGATCTCAGAGTAGTTCCGGATTTCCGTCGGCCCCGTCCGGCGCATGAGGTGCCACGGCCGCACCTCCTCGGTGCCGGTGAGCCCCATGGCGCCCAGCATTTCGGACACGCTGACCTCGGTGTTGCGATGGAAGTTATAAACCCGCTGGGCCTTGTCTTCCACCACCAAGCCGTCGGCATAGCGAGCGTCTTGGGTGGCCACGCCCACCGGGCAGGTGTTCGTGTTGCACTTCTGAGCCTGAATGCAGCCCAGCGCCATCATCATGCCTCGGGCGGTGTTGCAGGCATCCGCTCCCAGCGCCAAGCGCTTGATGATGCCAAAGCCCGAGGTGACCTTGCCGCTGGAAATGACGCGGATCTTGTCCCGGAGGCCACAGCCCAGCAGAGCACTGTGGACAAAAATCAGTCCCTCCACCAACGGAGTCCCGATGCTGTCGGTGAACTCAGTTGGCGCGGCACCAGTTCCTCCCTCACCACCATCAACGGTGATGAAGTCCGGCGTGATGCCCGTTTGCAGCATCGCCTTACAGATTGCTAGGAACTCCCGGCGTTTTCCCACACACAGCTTGAAGCCCACCGGCTTGCCACCTGAAAGCTCCTGGAGCTTGGCAATGAACTCCACCATCTCCAGCGGGTTGCTGAAGGCCCGGTGTCCGGGGGGCGAGTTGACGTCGTGTCCCATCGGGACATCCCGGATTTCGGAAATTTCCTTGGTCAGCTTGGCCGCCGGCAAAATGCCTCCGTGTCCCGGCTTGGCGCCCTGCGAGACCTTGATTTCGATCATCTTGACGTTCTCGTGCGTGGCACGCATTTGAAACGTCTCCGGGTTGAAGTCACCTTCGTGGGTTCGGCAACCGAAGTAGCCGGTTCCAATCTGCCAGATCAGGTCACCGCCCTGTAGGTGGTAGGGACTGATCCCGCCCTCTCCCGTGTTGTGGGCAAACTTTCCCATCTTGGCGCCTAGGTTGAGCGCCCGGATGGCGTTGGAGCTCAGTGCCCCGAAGCTCATAGCCGAAACATTGAGGATGCTTGCCGAGTAAGGCTGCTTGCAGTCGGGGCCTCCAATCATCACCCGCATCTCATTTGGCTCAATGTGCTTGGCCATCAAGGAGTGGTTGACCCACTCATATCCGACCTCATACACATTCCGCATGGTTCCAAACGGGATGGTGTCCCGCGCGTTCTTGGAGCGGGCGTACACCACGCTGCGTTGCTGGCGGTTGAAGGGAGTTCCGTCGGTATCAGACTCCACAAAGTACTGGTGAATCTCCGGGCGAATCTCTTCAAGCAGGAACCGGAAGTGTCCCAAAACCGGATAATTTCTGAGGATGGTGTGGTTCTTTTGCGCCATATCCCGGTAACCCAGCAGGATGATGGGGCCCAGCACCACCAAGGACCACAAAATGGCGGGGGTCCCAAGTGCCGCGACAATCCCGTTGATGGCTAGGACCACCACGGTAAAGGTATGAAACATCTTGCGCATGATGAAATGCTCCTTAGCGAGGTTGCGAACAAAAAGCCCCAAAGTAATGCCATGATTTCGCTGAAGACACACGCTCTTTTTTGAACCCCTTCCAGATAAAGCGATCAGGGACCAGGGGCGGGGTCTTCAAAGTAAAACAGGGCCTCCTTCAGGGCCATTCCCAGCATCTGGACACGCTGTGGGCGAAAGCTCTGTCCCAGTTGCTGGAAAATTTGAATGGCGGGGGTTAGCACCTCCGCTTGGTGAGGACGGAGGTCCCAGCGCTGCATGCGTTCCGGGACCGAAAGCTGGGCCAGTTGCGTTGAGGCTTCTTGAAACTCCGACCACGTCAGCACTGGATCCAAACAGGCAGGGCGTCCGGACGCCAGCTCTGGCAAAATGCGTCCGAGCACCTTGGCGTTGCCTCCAGTCAGCAGCAGTTCCGCCCCCTCCGGAGGCTTTGCCTGCCAAGCGTCTAGAGCCGTTCGTAGCTGTTCGGGATCTGGCCTCCGGAGGGTTCCTTGATCTAGGCTGACCTGCTCACGGATCACCCGCTGCTCCAGCCGTGTCAGCTCCAGACTCCCCCCTCCAAGGTCGGCCACAATCGCATCCACGCCTCCGGACGGGTAACGCCTCAACAGGCCCCGGATCATCGCTTGTGCCTCCTCGGGGCCACTGAGAATCCGAACCGACGCCTGCATCGTGTTCTCCACGCACCGAACCAGTTCCTCCTGGTTGCTTGCTGAACGAACCGCGCTGGTGGCATAGATCCGTAGCAACGGCGGCGGCACCCAACGCAGCAGCTCCGCGTGAAGCTCTTGCAGCGCCTGCGTCAACTCCTCCAGCAGTCCTCCAGTCACCCTTCCCTGCTGAAAGACCGCCTGTCCCAACCGGACGTGGCGGCTCCACTTCTGATGAATGGCCACGGCACCGGCCGCATCCAGCTGCCCGATCACCAAGCGGATGGCGCTGCTTCCCAGCTCCAAGATCGCCTGTTCAGTCAAGGCAGGCACGGATCGCAGCTCCAACTTGTCCCAACTCACCCTCAGCATACGTGACCTGATCACGCCGAGAGCTTCCGGGAGGTCGGGGGATGATGTGAAAGTGCACATGGAACACTTCCTGTCCAGCATCTGGGCCATTATTGAGAACCACGTTGTAATCCACGCCCTCCTGCGAACGGCTCACAGCAGTTGCCACTCGCTGCAGCGTCTTCATCAGGGCCGCGGCTTCTTCCGGGGGCAGGTCTTCCAAACGGGCGACCTCTCGTTTGGGCACCACCAACGCGTGTCCCTTGGATTTGGGGTTGATGTCAAGGAAGGAAAACTCGGACTCGGTCTCAAGGAGACGCTCACAGGGAATGCCTCCCTGGATGATTTTGGTGAAGATGGAAGACATGCGATCTGGAAAGTCGATTTGGGGTTGTTTGTTGAGGACACCAAGGCTAGGCTCTAGCCCAAACTACCTGAGTCGCTATGCCACAATGACGGTGTTCGTGAATTCGACGACCTCAAGGGGCTCGTTTCTGCTCGCCCTGATCTTCCTCCTCGTGTTGCCTCTGGACGGGATCGCGTCTTCCCCCAAGACGTTTCCCCGCTACCAGATCCAGGTGGACTACGACCACGATCAGAAACGGCTTGAGGCTAAAATGCAAGTTCGTTTTCCCTACGATTCCGGGCCTGCCACTCAGCGGATTCTGCTCCTGCCCATGAACCGCTTCCAGGCACGGGACTCCCGGGGAATCCGCCGGCATCGGCTGGTTCCCGTGTTTGCCCAGGACCGCTTCACGGACAACAGCCAGGACCCCCTGTTTCCCTTTGGCTTCCACTCCGGAGGCACCCTCATTCATGCGGTTCGGACCCAAACCGGCGTGGAGTTGCCGTTTGAGTTGGCGCCGAATCCCGAGGTCGAAATCGGCTACTCTCCGGACGATGGGTTGCTGCGCATTTTCCCTGCGCCGGGACAGACTACGGTGGCTGACGAAGTGGAGATTGAGTTCTCCACACGCTTTCCAGAACGCCTCATGGAAGGCGTCCTCCGGGACCAGCTCATGACCACCCTCTGGCACCCGCTTGTTCCACCACAAGAAGGAAAGACTCCGGTGCTGAGCCTGGACCTGCTCCGTCCTGCACATTACCACGTCACCTGGACGACGCGTCAGCCCGGACGTCTGATTGTCCCAGATCAGGACCGAAGCCTACGGCCGGAAGAGCCTCTGGAGTCGCAGCCGGAGCCCCTGCTGCTCCGCTTTCCGGTGGTCTTCTCTCCTCAGCTCAAGCCAGCCTGGGTTGAAGAGAAGGCGGAGCCCGGGCCGCGCCTGACTTTTCAGGTTCGCCAAGGAGAGGTGCAGCGGACTCGACTCCTCGCTGAGACCGTCCGTTCGTTCCTTGCCTTTTGCAAAGAGCGCTACCACCTTCAGGTTCCTTGGGACACCATTCACCTGGTGGAAACTCCGGCGCCGTTCGAGGAGGTCCGCGTGTATGGCAACCTCGTTCTCATTCCCACGGCCAACCTGCAGCGTTCCACTTTTCTGGACCGGCGCTCCGTGTCCTTCCTGACCCGGGCGTTGGGACAACTCTGGTTTGGAGAATGGCTTCCGGCAGACCGCAATCGGGACCTGTGGCTCCGGCTGGGCGTTCCGGCCTTTTTGGGATTGCAGTACTTTGAAGACCGCTACGGCGCCGACGCCACCATCTTTGACTTCTGGGACTGGCTCAACCCGCGCTACCGGGAGCATTTTTTTGAACAGCCCATCCGCGGCATCCGCCATGAATTGCTCCGGCCCATCGCCACGTCCTTCCGAACCGCTCCAGCCTCTCAGGACCACCTTCGGGTGGTGACCTACAAAACGGCGCTGGTGCTTTCCATGCTGGAGTCAGTGCAGGGAACCGTGCACTTCCGGGAAGGACTGGTACGGCTGCTCGCCCACCCGCACACCCCCACGTCCCTGCCCCGTCTGGAACAGGCGCTGACGCCTCCGGGAGAGGACTGGCACTGGTTCTTCGAACAGTGGTTCCGGACCACCCGGACGCTCGATTATGCCTTGGGGCGCATGCAGGTGGAGGAATTGTCCGAGGGAAATTTCCGGACCACTGTGGAGGTGCAGCGCCTGGGGAAGGGGCGGATGCCCATTGACGTCCAGCTGTACCTGTCCCCAAACGAACAGCAACGCCGTCGGCTCTCCGGACGTCCGCTTCAGGAGACCGTGGTCTTCTACAGCGAAACAGCTCCCGACTGGGTGTCCCTGGATCCGGGTGAAACCCTGTTGGAAGACTCACGCATCAACAACCACTCTCGGAACTTCCTGCGGGTTCGCTTTGCCTTCGACTGGAAGAAGCAACGCGAGCAGCTCATTGCCCTCATTCCCGGCCTCTCCAGCAATGCTATTGACGGCAACTCCCTAGGCATCGGTGTTCGTCAGCGGTTTGACAACAACGAGTTCATCCTGGCGCCCGGCTACGGGTCCCGGAACCATCAATTCATCTACCTGACTCAGTACACCCGCCGGAATTGGCTGACGCAGGGCGGGGAGCTCTTTCTCAATGCCTCCGAGTTCGGCGGCATCCGCTCCTATGGGCTGGGGCTGGGATACACGTCCCCCAGCTACGAGGACCAGATCAACCACGAGGTGCACCTCAACCTGCAACAGGAGTTGCTCCTCCAGGTTCAGGAAGGAGAGGAGAATGCCTCAGACGAAACAGGAAACCTGAGCACCGTGCGCCTTGATTATACTGGGACGTGGGAGCGGCCGTCGCTGCTGCAGCTGGAAGGAGAAACGTGGTACGAGCAAACGCTGGCGGGGGCACGGTCGGATTTTGACTACCGGCTCTGGCGAGGGCAGTTGCTGCAAAGCTGGACCCTGGGGTTTCAGGTCGAGTTCTGGCTGCAGGCCATTCGGGGTACCACGGACGGCTTCACGCCTCTGCAGAAAAAATTCCAGCTTGGCTCTCCGGAAGTGCTTCGCGGCTACCCTCAAACCACCGCCCTCCGGGATGATGAACTGGAGGCCTGGCGAAGTGACCTCCGGTTTCCCCTCAGCACCCAAACCTGGTGGTCGGACATCAGCGCTTACGACGTCCAGGGCATCCTCTTTTATGATCAGGGACGCATCTGGTCGCACGGAGAGTCCTCCACTGATCGGCCACTTCGGCAAAACGTTGGGATTGGCGTGGAGTGGATGCTGGACACCGTTTCGCTCTTTCAGGTGCCGCTGAAGCTGGAACTTGCGGTGCCCATTCACGATGACGAATACACCCGCCCACAGCTGGTTCTCTTAGGCACCCTTACCGGGAGCTAGGGTGCAGCTGCAGCTGACGCTCTCCCTGCTGCAGGGTCACGGCCTCCGGGGCCAGTGCCTCAACCGTCCACCCTGCAAAGATTCCCCCCGCCTGCACCCACTGGTGCCGGTCTCCTTGCTTGAGCAGCGCGTAGCGTCCTTCCTCCGTTTCCACAACCGCCTGCACCTGCACCGACGTCCCCTCTGCAGAGCCTGTTGGACGGTGAGTAGGAGATGGTTCCGGAGGCACGTTTTGTGACATCGCAGGCTTTACGGGAGCAGACGGAGGTGGAGCCTTTGGCAGGGTAGGGTCTGCGGGGCCAGACGAGGAAGGGGCCGGTGCCTCGGAAGTTGCTTCAGCAGAAGAAGACTCCGATTCCAGCAGGGAGCGGAAGGGATTGAACGGATCAGCACGTCCGGAAGAACCTGCGGCTAGCAGGCTGAGTCCGATGAACAGGAGCTTACGGCTCATCCGGAGCCTGTTCCAGCAGACTCAGCGTCACCGCGATTTGCAGGCTGGGGTTCTGCTCCTGAGGGTGAGGGTTCTGCAGGTGCAGGACCTTGACGGGCATCCCGGGGGAACGTTCCCAGTCCTGCCACGCCTGCTGAAAGGCGGTCCAGCTTCCGGAAAACTTCAGCTGCAGCTCACGCTCCTGGTGCTCTGCTTGCTGCTGGACGGGCCCGAGCTGCTGTTCCAAGAGGGTTAGGTTGTCGGTGGGAAGAGCCCGAACCAAGCGATACTGCGTTTCCGTTGAGCTCCAGTGATGCGGCTTGAGCGCGGCAGGTGGTCCCGGATCGGGAAGAGCTGCCAGCGGAGGTCGTTTTGCCAGCGCCGCCTGTGCGGTACGGAGCTGCTGCTGGAGCTGAGCCTCTGCCTCAAGACGTGGACGCAGCACGCGCTCCTCCAGTCCCCAGGCGCTGACCACCAGCAAGAGGACCACCAGCAGGAGGCGAGTTCGGTTCAGGCGTGGTTCCAGAGCCATGAGGGCCTTTTTATTCCGTTGCCTGGCCTAGGCGGGTTTTCCAGAAGACCAGCAGCACCAGACTCAGCAGCACCAGCACCACAATCGTGACAATGCCATAAACCTGCGCCTGCACGGCAATACCACTGACGGTCAACTCGGCCGCAGTGGCGGTGCCGGCTTTGCCCTTCCACACCCGGAACTGCGTCCCACCCATCGACTGTTCGCCGGTGTATTCCAGTTGATCCGACTGAATCGTCAGGTCATCCAGAGCGGTGAAGGCGCTCAGCAGTTCCAGCGAGTGCTTGAGCGGACGCACCACCGTGGCTTGTCCAAACAGAGCGGGCAGTTGGTACTGATAAAGAATCTGCCGGCCTCCCGGAGGAAAGAGGCGGGTGATGGAAAGCTGGTTGCCAGAGAGTTGGTAATCCTCTCCCTCCTTCGCCTCCAGCATCCGGAAGCTCCGGAAACCATCGGGCAGCTCCACCACCAGTGGTGTCTCCGAGGTATCAATCCGGTCCTGCGTGGGGTTGCTGATGCTCAGCACCTCGGTCATCTGCAACAGCCCAATGCCGCCCTCGAAGACAAGGGACGTTTGCTCAATGTCGAGCTTCGCCGTGTCGGTTGAGGTGGTTGGCGGCTGGATGTTCACCTCAAAGGTCACCCGGTCGGGAGACATGAAGAACAGCTCGGAGCTGACCAGTTCTCCGTTGATCCGGGACCCTAGGCGGTAGGCGGCTCGCATCTCCCGAGGAACATCGGCAAAACGGAACTGCCCCTGTGCGTCACTCTTGATCCGCGCCACTGGCCCCGTTGTGTTCACATTTCCCTGATCATCGACCACAAACTTCAGCAGCACCACGTCCAGCCCCCCCGGAGGAATGGCGGTTGCGTCCACTTGCACCTGCCCTTCCACCGTCACCGTTGGGGACGCGGCTGGGCCCTGTTGCGGAGCGGGCAGTTCCTGGGCTGAGAGGAGCACCGCTGAGCCAAGCAGCAGCAGTCCCATTCCTAAAGCTTTCATCATGTTCCGGTTCAGGGAGTCAGTCGGGTGTCAAAATGGGCCAAACGTTCGGATCCGTGCCGAGCAGGCGTCCTGGATGGCGAGGGATATTGGCCCTTTAGCATGAACGGATTTGCGCCCCGTTCAAAGACGAAACTTTCCGCAGCCTGCCTGTGGGAAGATGAAGCCCTCCCTCATCCGGAGCCCGCAGACGCCCTGCTTGTTCGCCCGGAGGCATTCGAGTATGCTGAGACTCAGCCCCTGACCCCTTCGTTCGTGTTCAGGGAAGTCGTTTGCTGCCAACCTCCTCTCCAAGAGGAGCGTGGCCGGACTCTCTATGGACCTTCAGCCTCGTAAACCCAACCATGCCCACGCTTCTTCCTGACTCCACCCTCTCGACCCTCGGACTGGACGCCTTTCTCCTCAGCACCGCCGATGAGCACCTCAACGAGTACACCCCGCTCCACAACCGGCGTCTGGAAGCGGCCACAGGATTTTCCGGGTCTGCGGGCAGCGTGGTCTTTGTTCGTGAAGGAACCCCACAGCTATTTGTTGACTCACGCTACCACGTCCAGGCGGATCAGCAGTGTGGCACCGGATTCCACATTCAGAAGCTGGGCAACGAAGGGGTCCCGGAGCCTCACGAATGGCTGGCTCAGCAGTCTGGCGCCTGGAAGATCGGGGTGGATCCCTTTCTGATGAGCCCCCGGGCCTGGAAGCGTTTGGAAACCGCCCTGGCGGGCTCCGAGCATCAGCTGGTTCCGGTCACGCCCAACCCGGTGGACGCGCTCTGGACCGACCGACCGGCCCCGGCCAAGAGCCTCCCCTATGCCCTGCCCCTGGAGTGGACCGGCGTCGCGGCTGAAGCCAAGCTGGCACAGGTGCGTCGCGCCATGGAGCACCACCAGGCGGAGGCCCTGCTCCTGACAATGCTGGATGAAATTGCGTGGCTGCTGAACCTGCGGGGGGCCGATGTCACCCACACTCCGGTGTTTGAAGCCTACGTTGCCATTTTCCCGGACCAGGCGGTGTGCTTCTGTCACCACCCGGACAAGATGCCCTCGTGTCCAGAGTGGACGTTTCGCCCTTATGAGGAATACTTTCCCTTTCTGCAAACCCTGACCGACGTGCCCAAGGTATGGCTCGATCCTTCCGGAGTTACCGTGGGAACCCGTCAGGCGTTCCGGGAAGAACAGTTGCTGGAACGAGAGAGTCCCGTGGTGCTGCCTCGGGCGTTGAAGAACACCGCTGAGCTGTCGTGCATCCGGACGGCCCATCAACGGGCCGCCTGCGCCCTCATTCGCAGTTTCGCGTGGCTCGACCGCTCTCTGGCTGCCGGAGAAGCCCTGAGTGAAAAAGCCTTTGCCGACTACCTCTACGATCAGTATGCCCAAGAAGAAGGCTTTACGGACCTCAGCTTTGGAACCATTGCCGGAGCCGGAAGCAACGGCGCTATTGTCCACTACGGCACACCCAGCGCTCAGAAAGCCCTGGTTGCAGAAGAAATGCTGCTGGTGGATTCAGGAATTCAGTGCGCTGGTGGCACAACAGACTGCACCCGAACGGTCTCCCTTGGCACTCCTTCGGCATCACAGCGACACGCCTACACCCGGGTGTTGCAAGCACACCTCCGGCTCGGACACCAAGTCTTTCCCGAAGGCACCAATGGCACACAGCTGGACGCAGTGGTCCGTTCCGGGCTCTGGAACGACGGCATGGACTTTGGGCACGGCACCGGACACGGCGTCGGCGCCTTCCTCGGGGTACATGAGGGGCCGCAACGCATCTCTCCGCAGTCTCATGAAGTCGCGTTTCAAGAGGGAATGGTGGTTTCCAACGAGCCCGGATTTTATCAATCTGGCTGGGGCGGCATCCGCATTGAGAACCTCTGTGCCGTCCAAGGCGTCCAGGCGCAGAACTTCCCGACGCACCCGGGAGGTCGGCGCTGGCTGAACTTTGAAACCCTGACGCTGGTTCCGTATGACCTTCGTCTGATTGACCAAGACCTCCTCAGCGCCGAGGAGCAACGCTGGCTGGAAACCTACCATCAGCGGGTCTATCACGAAATTCATCCGCTTCTTGAAGCTCGCGATCAGGACTGGCTCCGGAGCGCCTGTGGCCTCTGATTGGACCTTTCCGGTACGCCTGCAGACACCGGCCAAGATCAACCCGGTTCTGGACATTTTGGAGAAGCGCCCCGACGGCTTTCATGAGCTGTTCATGCACTTGGTTCCGGTGAGCTTCTACGACGAGCTGACCGTCACACCGGCGCCGGAATTCACCCTTGACGTGGAGGGCGCCGACTTCTCCGGCGCCGTTGAGGAGAACCTCGTCTTTCGAGCCGCCCGACTGTTTGAGGCCCACAGCGGGCAGGCCGTCCACTGGCACCTGCACCTGCGCAAGCGCATTCCATCCGGAGCCGGGCTCGGAGGTGGCAGCTCCGATGCCGCAGCAGCCCTGCGGGTCCTGAATCAGCTGCACGGCCAGGTGCTTCCGGACCCGGTGCTCCATGAACTCGCGTTGGAGTTGGGCGCCGATGTTCCGTTTTTCCTCAATCCACGTCCCTCCATTGCTACGGGGCGAGGGGAGCGACTCACGCCTTTGGAGCCCTATCCGGAAGCGGAGTTGCTGCTGATCACGCCTCCGTTTCCCATTGCCACCGGCCCTGCCTATCAGGCGTGTCAGCCGCTGCGGCAACCCCCGCCCCCGCCCCCCACGAGCCTTCTCGAGCTCGCACAAGGTCTGCGGAACCGCTTTGAGGTTTCCTTGCTGGACGCCTACCCTGCGCTTCAGCACCTAAAGGAGCAGTTGAAACAACATGGCGCAATTGGTGCATCCGTGAGCGGAAGTGGCTCCACTGTGTTTGGAGTCTTTCCAGACGGACCGACGCGAGACCAGGCCTGGCAGGTGCTCACCTCTCAGAACCTAGGACGCCTCCAGCGGTGTCGCATCCTGTCCTCAGGCTAAAACCACCAGCAAAAGGATGAAGAGCGCCGTGTTGTTCCGAAAGTCGCTTGTTCCCGTTCTCTTGACCCTCCTGACCGTGTTTGTTGTCGGCTGTGGCGCTCCTGCCCGCATGAAGACCGCCCAGCAGTA
The DNA here is from genome assembly GCA_965662235.1 of uncultured bacterium. GTDB lineage: Bacteria > SAR324 > SAR324 > SAR324 > NAC60-12 > JAYPUA01. The sequence continues at coordinate 43,830 of CBFIGY010000002.1, forward strand.
TGGCATCAAGGACAACAAGCCTCAGGTGTGGACACAAAGCAATCCTCAGATCCAGAAGTACGTCAAGCGCTACAGCAAAAGCAGCCACGTCCGCATTTGCTTGGAGCGCGCCAACGACAACGATTACCTGCCTTACATTCACCGGGTGCTCTTCAAGTACCGTTTGCCTCCGGAACTGGCCCTGCTGCCCATTCTTGAATCCTGCTATGACACCAAGGCCGATTCGGGACACGCGCGGGGCATGTGGCAGTTCACCAAGGCCACGGCACAGGACTACGGACTCCGGGTGGGGTGGCTTTCGGATGACCGCCTGAACTGGCGCAAGTCGACCCACTCTGCCGCCAAGTACCTCAGCGTGCTGGGGAAGCGCTTCAACCACAACTGGGAGCTTGCGCTTGCGGCCTACAACGGAGGCCCCAACTACCTCGACCGGCAGATGAAGAAACAGAAGACTTGGAACTTTTGGGAGCTGGAGCTTCGTGAGGAGACCGCCCAGTACGTTCCCAAATTCATCGCGATGCTACAGGTGGCCCGGAAGTACTACCCAGAGTTGTACTACGAAGGAGGCCCCCGGTTCTGGAAAAATGCCAGCTAGGTCCGAGGCGGAAACATGGCTTGATTCTGGGGACCTCTGCTGATAGTTTCAGCGGTTGTTCCCAGATCCTAATGGAGGCCTCCCTGCTCAGGAAACGCAGGAGCCCTCTGGAACTTCAAAACTGATTTAATTGACGAAGGAGATCGCATGGCGGAAGAAGAAGGCGGCGGCGGCGGCGGCGGCGGTGGTAAGAAGAAGCTGATCATCATCATCGTTGCCGTTGTCCTGCTTCTGGTCATTGCCATCGTGGCGTTCCTCCTCCTATCGGGTGGAGACGAGGAGGCCGCATTACCTGAGGAAGAAAAACCTGTGGCGGTAGAGGCCGAGCCTCTGGCCGCGCCGATCTTCCTATCGTTAGACAGCTTTGTGGTCAACCTCAAAGATGGACGTCGGTACCTCAAGACCACAATGCAATTGATGCTGAGTGACCCCGCAGCCAGCGCCTACCTGACCGCGCGTCTGGTCGAAGTGAAGGACGTTGTCCTGACCGAGCTTCAGGAGCTTTCTGCGGAAGACGTGAGCCAGGCTTCAGCCCGTGAAGCGCTGAAACAACGCCTGATTACCTCAATCAGCAAACTCTTCCCTCCCAAACCGGAATGGGAGGATCCGGAACCCATCAAAAAGGTTCTGTTTGAGGAGTTCGTCCTCCAGTGACGTTCGGGGCTGACACTACGGGGGTCGCATGGCGAATGCAATTGCGCTTCGTTTAAGAAGCCACTATCGTGGGCTCGGGCTCGCTGTCCTCCTGCTGCTGAGCAGCGGGAGCAGCTGGGGCCAGGCGCCGCCCTCTGCATTGCGGGAAGGGCCTCCTCCCATCGAAAAGCCCCTCTACACGGACTTGGGGACGTTCATCGTCAACATGCCGGGAGACAAGTACTTTCTCAAGGGGAGCATTCAGATCGTCTTTGCGGAATCCGCTCCCAAATCGTGGCTGGATGCTCGGTTGCCGATTGTGAAGGACATGGTCATCAGCCACCTCCAGTCCATTACCGTGGACCAGTTTGATGACCTGAAGAACCGGAATCGCCTCCGGATCAGCCTCCAGAATCGCATCAACTCCCTCTTTCCCAACAACCCTGGGTGGGAAGACACACAGCCGGTCCGGAAAGTACTGTTCCTTGAACTCTACAGACAGTGAACCCGATCCTACTTGCTTGGCAGTATTCTCATGGCAGAAGAAGAAAATTTAGAAAATCTGGATGATCTGGACTGGTCCGATGTCGAGAACGAGCTCAAGGCCAATCGCGAGCAAATCCTCTCTCAGGCAGAAGATGACGACGAAGAAGGCGATGCGCCCTCTTCCGGAGCCGCCGCTTCTCCGTCCTCCTTCAGCGGTGACGTGGACATTGACTTCCTCTTGGACGTCATGCTGGACATCACCGTGGAGGTGGGCCGGACACAGATGGTCATTGACGACCTGCTGAAGCTGGACCAGGCGTCCATCATCGAGCTACAAAGCTCCGTTGGTCAGCCCCTCGACATCCGGGTGAACGGAAAGCTGGTGGCACGCGGTGAAATTGCCGTGGTGAACGAAAAATTTGCGGTCCGGATCACGGATGTGGTGAGTCCCGACGATCGCTTTGCCGCCCTCTAAACGGACCTCAATGAAGCGCTTCCTCCTGCTTGTCTTCTTGGTGAGTTGGTTGCCCGGTTTGCTGGTGGCCAACACCCTCACCCGTATGGAGTTGCGCTCAGACACCCTTCAGGATCAGCTCATCCTTGAGTTTTCCAATGAGGTGGTTGAGGACCCCATCATCAATTTTGATCTTTCCAACCTGTCGTTGCGTTTTGCACAGACGGATGTGGCGGAAGGGGTTCCGGACATGACGCGTCCGGAGCAGCACCCGCTGATTCGAGCCATCCGCATCTCGCCCTCCAACGACAGCACGTTGGTCGACCTCATCCTCCGGTCCTCGGCCTCAAATCTGCCGACGCCTGAAATCACCATTGCTTCTAAAAGCCTCACGCTGCTGCTGAAGCGCCCTCCCCTTGCTCCGGCGGAGCCCACTCCCGAAGTGGAGGGACTGACACAGGCGTTGGATGAACGCATCCGCTCCGGAGACCCCTTTCTCACCACCTTTACGCGCGAAGACGGCTCTGTGGTCAACAACGCGCCCGAGGTGATGGCGGAGGACAACTGGACCTCGACCCTGCTGATGATGGTCCTGGCCCTGCTGTTCATCCTCTTCCTGATCTACCTGCTGGCGTGGTCCTACAACAAGTTCCTTTCGACCCGCTTCCGGTCGCCTCAGAACCGAGTCCAGATCAAGGTCGCGTCCACCTACCATCTCGCGCCCAAGCAAAAGGTTGTGGTGCTCGACATGAACGGGCAGCTCTTTGCGTGTGGCATCACCCCGACCTCCATCAACCTGATCTCGGTGCTGCAGGACGAGAACGATCAGTCGTTCCTGAAGCCTGCTCCGGAGAAAGCAGAACCGCCCAGCCTAGAACAGTCGAAGGCGGAGTTCCTGAAAGCCCTAGAGGCCGCTCGCAAGCACACTCAGGCCCTGGCCTCTGAAGAAGGAGCCACCGCTCCGTCAACGGCTCCAGCGGCGCCGTCCACCAGCGCGCCGGCCGCTCAGGAGCCGCCTGCAGCTCGTCCTGCAGAGCCACCTAAGGCCAGTTCTCCGTATCAAACACCGGTCCAGCCTCCCGTTCAGGAAGCCGTGCTTGCCACTGCCGAGGAAGCCCCCCCCAAGAACGATGCTGCCGAAAAGTTCCTGGACCGCTTCCGTACGCTCAAACCGATCCGCTAGACTGTGAAGCTCTCCATTCTTGCCCCCTCGGGTCTGAAACGAGGCCTGCTCCTTGGCATGCTTCTGGGCATGGCGAGTTGGGCGTGGGCGCAGTCGCCCATTCCAGGCATCAACATTACGGTTGATCAAGCGGACACGCCTCAGCAAGTGGCCACTTCCCTCCAGATCGTCTTCCTTTTGACGATTCTGACGCTGGCGCCCGCCTTGCTGATCATGACCACCTCCTTCACCCGCTTCGCGATCGTCCTGTCGCTGCTCCGGCAAGCGATTGGAACGCCTCAGGTCCCGTCCAACCAGATCATCATTGGGATGTCCCTGTTCCTCACGCTGTTTGTGATGATGCCGGTGTATGAAGAGGTCAACCGCGACGCGCTGCAGCCGTACCTGAACGACCAGATTGCTCAACAGGAGTTTCTGGACAAGGCCGTTGCGCCGATCAAGCGGTACATGCAGAAGTACACCCGGGAGAAGGACCTGGCGTTGTTTGTCCGGATCGCCCGTTTGGAACGTCCCCGTACCATTGATGACGTCCCCGTCTGGGTCGTCATCCCTGCTTTCATGATCAGCGAGCTGAAGACGGCCTTTCAGATTGGCTTTCTCCTCTATGTGCCGTTTCTCGTGATCGACATGGTCGTCTCTGCGGTCCTCATGGCCATGGGGATGATGATGATGCCGCCCATCATGATCTCTCTTCCATTCAAGCTCATGCTGTTTGTTTTAGTGGACGGGTGGCACTTGATTGTCGGGTCCCTTGTCCGCAGCATTGCCGGGTAGCTTATGACTGAAGCCTTTGTCACCTCCATGATGCTGGAGGCCATCCGGATGACCACGCTCCTGTCGGCGCCGTTGCTGCTGTCAGCGCTCTTTGTCGGCCTCCTCATCTCCATCTTCCAGGCCGTGACCCAGATTCAGGAGCAGACGCTGGCCATCATTCCCAAGATGGCCGCCATCCTAGGGGTGCTGGCAGCGCTGTTTCCATGGATGCTGGCGCAGGCCTCGGCTTACATGGGAGCCGTGTTCACAAACTTTCCGAATTACCTAGGGGGATAGCGGAAGCGTTCCGCTGGAGTCGGGGAGTGGGGACTAAAGAGGGAGGTGCCTCGCCTGGAAAAGACAGGGGGGGAACTTTCCAGGCGAGGCGACGTGCCGCTTGAGGTCAGAGGAACAGGGAAGGTTCCCTCTGGTCAGTCGGCACGTGTCCGGACGGCTCAGGCTTGATCTGCCAAGCTGGCAAAACCTTTCAACTCTTCCGTGTCCTCATAGTCGCTGAGCAGCATGTCTTCGTAGCTTTCAAAGACCATGTTGGACGTTGGGGCTTCGATCTTGTTGATCGTCCCCCCTTTCTCAAAGAAACGGGCCATTGCGTCGTTGATGTCATCCCGAGTGATGCGTCCGTTTTCCATTTCACCTCCTGATTTATTTAGTCGCTTTGGGGGCCTGAGGCGCAGCCGGCTTTTCTGCAGCCGGTGCCTGAGGGGCACGCTTGGCAGCTTCGGTCGGCGCTGCGGCAGCAGCAGGCTTGGCGGGAGTCTTGGCAGCCGCTTTGGGAGCCGCCGTTTTCTTCACTGGGGCAGCTTCTTTCTTCACCGGGGCTGCTTTTGCCGGAGGAGCCTTGGGGGCAGCGGCTGGAGCCGAAGCAGCCACCTTGCCAGACGCTTGATTGAAGCCCGCCTGGAACTTTTCCAGTTGCTCCATCATGCCTTTCTGAACCGTCGCCACCATTTGTTTTTCCAGCTGCAGCGTGTGCGTCACCCCTTGATCCATCTGGTGCACCAGGGTTTCCTGCAGCTTGAGGCCTTGCTCCGCCATCCGAGAGACACTCTCTTCCATCGCCTGCTCCATGGAAGCCATCTGGGGCATCGCCTTGAGTCCCATCTGGGACATCCACGTGGAAGCCGCGTTGCGGAGCTGGTCCTGCTGCTTACTCCACTGCTGGCTCACCTGAGCCTGCATCTGCATCACTTGGTCCCGCATCTGCTCATAGCTGTTCTGCCGAAATTCCACGGCCTGCATGTACTGATTCACCGCTTGACTCAGCCAAGCCTGCTGCGTCTGCAATCCGGATTCAATGTTCTTTTGGGTCATTTCCTGATAGTTCATTCTGCTCCTTTTGGGTGCAAGTCATCTGTTACGGGAGAGAATGCGTCAGCGCCCTATAATACACAAGCACTTTTTTGTGCACCTGCACAAAAAAATAATTAAGTATTTGTTTTTATTGATTAAAAATTTAACGCAGGCGCTCAGTTACTCTTCAACAACGAGCTCAAAGCCTAAGAGGGAGGCGATCAGAAGGAGGGCGTCGTTTCCCAGTAGCAGCTTCCACCAAGAACCGACTTCGGCAGCATACTCCCCAAAGAACAGGAAGCTGCTCAGGTGCACTAGGCTGAGCACCGAAGGAACCATCAACGGAAAGAGCAGGATCGGCAGCAAAACCTCTCGGCCCCGGAGGGCAGCGGTCATCGCTGTCAAGACGGTGCCCAGGGCGCTGAAGCCCAAACCACCAGCCAGCAGAAGCAGGAGCAGGTGTCCGACCGAACTCAAGGGCACTGAAAAGAAGAACAGGCTCAGGCCAACAAAAATCGCCTGGGCCACGACCAGAAACACCAGGTTGGCGAGGGTCTTGCCCAAGAAGAGGACGCTGCGGTCCACTGGCGAAAGGAGCAGCTCGCTGATGCACCCGGTCTCCATCTCCTGCACAAACGACTTCCCCAGCGCCAAGGTTCCGCTCATCAGAAACACCACCCACAGCAGGCCCGGAAGGATCCGCTGAAACGACTGAGGCGGGTCACCTGCAGCAAAATTGAAGATGAGGAGGGTGAGGAGGGAGAACAGCAGGAGCGATACCAGATTCTCCTTGCGCCGAAGGTCGATCAGCACATCCTTCCAAATGAGGATGGCAAGAAAACGGAACATGCAGATCGACCTTGGCTCAGATTAGGCAGCGCTTGTGGCAGGACTAGAAGAAGAACTCTTCTCCGCAGGGGAAGAGGAGCTTCCCTTGTCTGTGCTTCCGGAAGTCGACGTGTCGTTCTTGGGAGCAGGGGCGCTGCTCTTGCTTCCAGAGTCACTGGAGCTGGAAGAGGAGCTTCCGTAGCCGTCCTTGTACCAGCCCCCACCCTTGAGGTGAAACGCACTCCGGGAGACCTTGCGCTCCACAGAGCCTTGTTTTCCGCAGGTGCATTCGGTCAGCGCCGCATCGCTGAACTTCTGCATCTCTTCGAACGTTTGCCCACAGGTGTGGCAAACATATTCATAGATTGGCATCTTCTCCTTGTTACTGGTAGAGTTTATTTTTTGAGAACAGTGAATTACAAAGATGGAAAAAATCTATAGCAATCTTCCTTCCATGTCAACGGAATCTCGCTCCTCCACTGAGCTGCAAACCCTGCAGACCAAGGGCTTGCAGAAGTCCTACCGGGGCCGCAACGCGGTCAAGGGCGTCTCCATTGAAGTCCAACGGGGGCAGGTCGTGGGCCTCCTAGGCCCCAACGGTGCCGGCAAAACGACCACCTTCTACATGATCGCCGGAGTCATCCGTCCAGACGCGGGAACCATCACGCTTGGGCCCCACGACATCACCCGGCATCCCATGCACCGACGGGCGCGGTCCGGACTCGGCTACCTGCCTCAGGAACGCTCTATTTTCCGCAAACTTTCGGTAGAAGACAACCTCCGAGCCGTAATGGAGCCACTTCCCCTGAAACGGGAGCAGAAACGGGCTCGGCTGGAGCAGTTGCTCGAAGAGCTCGGCATCCTCCATGTCCGTCGCATCAAGGGATACGCCCTCTCCGGGGGTGAGAGCCGGCGTGCTGAAATCGCCCGGGCCCTAGCCCTGGACCCTTCGTTCATTCTACTGGATGAGCCCTTTGCCGGCGTCGACCCCATCGCGGTGGCAGACATCCAGGAAATCATCAGGCAGCTGGCGCAGCGCAACATTGGCGTCCTCATCACCGATCACAACGTCCGGGAGACCTTCGGCATCATTGACTACGGCTACATCATGAACGAAGGAGACCTCCTCGTCGGCGGCAAACCCCAGGAGCTCGCCGCCGATGAGCAGGCCCGGCAGGTGTACCTGGGTCGTCATTTTTCGATGTAGGAGAAAGAGGCGTTTGACATTTGAGTGAAATCTTTATAGCAATAAGGGTGCCACAGACAGTTACAACAATTCCCTCAAACCTTCACCCTCCGGAGACTCCGTAATGGCCATGCAAATGAAGCTGCAGATGCGCATGTCGCAGCAGCTGATCATGACCCCGCAGCTGCAGCAGGCGATCAAGCTGCTGCAACTCTCGCGCACTGAGCTGGAGGAATTGATCGACCAGACTCTGATTGAGAACCCGGTTCTGGAAGAGGCGATGGACATCGACTCCTTCCCCACCCGAGACGAGACGCCTCAGGAGGCCGCCCCGGAGGGAGAGGAAGCCCCCGAGGTGATCGCCAGCACCGAAAGCTTTGAGTCCGCCCGCGAGGCAGAGCGCGACGAACAGGCTCCGACCGAAGAGATCGACTGGCAGAATTACATGGAACAGGTTGACCAGTATGGGACCTATTCCTCGCGCCCGGCTCCGATGGGAGACGATGAGGAACTTCCCTCCCTAGAAGCAACACTGGCTCAGTCACAGACCCTTGCCGATCACCTGATCTGGCAACTGGACATGCTGGACCTCCAACCCCTGGCCTACAAGGTTGCCTACAACCTGATTGGCAACATTGAGGAAGACGGTTACCTCGTCACCAGCATCCAGGAACTGCTGGAGTCTCAGCCCGACCTGCACGACGAAATCCTCTCCGCGATCACCCGGAAGGAAGTAGAGATCAACCCCGACTTTGCTTCGGAGCTGTTCACCCAAAAGTACCAGCGGGAGCGCCCGACTTCAGAGCGCAAGCGTGGCAAGAACGCCCCTCCTCCCACCTTCGAGGAAGAGGAAGTCGAAGAGGCCCCGGCAGTTGAGCCAGAGTTCATCATGGTCCATGAGGTCGCCTGCTTTGTCGAAGAGATCCTCCGGGGGCTCCAGGAGTTTGAGCCCAATGGCGTCGGCGCCCGAAGCCTGAGGGAGTGCCTTCTCATTCAGCTCCGGCTCAGCGGAGAAAGCACAAGCCTGGCCTACCGCATCATTGAGCAGGACATGGACCTGCTGGAGTCCAAGGACCTCAAGCGCATCGCCCGTCGGCACAAGGAAGACCTTGAGGACGTCATTGAGGCCTACAAGATGATCATGGCGCTGGAGCCCAAGCCCGGACGCTCCTTTGTCACCCCGCCGGCCCATCACTACATTGTCCCAGATGTTTACATCTACCAGCAAAACGGGGACTTCCGAGTGGCGCTCAACGGAAACGGCATTCCCCGCCTGCGGATCAGCCACTACTACCGGGAGCTGTGTGACAACATGGAGGAGGATGGGAACCTCACCAAGGAGTACATCCAGGAGAAGATCAAGGCGGGACAGTGGCTGATGAAGAGCATTGAGCAGCGTCAGAAGACGATCTACCGCGTCACCAAGAGCATCCTCAAGTTTCAGCAGGAGTTCTTTGAGCGTGGCATCCACTACCTCAAGCCCCTGGTCCTCAAGGATGTCGCGGAAGACATTGAGGTTCATGAGTCCACGGTCAGCCGCATCACCACCAACAAGTACGTCCACACCCCTCAGGGGATCTTTGAGCTCAAGTACTTCTTCACCAGCGGAATCGACCAAGGCGAAGGAGAAGCGGTCTCGTCCAAACGCATCAAGGACATGATCCAGCAGCTGGTTCAGAATGAAAACCTGCGCAACCCGTATACCGACCTGCAGATCGCTGAAATCCTCCACCGGCGAAGTGGAATCAAGGTCGCACGAAGAACAGTTGCGAAATACCGAGAAGCTCTTAACATACTTCCATCGAATAAACGCAAGCAGCTCTTCTAACCCCAACCGTCAAACTCGCCATGGGAATCATCTCACGCTTCACCAATGTCATCCGGGCTTACTCCAATGCTGCCTTGGACAAGGCCGAAGACCCGGAAAAGATGATCAATCAAATGCTGACTGACCTGGAGACCAAAAAGCGGCAGGCTAAGGTTCAGGTGACGGAAGCCCTTGCTCAGCAAAAGCGCCTAGAGCGCGACGTTGAGCAGGAAAAAGCAGAAGCGCAGAAGTGGGAGCAAAAGGCCATCCTCGCCGTCCAGAATGGCAAAGACGATCTGGCCAAGGAAGCCCTCGTCCGCAAGAAGGACCACGACTCCCGGGTTCAGGGGTTGGAGGAGCAACTTGCCATTCATCAGCAAAGCACCGACGCCCTGCGCAACGGTTACCAGCAGATGGATGACAAGATTGAGGAAATCAAGCGCAAGAAGAGTCTCTTGGTTGCCAAGCAAAAGACCGCTGAGGCACAGGAACAGATTTATCAGACCATCCAGGGCTTCGGAGACACTTCTGGCGCACTGGATACCATTGAACGCATGGAGGAGAAGGTGGACAACATGCAGGCCCGTGCCGAAGCCATGCAGGAGATCAGCTTGGACTCAGAAACCGACTCGCTGGAGAAGAAGTTCAAGGAGCTTGAAGGCGGCGGCGGTGGAGACACGGACATTGAGGCGCAGCTGCTTGCCCTCAAGCAAAAAGCAGCTCTCCCTGCTCCTGAGGACAAAGCCGACTCCAAGTAAACGAAGCCACCCACGCCTCCCTCCGGAGGCGTCCTCCCATCTGTTCCGACCCCGTCTGTCCCATGGCCCTCTTTGCCGAACGCAACCAGCGCATTGACACCGAAAACGCCTTCAAGGTTGGTCCCCACATCAGCCGGGTTGAACACACCCACCGCCCGGTGGTCAAACTAAACCTAGGGGAGCCCGACTTTGACCTTCCGGAACACATCCGCGCCGAGGTCAAACGCCAGCTGGATCAGGGCAACACGCATTACTGTGATCCGCAGGGGCTACCGTCACTGCGCCAGGCCATCAGTCAGCAGGTCAACACCACCCGAGGCCTAAGCACCACCCCTGAGCAAGTGGTCGTCTTCCCCGGAGGCAAGCCCTCCATTGGCTTTGCCCAGCAGGTCTACTGCAACCCCGGAGACGAAGTCATTTACCCAAGTCCCGGGTTTCCCATCTATGAGTCCTTCATCCGTTACGTCGGGGCAACCCCGGTTCCCCTGCACCTAGAAGAAGCCAACGGCTTCACCCTCGAGGCCGAACAGCTGGAGGCCCTGATCACTCCGAAGACCAAGCTCATTTACCTGAACTTCCCCTCCAATCCCACCGGAGGAGTGGCCAGTCAGGCGCAACTGGAGGCCGTCGCCGAAGTCATCCTCCGTTGCACGTCCCCGGACGTCCGAGTCTATTCGGATGAGATCTATGAGAACATCCTCTTCGACGGCCTGACGCACAGGTCGATCGCGTCGGTTCCCGGACTGGCTGAGCGTACCATCATCGCCAGTGGCTTTTCCAAAACCTACGCCTGGACCGGCGGCCGCATTGGCTACGCGGTCTTCCCAACCGTTGCAGAAGCCGCTTACTTCAAGACGCTCAACATCAACTACTTCTCCTGCGTTGCCCCGTACAACCAAGAAGGTGCCCGGCTTGCGTTGGAGAGCCCGGAATCGGCTCCGGTCATCCGCCAGATGGTGGCGACCTTTGAGCAACGTCGCGACGTGGTGCTCGGACTGCTAAACAGCCTAGACGGTGTCCACTGCGCCCGGCCCGGAGGTGCCTTTTACCTCTTCCCTAACATTGCAGGCGTTTGCGAAAAACTGGGGCTGCTTGAGCACTACCAGCAACTTCCGGAAGCCGTTCAGCAGAAGACGTCGCCGTCCGGACTGTTTCAGATGTTTGCGCTCTACGCCCACCAGGTCGCCGTCCTCGACCGCCCTTCCTTCGGACAGCTCGGCGCCGCCGGCAAACACTTCCTGCGCCTTTCCACTGCCTCAGAATTGCCCCTGCTCGAAGAAGGGGTCAAGCGCCTGAAGGCTGCTACCCAAGATTCTGCTGGACTGGAAGCCTTCCTCAAGGAACGCCCTGATTTATCCTGAACCACCGCCGCTTTCCTCCTCGTTGGAGCCATCATGAGAGATATTTGGTCTGATTTAACCCAGTATGACGCTGCAGGCGCCCCCTTTGCGATTGCCCGGGTGGTGCAGACCTGGCGTTCGGCCCCCCGTAGCTCAGGCGCTGGCATGCTCATCACGCCTGACATGAAGGTCGTCGGCTCCGTCAGTGGCGGATGCATCGAAGGAGCCGTCATTGAAGAGGCCCTGGAGGTCCTGAAGACCCAAGAAGGGCGCCGGGTGACCTATGGTGTTGAAGACGAACTGGCCCTGTCTGTGGGGCTCTCCTGTGGTGGAAAGGTCTCGGTCTTCATTGAACCGCACTGGGGACAGAATCCGAACGCCGGCACCCAAGACATCTGGAAGGCCCTGCAGCAGTGCCTGAGCGACAACGAGCCTGCGGTGCTCCTCACCCGACTCTCTGGAACCGGCGCCCCGCACCTGCTCGTCCGTCCGGGACAGGCCGCCGTCGGCGACTGGGAGGCCCTTCAAGACGACGCCCTTGCTGAGGCGCATTCCGCTTACGCCGCTCGTGAAAATCGGGTTTCTCCCCTAGGAGACTCGGAGGTCTTCTTCCAGGTCTTCCCCCGTCGTGATCAGCTCCTCATCATTGGCGCTGGACACATGACGGTCCCGCTGGTTCAGTTTGCGCAGGCGCTGGACTTCCAGACGGTGGTCATTGATCCCCGGAAGGTCTTCGCCACCAAAGAACGTTTCCCCACGCCTCCGGATGTACTGATTCCCGAGTGGCCTCAAGACGCCCTTCCTCAGCGTCCGTTGAACGAGGACACCTACGCCATCCTCCTGACACACGACCCGAAGATCGACGACCCCGCCCTGCACCTGTTGCTCCGTCAACCGCTGCGTTACATCGGCGCTCTGGGCTCCCGGAAGACGCATGCCAAGCGCTGCGATCGTCTCCGTGAGGCAGGCTTCACCGAAGACGAGATCGCTCGCATCAAGGGTCCGGCCGGCCTCGACATTCAAGCCCAAACGGCAGCAGAGATCGCCTTGAGCATGATTGCCGAGGTGGTTGCTGCCAAGCGGGACGCCCTCGACTGACCACCTTGTTTCCCACGGAGGGCTCTCCACCCGTCAGCCCTCCGCCTTAATTCAGACACCATTCAACGTCTTCTCCCTTCATGCATGCTGTCCACGAGCCGCTGAGCTACGTCCAGGCAACTGTTCTGGGCCTGGTTCAGGGGCTCACCGAGTTCCTGCCCATCAGCAGTACCGCCCACCTTCGGGTGGTCCCCTACTTTCTCGGCTGGAATGACCCCGGTGCCGAATTCTCTGCGGTCATCCAGCTAGGCACCCTCATCGCAGTCCTCATCTACTTCTGGCGCGATGTCCTCAACCTCATTGCCGGAGGCATCCGGGGGATCATCCACCGTGAGTTTGAAACCGATACCGACGCCCGCCTTGCCTGGGGCATCGCCCTGGGGACCATTCCAGTGGTTGTGCTGGGGCTCGGCTTCAAGGACTTCATCAAAACCGAGGCCCGCGAATTATGGGTCATCAGCGCCGCCTTGATCGGCCTCGCCCTCTTGCTCTGGTGGGCAGAAGAGCGCTCCACCGGCGACAAGGAGGTTCGGCAGCTGAGCTTCCGGGACATCCTCTGGATTGGGCTGTGTCAGGCGCTGGCGCTCATTCCTGGCTCCTCTCGTTCCGGATCCACCATCATGGGAGGTCTGCTGATTGGTCTCAACCGTGCCGAAGCCGCCCGGTTTTCCTTCCTGCTTGGGCTCCCTGCGATCTTTGGGAGCGGGCTCTTTGAGCTGTATGAGCTGGCCCAAACAGGCTTTGGCAACACCGGCATTCCGCAGATCCTTGTGGGCATCGCCGCAGCCTTTGTCAGCGGATACCTTTCCATTGAGTTCCTCCTGCGCTTTCTGAAGCGCCACGGCACCTTTGCCTTTGTTGTGTACCGCGTGGGCCTGGGGCTCCTGATTGGATTGATGTCATGGGCCGGCTGATCCTCCTGCTGCTGGGACTCTTCCCCAGCCTCGTTTGGGCACAGGCGTCCCTCCGGGTCGAGCAGTCTGTGGTCCGGATCACCAACTACCAGCAGACGCCTGACTGGCAGGAGCCGTGGCGGCTTTCGCCCACCATCTCCAACACCGGAAGTGGCTTCCTCATTGAAGGCGGCCTCATCCTCACCAACGCCCATGTCGTCAGTGACTCTCGGATGCTGCTGGTCAACAAGCACTCCAATCCGGAGCCGTACATTGCGCGTGTGTACGCTGTGGCACACGACTCCGATCTCGCTCTGCTTGAGGTCCAGGATCCGGAGTTTCAGAACGACCTCACGCCTCTGCCATTCGGAGAGTTGCCTCAACTCCAGAGCCGCGTCCGGGCCTATGGTTACCCGCAGGGAGGACAGGACCTCTCCCGCACAGAAGGGGTCGTGTCGCGCATTGAGTTCGGAACCTACGTTCACCCAGGCATTGACGCGCACCTGCTGGTTCAGACCGACTCGGCCATCAACCCAGGCAACAGCGGCGGCCCGGTCATTCAAGACGGCCTTGTCGTCGGAGTCGCCTTTCAGTCGAACCTGCGCCTGAACGACGTGGGCTACTTCATCCCCACACCGCTGGTGCGACGCTTCCTGAAGGACATCGAAGACGGGCACTACGACGGGGTTCCCGAGATTGGCATTCAGACGACTTCCCTGCTCAATCGGCACCTCCGTGACTACCTGGAGCTTCCGGAGGGGCAAGAGGGGGTGATTGTGGAACGCGTGCTGCCCGGCTCTTCAGCCGACGGGTTGCTGCAGCCCGGAGACGTCTTGCTTGAGGTGGGCCCCCGGAAGCTGGACCTGGCAGGAATGGTCCCTTACAAGGGACAGATTGTGGACTTCTTCATTGAATCGGAGGAGAAGCAAGTCGGTGACCCGCTACCGTTGAAGATCTGGCGGAGCGGCACCCTGAAGGAGGTCACGCTGAGCCTGAAGCCTCCGCCCTTCAGCAACGAGCTGCGCAACAGCTACGACCGGCTTCCGGAGTACCGCATTTACGGAGGACTCGTGTTTGTCGTGCTCTCCCGGAATCTCATCCAGGCCCAAAAAGGATTTCCGCCGGTGCTGGCCTACGAACACTGGTTCCGGGAAGCCGAGCAGCCGGGAACGCGCCGGCAGCAAGTGGTGGTGGTGTCTCAGGTGTTGCCGCTTCCCTGCAATGCTGGATACGCTGGCCTTGAGAATTATGTGGTCGATGAAGTGAACGGGGTGCGCATCACCTCGCTGGCCCACCTTGATCAGGTGCTGCAGAACCTTCCAGAGGAAGAGCGCTTCCTGGTCCTGACCAGTGAATGGAGCCCCACCCCGGTCATCCTCAACCGCCAGGAAGCAGAAGCGCAGGAGCCCGAACTGTTCAAACGCTACGGCATTCCGGCCCTGAAACGCCTAGCTTCCTCGGAGGCGTCATGAGAGCCGGACTGTTCTTCCTCCTGCTCGTTTGGAGCACGCTCTCCTGGGCGGCTCCGGAGCACTCGGCGCCCCCGCTCGCCACTGTGGAGGTCTACCGTCAGGACTACGACTGGCTCACTCCGTGGAACCGAAAATCGGTGGAATCGGAGACCGCTCGTGCGTGGCAGGTGCAGCAGGGGTGGTGGCTGACCACCGCAGATGTTGTTGGGAATGCCTCCCTCGTTCAGCTCCGGCCTCTGGGACAGCCCACCAGTCAGGAAGCCCAGATCCGCTTCTTTGATGATGACGCCAACCTAGCGTTGCTGGAGACCGCGTCTCCTGACAACACCTCTACTGTCACTTGGGGAGAAGCCACCCCCGGAGAGGCGACCGTGGCCTACTTCGACCACCAGGGAGCGCAAGAAGGCTCCATCACCCTCGATCAGCTGGCACTGGGCTTCCGGAAGCAGACCGACACCTGGCTGCCGGTGTACACCGGTTCCATGGGAGACCTTCCTCTTACGTCAGGCCTGCCGGTATTGCAGTCCGGAGGCGTCATTGGCATGATGGTGCAACGGGGTTCGGCACCTCCGCACCTTCTGCCGGCTCAGATTCTGGAAAACTTTGTGGAGCAGGCTCACTCCGGAACCCTCGCCCGCTTGCCTCAACGGGGCTTCAACTGGGGCATGATTCCCCAGCCCAGTGTTGCCGCACAGCAAGGCTTCCCGGAAGATGCCCAGGGCGCTTGGATCACCCAGGTTCTGGAAAGCGGCACCGGCTCAGAAGTTCTGCAGCAGTTTGACCTCTTGACCCGCATCAACGAGTGGGAAGTGGACTTTGAGGGACAGATTCGCCACCCGCAGTGGGGCCGTGTGCCCTTGGACGTCCTGCTGATGAACCAGTTTTCCGCTGGAGACGTGGTGCAGCTGGAGGTCTACCGAGGCTCCCAAAAGCAGCTCTTGACCACGACCATTGCCGCCCGTCAGGTCAACCGCCACCTCCCACTCCGAACCCGGAACCAAGCTCCACGGTACGTGCTCCGCGGCGGCCTCCTGTTTCAAGAACTGACCTACGACTACCTGAGCATCTGGGGCGAACGCTGGGCCGATCAAGCCCCCGTCCGGCTGAGGCTGTTTCCGCTCCTAGATGAGCTGCGTCCGGGAAATTCCAACCAGCGCATTGTCCTTCTGTCTCAGGTCCTTCCGGATGCCATCAACATTGGCTACGAGGACCTGGAACACGAGGTGGTGGAGGCCGTCAACGGTCAGCCCATCCACCGCCTAGAAGACCTCCTCAAGGCCCTGGAATCGCCACAAGGGGGCTACCACCGGATTGAATTCATGTCAGGTGCAACCCGGCATCAGGTGGTTCTTCCTGTTGACGAGTTGCCTGCCGCGCATCAACGGCTGATGCGCAACTACCAAATCCCTGCTCTGGAGCACCTGTGACCGGTCCGACCTCCCTTCCGCGCGCCACAGAGGGTGCCGTTCTCAAGACCTACCTCGACCAGGCCGGGTCCGTGGTCCGCCAAGCAGCCCTTGCGCGCATCAGGGACGAGCCCTATGGTGAGGACCTTTATCCGCTGATGCGGGACTACCTGGAGCGTGGAGGCAAGGGCTTTCGACCGGCACTGGTGCTGCTCTGCTGCGAGTGGTTTGGTGGCTCCGTGGAGCAGGCTCTGCCTTCCGCAGTCGCGCTGGAGCTGTTCCACAACTTTGCGCTCGTCCATGACGACATTGAGGACTCCTCTAGCTTCCGTCGTGGCCAGCCCACGCTGCACCGTCTCCATGGCATCCCACTCGCGCTCAATGCCGGAGATGCCCTGCTCGGGCTGGTGCATGAGACCCTGCTAGAAAACTTCACCCTTCTGCCACATTCGGTCGCCCTGCAGCTCCACCAGCACTTCAACCAGGTGATGCGCCGGACCTTTGAAGGACAGTCCCTAGACATCGCCTGGGTCAGTCAAAACCGCATGCCGTCCCGGGACGAGTATGAGGCCATGATTGAGCGTAAAACCGGATGGTACTCGGGAACCGGCCCCTGTCAGGCCGGAGCCTTGCTCGCTGAAGCGTCTGCGGAACGGGTGGCACAGGTGGGGCGCCTGGGACGGTCGATTGGCATTGGCTTCCAGATCCGGGACGACCTTTTGAATCTGACAGAGTCCAGCACCCTTGTGGCGCCTCAAGGCGGCGGCGGCGGCTACGGCAAGGAACAAGGGGGAGACTTTGCTGAAGGGAAGCGTACTCTGATTGTGATCGAGTTGCTGGAACGTCTGGCTCCTTCTGACCGTGAACGCCTGGAGGCCCTGCTGCTGCTGCCTCCGGAGCAGACTCCCGAGACGGAGATCCAGTGGGCGATTGAGCAAGCCCACCAGAGCGGCGCCCTGGAAGCGGTCCAGCAGGTCTGCAACCAGCATGCGCAGGAGGCGCAGAGGCTGCTCTCCAACCTCCCAGAGCACCCGGTACGAAATTTGCTTTCAGAATTGGTCGGCTATTTGGCTCAAGAGCGCCTTTCCTGAGCCGGGATTCTTCCGAATGGACAATCCAATCAGAATCCACTATTCCTATAAGGGGATTCCGCTCGTGTCCTGCCCACTTGTGTGTGTGCTCCGTTTCAGCGACGGAGGAGGTGGCGTGTTGCCCCACGGCCAGTTTTCACCTCACAACTCAGAATCCACCTACTGAAGAAACGCATGCTCTCAGATCAAGAACGACAGATCATCCGTAATCTTGGGGAAATTCAAGACCCCTTGAAGCTGTTTGATGTTCTTCATGCGGCCAAAGAGAAGCTACTCTCAGAGCTCCGGAGCGCGAGCCGAAACACCATTAAAAGTAGCATCCTCCGCAACGTCAACAAGCGTAACACCTCTGGTGGTGAGGGGACCGAGCTGGAAATGACCGGTTCTCGGCTGGCGGCCCTGTCTTCTCTGAAGAGTGCGGCTCGTCACGTGGAAGAACTCCAGGCCAATCCGTTCAACTCCAAGGCCCGTTTGGAACTGGTGGAAGCGTACGTCAAGCGGGGGGAAGAGGACCACCTGATCCTCAACCGAGATGCCTTCCTGCTGGCGCTGATGGAGGTGGAGCATCAGGACCCGAACACCCACACCCTCCGGGTGGCGTCCATTGCGCAAAAGAAGTACCTCGACTCCCTAGAGGCCTTCCTCAAGGCAGAGAACGCCGAGGTCCAGGATGCAGCCCAAAATGTGGACCAGATCAAAGAAGCGAACCGCAAGCTGTGGTACGTCTCAGAGATGGCCAAGACCTTCAAGCACCGGACCTTCAAGGAAGACGCCGAGTTCCACGTCAACGAGATCCTCAAGACCGGACGGGTCAAGCGGGATGACATTGGTGCCCGACTGGCTCCGCTGATTGAAGTGCTCGGGAACCTCCCCAGCGCAACCGGCTCACGTGAACGGGTGATGGATGTGCTGGGAAGAGTCTCGTCCAAACACGCACTCGCAGCCCACTACCAAGGACAGCTGCTGCGCAAGGATGCTCGGATCCTGATGATGCGGTTCAAGGCTGGAGAAAAGGAGAAGGGGCCTGAAGTGCTCAGCACGTTGGACAGTGCTCTGGTGCATGCCCGGAATTCGATCAAGCTGATGAAGGGGACCACGAGCCGGGTTGAGCAGGCGCTCTGCATCAAGGAGTTTGGCTTCCTCTGCCTCGCCGTCAGCCAGTACTACCCCATGACCGGCACCAACATCCGCTCCGAGCACGTCCGTTTGATTGAGACGGCGGCCCGCATGCTGGGGATGGTGTCTCAGGATCGCGGAATCTCCGAGCTGCAGAAGAAGCTCATCAGCAGCATTCAGACGTTTAAGAAAGCGGCTGGTAAGTCCAGCCAGTCAACGGATGCAGAAGAGGAGAAGAGCCCGAAGGCGGACGCCCGGAACAAGTTCTTCACCCGGGAGGTGCCCAAGGAAAAGGTCCTGGGCTCCAACGAGGACTTCAACAAGCCGACCAAAGACTTCTTCGAAAAACCGATCCCAGAGGATCAGTTCTGAACCCTACAGCAACGCCATGATGCTGTCAGCGACACTCTCCAAGGCCACAGACTTCTCGGCGGCGCCGTTGAGCGTAGCTTCTCGGGGCATGCCGTACACCACACTGGTGGCTTCATCCTGAGCCAACGTCCGGGCTCCTGCCTGACGCATGGCCAAGAGTCCCCGGGCTCCATCTGAGCCCATTCCCGTCAAGATCACCCCCACCGCATTGTTTCCTGCCGACTCCGCGACCGACTGCATCAGCACGTCCACCGACGGACGGTGTCGCGAAACCGGAGGTCCCTGTTTGACCGAAGCCACGTAGCGGGCGCCATTGCGGCGAAGCAGCAGGTGGTAGTTTCCGGGGGCCAACAGCACCAGCCCATCCCGCAGCTCATCTCCGTCTTTTGCCTCCCGGACCTCCATCTCGCACAACGAATTCAGGCGATCCGCAAAGGACTTGGTGAAGAACTCGGGCATGTGCTGCACCACCACAATTCCGGGAGACGACGCCGGCATGCGCTGGAGCACCACACGCAGGGCCTCAGTGCCACCGGTCGAAGCGCCAATGGCGATGACCTTGTTGGTGGTTGTCTTCAGCAGCGGTTCCTTGCGGGCCTCAACCATCGGGGCTGGAGCACGGTGCCGGACCTGTACCTGAGACGCCCGGACCACCACATCAATCAAACGCCCCATCAGCTCCTGCAGCCCATGCGTCAGGTCCGCCTTCGGCTTGGGAAACACGTCAATCGCGCCCAGCTCCAGCGCCTTCATGCTGATCTCCCGACGTCCCTCCAGAAGGGAGCTGAAGACCACAATGGGCAGCGGCCAGTGCTTCATCAGGACCGAGATGAACTCCAGACCGTCCATGCGGGGCATTTCCAGGTCCAGGGTGATGACATCCGGCTTCACCTGAACAATCTTGTCCCGAGCCTCATAGGGGTCTCCGGCGGTGCCCAGCACCTCAATGCGGGGGTCTTTTCCAAACTCACGGCTGAGGACACTCCGAATGACAGCGGAGTCGTCCACAATTAACACACGTGCTGGAGATGCCATGGGTTACCCTTCCATCAAACGAGATTCTTTACGGAAGTCGAAGCTCTGCAGGTAGCTCATTCGAATTTTTCCTGTAAGAGTATCAAAGACAATTTTTCGACCGAGGTCTCCCCCGATGTCCTGTCCCAAAATGGGAACTTCTAAGCGAGAGAGAACCCGGAAGGTAATCGCCAGGTTCCGAGAACCCACCGACAGCATCTTGCTGCTCATGTTGGTTGAGATGCCACTGGCTCCCCCGAAGACCTTGGCCACCATGTCCCGTTTTTGGCAGCCGGACTCCATCATGAGGTCAAACAAAACATACGTTCCCACGTTGGCATAGCGGGTGGAAGCGCTGCCTTCTGCACTCACCGGCAGGATCACGTGGTTCATGCCAGAGATCTTCCGTTTCTGGTCCCAGAGGCAGACCGCCACGCAGGAGCCGAGGATCGTTGTGATCTGTCCGGACTCATCTGTGACGTAAACCTCTCCGGGCTGCACATGCTGAAGGAACGCCGGCGTCGGATTATTTTCGGTAGATGGAGCTTTGTACATAGGTCAGTGACGTTTCCACACCAATCAGACTTTCAGAGTGCCCAATGAAGAGGTGCCCCCCTGGTTTCAGGAACTTGACCAGCTTGGCCACCACCTTCTCCTGAGTCGGTTTGTCAAAGTAGATCATGACATTCCGACAGAAGATGAAGTCAAACTGCGTGTTGAGGGGGTAATCGCCCATCAGGTTCAGACGTCGGAAGCGCACCAAGCGCTTCAGCTCCGCGGACACCCGGTACGAGGTCCCGCGTCGGTCCGACTCGGCAGTGAAGTACTTCTTCAGGTAATTGGACGGAATCGGAGCCACAATGGACTCTTGATAGAGCCCGGCCTCAGCCAGATCCAGGACCCGTGTGGAAAGGTCCGTCGCCAGAATCTTGAGGTCCATGGAGGCGTAGTTTGCCAGGTTCTCAGCAAACAGCATCGCCAGCGTGTAAGGCTCCTCGCCACTGGAGCAGGCGGCGCTCCAAGCACGGACCGTCCGCTGCTGCTGAAGCTGCGGAAAGATCTCCTTCTTGAGGTACTCGAAGTGCCCGTTTTCCCGGAAGAAGTCGGTCTTGTTGGTCGAAATCGAGTTGAGCATCAGGGTCAACTCGTTGCCCGAGCTGTCCTTCAGCACATAGTTGCGGTAATCCGCAAAGGAACTGAGCTTCAGCTCCCGGATCCGCTTGTGCAGACGGGTGACCAGGAGCTGCTTCTTGCCCGTGCCGAGGTTGATGCCCGAAAGCTCATAAATGAGCTTCCGGAATCGATCAAACTCGTCGTCATCCAGATGAGGGGTTTCCACGGCTTAAAACTCCGAAAAATCGTCACGCATCGGAATCATATCATTGGGTGAAACCTTATGAGATTTTTCGGTTGCCGGTTGAGAAGCCGCAGGGGTGGAAGACGATGCCGGGGCCTTCGGTTTGGTTGGCGCCTGAATTCGAGGCGTCTTCATCCGTGGAGGCTGCGCGTCCCGGTGGTGCCGCCGTGTCTCCACAAGGCTTCCAGTATCAATGCCCACGAGGTTCGACAGCTCCATCACCTGCTCCCTCAGAAGCTGGGCCTGGCCGCTCATTTCCTCTGCAGACGACGCGGTTTGCTCAGCATTGGCCGCATTCCCCTGAGTCAGCTGATCCATCTGCAACACGGCTCGGGTGACCTGCTCCACAGCGTCCGACTGTTGTTCCGAAGCGCCCTGGATGTTTTCCACCAGGTGCTCAATCTGGTTCACCTGCGAGCTTTGCTCTTTGGAAGACTCTGAAATTTCATCAATCAGGTCGGCGAGCTTGATGAACTTCTCCAGAATGAGCTTCAACGCCACCTCGCCCCGGCCAGCCTGCTCGGTACCGGCGCGGGCCTTGCCGTCGCTCTCTTGAATCAATCCGGCAATCTCCTTGGCTGCCTGTTTGGAGTTTTCAGCCAATTTGGAAACCTCGTTGGCCACCACCGCAAAGCCCTTTCCCTGCTCTCCGGCACGGGCCGCTTCAATGGCCGCGTTGGTCGCCAGCATCTTTGTCTGGTGCGTGATGTCATTGATCACATCAATGATGTCCGTGATCTGCTCGCTCATCTTGCTGATTTCACGCATGGAGTCTGCGATTTCCTTCATCGTCTGAGCTCCAGACTCAACGGAACTGCGCGCTTCTTCCGAGAGCTTGGCCGTCAGCTGAGCATTCTCCGTGTTCTGCCGGGTGATGTTCCCCATCTGCTTCACGGAACGGACGGCAGACTGCGCATTGTCCGCATTCTCCCGCGTCTGCTGCTCAATCTCCGTCATGGTGCTCGATGTTTCCTCTAGGCTCGCCGCCTGATTTGAGGCAGAGTCGGCAAGCGACATGCTGAGACCCGAGACGTTTTCTGCAGCATGCAGGGTCTGGGTGGACATCTCAGAGAGGGTACTGATGACGCGCTGAATCGGTGAAATGACCCCACCCTTCACCACAAAGAAGAAGATGCCCAGAATGCCGATCAGCACCAGGACCGTTACGCCAAGCACCTGGTAGGTGCTGCTCCGTAGTTCTTCTTGAAGGGGCGTCAGGTCCTGCACAATTTCAAAGCCTCCGGTTACCATGCCGGCGCTCCAGCCTTCCATCTGGAAGCCGAAGACGTCATAGCCGTCTCCATCCGGATCATCTGCCACAGTGCCGTGGCACACAAGGCAGTCTTTGGTCAGTTTAACCGGCATGATGTAGCGGAAGGTGTTGGTCTCGGTATCGTAGCGATACGTCTCCGAGAGGCCCTGCTGCTCCAGTTCTCTCAGCATCTCCCGCTCCAGGGGATCAGCCTCGTTCTTCGGGTTCCGGGCTTGGATCCGGGGCGTCTTGAATTCGAAGTTAGACTGATCGGCGTTGCGCTGTCCGATGTTCCATGCAGCGACCACGGGCACGGTCCAGTAAATCCGTGTCTGCCGTACGGCTTCCAGCTTGGCGCTTCGGCTGCTGAACTGCTGCTCGCGGACCGCCCTGGTCTCCTCAAGCATCTCCGCGTCATTGAAGCTGTTGTGCTTCCCCCGCATCTCCGCCACATAGTAAAGAGCGTTCATCGCAGCAGTGGTGACGGCCCGGGACTTCAGGATCATATTGTTTTCATTGATCCGTTTGATCTCATTGCGGTTGATCAACACAATGACGGCCGCAATGCTGAGGGCCCCCACCACAAAGAGGATCGTGATTTTTGAAAGTAAACCAACGTTGGTCTTCATCCTTAAAACTCCGAAAAATCGTCACGCATCGGAATCATTTCCTCTGCTTTGACTTGTTTGGTGATTTTGGGCTTCGGAGCCGGAAGTTGCGCGGCCTTCTGGGGAGACCGAGCGGGATTCGGCTCTCTGAACGTTGAAGCAGTAGAGGCAAGGGACGTCGAACGCTCTCGGGGCCTTGAGGGCACTGCAGGCGCCGAGGGGTGTTCCGATGCGCCACCGACATGCAGAGAGATCTCTGCGACCAGCTCGTTGAGCAGCTGGGCTTGAGACGAGAGCTCTTCTGCGGCGGCGGCTGTTTCCTCTGAGATCGAAGCGTTCGTCTGCGTCACCGTGTTCATTTCATTGATGGCAATCGACACCTGCTCCACACCACTGGCTTGTTCAGAGGACGCGGAATTGATGCCCTTGATCATCCGTTCCATTTCGCCAATCTTCTGAGCCTGCTCACTGCTGGAAGCCGTCACTTCGTCAATGAGATCGGACACCTTGATGTTCCGTTCCAAAATATCCTGGAGGGCCTGCTCTCCCTGAAGAGCCAGCTCGCCTCCTTCCTTACTCTTGCTGACGCTCTCACGGATCAAGGAGCCAATCTCTTTGGCTGCTTGCTTCGAGTTTTCAGCCAGCTTGGAGACCTCATCAGCCACCACCGCGAACCCCTTGCCGTGCTCACCGGCACGAGCAGCTTCAATCGCAGCATTGGTCGCCAGCATCTTCGTCTGGTGAGTAATGGAGTCGATGACCTCAATGATGGCGGTAATCTGATCGCTCCCCTTGCGGATGTCGCCCATTGCGGACGTGATGGCGTTCATCGCTTTTACTCCAGCTTGAGCCGCATCACGCGCTTCCGAAGAGAACTGGGCGGTCAGGCGCGTGTTTTCATCAGACTGTTTGATCATGGACGACACCGACTCAACCGCTGTCGAAACGTAAGCGGCGTTGTCTGCGTTTTCCCGGACCTGACTGGTGATTTCTTCAATTGAGGCTGAGGTTTCCTCGAGG
Organism: uncultured bacterium; assembly: GCA_965662235.1. Classification (GTDB taxonomy): domain Bacteria; phylum SAR324; class SAR324; order SAR324; family NAC60-12; genus JAYPUA01. Next base: position 67,863 of record CBFIGY010000002.1, read on the forward strand.
CTGGAAGCCTGCTCACTGGCTCCTGTCGAAACTTCCGTCGAGCTCTGAGAAATCTGCTCTGCGGCACCGGACAGTTGCGTTGAGGACTCTGAAAGCTCGTTGACCATGCGCATCAGCAACGACGTGATGTTGCGGATCAACAGGATCCCCAAGACGATGGTCACCACCAACGCCAGGAGGAACAAGACCCCCATCATCATGTCCACCTGAGCCTGCAGTTCCTTGGCTCGGTCACGCTCCTGATTGACGGCAGCGTCACCGCTGGACTCCAGTTCATGCAGCAGAGTGGAAAGGGTCTTGGTGTTTTCAATGTAGGCATTGAGCGCCAGGTTCATGGCCTGGAGCTGCTGCACGGCGGTGCGGAAGACCTGCTCATGCTCCCGGACTTTTTCTTGAAAGAGCCCCGCAAAGCGCTGCCCTTGGCTGTTGGTTCCATTCACGAAGATCGGCAACGTAGCCATCTCGTTCATGGTGTCCTTGAGGTTGGTCAGCGACTCCTCAAAATCGCCCTGTAGTTCCGGAATGCGTTCCGGCCGGGCCAGCATCAGCTGGTAGTAGTAGAACCGCTCCAGCAGGAAGATGCTGCTTTCCATGCCGCCGTCTGCCGCGCTCCAGCGTTCGTCCAACCCCAAGTTCCAGGAGGTCAGCTGATCCGGATTGTTCCGGAGCTCTTCTACCTGGGCGTCTCCCAACGCCTCCGCCTCCACCATCATGGAGCGGAAGGACTCAAACCCAGCACGGAGCTCAAGGTCGGTTGCGGAAAAAGCCTGGAACTTCTGAACCAGGTCCGCCCGGAGTTGGTCGTACCGGGAGGTCAAGGAGGCCAGACGATTCCGTTGCTCCTGAGACACCAAAGAGGAGTTCTGCAGCCGCTCCAGAGAGACCTCCTTCTCCTCCTGAGCCTGATCCAATTGCAAGAAGACCTCTTCAACGTTCTGTCCCTTCAGGAGTTCTTCCATTGAGATGATCTGCTGCTGCAAGGAGATCATGGTGTTCATGGTGCCATCTGCCGTTTCCCAAGCAGGACCCGTCACATAATTCATGCTGTCTTCCAGCAACTGAATTCCGTAGTAACCAATTCCACTGACAATGCCAAAGAGTACGGAAAGAGCCGTAAAGCTGGCGGTGAGCTTCTGACCTATTGTCAATCTCATGAAAATCCTTGGGCTTTGAGTAGAACCAGCTCATCGTTGGTCAGGATGTTCTCGATATCAAGAACGATGACGACACGAGACTCCAGCTTGGCCATGCCACTGATGAACTCGGTTCGGATATTGGTCCCCAGTTGAGGAGTGTCTTCAAACTGCTCGCGTTCCACACGGGTGACACCGATCAGGGCATCCACAATGACACCGGTGAGGGCGCCCTGAACGTCCACCACAATGATGCAGGTTTCAGTGGTCGACTGCTCCATCGGTGGCATGTTGAACTTGGTCCGCAGGTCAATCACCGGAATGATCTTTCCCCTCAGGTTGATCACCCCCTTCATGAACGAAGGCGTGTGCGGGACCGGATCAATGGGCATCAACCCGACCACTTCGCGTGCCTCCAGAATCTTGATTCCGTATTCCTGGGTGCCCAACATGAAGGTGAGCATTTTTCCTTCAGATTTTTCAAACAACGAGTTCTGGCTCATTGGACTCCTTACTTTCTCAAGAGGCAGTTGCGTGGTGATTGTCAGCAAGCAGGCGTTCCGGATCTAGGATCAGCCCCACACGGCCGTCTCCTAAAATCGTTCCTCCGGTGATGCCCGGTAGGTCCTTGAACCGTTCCCCCAGGTTCTTGACCACAATTTGCTGGCGGTGCAGCAATTCATCGACCATCAGGCCGTATTTCTTCTCTCCTTCATTGACCACCACAATCAACGACCGCACCGGGTCGGTAAACTCCGGGGTGATGTTGTAGTACTTGTACAGTCGAATGATGGGGACAATCTCTCCCGCCAACAGGAAGCACTCCTGCTGCTGGCCCTGGACGTCATAAAGTTCACTCTTACGGGGAGTAATAGTGAGATGTACATCGAGGATAGGCAATACGAAACGGCTCTCCCCCAGCCGAACCACAAGGCCTTCAATGATGGAGGTCGTCAGCGGTAACTTGATGAGGAAGCGTGTGCCAAATCCGGGGTTGCTCTCAATGGTGATCTTCCCTCGCAGCTGGTCCACCTCACGCTTGACCACGTCCATGCCCACGCCCCGTCCTGAGACGTCGGTCACCTTCGCTGCTGTGGAAAAGCCGGCATTGAAAATGAAGTTGAACACCTGCTGGTCCGACAGGTTTTCCCGGTCGGTGGTCAGCCCACGTTCAATGGCCTTGTTGAGCAGCTTCTCCCGGACCAGCCCCTTGCCGTCGTCGCTGACCTCAATGAGGACGGAGTCGCCTTGGTGGTGGGCCCCCAAGCGCACATTCCCGGCTTCCGACTTTCCGGTGAAAGCCCGCTCATCCGAATTTTCAATGCCGTGGTCGATGGCATTCCGGACGAGGTGCATCATGGGCGCGTAGATGCCGTCGATGATGGTCTTGTCCACCAGGGTTTCTTCCCCCTCAATCGTCAGCTCAATCTGCTTCCCTGACTTGCGGGAAAGGTCCCGGACCTGGCGGTTGAGCTTGGAGAAGACGTTTTTAACGGGAAGCATGCGGATGCTGAGAATCCGGTCCCGCAGCTGCTCCGTGATCTTGTGCAGCTGATCCAAACGTTCGTGCATCATGCGGTCTTCCACCTGCTGCAACGTCGGATTCTGCGAAAGCACCGAAAGCGCAACCACCATCTCCCCAATGAACTCAGACAGTTCATCCAGCTTGGGAGCCGGAATTTTGATCATGTCCACCGTTTGCACGGCTCCTCCGGCACGCTTCTGTGCTTCCGGATGCTCCGCCTCACCCGCGCCAGAAGCCGGCTCGGCAGGAGGAGTCGACCGAGCCGGAGGCTCCGCAGCGGGTGCCGTTTGAGCCTCCGCTTGAATCGTCTTGAGGGCCTGAGCAAAGGGGTCTTCCGGAGCCTCTGCAGCAGCCGGAGCTGAGGCCGCCACGGAGGGAGCGGGTTCGGGCGGAGCCACTTGTTCATTGAGCCCCTGCAGGTCGAACTTCTCCAGAGCCTCCTGGGCGCCTTCTTCTTCCTCACGGACGATCTCTGGTTTGTAATTCGGCAGCTCGATTTCCTTCACCCCACTGAGAACGCGGCCTGAGATTTCATGCTCCTGGAGGCGGTCTCGGCCTTCTTCTGAACCGGATTCCGGAGCCGCCGTCGGGGTCGGAGCAGCGGCAGCCGGTGCTGGGGTCGGGGTCGGAGCAGCGGCAGCCGGTGCTGCGGAACCGCCGTCCAAAAGATTCTGCAGCTGCTGCCGAACCTCACCTAGGTGAACCGGTTCCGGTTCGGCTCCTCCCAGCTGGGCCTTGACCTGATCCACCATCTGCCGCAGCGCATCCACTGCTCGGAGGACCACGTCCACGGTGTCAGCGTCCATGATGCGCTTGCCATCCCGGGCCTGCACCAGCAGGTCCTCAGCCTTGTGTGCCAGACTTCCCATCACCGACAGTCCCAGGAAGCCGGAGGTTCCCTTGATGGTGTGGACAATGCGGAAGATTGCGTTAATGGCCTGCGGGTCCTCTGGGTCCTTCTCCAGCTGCAGAAGGGTTTCTTCTGTCTTCTCCAGACCCTCTTCACACTCGCTGATGAACTCCACCAGCGTCTCGTCTTCCATCAGGTCTTCCGGGATCATCTGGACGGCGTCTGCAGGTTCTTCCGGAGCCGCGGCTTCCGGAGCCGCCTCTTCGGCGGCAGACGTGTCGTTAGAGAGCTCTTCGGGAGCCTCGATGCCGAGGAAGACAGAGTTCATGTGCTCATCGAGCTTGTTGTACCGCTCCTGAAACTCGCCGAGGATCTTTTCGTAATCGCTCCCCAGCAGGGCGGTCCCCAGCAGCTGATTCAGCGACTCCAGTTCCTGCGCCACAGCCTGCCAGCCCTCTTGGTGCCGGAGCTGATCAATCAGTTCCTCCAGATCCCGGAGGATTTCCCCCAGTGCCATGATGTCGGCCTGGTTGGGGCTCAGGGTCACAATCTTGAGATTGAGTCCGTCTCGTAGCGGTTGCAGCCGCTCTTGTAGTTCTTGATACGCCATAATCTTACCAGGCCATTACGAAGTCGTTCATGCGTCCGGAGGACGTTGCATGCTGGGCAGAGTAAAGGAGATCGTTGCGCCTGCCCCGATGCCGGGGGAGTCCAGGCGAATTTCGCCTCCTTGAGTACGAATGAAGTTGGCACAGTCGTGGAGGCCAAAACCGGAGCCACGTTGCTTGGTGGAGAAGCCAAACTCGAACGCTCGTTCCAGGGCAGCCGGTTCCGCGCCACGGCCATTGTCCTGAATCTCCACCTGCACCTGGTTCTCCACCTCCCGGATGCGGACGTCAATCAAGCCCTTGAAGTTCGGCTCGTCTCGGATGCGTTCATCAAGCGCCTCCAGGGAGTTCTTGAAGAGGTTCATCAAGAGTTGCGCCATCTTGTTGGGATCGTTCCGGACGGTGGTGTTTCCCCCTTCGTAGTGCACATCCGAGTGCACCCCCCGCTTTTCAAAAGCCGGCTGCATCATCTCTAGGGCATCTGCGATCACAGACTCGATGGCATAACGTTCCTCCACGCCCTGCATGTGGGCATACTTCTGCTGCAGGGCAATGATCTCCGTAATGTGCCGGAGCTGGTGGTCCATGTAGTTGAGGATGTCTGTGAGCACCTGATTGGACTGAGTATCCTGCTGAGCCAGCTGGCTCATGAACTGCGGAATCTGCTTTCCTCGGGCGTCTTCTCGGAAGAAGTGGTCCATGTTGCCGGCAGTCAGCTGCTGCTCCAGCAACTCCTTGAGCTTGAGCAGGTAGTTGCTGTTGCTCGTCTTTGTATGTTGGTTCCGGTAGTTTTGCAAGCGAATCACCATGGGAGTGATCGCATTGCCGATATTATGGAGGACGCTGATCGCGTTCTCCGCCATGCCGGCATTGTACGCCTGCTGCAGCTGCTTCTTCCGTTCGGTCTCCAGCTCCTGCATGGTGTGCTCAAGCTGGTCGTTCTTTTCCATCAGCTCTTCGGTCCGTTGCTCCACCCGTTCCTCTAGGAAACGGTTGTAGGTCTCAAGGCTGTTGGCCATGTCATTGAAGGCCCGGGAAAGCGTCTGCACCTCAAAGAAGCGAGAGGGCTGCATCATGCTGTCTTCAAAGTTTCCATCTGCCAAGCGTCGGGTGAGCTGAACCAACTCGCTGATGGGGGAAACAAGGCGGTTGGAAATCAGGTAGGCCATGAGCAGCACAAAAACCATCATCCCAATCAGGAACAGCAGGACCGTCTGTTGGAACTGACTGAAGTCAGCAAATGCCTCTTCTGCAGAGATCTCAGCCACAATGCAGAACTGGTACTCCGGCATCCAGTCATGAGAGACGTAGATCAGCTCCCCCTTCCGGTTGATGTGCTCATAGACCGGCTGGCGGTTCGTGCTGCATTCTTGGGTGACCTTCCAGAAGTCGTCCTCATGCTGCAGGCGAGGCTGCGTGATCATGGTGCCATCGGCGCTGAGGATGAAGCTGTCCGCCGACCCCCCCAGTTTTTCGGCCAGCAGCATGATGTTGTTGAGCTGTGCCACATTGGGCTCTGCCAACAGCCACCCCAGCTGCTCAGTCCCCTTGCCAAGCCGGTGGATCATCTGCATCACAGGGACTCCTTCCGGAGACGTCACCTTGAGTTCCAGGCCCTCGGCAGGATCCTGACTCCGCAGGAGCGAGTCCAATGAATCGACCTGGGTCCCCACCATGTCCGGTTCAGATGAGAGGACAACCCTTCCAGCGGCATTGACCACACTGAGGGAACGCCACTCGCTCCCCAAACGAACTTGGTCCCGGAGCTCCTGACTCATGCCAAAGTCAGGCATCGCCAGAGGCAGAGGCGACTGCAAAACATACAGCAGCCGGGGGTTCTGTGAAAGAATCGTCAGGTCACTCTGCTTGCGCTCCACCCAGTACGAAACCGCTTGGTGCTTCAATGCAATGGTCCCGGTCATCAGGTGCTCCAGCTGCCGCATCGTGTTCTTCTCAGCGGACACATAGGCCAGGGAGGCGCCAATGAGCCCCGGAAGCAAAGCGATGAGCATGATGGAGATCGCCAGCTCCATCCGGAGGCTGTAACGTAGGTTTATTTTTGGCCAAAGGGCCATAGTCGTTCCTGGAAGTGAGAGACCGTGGGGAATCAGTCGCTGATGTCGTAGATGCCGAACTCTTCAAAGTACCGGCACCGCTTCAGGTAGAGGGCAACGACCGGGTCGGCGTAGTTGGTGCCTGTGATCTGGTCAAACAGCTTGTGGGCGGCGTCTACCTGCTTACTGTGAAAGAGTCGAACGGCGTCTTCAAACACCTGACGGTTCTGATCCTTGGCGTCCCGGACGTACTCTGGGTCCGTGTCATAGACCTCATACACTGAAACCAAGCCGTCTCGTCCAGCAACATGAGCCTGATCCACCAAGCGCATGTGGTACACACTGGGGTCCCGGAGCTGCTGGTAGGAGTGCTCACTGATGAGCAGGCCAACGCCGTATTCCTTGGTGAGGCGCTCAATGCGGGCCGCCACGTTGACGGCATCACTGACCACCGAGCCCTCCATGCGTTCATTTTCCCCAAGCGTTCCCAGCATCACCCGGCCCGTGTTGATGCCAATGCCAATCTTGATCTGCACGTACCCGGCGCGAACCCGGCCTTCGTTGTAGACCTTCAGGGCCCGCAGCATCTCCATTGCTCCCACCAACGCATCATCTGGTCCCTGATTGAACAGGGCCATGATGGCATCCCCGATGAACTTGTCAATCATCCCTCCGTTGCGGCGAATGACCGGCCCCATGATGCCTAGGTACGAGTTCAGAAAGCGGAAAATCTCATTGGGCGTCAGGCGTTCCGAAAGGGTGGTGAAGGAGCGGATGTCGGCAAACAAAACCGAGATATCCGCCTCAATGTGATCCCCAATGCCAACGTCCAAAATGCTGGTCTTGTTGAGCAGCTTGATGAACTCCTTGGGCACAAAACGCTCATACGCTCGGCTGAGCTGCCCAATCTGCCAGCGGTAGGCCAAGAACTGCCCCATCTGAATCAGCTCATCCGGGTCAAAGGGCTTCTTCAGCAACAAGAAGCGACTCTCTCCCAACTGCCGGGTCATCTCCACCAAAGGGGTATCGGAGTAGGCGGTCACAATGACAATCTCAATTCCCGGGCTCGCCTGGATGATCCGGTTCGCCGTTTCCAGCCCGTCAATTCCAGGGGGCATGCGCATGTCAATGAAGGCAATGGCATAGGGGCGCCCTTCCTTGAAGGCCTGATCCGCCTTTTCCACGCCCTCCAGCCCCTGATGAGCCGTGCAGATTTCAAAGGTAAAGGAGTTCGGCGGACTCACCTTGGCCACCTCCTCCGGGAGGTCAAAGATCGAGTTGGCCAGACTGTCCAAGGCCACCTGATCGGTGTCAACCGAAGGCGCCAGGATGCTCTTGCAGGACTCTAGAATCTGCGGCTCATCATCAATGATCAGTACCCGTAAGGCTTTCACTTCATTGAACATCCATGCTCATCACGAAAGAAGTTTCTTGTTCCGACTCCCAAGGCGGAATTGAGATACGACCTGGTTCAGCCCGGAGGCCAACCCTTTGAGTTGATTGCTGGTGGAGGCATTGGTCTCGGCGAGCTGGCTGTTTTCCTGAGTCACCACGCTCATCTGCTCCACAGCAATGTTGATTTCATTCACGCCCAGGGCCTGATCGGCAGCAGCCGACTTGATGGACTCCATCAGCGCGGCCGTTTCAGCTGCCAGGCGCACGATCTCCTCAAGAGAGTGCTTGGTATCTTCCATGATGTTGTTGCTGGAGTCTACCTGCATCACCGACGCCTGAATCAGTTTCTTGATCTCATCAGCCGAGTCCGTGGTGTTCTTGGCCAGTCCCTGAATCTCTTCTGCCACCACGGAAAAGCCCTTGCCGTGCTCTCCAGCCCGGGCAGCTTCAATTGAGGCATTGATGGCCAGCATCTTGGTCTGGAAGGCAATGTCGCTGATCACAGCAATGATCTTCTGGATGTTCTGAGTCGACTCCCGGATGGCCTGCATGGATCCAGAAAACTCGCTCATCTGCTGGTTTCCAGACTCTGCAGACTCGTTCATAAACGCCGCCATGCTGTTGGCCTTTTCGGCAATGTCTGCATTCTGAGCGGTCCGCTCCGAAAGCAGAGAGAGGTTGGAACTGATTTCCTCCAGCGAGGCCGCCTGCTCCGTGGTCCGTTCCGAAAGCTGGTGCCCTGCCGTCGATAGGCTTTCAGCCCCCTGAAGCACCTCTAGCGCCGAGTTAGACACCTGCCCCAGGGCTTCGCTGAGACGCAGCATCATCAGCTTCAACGCGTCTGCCATCTTCCCAACCTCATCTTCCTGATCCACCTCGACCTCAACCGTCAGGTCTCCCTCTTTGGCAATGGACTCTAGGGCGTCCACGCTTTCAAACAGCGGTGTGGTGATGTCTCCAGAAACCCGTTTGGCAACAAGCACCAGCAGGAACATCAATCCTGCTCCCAGCAGAACAATGGCCGCAGGAATCGGAAGGATCTTCCATACAATTTCGGCTCGGTCGATTTCTGCCAAGATGCCCCAACGGACGCCCTGAACGTTCAAAGGCGCATAAGACGAAAGGACCACGTTGCCGTTGTAGTCCGTAATGAACTCGCTCCCGGAGTTGCCCTTCAAGGCCTCTTGCGAAGCATCCGTCCGCACTCCGTTCTTCCCAACGGTTCCGGCAAACGAAGCACTCACCGAGTGATTGATGGGATCCAGGTAGGAGTTGGACCGCATGCGGAAGTCAGGCCCCACGAGGTACGTTTCACCGGTTTCCCCCATGCCGGTCCGTTCCTGCATGATGCTGTCAACAGCTTCCAACGGGAGCTGCAGGGCCACCAGCAACTGCACCTGCCGCTCCGCATCCAACACGGGCTCTGCAATGAAGGCTGCAGGAGCCCCGTTGCTGGGCGCGTAGGGTCTGAAGTCGGCAAACCCGGCCTGCTTTGTTTCCAAAACCTGTTGGGTCAAGCGCCCGAGGTTCGAGTCGGCATAACGTCCTGTCAGGAGGTTGGTGCCAAAATCGGCCTCACGCTCCACGGTATAGAAAACATGCCCGTCCGGATTGATCAAGAAGAGATCGTAGTACCCGTAAAGTCCTTTGTACTCTGCATAAAATTCAAGGCCGCTCTCCAGTTTCGGATTGAAGGCCTCCGCGACCTCCTGTTCCGCCAGAATCGCCCAGCGGTTTTCGCCAAACTGAACCGGAGCCCACGCGCTGAGCACGTAGGTGTCCCGGTACCCTCGAATGACCCCAACGCCAGACTGTCCGGCCAAGCCCTCCTGCACCGCCTTGGTCTGAACGCTCCCTGCTGCCGGTTTCCTGAAGGATGTCACCAAGGACCGGTTCACCGGGTCCATCTGCGAGTTCGAACGCATGAGAAAGTCTGCACCCACCAGGTAAGTTTCCCCGGTTTCTCCGAGCCCGGTTCGGTCGCTCATGATCTCATTGAAGCGGTCCACTGGAAACTGGAAGATCGCCACCCCCACCTTCCGGGAACCTTCAAAGACCGGGGCACCCACAAAGGCCGCCGGGGCTTGATACGAAGGCCAGTACTGCTTGAAGTCCACCAGCACCACCGGATCCGTTTGGCCTGCCTCATTGGCTCGCCGGAAGACCTCTCCAATGTTAGAGTCGGCCACGGAACCAGTCTTTAGGGAGGTGCCGTAGTCCAGTTCCTTGAAAACGGAGTAGACGATGTCGCCGCTGCCCGAGTCCACTAGGAAGATGTCGTAGTAGCCAAACTCGCTCAGGTAGCTGCGGATGATCGGGTGGACCTGCTCATGGAGGGTGCTGTACGCGGAGCGGTCCTGGGCTCGGTTGAGCGCATCCTTGTTGCCCAGAGGATTCGGGTTGTTGGCAATGTAGAGGTACTGAGCCACCACCGAGTCGGCATCCAGTCGATCGACCAGCTGATCTACCTCAAGGGTCGCGCCTTCGTTTTCACGCTGGTACCGAGTCAGGAAGTCTTGGGTGTAGTACTCCCGGACACGCTCGCGCATCGCCGCGAGTCGCTCTGGAGTGACTTCGTTCTCTGTGTCCAGTTCCCGGAAGGCCTCGGGGAAGGCACGCATGGCGTCCACCACCATGCGGTTCTGCGAGAAGGTCAGCATCTGCTTCTCAATGCTCTGGAGGTAGCGTTCCACCTCCAGCCGCTTGCTCTGCCGCACCGCCTCCAGCTTCGAAAGGGCTCCCGCCTGAAAGGTCGCCGCATTCTGAGTCAACACGTTGAGGTCCTTGAAACGGTCCTCAAAGTACTGCTCCACCTGCGTCCGCTTCAGCTCCCGGACCGCATCCAGTTGCAGGCTCGCCTGCCCAAACAGCGAGGAGCTCGCCAGCCAAACACTCACGACCCCGACCACCAGCAACGGACCTCCTCCAGCGACCACCAAGAGCCAAAGGAGTTTTTGGTGCATCGGAATGTCCTTCAATCGAAAATTGACCATGGGTAACCTTATCGGCTCAGCAAAGGATGGCGGGGAGTCCTCCCATTCGCACTAAAACGTTTTGGTTTCATGACGTTTGGGCTCGACGGAAGAAGATTTCGATCTATTTTGATGGAGGCCTCGGCCTTTGGGTCAAAGGCCGACTGTCAGGAGGCGGAGGTCAGTTGGGGATTTCAATATCGTTGAAGCTCGCGAACTCGGTCTTCTCAATGAAGAACTCAATGTGGAAGGGGAGTTCGTCTCCGAGCTTGAAGGAGAGGCGCCGACACTGAGAGTCCAGCATGACGGTGTCCTGCACCGACAGCAGAATGGAGTCCTGCACCCAAATGGCTTTGGGCTGTTTGTTGATGGCCGAGAGGCCGTAGATGCGCTGGATCTGCTGACGGACCTGGCCACTGACCTGATTGACCAGCTCGCCAATGCTGTCCAGAACCTCTTCATGGGAGGCGTCATCAACCAGCTCTTCTTCCGGCATGCCCATGAACATCATGGAGGTACGGTAGAAGGCCAGAGCTGATTCGGCTTCAAAGTTGACAATGATCAGCCCCGAGTAGTCGCCACCAAACTGCACGAAGCAGCCGATGTCCGGACGGAGGTGAATGGAGGGAACGCGTTGAACCGAGGGGGCCAGGTACACCGAGGACCCGGTGCTGCGTTGGATCACCTCCACGCCAGCGGTTCCAATGATCTTGGCAATGATATCGGCCGTATCCGATGCTTGACTCATGAAAACTCCAAATACAGATTCGGTGGGAGAGGAGCGGTGGGGGAAGGCGACCACGCGCCCTCCCGTGGGAATAGGTCGATCAAGCGAAGATCTTGTCCAGCTTGCCCTTCATCGTCTGCGCGTCAAAGGGCTTGACGACGTAGTCGTTTACCCCGGCCTTTGCCGCTGCCACAATGTTTTCCTGGAGGGCCTCTGCGGTGACCATGAGCACCGGGATGTGCTTGAGGTCTGGATCCGCTCGGATGGTCTTGAGCAGCTCCAGACCAGACATCTTCGGCATGTTCCAGTCGGTGACCACAAAGTCGAACTGACTGGCTTTGAGTTGAGCCAGAGCCGTGGTGCCGTCATCTGCATCTTCCACGTTGGCAAAGCCCAGCTGTTTCAAAATATTCCGCACAATTCGGCGCATTGTGGCAAAGTCGTCCACAATCAGGATCCGCATGTTGGGGTCTGCAGGCATGAAAACCTCGAATATGAATAATGTTAATAGTCAACAAAGGCAGGTGAAGAGTAGAAGCTTGTCTACCGGTTCTCAAGTCAAAACCTGCACCGGCCCTGACTGTCTTCCCAAACCGGAACCCCCCAGCCCCCTCAAGCAGGATTGAGGCCGTTCTCTTCAAAAACCTCTTGACTTCCCCAAAAATACGCGGTAACTCTATGAGTTTGGTTTTTATTACCAGATCACCCCACGAAATCATCTCGCCCCAGTGAAGGAACTCCCCCAAGCACTTCAGGTGCTCGCCATGTGTCCGCACGTTCACCCCTCAGGCGCCTTCGGTCGTTCTGTTTCTCAGAGCACACCGCCTTCATTTCCAGATCACGCCATCACACGACGGGGCATTTCTCGTCTACACCCCGACGCCCGCCGCTGGGGAGACACTTGGGAAGGGAGCAAATTGCCCGGAGGGGCCCGGGCCTTGATCCGCCTTTCCGGGCAGCGCTAGCTGTTGCCCCGGGATCTTGAACGCACCAAAATTTTGCAGGAAGGTTTATGTCGTTACTTCGGAACCGTCACCGCATCCGTCGCTCCTTCGGAAAGATCAATCCGCCGATCGGTGTTCCGCACATGCTGCGCATTCAGCTCGACTCCTACGAGCGGTTTCTTCAGCGCGATGTGCCCCCCGACCAGCGTCGGAAAGAAGGACTGGAAGCGGTGTTCCGCTCGGTGTTCCCCATCTCCGACTTCAGCGGACTGTCGACCCTTGAGTACGTGCACTACCGCCTAGGCGACCCCAAGTACAATGTCGAGGAGTGCCGGGTCCGAGGGGTTACCTTTGCCTGCCCCATCCGTGTGGCCCTGCGCCTGATCGTCTGGGAAAAGGAGGACGGCTCCGGACAGAAGCACATCAAGGAGATCAAGGAGCAAGACATCTACCTAGGGGAAATTCCCCTGATGACCCCAACCGGATCCTTCATCATCAACGGCACCGAGCGGGTCATTGTCAGCCAGATGCACAAGAGCCCCGGGGTCTTCTTCACCCACGACAAGGGAAAGGGCAACGCCGGTGGCAAGCTGCTGTATGCCGCTCGCCTGATCCCCCAGCGGGGCTCCTGGCTCGATTTCGAATTTGACACCAAGGACCTCCTCAACGTTCGCATCGACCGGCGGCGCAAGCTTCCGGCGACCATCCTCCTCAAGGCCCTGGGGCTCAATGAGGAAGAGATCCTTGAAAAGTTCTACCAGTTTGAGTATCTGGAACTGACCGAAGTCGATACCGCCCTCGAGCTTGAGGCCCAGCATTTCTACAAGAAGCTGGACGCGACCACCTCACTGGACTACCGAACCACGCTCCCGATTGTCAATGAAGAGACCGGTGAGCTGCTGGCGAAGCCCAACACCCGTTTGAACCGCCGACAGCTCTCCAAGCTGGAAGCCGCCGGCGTCACCCGCATTCCCATCACCTGGGACGAGATCAAGGGACGCATTGCCGCCAAGACCATCACCGTTGACGGCAAGGTCTTGATTCAGTGCAATGCTCCGCTGACCGCCGAGAGCGTCCGGGCCCTCATTGAAAACGGTATCCAGAACATTGAGGTCCTCCACACCGGCGCCCAAACCGTTGGCGCTGCTCTGCATGAAACCATGTCCCTAGACAAAGTGCAGAGCCCGGATCAGGCCAAGATTGAGCTGTACAAGCGCATGAAGCCTGGCGATCCCCCGACCCTCGAAGCCGCCGAGGCGATGCTCCGCAACTTCTTCTTCAGCGATGAGCGCTACAGCCTCAGCCGTGTGGGCCGTCTGAAGATCAACAAGAAGCTGGGCCTTGACTACTCCCTCGACCAGCAGGTCCTGACCGTCACCGACATCCTTGAAACCGTCCGCTACCTCCTCGAACTCCGGGAAGGACACCCGAAGCGTCAGGTCGATGACATCGACCACCTCGGCAACCGCCGGGTCCGGAGCGTTGGAGAGCTGCTGGAGACACAGTTCCGCATTGGCCTCGTCCGCATGGAGCGCACCATCAAGGAGCGCATGTCCCTGCATGACGCCGAGTCGATGATGCTGCACGACCTTGTGAACGCCAAGCCCGTCGCCGGAGCCATCCACGAGTTCTTCGGCTCCAGCCAGCTGTCACAGTTCATGGACCAGACCAACCCGCTCTCTGAAATCACCCACAAGCGCCGCCTGAGCGCCCTGGGTCCAGGGGGTCTGACGCGAGAACGCGCCGGCTTCGACGTCCGGGACGTCCACTCCTCGCACTACGGACGCATCTGCCCGATTGAAACACCGGAAGGTCCCAACATCGGCCTGATTGCCTCCTTGGCCACCTATGGACGGATCAACGAGTTTGGCTTCATCGAAACGCCGTACCTGAAGGTGGAAGAAGGCGTGGTCACCGAGCGCATTGAGTTCCTGAGCGCCATCGAAGAAGACCAGTTCAAGATCGCCCAGGCCAACTCTCCAATGGACGAGAACCGTCGTCTGACCGAAGAGTTTGTGAGCGTCCGGATCGGTAGCGAGTTCAGCACCATCCAGAACGACCAGGTCGACTACATGGACGTCGCACCGTCCCAGCTGGTCTCCATTGCCGCCAGCCTGATTCCCTTCCTTGAGCACGACGACGCCAACCGGGCGCTCATGGGAAGCAACATGCAGCGCCAAGGGGTGCCGCTGGTTCGCTCGAACGCCCCACTCGTTGGGACCGGAGTTGAGCACCAAGCAGCCGTTGACTCCGGAACCTGCATCGTCGCTAAGCGAAGTGGCGTGGTGGACAGCGCCGACGCCGGCCGGATTGTCATTCAGGCCGACGTGGACCTGGCTGCTGAAGAAGGAGTCGTCCCGGCCAACGTGGACATTTACCACCTCGTCAAGTACCGCCGGAGCAACCAAAACACCGTCATCAACCAGCGCCCGATTGTACGACGGGGCGACCTCATCAAGGCCGGAGACGTGATTGCCGATGGTGCCAGCACCGAAAGCGGCGAGCTGGCCTTAGGGCAAAACGTCCTCATCGCCTTCATGCCCTGGAACGGTTACAACTTCGAGGACTCCATCATGGTGTCCCAGCGGGTCCTCAGCGACGACGTCTACACGTCCATCCACATCGATGTGCTGGACACCGTGGCGCGTGACACCAAGCTCGGCAAGGAAGAGATCACCCGGGACCTCCCGAACGTCGGTGAAGAGGCCCTCCGGAACCTGGACGAAAGTGGCATCATCCGCATCGGGACCTACGTCCGGACCGGAGACATCCTTGTCGGCAAGGTGACCCCCAAGGGCGAAACCCAGCTCAACCCGGAAGAGAAGCTC
Source organism: uncultured bacterium (assembly GCA_965662235.1). GTDB lineage: Bacteria > SAR324 > SAR324 > SAR324 > NAC60-12 > JAYPUA01. The sequence goes on from CBFIGY010000002.1 coordinate 82,899, forward strand.
CTGCGAGCGATCTTCGGTGAGAAGGCCGGAGACGTCCGCGACACCAGCCTCCGGGTCCCTCAGGGCATGGAAGGTGTGGTCACCGACGTTGTCGTCTTCAACCGAGAAGGCGTGGAGCGCGACGAGCGGACCAAGCAGATTGAAGCCGAAACCCTCGCCAAGTTGGAAAAGGACCACCGCGACGAGATCCGCATCGTCCAGACCAACCTAGCCCGTCGCGTCGCGTCCCTTGCTTCTGGAGACAGTCTGGCCCGAGACGTGGTGGACCTGCAGGGAGAGACCCTGGCCAAGCGTGGAGATTCCGTTTCTGACGAGCTCCTGCAGGGCATCCCCCTGCGCTGCTGGGATCAGGTGGTGGTCAATGAAGACAAGGGCAACGTCCAAAACCAGATTGCCACCCTCGTCCGCAACGCTCTGCAGCAGATGTACATGCTGGAGAACCTCTTCCAGGATCGCTGTGAGAAGGTTTCCAAGGGCGACGATCTGCCTCCGGGCGTGATCCGCATGGTCAAGGTCTACATTGCCACCAAGCGCAAGCTCAGCGTCGGTGATAAAATGGCCGGACGGCACGGAAACAAAGGGGTTGTGTCCACCATCCAGCCGGTGGAAAACATGCCCTACCTGCAAGACGGAACTCCGGTTGACATCGTTCTCAACCCGCTGGGCGTTCCCAGCCGGATGAACATCGGACAGGTTCTGGAAACCCACTTGGGCCGGGTTTCCATGGGACTGGGTCAGAAGATCCAAGTCATGCTGGAGCAGTCTCGACAGGAAGCCGCTCAGGAGATCCGGGCCTTCTTTGGCAAGATCTATGAGAGCCCGGAAGTAGACGGTCACCTAGCGGCCATGGACGATGAGGCGCTGCTGGAGTTTGCCCGCAAGTACCGCAAGGGCATCCCCATGGCAACTCCGGTCTTTGATGGCGCCCATGAAACCGACATCCACCGCATGGCTGACTTGGCCGAGCTGCCCAAGTCCGGACAGGTCTGGCTGTACGACGGCATGACCGGTGAGCAGTTCGACCAGAAGGTCACCGTTGGGGTCGCTTACATCCTCAAGCTGCACCACCTTGTCGATGAGAAGATCCACGCGCGCTCCATTGGACCGTACAGCTTGGTCACGCAGCAGCCGCTGGGTGGAAAGGCACAGTTCGGAGGCCAGCGCTTCGGCGAGATGGAGGTCTGGGCCCTGGAGGCGTACGGCGCCGCACACACCCTCCGTGAGCTGCTGACGGTCAAATCCGACGACGTCCACGGGCGTAACAAGATTTACGAAAACATCGTCAAAGGCAAACACACCGGCGAAACCGGACTTCCGGAGTCGTTCAAGGTGCTCATCAGCGAGCTCAAGAGCCTGTGCCTCAACATTGAGCTGCTGCAGGAAGTTGAGCCCGAAGAGGCGGAAGCAGAAGAGACCACCCCGGCTGAGCAGACCACCAGCGCCGAGGCGACGCCTTCTGATGAAGTCCCCGCTTAACCCGATGTTTTGATCAAGCGGGCGGCTTCTTCACAGCCTCCGCCTGAATTTCTCAAGGACCGCACGGGCCCCTTTCCGGGGCCCCTCATAGGAGAAGCGATGCCATTGAAGAGCCTCTACGAAATTGCAGAAGACCCGCGAAACTACTCCGCGGTTCGGATTAAAATTGCCACCTCCGAAGACGTCAACGCCTGGTCTCACGGCGAAGTCCGCACCTCGGAAACCATCAACTACCGCACCTTCAAGCCAGAGCGGGACGGCCTCTTCTGCGGAAAGATCTTTGGTCCCATCCACGATTACGAGTGCATCTGCGGCAAGTACAAGCGCATGAAGCACCGGGGCGTCACCTGTGAAAAGTGTGGGGTCGAGGTCATTGAATCAAAGGTCCGCCGCGAGCGCTTGGGCAACATCAAACTGGCCGCACCGGTCTCGCACGTCTGGTTCCTCAAGGGCGTTCCCAGCCGCATCTCCACCCTCCTCGACATGACCCTCCGGGACATTGAGCGGGTGCTGTACTACGACGCCTACATCGTCCTCAACCCCGGAAGCAGCGACCGCGAGCCCATGTCCTTGGTGGACGAAGAGGAAGTCCGCGAGCTGAAGGAAGCTCACCCCGACTTAGAACTCGGCATGGGTGCCGAGAGCGTCCGGACCCTCCTGCGTCGCATTGACCTTGAGGAAGAAGACAACCGGCTGCGGGAAGAACTGAAGGAGATTTCGTCAGAGACCCGACGCAAGCGTGTCGTCAAGCGCCTGAAGATCGTCAGCGACCTGCTCAACTCTGGAAACACCGTTGACTCGATGATCATCGACAACCTTCCGGTGCTTCCTCCCGAGCTGCGTCCGCTGGTGCCCCTAGAAGGTGGACGCTTTGCGACCAGTGACCTGAACGACCTCTACCGACGTGTCATTCACCGCAACAACCGCCTCAAGCGGCTCTTGGAGTTGCGCGCGCCGCAGATCATCGTCAAGAACGAGAAGCGGATGCTGCAGGAATCCGTGGACGCCCTGTTCGACAACGGTCGCCGCGGACGTCCCATGGTCGGTTCCAACAAGCGCCCGCTCAAGTCGCTCTCCGACATGCTGAAAGGGAAGCAGGGCCGCTTCCGTCAGAACCTGCTGGGCAAGCGGGTGGACTACTCCGGACGAACCGTGATTGTGGTCGGCCCCTCTCTGAAGATTCACCAGTGTGGCCTTCCCAAGAAGATGGCTCTGGAGCTGTTCAAGCCATTCATCTTCCACAAGCTGATCGACTACGCAGAGGTCCACACCATCAAGATGGCCAAGAAGCGTCTGGAGGAAAATCCGCCGGAGGTCTACGCCATTCTGGAAGAAGTGGTCAAGGAGCATCCGGTGCTGCTCAACCGGGCTCCCACCCTGCACCGCCTTGGCATTCAGGCCTTTGAGCCCGTTCTGACCGAAGGCAAGGCCATTCAGCTGCACCCCTTGGTCTGTACCGCCTTCAACGCGGACTTTGACGGAGACCAGATGGCAGTACACGTGCCGCTGTCCGTGGAAGCCCAGCTGGAAGCGAAGATCCTCATGATGGCGACCAACAACGTGCTTTCCCCCGCAAACGGAAAGCCCGTGATGACGCCGTCTCAGGACATGGTCCTCGGCCTCTACTGGATCACCCGAGAGCGCGAAGGCGCCAAGGGAGAGGGCAAGCTCTTCTCCAATCCGGATCAGGTCCAGACCGCGTTTGACCACGGCAAGGTGGACCTTCACGCCAAGATCAAGGTCCGTCTGGAGCGGGGCAGCAACCAGGAACTCGTGGAAACCACCGTTGGGCGCGTTTTGCTGGCCATGGTGATTCCGGCGGCAGTGCCGTTTTCCTTCATCAACCGGCACCTGAAGAAGAAGCAGATGGCCGAGCTGGTCGACGTCGCTTACCGACGTGCCGGCAGCGTCGAGACCGTTCGCATGCTCGATGAGATCAAGCGCATCGGGTACACCTACGCCACCCGCGCGGGCTTCTCCATCAGCATGGATGACATGGTCATTCCGGCAGAAAAAGCCGGCCTGCTTTCTGATGCCCAGCAGCGCGTCAACCAGATCAACATCCAGCACCAGGAAGGTCTGATCACCGACGGTGAGCGCTACAACCAGGTCATTGACATCTGGGCCCGGACGACAGAGAAAATTGCAGAAAGCATGTCTTCCGGACTGTCTCAGGAAATCAAGGACGACAGCGGCTACCGCAAGGTGAACTCCATCTTCATGATGGCAGACTCTGGCGCCCGGGGTTCCAACCAGCAGATGAAGCAGCTCGCGGGCATGCGGGGCCTGATGGCCAAGCCGTCGGGAGAGATCATCGAGACGCCGATTGAGGCCAACTTCCGAGAAGGCCTGAACGTGATGGAGTACTTCATCTCCACCCACGGCGCCCGGAAGGGACTCGCCGACACCGCTCTGAAGACGGCCAACTCCGGATACCTCACCCGCCGCCTCGTCGACGTTTCCCAGGACTGTGTGATCCTGGAAGAAGACTGCGGCACCCTGGACGGCATTGAGATGTCGGCCCTGATCGAGTCGGGAGAGATCATCGAATCGCTCGGCGATCGCGTCCTCGGACGTGTGGTTCTGGAAGACGTTATGAATCCGGAGCAGGATGAAGAGGTGCTGGTGGAAGCCGGAACCCAGATCACCGAGATCGAAAAGGAGATGCTCGAAAACGCTGGCATTGAGCGCATCATGATCCGCTCGGTGCTGACCTGTCAGTCTGAAAGTGGCGTCTGCCGTTTCTGCTACGGACGGGACCTTGCCCGCGGACGTTTGGTCACCATCGGTGAAGCCGTTGGGGTCATCGCCGCCCAGTCCATCGGTGAGCCGGGAACGCAGCTGACGATGCGGACCTTCCACATTGGTGGAACCGCGAGCCGATTGGCCGAGCAGAACACGTGGGAAGCCCGCTTCAGCGGAATCCTCAAGTACCGTGACCTGAAGGAAACCCTCAACCGAGACGGCAACCTAGTCGTGTTGGGACGTCGTGGAGAAGCCATCATCGTTGATGAAAATGGCCGGGAACGCGAGCGCCGTCCGCTTCCGTTGGGCACCATCCTCCGCCAGCCGGAAGACACCAAGGTCGGCCAAGGGGACCTGCTCGCCGAGTGGGATCCGTTCTCGGTGCCGATCCTGACCGACGTCTCCGGAGTCATCCGTTACCAAGACCTCCGGGAAGGGGAAACCTTCAAGGAGCAGGTCGATGAAGTTTCTGGCGTCTCCCGGAAGGTCATTCAGGAGCCAAGCAACCCGGAACACCGACCGATGATCCTCATCGCTTCCAGCGAAAACGGCTCTGTCAACATCCGGGACAACGGCACTCCGGCTGAGTTCAGTCTGCCAACCAAGGCTGAGTTGGTTGTCAATGACGGCCAAGAGGTTCACGCGGGTGACATTCTTGCGAAGATCCCCCGGGAACTCGCCAAGAACAAGGACATCACCGGTGGACTTCCCCGGGTCGCAGAGCTCTTTGAGGCACGGGTTCCCAAGGACCAGGCCATCATCAGTGAGATCGACGGCATCGTCGAGTTTGACACGGAGATGAAGAAGAAGCAGCGCATCCGCATCCGTCCGGATGATGGACGCGGTGAGGTCAAGGAGTACCTGATTCCCCGAGGTCGCCACGTCACCGTTCACGTGGGCGAGTTTGTCCGCGCCGGAGACCCGCTCATTGACGGATCTCCGAACCCGAAGGATATCCTTGCCGTCAAGGGAACCAAGGCGTTGCAGAAGTACCTCGTGGATGAGATCCAGCAGGTCTACCGCCTCCAAGGCGTCGGCATCAATGACAAGCACATCGAGGTCATTGTCCGGCAGATGCTCCGTCAGGTCCGCATCGAAGACCCGGGAGACAGCACCTTCCTCGCTGGAGAGGTGGTGTCGCGCAACGAGGTCGTCGAGCAGAACCGCGGGCTGCTGGAACGTGGACTCCGTCCGGCGGTTGCCAAGCCAGAACTGCTGGGCATCACCAAGGCGTCCTTGAGCACGGATTCCTTCATCTCTGCAGCGTCCTTCCAGGAGACCACCAAGGTCCTCACCGACGCTGCTCTTGCGGGAAAAACCGACACCTTCCGGGGCCTCAAGGAAAACGTCATCCTCGGACGACTCATTCCGGCAGGCACGGGTTACAAGCTCTTCCGCAACGTCAACTACGAGTTGAACGGAGCCATTGACCCGAGCGAAGCCCTCCGCAAGCGTCAAGAGGCCGAACTGGCGGCTCAGCCGACCGATGAAGCCATGCTGGCAGAAATCCGCGATGAAACCAGCATCAGCATTGCCACGGAAGATGAAGGCTCCGAGGAGTCTCTGAACGCCGAGGCCTAAGTGGCACGTTTTCCCGAACTCCCCCCTTGCTTTCGCCTGGAGTTGGAGGTTCGGGATTACGAGCTGGACCGATTTGGGGTGGTGAACAATGCGGTCTACCAAAATTACCTCGAGCATGCGCGCCACCAGTACCTGCAGTCTCGAGGCATCAACCTCGACTCTCTGTATCAGCAGGGATACACTCCGGTAGTCACTCAAGCGGAGATCGCCTACCGAAATTCACTGCAAAGCGGAGATCGTTTTGTGGTCACGCTTGCTGTGGAAACCCTCAGTCGTATCAAGTTTGTGTTCCTTCAAACCCTGGTACGGGAGCGCCCGCCTCACCCTATTGTCTGGTCCCGCATCTCCGGGACCGTCCTCAACGCCTCTGGACGTCCTGAGTTTCCGCCTGACTTCCAGCTTCTTCACGCTGATCTTACCCTGAACACCTGATTATGCTTACTGCTGAACAGCACCACCTGTGTGCCAATACCGTCCGCTTCCTTGCAGCTGATGCCGTCCAAGCGGCCAACTCCGGACACCCGGGCGCGCCCATGGGAATGGCCGACCTTGCTGTGGTTCTCTGGACCCGCTTCCTGCGTTACGACCCACAGGCCCCGGACTGGAAGAACCGTGATCGCTTTGTCCTCTCTGCCGGACACGCCTCCATGCTCCTCTACTCCATGCTGCACCTCAGCGGCTACAAGGTGTCTCTGGACGACCTCAAGCAGTTCCGGCAAAAGGACAGCATCACCCCCGGACACCCGGAGGTTGGGCTGACTCCCGGTGTGGAATGCACCACTGGCCCTCTCGGAGCCGGATTCAGCAACGGCGTCGGCATGGCCCTCGCGTCCAAAATGATGGGCGCCCGTTTCAACCAGACGGCTCCGCTGGTCACAGCCCGAACCTTTGTGATCTGCAGTGACGGAGACCTTCAGGAAGGCGTTGCCTCTGAAGCGGCTTCCCTTGCAGGGCACCTGCGTCTTGGCAACCTTGTGGCCCTTTACGACTGCAACGACATTACCATTGGCGGACGCGCCAGCCTCTCAATGAGCGAAAACGTGGCTCAGCGCTTCCAGGCGTACGGCTGGCACACCGTTGAGTGTGACGGACACAATCCGGATGAAATCGCCGCTGCCCTTGATGCCGCAGTGGCCGAGTCGGGCAAACCCTCGCTGGTGATCGCCCGGACCACCATTGGCAAAGGCGCTCCGACCAAGGCCGATACGTCCGGATCCCACGGCGCACCGCTCGGACCGGAAGAGATCAAGGCGGCCAAAGAAGCCGTGAACTGGCCTCAGGAAGCCTTTTATGTTCCGGAAGAAGTTCGCGCCTGCTTCCAGCAACGTGCTGAAGCAAACCAGCAGGAACACGCCACCTGGAAACAAACCCTGGAAACCTGGAAGTCCGGAAACCCGGAACAGGCCGCCGTGTGGGACGCCCACTGGAACCACACCCTTCCGGATGACCTGCTGGAGCAGCTGGTCGCCGCCGTTGGGGACAAGGTGGACGCAACCCGGAACCTGTCTGGCGCTGTGATCCAGAAGATTGCTGAACTCGTCCCTGCCTTTGCCGGTGGCTCAGCAGACCTGGAGCCCAGCAACAAGACCCTCATCAAGGATGGCGGCAGCATCCGTCCCAGCGAGAACGCGAACCTCGACCAAGCAGACCCCGCCTTTGCTGGACGAAACATCCACTTTGGCATCCGTGAGCATGGCATGGGCGGCATCACCAACGGCATGGCGCTGTTCGGAAGCTGGCTTCCCTACTGCGGCACCTTCGAGGTCTTCTCCGACTACATGCGTCCGTCAGTCCGCCTCGCGTCCCTCTCCCACCTGCCCAGCGTGTTCGTGTTCACTCACGACTCCATTGGCGTTGGAGAAGACGGCCCCACCCACCAGCCGATTGAACACCACTGGGCCCTGCGGTTGATTCCGGGCGTTGAAGTGTGGCGTCCGGCAGATGCGCTGGAAACCGCAGTCGCTTGGGCCTGCTCGCTGGAACCGGAAGCCGACAAGCCCAACCCCAGTGCCCTGCTGCTGACACGGCAAACCACAGCACTGCTGGAGCGGGATGACGCCTTTGAGATGTATGACGCCGCTGCTGGAGGCTATGTCGTCCGCAAGTACGTCGAGGATCCGGAGCTGATCTTAGTTTCCACAGGATCAGAAGGAGGCATTGTCCAAGAGGCCTGTAAGGAGCTCGACCAAGAAGGCTTCTCCGTCTGGCACGTGTCCATGCCCTGCCTTGAGCGCTTTGAGAAGCAAGCCATCGACTACCAACTGTCGGTGTTCCCGCCCTCTGCCACCATCATTGCTGTGGAAGCCGGCACGACCCGACCGTGGTACCAGTACGCCGATCACGCCATTGGCATTGATGAGTTCGGCATGTCTGCTCCCGGAGAAGAAATCTTTGAAGCCTTTGAACTGAACACCAAGCGCATTGTTGAAGACGTCATGGAGCTGTTCGACTCTGCCGCAGAGATGCAGGCCCTCCTGGAGCAAGTCGAGGAAGAAGAGTCGAAATGAGCCAGGCCAAGCAACAGGCGGCAGCAGCAGCCGCTGAGCAGATCGAGTCCGGAATGGTTGTCGGGCTCGGCACCGGCTCCACGGCGGCCCTCTTCGTCAAGATCCTTGGAGAGCGGGTCCGGCGGGAAAACCTCCGCATCCAGGGCATCCCGACGTCGCAGTCCACTCGTGAGTTGGCTCAGCAAGAAGGCATTGAGCTGATCGACTTCCACACCACCACCTCCATCGACCTCACCGTTGACGGAGCGGATGAGGTGGACCCCGCGTTCCGGCTCATCAAAGGGGGCGGAGCCGCGTTGCTCTGGGAAAAAATTGTCGCCTCCGCCTCTAAAAGGGAGATCATTGTCGCCGATGCGTCCAAGCAGGTAGCGCAGTTGGGAGCGTTTCCGCTCCCCGTTGAGGTCATTCCCTTCGGCTGGCCTGTGGTCGCCGCCAAGATTCAGGACCTTGGCGGGAACCCGAAGCTGCGGCTGGCCGGCGAGACGCCGGTCACCACTGACCAGGGAAACGTTGTCCTCGACTGCCACTTTGGCGTCATCTCAGACCCGGAACAGCTGGAGGCCCAACTCAACCTGATTCCTGGCGTTGTGGAAAATGGGCTCTTCATCAACCTCTGCTCCACGCTGATTGTTTCAGACGGCACCACCACCACGGTCACCGAAGCCTCAGCCTGAGTGACCGTCGTGAGGCGCCCCGTAACGGCCGAAACTTCGGCCTGACTTCATCATGCTGGCAGAACCCTCTGCAGCCTTTGTCACCGTGAGCCTTCGGGCTCTTTTGTCCCCATGAGCCTCCGGGCTCTTTTTGATTCAGAAAGGAACCTTATGGCAATCCGTATTGGCATTAATGGGTTTGGTCGAATTGGACGCATGGTCATGCGTGCCGCGAGCAGCAACCCGAATCTGGAAATTGTCGCCGTCAATGACCTGGTCCCCTCCGACAACCTGGCCTACCTCCTCAAGTACGACTCCACGCACGGGCGCTTCAAAGGCACCGTGGAAGCCACGGAAGAGGGCATGGTCGTCAATGGCAAAGCCGTGAAGTGCTTGGCCGAGCGCGATCCGGAGCAACTGCCTTGGGGCGACATGAACATTGACTACGTCATTGAGTCCACCGGTATCTTCACCACCACCGAAGGCGCCACCAAGCACCTCAACGCAGGTGCCAAGAAGGTGGTCATCTCTGCTCCGGCAAAGTCCAAGGAGATCCCAACCTTTGTGATGGGAGTGAATCACGAGCAGTACGATCCGGCAAAGGACCACATTGTCTCCAATGCCTCCTGCACCACCAACTGCTTGGCGCCGGTGGTCAAGGTGGCCCTGGATGAGTTTGGCATTGAAGAAGGCCTGATGACCACCGTTCACGCCGTCACCGCTACGCAACCGACCGTCGATGGCCCGTCCAAAAAGGACTGGCGCGGGGGCCGAGGGGGCTTCCAGAACATCATCCCCTCCTCCACCGGTGCCGCCAAAGCCGTCGCCCTCTGCATTCCGGAAGTCGCTGGCAAGCTGACCGGGATGGCCTTCCGGGTGCCTACTGCTGACGTGTCTGTGGTGGACCTGACCGTGCGTCTGACCAAGGGTGCCTCCTATGACGCCATCTGCGCCAAAATGAAGGAAGCCTCCGAAGGCCCCCTCAAGGGCATTCTGGGCTACACCGATGAAGACGTGGTCTCTTCTGACTTCATTGGCAGCGCCTACTCCTCCATCTTCGATGCAGGCGCCGGCATTGGCCTGAACGACAACTTTGTGAAGCTGGTCTCTTGGTACGACAACGAAATGGGCTACTCCCATCGGGTGTTGGACCTCATTGAGTACATGAACCAGCGCTAAGCCTCACTCCCCGGGACGCTTCGGCGTCCCGCCTCCCCTTGCTCCGCCCGTTTCCATGACTCCTGAAACCTCCCCTCGTCCCTGGCGCGAACGCTACCATCACGGCGAGCCCGGAAAATTCATTGTCTATGCGGCCAACGATCAGCCTGTGGCTGAGGTCCAGAACCAGGACCCGGAAGCCATGGCTCCGGATGCTCATTTGGTGGCTGCGGCGCCGCTGCTCTATGAGGCCCTGCGCGAACTGCTTGCCTCCACGGAAACCGCCCTCCACGACCAAGGCATTGGCTGCGAATGCGACCGCTGTGAAGCCGCCAAGCAGCTCGCCTACCGCGCCATTGGTCACGCTGAAGGCAAAACGCCGCTCAAGGAAGGTATGCCGGGCACCTTCTGAGCGCCGGCCCTCCGGTTTTCCAAGACATTCCCCCCAATCCATGCTAGTGGTGAAAGTAAGGTTTCCAAGCCCACTTTTCTTCCAGAGGCGCCATGACCACACCGCTACGCATCTCCCTCACCCTCACGCTTTTCACGCTGCTGCTCGGCAGTTCCTTGGCCACTGCTGATCAAACCAGTTCCCGCTTGCCCCCACTCTTTGAGCACCTTCAGGCGGCAAAGAGCCCCTTGGAGGCACAGATGCTGGAACAGATGATCTGGGAGGTGTGGATTGAGCACGGCGATGAGGCCATTCAGCAGCAGATGAGCGAGGCCGCTGGCTTCATGAATCAGCAGGACTATGCCGCTGCCTTGGCGGTGCTGGATCAGGTGGTGGAACAGGCTCCGGACTATGCAGAAGGGTGGAACCGCCGGGCGACCGTCCGGTTTCTCGTGAAGGACTACGAAGGCTCCATTGCTGACATCGACCGGACCCTTGCGCTGGAACCGCGGCACTTCGGAGCGCTGTCTGGGCTGGGGCAGATCTACCTCCTGCAGCAGCGTCCGGTTGAGGCCTTGGGCGCCTTTGATCAGGCCCTTGAGGCCAACCCCAACATGTCAGCCGTGCAGGAGTTGCGAGACCGTCTGGAGCAGCGGATCAAGCAGCAGGCCATCTGACATCACGCCGGAAGCTCCTTCAGCACCGAAGGGTCGGTCTCCTGCTTCCGTAAATGCTCCAGTGCCTGCTCGGCAGCAGGTCCCCCAATGGTCCGGAGCGCCCACGCTGCGTGCTGCCGAATCAGCGGCTCCGGGTCGTCCAGCGCCTGCGCCAGCACCGGAACCGCTTCCGGGCTTCCCCAGTTTCCCAAAGCCACCGCAACATTCCGGAGCAAGCCCCGCCGCTTGGTTCGCCACAGAGGGGTCTTCCGGAACCGCTTGCGAAACGCCTCTTCATCCCATGTCATCCACTCCAACAGATGGGGCTGCAGCCGTTCCGGATCAGGCTCAAACTCCGGAGCATCTGCCGCAGGAGCCCGACGGTTCCAAGGGCAGACTTCCTGACAGAGGTCACACCCAAAGAGGTGCGTGCCCATCCCCGGACGGAGGTCTTCCGGGATTTCCCCCTTCAGCTCAATCGTGAGGTACGAAATGCACCGTCGGGCATCCACCGTCCGGTCGGCAACAATCGCATCTGTTGGGCAAACGTCAATGCAACGGGTGCAGGAGCCGCAGTTGATACGAGTGAAGGGGGAGTCTTCAGGCAGGTCTGCAGCCAGCAGTAGCTCAGCTAGGAAGAAGTAGGAACCTTGCTCAGGATGAATGATGCAGGAGTGCTTGCCGAACCATCCCAGCCCCGCCCGCTGGGCGTATTCCCGTTCCAGCACCGGGCCTGAGTCCACAAAGCTCCGGCTGGGCGCTGTCAGTCCCAGTTCCGTGTGAGCAAACGCGGCCAGAGCGTTGAGCTTTTCCCGGACGACGTCATGGTAGTCGACGCCTAGGGCGTAACGGCTGATCCGCCCGACCCCCGGTTGCGGAGGTGGAACTTCTGGCGGCGCATAGCGGATGCCCAAGGCCACCAGCGTCTGTGCCTCTGGGAGCAGCGTCCGGACGTCTCGCTTCAGCTCGGTGTGCCGCTCCAGGTACCCCATGGCGCCGGCGTACCCCTGCTGAAGCCAGTTGACGTAAATGGCGTGCGTCTGGCTCGGGGTCACCCGTAGGGTTCCGAACAGTGAGAAGCCCAGTTTTTGCGCGTGACGACGCAGGATTTCTTTGCGATACTCTGGACCCGGCATGTGCTAAAATAGCTATAAGATTCCAGATTGGTTGTGTTAGGATAACGCTTTTTTTCGGGCGAACTGCGCTTCGCTGCTGCTTACACTCACGTGGGGGGTACTCGTGAGCATCATTCTCCGGATCCAGGTTCAGGGACTGCTGCTGCTCTGTTTGATCGTCTGGCCACAAGAGATTGACCCGCCCTTCTTACTGAACACCCCGCTTCACGCCAGCAACGCCATCTACCCCAACGCCTCCAGCAGTCACCTAGACTGGACGGCAATTCCTCCGGACTACGCGTTTCCTCTGCAGGACCGACGCTTTCAGAAGCCTCTAGCGTCTCAGCCCCTCATCCAGCAGCTCGACACTCTGGCGGAGCCGCTGATTCAGCAGCACCCCGACTGGGAAGAAACCCAGCTCACCAAGCAGTTCTATCAGTTTTACCTCGGTTACGACGCCTTTTCGCGGCTCCGTTACGAACGCGGAGTCCACTACCTTGACACCCAGCGGGATCGGGACGCTCTGGCCGAGTTCATGGTGCAGCAGCGGTGGACCACCGAGGTACTGGAACGTTACTCCACGCATCCCGACTACGGTCACTTGCCCGGTTACCTGTTCCGGACCCTCGCCACCATCCAGACGGCTGCCCACTTCTTTGAAATCCCCTACCCCACGCTGTTCTGCCTGTTCTTTCAAGAGTCTAAGCTGGACTACCGCATGGTCAGCCGCACGGGCGCCCGAGGCGTGGGGCAGTTGACCTCCATCGCGCTCCGACAGGTGATGACCCTCCGGGACCGTGATGACAACGAGCGCCTCCTTGAGCTCTCGGTTCAGCACCTAGGACGCGTCTACCGAGACCCACTCTTTCGGAGGTGGATGAACCACTTGGAGCTGACCCTGGACTTTCCGCTTCCCGAAAAGCCTCGGATGGAACTCCGGGTGGCGACGCCGACCCTCTACACGATGGTCAGTCAGACCTCCCGCCTGCTCCGGCGGGCCAACATTTCGTACGGAAAGGACGAGGGGTTGATCTGGGTGCTGGTGCGCAAGATTCGGCACGGGGAGATTCTTCCGGAACGCTACGCCAAGGTCCACTGGGCCTACGACCAGATTGCAGAACGCTACCTCGCGTCTGAGCCTCAGAGCGTGTTCAACATTGAGACCAACATCCTCCTGTCTGCGATGCTGCTCAAGCATTACTACAACTACACCTGGAAGAACCGTGGGCACGTCATTGAGCTGAAGCCGGAGGTCCGGGCCATGATGGCCATTGCCGCCTACAACAACGGGCAGAGCGGCATCCGGCGGTTCCTCGCTGGGCTGGAGAATGAGTTTCGGATCAGCCTGCGGGACTCTTCCGCTGAATGGGTCGCGTCCAAGTTCACCGCTCGGCGCCTGTCTCGAGCCCTGCGCCGTCCTTACAGTAAGATCCGGGAGGTCTCTCGGCACATCCGGCACATCACAGCTTGCTCGGAGCAACAGTTTCCGTTTCGCTAGGGGCCTCTTCCTCTGTGGCTGGAATTTCGTAGAGGGCAAATTCGCCCAACCGCTTCACCAACTGCACCCGGGGGTGCTCGTTCTGCAGATTGGCCTCGTGGTTGTCCTTGGTGATGACTGCTAGGGCAAACGGCTGGGGCTCATCTAGGATGCTTGGGTCGCCAGGAAACTTATCCGTGTGGAGCATCTCAATTTCCTGCTTTCCATAAAACAGGGCCGCAAAGGAGACGTAACGGAAGAAGACCACCTTTTGGTTCTTGGCGTGGGCCTCTGCAACCAACTCCAGCATCGGTTGCTGCATGAACCCCACCACCAACGGCAGGTGCAGGAGCCACAGAGCCTGCGTCCACACGACCATTGCCACTGCTAGGATGGCAACTCCACGCGCCACCTGTTGCTTCAGCAGGTAGAAGCCTCCCAGCACCCCCAGCCCACCAAATACGGCACCGGTGGCATAGGTCCAGTCCAGATTCCAGCCCAGCTGCAGATCCGGAACCGCCTCGTCCAGAAAACGCTGGCCCTCCTGAGGAAACAGGCCAAACGCCAACACGGCCAGAAACAGTACCGAAATCGTGACTCCCCACCCGACGGTTGCAGACAGGTGGTGACCGCGATCCATGCTCCGGTTTGCCACCAGAGCCGTCAGTAGGCTCAGCGGAATGTAAAATGAGGCTGAGTAGTGCGGCAGTTTGGTCTGCACCAACGAAAACAGGATCAGCACAAACACAAACCAGCCTAGGCTGAGCCGAACCAGGTTGCGCTCATGCGTGTTGGAGCTGTTCCACACCGCCCGGAAGTCTCCAAGCAGAAACGGCGTCCAGGGCATGAGACCAAAAACCGCCACCCCCAGATGATAGAACCAGGGGCCGGAATGGCTTTCCAAAGGCCGTGAAAAGAGGCTCAGCTGAAACCGGATGAACCCCTCAATGAACTCGGTTCCGTACTTGACCCAGTTCATCAGGTACCAAGACAACGCGATCGTCAAGGAAACAGCACCACACGCAAAAAAGTGTCCCCACGGCACCCGAGGGTTCGCCGAGAAGACCTTGTAACTCGCAAAGGCCACCAGCGGAATCACGCCCCCGAGCGGCCCCTTCGTCATCACAGCCACTCCCATGGCGACGCTCGCCCCCATTAGCGGAAGCCACGGAGAGGGGTGGATTTTGAGCGGATCCGACTCCTGCATGATGCGGTCGTACGCATAAAGCAGGAAGGTTGCAACGGCGATGAAGAGGTTAAAGGTATGGTCAATGACAGCCGCTCGTCCCAGCACAGAAGGCAGGAAGGCCGTGAGGTACATCACCGCCCAGAGCGCCCCCAGTCGCTTTCCGGAAACCCGGGAGCCCACCACGTAGCACCACCCCACCATGAGCAGTCCTGCCAGGGCAGATGGGAAACGCGCCGCAAACTCATCCACTCCCCAAAGGTGGTAGCTCAGCGACTGCAACCAAAAGAAAAACGGAGGTTTCTCAGCAAACGGATGTCCATTAATGAAGACGTTCAGGTAGTCTCCGCGCTCCACCATCTGCCGACTTGCTTCGGCATAAATGTTTTCATCCCAGTCAATGAGAGGGAGCGCTCCTAGGTTGGGAAAGAGGACCACAAGGCCCAAGACCAGAAGAGATAGCGGGAGCAGGGGCATACACCACTCAGAGACAACGTAATGGAGGAGGAGGCCGAATTGATCTTGACCGGCCGTTTCATTTCACAGATGCTGATCGTTTTTTGTCAATTTTGTGACCGCACTGTTCGATTCTCGCAAATTTCACACCGTCCGGCGACCCTTATATGCCTTCTGTCCGTCCCCTTCCCATCATTCTCGGAATCGCTGGACTGCAAGCGACTCCGGAAGAACTCGCTTTTTTCCGAGAAGCTCAGCCCTTTGGCTTCATTCTGTTTTCCCGAAACCTAGACACTCCAGACCAGATTCAGCACCTTACGGCGACACTCCGGGACGTCACGGGGCGTGAGGAGGTTCCCATTTTGATTGATGAGGAAGGAGGACGTGTCCAACGGTTGCCGAAACCAGCTTGGCCCGATTTTCCGCCTGCTCGAACCCTCGGGCAGGGGTATGACCAGCATCCGGATCAGGTGCGCGCCCGGGTCCGCGACAACTACCAGCGCTTGGGGAGCGAGTTGCGTGCACTCGGGATCACGGTGGATGCCGCTCCGGTCGCGGACTTGGCGATTGCCGCCCAGCATGAGGTCATCGGTGAGCGAACGTTTTCGGCTCATCCAGATGCCGTTGCCGACCTTGCTCGGGCCTGTGCAGACGGCCTTCGAGACGCAGGCGTGCTGCCTATTGTGAAGCACACCCCGGGATACGGTCACGCAACCGTGGATCCTCACGAGGCCCTTCCGGTCTTTTCAGAATCCCGAGCCTACCTAGAAGCGCATGACTTTGCCCCCTTCCGGCAGCTGGCAGACCTTCCCTGGGCGATGACCTGCCACCTCAAGTTTCCGCAGCTGGATCCGGAGTGGCCGGCAACGCTTTCCCCAACCCTCATTCAGGACATCATCCGTGGGTGGACAGGGTTTGATGGGCTGCTGGTGACCGATTGTCTCTTCATGAACGCCCTCTCCGGGACGCTACCGGAACGCATCCAGCGGTGCCTAGAAGCAGGCTGCGACCTTGCGCTCCACAGCCACGGCACCGTTGCCGAAATGGAAGCCGCGGTCGCCCCCCTCTCGCCGATGTCAGACGAGTCATGGCAACGTTGGCTCCGGTCGCAGCAGTGGCTACAGACGCCTAACCCGCCTTCATCTGTTTGAGGTGAAGGAAGAAGTCAGCCCGCGAGCGCTCCTTCTGCACCTCCTTTTGCTGCTCAGACGCTTCGCCCACCGGAGGAACCGTGAAGAGGTTTTCCGGAATTTCACTGAGGAACCGTGATGGCTGCTGCGGAATGACCTCGCCGTACCGCTTCCGGGCCTTGCCCATGGAAAACGTCAGCTCCTGTCGAGCCCGGGTGATGCCCACGTAACACAGGCGCCGCTCCTCATCCTCACCTCCGGTGTCAACGGTCCGTGGACTTGGAAACACGCCCTCCGCCATGCCGATCATGAACACAAACGGGAACTCCAGTCCTTTGGCACTGTGTAGCGTCATCAGCGTCACCTGGTTGTTTCCAGAGTCGGCTTCATTGTCTCGCTCGGTAAAGAGCATGATGCGCTCTAGGTACTCCCCAAGGGTCCGCTCCGGGTTGTCGTCGGCGTACCGGCGCACCCCATTGACGAGCTCCCGGACACAGTTGAGCTTGCGCTCCCGGGTTTTCGGGTCGCCCTTCTGGTGCTCCAAAAAGTGGACGTAGCCGACCTGTTCCAGCAGTTCCGCAAAGACGGATCCCAGGTGCCCGGTTTCGAAACGTTGCCGGAAGTCATCAATGAGCCAGGCGAAGGCCTCCATGGACGCTGCAGCATCCCGGTGAATTTCGGGGTACCGGCGAGCCTTCCGAAGGATCTCAAACAGCGTCGCGTGCCGGGTTCGGGCCAACTCGTTCGCCTGCATCAGAGACGTTTTGCCAATTCCTCGGCGCGGCATGTTGATGATGCGGTGCAGACCAACTTCGTCACGCGGGTTGTGAATGACCTTGAGGTACGCCAAGGCGTCACGCACCTCCTGCCGCTCATAAAAGCTGGTGGATCCGACCACCCGATACGGAATGCGGCTCTCCCGTAGCGCCTCCTCCACGGCACGCGCCTGAAAGTTCGAGCGGTAGAGAATGGCAAAGTCGCCATAGTCGTGCCCGTTCCGGAGGGCATTCATGCGGATCCGGCGGACCACCGTCTCCAGCTCCTGCTCCTCATTTTCGGCCTCCACCCAGTCGATCAGCGCGCCTCCCGGCTTCTCGCACCACAGCTGCTTCGGCATCCGCTGGGCGTTGTTGGCAATGACCGCATTGGCGGCGGCCAGGATGACTTCGGTGGAACGGTAGTTCTGCTCCAAACGGATCACGGACACCTGGGGGTAGTCCTCTTCCATGCTGAGGATGTTCCGGACGTCGGCTCCTCGCCAGGCGTAGATCGACTGATCGTCGTCTCCCACCACACAGAGGTTCTGATGAAAGTGCGTCAGGTGCCGGAGGAGGCGGTACTGCACCCGGTTGGTGTCTTGGTACTCATCCACCATCAGGTAGCGCCAGCGCTCCTGCACCGAACGCATCTGCTCCGGATGCTTCTCAAACAGCTCCAGGGTCAGGTTGAGGATGTCATCAAAATCAACCGCGTTGCAGCCCTTCAGGGTCTGCTGGTACTCTTGATAAAGGCGCCCCAGGGTCTGCGCCCGGGGGCTGTCTTGCTGGTCGAGAAAGTGTTCGGGACCTTGCCCGCTGTTCTTGGCCTGACCAATCTCAAAGTGGGCGCCTTTAGCGTCAATCAGTCCGTCATCGTCAAAGCCGTTGTCCTCCATGATGGACTTCAGCAGCGATACCTGGTCGTGGCTGTCGTAGATGATGAAGTTGGGACGGTACCCGAGGTGCTCAATCTTTTCCCTCAGGATGCGGACGCCCAGGGAGTGGAAGGTGCTCAGCTGAACACCTCGGCCTTGCTCTCCCAGAAGGCTCTTGAGACGTTCCTGCATCTCGTTGGCCGCCTTGTTGGTAAAGGTGACTCCAAGGATCTGCTGGGCCGGAACCCGCTTGGCGTCAATGAGGTAGGCAATGCGGTGGATGATGACTCGGGTCTTGCCGCTTCCGGCACCAGCTAGGACCAAAACCGGCCCGCGTGTGGTGGTAACGGCTTCCCGCTGTCGGGGGTTGAGCGAGTTGAGTAGGTTTTTCACAGACGGAGTGCGCTTCCTTGCGGTTTCCGGAAATTTGATGGACCCTCTTATGTTCCTCAATGCGTTGAAACCCGTCAAGTCTCAAACCCCAGGGCCGTTTATGCCGCAGATGAATCGTGAAGAACTTCAGCACCTCCTGCAGCAAGAGTTCCCTCAGAGCGAGGTTGTGGTGGAAGCCGTGGGGCCTTACTCCTCAGTGGTCCGGATTCCCATTCAGGAACACCACCTGCGTCCAGGAGGAACGGTTTCGGGTCCCACCATGATGCTGCTGGCAGATACTGCCATGTACGTGGCCATCCTCGGCGAGCTGGGCCCTCTGCTGCTTGCGGTCACCACCAACCTGAACATCAACTTCATGCACAAACCTGCCGCCGGTTGCGACCTGGTCGGTGAGTGTACGCTGTTCAAGATCGGCAAGCGCCTCGCTGTCGGAGAGGTGTCCATTCACTCAGCCGGACACCCGGAACTCGTGGCTCATGTCACCTGCACCTACTCCCTGCCTCCTCGCTGACGGACCATGCCCCTTCTCTTCCGCAACCGTTCATCGGCTCACCTGCTGAGACTGGGGGGCCTGCTGCTGATCCTGTGGCTCGCGGGCTGCCAGTCGCTGTTTTACTACCCCTCACAGCGCCGGTTCTTCACTCCGGAGATGTTTGGCGACTCCTATGAGGCGGTCTCCTTCACCACGGCCGATGAGGTGCGCCTGCACGCTTGGTACGTGTACGGCAAGCAGCGTCCGGCCCGGGGCTCGGTGTTGTTTTTTCATGGAAACGCCCACAACATCAGCCACTACTACCTCACGGCCAAGGGCTTTGTGGAAGCGGGCTACAACGTCCTGCTCTTTGACTACCGCGGTTACGGCCTGTCGCAGGGAGACCCCAGTCCGGAAGGCTTGCTCGCCGATGCCGATGCTGCCTGGGAATACCTCCTTCAGCGTCCGGAGACGCAGCCCGGGAAGATCGTTATCTTTGCGCAAAGCCTAGGCGGAGCCGTGGCTCTGGATTGGGTGGGACGACGACGTCCGGAAGACATCGCGATGGTGGTTTCGGAATCCGCCTTTTCGTCTTACACGAAAATTGTGCAGGAAAAGCTGAACCCACTTGGAGTCATCCGGATCTTCCGCAAACCCATTGCGCAGACGTTCTTTGACGACACGCATGCGCCCGTCGATTGGGTCGAGCGCATTTCGCCCATTCCCCTGCTGCTGGTGCACGGCACCGCAGACCCCATTGTGCCTTACGCCAACGTGGAGCGCCTGTTTGACGCTGCTGCTGATCCGAAGCTCCTCTGGACCATTGAAGGGGGCGGACACATCCAGATGCTGTCACGCTTCGGAGGCGAGTACTGGCCGAGGCTGATCCGCCTCCTCGACCTGATGATGGAAGACGGCACTGCGGATGAAACCTGGGCGCTGCTTCCTTAACTTCTCATGACGCCTCTCACCTTCACCTGCAACGAATCCGGCATTCGCCTGGACCGTTTTCTGGGCAATCAGCCTGAGATCGCCTCCCGGTCCGCCGCTCAACGGCTGCTGCAGGAAGGGGCGGTCACACACAACGGAGTTCTCCAACACGAAGCCTCACTGCGGCTGCAGTCCCAGGACCAGGTGGTAGTGTGTCTTCCGGAGCCAGAAACCTGGGAAGTCCTTCCGGAGGCAGGAGACCTAGAGGTGCTGCATGAAGACGCGGCGCTGATTGTGGTCAACAAACCGGCAGGACTGGTCACGCACCCGGCGCCCGGACACGCTTCCGGAACCCTGGTCAACTACCTGCTGCACCACTGCCAGGACCTGACCGGAGTCGGCGGTTACCTGCGTCCCGGAATTGTGCACCGCCTCGATAAAGACACCTCTGGCATCCTTGTGGTCGCTAAAAACGACTCCGCGCACCAGGGTCTGACGGAGCAGTTTCGGCAACACTCCGTCAAGCGGCAGTACCAGGCGGTGGTGTGGGGACGGGTGAAGGACGCCCAAGGAGTGGTGGATGCTCCTCTGGGGCGGCACCCTGTTCGTCGCAAGGAAATCGCTGTGCAGGAGCGAGGACGACGCGCGGTGACCCACTGGCGTGTGACGGAACGCTTTTCCCAGCTGACCCGTCTGGCCTGCCGGTTGGAAACGGGGCGGACGCACCAGATCCGGGTTCACCTGACGCACCTCGGCCATCCCCTGTTGGGCGACCCGCAATATGGACGCTCTCCCCTCAACCGCCTCTCCGGCCTGTCTCCTCAGCTAAGGCAAACGCTCGCCGAGTTTCCACGGCAAGCCCTGCATGCCGAACTGCTCGGCTTCCGCCACCCCATCTCCGGAGACCTGATGGAGTTTCGCACTCCGCTTCCCGCTGATTTTCAGGCGCTGCTGGAGGTCCTGCGGGCCGAAGGAACGCCGTCCTAAGGTCCCTCGCACGACAAAACTTCCCATTTGGCCTCTTCTGGCTTTTTTGCTACAGTGGCGCTGGACAACCCTTGGTAGGAGGTCGCCCATGCGTTCCACGCCCGCAGTCACCTTGGTTGAGGTCCAAGAAGGAGCCCACCTCGAGCCCCTGTACTTCTGGCCTCCTGACTTTCCGCAGTTGCTCCATCGGGTTCGTTCCGGATGGCGCCCGGCTTCCCTCTTGATCCGCTACGCAGACAATCGGCACCACGGACGCGTTGTGCTTCCAGATCAGGTGCCTGAATTCCCCACCTGGCTGACTCGAGAACTGCACCCGTCGTAACCTCGCCTCTCTTTTGAAAGGGTCCCCCGGAGTCCTAACTTCATCTTAACAAAAAACTAATGATGAGCAGCGAAACTAGGAGCTTTGTTAATTTGAATGAGGATCTCATGAGCAAACCAATCATTTTGGTGGTCGAGGACGAAGAGGACATTTTGGAGTTGGTCCGGTACAACCTCGAGAAGGAGGGCTACCAGGTGGTCAGCGCTCTCTCCGGGGAAGAGGCGCGCCCGCTGGTGACCCAAAAGAATCCGGACCTCATCCTACTGGACCTGATGCTTCCGGGAATTGGTGGACTAGACCTCTGCCGCATCCTGAAGCAGAGCGAGAAGACGCGACATATTCCGGTGGTCATGCTGACGGCCAAGAGCGAGGATGCAGACGTTGTTTCGGGACTGGAGATGGGCGCCGATGACTACATCACCAAACCCTTCAGCCCACGGGTGCTGCTGGCTCGGGTCCGGACGGTGCTCCGGCGTCGTACTGGCTCAGAAGTGGTTGGGGAGGAAGCCACCCTGAGCGTTGAGGGGCTCCGCATCCATCCCGGACGCCATGAGGTCAGCCTCGACGACGAAACCCTGCACCTCACCCTCACGGAGTTCAAGATTCTGCACTTCCTAGCCCGGCACCCCGGATGGGTCTACACCCGGGATCAGATCATTGATGCCGTCCGAGGGGAAGACTATGCGGTCACCGACCGTGCCATTGACGTGCAGATCGTCGGCCTTCGCAAGAAGCTCGGCACGCGCGGCACCCTCATTGAGACGGTCCGAGGCATCGGCTATCGCTTCAAAGATCGAGATTGACCATGAAACGTCCCCGCCTGTATCACATGCTCTGGTTTGTGTTTTTGGCCATCAGCGCTCTGCTGCTGCTTGTCCTAGGACGCCTGTGGGGCATGCTCGATCAGTTGCCCACCGCACAGGCAAAACTGCTCCGGACCGAGTTGCTGCTGGGCGTTGGCGGGGTGCTGGTGTTGGGAGCCTTGAGCGTCGAGCTGCTCTCTCGGAACCTCAAGCGGCACCTGCGCCGCTTCCGGGACTCGCTTCAGGACCTGCAGTCCGGACGCCTAGAAAGCAGTCGCCTGCCGATTCCGGAGCACCGGGAGCTCGCGGAACTGGCGACGCTGCTCAGGGGCCTTCTGCAAGAACGGGAACAGAAGCTCGCGTTGCAGAAAAGCCGGAGTGAGGAACAGAGTTCTCTGCTGGATGGACTCATGGAAGGCTTTGTGGCAGTCGATCTCCAGTTTCGCATCACCCGTACCAACAAGGCGGCTGCTCGCCTCCTGCACTTCCCATACGAAGAAGCCTTTGGCCGAGACTTTCGGGAAATCATTCGGAACTTCCGGCTGCACAAAAGCATGGAGCAGCTCATCCGAGGAGAGTCGCTGGAAGAAACGGATGTTCAGCTCATGGTTGAAGATGAGGAACTCTTCCTCCGCATCAACGGCACCACCTTGCGAGACGCTCAGGGCCTCCGCTCCGGAGCCTTGATTCTCTTCTCCGACATCACCCGCCTCCAACGCCTAGAGACCATCCGTCGGGACTTTGTGGCCAACGTTTCCCACGAATTGAAAACCCCCATCACCTCGGTGAAGGGCGCTGTGGAAACCCTGCTGGCAGGGGCACTGGAGGAGCCTGAAGTCGCCCGCCGCTTTCTGGGCATTGCCGAACGGCACGCTGACCGGCTGAACGCCATCATCGACGACCTCCTGATCCTGTCCCGCATTGAGCAAGGCGAGCCCGGGAAGGCCCTGGAGCTTTCCTGGCACCAGCTTTCCAATGTGGTTCACCAGGCGGTTCAGACCTGTGAACTCAAGGCCCAGCCCAAGGGCATTCAGCTGGTGGAAGAATGTCCGGACGACCTGCAGGGGTACATCAATCCGCCACTGCTGGAGCAGGCCTTGGTCAACCTTGTGGACAACGCGATCAAGTACAGCGAGCCTGACACACAGGTCACCATCCGGGTCTACCGAGAACAAGCGCACCTGTTCCTCGTTGTGCAGGATCAGGGTCTCGGCATTGAAGCCAAGCACCTAGAGCGTCTCTTTGAGCGCTTCTACCGAGTCGACAAGGCCCGGAGCCGCAAGGTGGGAGGCACCGGACTGGGACTCGCCATTGTCAAGCACATCGCTCAAGCGCACGGAGGCCGCATCCTCGTGTCCAGCCTTCCTGGAAAAGGAAGCCGTTTCAGCCTTGAGATCCCTTCTCCCCTCCCTCTTTCTGAGCCTCTTTCCGCCACTCCTTCAGCCTCCTATCAAACGGCTGAACACACTGATTTCCCAGAAAGTATCTCCTCCTAAGTAGAATTCCCTATGGCAGGCAGGGGCGTATTTCGAAATTCTAGAAATACTGCAAACCTTCATTAGGGAGTGTTTGCTCCTGTTTTATTCCCTCTGAGCTTGCGAAGCTTCGGCTCCTCTTTCAGAGCCGGCGGAGAGCCGGAACTGAGCTTGCTATTTTTTCAAGAGGTCATGCCATGCTCGAAGCTTCTACACTTACCCCTGCATCAACGCTGGAAGATTTGACGCACTCCCCGCCCATCTTGTCGATCCAACGGATTCTTGTTCCCACCGACCGCACGCCTGAGTCCCTGGCAGCGTTGTGCTATGCCAATGCCCTCGGTCAGCAACACGGGGCCGAGGTTCTGCTGCTCCATGTCTATGAGCGCACACGCGAAATGGAATGGAGCCACGAGCCCGGAAGCACAGCACCTTCTGAAAGCGACCTTGAGCACTTCGAGGGGCTCCGAAGTCGTTTGCTGCCCAACGCGTCCTTGGCCTTCGCCGAAGGGGACCTGGTTTCGGAAATCATCCGATTTGCCCGAGAGTCTCAGGCGGACCTGATCATCTTGGGTAGTCACGGTTACAAAGGGTTGGCCTACAGCATGAAAGGGAGCGTGGCCGAAAAGGTCATGCGCTACGCCTCCTGTCCAGTGCTGTGCGTCAAGAGTGACGCGCCTCACCTGAGCAACGAGGCGCTCGTTCAAGCCTGAACGCTTCAGTCCTTGGGGCGATAATCCACCACCCGCCGAGCCTTCCCCATGGAGCGCTCCACCTCTCCGACGTCCATCAGCTTGATCTCTGCGCTGATGCCAATCCGTCCCTTGATCTGATGCGCCAACCGGGCCTTGCTTTCCTTCAGCACATCGGCACCGCCTCCGTCCACTTTTGGCTCCACCAGCAGCGTCAGCGTGTCGAGCCGATCCTGTCGCCTTAGCTCAATCTGATAGTTGGGAGAGAGAACGGGATCCTCAAGCAGAATCTCCTCAATCTGCGTGGGGAACACGTTGACCCCCCGGATGATCATCATGTCATCCGAGCGTCCGGTCACCTTCTCCATGCGACGCATCACGCGTCCCACGCCGGGGAGCAGGCGCGTCAGGTCCCGGGTTCGGTAACGGATGATGGGAAAGGCCTCTTTGGTCAGAGACGTAAACACCAATTCACCCTGCTGCCCATCTTCCAGAACCGCTCCCGTCTCCGGATCAATGACTTCCGGATAGAAGTGATCTTCCCAGATGTAGAGCCCCGATTTTTCTTCCACACACTCATTGGCAACCCCTGGGCCGATTACCTCAGAGAGGCCATAAATGTCCACCGCGTTGAGGTCAAAGGCCTGTTCAATCTCAACACGCATCTTCGGAGTCCAGGGCTCTGCCCCAAAGATCCCGGTCTTGAGGGAGCAGGCTCGCGGGTCCAGCCCCTGCTTCCGGAACTCATCAGCAATCACCAGCAGATACGACGGAGTGACCATGATGACGTCCGGCTGGAAGTCCTGGATCAGCTGCACCTGCCGCTCCGTCATCCCGCCAGACACCGGCACCACCGTGCAGCCCAGTCGCTCGGCGCCATAGTGAGCGCCCAGCCCTCCGGTGAACAGTCCGTAACCATAGGCAACGTGCACAATTTGTCCCGGACGCCCGCCGGCAGCCCAGATGCTCCGAGCACACACGTCGGCCCAAACGTTCAGGTCATTTTGCGTGTACCCCACCACCGTGGGCTTCCCCGTGGTTCCACTTGACGCATGAACACGCGCCACTTGCTCACGAGGCACCGCGAACATGCCAAACGGGTAGTTGGCCCGCAGGTCGGCTTTTGCAGTGAAGGGAAACCGGCCCAGGTCCTGAAGCGACTGGCAGTCATCCGGATGAACCCCTGCTTCGTCAAAGGCCTTCCGGTAGTGCGGCACATTCTCATACGCTCGCCGCAAGGTGGTCTGCAACCGTTCCAGCTGCAACGCCTGAAGCTCATCCGAGCTGGCCGTTTCAATGGGGTGTAGGGTCAGTGATTGCGGATCCATGCATTCCTCCAACAGGTTAGACGCCTCCGGAGAGGGAGGCTTCATTCAAAGCGAGAAGTAGTAGTTGATGAACAGCGCATGCAGCTGCGATCGCTCCAGCGCCGACTGATTGTTGCTCATTCCCAGCAGCCGTTGAGCATAAGAAGCCCGGTACATCAGCATCAGGCTTCTTGAAGGAAAATAAGCCACTCCTGCGCCGACTGCAAGGGACGCTTCATTCAGATACCCCTGAGACGTATCAGACAGCCGGACCCGGGAAAACTGAGGTCCAGCGCCTCCCATCAGGTGCCAATCCTTCCAACGCAGCGGGAACACGTTCCACCAAATGGTGTGCTGCTCCACTTCCACCTCCACCCCCGTGTTGCCCTCCAGCACCACGGGAGCGTCTAGGGTAATGAACGACAGGTGCCGTGTGTACTCTAGGGACTGGCGGTCCCAGAAAAAGCCTAGGTCGAAGCCAGCGCCATTGCTCAATCCTTCGCGGGAACGGACTTCGGGTTGCCCGTTCAGCGTCAATCCAACGTCCCGGAGTCCCACACCAAAGTAAATGCCCACCCAAGGGACCGGGCGTCCTTCATTGAGAAAGCTTGGAGGCTCCGTGGGCTTGCGAAACGCTTCGCTGCGTTCTGCCATGGAAGGCTCTGACGCCTCAGGAGGAGGCTCGGCTTCCTGAGCCTGGACGCTGCTCAGGGTGAGCAACAGGATTCCGGCGATTCCCACCACGCCGTGTTTCCACCAGAACCTCACTGTCCTCCTAACCCAGGAAGTGCCTGCTCCGGAAGGTCCACGCCCCCCAGCGAGATGTTGGCATAAATGGTCCGTTCCACATACTCCACCTCCTGCTCGTTGCTGGTCAGGGTCGATGCCGCCCGTTCTTCCAAACGGAGGCTGATCCGCCAGCAGTCCGGAGTGTAGTTGAGGAAGAAGGAATTTTCCGTAAGGCGCCGTTGGAAGGCACTTTCTGGCTGCAGGTCAAAGGTTCCGGCAATGCCCATGGAAAGGGTGTCGCTGAGCTCGTGGCTGTTGCTGAAGCCAAAGGTTCGCGCGGCGGCATACTCAGCACCGTACGGCGTGACGTAGTCATACTCGTTTTCCCGGAAGTTCACCGATGCCTTGTTTCGCGCCGAAAGCCCCACCTTCACCCCCAGGCCATACTCCACCACCCGGTGCTTCTGATGATGGTACCGGTTGAAGAAGTTCACCCCGATGCTCGGATTGGGCGTCAGTGAAAGGTCGGTCCGCAACGGCAGCAGCGGTTCCCCCGGATCCGTTTCATTGCCTTTTGGAGTAGGCCCTATCGCTTGGAACCCCTCGTTCACCTTGAGAAAGTCGTACGGCTGCGTCAGGGTGAGCCGCCCAAACACTTCAGCTTCTCCTTCTTGCTCCGAACGACGGGCCAGACCCGTCAAGCGCTGAGCGGTTCCCAGTTCGGCAAAGGCAATCAACTGGTCCAGAACCTCCGGGCTGTTGGGACCTATAACCCGAACCACCGCGCGCTCCAAGGCCGCCTCGTTCGGGAACTCCCGGCCCTGAAGACGTTCCAGACGCTGCACCACCACCTCTTCTGCTCCGGCCTGACGCAACTCGGTCAACGTCCGGAGCGTCACCTTTACGCTACGTTCATACACGCGACGTTTCACCAGCAGCTGATTCTCCAGCTTCAGAGTCGCCAACCGGCGAGTGTAGAGTCCTCCTCCCAGAGGCGGCGCGGCGTCTCTGAATTCCTGTGACACATCCTCCACATACTCGTACTTCAGTTGCGGTAGAATGCGGTGCTTGGCGCGGCTGTAGTAATCGTTGTCCAAGGCAAACGTCCGGGAAATGATGGTATCCACGGCCAAGTCACCGAGGCTCACATTGAAGGAATACTCACCACTTGTCTCACCTGAAAGGCCCCACACCCGGTAGGCGGATAGCTTCTTCCCTGCCCCCACGCTCACGCCCAACACCCCTAGGCTGGTTCGGAAGCGTGCCCCCGGATTGAGAACCGTGCCCAGGCCGTTGATGTTTTTTTCACTGTAGAAGCGTGTGTGCGTTCCCGCTAGGCTAAGGCTAAACACGGACTCTCGGCTCCGCCAGAGGGTGTCGGCCCAACGCAGCTCAATGGTTGGCAGGCTCTGGAGCGTGGTGCGGTCGATCGCGTTGTTCAGCACCGCAATCTCATTTCCAGCGTAGATGCGTTCCTGAGTGGCTGAAAGGGAGACACTGCTGTTGAGAAACTGACGGCTGAGGGCAAACTTGAAGCGCTGGGCGTAGTTCGGGTCCGGGTCCTCTGTCAGCTCATACTCCTTCTGAAACTGACTGTCGCTGTACACCAACCCGGACGCAATCAGCCGGGTGGCCTCGCCAAGGCTCTGGTTGTGGTTGAATTCAAACTTGAAGCGGTCCGGATGCAAATCCGACTGCTCGGCCTCTTCTGGACTCAGACTTCCTGCTTCCTGCTCTGGATCGCGAGGGTCGCGTTCTTCAAAGCGCTGTCCCTTGATTTCTCCCCGCATGCCTTCAGTAAACGCATACTGATAGTCTAGCCTGAGTCCGGGACCACGGCGCTCCACCCAGTCATAAGTCACCGTCAGGTCCTGTTCCGGATCAATGGCCCAGAAGTACGGCAGGCCCAACCGGTAACCCAGGTCAAACTTCCGGAGGCTGCTCCGGGTGATGGAGTACTCCGGAGGCAGGAAGCCAGACTGCCGGCGCGTCACCGTGGGCCACGCCAAATACGGAAAGTAGAACACGGGCACGCCCCCGACCCGCAAGCTGGTCCCCAGCGAAGAGGAAAAATTCTCGCCGTAGTAATTGACTTCACTCCCCCGGATCTCCCAAACCGGAGACTGTGGGTTGCAGGTGGTAAAGGTGCACCCCTCTGCCAGGTAGTGATTTTCTCCAATCCGGGTGACTGACTCCGCCGTCAGGTAGGCGCGGTTCCGGCTGTCAAACACGGTGGCGTTGTAAAACTGTGCCGAACCGTCAGAGAGCTGAAACTCCAACCGGTCCATGACCGCGAGGATGTCCCCTTCAACCACCCGAACATACCCCTCTGCGACAATCTTCCGCTCCTGAGGCTGGTAGCGAATTTCGGTGCCTTCAATGGTCAGGCCCTCCCAGCTCAGTGTCGCGTTGCGGTAGAGCGCAATGCCGGTCGTGGGATCCACGCTGTAGGACTGTGTCCGGATCTGCAGGTTATCCGTTGCACCGACGGAGGCTCCGGGAGAGGGAAATGCGGATTGCGCCTGTAGTTTGGAAGCGGGTCCCAGTATACTGAGGACACTGAGGAGCCCCACAAAGAGGAGGTGACGAAACGACTGAGTCAAGGAGTGGTGGACGTGAGTGGAGACGAGTTGCCCTTGGGCAGGCCTGAGCGTCTGTTTTTCGGGAGTCTGGTGCCACGAACCGACCCTTCAAAAGTTACCGGATTGAGGAAGACTTGCAAACGTTTTGCTCCGCCGGCGCAGACGGTTTTCATTACTTGTTTCTCCCTTGGTTCCTGTTAATCTGAATGAAAATGAAGTGTCTTTGCCAAACAACCCGCCCCCTGCTGGTCTGCCTGACGGCCGGATGGCTGAGCTTCGTTTCCCCTCTGTGGGCAAGCGACCCCACCCTTCCGGCAACTTGGGAACGCTTTCCTCTGGTGGACCGGGACGTGCGCGTGATTGATGGTGACACCTTCGACGTCGATCTGAATGGAGATGGACGCTTGGAGAAAAAGACCGAGCGTGTGCGCCTCCTGTTTGTCGACACTCCGGAGTTGTCTCATTCGCATAAGGGACAGGATCGACGGTTCGGGCTTCCGGCAAAGGCGGCACTCGGTCAGCTGCTCCAGTCCCGGAACGCCCTTTGGGTGAACCCAGAGGAGCCCAAGGACCGCTATGGACGCTGGTTGGGGCTGGTGGAGCTTTCCACGGGCACCGCCAACCTAGAACTCATCCGGGACGGACACAGTTACTTTGACACCCGCTTCTCGCTTCCGCACCCAGTTGAAGCCTATGAAGCTTACGCCCGGGCGGAGCTCCGCGCCTTTGACCTTGGAGCTGGCATCTGGAGCACCCGCGAGTCGAAAAAACGCTACCTGCTGCGCTTGCAGGAAGAGGGTAAGACCGTTTACTCGACCCGGAACCCGCTGTTCCGCATTCAGGTCCTGACTCCGGAAGAGGTCGATCCAGAGGTTCTAGAGGGACGGTTTATCCGCGTGGAAGGCGTCGTTCAACGAGCCCGTTCGTTGCGATACGGAGCCGCCCTGCTCTTTCTCCGGCATGCTCATTCTGAAGACGGCCTACCGGTTTTCTTGGGGAAGCGACAGCGGGAGTGGTTTCCAGCGTCCATGACTTCCCCTGGCGCTCATGTTCAGGTGGAAGGCTTCCTCCAACACTATCAGTCTCGCCAATGGCAAATTCGTCTGCATCGCCTCGTCGCCTCTCCCTAGCAATTGGAGTCGGCGTCAGCTTATGGGTCTCTGCATGTGGCGGAACCCGCCCTGAGCTTGGAGTCTCATCCGGGCAACTTCGCCCCTGTCCTCCTAGTCCGAACTGTGTTTCCAGTCAGGCCACCGATGCGGATCACCGCGTGGAGCCCCTTCCGTTCTCGAGTCCGGAGCCGATTCAGCAGCTGGCTGAGGTGCTTCAGGAGTGGCCTCGGGTTCAGGTGGTCACCCAGTCGGAAGACTACCTGCACGCGGAATTCACCAGTGCACTGTTCCGCTTTATTGATGATGTGGAGTTTTACTGGAATGCTCAGGAAGGCTGGATGGAGGTCCGCTCGGCGTCTCGCTTGGGTTACTCGGACTTGGGGGTCAACCGGGAACGCGTGGAAGCGTTGCGGTCCCGGCTGATGAACTGAAGAAAGTCCGTTAGCGCTGGCGCATTTTTTCCAGCATGTTTTCTTCGGACTGTTCGAAGTAGTCCATGCGGCGGGTCAGCTGATTGGGCGCTGGCGTGTAGTCTGGGCCATTAGCCCGAAGCGCCCGGTACTCTTGACGTTGCGCCTTAGCCGTTCGGTTGAAGTCACATCCGGCCAGAGCGAGAGCCGCCAGCATCACAGCGGCCAAGGAGCGAGTGCGAAAAGTCATTCTGTGCATACCTGGTTAAGGTTCAAAGCAGTTCAAGGAACCGTGTGAATGTAAGGACATCCGGTTCCAGCCGCAAGATAATTCATCCGGTTCCGCCACCTGGAGGAAACGCTACGAGGAGGAAGAAACCATGACGCTCTACTTCAACCGCCAGCACCTGCCAGACTGGTCCCCAACTCTAGCGGCTCTTCCAGATCAGGAAGGCGTGGTGATCTTCATGCGCCACTCCGTCAGACCCGAAATTCCGGAAGGTAAGTTTGGGATGCAAGTGGACCTCACTGAAGAAGGTGTGCAGGCGGCACAGGCCCTGGGGGCGGCTTTGGGAAAACGCCTTCAGCAGGTATCTGCCAGTGCCTCCACTCGCTGCCTACAGACGGGGGAAGCGTTAATTCAGGGCGCCCAAGTTCCTCTGAGCGTTGAGCCCGATGTCACACTCGGCGAACCGGGAGCCTTCATTGCCGATGTCGAGGAATCCATTCAGCGTTTGGTGGAGCATGGCCCCATCGGGATCGTCAACCGGCTGTTACAGGGGTTGCCTCTGGAGGGCATGATTGAATGTGAGCCGGGAGTACGCGCCATGCTGGAGAAAGCTTGGTCCACGCCTCCGCCTCCGGGTGCTGTACACGTCTGCATCACACACGACACCCTTTTGTCTGCAATGCTTGGTTGGCTTGAACGCAAACAGGCGTTTCAGGAAGAGGACTGGCCCCAGATGCTGGAGGGACTCCTGATGTGGCGGGCTCCGGGAGGGCTAAAGTGGGTTTGGCGAGGCCAGGTCTATCAGCGGGAGTTGCCTCAGGAGTGGCTGCCGACGTGACCTCCGTCTCGACGGGTGCTGTCAGGTCAGTTTCTTGTCGATGTTCTTTAACGTGCTCTGCATCTCACTCAACGTGGTCTGCACCCCGTTCAACGTCAACTGCATCCCACTCATTGTCTCTTGCACTGCACCCATTGTCTTCTGCATCGCACCCATCGTCTCCTGAGTCGCATTCATCGTTGTTTTCATTCCGTTCATGATCTCGGCAATGTTCGAGAGCAACCGGTGAGTCTGCAGGTCCGAGGTCCGCATGTACTCCAGCAGGCGCTCCGTGTTTGCATTACCGGATTCGATGATCCGCCCCGTGTTTGCGTTACCGGACTCGGTACCGTGCTCAATGGCTTCTAGCAAGCGATCGGTATTCTGACGATTATCGTCCATCACAGCCCGGGTGATTTCCTCCTGAACGGTCTTGCGGACCTTCAGCTGGATTTCTTCACGAACCGCCTCAAGCAGCGTTGCCTTGAACGCCTCCAGTTCGGTTTTGAGCTCTTGTTCTCCCATAAAGCGTACCTCCATCCATCAGTTCTGCATCCTAGAGCGTTTCCTTGCGAGTGACAACCGCCAGTTGAGTGGATTAACGGTTTGGCAGGCGCTCCAGTTTTTTTAGGCTCCCTCAGTTCTCTGTTAAGCCTATCAGAAAAAATAAATTTTTAAAGAAACCCAACCTCAGAGGGACCTAGCGAGCGCCTGCTCCGTGCGGGCAGACTGAAGGACGGCCTCGCTGAATCAATTCATTCAGAGCCGCCCACTTAGAGGAGAGAAGATGCGTTCAAGGAGGGAGGAGAGGGCGCTTTACATTCGTTCCGGAGGGGTGATGCCCAGCAGCCCCAGCCCTTGCTTGAGGGTCTCAGCAACACCATGAAAGAGGAGCAGGCGGGCGTCTCGCAGAGCCGCCGTCTCGGCTTGTTTAACCGGACACGTGTTGTAAGCGCGACTAAAGTCCTTTGCCAGTTCAAAGAGGGCATGGGCGATCAAGGAAGGCTTGAACTGCTCCCCTGCACTCCAGACCACCTGATTGAAGTCCAGCATGTGCCGGAGCAACCGCTTCTCATTCGGGTGCTGC
This sequence comes from uncultured bacterium, assembly GCA_965662235.1. Classification (GTDB taxonomy): domain Bacteria; phylum SAR324; class SAR324; order SAR324; family NAC60-12; genus JAYPUA01. The sequence goes on from CBFIGY010000002.1 coordinate 115,410, forward strand.
AGGGGACTCAGGTCCGCTTCTGCAGACGCAGGCCCCACCTGCCGGCCAATGCTACGGATGCGCACATAGGCATAGGTCAGGTACACACCGGTGTCTCCTTCGGCACGAAGCCAGTCTTCCATGGAAAAGGTAATCTGCTTGTTCGGATCCTGACTGAGCATGCCGTACTTGATCGCGGCCACCGCCACCTGATGAGCGGTTGCCGTCACCTCCGACTCAGGCCACTCCTGAACACGATCCTGAAGCGGTCCGGACTTGAGGAAACGCATCATCTGCTCCCGAAGTTGCGAGAACAGGATCACATTGCCTGCCCGAGAGCTCATCTTGCCCGAAGGGAGGGTGACCAGCGCATAAGGAAGGTGGAAGCACTTTTCCGCTTGGGTGTACCCCATGCGCTGCAAGGTGGCAAACACCTGCTTGAAGTGCAGGGTCTGCTCCATTCCAACCACATAAATAGAGCGTTCCACCCCAAACTCCTCAAACTTCCGTTTGGCCAACGCCAGGTCCTTGGTGGAATAGAGGGTGTTACCGTCGGACTTGAGCAGCAGAAAGAATCCCAGCCCTTCGGGTTCCAGATCAATGCCTATGGCACCTTCTGAGTGCACAAAGGGCCCCGCTTCGGCACCGGCCAACACCATCTGCTTGCCCTCTTCGTCCACCTCAGACTCATAAAACACGCGATCAAAGTGTACGTCCAGCCAGCGGTAGATCTCGTCAAACTCCTCCATTGACCACTGACGAGTTTTGTCCCACAGTTCCGTAATGGTGGGCTCTCCGGCTTCCAATTCGGTGAGGATTTGTCCAATCTCCTGCTGATACTGCTTGGCCTGCTCCGGAGGCGCATCCTCTAGCTTCAGGGTTGCCTCCGTGTAAAGGTCTCCCAACCACTCCCCGCGACCCGTTTCCGGAGGCATTTGCTCCGTTTGCCGATACGCCCACAGGCACTTGGCAATGTGAGTACCGACGTCCCCAATGTAGTTGGCGCCCACCACGTCATACCCGTTGTAGCGAAAAATCCGGACCAGGGAGTCCCCGAGCGATACGTTCCGCAGGTGCCCCACATGAAATCCCTTGTGCGTGTTCGGCTGAGAAAACTCAATCATGACCCGTTCACGCTGCACCTGACTTGGCTGCTGAAAGTACGCTCCGCTCCAGACTTCCGGAAGCACCGCCTGCGCCAGGGCTTCTGTCCGGATACTGACGTTCAGGTACGGCCCCAACGCCTGCACCGACTCCCACTCCGGATGCTGCGTCTGCTCCTCGCCCAGAGCTTTTTCCAGCTCCTGCGCAATCAGCGGAGGTGCCTTGCGAAACTGCTTGGCCAGGGTGAAGCACGGAAAGGCGTAGTCGCCCATCTCAGGATTCGGAGGCGTCTCAATGAGGGCGTGAACGTGGTCAGGGTTCCAAGAATCAGGGGCCCCCAAACGGTTGAGGGCGAGCGCCAGCGCATCAGCCAGCAAGCGGTCAAAGGCAGTCATCTACAGGATGAAGATGTAGGTCAAGCAGCCCGAAGGCTTTGTGGGGAAAGGAACGACAGCACGCGGGGCGTGCTACCAGCAGGGTAGGTTCAGTTCCGCGAAATCTTCTCGCGACGGACGATGCGTCCTTTGCTCAGGTCGTAAGGAGACAGTTCAATGGTCACCGAATCTCCCGGCAGCACCCGGATCTTGTGCATCTTCATCTTCCCGGAGAGGTGGCCCATCACCACATGATCGTTTTCCAGCTGCACCCGGAAGATTCCATTGGAGGACTCCAGGACCGTCCCCTTGATTTCCAACTTTTCGTCAGTCAAGAGCAATTCTCGTTGAGGTTGCTGCGTGAAAAGCGGGCACGGTGGCCCTAGTTTTTGGCGTTCACGCAAAATTACAAAAAATAACGGCTCTTCCGAGATTCTGCAAGTCGGGAATGCAGATGCTGAATTTACATCTTCGGGAGAGCATGGTATAGTTTCGCCTTTGTTTCTGCTTACTCAAAATGCGGACCCTGCGCCCGCATTCCTGCTCTGCCTGTCGCCCCCAGGCCATCTTCCAAAGACCGCCGGACCTCAACCACGCATGTACCTATTCGGAATCGGATTTCCTCCGGAAGAGTGGGAGAGTCTGCTCCAGCAATTGGAGGCGTCTCTGGAAGGTCCTCCTCTGGGAGGCATTCGGCTCTCCATCGACACCCCAGAAGGATTCCGTCAGGCCCTGCGTCTGGCCGAAAGCACCCCGCCTCAGGCCATCCTCATCCGTCCCGGAGCCTTTGAAGATGCCGAGGTCCTGTTGGAATTCCTCGAGGCCGCTCAAGCGTTCACGGATGCGCTGACCCGGATCGCCATTGTCATTCAGGATGTCGCTGAGGAAATGCCCTACCTGCTTCCGGAGGGCACCACCCTGCGCCTCAGCAACGGCATGCAGGTCCGCCCCCTTGACCCCGAAGGCATCCTGCCACAGAGCATCCGCTCCTTCCCCCGGATCAAGATTGACGGACAGGCGATGCTCCGCTTCATCAACCCGGATGGACGCAAGTTGGAGTGCGCGGTGGAGGACTTTCCGGAAGGAACCCTCCTGCCCTGGAGACGGGTGATGCAGATCCGGACCGAGTTTGGCTGGGAAGATCCTCGGCTTTGGCTCACGCAGGTGCTGTCTGAGCTGGAGGCCTCTGTGCTTCCAGAACAGGTTCAGGGCATCTTACGGGAGGAAAATGGCGGTTACCTCTTTCCGGGGGTGCCGTATCCTTCTTTGCTCAGCTTGGAAGGTCCCAGACTGCGGGTGGACCACTGCCTGCGAGCTGAGGCGCTCACTCCACGCAACGCTGCTTTCCGCCGGCTCGTGCAGAGCCTCAAGGCCCTGATTCCGGCCTCTGCTCAGGTGGCTCCGGTGAACCGGTCCATCCGTTGCTTGGGGACACCATCGGTGCTGAATGAGGTCATGCGCCAGGTCCTTCAGCAAAACGGAGTGCATCAGTTCACCGCTCTCTCACAATTGGCCCCTGGACGTTACACGCTGGAGCCCGAGCTGACCTGCCTGCAGCTTTCGACTTTTCCGGAAGTGGCCCTCAAGGGAGACCTCCGTGACTGCGTTCCGGCGGTCAACCAGGCTCTTTCTCCCTTGAACGGATGGGTCGCCTTGGAGGACCTCGGAGTCACCTCGACCCTTCCGGAGCGTCCCCTGACGGCAGAAGAATTCCAGGCCCGCCGCCACCAGCTTCAGCACCACTCACGGAGCAACCAGCAGGTGTTGCAACTCGCTCAAAACCGCATCACCCTTTTTGAGCAAGAACGCGACGCCCTCCTTGCCGCCCGTGACATTGCAGAGGTGCTCCTGGAGCTGGAGGTCGACTGCCTCGACTGGGAAGAGTCTCTGCACCGCTTCGACCTCAAAAGCCAATACGTCCTCATGCTCTGCGATGATGAAGACATGGCCATGGACCTGCACGGGAGCCTCCTTGAAGTGCCCCGGAAGCTGTGGATCAATACCGACGAGCTGAAGGAGCCCGAGCACCTGCGTCGCTTTGACGTCCGCTCCCTCAGCGACCCAGACCTGCAGCCACAGCTCATTGCCACAGAAGAAGCCCGGACGCAGCTGGTTGACCTCTGCCACCGAGCAACTGAGGCAGCCGCTCAGGCCGATCAGACCCTTCTGGAGCAGCACGACACCATCGCCCGGGCGGAGTCTGAATACTACCTGCTCGCCTTCCTCAGTCAGGAATTGGCCCTGCATCACCTAGCCGAGCACTTCCGAGAAATCATCCGCAAGGAGTTCCCTGCCCTCGGTGACACCGCGGTGGAAGACTCCGACTCCTCAACCTAACGAATTTCAAGATGCCTGCAAAAACAAGCCTTCAGGACATCATCATGACCTTGCACACGTTCTGGAGTGAGCAAGGCTGCCTGCTGATGAACCCCTATGACGTGGAAACAGGCGCGGGAACCATGAATCCCATGACCACCTTGCGGACCATTGGTCCGGAGGAATGGAACGTGGCCTACGTGGAGCCATCCCGTCGCCCTGCGGATGGACGCTATGGTGAAAACCCCAATCGTCTCTATCAGCACCACCAGTACCAGGTCATCCTCAAGCCCTCTCCCGATAACGTCGAAGACCTCTACCTCGACTCACTCCGGGCCCTTGGGATTGAGCCACTTGACCACGACATCCGTTTTGTGGAAGACAACTGGGAAGCACCCACCTTGGGGGCTTGGGGCCTCGGCTGGGAGATCTGGCTTGACGGCATGGAGGTCACTCAGTTTACGTACTTCCAGCAAGTCGGAGGGCTGGAATGCCACCCAGTCTCGGCAGAACTCACCTACGGATTGGAGCGCCTTGCCTCTTACCTGCAGGATCGAGATGACGTTTTCGACATTGAGTTTGCCCCCGGTGTGAGCTACTCCGCCATCTTTCGGCAGCCTGAGTTTGAGCACTCCAAGTACACCTTTGAAGTGGCAAACATCGACCAGATGTTCCGCTGGTTCAATGAATATGAAGCAGAAGCCAAGCGGGCCCTAGAAGCAGAACTCGTCTTCCCAGCCTATGACTATGTGCTGAAGTGCTCCCACACCTTCAATCAGCTGGATGCCGCAAACGCCATCAGCGTTTCTGCCCGGGCCGCAACAATTGGACGGGTCCGGAACCTTGCTCAGGACGTCGCCCGGCGCTTTCTGGAAAATCGACGCAAACTGGGCTTTCCCTTGATGAAAGATCGGGCCGCAGCAGAACGCTGGGTGACGGAACTCAGTCCTCAGGAATGATTTGATGAACAATACTTACTTACTGGAAATTGGGCTGGAAGAGGTTCCGGCCCAGATGATTCTGCCGGCAACGGCCCAACTGGAACAGGCCGCCCGGAGCTTCCTGCAGCAGCACGGGCTTCCGGAAGCCGACCTGCAGACCTTCTCCACGCCCCGGCGTTTGGCGATTGCGGTGATCGGGCTCCCGGACCGCCAACCAGACCGCACCCTTGAGGTCAAGGGACCACCGGCAGCCATTGCCAAGACTCCGGAAGGGGACTGGAGCAAAGCGGCTGAAGGCTTCGCCCGGAAGAACAACGCCACTCCAGACCAGTTGCAGATCCGGGACGTCGACGGCAAAGATTATGTTTTTGTGGTCCGAGAAGAACCTGGGCGCCCTGTTCCGGAGTTGCTCGAAGAGGCCGTGACGCAATGGATCCACCAACTCAGTTTCCCCAAGAACATGCGCTGGGGACACTACCGGATGCGCCTCATCCGTCCCATCCGCTGGCTGCTTTCTCTTTGGAACAGCGACGTCATTCCGCTGACGCTTGAGATGGTTCAGGCCGGCAACACCACCCGAGGCCACCGTTTTTTGGGAGCCCGTGAGGTTCCGGTTTCTCATGCCCAGCACTACGAAGCGGTGCTGGAGCAGCAATTTGTCATGGCCAACTTTGCCAAGCGCCAGGAGACCATCGCTCAGCAGATTCAGGCACTGGAAGCACAGCACGGGTTTCGGGTCCGCCAAGAAGCCGACCTGCTGGAAGAAGTCACCAACCTTGTCGAGTGGCCAACCGCCCTGGTGGGAAACTTCGAGACGGAGTTTCTGGAAGTTCCGGAAGACGTGCTGGTGACCTCCATGGCTACCCACCAGCGTTACTTCCCGGTCTACGACGCGGCCAATGAAAAGCTGCTCGCTCACTTTGTCACCGTACGCAACGGAGACGACCGGGCGCTGGACACGGTTCGACACGGCAACGAGAAGGTCCTCCGGGCACGGCTCAGTGATGCACGGTTCTTCTACCTAGAAGACCGCAAGCGCGACTTTGCCTACTTTGCGGCCAAAGCCGATCAGGCGGTGTTCTTCCAGAAACGTGGTTCTCAGGGGCAACGGGTGGAGCGCATCCGGGCCCTCAGCGGCTGGCTTTCGGAACAGCTGGAGGCCGCACCCCAGCAGGCGGCGCATACGCAGCGGCTGGCCGAGCTGTGCAAGTTCGACCTCTTCACACAGATGGTTTACGAGTTCCCGGAGCTCCAGGGGTACATGGGGGAAGACTATGCCCGGCTTCAAGGAGAAGACCCGGTGGTTTGCCAGGGCATTCGGGAGCACTACTTTCCCCGTAATGCCGAAGACGCCCTTCCTCAGGAAGCCGCAACGGTTCCGGTTGCTCTGGCTGACCGCTTGGATCAGCTGGCCATTGCTTTCTCCTTGGGCATGATTCCGACCGGTTCTGCAGACCCCTATGCACTCAGGCGCGCCGCACAGGGGGTGGTGCAGTTGCTCCTGGGCCTGAAGCTCAATCTGCCGCTGGCGCCCATGCTGGCCACTTCAGTTCAGACGCTGGAGGCACAGCAGCAACTTGGGCTGGACGAGGCCAAGCTCCTTCAGGAGCTGCTGACCTTCTTGGGACAGCGCGTCCGCTGGTACTTCCAGGAGCAGGGGATCCGGCATGATGTCACCACCAGTGTCTTGGCGGCACCTGCGACTCCGTTGGAAGCCTTCCACCTCGCGCAAGGGCTTGCGCCTCATCTCGACTCCGCCGGCTTCAAGAAGGCCATGGAAGCCATCGGGCGGTGTCAGAACATCACTGCCAAGAATCCGCTTCCGGAGGGCACCTCGTTGCAGCCTGAGTTGTTTGAGGCTGCGGAACAGGCCTTCCACCAAGCGGTGCAGCGGCTGGCCCCTGCACGTCTGACACCAGAGGCCTTTGTCGCTCAACTCTTCGAGCTGGAAGCCCCCATCACTCAATTCTTTGACGCGGTGCTGGTAATGGACCCGGAAGAGGCCAAACGCAACAACCGGCTCCAGCTCTGTGCGCTGGTCTCTGAGTGGGTTCAGGTGTACCTGGATCCCCGGGAGCTGGTGCTGCCCACCTGACCTGCAACACGCCTCATGACTCTGCTTTACCTCAAGGCCCTTCACATCATTGGAGTGGTGGTTTGGTTTGCCGGACTGTTCTACCTCGGACGCCTCTTTGTCTACCACAAGGAGGTCGAGGCTCGTCCGGAGCCCGAACGTCAGATCCTCACAGACCAGCTGATGCTCATGGAGCGTCGGCTCTACTACGCCATCACCTGGCCTGGCCTATGCATCACTGTCGTTTTTGGGCTCAGCCTGGTCATGCCCTGGCTGCAGTCTGGCTGGATGCACGCCAAGCTGACGTTTGTGGTGGCCTTAATTGCCTACCACTTGGGGTGTGGGAAGTTGCGTCGGTTGCTCGCAGAGGGGCGTTGCAACTGGACAGGGAAGCACTTTCGCTTGTTCAACGAAGTTCCGTCACTGATTTTGATTGCGGTTGTTTTTCTCGTCGTGCTCAAAGACGCCGTTTCCTGGCCGACCCTTCTGCTGGTTCTGGCTGGAAGCGTGGTGGCCATTGGCATCACCGTCCAAACCGTGGTCCGTCGGCAACGGGCCAAACAGGGAACCCCCTCCTTGAAAACTGAGATTGGAGAATCAAAGTGAGGCACTTTTTGACGTGGTGGGTCGCGGCAGCGCTGCTCGGGTCGGTTAGCGCCTGTGGCTGGCTGGACTCCGTTCCGCCAGCAGAACTGGCCCGGATGAACTATGAGAGCGGCATGCAGTCGTATGAGGCCAAGGACTATGAGGTCGCAGTGGACTACCTACGTGAGGTGCCAGCGGACTCTGCACTCTACGCCCAGTCAGTCCGGACGATCCAGCGGGTTCCGTATCAGAAAGGAGTCGATGCTTACGAAGAAGGGGAGTACCTCCGGGCTCTGACGGAGCTGGCGAAGATTCCCGAATACCATCCCGACTTTGAAAATGCCCGGGACCTGAGGATTCGGATTGAGTACGAACTGCTCCGTCAGGAGTATGAAAAGGCAGTCGGGGTGGAGCGCATTGAGTGGCTCCGGAAGCTCATTGCCAAAGGGTTTGAGCGACGAAGTATGCCCGTCAACCTGCAGAGTGTGGATGACCTAGGGAATGACATTGCGGCTTCCAACGACCCGCAGATCACCAGTCAGCTGCTGACCCTCATGCACGAGACCTTGGTCGCCCAGAACGACCCCGCCTTGTACCAGCGCGCTCTGGAGCACCTGATGCGCAACTTCTCTCACCTGCACCAGCAGCGTCCCGTACGCGCTCAGGCCTTTGAGATGGTCGGCGAAGTCAAGCTGGCGGTCCGATAACGGGTGGACGCAACACGGACTCCTTGACCGCTTTGCGTCCCAGCCATACCGAAAGCAGCCCCATTAGGACAATCTGCCCGTACCCTCCCCACGTGTACCCCAGCGACAGCCACAGGTCGTAAGCCCCGTGTAGGAACACAGACACCAGCCACCCTCCTAGAATCGTCAACATGGCACGGTGGCTGACCTTTGCATGCTCAGGCTCCTCATCCAGAAGAATCCGGGCCTTCACCACAACGTACCCCATCGGAGCACTCATGAACGCGTGTGCCGGCACTGTGACAGCAGAACGCGTGACCAGCACCCCCGGACCATACTGCTCTAGGTAAAAGAGGTTCTCGATGGTGGCAAACCCCAACGCAATCACCGCCGCAAACAGCATCCCGTCAAAGGGGTCTCGACGTTCCCGGAGGCCAAACACCGCCATCAGCAAAATGAGGAGCTTGGCAAACTCTTCGTTCACTCCCACCATGATCCAGAATCCCGAGCTCGCGAGTGGCAGCTGCACGGCGCCCTCCCACCACCAGGTCTCCGGAGCACCCGGCCAGAAGATGGTAAACTTCTCCACCATGTGGTTCAGCAGGAGCGCAATCAAGCCGCACGCCATGCCTCCTAGGTAGATGACCAGCAACAGTTTTAGGTTGTTTCGCTTGTAGCGGCTGGAGTGATAAAAGGCCCATCCCCACAAAATGGCAGGGGCAAAGGCCATGGAGGCTAAGGGAATCCACATAGTCGACGCACGGGTGTTGCGATTGTCCTAGCTTCGTGGCATAGTGCAAAACTATTTGCCAGTGTTTTTGTATCCATGGGACGTCACTCAGGCTAGTCCCGGAACTCGCAATGTCAAGTACCCATGCGACGCACCGAGCTATCAGTCCGCAAGGACCACCAAGAAATCGATCAGTTTGCTGATTCCATCCACTCCGGACGTTACTTCCGGCGTCTCCGACGCGACGTGTTGCTGGAGATGCTCCGTCAGGGCGAGCTCATGGAGCTGGACGCCGACGAGTACCTGCTCCGGGAAGGAGAAGACCAGCCTCCGCAGCTAGCCGTGCTCCTCGAGGGCTCCTTGGCGGTCATGTCGCAAGGAAACTTCCTGATGCGCCTCGAGTATCCGGGGGACGTCGTTGGCGAGATGTCGGTCATCACTCGCGGAGGCCACGCCTTTGACGTGCTGGCAGAGGCCCCCAGTCGCGTGGTGATCTTTCCAGAACACCTTTTCAAGGAGGAAGACGACGGCGCCGAGGTTTCAATCCTCTACCTGATCTTCAGTCACATCCTCTCTGAGAAGCTCCGCATCACAGCGGCTCAGTCCCTCTTGGGCAAAAGCAACCGTCCTCGCGTGGACGTGGTGCCCACCATTGCGCTGCTCATTGAAAACCCAGAAGAGCGGCAACGCGCCGCCCAGCTGGTTGCAGACAAGTGGGACAAGGCTCAGGCCGTGGAACTTCCGTCGCTACAGGAATTTGTCACCGACCCACTCAACCAGCGGTACGACATCATCCTCACCAATCCGATTGCAACAGAAGCCGACCCGAAGCTTCCGCAGGTGATGGACAGCTGCGCCCTGCACATGTGTCCCGTTTTGGTGATCAGCCCCTACTGTGCAGAAGAAGAAAACCGCCGGGAGCTGCAGAAGATGGGAGCCACGGACTTCCTGCCGCTGCCCTGCCCGGACTTTGACTTTGAGCATGCCCTCTCTCAGCTGAAGCTCGGCTACTACCGCCAGCAGGAACTGCAGCAGGTCGAAGAAGCCGCTGACACCGATCGACTCACCGGCATGGCAAACCGCCGACGCTTGGATGAGTTCATGGAAGCTCTGGTGACGCTCTATCCGGAAGAGCGTAAGCCCTTCTCGTTGATCATCTCTGACGTGGACAACTTCAAGCACTACAACGACACAAACGGCCACCAGATGGGCGACGTGGTGCTTGCAACTGTGGCCGCGGTCTTTAAGAACCGGGTCCGGCGTGGCGATCTCGCAGCACGCTTCGGAGGAGAAGAGTTTGTGATGATCCTTCCAAGTTGCAACAAGGAGAACGCCCTCAAGATTGCAGAGAAACTCCGCAAGGCGGTCGCCGATGAGTACGTTCCGTATCAGGAGAACCAACCCACCGGTAACCTGACAGCCACCTTTGGTGTGGCGACCTATCCGGATGATGCCGACACCTTGGAGCTGCTGCTGAAAAAGGCGGACGAGTGCCTCTACATCGGCAAGGAGAAGGGCCGGAACTGCGTGGTGGGCGCCTCCTCCATGTATGAGCAAAAATAATTTGCTTGCCTTAACCTGCGATCCTCTCTATATTTAGCGGTTTGGCAAATCCGCCCACTGCCGGGCATATCGGGATTTTTTGGAAGTACCATGAACAAGACACCATTTATCCGACAAGAAGACGTCGATAACGGCACTTATCCCCGTGACTGGTGGGTCGTCGATGCTGAAGGACAGACCTTGGGGCGCTTGGCCACCAAGATCGCGATGCACCTGCGCGGGAAGCACAAGCCCATCTACGCCGCTCACACCGACTTGGGCGACTTTGTGGTGGTCGTGAATGCGGAGAAGATTCGGGTGACCGGACGCAAGGAAGAGCAGAAGATGTACTACCACCACACCGGATATCCGGGTGGACTGAAGTCGTTCCGCCTCTCCGAAATGCGTGAGCGCAAGCCTGAAGCCCTCATCACCCGTGCGGTCAAGGGCATGCTTGCCAAGAATGCTCTCAATCGCCATTACCTGCGTCGCTTGAAGGTTTACACGGGTGCCGAGCATCCGCATGCCGCTCAGCAACCTAAAACCCTCTCGATCTGATTCTGCTCAGGAAGTCCATGACCACGACTGTTCAATATTACGGAACCGGACGTCGCAAGACCTCGGTCGCTCGCGTTTACCTCCGCCCGGGCACGGGAAACATCATTGTGAATAAGCGTCCCATTGATGAGTACTTTGGGCGAGAGACCCTGAAGATGATCGTTCGGCAACCGTTGGAGATGACCGAATCCATTGATCAGTACGACGTACTCGTCAACGTCCGTGGAGGAGGACTTTCCGGACAGGCCGGCGCTGTGCGACACGGCATCTCCCGCGCTCTGCTGGTGACCGGAGACGACGTGCGGCCCACCTTGAAGAAGGCCGGCATGCTGACCCGGGACCCCCGCAAGGTGGAACGTAAGAAATACGGTCGCCCCGGCGCCCGAAAGCGTTACCAGTATTCCAAACGCTAACGCCCCCCTACTTCCGTCCAGAAGGCTCCGATGCTCGAACTGTTTTGGATCTTCTGGACGACCCTCTTTGCGAGCCTGACCCTCAACACCTTCTTTCCCCTTACACATCAGCAGCGTCCTCCGCTCGGACACCTGATCAGCTTTGGGGCTTCTTGGATCTTCGGAGACCTCGCACCTCAGTGGGTGGTTCTGAACATCGGGGTGCTGGGATTCCTCTTGGCCGCTACTCCCGCTTCCAGTTGGACAGCCGGACTTCTGCTCTTGCACGGACTGTGCGGGGCCGCCTTGCTCTACCGGTGGAGCCAGCAACGTCACCTGCTCGCACACCTGAGGGTCGAAACCAACACCTCGTTCGAGCCTCAGCGCACACCAGCGCTCGACTGGTGGCCCACGGTATGGATCCCCAAAGCTCATCCCTCGGGCATCCGACGCCTCTCCGGTCTACGCTACAACGAAGCTCTTCCGGACTCCTGCTCGCTGGACCTCTACCTCCCCGACTCTCTGCCTGCTACCCGCCGGCCACTGCTGCTGCACATCCATGGTGGGGGCTGGCTCGTGGGCACCAACAACCAGGGCCTTCCGCTTCTGCATCACCTCGTCCAGCAGGGGTGGGCTTGCGCGGCTATGACGTACCGACTCAGCCCTCAGCACCGACACCCTGCGGCCCTGGAAGACGTTCTGTCCGCCACCCGTTTCCTGCAGGAGCGCGCAGACGATTACCAGCTTGAGGCTCAGCAATTTTTCTTGTCAGGGGGATCAGCAGGCGCCCATTTGGCAAGCTTGGCTGCGTTTACCGCACCTGCTCAGGGCCTGAATGTAAGGGGATGTGTCTGTTACTACGGGGTCTTTAACCTCATGGCGCCCTTTGCGCTCATCAACACCTATCCGTCGGCTCGGCAGCTGTTGCAACAGCTGCTTCCGCCTCGGTGTGAGGCTCATCCGGAGGAGATTGAGAAGGCGTCTCCGTTTCATCAAATTCCCCCTCAACCGGTGCCCTTCCTCTTTCTGCATGGGCTCCGTGATTCACTGATCCCCTGGGAAGAGACCCGAGCCTTCGCTCAGGCACTCCGAGCACAAGGAGGCGAAGCCACAGAGATGTATGTTCCCGGTGTGCAGCACTCGTTTGACATGCTTCCCTCGCTGGCAGCTTGGCAGATGCGCGCACCTGTTTCCGAGTGGCTGCACCACCAGCTACAGCGCTGACTCAGGCACCCGAACGTACACCGTCTCGCCCTGACGCTCATAGCTGATCAACTGAATCAGCGTCTCGCCCAGATCGTTCCCTGCCTCAAAGAAGATTGCTTGGAAGGGAATTTCAGCTCCACTGGCAAGCCCTTGGTTTTCACCAGAACGCCCCTCCGGAGTTTCCTGCACCTGCTGCATCTGCACCGGACTCCACCCCTCCAACTCCTCATCGGTGAGCACGGAGCCAGCAAACACGATTCGGGTTTCCAGCAGCTTACCATCGGCATCAAGAGCCAGTGCCTTCAGTCGCACCTTTCCCACCTGATCTGCATCTCCAAACAGGTTCCGGACCTTCCCCTCTACCACCACAAGCGGCAGACGGTTGTAGGCATTCCGGACCTGACGTGACTCGGGGGGCGCCACAAACTCAAACTGATGCACCTGTCCTCGGATCAGCTGAAAGACCACGCTGCGATCCAGAACCTGCAGGTAGCCGCCAACCACAAGGATGGACGCGGCCACCAGGGTTCCCAGCATCAGGAAAATGGCCGTCTTTTCCATGAAGCTGAGCCCGGACTTGACCGGCTGCTCTGCCAGCTCCCGCTCCACCTCCTCGAGGGTCCGCCCACGCGGTTCAGGCTCGTCCAGGGGCATCAGCTCATCCAGTGACTCTGCTGGCACCTCAGAGAGCCTTCGTGCTCCAGACGGGAGCTCTGCTTCAGACTCCTCCTCCTCGGGATTCATTCTGAGTTCCGGAGACTCCCCCGGCTCCGACGCTTCCGGAAATGCCGGCTCTTCGGCATCAGGCGCTTCAGGAGTTTGCGTCTTCAGAACCTTCTCCACCTCATCAATCTCAGCAGAAAGACGGGCTAGGTCCTCTTCCTGCCGGCGAGACAGTTCCTCCTCCTCTTCCAGCGCCTTCAGGGTCGAGTCTGCAGCAGCCTCGGCACGCGAGCGGATCGCGTCAGTTTCCACAAACGCCTCTTCCTCGGGAGTGCCCTGGGGCGGCGCACCGGACGGGCTGTTGCTCTTCCGGACCGGCACTTCTCCCGGTCGGACAAACAAGCCAAAGCGTTTGGATTCGTCCATGCGCTTGTAGTTCGGGCCCTCTTTCTCTTGGGAAAAAGAGACGGCCTCCAGGTAGGCCTGCTCTGCCTCAGAAGACAGTTGCAGCGGATTGGAGGGTGACGGGTTCTCGGAAGCAGGCGGTTCAGGCATTACAGATTCAATACCGAGGTTGATGACAGAGACGTAGAGGTTACCGCCTCCCCCTTAGGCTTGCAAGACCAAGCATGCCTTGGCAAGCTCGTAGGGAAGGTCTTGCTGTTCTGCTTCGCGGTTTGCCTTTCCCTCTCCTCTCTGGGTGAGGAAACGCACCTGCGTCACGCCCCTGACCGGGGCTCCTGACCTCAACCGTCTGCCCGCGACATGATGATTCTTTTGCTACAGGTGGCCTCCACCTGGTTCATGACCGGACTCATCTGGTTCGTCCAGGTGGTCCACTACCCGCTCTACAACCGAGTCGGCACCCAGGCTTTCTCCCGTTACGAGATCGACCACACTCACCTCACCACCCTCGTGGTCGGCCCCGCCATGCTGGTGGAACTGCTTTCCGCCGCTTGGTTGCTCGGATACCCTCCGGAGGGCGTCAGCACGTGGCAGACCTGGTCCGGAATGGCCCTCCTCGGACTCATCTGGGTCTCCACAGCCATCCTGCAGGTCCCGCAGCACAGCATCCTGGCAGCCGCGTTTGATGAAACCGCTTACACCACCCTCGTCGCCACCAACTGGATCCGGACCCTTGCCTGGACGCTCCGGGGAGGGCTCGTGCTCTGGATGCTGCACTCGGCCTTCATGGCCCGCGTGTGAGAATCATCGGCCTTGACTTCACCAGCGCCCCGTCCGCCCGCAAGGCGATTGTCGCCGCCTGCGGAACACTGACCCACGATGCCCTGTTTCTGGATGAGGCTCACTTCTTCCGGGACTGGGAGTCTTGGGAAACCTTCCTAGAGGTCGGCCAGTGGGTGGGCGCCGCTGATTTCCCCTTTGCCTTGCCCCAAGGGTTTGTTGCCGCTCAGGACTGGCCACTCCGGTGGGAAGACTGCGTGGCTCATGTCACCCAGATGGGACGAACCGCCTTCCTTGACACCCTGGAGCAGCACCGGCTGCACGCCGAGCCCGGAAAAAAAGAGCCCAAGCGAGCCGTTGATGTGCAGGCGGGGGCTCTGAGCCCCCTGAAGCTCTATCATGTTCCCACCGCCAAGATGTTTTATGCCGGCGCCACGCGGCTCCTCGCCAGCTCCCTGAACCTTCCCCCGTGTCGCCCATTGCCTTCAGACCGAACCCTGCTGGAGGGCTATCCGGGACTCGTCGCGCGGTTGCACCTGGGACGTCGCAAGTACAAATCGGAGCCCGCAACACGCTGGAGTCCAGAAGAAGCCGCGGCGCGCCTAGAGCTGTTGACCCTGCTAGAGCAAGCACCGCTTCCCGGACACCCCATTACCCACCTTTCTGACTCCCTGGCTACACGGTGTCAGGAGGACGGTTCCGGGGACGTTTTGGATGCGGTGCTCTGTGCAACGCAGGCAGCCGCGGCATCCATCAAACCCAACTGGGGCATTCCCCCTTCCATCAACCCGGAGGAAAGCTGGATTCTCGATGCTGAACTCCGGGAGACTGCTCTGTGAACCCTTTCCTGCCCACACGCTCATGTCCCGTCTGACCGTTGCCCTCGTGTTGCTACTGCTTGTCCCGACTTCTGCCTGGACGGCTCGCCTTCCCGCCGGACTGGCACCACTTGGGGTGCTGGGAGATTTTTCTGAGGTTGACCAGAACATCCTCTTCCTCACTCTGCAGGAAAACCTTTCCCTCCACTTCACCCTTGCCTCTCAGAAGGCCTTTGAGCAGGCACGCGAGGTGGCGTTTGAGGAGATGGATTATGAGGAATGCACTGAAGATCAGTGCTTTGCCATCATCCAGCAGGTGCTGCAGGTCGACTACCTCTTTCTGTTCAACATCTCCCGGAGCAATGACTTCACTCAGCTGTCTCTCACCGGCATCAACCGCGACAGCGCCCGAGTCGTCCGAACGGCCACCTGCGAAGGGTGCTCCCTGGCACAGCTGAATGAGAAGATCAGCGAGGTCGTTCTCCGCATGCTGGAGCAGCTGCAGCAAACTGATGAACTGCTGCAGAGCCCCCCAGCGCTTGCTCAGGCGGAGCCTCCCACGCCTCCGGGACCAACCGTTCAGGAGTTGGTCCCACCCGATCCGGAACCTGTCGAAGCGGCATCGCCTTATCCAGAGCTGCACCTGCAATTCGGGGCCTGCACCAGCACCCTCTTCAATCTGACTCCGCTTCGCGAAGGAGATCCCTACTACGACGTCAACTTCGCGCTGGGACGGGCGTTTGGCTTCAGCAACAAGTGGAACGAGCAGCACTCCTTCAGCTTCCTCAGTTGCCAGGCTCCACTCAGTGGGATCGAGCACGCCGGGGAGGGATTTGTGCAGCTCAACGGCGATAGCGAGGGGCAGTCCTTTTCGTTGATGATTGAGCGGGAACGCAGCTTCCGGAGCCTAGAAGGCCTCTTGGGGCTGGGCGTGTCTCATTATGCCCTCTACTTTGACTTCTACGACCCTTACCGTCAGATCAACGGCAGCTACGACTTCGACCAGGGGGTGGTGACCACCATGATGTCGCTGAAGTATGCCCCTGTTGAGCGGGTTTACCTCAAGCTGGATACCCTCTTCTTCTTCTTCGGACTGACCGACCGGGAAACGGTGATGCAGCTCGACGGACAGGAGGTTGGCTATGAAATCAAGCAGGTTCTCATGTCCTTCATGCTCCGAATTGGCTTCCTTCTTTAGCCTGAAAAAATTATCTTTCGGACAGAACGATTCCGGTTCATTTCCCAAGACAGAATCCGGAACGCCCACCAGCCGGTTCCACAAGCACATGAGCAGGGACTCAGCTTGCAGTGTCGGGCGTTTTATGGTGAGGTCTTTGGGTTTCTGAAGGGCATTCACTTTTGTAAGGAGACCGAATGGTCCGTCTTTGTCTCACTTCCTCCTTGATGTCTCATCCCGTTGTCGGAAACCTTCCCGACTTCGATGACGCGGTGACCCTGGAACCCGTCCAGCACCTGCAGGACGCGTTGCAGCTGAAGGGTCCGGTCCTGCTGATTCTGGATGATGCTGAATACGCCATGTGGCAGCTTCTGCGGCAGGAAGCCCCAAAGGGATTTTATGCGGTCCTCCTTAGTCACGACCACGACTTCCTCCCGGAAGAGCAAAGTCCGGAGATGCTGGACCTGCACCACCTAGACACCCTGAGCGTCACACGCTGGCACTTCATTCTGCAAAAGCGCCTCCGTCAGGTGGAGCAGCTCTGGAAGGTCACGGACCTTGAAGCCTACATCCGCCTGCAGAATCGGCAGTTCAACGAACTCCATGAGATCGGTGTTTCCCTCTCAGCGGAAAAAAACATCGACCGCCTGCTGGAGCTCATTGTCACCAACAGCATGAAGCTGACTCGCGCAGACGGCGGAAGCCTCTACCTGCTGGAGAGCCTAGAGGATGTTCCGGAAGACCCCAACAACTACCTCAGCAACAAGCAGCTCCGCTTTGCCGTCCACCGCAACGAATCCCGGACCCTGCAGCTTGAGGAGCACAACCTCAAGATCAACCAGGACTCGGTCTATGGCTTCACGATCCTGAAGAAAGCGCCTCTGAACATTGAAGACGCCTACCAAGTGGGAGAGAACGATGAGTTCCGCTGGGGAGGACGACAGATTGACCAGCAGTATCAGTACCGCACCAAGTCGATCCTGGCGGTGCCCATGCTGGACAGCCGCAACCGCGTCATCGGCGTCATTCAGCTGATCAACAAAAAGCCCCGCCCGGGCATGGTCCTCGAGAGCGTTGAGGAGATTGAAGGGAGCGTCCGGAGCTTCACCGCCGAAGACTCGCAGCTGATTGAGTCCGTTGCCTC
Organism: uncultured bacterium; assembly: GCA_965662235.1. Classification (GTDB taxonomy): domain Bacteria; phylum SAR324; class SAR324; order SAR324; family NAC60-12; genus JAYPUA01. Next base: position 132,884 of record CBFIGY010000002.1, read on the forward strand.
TCAGGCCGCAACGGCGCTCCAGAATGCCGAGTTAGTCGACTCCATCAGCATCCTCTTCGATGGCTTCATCAATGCGAGCGTCAAGGCCATTGAGTCCCGTGACCCCACCACCTCCGGTCACTCCAGCCGGGTTGCCACGCTGACCATCGCACTTGCAGAGATCGCCCACCAGCGCACCACGGGCCCTTTCGCGGAGATCCGCTTCAACCGTGAGCAGCTGGATGAAATCCGCTACGCCTCCTTGCTTCATGACTTCGGAAAAATCGGCGTCCGGGAGAGTGTCCTCGTCAAGGCCAAGAAGCTGTATCCCGAGGAGCAGCAAGCTGTCATGGACCGGTTCCGGATCATCCGCCAGACCCTGGAACTGGGCGCCACGCAGCGTCAGCTCAACTACTTCTTGGAAAAAAACCGAGAGGAAGCCCTATCGCTCGTGGAGCAGGATCAGCAGCGGATGCGCGACCAACTGAGCGAGTTGGACGAGTACCTCAAGTTTGTCATCCGCGCCAATGAGCCCACGGTGCTGGCGCAAGGAGGCTTTGAGAAGCTCCAGGAAATTGGCAACCTGACCTTTGTGCACCCCAACCAGATCTCCATGCCGTACCTGACCCCGCATGAGGTCCGGTCCCTCTCGGTTCCCAAAGGATCCCTCAATGAGCAGGACCGCCACGAGATCGAGTCTCACGTCACTCACACCTTCAACTTCCTCAACATCATTCCCTGGTCCACGGAGCTTTCCCGTGTTCCAGAAATCGCCTACGCCCACCACGAAAAGCTCAACGGCTCAGGCTACCCCCGGAAGCTGACTTCAGAGGAAATTCCCATCCAGTCGAAAATGATGACCATCGCGGACATCTACGACGCCCTCACGGCTTGGGACCGCCCCTACAAGAAGGCCATGCCTGCGGAACGTGCGCTGCAGATCCTCGAATTTGAGGCCAAGGACCAGCACATCGACCGGGAGCTGCTCAACCTCTTCATTGAGGCGAAGATCTTCCACCTGGTCCGGCGTCCCGAGATTCGGCACTGACTCAACGAGTTTTGCATTGACTGCTCTTAGGAATCCGGTTAAATAAGGGGTTTGCCTTTTTTCACCGTATTCTGGAAAAGCAACCCATGTCAGAGATGCAGCTCAACGCCACCCTGCGCGAATCCACAGGAAAAGTCGACAATCAGCGACTTCGACGCGAAGGGAAAATCCCAGCCGTTCTTTATGGCCCTCGAGGCAACTTCTCCTTGGAAATGGACGAAGAAGCCACCCGTTACTCCTTGGAAAAGTACTCCGGACGTCACGAGCTGATGAAACTCAAGATCAGTGGCGCTGAGGACTGGGAAGGCGAGGTGCTGCTCCAGGACGTCCAGAAGCACCCCTACAAGCACCAGATCGTGCACCTGGACTTCCGCGAGCCTCCGGCAGGCAGTCGCCTCAAGCTGAGCATTCCGCTCCGCACCGTTGGCGAGTCTCCCGGGGTCAAGCGCGGGGGCGTGATGCAGCTGCCGCTGCGCAACATTCAGGTCCTCTGCTACCCTGACAACATCCCCAGCACCATCGATGTCGACGTCTCCGAGCTCGACTTGGGCGTGACCCTGCGGGCGTCGGATCTGCAGATGCCGGATCGCGTTTCCCTGGCCAGCACCGAGAACTTCACCGTCGCCTCCATCGTGGGACGCGCCGCCCGTCAGATCGCTGCAGCCGCTGCTGCTGAAAAGCAGAAGTAAGACTCTCGTTCTTCATGAAGCTGCTGGTGGGACTCGGGAATCCGGGACGTGAGTACGAATCCACTCCCCACAACGTGGGCTTCAGAGTCATCGACGAGTTGGCCCAGCGTTTCGGATTGGGAACCGCACAAACGAAGTTCCAGAGTGAGTTCTTCCGGCAGGGTTCGGGAGACGATGCACTCATGCTCATGAAGCCTCAGACCTTCATGAACCGGAGCGGCTTTGCGGTTTCCGAGTGCCTCCGCTTCTACAAGCTGCCGCCTGAAAGCGTGGTCGTCATCTCAGACGACCTCGACCTTCCTCCCGGAAAAGCCCGCACCCGTGAAGGGGGTGGACATGGTGGACACAATGGGTTGCGTTCCATCATTGAGCAACTGGGAACCGATGCCTTCCGGCGCGTCCGGATTGGCATCGGGCGTCCCGCCCAAAAAGAACAGGTGACCGGATACGTCCTTGGCAACTGGACTGGAGAAGGCGCCGAACTGGGGCAAAAGACCGTCCTCCGTGTGGCGGACTTTCTGGAAAAGTACACCAAGCATTCACGGTGGAGCAGCACCTCCCTTTCGGTGCTCCCGCCTCAAAAGAAAAAAACACCGCCTCCCCCGACTGAAGAAACGGGGACGCTGCCTCCTTCCTGAAACTCCATGGCCCTTGAAATTGGCATTGTCGGTCTTCCCAATGTGGGAAAGTCCACGCTGTTCCGCGCCCTGACCAAGGTGCAAGCGGAGGCGGCCAATTACCCGTTTTGCACCATTGACCCCAACGTTGGCATTGTGCCAGTCCGGGACCCGCGGCTGGAGCGTCTGGTGCAGCTGGTGGAACCCGACAGCATTGTCCCAGCGACCCTCCGGGTGGTGGACATCGCAGGGCTCGTCAAAGGCGCCAGCCAGGGAGAGGGGCTGGGCAACAAGTTCCTTTCCCACATCCGGCAGGTGGACGCCATTGCACACGTCGTCCGGTGCTTTGACGATGAAAACGTGGTGCACGTTTCTGGCGCCCCGGATCCGCTCCGTGACGTGGACGTCATTCACACCGAGCTCGTGCTGGCGGACTTGGAGCAGGTGGAACGCAAGCGGGAACGCGTTGAAAAGCAGTCCAAGGCCAATAAGTCCATGCAGCAAACGCTGCCCGTTTACGACCGCATGATCGCCCACCTCAACGAAGGCCAACTGGCCCGAACCCTTGAGCTGAGTGACGAAGAGGCTGAGCTGTTCCGGGACCTGCAGATGATCACCCAGAAGCCCTACCTCTACATCGCCAATGTCGATGAAGACGGCCTTCGGACGCAAAGCGCGTTTGAGCAAGCGCTCCGGACCCGAGCTGAGGAAGAAGGGGTGGAGGTTATTCCCATTTGTGCGCAGGTGGAGTCGGAGCTTTCTGAAATGGAAGACGACGAGGCTCAGGCCTTCATGGAAGAGCTCGGAATCGGTTCTTCCGGACTGCAGCAGCTCACCCACGCGGGGTACCAACTGCTCAACCAGATCACCTTCTTCACCTCCGGCAAGCAGGAAGTCCGCGCTTGGGAGGTCAAGAAGGACGCCACGGCCCCACAGGCGGCAGGCAAGATTCACTCTGATTTTGAGAAGGGCTTCATCCGAGCCGAGGTCTTTCACTACAGCGACATTGATGCCCTTGGCTCCGAACAGGCCGTCAAGGAGGCCGGAAAGTGGCGTCTTGAGGGACGCGAGTACGTGGTGCAAGATGGCGACATCATGCACTTTCGCTTCAACGTCTGACGAAGTTGAAGCCGGCTCCTTTGGGAGCCTTGCCGCATAGGGCGGCTCTGACCTGAGCAAGCTCAGGTTTTTTTCCTTGTCCGCAAGGGCCAACCCGTAAGGAAAGTAGCAAATGAAAGCTTACGAATGTGTGTTCATCGTCTCCACCGAGCTTTCGGAGGAGGAGCAGGGCGAACTGCTGAACAAGTTCCGCGACGTCGTCACCAGCAATGGCGGAGAGATCGCTGAAGAGATCGTCTGGGGCCGTCGCCGACTCGCCTATCCGATCAACAAAAAGGACTTTGGCCACTACGTGGTCTGGTACATCAACGGCGAAGGCAAGACCCTCGACGAGCTGCACCGCCAGTTCGGCTACAACGAGCACATCCTCCGCTACCAAAGCATTCAGGTCGAGAGCATCGCAGAAGAGGTGTCTTACTTCATGGAGCTCCTGAAGCGTCCGACTGAAGAAGAAGAAGCCGCTGCAGCCAAAGAAGAAAAGGCTAAAGAAGAGAAGGCCAAGGACGACAAGCCGGAAGAGGCCAAAGACGAAACGGCCCCTGCTGCTGAAGCGGAGTCCACGGAAGAAGCCAAAACTGAAGAATCCGCTGCCTGATCCCCCTTTTGAACTCTGGAGAATTTTATGCCACGTAAAGGAAAAAGCCCACGCCGTCGCCACCGCATTCCGGCCAGCGTGCTGCTCAAGCGCAAACGCAAAACCTGTCCATTCAATGACGCCGGTGTTGACCGCATTGACTACAAGGACGTTGACCTGCTCAAGGATTACATCACCGAAGGGGGGAAAATCGTTCCCAGCCGGATCTCCGGAGTCTCGGCGCCGTACCAGCGCAAGCTGCGCCTGGCCATCAAGCGCGCCCGGAACCTGGCCCTGCTTTCTCCCATCAGCGGACTCTCCGCCTGAGGGTTCCCGAACGAAACCACCCAACGTCAAGGATCTACCGTGAAACTGATTCTCACCCAAGACGTCCCCAACCTGGGCTCGCTCGGTGATACCGTCGAAGTGAAACCCGGCTACGGACGCAACTACCTGATTCCACGAGGCATGGCCCTGCTGGCCAACAGCAAGAAGTCCAAGGAGCTTGAGCACCGGCTCGTTTACCTGCAGAAGCTCCGTGAGAGCGAAGTGGGCGAAGCCAAGCAAAAGGCTGAAGCCATTCAGGCCCTGAGCCTCGAAGTCACCCGCAAGGCGGGTCCGGGCGGACACCTGTTCGGTTCGGTGACCAACCGGGACCTCATTCAACTGCTTGCTGAGGCCGGCTACGAGTTTGAGCGTCGTGCCGTTACCCTCGCCACCCCCATCCGCAACGTGGGCACCCACAGCTTCACCCTCCGTGTGCACACGGAAGTCCGCATTGACCTCACCGTCGTCGTCAAAGGCGAATTTGAGGCCAAGCCGGTGGAAGAGGCTCCTGCTGAGCCGGAAGCTCCTGAAGAGGCGATTGACGCCGAAGAGGCTGAAGAAGCCGCTCAGGCAGAAGCCTGATTTCTCCGGAGCCGGATCCCCTCCGGCTCCTCCTCCCGACTACGTCCGGAGCCTCCATGTCCGCCGCCAAGACGAACTTCCTCGAAGAACTGCTTCCGCACGATAAGTTCGCTGAGCAGGCTGTGCTGGGTTCCATCATCATCCGGAACTCGGTGATGGGAGTGGTGCTGGACGCCCTCATGCCCTCTGACTTTTTCTCCCCTGCTCACCAGCGCATCTTCCAAGCGATGCTGACGCTGCATCAGGAGAGCACACCACTGGATGAGCTCACCATTGCACGCTGGCTCAACGATCAGGGACAACTGGACCCCATTGGCGGTCCGGACTACTTGCTGGAACTGGCTCAGAACACTCCGGTCCCTGAAAACGTCGAGCACTACGCCCGGATTGTCCGCGAGAAGAGTCAGCTCCGGGACATCATTGCAGCCGCTCACGAGATCGCCAAACGGGGTCAGGAGGGCACTGAAAACATTTCGGCCTTTCTCTCGGAAGCCACTGAACGCCTCCGGGCGATTGAAGCACGGGCCAGTGGTGGAAACCTCAGCCCCCTCAAGGAAATCCTCCTTACCAACTTCGAGCAGCTAGAAAAGCTTTCGGAGGCGCCAGAGGCCGTCACCGGGGTGCCCACCGGATTTACGGAGCTGGATGAGCTGACCCGGGGCCTGCAGCGGGGGGATTTGGTCATTCTGGCCGCCCGTCCCTCAATGGGCAAAACCGCCTTTGCCATGAACATCGGGCTCTATGCGGCCGCGCATGCAAAGATTCCCACTCTGATCTTCAGCCTTGAGATGCCGAAGGAGCACATTGCGATGCGCCTGATCTGCAGCGAGGCTCGGGTCAACAGTCGCAAGCTCTGGGGCGGGAACTTGGACCAGGAGGACTGGGACAAGCTGCTGGAGGCAACCACCCGCATGATGGATGCTCCGCTCTTTATTGACGACCAGTCTGGCATCAACCCCGCCTACATCCGTAAGGTCGCCCGGCAGGTGAAGCAGCAGCACCCGGAAATTGGACTGATTGTCATCGACTACCTGCAGCTGATGAGCTCCACGCGCCGGACGGATTCCCGGGAGCAGGAGATTTCGGAAATTTCCCGGGCCCTCAAGGCCGTGGCCAAGGAATTTAGCCTGCCGGTGCTGGCGCTTTCTCAGCTCAACCGCGACCTAGAACGCCGGGCCGACAAGCGTCCGATGATGGCCGATCTACGGGAATCCGGAGCCCTAGAGCAAGACGCGGACTTGATCATGTTCATCTATCGCGATGAAGTGTACAATGACAACACGGAAGATAAGGGAATTGCCGAAATCATCATCTCCAAGCACCGAAATGGAGAGATCGGCACCCGGCGCCTTGCGTTCATTGGGCAGTACACCAAGTTTGCAAACCTTGCCCTTGGAGAACCTTGACTTCGACTGTCATGGATACCCCCTCAACCCCGTCTGCTGCAGAGTGGCTGCAACGTCCTCTGTTGGAACAGGTCGCTCAGCCGCTGGCTCCGTCGCTGCCATGCCCGTGTTTTCCGGAGCTCATGGAAGCCATCTTGCGGGAGGTTTTGGAGCAAGAGTGGTCTCGTCTCAGCAGCCGAGCCAAGGCCTACCTGCGCTGGATGAGCACCAAGGCAGAGGCCATTGACGTCTTTGTCCCCACCCACGAGGTGGCCACTCATGGCTTTGAACTACTTGCTGCCGATCGTTTTGGCAACAGCTTCGGGAAGATCCAAGCGCAGTGTAAGGAGCTCGGCATTCCCTCCATCCTCTTTCGGTTTGCCTCGCTGGTGGCCGCCTTCCTCAACGTCCGTCTTCTGAAGGAGCACCTCCTCCGCAAAGAAGAAGCAGACCGCCCGCTGGTGTTCACGCAAAACGTCGATGGCGATTACCTCAACTACCCCCGGGCCCTCCGAGCGGTGCTGGACCTGTTTCCGGAATCACAGGAACAGTTTTACTTTGAGGTCAATGAAGGCATCACTGAGGACTACCTGAACACCATCCGGTTTCTTTCAGAAGAGTTGGGGCTGCGGCTGGCTCTGGATGACACCAACCGCATGGATCAGCAGGTCCACCGCGAGTTGCTCGACTATGCCGACTGGATCAAGATCGACTTCCAAGGCACCGCCATGCTGGAAGCCCGGCTGAAAAACGGTGAACGGGACCCTGTCCTCTGGCACCTGGAAAACTACGCCAAGAACTCCCAAACCTCAGCCATGGTTTTCGAAGGCCTCGGTGAGCACTCGGTCCTCAAAGGATTCTTGGAAAACCACTGGCCCCTTTCATCCACCCGCCTCTATCACCAAAGCCGTGAACGGCGCCCCCGCACCCCGTGGAATGACTACTTTGGCGTGATTCAGGATCACGTCCCTGGGGAGTACGGGTTGTTCTTCAAGCGAGACCTATGCGATTGACCGGACTCTTGCTGAGCCTCTTGGTGCTCAGCGCCTGCGCGTCCTCGGAGTACCCTGACCAAACTGATGAAGGCGCCTCACTTGCCGGAGGCGTGCTGTTTGAAGAGCCCCTAGAGCAAGACGCGGGAAACAACCCTTCGCACCTCGTTTGGGACAACTTTACGGCCAACGCTCAGGTCGATGACCTCCTTGTCCTCAACCCCCGAAAAACTGGGGACGTTCTTTCTGAAGCCGATGGCACCCTCGCCCTCTTTGCGGACGCCTCGGGCAGTAGCCTAGCTGCAGCAACCCTGCAGGAGCCGGCAACCGCTCAGTGGCGTCAGGATGCCGTGGCCGCGGACGTCAATGCAGACGGAAGCCAAGACCTCGTCGTCAGTGACGCGGCCAACGATGCCGTGCAGGTGCTCCTCAACGATGGCACCGGCACGTTTTCAGATAACGCCACCATTTCCGTCGGCAACGTTCCGACCGACCTGCTGACCTGGTCTGACGGAGGACAAACCTACCTGGCCGTGGCCAATCGCGACGGCTCCAGCATTTCCGTGCTCGACAACCAAAGCGGGACCTTGGCCGTACAAGCCACTTTGACAACGGAAAGCACCCCAACCGGGCTGGCAATCGGCGACTGGAACACCGACAACCGCACTGACCTCGCCGTCCTTTCCCGCGGCACCGAAACCGTTGAGCTGTGGCTCGATAATGGGTCCGGAGGCTTTACTCAGCACACCAGCACTCTGGGCACCGGAGGCGCTCCTCACTCCCTGCTTTCCGGCGACTGGGACTGCAACGGAACTGCAGACCTGGCCGTCAGCAACAGCAGCGACGACACCCTGAGCCTCTTTTATGGCGATGGCGCTCTGAACTTTGAGGCGCAGACCCTCTCCACCGGACGAGGCCCGAGTTCCTTTGCAGCGGCAGACTTCAATCAGGATGGGGCCATGGACTTTGTCGTCGCCCAACGCTTTTCCGTCAGCACCACCTCCAACTCCTACCTCACAGGAGACCTGTCGCTGCTCCTCAGTCAGAGCCAAGACACCTATGACACAGCGGAATCTTTTGCCGCGTCCACAGCAGCAGCAGGGACGCCTCCGGCTCGCTTGCTGATCGCCGACCAAAATGGCGATGCCAAGCTGGACCTGCTGGTGGCCTTACCGCAACAGGGGAAGGTCGCCGTTCTGCATGGGAAAGCCTACTCCGGCAGCCTGTCCTGTCCCTAAGCCTTCCGGATTTCCAGTCAAGGTGTGGCTCTTGCAAATCTAGAGAGGTCTGTAATTGCACCCTGGCCGCCGAATTCCATGCGTTCCCTGCTTTCGTTTCTTCTACTGCTTGTTTTTCCTGCTCTCGGATGGGCTCAAGATCCGAAAACTCCCTTGGGAGATTTCATCTGGTCCCGCCACTACTATGGCCAGCTCAATGGTCAGGAGCAGCTGCTCTACACCCGTTCCTTTGCCCGTAGCCAGCTGAGCTTTGCGGACACCAATGGAGACGGTGAGGAAGACCTCTTTGTCGGGAAAGCGGACGGGCGCATCGCTTTCTTCCGCAACGACGGTACCAGCACCGCCCCGGCTTTCCGCCTCGTCACCGAAGACTACCAAGCCTACCACGAGGAGCTCACCGGCAACCAGGAACTGCTGCAGCTGCAGGACCTCATCAACGTCGGCAGCAACGCCTCCCCCGAATTCTACGACATCGACAGCGACGGCGACCTCGACCTCTTCATTGGGTCCGGAGACGGAAGCATCTTCTACTACGAAAACCGGGGCAACCGCCTGCTCGCCCGCTACTTCCTGGACTCCCCCGTCTTCATGAACCTGAAGTTCGACGGCAACGTCGTGCCCCGGTTTGCCGACCTCAACGGGGACCGATTGGTGGACATGCTCGTGGGCACACGGGAAGGCAAGCTCACCCTCTTCTTCAACTCCGGACTCTCCACACGGCCGCTGTTCTGCCCGGCGTTTCCTGCTGGGCTCCCTCCGGACCCGCGCTGCAAGTACCAGCCGCTTGAGCTGGGCAGCGTTGCGCCCCACATGGACGCCACCCCCACGCTGGTGGACTGGGATCAGGATGGACTGCTCGACATTGTCGCAGGTAAGTCCAACGGCAAACTGAGCTTCTACCACAACCAGGGAACTCGGTTTGCCCCCAAGTGGGTGCTGGAGTCTGAGCACTTCCTCTTCATTGACTCCGGAGGCTTCTCGGCCCCGAACTTTCACGACCTCAACCAAGACGGCTACCCGGAGCTGGTTCTGGGCACCGCAACCTCGATGGTGGTTCAGTATGACAACCGTGAGCTGCTGCAAACAGGACTGGGGAAACTGGCTCAGCTGGACCTGACGCAGATTGACTTCCGGGCCTCTGTCCAGAACGTCCTGGCTCAGGCCTGTGCGCTCCTGCGTGGAGAGCCAGAGTGTGTGGTCACCATGAATACGGCCTTTGGCCTGCCCGACACCGTCAAGACGCTGGGAGATCTGGAAGCCAACCTGCTCAGTCCGGACGCCAGCCTCAATTCAACCGCCCTGCAGGTACAGACGCCCGACACCGGCCAGCAAGCCCCGGCCATGTCCAGCAACACGCAAACGCCGGCCCTGACGGGTCCGAACGCTCCCGCAGGACAGCCGCCGGCAAACGTGGCTGCCATCCGGACCCCCCTCCAGGCCAACGTCAACACCGCGCCTGGTGCCGCAAACGGAGCGCCTGCAGATCCGAATGCTGCTGACGCGGCAGCGGCCGATGCCGGTCCTCCGCAGATCATCACGCGAAACCGCATGTGGCTCAGCACCCGGAACTTCCTCAACATTGGGGAGCTTGCGGAAAATGAACTCCGCTCCACCGTGACCACAGGCGACTGGAATGGCGACGGACTTGTGGACCTCATCGTCGGAGGAAAGTCTGGACGCATCTATGCCTATGAGAACCAAGGCAGCCCGGAGCAGCCCAACTGGGTTTCCCTCGATTTTCCCTCGTTTGCCCCCAACCGGCGGCAAAACAGCGCGCCGTTTCTCTATGACATCGACGGGGATGGAGACCTCGACATCATCATCGGCAAGGCTGACGGCCAAATTGAACTCCTCCGGAATGACGGAAACGCACAGGCGCCAGACTGGGTGACCGCCGATGTTCGGCTCTCTCAGATTGATGTTGGAAACGACAGCCGTCCGCTGTTGATTGACCTGGATAAGGATGAAGATCCTGACCTGCTCGTGGGCAATGGACGCGGGCTCGTGATCTTTTATGAGAACCAGGGGACCGCGCAGTCACCCAAGTTCTTCCTCAAGAGCACCCGTTTCGCCGGCATCACCATGCCTGGAAATGCAGCCCCCAGCATCTTCTTCTGGAACAACGACGACAACCCCGACTTGGTCACGGGCGAACGAGACGGCACCCTGCGTGTCAACTCCTTTACGCCTCGTCCGGACGCTCCTCCGACGTACGGATGGCGGCTGGAAGAAGAAATCTGGGCCGGCCTGCGTTCCGTTGGCTACAGTTCCCCCAGCTTTGCGGAACTGAACGGTGACGATCAGACGGACCTGTTGATGGGAGACGAGGAAGGGAACCTGTTGCTGTGGTTCAATCAGGGACGCCAGACGGTGGAGCCTCCGGCTCCGGAACCCGTGCTGACCTCCAATTCGATTGACTCCAACGACAACCCGATTCTTCCAGACTCTGAGGAAGTGCCCTTCTTCAACGATGAGACGGACTTTGTCACCGACACCATTGTGGAGCCACGTTACGTTCTCGTTTCCAAACAATTCGGTGGGATTCAGGCGGGCCGTAAGCTGGTTCCGGCGCTCCTGGATCTTGATGGCGACCTGGACCTGGACCTGCTGATCGGCAACCAGGCAGGGCAGCTGCTGGTGTTCACGAACGAAGGAGGTGACCCAGAGACCACCAACTGGCGACTGACGGACACCAACTTCTTGGAGTACAAGGGCGGACGAAACGCTTCCCCGACCTTTGTGGACATTGATGGGGACGGTGACAAGGACCTGATCGTCGGTAACGAGCGGGGCAGCGTGATGTACTGGGAAAACAAGGGCTCCGACTCCTTCCCGGACTTTTCACCGAACCCAGCCAGCGTCCTCGGTGTGACCGCAGGACAGAACTCCATGCCCAGCGCTTTTGACCTGAACGGCGATGGTTTTCCAGACCTGCTTCTGGGGAACCTGTTTGGGCAGCTTCGCCAGTACCAACAGCTTCGGGAGGGAGACGACCGCTACCGCTTCCGCCTTCTGCGTCGTCAGTTCATGGGACTGGATGTGGGCCTAGGCGCGGCGCCTCAGTTTGCAGACCTGAACAACGACAAGATCCCTGAGATGGTCGTTGGCTCTGACATCGGACGGTTCCGCGTGTATGAGCAGGTGGCAGGGCAGACAGAGGAGTCGATGTGGAAGGAAGGTCCGAATTACTTTGCCGACCTTGAGTTGCCGCTCGGTGGAGCTGCGACCTTTGTGGACTTCAATGAAGACAATGACATGGACGTCCTCATTGGCGGAGAGGATGGATCGCTCTACTACTACCGAAACGACGCGCGGCGGCAATGAGCCCCCGCACGCGCCTCGTTCAAGTGGCTTAGTTCAGCAGCCGCAGAACGCTCTGCTGACTCTGGTTGGCCTGCGCCAACATGGCCATGCTTGACTCCACCATGATCTGGTTTCGAGTAAAGTCAGCCATTTCCTTCGCCATATCCGCGTCTCGGACCACTGACTCCGAGCTCTGGACGTTCTCATGAGCGATCCGGAGGTAGTTGAGGTTGCTCTCCAGGGTGTTCTTCTGGAAGGCGCCCATTTCCCCTCGGGTGGACGAAACCTCGTCAATCGCCCGGTCAATGACCTTGATCGCATCCTGAGCCTGAGCAGCCGTCAGCACCTTGACCTCATTCAGAGATCGGAAGCCGGACTCATTCAGAACGGCGTTCCCCAGCTGTGAAGCCCGAACGGACTTCATGGAGACTGAGGTCATCTGATTGGCATTCCCCCCAATCTGGAAGTTCAGGGAGTTCTGCGCAAAGGTCAGGGTGCCCACGCGTCCGGCAGCATCCCCCGTGTAGCGAACCTTGATCCCCTCAATGCCGTTGGCCCCCGGACCTCCGGTCAAGACCTGCCCCTTACCGGTAGCCGCCTCGCCGTTGATTTCTCCCGCAATGTCCACTCCGTTCTGGATCTTATCCGAAACATTCGCCTGCTGCGAGAGGACGCCTGCGGTGGAGCTGGCAACATTGAAGGTATGCTCGCTGCCATACTCACGGTGACGCAAGCGGATGGCCTGCGGCGCGTCGTTGTCCGTACTTCCGGGATCAGGTCGGATCAGGTCGATGTTCAGGTTCGCATCCTTGATTGCTGCGCCAAGCTCGTTGAGCGTCTGCTCCACTGAGCGCCCGGCCTTGGTCCGGAAGTTCAACGCACGGCCACCTTCCGTGATGGTGATCTGCTCCCCGCGGTCAATGATGTCCTGAGTCAGTGCCACCGAGCCGGTGTGCTCTGCGCGAGCGGCAGCCTGGGTCACATCAATGCTGTACCCATTGGGGCCAGAAGAGTTAGCCTTGGCGCCTCCGGTGATGAACTCTAGGTCCTCACCCACCACGACTCCGTTCCCGGCTTTGCTTCCATCCAGCAGGTAGTTCTTGCCATACTGGGTGTTTTTGGCAATCCGGTTGATGGACGACAGGATGTTGTCGAGTTCCTGCTGATCCGCCTGCTGCATCGCCGGATCGTTGGTCGCTTCGTTGGCCGCATGCACCGCCAGCTGACGGGCATTGATCAGTGAGCGACTCACTTCATCCAAAGCCGCCTCTGCGGTCTGCATCAGCGACACCCCCATTTCGGTGTTGTCAATGGCCTGACGCAGTCCTGCAGCTTGAGCCCGCAGCTGCTCGGAGATCTGGAGCTGAGCCGGGGCATCGGCTCCGCGATTGATCTTCATTCCTGAAGAAAGCCGCTCAATGGACTTTTGCTGAGCGGCCGAATTATTCGTCAACTGACGGTGAGCATTTGTAGCTGCAACGTTGTTGTTGATACGAAGAGAAGACATAACTGCTCCTTTTATTCGGGACGATAAAGAGGATCGGGCGCCTCCATGCGCATCAGGGGACTCACCCTCTGCTTCCTCTAGCGTTTAACAGTGAGCCCCATGGGATGAGCGTGGGCTCATTATCCCAACAAGCGCAGCACATTCTGCTGACTCTGGTTGGCCTGGGCCAGCATGGCCATGCTGGACTGAACCATGATCTGATTCCGGGTGAAGTCGGCCATTTCTTTGGCCATGTCGGCGTCACGGACAACGGACTCAGACCCCTGGACATTCTCGTGAGCAATCCGCAGGTAGTTGAGGTTGCTCTCAAGCGTGTTCTTCTGGAAGGCCCCCATGTCTCCACGAGTGGAGGAGACCTCATCAATGGCACGGTCGATCACCTTGATCGCATCCTGGGCCTGAGCGGTCGAAAGGACCTTGATTTCATTCAAGGACCGGAAGCCGGAAGTGTTCAGCACCGCGTTCCCCAGCTGCGAAGCCCGGACGGACTTCATGGAGACCGAAGTCATCTGATTGGCATTCCCCCCAATCTGGAAGTTCAGGGAGTTCTGGGAGAAGGTCAGGGTGCCGACGCGTCCGGTGGTTTCTCCGGTGTAGCGGACCTGGATACCTTCAATGCCGTTGGCGCCTGGGCCTCCGGTCAGAACCTGTCCCTTGCCTGTCGCAGCTTCTCCGTTGATCTCTCCGGCAATGTCGACTCCGTTGGCAATCTTATCCGAGACGTTGCCTTGCTGTGAGAGCACACCTGCGGTGGAGCTGGCCACCGTAAAGGTGTGTTCGCTGCCGTACTCACGATGACGCAAGCGGATCACCTGCGGGGCATTGTTGTCGGTGGTTGCAGGGTCCGGACGGAGCAGGTCAATGTTGAGGTTGGCGTCCTTGATGGCGGCCCCCAGTTCGTTCAAGGTCTGCTCCACCGAGCGTCCAGCTTCCGTTCGGAAGTTCAGCGCACGGCCACCTTCCGTAATCGTGATCTGCTCTCCACGGTCAATCATGTCCTGAGTCAGGGCGACAGAGCCGGCATACTCGTTCCGCTGCGCTGCTTGAGTCACAGTGATGGCGTAACCATTGGGTCCAGAAGACTGAGCCTTCTCTCCTCCTTTGATGAACTCCAGGTTGTCGCCCACCACAACCCCGTTGCCAGCCTTGCTGCCGTCGAGCAGGAAGTTCTTCCCGTACTGGGTGTTCTTGGCAATGCGGTTGATGGAGGAGAGGATGTTGTCGATTTCCTGCTGATCCGCCTGCATCATGGCCGGATCGTTGGTGGCTTCGTTGGCCGCGTGCACCGCCAATTGGCGCGCATTGATGAGGGAGCGACTCACTTCATCTAGGGCAGCCTCAGCGGTTTGCATCAGCGACACGCCCATCTCCGAGTTGTCGATGGCTTGGCGCAGTCCTGCTTCCTGAGCACGCAACTGCTCGGAAATCTGCAACTGAGCCGGAGCGTCGGCGCCACGGTTGATCTTCATCCCGGAAGACAACCGCTCAATGGACTTCTGCTGAGCCACACTGTTGTTGGTCAGTTGGCGGTGGGTGTTGGTGGCCGCCACATTGGTATTAATCCGAAGAGACATCAGGACCTTTTTTCAAAAATAGTTCTTCAAAATAATGGGCTCGTCAGTTGCGTATCCATGTCGCTCATGACGATTGAGCACTTCTGTCCACTCCGCCTCCATGCGTTGCTCCAGAAATGCAAACTGGTGGGACCTCTAGGAGGTCCCAGTCTTTCCTTATCCAAGCAGGCGCAGTACGTTCTGCTGGCTCTGATTCGCCTGAGCAAGCATCGCCATGCTGGACTGAACCATGATCTGGTTCCGGGTAAAGTCGGCCATTTCTTTGGCCATATCCGCGTCTCGGACAACCGATTCGGAGCCCTGGACGTTCTCATGCGCAATCCGCAGGAAGTTCAGGTTGCTCTCCAGGGTGTTCTTTTGGAACGCCCCCATCTCGCCTCGGGTCGAGGACACTTCATCAATGGCTCGGTCGATCACTTTGATCGCATCCTGAGCCTGAGCCGTGGTCAGCACCTGAATTTCATTCAAGGAGCGGAACCCGGATTCGTTCTGAACCGCATTTCCCAGCTGTGACGCGCGAACGGACTTCATGGAGACCGAAGTCATCTGGTTCGCGTTCCCTCCAATCTGGAAGTTCAGAGAGTTCTGAGAGAAGGTCAGAGTCCCAACCTTCCCAGTGGTTTCACCGGTGTAGCGGATCTTGATGCCCTCAATGCCGTTGGCACCGGGGCCGCCAGTCAACACCTGTCCTTTGCCGGTCGCGGCCTCGCCGTTGATTTCACCGGCGATGTCCACCCCATTGGCAATCTTGTCAGACACGTCGCCCTGCTGTGAGAGCACGCCCGCGGTGGAGCTGGCCACCGTGAAGGTGTGCTCGCTGCCGTACTCCTTGTGACGGAGGCGGATCTGTTGCGGGGCATTGTTGTCCGTCGACGCAGGATCGGGTCGGATCAGGTCGATGTTCAGATTCGCGTCTTTAATGGCAGCGCCCAGCTCATTCAGCGTCTGCTCAACCGAGCGCCCGGCTTCGGTCCGGAAGTTCAGCGCGCGGCCACCTTCCGTAATGGTGATTTGCTCACCGCGGTCAATGATCTCTTGCGTCAGCGCAACCGAACCCACGTGCTCGTTGCGTTGCGCGGCTTGTGTGACCGTGATGCCATAACCGTTCGGGCCGGAAGATTGGGCTTTTTCACCTCCTTGTATGAATTCGAGATTGTCTCCAATGACCACTCCATTGCCCGCCTTGCTGCCATCCAGCAGGAAGTTCTTCCCGTACTGGGTGTTCTTGGCAATGCGGTTGATGGAGGAGAGAATGTTGTTGATTTCTTGCTGATCGGCTTGCTGCATCGCCGGATCATTGGTCGCCTCGTTGGCCGCATGAACGGCCAGCTGGCGGGCATTGATCAGCGAGCGGCTCACTTCGTCCAGCGCGGCTTCTGCTGTCTGCATCAGTGACACACCCATCTCCGAGTTGTCGATGGCCTGTCGCAGTCCCGCCTCCTGAGCCCGCAACTGCTCCGAAATCTGCAGCTGGGCCGGAGCATCGGCGCCCCGATTGATCTTCATCCCGGAAGACAATCGCTCAATGGACTTCTGCTGAGCCACACTGTTGTTGGTCAGCTGGCGATGCGTGTTGGTGGCGGTGACATTGGTATTGATGCGAAGAGACATGAAGGCTCCTAACTCAAGATAGTGTGGTAAACAGACCCCACAACCTGAAGCATCCTGCCTCTAAATTGTGTCGAAGGAACATCCTTCTAAAGTCCCCAACTGAAGCGGTTCAAATCCATGGTCCCGCGTCACATCAATCAGTTAGGGCGAAAGATCGTCCACTACAGGTGATTTCCGAAAAAATTGATTTTCTGGACCAATGAAACGGATTTCATCCTGACTCAGGCTTCGTTCACATCAATGTGTTCCCTGACAGCTCAAACTCCGTTGAGCTGACCTGAAAGCCGCTGACAGGGTTTCGAAGAAACACGTCCAGGGGCTCTCAGGAGTGGGAAGTCGATTTTCAAAAATCTTGGATTCGCGATCCGGCTTCTCTGTTGTGAAAAGCATGGCACACGTTCCCGGGAGGCCTCTCTTGCGAAAAACCTCCCGGGAACGGCCGTGAAGGAAATCACGTTCCCCTCACGGCGTCCGGTCTCTCCGAGGCGTTGGCCCCGGAGCAGTGAATTAGCCGAGCAGGCGGAGCACGCTCTGCTGCTTCTGGTTGGCCTGGGCCAGCATCGCCATGCTGGACTCCACCATGATCTGGTTGCGGGTGAAGGCCGTCATCTCAGCCGCCATGTCCGCGTCCCGGATCACCGACTCGGAGCTCTGGACGTTCTCATGGGCAATCCGCAAGTAGTTCAGGTTGCTCTCCAGGTTGTTCTTCTGGAACGCACCCATCTCACCGCGGGAGGAAGCGACTTCCTCAATGGCCCGGTCGATCACCCGGATCGCATCCTGTGCTTCAGCAGAGCTGAGCAGTTTGACGTCGTTCAGGGAGGCGAATCCGGACTCGTTGCGCACACCGGTTCCCAGCTGAGAGGCACGGATGGACTTCATGGAGACCGAAGTCGTCTGGTTCGCGTTACCACCGATCTGGAAGTTCAGCGAGTTCTGAGCAAACGTCAGGGTGCCTGCACGTCCAACCTGATCGCCGGTGTAGCGGATCTTGATGCCTTCGATGCCATTGGCTCCCGGACCTCCGGTGAGCACCTGACCACGACCCGTCGCGGCCTCTCCGTTGATCTCACCAGCCACGTCCACACCGTTGGCAATGGTGTCCGAAACGTCTCCTTGCTGCGACAGCAGGCCAGCGGTCGAGCTGGCCACCGTGAAGGTGTGCTCGCTGCCGTATTCCTTGTGGCGCAAGCGGATCTGCTGAGGCGCGTTGTTGTCCGTGGTTGCCGGATCCGGACGGAGCAGGTCCAGGTTCAGGTTGGCTTCCTTGATGGCCGCACCGAGTTCGTTCAGGGTTTGCTCCACCGAGCGTCCGGCCTTGGTGACAAAGTTCAGGGTTCGGCCACCTTCCGTGATCGTGATCTGCTCTCCACGGTCAATCATGTCCTGAGTCAACGCCGCAGAGCCCGCGTATTCATTCCGCTTGGCCGCCGTGGTGATGTTGATGCTGTACCCGTTGGGTCCGGACGTCTTGGCCTTGGTGCCGCCCTCGAGGAACTCCAGGTTGTCGCCCACCACAACGCCGTTTCCGGACTTGCTGCCGTCGAGCAGGAAGTTTTTCCCGTACTGGGTGTTCTTCGAAATGCGGTTGACGGTGGCCAAGATGTTGTCAATTTCCTGCTGATCCGCTTGCAGCATGAAGGGATCGTTGGTGGCGTCGTTGGCAGCATGCACGGCCAGCTGACGAGCATTGATGAGCGCGCGGCTCACTTCGTCCAGAGCGGCTTCTGCGGTTTGCATCAACGACACCCCCATTTCGGTGTTGTCAATGGCCTGACGCAGACCTGCCGTTTGGGCGCGTAACTGTTCTGAAATCTGCAACTGCGCCGGAGCGTCGGCTCCACGGTTAATGCGGTACCCGGAAGACAGTTTTTCCAGGGTGCGGTCCTGAGCCTTGGTGTTGTTGGTCAGGTTGCGGTGCGTGTTGATGGCTGCAGTGTTGGTGTTGATTCGCAGAGACATAGATCCTCCTGATCGTCATGGTCCTCAAACCGTCTTGGTCTGAGTTCAGTTCTTCTTTGCAGAAGCGGTATCGAGCTTTCGTCTTCGCCTCATCGCCTCCATGCGACTGGAACGGGCAACGACAAAACCCTATTTCGTAACAGCCAACCGTCATCCATGAGGGTTGGAGCGAGAACAATCAACTGTTCTCTAAGTAGAAGACATAAGAGCCAGGCTCCGGTGTCGCTGAACTGCTTGCTCAAGCAGCTCAACGCCAACGTTCCGGGCGTAGGCGGCGCCGAAGCGCCGCCAGGAGGACTTAGCCGAGAAGCTTCAGAATGCTCTGCTGCTTCTGATTCGCCTGAGCGAGCATCGCCATGCTCGACTCAACCATGATCTGGTTCCGCGTGAAGGCGGCCATTTCAGCAGCCATGTCTGCGTCCCGAATCACCGACTCGGAACTCTGAACGTTCTCATGAGCAATCCGGAGGTAGTTGAGGTTGCTCTCCAGGTTGTTCTTCTGGAAGGCGCCCATCTCTCCGCGGGTGGCAGAGACTTCCTCAATCGCCTTGTCGATGACCCGGATGGCGTCCTGTGCTCGGGAAGCATCCGTCACCTCAATTTCATTGAGGGAACGGAAGCCCGAGGCGTTGCTCACGGCGTTCCCCAGCTGTGAAGCCCGCATCGACTTCATGGAAACCGATGTGGTCTGGTTCGCGTTGCCACCGATCTGGAAGTTCAGCGAGTTCTGCGCAAACGTCAGGGTGCCCACGCGTCCGGTGGACTCACCGGTGTAGCGGATCTTGACGCCTTCAATGCCGTTGGCGCCTGGGCCTCCGGTCAGCACCTGCCCTTTGCCGATGGCGGCTTCACCGTTGATCTCGCCTGCCACATCAACGCCGTTGGCGATGGTGTCGGAAACGTTTGCCTGCTGAGACAGCACGCCCGCGGTGGAGCTAGCCACCGTGAAGGTGTGCTCGCTGCCGAACTCCTTATGGCGAAGCCGAAGGACCTGCGGTGCGTTGTTGTCCGTGGTCGCAGGATCAGGACGAATCAGGTCAATGTTGAGATTGGCGTCCTTGATGGCCGCACCCAACTCGTTCAGAGTCTGCTCCACCGAACGTCCGACTTGCGTCTGGAAGTTCAGGGTTCGGCCCCCTTCCGTGATCGTGATCTGCTCTCCACGGTCAATCATGTCCTGAGTCAGGGCCACCGATCCGGAGTGCGCGTTGCGCTGAGCTGCCTGAGTGATCTGAATGCCGTAACCGTTTGGACCAGAAGTTTTGGCCATGCTGCCGCCTTCGATGAACTCCAGGTTGTCGCCCACCACAACGCCGTTGCCAGCCTTGCTGCCGTCGAGCAGGAAGTTCTTCCCGTACTGGGTGTTTTTCGCAATGCGGTTGACCGACGCGAGGATGTTGTCGATCTCTTGCTGGTCTGCCTGAAGCATGAACGGATCGTTCACCGCTTCGTTGGCCGCGTGCACGGCAATCTGTCGTGCCGAGACCAAGGAGCGGCTCACTTCGTCCAGTGCCGCTTCCGCTGTTTGCATTAATGAAACACCCATTTCCGAGTTATCGATGGCTTGTCGTAATCCTGCAACCTGGGCTCTCAGCTGCTCTGAAATCTGCAACTGCGCCGGTGCATCCGCTCCTCGATTGATGCGCAGGCCCGAAGACAAGCGCTCCAATGTCTTGTTCTGCACCTGGCTGTTGTTGACCAGGTTGCGGTGAGAGTTGATGGCTGCAGTGTTGGTGTTGATGCGAAGGGACATGACGTTCTCCTGAGATTGCGTAAGTGGATCGTAAGTTTTCGAACAAGCCCTACAGAGCTATTCCAAAGCTTCTGTCCATCGGCAAAACCTCAACAGAGGTCATGACCGAGGAGATGGACGTTACCGGAGGCCTCATTGCCTTCGTATTTCCACCGCCTCCATGCGGCTCAGCGGCATTCGACATTCCCTGTCTCTCTCTTCATGAGAACCGCTGGCACCGTCTCCGGTCACAAACCGGAAACGATTCCTCCCTGAAACGTCCTCTGTCTCAGGGTCTGGGCTGGACCTCCCAAACACGTACGTGGGTGCGGCCGAGCCAATTTAAACTGGGGAGCCTTATTCGCTCATCCTGGAAGTTTCCGTTTTCAGAAACTTCCAGCAAAAGCCATTTTTTCAGACAATCGCCGTACTGGGAACTGGATCCGACCAGCTCCCAGCCGCGTCGTTGTCAACGCCCTTGGCCGGGGCGTGGATGGGGCCTGCAAGCAGGCGCGCATCGTTTGCCCCTCCCGCGCTTGGCTGGCGAGGAGGAGCCAACATCATCCTGACGGCCTCCGTCTCCCGGAGGGCATCAGCATGATGCTGTGGGCTTGGGAACTCCCTAGCGGGAGCTCCCAACCGTTTGGCTTAAGCGGCGTTCAGGAGCTTCAGCACCGAAGTCGGTTGCTGATTGGCCTGAGCGAGCATGGCGGTGGATGATTCCACCATGATCTGATTGCGAGTGAAGTTCGTCATCTCTTCCGCCATATCCGCGTCTCGGATGATGGACTCAGAGTTGGAGATTTCTTCATGCGCATGCCGCAAGTAGTTGAGGTTGCTTTCCAAAGTGTTCTTTTGGAAGGCGCCTAACCGCCCACGGAAGGCGGTTACCTCTTCAATGGCCCGATCGATGACGCGCATCGCATCCTGTGCCTTCTGATGAGAGCGCAGGTCGATTTCATTCAGAGAGGAGAACCCCGATTTATTCTCCACTCCGTTGCCTAATCGTCGGGCATGCACACTCTGCAGAGACACCCGTGTGGTCTGATTGGTGTTGGGACCAATCTGGAAGTCCTGCGAGCGCTGCGACACCGTGACGGTGCCAGCGAACTGATCCGGCGGAGCCTCTTCCCCGGTGTACCGGATCTTCAACCCGGACACCTTGGTTGGCGTGGATCCGGTCAGGATCTGCCCTTCCCCGAGGGCCACTTCGCCCCCGATGGTGCCTTTGACGTCTGCGCCATTTTGAATCTGGTCGTAGACATCCGACTGGTTGGAAAGCAGCCCGGCGGTGGAAGAAGCCACCTCAAACGAGGTACTGCTTCCGTAGCGCTTGTGACGCAACCGAATGAACTGGGGTGCATTCGGGTCGTCTCCCATGGGACGCTCCCGAACCAGTTCCAGCTCCAGGCCGGAGTCGCGGATCGCTTTCCCCAGCTTGTTCATCGTCATTTCCACGGAGTCGCCTGCCGTGGTTTCAAACGCGAGGGTCTTGCCTCCTTCTGCAATGCGGAGCTGTTCCCCTGAGTTGATGATGTCCTGTGTCAAAGCGACCGAACCCGTCAACTCGTTGCGCTTGGCGGCCTCAAGAATCTTGACCTCATACCCCCCGACCGGAGAAGTCTGAGTCATCTCAGTGCCGTTGATGAACTCTAGGTTCTCTCCAACCGTGACCCCGTTGGCCCCCATACTGCCGTCCAGAATCGACTTCTTTCCGTAGTTGGTGATCTTCGAGATCCGGTTGATCTGCTGAAGCGCGTTATCAATCTCTTGCTGATCCGCTTCCAGCATGAACTCGTCATTGACCGCTTCGTTGGCCGCGTGAACCGCCAACTGCCTCATGTCGATGAGGGCACGGTTGACCTCTTCTAGGGCTCCCTCAGCCGTTTGGACCAGGGAAATCCCTGCCTCCGAGTTGTCGATGGCTTGCTTGATGCCCTCGCGCTGAGCCCGGAGACGCTCTGAAATAATTAACTGAGAAGGACCATCCGCAGCGCGGTTGATCTTGAGTCCGGAAGACAGGCGTTCAAGTGTCTTATTCTGTGCTTCCGTATTGCGCACCACCGATCGGTGCGCATTCAATGCTGTAATGTTGTGGTTGATGCGCATCGCACCCTCCTGACCTTAGATTGTTGACAAACGACGATTTCTTTAACATTCTCAACTCATCCATGTTGAGTGATGTCCCGCAGACTCGGTTTGAGGCCTTTAGAAGCAGTTGCCACACTGCTCCCTGGTCCTCTGAGCCTTTGGAACTCAGTAAAGACGGCTTCGGCCAAGAAGCCCTCTTGGTATCGGGAAAAATATATTTTACAGACAAACTGGTTTCAGAACTCCGCATGCCTTGCAGAGGCTTAAACCGGTCTGTTCCATGGCTCTCAGCATGCAGGCGTCCGGTGACATCTGCCTGAGATTCATGACGCCGGATCCTGATCACGGAGCCGTCCAACACGTCTCCGGAACCAGTGTTCCGTCTGCCACAGGGAGGCACTTGCGTCCCTGTCGCCGAATGGACCCCACAGGGGGCACCACTTGTTACTTCAGCAGGTGCATCACGGTTTCCGGAGTCTGATGAGCTTGCGCCATCGTTGACGTTCCGGAGTCCTTCATGATCTGCATCCGGGTGTTGCGTGCAACATACCGGGCGGTTCCAGAGTCCTTGATAGGGGTAAATGGACCCTGCCGAGCCAGGTGGTCCTGTCGCAGTTTGCGCAATCCCGCCTGCAGTTGCTCCTGATTCACGAGATCAATCCGGGCCTTCGCCTGATGGACCTCCTTCAAGGCTTTTTCAACGACCTGCCGAGCATCACTGACTTCCTCCTGGCGCTCCAGTTGGATGTCCGCAAGGCAGGTGAACCCCGACGCGTTGGAGACCTGAGTCCCCAGCTCGTTGGAGCGAATGCTCTTCAGGCACAACCGGGCGCTCTGAGTGGCTCCTCCGACGTGGAGGGGCACCCCGTTTTGGAAGATGGTCACACTGCCCACTTCTCCCAGGTTGTTACCGGTGCCGTTGAACCGCAGGCACAGTCCGCCGAGCTTGGAGGACTCCGGAGGCCCAATCAGCAGCTGACCCATTCCTCGAACGGGCTCGCCATTGATGGTTCCCACGATGTCCATCCCAGGGGTGGACTCCACCAGCAGATTCGCTTCAGGAGACAACACTCCTGAGGTGGCACTGGCCCCACTGAACCGGGAGCGGCTTCCATACTGGACGTGCCGGAAGTGAAGCACGCCTGACGGATTCCGGACCAACTCCAGCGGGAGTTCAGCCTGGCGAATCACCAACGCCAAGCGGCGCAGGGTCGCGTCAAGATCTTCGCCCTTGCGGGTGATGAACTGAACCTCGGAGCGGCCCTCTTTCAGAACAAGACGCTCCTCATGGTCGATGTACTCTCGGGTCAGGGGAACCTGACCTCGCAGTTCTGCTCGGGTCGCCGAGCGTTTCACCTCAACCGGGTACCCCTTGGCAGGGGAGGAAGGAATCCCTCCGTCTGCTTGGATGAACTCCAGATGCTCTCCAGACGCGAACCCCTTGAGGGCCCGGCTTCCATCGAGCAGATTCTGGGCACCGTAGTGCGTCACCGCGGCGATCCGATCAATCTCCTCAAGGTGAGCTTCAACCCGAAGTCGAGCGGCTTCCCAGATGGAGCCGTCTGCGACGGCCTGCTCCAGTTCCGCGCTCCACTCACGCAGTTCCTCTTCCACCTTCCCCAATGCATCACTTGCGGTCTGCAGCAGGGAAACATCGCTTTCGGCCTCATTGATCTGGTGAACCAGACTGGAGGCGTGGATGCGCACTCCTTCAGAGATGTGCATCACCGCAGGCGATTCAGAAGAGGACCGTGGCTTCAGCTTCTTGAGGACCTGCGACTGGGGGCGTCCGGACTGACGTTCCGAAGAACTGCCAATCGTTGCTCCCAAGGCGACCCAATTGCTTTGCATGTTTACAGACATAAACCACCTCCTCAGATGGTGGCTCCGGTCCAGGCCGGAGCCTATTCAATCATTGTCATAAGCAACACTTCCTCCTTGAAAAAACTCGTCCCATCCTTGGGAAATTGACTCTTAGTGCGTTAGACCCACTCCTGCGCGCTTCTCGTTCCGAGGAGACACTGCGGGAAGGGTTGACTCCAGGCAGGTGCTTGGACGCCTTGGATTCCGCACCTTGCCCCTCACAAGGGCCTTGAGGCACGGTGGGTCCACTGACTCCTAATGAGCGGAGTCAACCACCTGCTTGCTCAAACGATTGAAGAAACGAAGCGCGCGGCGCCGTTTCCTCAAGAATGTTCTCCAGCACCACTGTTGCTCAATGCTGCTGAAGGACGTTCCTGAGTCCGCCCATCCTCCGCCCCACGCCCCCTGCTCCCGAAGGAGAAGGAGCAAGGGACTCGGGATGGAACGGGGGTTACTGAGCGCCGTTGAGGAGCTGCAGTACAGACTTCGGAATTTGGTTCGCCTGAGCGGCCATGGCGGTTCCTGAAGCCAGCAGGATCTGGTTCTTCGTGAACTCGCTCATTTCCTGAGCCATGTCCGAGTCGCGGATCACAGACTCGGCGTTGGTCAGCTTCTCACTGGCCACCCGAAGGTTCCGGAGGTTGGTCTCCAGGGCGTTCTTCTGGAATGAACCCAGATTGGCGCGCAGGACGTTCACCTCTTCAATGGCTCGGTCGATCATCAGCAAGCCGTCCTGAGCCCCGTCTCCGGTTGTCAGGTCGATGTCGGCTAGGCTACGGTAACCGCTCTCATTCTCCAGCCCCTGGGCCAGCTGCTCAGAACGCAGGTCGCTGAGCGAGAACTTGATGGTCTGCTGGTAGTTGGAGCCCACCTGATAGGTCAGGGAGTTCTGGGCGACGTGGACGAAGCCGTCCACATCGTTGCCAACCAGCTCGTCGTTGGACTGCTGGACCAACTCTTGGCCCACCACGTTGCCTTGAGCATCCTTGATGTCGATGACACGCTTCTCCAGAACCTTGTCGTACTGGACCACCAGGCCTTCCACCGGGGTGCCGGCGGCTCCCTCAAGGAACTGCCCACTGCCCACGCCAGGCTCTCCACCGATGTAACCGGCGACGTCTCGGCCGCCATCGGAGTAGGTAGCGATGTTTGCTTCCTTGGCGAGAACCCCTGCTTTGCTGGAGGTGACGCTGAAGGAAGGCTCGCTGCCGAACATTTTGTGCCGCACGTTCAGCATGCCGACGTCGTCAATGAAGACGTCCACATTGAGTCCGTTTTCGGCGGCCTTTTTGTCCAACGCTCGGGCGACCAGCTGCCGAATGTTGTTCTCGACTTCAGACTTGTCGAAGATCTCAGGAGAGAGGCGGTAGTTGTTGAGCAACTGATCGATGCTCTCCGCCATCTGCGGATCGTCGGTCTTGGTGTTCAAGCGGGCAAGGCGATTGCCTTCGTTGATCACAAAAGTGATCCCTTCGTCCAGGTCCTCAACAGTGAGGCCACGGTCGGCCACCACTTCGGTCCGGGTTGCCACCTGCTTGATGTCCACCTCATAGCCGCTCTTGGTTGGAGCGGCCTGGGTTCTTTCAGAAGCGGTGACAAAGCTGAGGCCGTTTCCGACCACGACTCCGGAAGCGGAGTTGCTGCCATCAAACAGGGTCCGGGTGCCGAACTGTGTGTTCTTGGCAATCCGGTCCAGCGTCGAGAGCAGGTTCTCAACCTCGTTCTGGTCAGCTTGAAGCATCTTCTCGTCGTTGGCCCCTTCGTTGGCAGCGTGCAAAGCCAACTGGCGCATGTTGATGAGAATGGAACTCACTTCGCTGAGGGCGCCCTCGGCCGTTTGCACCATTGAGATGCCCGTCTCCGAGTTCTTCACCGCCTGATTCAGACCGGTGACCTGAGCTCGCATTTGCTCAGAAATCATTAACTCTGCAGGTCCGTCTGCACCTGCATTGATCTTCATGCCTGAAGACAGACGCTGGAGGTTCTTCTCCGTTGCGTTGTTCGTCAATCCCAGGTGCCGTAAGGCGGTCATTGACGCAATATTGTGGTTCACTCGCATAAATCCTCCTTCAAGCGAGATGTTCCCCGAAAGCACTTAACCGAACCCATCCCTGAACCGGTAAGTGGAATGAAAATAAAATTTACTTGATAAAATAAACCGAACCCTGTGAATGACCCGGCGGAGCGTTCAGTCAGGCGAACACTGCGCCGCTGCCGACAACCGTTGGACCGTTGGACGAAGCCATTCGGACCCTCTGCGGACTAGACTGAATTCAGAATTCAGTTCGCCGTGCCAGAGAGGCTCCCGAGGAGTCTGCCAAGTTGATTCACTTCGGCGCTCAGACTGCAGAGCAGTCCAGACCGAGGCATCCGCAACTCAGCGCCCTCTCCTGTGAGACACTCGCGCAGCTCGAGGATCCTGCAAAGTCACTCGCTTCACGAAGGAGGACTTTAACGAAGCCTGCGAGCCAACACCTCGGCGGTCAAGCGTCTGGGCCGTCACAACCCTCCGGACTCCCATGCAGGAGTGCATGGCGGATGGTTGGGGGCGCCAGGGCCAAGGAGCCGGGATTCAGCTCGGCGTCCCTCAACATGGTGCGTTGAGGCAAACGAGTGCGTTCCCGTCCGAGGCCCGTGTCAGATCCGGATTCAGTTCGACGTCCCTCACCGAAGTGAGGCAGACGACTGGGCTCCTGTTCTGCACAGACGACCGATTGGTGCGTCGCATTTCTGTGAGCGGCACGATCCTGAGGACGCACTTCCTGGTTGCAGGAGAAGCAACGTGCGGGGAGACGCTTCCGGGTCGCTCTGGTTTCAGAGTAACCGGAGGAGTCACATCGCACACTTCGACGTCCGAATCAGAACGCGTATCCGTCACAAGACACACGACGAGGTTCTCACAAAGGTGACCTCATGGACTCCGACGTTCCTCGAGTGAAGAAGAGCAGGTTGATGCGTTTCGTGTGGGTCACGAAGGGGCTCTTCGTCAAGGAATGCCGGCCGAATCGGTGTGGGCATAGCCTTAGCTGGTACGTCCTGAAGGCTCTCATTCAACGGGCTGCCTGTTCCCGTTTGCGACCGGCATTGACGGCTCCGTCCCTGGAGCTTAGATCCAATCCCCTTCCAAGGGGCTTCAAATCTGTTTTCTCTTCAGTAAGGGTCCACTGGGGACACTCAAAAAGGCTTCCTGCCTTTTTTCTCAGTAACGTGAGCTTCTTCAGAAGCTTAAGGTTACCTCACTCACTTTCAGAGAGTCTTGACAACCCATTCCGATGGGTTGCTGCGGGTCTCAAAGGCGGGGTACGGCAACACCGCACCAGCTATATTTGTCAAACCGCCTTCAGGATTGTTTCGGTCAAAGATCTTGTTGTGGTTCCGAGCCTGGTCCCTTGGGAGGACACAGGACTCTTTCCTAAACTCTCCTCTCTTATCGGCACTTCTGAGAAAACCTTTAACGCTTTTCCATTCGGTGCTCCCTCGAGAGGGTTCGCTTTCTTGCTTTCAGGTATCGGCAGGGGAGGAAATTTCTTTAATTGGAGGGCTTAATTTTTTTCAGAATCGTGTGAGAGTCCGGGCGGGACCGGGAAGAAGGGGAAGGGGGCAGAGAGGAAAGGACGGTCAGAGCGGCTTCAACAGCCGGGTCCGTTTGGCAGGGGAAATGGCGCAAGGACGCCCGCTGACGCGCTGAAACGCGCGCCAGGCATCAGGAGACGTTTTCCTTGGCAAAGAGCTCCACGAGGTTCTGCGGTGCGTGCTTCTGCAGGCCTAGGTCAAGGTGCTCCTTCAGGTGCTGCAGGTGCGACACCATGACGTCCTGGGCCCG
This sequence comes from uncultured bacterium, assembly GCA_965662235.1. Taxonomy (GTDB): domain Bacteria; phylum SAR324; class SAR324; order SAR324; family NAC60-12; genus JAYPUA01. The sequence continues at coordinate 160,900 of CBFIGY010000002.1, forward strand.
CTCGGCCTCCCGGGCACGCAGAGCGTCAATGATTGCAGCATGTTCATCGTCACGGCAGCTCGCCAGTCCCGGATCCCCATACAGTCCAATGATCAAGGAAGAACGGGCCACTAGGTCCTTCACCGCCCGCATCATGACCGCATTCCCTGCCAGCTGCGCAATGTGCGTGTGAAACAACCCTGAAAGCCGAATCGCCTCTCGTCGACGTCCGGCCACTCGCGCTTCCCGCTCGTCACGCAGGTGCTGTTCCAGCTGCGCCAGATCCGCTTCCTGCGCTCGCTCCAGAACCATCTTCACCAGCGGAGGCTCCATGATCAGGCGGGCTTCAAAGATGTCCGTGGCCTGCTGCGCCGTCGGCTTGGCCACAAATGCTCCTCGATTCGGAAGCAGCTCCACCACCTCGCGACTCGCCAGCAGCAGCAAGCTCCGGCGAATCCGCATCCGCCCCACGCCAAACGCTTCACACAGCTCCGCCTCCGACAGCTTGGTCCCTGGGCCCAGACGCTGGTCCAGAACCGCCTCATAGATTTTTTCAACAATCCACTCCTCTTCCGCGTCTTCACGAGACTCCGGCATCAGTTGCATAAACGATCCTCCTGTCAGTTGTTGGGCGGTGCTTTTGATTCTCAGGATAACAAACTCTCAGATGATGTCATTTTTGTCACCTCCGAAAAAATGCAGACATTGTGCACCAATTCCAAGTTTTATGTTGACAAGATTGTTAACGATATGGATTATGCCCGGGCCAGCCTCAGGGCGCTGTCTGGCGTCTGGGCCGAGCGGCTCAAATCAATAAGCCAAGAGGAGTCATCCAAATGAAGAAACGCAGCTTCCTAAAAGCAATGGCCACCACGGCCCTGTTCAGTGCCGTCTTTGGTACTTCCGCCTTCGCCGCCAATCCAGTTCTGAAGATTGGATTTGTGGGTGTGACCTCCGGACCCGCAGCGGCCTGGGGCATTTCCAATCAACGTTCGATGGAGACACGTGCTGCGTGGATCAACGAAACCGGCGGCGTCACCATTGGTGGCACAACCTACGACGTCGAAATTGTCGCCTTTGACGACCAGAAGGACCCGAAGCGGGCCATTGCTGGAATGGAGAAGATGGCCCAAGAAGGCGTGCACTACGTGGTTGGCCCCAACGTTGACGACGGCGCTGCTGCCGTGCGTCCGGTAGCCGAGCAGAAGGGGATCATGTACTTCCCTTACGCCTTCCCGAAGTCGCTTTACACGGCTCCGGCCTCGAATGCAGTGCTGGGCATGGTGGCCAACTATCAGTCGGGCCCAGCCATCTACAAGTACCTGATGGAAGAAAAGGGCGTCAAGACGGTCGCCTTCGTTGCAGCCAACGAGTCAGATCCGCTCAGCCAGCGAGATGGCGGCGTTGAGGCGGCCAAGGCCCTGGGCCTGGAAGTCGTCTCCAGCAACGTCACCTACCAGGTGGACACCACGGACTTCACCCCAGTGGTGCTGCCTGTGATCAAGACCCAACCGGACCTGCTCGTGCTGTCCGGAGTTTCTCCAGCCAACGCACCGCAGCTGATCCGCTCGGCCCGGGAGCTGGGATTTGAAGGCGTGATCTCCACCGAGACCGCTCAGGACGCCAATGTCCTCAAGGAAGGTGCCGGAGACCTGGCCAACGGCTTTATCTCCGTCGGCGGCGCCTCGACCCCCCAGCTTGCTTCAGACATGATGCGGGAGTTTGTGGACCGCTACACCAAGATGTTTGGCGAGTACAACGACGAGTCCAACACCAAGGTGTACGCCCTCGAGTACATCCTTGAGACCCTGAAAGCCAACCCGAAGGCGATCAACGACGTCCAGGCCTTCCAGAAGACGATGGTCAACTTTGAGGCCCCGAACCCCTACATGGTGGGCAACGCCAAGCTCAAGTACGTGGGCATGAGCTCATTTGGGCAGAAGCGCCAGCTGTCGGTGCCGCTGGTGGTGAACGTGTACCAGAATGGTAAGTTCGAGACCCTGTTTGTGGCTCAAGTCGACTGAGACCTTTTTCACCGATCCGGAGGCCGCGTTGCTTCCGGATCCTCAATGAGAGCCCTCCATGGAACAAATCATTGCGAACGGGCTGTACCTGGGCGCGCAGTATGCGCTGATCGCCTTGGGCCTGACCCTGATCTTCTCGCTCATGAGCGTCCTCAACTTTGCGCACGGCCAGATGTATGTGCTCGGTGGCTTTGTCACCTACACCGTCGTTGCTCAATTTGAGATGCCGTTCCTGGTGGGACTCTTTGCCTCCGCCCTAGTGTTGGTGGTGGTTGGAGCCTTGATTGAAAAGTACCTCTTCCGCCCGGTGATTCAGAAGTCCCGGCGTGAAGAGAGCACCATGCTGCTCGCAGCCGGAATCGCCTTCTTTCTTGATGCGATCATCCTCCTGCTGTTTGGCGAGAAGCAACGGGGCGTCCCCAAGATCGTCAACGGCGTTTTCAACTGGGACTTCCGCATCATCATGCCCTACGACCGCATCCTCATTGGAGTGCTGGCCATTGGCATGATTGCCCTGTTCATTGTCTTCATGCAGAACTCCCGGGCCGGACGTGCCATGCGGGCCCTGGCTCAGGACAAAACGGCTGCGCGCCTGATGGGTGTTGACGTGGAACGCTACTCCATGCTCGGCTTTGCACTCGGCGCCATGCTGGCAGGCTTGGTCGGGGGACTGCTGGTCACGATCACCGGCATCAACCTGGGCATGGGGGGGCCCACCTCCATCAAGGCCTTCATGATGATCATGATCGGCGGCGCAGGGGTCATCTCCGGAGCCATTGCCGGCGGATTCATCCTCGGCATGATGGAAAGCGTTGGACTGACCGTCTTGGCGGCTTATGGCGACATTACCTACCTCGTCATCTTCGCCTCACTCATGATCTTCCTGTCCATCCGTCCGCAGGGACTGATGGGAAAGCCTTGGGGGTAAGTCATGAACAAACACCTTGCTGGCGTCCTCGCCTTTCTGATCAGCGTTTACGGAATTGTTCCCTGGGCCATTTCGGCCGCCGAGCGCTGGGACCTTTATTACACGCTCACTTCCGTGGCCCTGCTGTCCATTGCTTCAGCAGGAGTCTGGCTGACCTTTTACATTGGGCGCATCAACATTGGCCAGGGCGCGTATGCGCTCGCAGGAGGCTACGTTTCCGCCATTCTGGTCACTCAAGGCGAGATCAGTTTTTGGCTAACGTTGCCCCTGGCCGGGCTCTTCTGCGCAGGGTTGTCCGTGGTCATTGGCCTGCCCATTCTGCGGTTGCGGGGGGTGTACTTTGCGATGATCACCTTGGTCCTCACCGAGGTCGGGCGCCTCTCGGCCCTCGCCTTACCGATCACCAATGGCGCCAAGGGCATCACGTCCATTCCGCTTCCGGAAGCCGTCACCCTCGGTGGTCTGACGATCATTCCGGACTTCTCTCAGATGGAAAACCCCAAGCTCGGGTTTTACTGGATGGCTGTGACCATGATGGTCCTCACCTTTGCGGTGATGTGGCGCATCGTCAACTCCCGGCTTGGGCACCTCTGCCGGTCGCTGCAGCAAAACGAAGAACTCGCGTCTTCCATTGGCGTCAACATCGCCTACCTCCGGGTGCTGGCGTACTCCATTTCGTCCTTCCTTGGAGGAATTGCAGGGGCCAGTTTTGTGGCCATTTCCCAGTCCATCTACCCCTCGTCCTTCCAGGTCACCGACAGCGTCAACTTCATGCTCAACTGCTTCCTCGGAGGCTTGGGCTACGTGTTTGGCCCCATGTTGGGAACCCTGATGCTGTACTTTGGGTGGGACCTGCTCTTCAGCACCGGCAAGTTTCAGCTGCTCATCTACTCCAGCCTCATGATCCTGCTCATGCTAGTGCTCCCGAATGGGGTGCTGAGCCTCTTTGACAAGAAAGAAGGAGGAAGGCGATGAGTGCAATCTTGCAGGTGCAGGGGGTGACCAAGCGCTTTGGCGGTCTGATTGCCGTCAATAATGTCAGTTTTGAAGTGCAGACCGGAGAGATCCTGTCAGTGATTGGCCCCAACGGAGCCGGAAAGTCGACCCTCTTCAAACTGATCTCCTCCTTCCTCCGGACGTCTAGTGGCGAAGTGCTCTTCAAAGGCGAGCGGATCAACAACCTTGCGCCCCATGTGGTGGCCCGTAAGGGAGTGGTCCGGACCTTTCAGGAGACGACGATCTTCCGTTCCATGACCGTCCGGGAGAACATTGTGGTCGCTCACCACCTGAGGGCCCGGGCTTCGCTGCTGGGGTACTTCCTCGGAACCGGTCAGGCCCGCACCGATGAAGCCGAGCTGGGCGCCTCGGCGGACGGCATCATCGACTTCCTCGGCCTCGGAGAAATCCGGCATGAGCTCGCGTCCAACCTTCCGCAGGGACACCTCCGAGCCCTCGGCATGGCGATTGGCTTGGCCACCGACCCCGCGGTCATTCTTCTCGATGAGCCCTTTGCCGGCATGAACCACGAGGAGACCATGCGCATGGTGTCGCTGGTGCGTCGGCTACGAGACGAACGGAACGTGACCGTCTTGCTTGTCGAACACGACATGCCTGCTGTGATGAAGATCTCAGACCGCATCGTGGTCATCAACTTCGGAGAGAAGATTGCCGAAGGCACTCCCTCTGAAATTCAAAATAACCCGAAAGTCATCGAGGCCTACCTGGGCTCTGAAGATGCTGCGATTGGGATGTGAACCATGACCCAGATGCTGAACTTTGAAAACGTTGAGTTGTACTACGACCACGTCTATGCACTCAAGGGCGTTTCACTTGAGGTCAACCACGGGGAAACCGTTGCCCTCATCGGGGCCAACGGAGCAGGGAAGTCGTCCATCCTCCGCGCCATCACCGGACTCGCCCCAATTCAATCCGGATCCATTCACTACCTCGGCGAGCGCCTCGACGGTCAGTCCACGGACGGGATCGTCAAGAAGGGCATTGTCATGGTTCCGGAGGGACGTCGCGTGTTCCCGTACATGTCCATCAAGGACAACCTCCTCATGGGCGCCTTCACCCGGACCGACAAGGGAGAGGTTGAAGAAACCCTAGAGAGCGTCCTGCAGCGCTTCCCACGCCTTCGGGAACGGTTCCAGCAGCAGGCCGGAACCCTCTCAGGAGGTGAGCAGCAGATGATGGTGATCGGGCGGGCCCTGATGGCCAAGCCCCGGTTGCTTCTGCTGGATGAGCCCAGCCTCGGAATTGCGCCCAAGCTTGTTCAGGAAATCGCCCGGTCCATTGTGGCCATCTCGCGAGACGAGCAGGTGAGCGTGCTCCTGGTGGAACAGAACAGCCGGATGGCGCTTTCCATTTCCAACCGGACCTACGCGCTCTCAACAGGCTCAGTGGTGCTGGAAGGTGATTCCAAGGCCCTGATGGGAGATGACCGCATCAAAGCCGCCTACCTGGGAGCAGAGCTGTAAGCCATGAGAATCTTTGTCCTCAATCCCAACACCACCCACAGCATGACGGAGAAGATCGGTCATGCTGCTCAGCGTACGGCGTCTCCTGGCACCGAAATCATCGCCCAGACCTCCCGGTTTGGTCCGGAGTCCATTGAGGGCTACTACGATGAAGCCATGAGCCTGGCCGGACTCCTAGCGACGCTGCGTGAGGCTCCGGAGTACGACGCGGTGGTCATTGCGTGTTTTGACGATACCGGGCTAGATGCTGCTCGTTGCCTGACCGACAAGCCAGTGGTTGGCATTGGTGAAGCGGCCTACCACATGGCGTCCCTGCTGAGCAACAAGTTCTCTGTCATCACCACCCTCGGACGCTCCGTCCCTGCCCTTGAGCACAACCTTGCCCGATACGGACTCGATCGACGCTGCGTCCGGGTGCGCTCTTCCGAAGTGGCCGTGCTGGAATTGGAACAGGAGCACTCCAACGCCTATCGACGCATTGAGGCGGAAATCCAGCGGGCGGTGGAAGAAGACCGGGCGGAAGCCATTGTGCTGGGCTGTGCCGGCATGACGGACCTCACAGCCTCTCTTTCAGAACGCTTCGGCATTCCGGTGCTGGATGGCGTGGCGTGTGCTGTGTCGCTCTGCGAGAGCCTGGTTCGGCTGGGCTACCGGACGTCCCGGGTTGGCGGATACGCCTTTCCGCCGCCCCACAAACGGGAGCTCCCGAGCGCTCATTGACGGGCGTTTTTCCGGCTAGACGCCTCCGGTTGGGAGACATTTTCCCATGTCGCTGAAGCACTCAGCCGGATGCGTCTTCAGGCCGTGGCTTCTCGGCCCTCAGCATCTCCCGTTTCCGCCCATACCCCGGAAGCTTCTGGAGGTGAAAGCCGACCGACTGCAGCGTCCGCCGCACGGTTCCCGCCACCGTGTAGGTTGCGGCACTGCCTCCGGGCGCCGTCAGACGGAAGACCGACCGGAGCACGTCCTTGGCCCACAGGTCCGGATTCACCCGGGGACTGAAGCCGTCGAGGTACCAGGCTTCCACCGAATGTGCCGGCCAGTGTGCCAGAGCAGAGGACGCCTCTTGAAAATCCACCGACAGCTCCACCCCTTCCCAGCAGGCCTGCCAGCGACCCTGCGGGACCTCCGGATAGGCCTGCACCAGTGCCTGAGCCTCTGCCGCCAGCTCTGGCCAGAGTGCCACCACCGACGCCAGCTCCGGACGCGTCAGGGGGTAGCGTTCCACTGAAGCAAACCGCAGCGTCCCCGGACGTCCCTGCTGCCGCCAGGCCTGCCAGGTCGCTAGAAAGTTCAGCCCGGAGCCAAACCCGAGCTCGCCGATGCACCCCACTGGGCCGTGGTGCCAGCGGGACACCAGCCGGTTTCCTCCCAGAAACACATGCCGTGCTTCCTCCAGTCCGTCCTCCCGGGAGAAGTACACGTCTCCAAACCGGCAGGACACCGGAACTCCGTCTTCCCAGCGAACGGTGGCTTCGGGCATTCCTCTGGCCTTCTCAGTTTCCATTGGGAATTCCTTGCAATAGTCCTTACACTCAGGACATCCTAGCAGGCACGACTCCGGCAGGTCACCCCGTCGCGTCCTGAACCTTCTTTTGCTGTGACAAACTGAACATGACCGAACCTTCTGCTCCTCCCCTGTCTCTCAAGCGACGCAAGGCGCTCAAGCTCCTGGGTAGCGCCGCCCTGACGGCCGCTGTGGGCCCGTGGATCCGCCCCCGCTCAGCCTTTGCACAGACCTCCGGAGAGGTCAATGTCCTCACCTGGTCCAACTACTGCCCTCCGGGATTCGTCAAGGCCTTTCAGGAGGCCTCGGGCATCACCCTCAACCTGATCACTGTGAATTCGGACCAGGAGGTGTTCGAGCGGATGCAGGAAACCCGGGGACGCGGCATTGACGTCTGTAGCCCCTCGCACATGCTTTCCATTCAGTGGGAAACCGTGGGACTGCTGCAGCCCATTGACTACACCCGCTTGCCCAACATCCAGAACCTGAACCCCAACATGCTTTCGGTCGGCGACTCTGACTGGAACTTCGGGGAGAACGGACCCCACTGGATTCCGCACATCTGGGGAACAGAAGGCATTGCCTGGCGCCATGACCTCTGGGAGCCGGATGCTGCACAGATCAAGGACGCCACGGGAACCACGCGACCCCAACCAAGCTACGGGGACCTCTGGCGCCCGGACCTGCAGGGGCAGGTGATGATGCGTCCCTTCTCCGGAATGGTAGGGACCGGGCTGTACCTCGAGCAAACCGGTGAGCTGTCTCCCGGCGACATGGCCTACTCCTACAACGATGAGAAGATCATGCGCCCCATCTGGGACAAGCTGACCACCTACTGCATTCGGAACAAGCAGCAGTTCAAGCGCTTCTGGACCGACACGCCCTCTCTGAAGGCGGGTTTTGCCCAGGAAGAGATCATTTTGGGGCAGGTGTGGGATGGACCGGTGCTGACGCAGGCGTTTGAAGGCCTTCCCCTCACTTACCGGGCGCCCATAGAAGGCGCACTGGCGTGGGTCCGGGGGCTCAGCCTTTCCGCGTATGCTGAAAATGAGGAGCAGGCCTATGCCTTTCTCGACTTCTGTTGTGATCCGGAAATGGCAGGACGCTCCATTGACGGAGGAGACGTCGCGGACTGGGGCATGCACGGCTACAACTCCGCGGTTCTGGGAGCCGATCAGTTTACCACTGAGTCCTACGGCAAGCGCTTCGACCAGGTCTTCCCGGGCAAATCCCTCTACCAGGTCTGGCCCTGGCCCCGGGAGCCCCAGTGGTTTGCAGCCGCCCGAGCCGAGTACCTTGCTCGTTTCATGGCCGCCTGACCGGTTTAGGCGGAGCGACGCAGCACCACCCAGCTTCCGGCCACAATGAGGAGGACGCCCAGCCATTCGCTCCAGGCCGGAACCGTTCCCCAGATCAAGAAGCCGAACAGCAGCGTCCACCCCAGCTTCGTGTAGATCAACGCCGCAACAGACGTTGCAGTCGTGTCCTGCGCCTGATACGACCGGACGAGGCACTGACGAGACAGGAACAGCAGGAACGCTGCTGAGAGGAACGACAGCTCCAGACGCGTCCAGAGCTCTTGGAAGTCAATCATCAGCCCCATCGCAATCAGGACCATCAGGGGCTCCCAGAAGATCAAAGCGGAGGTTGGAATCCCCTCCCCAATGCGCTTGACCAGGATCCACCGGAACGACGCCGCAAACAGAGAGAGCAGCATGAACAGGTGATACTGCCACTCGCCCACGCCGTTCCACTCCCCCTTCACCAACAGGAGCCCGCCCATCAGTCCTAGGGCCAGGCCCACTCCGAGCGCTTTCGGAGGCTGCTCCTTCAGCATCACAATCGCCAAGGCCCCCATTACCAGCGGGGACAGCAGACTCATGGCCCCGTACTCGAACATGGACAGGCCAATCAGGGAGTAGACAAACCCTGTCCAAGCGACCAGCGTACAGAGCGAAATGACCACCAACGGCTGCCAACGCTTGGGCGCCAGACGCCGCAGGGAGCGCTTCTGCACCCCCTCCTGCAGCGCCGTCAGGAGCATGATCAGCGACGCTGTGGCAAAGTTGATCTCCTTGAAGTCATACGCGCCCAGCAGCCACTTCTCTGCGGCAATGTTGGAGGCCAGCAGGAAGTACCCGAGCAGGGTCCAACCGGTCACCGGAGTCAGGTTGAAAAACGATGGGCGCTTGAGGGCGAGAGCAGAAGACATAAGGGCATGCCGAAAGAGGAGGGAGGCATCATCACAGAGCGTCACTCTACTGCGGATCTCAGGGGGATACAACGGAAATCTGGAAAAACCCCGACTGCTGGAAAATGAGCATCAAATTCTCAAATTCCAATCAAACGCTAACAATTGACTTGCATCCTACACGAGCTTTTGAAAACATCCCGCGGTCGCTACATGTCGGGGTAGCAGACTCTTTCTTGGTTCCAATTCGGACAAGCGGATTCCGACAAAACTATTCTGGAGAAGCACGATGCCTCACAGTAATATCTTTCACCGAACCAGCAAGGGCTTGGCTCTGTCAGGGCTGCTGCTGGGACTGACCTCCTCTGCCTGGGCCGCCTGCCCCGCAGTGACTGTTGCGGATATGAAGGGGGTTGCCCCTGGAAAGTATCCTCAGCAATTTGAACTGAGCACCTTCGAGAAGAATGCCAGCTGCGAGCTCTCGTTCTCAGAGAACCCAGACATCAAAGCGCTGAACGCCCGCATCCGGGGCAACACTCAGAATCTGCCTTCGGTCGAGGATCGGCTTCCAGAAGAGCCGCTGGTCGTGGCCCCCTATGAGGCCATCGGCAGTTACGGCGGCACCTTCCGTGCGCTCTCCAATGCAACGGAAGCCGGCACCTCCGACTTCCTCTCGGTCCGGCACGTCAACCTCGTCCGCTACTCCGACGACCTCGAGACCATTGTCCCGAATGTCGCCAAGGACTGGGAGTGGAACAGCGATTACACCGAGCTGACCTTCTTCCTCCGCAAGGGCCACAAGTGGTCCGATGGCGCCCCCTTCACGGCTGAGGACATCAAGTTCTGGTACGATGACCTGAACTTTGACACCAACGTGGTGGAGAAGCCCAAGGACTTCCTGCTCGTCGGCGGAGAGCGGATGCAGGTGGAAGTGGTCAATGAGACCACCGTCAAGTTCATCCTTCCGGCTCCGAAGCCTGGACTGCTGGCGCACTTTGCCACCAGCTACGCCCAAGGCTTCCAGCCCAAGCACTTCTTGGGTCAGTTCCACCCGAAGTATAACAAGGATGCCGACAAGATGGCGAAGGCCGCTGGCTTTGAAAACGGCTACGCGGTCATCAAGGCCTACTACGGAAGCTCCGACTGGACCGACACCCCGTCCCCGCTGCTGAACAGCCCGGACAAGGTGGGCAAGTTGCCGGCAGACGTGGTGCCGACTCTGGAAAGCCACATCTACGTCACTGACACCACCGAAGGACGGCACCTCGTCGCCAACCCGTACTTCTTCATGGTGGACACCCAGGGTCACCAGCTGCCTTACATCAGCGAGCAGGATGAGGTCTACATCAACGACCACGAAGTCCGCAAGCTCAAGGCCATGAACGGCGAGATCGAGTACAAGGCTCAGTCCTTCAAGCTTCCGGACGCGCCGTTCCTGCTGGACGGACAGGACAAGGGAGACTACTCCGTCTACCTGAAGCCGGCGATCGCCATGCCGACCTTCTCCTTCAACGTCACCTCGGAAGACCTCGAGAAGCGCAAGGTCTTCGGTGACCTCCGCTTCCGTCAGGCGATGTCCCTGGCCATCAACCGTGATGAGCTGAACGACGTGGCCTTCCTCGGACTGGGCACGCCGCAGCAGTACATTGGCTTCTCCCCGGCACCGAAGTTTGTGGACGCGAAGTGGAAGAACCACTACATCAACTACGATCCGGCAGAAGCCAACAAGCTGCTGGACCAAGTTGGTCTGAAGGACGTGGACGGAGACGGCTTCCGGGAACTGCCCAACGGCAAGAAACTGGTGCTCAACATGCAGTTTGCCACCCAGGGGATGTCCTCGCAGCTCGCCGAGATGGTGGCTCAGTACTGGAGCGCCGTTGGCGTTCAGGCCACCACCAAGGAGGTCACTCCGGACGAGTACCGCTCCTCTCAGTCGTCCAACAAGCTGGACGTGGGCATGTGGGAAAAGGGTCAGCCGATGGCCATCATCCTCGGCAACGCCGAGCTGTTCATGCCGCCGTTTGAGAACTACTTTGCTCACCGCGCTGGAATGCTCTGGGCCGAGTACGTTGAATCCAACGGCTCCCAGGGCGTGAAGCCTCCGCAGTATGTCATGGACATGATCAATGACATCAACGCCTTCCAATCGGCAGCCCCGGGCTCTGCAGAGTCCAACCGCCTTGGCGCACAACTCGTTGAGAACATGGCCAAGCACCTGCTGTTCATCGGTACCGTCCTAGGTCCGGAGCCCATCTACCGCTCCAACAGTCTGAAGAACTTCCGGGAGTTCCAGACGACCTCTTACGAGTACTACCGCACCTTCCCCTACCGGGGTCCGCAGTGGTACCTGGCGAATTAATCGTCTGATGCCAGCAGGAGCGTTTCCGGCGCTCCTGTCATGAGTTACGGAGGAGGACTTCCTCCTCCGTCCATCCTCAACTCCAAACCGGATATGCTGCAATTTGCCCGCTTCACGCTGACGCGGGCCGTGATGGCCTTGCTCACCTTACTCATGGTCTCCTTCATCGTCTTTACGCTGATGGAGATGGTTCCTGCCAACTGCGCAGAGCGGTACCTGGCCTTCAAGAACACGCAGGGTTCCCAGATCACCGTTGAAGACATCCGGGCGGAAGAAATCCGGCTCGGCTTGGATCAGCCCTTCATCATCCGCTGGGGAAAGTGGGTGACCAACGTCTTTGTGTACGGAGACTTTGGAGAAAGCTGCATCCTCCGGGTCAGCATCAACCAGTTGCTGGGAGAGAAAATCTGGTTCTCCCTTGGGCTCTGCTTCGTGGCCCTCTTCCTGGCGTACCTCATCGCCGTTCCCATTGGGATCATCTCTGCCACCGCCAACAGCGCTGTGGTCAACAACACCCTGAGGTTGATTTCCTACCTTGGTCTGGCCATGCCCAACTTCCTGCTGGCTCTGATCATCATGCTCTTTTCCACCGTCTATTTTGGCGACACGCTCACTGGTCTCTTCTCGGCAGAATTCCGAGACGCTGAGTGGTCGTGGGCCCGTTTTCTGGATTTCCTGTCCCACGCCTGGCTTCCCATCTTCATCCTCGGGTGGGGCGCCACCGCATTTGCCCTGCAAACCGTCCGGGCCCTCATTTCCGATGAGATCGGCAAGCTCTACGTGACAGCGGCCAAAGCCCGGGGCCTGTTTGGGTGGCGACTGCTGTGGCGGTACCCGTCGAAGCACGCGCTGGGACCCATCGTTAACTCCCTGGGCTTCGACCTCAACCGGGTTTTCAACCAGCTTCCCATTGTTGCCATCATCCTGACCCTCACGGAAGCCGGTGCCCTGCTGCTGGAAGCCCTGGCCCGCTCCAACGACCAGCAGCTTGCCGGAGCCATCATCTTCATGCTGACGGCGTCCATCGTCGGCCTCAATTTCCTCACCGATATCCTCCTGGCCCTGATTGATCCCCGGGTCCGGAAGAGCTTCATGGGATAAGGATGACGACAGAAGCCACCATGAATGCCACTGTTCCAACCAACGCCGCTGCCAGCGAGCAGAAACGCAAAGAAGCCTACTTCACCGCCAGTCAGGGACAGCTGATCTGGGAGCGCTTCCGGCGCAACCGTTCAGCCATGATCGCGGGGTTCATCCTCCTGATCCTGATCCTGATGGGGTGGCTCGCGCCCTTTCTGTCTCCATACGACCCCACCATTGCTGGGCGCAACAAGGAGTACCTGAATGGCGCCCCGCAGGTTCCGATGTTCTGTGACCACAACGGCTGCTCCCTGCGTCCGTTTCTGCACACCCCAGAACGCACCCGCTCGGCCAAGACGAACTTCCGGTGGGTCACCACGATCAACACCGAGAAGCGCCGGTACGTGCAGTTCTTTGTTGAGGGCTGGCAGTACTCCTTCTTTGCCTTTGAGTGGGACCTGCCCGGCGAACTCCTCGACCTCCAGTTCCCAGGACTGCGCTTCAACACGCACCTCTTTGGCGTGGATCAGGGCGGCATTCACCTCTTTGGGACAGAATCCGCAGGGAAGGACATCTTCTCCCGGACCATGCACGCCATCTGGACCTCCCTTGCCGTGGGGACAATCGGGGTCGTCATCAGCTTTGTGCTGGCCCTCATCATCGGAGGCGTGTCCGGATACTTTGGAGGGCTTTTGGACAGCATCCTCCAGATGATCACCGATGCCGTCCGGACGGTGCCAATCATCCCGCTCTTCATGGCGCTGGCGGCCTTCATTCCGGATGAATGGAGCTCTGAAACCCGATTCTTCTTCATCTCCATCATCATCGGCTTCATCAACTGGCCCACCCTGGCTCGTCGGGTCCGGACTCACCTGCTGACGGAGCGGAACCAGGAGTACGTTCTGGCGGCTCAGCTCTGTGGGGCCTCGCCGGCACACATCATCGCCCGGCACCTACTGCCCAGCTTCACCAGCTACATCATCATTGACCTCGTCATCTCCTTTCCGTACATGGTGCTCTCTGAGACGGCGCTCAGCTTCATTGGTCTGGGCCTGAAGGATCCCGTCAACTCACTGGGCGCCTTGCTGCAGAATGTGACCAATGCCGACGTTCTGCTGAACTACCAGTGGTACTTCATCCCCACCATCTTCTTCATCCTGCTCGTGTTGACCTTTGTGTTTGTCGGAGACGGTCTTCGTGATGCTGCGGATCCTTACACGGAGCGTAAGTCATGAGCGAACCGCTGATCGCTGTAGAAAACCTCAACATCCGCTTCAACACGGATGAAGGCAAGATCCTGGCGGTGGAGGACGTCAGCTTTGAAATCGCCTCCGGCGAGGTCCTCGGCCTGGTTGGAGAAAGCGGCTCCGGAAAGTCCGTCACAGCCAAAGCCCTCATGCAGCTCAATGCTGGCAACACCGTCTATGATCCCGACAGCCGCATCTGGCTGCAGACGGAGTCCGGACGCGTCGATGTGCTTTCCTTCCGTAAGAACCGCGAGCTGAACCTGGTCCGGGGGGGAGCCATTTCCATGATCTTTCAGGAGCCAATGGCCAGCTTTGCCCCGGCCATCACCATTGGTGACCAGATGGTGGAACAGCTGCTCCTGCACACCAAACTCACCAAGAAGCAGGCCAAGGAGCTTTCCATTGAGATGCTGGAGCGGGTGGGCATTTCGGATGCGGCACGACGCTTCAATCAGTACGCGTTTGAGTTCTCCGGAGGCATGCGGCAGCGGGCGATGATCGCCATGGCCCTTTCCACCAAGCCCAAGCTGCTCATTGCCGATGAGCCCACAACGGCTCTGGACGTGACCATCCAGGCGCAGGTGCTTGACCTGATGAAGGACCTGGTCTCAGAGTTTCACATGGCCATCCTCTTCATCACCCACGACCTGAGCGTCATCGCCCAAACCGCAGACCGGGTCGCGGTCATGTACCTTGGACGCATTGTGGAAACGGGAACCGTCCGGCAGGTCATCCGGACCCCCCAACACCCTTACACGCAGGGACTGCTCAATGCCCTTCCGAAGCTGGAAGACCTAGGCCAGCCGCTAACCCCGATCCCTGGCGACATCCCCAGTCCCCTGGAGCGCCCGACCGGATGTGTGTTCCACACCCGCTGCCCCCAAGCCATGGCCGGAACCTGCGAAGCGTCTGCCCCAGCCCGAACCGAACTCGGTGGAGGCCACCAAGGCGCCTGCTTCCTGCTTGACCCCAGCACGGCCTCTGCTGCCTCGGAGACTCCCGCATGAGCCAACCCAATCACATCTCGGTCCGAGACCTCTCGGTTCATTTCAACTTCAAGCAGGGGTTCTTGCAGAACATCCCCCCAGTCCGGGCCGTGGACAACGTCTCACTCGACATTCCACGGGGTTCCTTCTTCGGGCTTGTTGGCGAGAGCGGCTCTGGCAAAACAACGCTGGGACGTGCCATCCTGAAAGCGGCCCCCATCACCTCCGGATCCGTCAATTATCAGGATGATGAGGTTCACTACGACCTTGCTCAGATTGACAAGAGCCAGCTCAAGGACTACCGCAAGCGCGCGCAGTTGATCTTTCAGGATCCCTATGCCGCACTGAGCCCACGGATGACCGTTCGGGACATCATTGCGGAACCGCTGGAAGTGATGGGGCTGACGTCCTCCCGAGAAGAAACCGATGCCCGAGTCCGGGAAATTGCCGCCAAGTGCCGCCTCAACCTAGAGCACCTTCGACGCTTTCCCCACGCCTTCTCTGGCGGACAGCGGCAGCGCATCTCGATCGCCCGGGCTTTGGTCTGCCAGCCCAAGTTTGTGGTTGCCGATGAGAGCGTCGCCGCCTTGGACGTTTCCATCCAGGCGGACATCCTCAACCTGCTCAAGTCCCTGCAGCAGGAGCTGGACATCACGTTCCTCTTCATCAGCCACGACCTCAGCGTGGTCGCACACATCTGCGACCAGGTGGCCGTCATGTACCTCGGCTCCATTGTGGAAACAGCGACCTCGCGGGAACTGTTTGCACAACCGCGGCACCCGTACACCAAGGCCTTGCTCTCCGCGATCCCCTCTCTTGATCCGGATGCCCCTTCCACCCACATCAAACTGACCGGTGAGATTCCCAGTGCCAGCAACATTCCTCCGGGGTGTCGCTTTCACACACGCTGCCCCCACGCTCAGGAATCGTGCCGCCGGGACGTCCCGCAGTGGCGACCGCTTGAGGGACATCATCTCGCTTGCCACTTTGCCGACGAGCTATAAAGATAATTTTTTGTGATTTTTAAGATCACAAAATTGATTAACATGCACTCACCCACAGGGTGGGAGTCCGCAACAGCGGCCCCACCTTGCGCCTTCCTGACCATAAAGAAACCATGTCCTTGACTCCTAGTGATCCACGACTCCTTACCCCGGGTCCGCTGACGACCTCGCATGAGACCAAAGAAGCGATGCTCCACGACTGGGGGTCACGGGATGCGACCTTCATTGAAGCCAATGCGCGTGTGCGCCGGAAGCTGCTGGAAATTGCCAACGCCCAAGACACGCACGTCTGTGTTCCGCTTCAAGGCAGCGGCACCTTTGCTGTGGAAGCCGCCCTCGGCACCCTGATTGCGCCCACCGGCAAGGCGCTGATTCTGGTCAACGGCGCCTACGGACACCGGATGGCAAAGATGCTGGGCTACATGAAGCGAGAGTGCCTCATTCAGGAGACTCCAGAGGACACGGTTCCAGACCTAGAACGTCTTGACCAGACCCTTGCCGCCGATGCTTCTGTGACACACGTGCTCGTGGTGCACTGCGAAACCACTTCCGGGATCCTCAACCCGGTGGAAGCCGTTGCAGAAGTCGTTGCTCGGCACCAGCGGTCGCTCATCATTGACGCCATGAGTGCCTTTGGCGCCATTCCTCTGGACGCTCAGCAGGTCCGTTTTGATGCCGTCATGGCTTCGTCCAACAAGTGCCTTGAAGGAGTTCCGGGGATGGGGTACGCCTTGATCCGCCAAGAGGTGCTGGAGACCTGCCAAGGAAACGCCCACTCCCTCAGCCTCGACCTCTACGACCAGTGGAAGGCGATGGAGGCAACGGCTCAGTGGCGCTTCACCCCTCCAACGCACGTGCTGATTGCCTTTGACAAGGCAATGGAGCAGTTTGCTGCTGAAGGAGGAGTCAGCGGCCGCAACGCCCGCTATGCAGAAAACTGCCGGATCCTCATTGACGGCATGGCCACCCTCGGTTTTGAGCCGCTGCTTCCGGCAGAGCTGCAGGCCCCGATCATTGTTACCTTCAAGATGCCGGCAGACCCGGCGTTTGACTTCCAGACCTTCTACAATCACGTCAAGGACCGCGGCTACATCCTCTATCCCGGCAAGCTGACGGTCGCCCCGAGCTTCCGGGTGGGCTGCATCGGCCACCTGGGCGCAGACGACATGCGGGCCGCCCTGAGCGTAATGAAGGACGTCCTTCAGGAAATGGGCGTCACCAGCGGAAAACCAGCTTAAGCCAATCTCTCATGAACACACCCACGTCTCTTTCCGTCAATGGACGGCAGTACGCCTGGCCCCGTCAGCCGCTGGTTGCGGTCTGCATCGATGGCTCTCAACCCGAGTACATGGAAGCCGCCCTTGCCGGAGGCCACATGCCGTTCACTCAGAAGATGCTGGAAACCGGCTCTGACCTCCGTGGCCACAGCGTAGTCCCCAGCTTCACCAATCCCAACAACCTCTCCATCGTCACGGGCGTTCCGCCAAAGGTCCATGGCATCTCCGGAAACTTTTTCCTCGACCCAGACTCAGGACAGGAGGTCATGATGAATGACCCGAAGTTCCTCCGGACCGGCACCCTCTTTCAGGCCTTTCATGACGCCGGAGCCAAGGTGGCTGTGGTGACCGCCAAGGACAAACTCCGCAGGCTTCTGGGACACGGCCTCGACTTTTCCTCCGGACGCGCCATTTGCTTTTCGTCGGAAAAAGCCGACCAGACGACTCTCGCAGAAAACGGCATCGACAACGCTCAGGCCCTTGTGGGCCGGGACATTCCCAGCGTGTACTCTGCCGAACTGTCGGAATTCATCTTTGCCGCAGGTGTGAAGCTGATGGCATCCCTGCGTCCGGACCTGATGTACCTTTCCACCACCGACTACATCCAGCACAAGCACGCTCCCGGAACGCCGGTGGCCAATCAGTTTTATGCGATGATGGACGGGTACTGGCAGCAGCTGCATGAACAAGGTGCCGCGCTGGCCCTCACCGCCGACCACGGCATGAACGCCAAGACCAATGACGCTGGCGCTCCTGATGTCCTCTACCTGCAGTCCCTCCTTGATGAATGGCTCGGGACCGATCAGGCGCGAGTGATCCTTCCGATCACGGACCCCTATGTGGTTCACCACGGTGCCCTGGGGTCCTTTGCAACCGTTTACCTTCCTTCCGGAAGCGACGCTCAGGCCATGGCCCACCGCCTCGCTGAAGTCGAAGGGGTGGAAGCCGCCTACACGAATGCTCAAGGATGCGACGCCTTTGACCTGCCGAATGATCGTCTGGGCGACCTGATTGTCGTTTCCACCACCCACAAGGTGCTGGGCACCACTCCGGAGCGTCACGACCTCAGCGAGCTCAAGGAGCCGTTGCGGTCCCACGGAGGCGTCTGTGACCGGAACATTCCGCTGGTCTTCAGCCAAGCCGTTTCGGCGCCTGCGGGTGCCCTGCACAACTATGATCTGTTTGACCTTGCCCTCAACCATGCTGCCTAAGACACGCCATGCCTGATTTCCCCCTCCATGAATCCATGCGCATTGGCGGCCAGAAGGTCGCTGGTGACGTCGGCACCCTCGAGGTGTTCAATCCCTACACCAACGAAGTCGTTGGCACCGTCCCCCGGGCTTCCCGGCAGCAGGTTCAAGAAGCCCTGAACCGGGCCCACCAGTTTCGGCCTAAGCTGACCCGTTACGAGCGGCAGCAGATCCTGACCAAAACCGCCCAGCTGCTGGTCAGCCGGAAGGAGGAAATCTCCGACCTGATCACCGCTGAGTCCGGACTTTCCAAGAAGGACTCGCTCTATGAAGTCGGGCGCGCCTTTGACGTCTTCACCCTCGCCGGGCAGCTCTGCATCCTAGATGACGGAGAGATCTTTTCCTGCGACCTCACCCCGCACGGGCAGAAGCGGAAAATCTTCACCCAGCGCGATCCCCTGCTTGGGGTCATCAGCGCCATCACGCCGTTCAACCACCCGTTGAACATGGTGGCCCACAAGATTGCCCCCAGCATTGCGACCAACAACCGCATGGTCTGCAAGCCCACGGAGCTGACCCCGCTGACCGCGTTGCTGCTTGCAGACGTGCTCTATGAAGCTGGGCTGCCTCCGGAGATGTTCCAGGTCGTCACCGGGCTTCCGGAAGACATTGGGGACGAGATGATCACCAACCCGCACATCGACCTTGTGACCTTCACCGGAAGCGTCCGCGTTGGAAAGCTCATTGCCGAGCGCGCCGGCTACCGCCGGACCGTGCTGGAACTCGGAGGCAATGCCCCCCTCATCGTCATGGAGGATGCCGACCTTGACCGTGCTTCCACCCTCGCCGTCGCAGGAGCCACCAAAAACTCCGGACAGCGCTGCACCGCCGTCAAACGCATCCTCGTTGTGGAGTCGGTGGCCGATGAGTTTGCCGCGTTGGTGACCGAAAAGGCCAAGAAGCTCAAGTACGGAAATCCGATGGATCCGAATACGGACGTGGGCACCGTGATTCATGAAGAAGCCGCCACCCTCTTCCAGAACCGGGTGACTGCAGCAGTCGAGGCCGGGGCAACCCTGCTCCACGGCAACAACCGCGAAGGCGCCGTCTTTCCACCAACCGTCGTGGATCAGGTTCCGTGGGACAGCGAACTGGTCATGGAAGAAACCTTTGGGCCGGCCATTCCCATCATCCGCGTCAAGGACATTGATGAGGCCATCCGGGTTGCCAACGGGACCGCGTTCGGCTTGTCTTCCGGGGTTTGCACCAACCGGCTCGACTACATCACCCGCTTCATTGCCGAGCTCAACCACGGCACCGTCAACATCTGGGAGGTCCCGGGCTACCGCATTGAAATGTCTCCCTTCGGCGGCATCAAGGATTCGGGACTGGGCTACAAGGAAGGCGTCATTGAAGCCATGAAGAGCTTCACCAACGTCAAAACCTTCTCTCTGCCCTGGCAGGCCTAAGGTCACCCCACCTCTCCTCTGGCGATCCGTCTTGGATCCGTTTATGATGAAGGGGCCTTGTGAAAGGCCTCAACCGCACCCACCGGGGGCCCTGCGTTCCTGCGCTTGGCACGGTCCCCCGGTGGATCACCGATCAACCTCATCCCGTCCACGTTTCATCTCACTCAAGGCTCAGTCCCTCCGATTGGGCCCGGTCACCCTCTCGTCTTTCAAGAAGCAAACGCCTTATGGAAATGGAATACCGCCGCTTAGGTAAAGCTGGAGTGAAGGTTAGCGTTCTCTCCTTTGGATCCTGGGTCACCTTTGGCAACCAGCTGGCTCTCGACCAGGCCCTCGCCTGCATGGAAGCCGCTCATGATGCCGGAGTGAATTTCTTCGACAACGCCGAGGTTTATGCGGCCGGAGAGTCCGAACGCCTCATGGGACAGGCCCTCCGGGAACTCGGCTGGGCCCGGGAGTCCTACCTCATCTCCACCAAGTTCTTCTGGGGAATTGTTCCTGGAGTCAACACCAAGAACACCCTCAACCGCAAGTACCTTTCTCAGGCCATCGACCGCTCCTTGGAGCGTCTGGACCTCGACTTTGTGGACCTCGTTTTCTGCCACCGTCCGGACCCTGAGACGCCGATTGAGGAGACCGTGTGGACCATGTCTGAAATGGTCAGCAGCGGCAAGGCCCTGTACTGGGGCACCTCAGAGTGGTCGGCCGCCGAGATTGCTGAGGCCTATGACCTCGCCGAACGGCATCACCTCCACAAGCCGGTCATGGAGCAGCCTCAGTACCACCTGCTGCACCGAGAGCGCGTGGAGCAGGAATACGCCCCCCTCTATGAGCAGCACCAGATGGGCACCACCATCTGGAGTCCGCTTGCTTCCGGGTTGCTGACCGGCAAGTACGCCCAAGGCATTCCGGGGGACAGCCGCGCCAACCTCCCCGGGTACGAGTGGCTCAAGGAACGGCTGACCGATCCGGAGGCCCTTGCCAAGGTGAACCGCCTGCAGGCCATTGCCGACCGCCTAGGCTGCAAGCTTTCGCAGCTGGCCATCGCCTGGTGTGCCGCCAACCCAAACGTGTCCACAGTGATCACAGGCGCCAGCCGGGTGGAGCAAATTCATGAAAACATGGAGGCGCTGGAAGTGCTGGAACAGCTCACTCCAGACCTGAAGGCGGAAATCGAAGCCGCTGTCGCCTAACCCCAAGGGCTTCGTCGGCCTGACGGAGCCGCAACCCTTGCCGTGGAAACGCATGCCGCAACCTGATTGGAACACTGCTCTGCAGCAACTGCCCCTAGTCGCTATTTTACGGGGCATCACGCCTGCTGAGATTGACGCTGTGGGGGAAGCCCTCGTCGCCTCGGGGTACTCCGTGCTCGAGGTCCCGCTCAACTCGCCGGATCCCTACACCAGCATTGCGCGACTGGTGGAACGCTTCGGAGACCAGGCCCTCGTGGGAGCCGGAACCGTGCTTCAGCCTGAAGAAGTGGAACGCGTGGCCCAGGCAGGAGGACAGCTGATCGTTTCCCCCAACCTCAACGAGTCTGTGGTTCAGGCAACCAAACGGGTTGGACTGACGTCGGTTCCAGGCGTCCTGACCCCCACTGAGGCCTTCCGGGCCCTTGATGCCGGAGCTGATGCCCTGAAGCTGTTTCCCGGAGACGCCATTTCTCCCAAGGTCTGCAAGGCCCTCAAGGCCGTGCTGCCTCAGGGAACTGAGCTGATGGTGACGGGAGGGGTCAACGCCGAAAACCTGGCCAGCTTCTTTCAGGCGGGTGCCGATGGAGTGGGGTTGGGAAACGCCCTCTATGCTCCCGGGAAGGCGGCCGAAGCCGTCCGTGCAGACGCTCTGCGGTTCCGGGAAGCCTATGAGTCTGGGGTCCTTGGAGGCCGATGAAGCGACTTGTTTTCATGGGGACTCCGGAGTGGGCGTTGCCTTCGCTGGAAGCCTTGATCGCATCCGGACACCCAGTGGTGGGCGTGTGGACCCAACCAGACCGACCCGTGGGACGCAAGCAGGTGCCCACGCCTTCTCCCGTCAAGGCCTGGGCTCAGGAACAAGGCCTGCCTGTCTGGACTCCCGAACGCGCCGGAGCTCCGGACAGTCTGGAGGCACTCCAGGAGCTGACACCCGACCTGATCCTGGTGTGCGCCTACGGACAGCTTCTGCCGCAGGCGTTGCTGGACCTCCCGCCCTGCGGGTGCTTCAATCTGCACTTTTCGCTGCTCCCCCGGTGGCGGGGCGCCAGTCCTGTTCAAGCGGCGCTGGCTGCTGGCGATGCAGAAACCGGGGTGTCGCTGCAGCAAATGGTTTTGAAGCTGGATGCCGGCCCATTGGTCGCCGAGCAGAGGGAGCCGATTGCGCCAGAGGATACCTCTGAAACCCTAGGAACTCGGCTGGCGACCCTAGGCGGACGCCTGGTTGCAGACACCCTCCCGGCGTTATTGAACCAGACTGCGGTGGCGGTGCCTCAGGATCCAGCGCAGGTCACCTTCTGTCGGATCATCCGCAAGGAGCAGGGGCAGGTTCTTTGGGAAGAGGACACCGCTCGTCAGGTGGAACGTCGGCTCCGTGCCTACACCCCGTGGCCCGGGTGCTTCAGCTTTGGTCCGGATGGCAAACGCCTGCAGCTGGTGGAAGTGGAAGTCACAGAGGCTCAGCGTCCTCCAGGAGAGATTGGCCCAGGGTTTGAGGTTGGAACCGCGGAAGGCGCTCTCAGGCTCCTCAAGGTTCGTCCGGAAGGAAAAGGGGAAATGGCCGCGTCGGCCTTTTTGAACGGACGCGCCGACTGGGTCGGGCAGAAGATGCAGACCCGAAGGTAGGAAAGGAGCCGGGCGGTTCCGGAGGATGCTCCTGAAGCCACGCTGCCCGTTTTGTTTTGTCTGGGGCTATGCTACACTCGGCCCACTGTTGATGACCGCTTCAGGATGCCCACATGCCCACTGTGATTTCGTTTGCCAGCCAAAAGGGGGGCGTTGGCAAGACCACGTCTGCCATCCACCTTGCTTCAGCCTTTGCCCTTGGAGGCTACCGGACCCTGCTCATTGACCTGGATCCGCAGGGGTCGGTGCACTCGGCCCTCGGCCTCAAGGAACGCCCGCACGCCGGCGTCCGGGAGCTGTTTTGCGAAGCCACCACGCCGCTAGAGGCATTGCTGGTGCCCAGTGAGCACGACAACCTTCAGTACCTGCTCTCAAACATGGGGCAGCTGACGGAGGAACGAGAGGTGCTGCAAGCGGCCTCCGATTACTACTTCCTCATCCAGCGACTGGAGGAACTTCCGGAAGATCAGTATGACTTTGTCCTCATTGACTCCCCGGCCGCTGTCAACGCCCTGAGCATCAACGCGGTCATTGCAGCCAACCTCGTGGTTGTGCCGCTGCAATGCGAGGCGCTGGCAATCAAGTCCCTGAAGCGCTTCCTCTCCGCCTTCCGGGAGCTGCAGACCAACGTTGAGCCCAACCTCCGCATTGCCGGAGTCCTCCTGACCATGTTCAACCGACAGATTGAGGCGCACCAGCAGGTGGCGCGGCAGGTGTATCAGGCGCTGGGAGATTCGGTGTTCCAGACGATCATTCCGGAGTGCCCGAACATTCTGGAAGCAAGTGCGCTTGGGGTGGATGTGATCCGGCAACGGCTCAACTCCGTTGGCGCCACCGGATACATTCGGTTGGCTAACGAACTGCTCGATCGCTTTCAGCTCCGTTAGCGTTTCTTGCCGCGGTTCAGCTGAAAGAGCTTTCCGCGGACCTCGCCGAGCAGTTCGTGGATGGGCATGTCTGGGAAGTCTTCCCAGTCCATCATCTTGAGGATGTAGTGCTTGAGGATCGGACGCTTCAGTTCTCGCTTTTCCCAGACACGGTGAATCTCCTCGTGCTCCCTCGGAAGGGGGCGCCCGTCAATGTCGCGGCGCAGGAGGTACTTCAGTGCTGATTCCGGATACTCCTGCACAAACTTGATCATCGCCTCAATGGTGATGTTTCCACTCCCAAAGACCACATCGGCGTCATCCGCGCTCAACTGAACCAGCCCGAAAGAATCTGCCATTTCATCCAGCGCCTCCAGGTCCTCCTCCTCCGCTTCAGCAATGGGAGCCAAATCGCCAACACTGAGTGTTTCCGGAGATGCGGTGGGACTGGCGAAGGCTTCCTCGTGCTCCTCGTCTTCCTCATCATCAAGAAGCTCCGCAGCAGTGGGAGGCTTCTTCTCCGTGGCTTCTACCGGAGCTTCGGAGGCGTCTGCTGGCTCTAGGTCAAAGCCGAGGTCAATGTCCGGACCGTCAAAAGTATCGTCTGGCGGCGCTGCGGTTTCCACTGGGGCCGAGGCTTCTGTTGGAATTTCTAAGGATTCTGCTTCCGGAGGCGCTTCAGCCGGCAAGGCTTTGGAGGAACCCTGCACCCGGTTGAACGGCGGCAGGGGATTGGAAGGCACGTAGGGCGGGTCAAGGAAGCGTCCTGCACGACGCAATTCCTCATACTCCACTGCAGGGTCCCGCGGAGTTGTGTCCGCAATGGCCGCAAGGATCTGTCCGGGGGACACCCAGCCAGCCTGATGCGGCAAGCGCCCCTTCAGGCGGGTCCGTGCGTACTGACGGGATTCTTCTGAGAGCTTTGAGTAGGGAGATCCGGAGGAGGTTGGAAGGTACTGCTTCCAGAACTCTTCTAGCAGGGTTTCCGCCTGAAAGCTGGAAAGACCCATCACGCTTTTGTCCGATAGACCATTCCCACTTCTTGGAGCATGGGACCTGTTTTGAGGATCTTTTCAGCAGGGTACTGCTGCAGAGGGCGACCTTCTTGCTGAAGCTGCACCATGATTTTCCCCGCATAGTCGATCGGGACAAATTCCATGTTGCGCGTCCGGGGATTCCGTTGCAGGCGTGCATTGGCCTGGCGGATCAGGTGATCGACGCGGATGCGCTCCAGCCGGGGGCTTTCTTCAGATTCGGGAAGGCGTTCGGCGCCCGCTGGCATCACGGCCCGTGGTTCGGTGATGACGCCTGGGGAACCGATGCTTCCCACGCCTTCGGTGTTCATCTAGACCTTGGTGTTGCGTCGCAGGTTCATCAAACGTCCCACTCGCGACTGGTTGGGCTGAACATAATTGATGTGGCTCCGGAGGCGTCCCATTTCCTTGGAGAGGCTCTGTCGCATCTCCTGCAGGCGGGTCATGAAGGCCTCTTCTGCCTCTTGAATCTGTTGCAGCAGCGTTTCGGATAACCGGAGCTGGTGAACCTCCTCATGGTTCGGGGAACGAGGGTGGCGTGCCCCCCAGCTTTCCATAAGCTTGTCCAGCCTCCGGAGCTCGTCCATGAGCTGCTCCTTTTGGCGAAGCAGGAGCTCCAGCTCTGCTTCCACCAATTCCTGGATCGCAAGTTGTTGCTGACCAATATCCACCCACTGGCGCAGCAGGTCGTTCTTGTGTTCCAGGATTAAGACTAAGTCTCCATCCGCCAGTTCCTCATTTGCCAATGCAGAACTCCGCGAAAATGCGTCCCAAAAGTTCATCGGCGGTGGTTTCTCCCACCACAGAGCCGAGTGCTCTCAGGGCCTGATGCAGGTCCACAGACAGGCACTCTTCTCCAATTTCATCCAGCAGGCCCGCTCGGGCGTGCAGCAGCGCTTCCTGCGCCTGCTGAGCCGCTTGCTGCTGCCGGAGGTTGGTGATCCAGACGTCTTCTTCCGACCGGACCTCACCATTCATTGCCTTGCGAGCCAAGCGAGATTCCAGCCACTCAACACCTTCACCGGTTTTGGCGGAAATCAGCACCGTCTCAAATCCGGAAACCGCGTCTCCCCACTGAGGGCGCCCGGCGCTCAGGTCAATCTTGTTTCCCACCACTAGGGTCCGGCGCGGATCTGCTTCTTCCAAAAGCTGCCAACTTTCCGCATCCAGGACCTGAGACGCATCCAGCAGCAGTAGCGTCAAATCGGCCTGTTGCCAAGCGTTCCGGGACCGGCGGATGCCTTCCTGCTCAATGGCATCTCCGGTGGTTCGGATGCCCGCCGTGTCCACGAGCTGAAAGGCCAGCCCCCGGATCTGCAGACGCTCCTCAATGCTATCCCGTGTGGTCCCGGGGATGTCCGTGACGATGGCCCGTTGCTCACGGAGCAGCGCATTCATCAACGAAGACTTCCCAACATTCGGAAGCCCGATCAGAGCAAGGGTCAGTCCTTCCCGCATTCGCCGGCCCTGGTCGGCACTGGCCAGCATCTGGTCCAGTTGTTCCAGCGCTTGGTCCAAACGCCTCAGGCAATCCGCCTTGTGGGTAAAGACCGTGTCTTCCTCCGGAAACTCAATGCTGGCTTCCACCAACGCTGTCACCTGCGCAACCTGCTCCCGGATGCGGTCAATGGCAGCAAACAGCTTCCCCTTGAGCTGATGCACCGCGACCTTGCGGCCCGACTCCGACTGGGCGTGAATGAGATCCGCCACGGCTTCCACCTGAGTCAGGTCCAGCCGTCCCTTCAGGAAGGCACGGCGGGTAAACTCTCCAGGCTCGGCAAGACGGATTCCCTGATCCAGCAGCAGCCGCAGAAGGACCTGCAGCGTCAGGACACTCCCGTGTCCCTGGATCTCCACAACGGTCTCTCCGGTGTAAGAGCGCGGGGCCCGCATAACGGCAACCAGCACTTCGTCCACCGGTTCTCCAGAAGCCTCCACCATCCAGCCATGCACCAGCTTGTGCGAAGCCACCTGCTCAAGCGCAGGCCCCCGGAAGCGAGCACTGACGGCCGCAACGGCCTCAGAACCACTCACGCGTATGACGCCCAGACCCGAAGGCTGGAGAGCGGTCGCAATGGCCGCAATGGTGTCATCCAAACGCATTAAAGCAAGCTGTAGGTGTGGCGAACCGGAATCAAGGCATGTTGCACATCAAGCAGCACACGCAGCGCGTTCTCCCGAATCCGGAAGCTCTGAGCCAGCAACGCCGTGTTCGCCTCGGCAATGATCTGCCGCTTGGTGAACTCCGTCAGTTCCTTGGCCATGTCCGCATCCCGGACCACGGACTCTGCCTGACCAATGTTTTCCTGAGCCAGCCGCAGCACCACATCATGATGATCCAGCGACTTCTGAACCGCGCCCAGGTAGCCTCGAAAGGACAGTAACTGATCCGTGGCTTCGTCCACAAGTCGAACCGCATCCATGGCCGAGTTGGGCGTTTCCAAGGAAATTTCCGCCAAACTGGTGAAGCCACTTCGGTTTGGAACCCCTTTGCCTAACGCCGACGAGTGAACATTGGCCAAGGCGACAGGAAGTTGGTCTCCAGCTTCTGTCCCAATCTGAAACCGCAGGGCGCTTTGCCGGACACTGACGGACCCCACAGACCCTGTGGAGTCTCCGAGGTAAGCCACCTGCAGTCCATCTGTGGTCGCATTTCCGGATTTTCCTGTCAGGTAGACACCGTTCCCGGAAGCCGGTTCATCGTTGAGCGTACCAGCAATGTCTGCCCCGTAGTAAAGTTCCGGGACGTTGGCATCATCGGTAAGCACTCCGTCTTTGGAGCTGATCAGGGTGAATCCCTTGGCCAGCCCATGCTGCTGGTGCTCAATGGTCAGGTCGTCACCGTCAAAGCTCACATGAAGGTTCATGTTCGCGTCTTCCACAGCCTGGACCAGCTTGCTGTAAAACATCTCAGCGTTGCTGTTTGGACCATTCCGGACGGTGATGGCGTTGCCATCTTCTTCCTCTAGCACCAGTGTCAACCCGGCGGCATCATCGTCATCCAGTCCGGCCTCAAAGAAGGCCCGACGGGGCAGACGTGACACATCGACCGCATACCCGCTGACAGAAGACGACACGGTGTTGGGACCCGCCTTGACGAAGACGAGTTCGGAATCGTTGGTGACTCCAGCTCCGCCGAAGGAACCGTCCAGCAGGTTCTTGCCGCTGAAACGCGTGTTTTGCGAAACCCGGTCAATGGCTTCTAGCGACGTCCGGATCTGTCCCTGCAGACCCGCCACGGCGCCCGGATTGTAGGCAGCCGAGTTTGCTGCTGCCAGGGCCGTCTGCCGGATGCCCAGCAGGATGCGTCCCACCTCACTGAGGGCGTCATCAGCAGTTTGCACCACTGAAAGGGACAATTCTGTATTTTCCAGCGCTTGTTCCAGACTCGCCAGCTGGGCCCGAAGCTGCTCTGACAGGAGCAGGTTGGCTGGACCATCAGCCGCCCGAGCCAGTTTCGAACCGGTGGAAAGCCGTTCGAGTGACTTGGAGAGCGCCTTGTTGTTCGTGGCGAGCTGCACCAAAGGATCGGTGGTCAGCGCGTCGTTTCGAATTCCCAAGATCATTGGACTCTTCTCGGGAGAAGGTGATTCAACAACAGGTCCCGGAGCCCTTAACGGGCTCCGAAGAGAACGCTACTCCGCTTAGGCGTTGAGCAAGCGCAGGACGTTTTGGGGCAGCATGTTGGCCTGGGCCAGCTGCGCCATGGACGACTGCGTCATGATCTGGTTCCGCGTGAACTGAGCCATCTCAGCGGCCATGTCGGTATCTCGAATGACGGACTCTGCCGCTGTCAGGTTTTCCTGAGCAACACGGAGGCTCGTCAGGTTGCTTTCCAGAGTGTTTTTCTGGAAGGCTCCCAGTTCGCCACGCAGCGAAGCGACCTGCTGCACCGCCGCATCCACAAACTTCAGTGCATCCTGAGCACCTGCGGTGGTGGTGACGTCGACGTCGGCCAAGGAGGTGAAGCCACTGCCGTTGCTGATTTCCTCCACTTCTTTAGTCACTTCGCCCCCGTCTCGGGTGATCGTCACATTGAAGCCCAGGTTCGTGGTGGCCATGTTGGGCAGTTCCACGGAAACGGTCTGTCCTGCGTTGGCACCGACTTGGAAGGTCAGGCTCGGATTGCTGCCGTCCAGCAGGTTCTTGCGAGCGTACTGGGTGGTCTCGGCAATCCGATCAATGGCAGACAGTGCGTTTTCGATTTCCTGCTGAGAGGCTTCCCGCATGGCGTCATCATTGACCCCTTCGTTGGCCGCGGCAATGGCTTGCTGGCGGACGTCCACGAGCAGCCGGGCGACTTCGTTGAGCGCGCCTTCAGCCGTCTGCACCATGGTCACTCCGGCTTCGTTGTTGCGAGCCGCTTGCTCCAGGCCAGCGATCTGAGCCCGCATGTATTCCGAAACCACCAGGGCGGCAGGACCATCAGCCGCCTTGTTGATCTTCACTCCGGAAGACAAACGCTCTAGGCTCTTGGACATGGCCTCAGAATTCTGAAGCAGGTTGCGGTGGGCGACGTTGGCGCTGACATTGTTGTTGATGCGAAGAGCAGCAGACATAATAACCTCTTTATTAATGAGTCAAAAAATTGAAAAACAAACGAAACTTCTTCCTCCTGGAATCCTCTGCATTTCCTCCGATGAAATGCGGTCGTATCGGGAACTGCCAAGGGCAGCTGCCACCTAAGGAGAGGGTCCACCCCTGATCCTTCCCAAAGCTTTCAAGAAGCGGTGGCGTATTCACACATCTTGAGCCACTCCACGCCCCACTGCAGTGAGGGTGGGACCGCCGTCCATGGCAGTCCCGAAAGGGAGCGTTCAAAAGCGTTATTCTTGAGGAGACAGGGGACAAACCCCTCTCTTCTTCAGCAACTTTTGGTTGCTAAAAGCTGTCGGAGTGCCTCTGCGGCATGCTCCATTCGGGCAGACTCTTGGGCCTGACGCTGTTGGAAAAAATTCTTCAAGGGTGACCGTCCATGCACCGAGGCATCAGTCGCTTGGACCTCCAGAGAGCGAACACCTCGCCCCCAAGATGGACTGCGCAAGGGCTGCGTCAGCCGGAGCCGAGGCTCTGCATCAACGCAACGGTCAATGGTGTTCAATGCGACCTGCAACGCAAAAGCGTCTCCACTGGTCGATTCAACGGACGAGTTGCCAGACTCCGACGGAGTCGACTCTGGCTGCTTTCCCCCTTGTAGGCTTGGGAAGTCTTGCCACATGGGTTCACTCCAAAAAATGATGAAAGGAGCCTCTTCTCCATGAGGTAAAGGTACCGTTCCATGGCGCGCTTGTGTTTCACAGAGAAGAGGCGAAGCCTTTTACAGACTCAACCATTCTCCGGACAGCCTCTTTGAGCATCCATGTCTCAAGAGGGTTCCGGAGCGATCAAATGAACCTCGGCTAAGAAGGCTCACTAAAGATTTTAGGGACACCTTGGTCCCAGAAAACCAGAGCAATGGAGTGCTCGGTCTTCTTGAAAAAACTCCATTTCCCTAGAGTCTTTTCGAGAAAACTGAGAGCACATGATTCTGGAAGAATCGTTTCTCTTGGGTACGTTTCTCCCTTCCACACACCTTATTTTAGGTTTTTTGAAGAATTCCTTTTCCTAAGGAAACAGGCTGCTTTTAAAATCGAAAAATTCCCGAAAAACGTCTTCTTTTTCAAAGGGATTTCCCCCTTCTTCCAAAAGTCTTCACCAAATTCAGATCACCGTCTCAGCCCGATCAGCGTTCGTTTTCACTGGGTTCAGTGAAACCTAGAGCCCTCGAAGGGTTCTCCCGATTGCTAGAACGTTTCCCCTCTTTTCTGAAGCGAATTTTTGAGCCTGTGCTCCAGCTCCTTCCAGAGCCTTGGAGGAATTTTTCCAAGGACTTTTTTCGGAGTTTTCTTTCTGAAGCCTTTCAGAAGATGCAGGGCTCCGCTCGCTTTTCCAGTGACAGACGCTGGAGCCCTTCCTAGTCGCAAGAAGCTTCTTTGTCAGGAAACTTGGGAGCGTCAGAAAGTCCGGGCCCGTCAAGGGGAAACTCCGCAGGCCTGCTCCTGTTCCTCACGCTGACGGTCCTCAGGAAGAAGGGTCTTCTTGCTGAGAAAGCGAGGTCCGAGTCTTTGGGACTTCAGCCCAGAATTAGGGACTTCGCGCTTCCTAAGAGGAAGGTTGAGCAAGCGGAGAAGGAGCATCCGGGAACGCTTCTCCCAAACGTGCTTTTGTGCTTGAAGCCCCGCTGGTGGCAAGGGTTTGAGGACTCCATAGGAAATTCCGAAGAGCCCCCTCAAGCGTCTGCTGACAGCCAGGGAAGCACACGTGCCGAGAAGGAGGCATTCGTGCGGACGGTGTGTTGTCAAAGATCAGGCGGTTCTGCTTCCCGCTTCCCAGGGAAGAGCGCGTGGTACTGCTCCTTTTCTGTGCTAGGAAGATCGGTCTTCCGTCACAAAAAAAGAGAGGAGGGCTTTCGACCATTCTGGCCGTCAGTTCCCCAATTCCGCCTCCCTCAAGAGACCGAACTGGAGCACCGCGTGGCGCGTCCGGACAACCGGTGGGGGAGCGAGGAACCCCCGCAGAGGTTCTCGCTCCTTCCCGGTCCTGCCGGAGGAAGCTCCGGATTAGGCGTTCAGCAGGCGCAGCACGTTTTGCGGCAGCGCGTTGGCCTGGGCCAGTTGAGCCGTTGCCGACTGGGTCATGATCTGGTTCCGCGTGAACTGAGCCATCTCAGCCGCCATGTCGGTGTCACGGATCACCGACTCAGATGCCGTCAGGTTCTCCTGTGCAATGCGGAGGCTGTTGAGGTTGCTTTCCAGAGTGTTCTTCTGGAAGGCACCCAGCTCACCCCGTGTAGACGCCACCTGCTCAATGGCCGCGTCAACGAGGTTGATGGTGTCCTGAGCTCCTTGGGTGGAGGTCACGTCCACGTCTGCCAGAGAGGCAAATCCGCTGCTATTCTGCGTCGGGTTGATCGTCTTGACCGGCTGTCCTCCGGAACGGTCGATCTTGACATCAAAGCCCAGCTTGGTGGTGTTCATGCTCGGCATGTCTACCTTGACGGTCTGTCCAGAGTTAGCCCCCACCTGAAAAACCAGCTGCGGGTTGCTGCCGTCAAGCAGGTTCTTGCGAGCGTACTGGGTCGTGTTCGAAATCCGGTCAATGGCGGCCAGTGCGTTTTCGATCTCCTGCTGGGAAGCTTCCCGCATGGCTTCGTCGTTGACGCCTTCGTTGGCTGCGGCCACCGCCTGCTGACGGATGTCCACCAGCAACCGACCCACTTCGTTCAGAGCACCTTCTGCCGTCTGGACCATGGTCACGCCGGCTTCGTTGTTCCGGGTCGCTTGCTCCAAACCTGCAATCTGAGCCCGCATGTACTCCGAGACGACCAAAGACGCAGGACCGTCTGCCGCCTTGTTGATCTTCATTCCGGAAGACAAGCGCTCCAAGCTGTCGCTGGTGGCTTCGGTGTTCTTCATCAGGTTGCGGTGAGCGTTGATGGCACTGGTGTTGTTGTTGATGCGAAGAGACATAGGAACCTTTTTCGGTAAAAAACCTTCTATTAACAATCCTTCATGGATGGAAGGTAACTCACTCCATGAGTTACCGGTCACTAGACGGGGGCTTCTTTTAAGAAGTGGCCACAACCGGAGCCTGGATCAATCCTTTTGACTCCGCCCCTGTTCTGAAACATGTGGCGATTCTTCAAGATGACCATCCTGGTCATCAAGGAAAGACCGTCGTCCATGACAGTCCTCCCCTTCAAAAAACGGGAACGGGTTAAACCGGAACCGAGGCTGCCTCAGCAGCGAGTGGTGGCCAGCAGTTGCCGAAGCGCCTGGGCCGCCTGCTCCAGACGGAGCTGTTCCTGTTTCCTCTGTTCCTGAAGAAAGGCGTCCAGCTCCTCTCCCGCCAGTGTGAGGGGAACCACTTGGGCCTCCTTCACCAAACGGGTGGGCTGTTGCCGACTTCGGCGCAACCGGAGCGAAAGTCCGGAGCCTGTAAAACGATCAATGGTCTGGAGGGCCTCCTGAATCGCTGCAGACTCAGAATCCTGAAGACTCTGTGCATCTGCGGTTTCGCCCAAAGACGATTCACGGAACTCCAGCTCCGAGAAGTTTGGGGAATCTTGCCACATGGCGTCTCCTTTCAGGTTACAGAAGCCCTTCTCCTGGAAGACAGAAGGTACCGGGTCCATGGCGCGCTAAGCTCCCATGGAGAAGGGCAATACAAAACAGTCGCTTACAGAAGAGTCTCCTTGAACCAACACGTCCCTTGGAAACAAACCAAGGGGCCGTTTCAGGAAAAGCAAGGCGAGGTTCTCCGGCGGTTTGCCAGAGCACGGCCTCTTCTGAAAAAATCTCTTGGGCTTCTTGATTCCCAACCTCACACCGCATTGGTGCAATTGAAGACAGGGTAAAGAACGCCCCGACGCTTTCGTCCTCGCTCCCTCCTAGAGGGAGGGATAGACGAAGGCCCGACACCTGCGGTTTGGACAGGTCGGACGCATCCAGAATCTGGATGACTCCGTTCAGCCGGCCTAGACGGCACACGACTTCAGGTCGCACTGACGTCTACACAGGCCCAACTTTTCCTCATTCAGAACGCCTCAAGCTTCGCGGGGAAGGGTTCTGTGGACCCACTTGGGCCCAGACCTTCCTGAGGCTTCAGGGGCCCACTTCGTCCCGGTTAGTCGCCTTCACGACAAGTCAGCTCAGGAAGGCAGACTCTCTTTTCACGGGAGTCAGACCCACTTCGCCCCGGTTGACCTCCCTCGGAACAAGGGGACGCAGAAAGGCCCGTTTCTCCTTCTGGGAGAACAAAGCCCCCCACGTCGATTCCGGGAGGACAAAGCCCCCCTTCGCCCGGCAAACTGCTGGGGATTTCCCGAAAAAATTCTGCCGGAAGGTCGAGGCTCCGCGGCATGGAGTTCCCCCACAAACGGTATCCCAGTACCGTTTCGAGTCAGTCGAGGCTCCGCGGCATGGAGTTCTCCCCACAACGGCGGTTCATCCCGGAACCCATGTCGGCGCACTGTCAAAGCTCCCAGGTTGGAATGATCCCGGAAACCCAGACTGGGCTGGATGGAGAACCCCAAGTAGCAACCCCGGTTTTCCCGAAAGAACACTCCTCCAGTCCTCAGGCGAAAGACGCCTCGGACCTCCCGATGGAGTTCGGCTTGAGCCCCTGACGGTTGGAATTCGCCCCGCTCCGCACACTCTGCGAACAGAGAACGGCGGACTCCGGCTGGGCGCACCAAGGCGCGCTTCTGCACGGCAGACGACTTCCCAACAGACCACCGTGAGGCCATGGAAACAGAGCCCGCCAGCAAAGGCTTCGGCGTGGCACCGTTCCTCGGTAGGCCCTCTGCTCCGCTCATTCGGCATTGACCGAGAGCAGGTAGAGGCACCTTGCCGACTTTCCTATCGGAGAAGGATTCCCGAGCCTCAGCCGTGTGCTCCCCAGGAAAAGGCTTTTTCAGGACGCAGGAATCCCGGAAAGGCTCTTGAATGAGAAGATCCTTTTCGGCCTGCCCCGTCCGGAAGGCCGATGCATCCAAGGCACAAGCGTGCCTAGAGCGCAAGGAAGCTTCCGAAGCCATTCCCCGAGGACTCGTGATGCGTGAGAACAGGTCTCCTGAGTGAGAGTACAGGCGGTTCTGTCGCAGCATCCCACGGGTTGAGATCACTGGATCTCCAGCCGAAGGGAGCTTTCGCCAATCCGTCAGATTCTCACTCACATGAAGCGGCATAAGCCTTCTCCAAGTCGGTTCCAGAAGTAGGGGTTCCGGGGGGTCCCGGAACCATCCTCACAAAACAGGGCGCAGCGCAACGCAAGGGGGACTCAGCCTCCTTCGGTGTGCGGCTCCCTGTTCCCAGAGGGGACCATCGGATTCCATTCCGACGCCTTCAGAGTTCCGTATGAGGGTTGGGTAGAGATTCAGTTGTCAAAGAGCACATGGGCGACCTCCGGTGAGGGAGTGAGAGGGTCCATGACCCCTCTCAGGAAGCAGCAGTCGCTTGACAGAAAACGCCCTGTCCAGCGCTCCACCGCCAGTCGTGTTCAGGATGAAGGTGGACTCCTCCGATCCAGTAGTCGTGTGCCTGCACCGCCAGCCAGTCGACCTGATCCCTCAGGACCGCCCAGCCCAGCTCCGTCAGCGAGGCCTGGAACTGCCGAAACGTCTCATCCGGAAACGGTTCTCGGGGCACCGTGTAGAACGGCTCCGGCCCGGTCAGGTTCAGGAGAGGGAATTCAGCAGTTCCCAGAAGCGCAATCTGCCGCCAGAACGACGCGTCTCCCATGAAACGGACGGGTTCTTGAGCCTGTGTGACTCGGAACAGGTCCACCACTCGATGGGTCCCTGCGGCAACGGCCTGCACAATCAGGTGTTGCGTCCGGGAAAGCCCTGTCTGGGCATCTGGATACTCCTGAGCAAAACGGAGCAAGCCATCCCGGAGAAAGGGCAGGGCCGTGAGGTCCTGTCGCAGAAAGCGACTGAATCGTTGAGGAGACGGCGCGGTCACGCACCGCCACCCTTCTTGTCCAAGAGCATGCTGCTCCCGCGTCAAAGCCTTCCGTTGCTGAAAGGCCTGCAGGAGCGCTGATTCCGAGGTCGAGCTTCCCAGATAATCCGCTAGGAAGACCACCGAAAGTGCTTTCAAAGAGCCGACTTCCCGACTCACTCCGCTTGGAGGTGCCGGAAGCATTGGGAGGATCTGCAGCAACTGAAGCTGGTCGTAGAGCTCAAAGCTGTTCCAGATCACCACTTCTTCTTCTGAGGCCACGGCTTCCGAGAGGGTTTCGTCTCGAAGACGGAACTGTTCCCGGGCGTTCTCCTCAGAATCCCATCCGCACGCCGCCAGAAAGCGGGCGCGAGTCTCATTCAACTGTTCCGGAGGCAAACCTCCGGGGACCGGGCCGTCATGGAGGACGTCCCGCCAACTCAAGAAGCGCCCAGGCACGCCTGCTGCGCGTAAAACCGTTTCGGCACAATCGCCGTTGATCAGGTGCAACATGGCCTCTCTTTCACATCCGGAAAGACGGGCGTCCTTGCACAGCTGGGTGTGCCGCTCCTCCATGAGCGGCAGCGAGTCGCACGGAGGAACAGCGTTCCGGTGATCGTACGACTGCGCACGAGAGAAGGGCCTTTCAGCAGACCCCTCTTGCGGAAGAGGCTTCCGTAAACCGCTTCAGGTGAAGCAGGAAGCGCTCATGAGCGGTGGCTCCTCGGGGTAGCGGACCGGGAACGGCAGGCGTTCCAGAATGTCGCGATGGAGGTCCACCCCAGGAGCGATTTCCATGAGTTCCAGAACCGGCTCACCGCGGGCTCCAGCAGACGGATTCAGGCGGAAAACTGCGCGCTCCGTCAGGTACAGGACCGGCTGCCCTCGCTCTTGGGCATACGCTCCACTGAAGGTCACCTGCTCCACTTCCGGAACCCACTTGGGAATCCCCTCTTGGACAATCCGGAGTCTTCCGGATGACACCTCAAGCTGGGCTCCTGCTGAGAAGGTTCCCACGAAGTAAAGCGCCTTGGCGTTTTGGCTGATGTTGATGAACCCACCAGCCCCGGCCAATTTGGGACCAAACTTACTCACATTGACGTTTCCCTGGGCATCACACTGAGCCATGCCAAGGAAGGCCTGATCGAGTCCGCCCCCGTCGTAAAAATCGAACTGGTACGGCTGATCAATGATCGACTCCGGATTCGTCACTGCTCCAAAGCTCAGCCCGGAGGCAGGCAGTCCGCCAATGCCTCCCGGCTCAACTGTCATCGTGATCGCTGACAACACCCCGTTTTCTGATGCAACGGAAGCGATGCCTTCCGGCATGCCGATCCCTAAGTTCACCACTGCCCCTGGACGCAGCTCCTGCGCCGCTCGGCGAGCGATGACCTTGCGCTCATCCAGCGCCAGCCGCGGCAGAGACGTCAAGGGACGACGGACCTCTCCGCAGTAGGCGGGATTGAAAGCTTCTAAGAGCGTCTGCGCGTGATACGCCGGGGGCGCCTCCACCACACAGTCCACCAAAATGCCCGGCACCTTCACCATCTGTGGGGAAAGCCGGTGCTGCTCGGTGATCCGCTCCACTTGCACGATGACCACGCCTCCGGAATTCCGGACCGCCTGCGCAATGGAAAGGGCTTCCAGCGTCAGGGCTTCGCGCTCCATCGTAATGTTTCCGGCCGGATCCGATGTGGTTCCTCGGATCAACGCCACCTGAAGAGGGAAAGCCGGATAGAACAGCCACTCCTGTCCCCGCAACGAGACCACTTCCACTAAGTCCTCCGTGGAGCGGTCGTTGAGTTTTCCACCCTCCAGACGCGGATCAACAAAGGTTCGGAGCCCCACATGCGTGAGCACCCCTGGTTTGTTGCCCGCAATGGCTCGGTACAGGTGCGTAATGACTCCTTGCGGAAGACAGTACGCCTCCAGTTCGCCCCGCAGGGCCATCTGTCCGAGCTTGGGGACCAATCCCCAGTGTCCGCCAACGACGCGACGCACCATGCCCGGGTGGGCAAAGTGGTTCACGCCAGCCTGCTGGCCGTCTCCCTGCCCGGCGGCATACACCACCGTTAGGTCGCGGGGAGACCCGGACGCCAAGAACTGCTCCTCAAGCCCCGTCAGTAGGTACTCGGGGGACCCCGTGGCCACAAAGCCACCGGTCACCACCGTGTCTCCGGAGCGGATGCGCTGAAGGGCTTCCTCCCGCGAGACAATTTTGGATTTCATGGTGCCTTTCTAGAGAAAGCGGGATTCCATGAAAATAATATTTTTTGGAAACACTCCCAGCACTCCAGGGAGTCCTCCTCTTCAGCAAGGAAGTTGAGAGCGTCCATGCGGGCGCATCGACTCCTGCCGCCCGTCAGGGAGCCTTTGAAGGTACGGCACCCTGCGGTCGTTTTGATCTTTTTCGGCACTCCTCCTGCATTCTTTTCTGTCAGGAAAAGAGCAGGTCTTTTTCCTCGAGCCTCTTTACAAAGAGGCCGGTTCTGCTGGGACTCCGTCAGGAGCGCTGTGCTCCTTCCACAGGTACCAGCACCCGACGGTACGCCAGGGTTGCCAAGCGGTTGCTTGCTGCCGAGCGTGCGACTGCCACCCCGTCTCCGGGAAGTCGTACAAGCGGCGAAAAGCAGCACCAATGGCCGCGTCTCCGAGCGGCAACACGTCCGGACGGTTCAGTGCAAAGATGAGGTACATCTCTGCCGTCCAGCGGCCGATCCCCTTGACCTCGGTCAAGGCCGTCACCAGGTCTTCATCGCTCAAGCGATGCAACGCCTCCGTGGTCAAGCCTCCGGAGGAGAAGGCGTCTGCAAGTGCCCGGAGGTAGCGGACCTTGGACCGAGAGAGGCCCACGTTCCGGAGTACCTCATCTTCCAGAGCAAGCAAGGGCTCCGGAGTGGGCAACTCGTTGGGGAAAAGGCTACGGAACCGTGTCCGCAGCACCTTTGCCACCTTATTGGAAATCTGCTGGCCGATGATCGAATCCGCCAGGGTGGCAAATCCACTCTCACCGGGTTCCAGCGTACAGGGCCCATGGCGCTGAATGACGGCGCCCAAGCGTGGGTCCTGCTGCTGCAGGTAAGCCTCAGCCGCAGCCCAGGGTCCTGCCAAGTCAGAGGTCATGCCCGCCTCCTGGAAGGTCGGGGCTTCTTAAAAGTTGTACCCCACGGCAAACTGAATGATCGAAGCATTGAGCTGGTACGTTTCGGCATACTTCTCGGCTTCGGCTTCTTTGTCCGCATCTGTGACGGAAGTCTCGCTGGAGGTCACGGTCACAGAGCCCGAGGGTTCATAAGCAGAACTGGTCCACGGCACCAGCGTGGTCAGTCCCAGGGAAAGCCCATTGCGGGCCTGCCAGTTGACTCCAAGCCCATACATGGGGATGGAGATCGGATCGCGGGAAATCTTCACGGTCATATCTGCCGTGTAGGAGGTGTTCCCGATCGTGCGACTTCGCTTGTCAAAACGCAGGGTCTCGGTCACCGCGTTGGCAGTGTCCATCTTCCCTACGGAGAAAAAGAAAGGCCCCCAGAAACTGAGGCGAACCTCCGTGATGGTACGGGCCTGTTCTTCATAAAGGTCATATTCCAAACCGTCGGCGGCGGGATCGGTGTAGTGCTTCAGAGTCGTCCGATCGCCCGCAACGGCTTTTTCTGAATACGCGCCGAGCGAGCTGAACCCTAGGTAGATGGTATCGGTAAAGTGATACCCTAGGGAAACACCGCCCCCGGACTGAGTCAGCAGCTGAATTTGAATGTTGCGCTTCTCCCGTAACGGAGCCTGAGACCCCCGGTCTTCCTGAGCGTGAGCCCAAGTGCCGAGGCACAGCAGCCCCAGAAGGAGCGCAAGGAATCGTTGAGGCATCGGCCTCCTCTTCTACAATAAAGGTGTTGCCACTGCGTGCATCCGTTCACGAGCGGACCACCGTTTGAGGGGAAACTCCAATCTCCCGGAGTTTGGCTTTTTGCACCTTGCTGGTCGGAGTTTTGGGCAAAGCCTCCACCCACTCCAGAAAACGGGGCTGCATGAAGCGCGGCAGGTGCTGCTCACAGTACGCCCAGATCGCGTCTGCAGAGGGCGGTCCCCCAGGTTGGGGCACAAGCACCAGCTTGATTTCATCTTCGCCTCCCCGGATGGAGTCCGGCACTGCGATGGCAGCAACCTCTGCAACCGCTGGATGTTCCAACAGAACCGATTCCAGCTCATAGGAAGAAATGTTCTCTCCTCGCCGGCGAATGCAGTCCTTGATGCGGTCCCGGAAGTAAAAGTACCCCTCGGCATCGCACTGTCCGGCATCACCGGTGTGAAACCAGAAGTTCCGCCACGCCTCCACGGTCTTGTCCGGAAGCGCATGGTATCCGGCCATGAAACCATAGGGCTGCTTGGGCCGGACGCAGATTTCCCCAATTTCCCCAGCAGGGACGGGTTCATCGGTTTCCGGGTGCAAAATGGTCACGTCAAAGTACGCGTCCCAAGGCTTCCCGCAGCTTCCCGGACGTGGAGCGTCCAAGGGGCTGTAGAGCGGAATGTTGACCTCGGTCATGCCATAAAGCTCCACCACATGCGGCACCCCGAAGCGCTGTCGAAACGGCTCAACCTGTTCCGCAGGCAACGGAGCCGAGGTGAGCACCCGCAACACGTGGTCCTGATCGTCCTTGGAAGGCGGCTGGCGGAGGATGAATTCCACCATGACGCCCAAGGCGTTTGAGACCGTACACTGGTGTTGGCGGACGTCTGAGAGCCAAGCGGAGGCGCTGAAGCGTTCCCGAATGACCGCGGTTGCGCCTCGGATCAGCACGGCATACACCTGCATGAACAGGGCATTGGCGTGGAACAGAGGCAGACAGACGTAGTAGCGGTCGTCTTCCTGAAGCCTCAGGTTCTCAATGGTCCCCAGCCCAAACAGATAGGTGTGGGCGTGAGGCATCAGCACTCCTTTAGACGGTCCAGTGGTCCCCGAGGTATAAAGGATCGACGCCAGGTCACGGTAGGTCACCGCAGCGACTTCTCCGTCTGGAGGTCCTGCCATCAGCGTGGAAAACGCCTGCCAGGGCTTCTTCAGGTCCGGAGGTCCAGCTCGGGGGGCCGTTTCCGGAGCAGTGGGTTCCGTCAGAACCACCCACTCCAGATGAGGCAAGGTGTCAGAAATTTCGTTTAGCTTGTCCAAGAACTCGGGAGGCATCACCAGCACCTTGGCCTGACTGTCTGCCAGGACGTGCCGCAGGAAGCTCCCTTGGTATTCGAGATTGACCGCCACATGAACGGCGCCCCGGTAACTGCACCCCAACCAAGTCAACAGGTGGGAGCGGTTGTTGGGAAGCCACACCGCAACGCGGTCTCCGAAACCGACGCCCAAGCGCTTCAGGCCTGTTGCGACCTGATGTGCCTGTGCGTCCGCCTCCGAGTAAGTGAGAGCAGAGCCTGTCAAAAACTGAACCCACGTCTGGTCTGGACGTTCCTGAGCCTGACGTTTCAGTTGGCGCGTGAGCACCCAAGTTTCGACAGAGCCATCCATGCTCTTCCCCGGCTTGGGATTGTGAGCGCCTGTCCCCTCATCGCGCACTGACGAGAGGACAGACGACTCCCTGGAAAAATGCACCCCACATTTTTCCTAAAAATAAGATCTACCTGACAAATTGGGCAGAGGTTCAGTGCGAAAAGCCCGCTTGAGTGACTTTTCCTACGGAAACTCCGCATTTTGGCTGAAGGGCTCCTCCGGATGCTTGTGGGGAGTCCATTGTCGGGTTCCTCAGAAATGCCTGAGGCGGCGGCTAGGGAGTCAGGAAGAGAGAGCTCCTCCTGACTTCCGAATGAGACTTAGCCTTGAGCGCGGAAGGTTCCTCGCTCAGCGGCGGCCTGAACTGCGGCACGCTGCTTCTGGGCCGTATTCTGCTGACGCAGTTGGTTCCAGCCCTGGCGCAGGGTTTCTGCGACCTTGATGAGTTCTCGAATGACCTCCGGATCCTTGCGGAGGTTGGCTTCGACAATGCGGCGGAACATGTAGAGGTAGAGCTCTCTCAGGTTCTTGCCGATTTCACCCGTGTTCTCCACCCGGAGGGTCGAGAGCAACTCGTTCACAATGTCTTTGCTCCGCATGAGGTAGTTGTGCGTGCCTTCGATGTCGTTGGCTTCTGCACGAGACTCCGCCTTGCGAAGAAAACGGACCATGCCGTCATACAGCATGATGATCAGGGTGAGCTGATCGGATGTCTGGACGTTCGTTTGATAGTACGCCCGATAAGACTGGTTTGGGGTGCGCATTAATCCCTCCTGGA
Organism: uncultured bacterium; assembly: GCA_965662235.1. Lineage (GTDB taxonomy): Bacteria > SAR324 > SAR324 > SAR324 > NAC60-12 > JAYPUA01. Next base: position 202,093 of record CBFIGY010000002.1, read on the forward strand.
TTACCCTCTTAGATTGAGACGTTTGTCAACAGACGCGCTGGGTGTAGGACGAACGGAGGCCTTGCCGGGGGTGGCGGCTTTTTGTGGCGTTCCGATATGGACCCACGCTTCGCGCAGCTCCTTGAGCAGACCAAGAACCACCTTGGCCGGCTCCGGATTCTTGTGCACATTGGCTTCAATGAGCTGACTGAACATAAAGCTGTAGAGGCTTTGGAGGTTCTTGGCAATCTCGCCCCCTTTTTCAAGGTTCAGAGAGGACATCAGCTCAGCCACAATGTTCTTGGCCTTGACCAGGGCATTGTGTGTGCGTTCGATTTCCTTTTTTTGAATAGACTCAATAGCGAACGCAGTGTTCTTGATTGCTCCGTCATAGAGCATGATGATCAGCTTGTTCTGATCGAGCGTGTTGACCGCTGCACGTTTGTAGGCGCTTTGATAACCGCTGTACGGATTCATGAACTTCTCTTCGCTGAGTTACAAAAAAGGGTTACTCACCTAGGTCAACCATCCTTCTTCTGGCCGCCTCCGCCCATGGCGGAAAGCTGCTGGCTGACGTAGCTTTGCTGGGACCGAAGGCGTCCCATTGTACTGTCGAGCTTGGCAAACTTGAGCTGAAGCTGCTGATGCTTCGAGTCAATGCGCTCGTTCATGCGTTTGAGCTGCTCATCGTAGCTGCTCATCTGTTCACTCAGGTCCTGGGTGACCTTCTTGTACTTGCCGTCCACCGGACTATTGATCTCGTCCAGCTTCTCCTGAAGCTTCACCGCCACGCCCTTGGTGACCGTGACACTGGCTTCCGGACCGTCCTTGAGGTCCTTATCGTTGAGGGTCACATAAACCCGCAACCCGTCTGAGTTGGCTCCGTCTGGGCCAAGCAGCAGCTGACCCCGTCCAGGCGCCTCAACACCGTCGATGGTGCCCTGCACGTCCTGACCGTTTGTCTGAGTGGCAGAAGAAAGCCCCAGAGCGTCCAGGTTCTTGTCTTCTCCGGGCTCCACTTCAACAGACGAGTTCTTCCCGTATGAGCCCGACACGAATCGCAGGCCTCCTTGGTAGGATTCAACCTGAATCCCACGGCGCCCCAGCACCTTGTCCTCATTGAGGAGCTTCTGAATCGACTTTGCCAGGCTGGAGACGGTGTAAACGTCCTTGCGCAGCTCAATCGGGTCGGAAGCCCGACCATTGTTTCGGACGACCAGCACGTTGTTCGTGTCATCAATCCGCACCATTCCTCCGGGAATGGCTTCTCCCAGCAGCGTGCCTTTCTTGGCCACCTGTGTGACGTCGACCTTGTACCCTTCCGGGCTGATCTGCGTCTTGTCTCCTAGGCCCACAAAAGAGACGCCGGGGTTGTCAGACTCGCCGTTGCTGCGGAACAGGTTCGCAACGGACACAAAGTCGTTCTCAATCTTCTCACTCAGCTTTTTGTCATCCAACGACATGATGCCCTTGTCGTTGATGCGCAGCCCAATGGAGAAGAGCATGTTGGTCGCCGGAGGCAACCCCGCCACCGTCGCAATCGTCGTGGTGGCAATCTCGTTGGTCATCTGCGTCAGGTTGCGATCACTCAACAGCGGTGCTGCTGTGTTGGTCGCCTTGTCGAACTTGGACACCTCCTTTGCCGTTGCTTGGTAGGTGTTGTACGCGTCCACAAAGTCCTGAACCCGCTCACGAGCCTTATCCGTGTCGCCAATCACCGAAACGGTCACCAGCTCCTTGCTCGGAGAGAGGAACTCCAGATCAAGGCCCGGAATGATGTCGTTGGCCTTGTTCTCGGAACGTCGAACCTCCAAACCGCCTCCCTGGTCAGAAGCGCCGAGGCGCAGCACCAAGTCCTTTGCCTGCCTCACCGTCGAGGTGTAGGTCCGGATCTGGAAGCTGTCTCCTTCGTACAGATCCCCTGGTCCCAAAGCGACGTTCAGGCCACTGTCAAAGGGAACAGCAGTTCCCGGGCGGTAGCCTTCGCCCATGTTGATGACCCCTTTGTTGCCCTGGTCATCTTCCCAGTCCACCAGCAGGGCTCGGGTGATGCCAACACCCCCGCGACGTCGCACCGAGAAGGTGTACGTCTTGGCCAGGTCTTGGTCATACGATCCGGTCACGCGGATCTCTGCGGTGCTGACGTTGCCTCCGTATTCCGGAAGCGCGTCTTCCACCTTGGGCCGGTTCGCATCGCGAACCTCAGGCTCAAGGTCTTCGTAGGCTTGCCACTCGGCAACCTCGTTCACCTTGCCGGTCACGCCTCGGACCTCGTCGGGCAACCACCACCAGCTTTCCGAGGTGGGCGCCGTCAGGTCCACTTCAGCGGTGTCGCCATCCTGCAGAACGCCAGGTGGGACTTCCACAAACAGTCCGTTGCCAATGGGCAGGGACGTTGGCGTGGCCTTCGGTTCTTCGCCGTTGAACTTCAGGTCAAACAGCTCTTCCCCGTCTTTGGCGTCATAAGCCGTCGCCGTTGCCGGATCGCGTTGATCCGCCGATTCCGACTGGTACGGGTAGCTGAGGCTCAGCTCACCGGTTTCGCCGGTTTCGGTAAACTCATAGTGCAGCACCAGCGGAGTCTTTCCTCCCACCTGACCGCTGCCTTGAATGCGGAAGAGGACCTGCTGGTCGTCTTCGCCTTCATACTGACCGGTCACCCGAATCCCGCCCTTTTCCCCCTTGAGGCCCCAGTCGCTGGGAGGGTACACCTTGGAGGCACGGTCGGTGTCACTGAGCCACCAGAGCATGTCTGAACGGGCGGCTCGGGCCTTGACCTTGAAGCTGTCGCCACTGACGATTTCTCCGTCACTGAAGCGCAGCTGAACGCCATCAACCACTTCCACCGGAGTTCCTGGGGAGTAGTTGTACTCGTTGATCTCAATCTGCCCCTCTCGGCCCAGGTTATCGGACCAGCCGAGCACCACGCCTTCCGGAGAGGGAATCACTCCTGACTTGAGCACCCGAAAGGTCAGGTCCAAGTCCTCTTCACCGGTGTAGTTTCCGGTCGAATCAATGATGGGAGTCGAAGCTCCCGCGCCGCCCCGTTCGATGACTTTCGGAGGAGCGACCTCCAAGCCCGTCCAGTCCGCCGTTTCGTCGTGGCGGTTCCGGAAGTCGGGCGAGTTGTCCGCGCCTTGAAGGTTGACGGTCATGTTGATCCGCCCCTCTTCCCCAGTCCGTTTGCTGGTCAGCAGCAGCCGGTAGGGTTGATCTCCGTGGGTCTTGGCAATGAACGCCTCCACCTCGGCTTCTGATTCGTTGATGGTCCGGCGCAGGCCCTCCAACGTGTTGTTGTCACCGTCAATGGTCAGCGTCACGGGAGAGTCCTCCTCGTTGTTACCCACCTTGATGCTCACGGTGCCCGTGCCAATGCGTTCGTCTTCCGAGTCAAACCCCTGAGACGCAATCTGGTGCGACAGGGCAACGGAATCGACCGCGATGACGGTCTTGCCAGGCTTTGCATCCCGGCGGGCGCGGGCCACCACCACTTCTGGGTGACTGGACTCGACGCTACGAGCCTCCCAGATTTCGGTACTGTCCAGCGAGGTGACGACATCCTGCAGCTTGTCGAGCTCCGCTTTGACGATGCTCCAGGACTCTATCTCCTTGAGCTTCTCCTCCTTGCGTTGCTGGATGGGCTCAAGTTTCCGTTTTTCAATTTTGACGAAGCGGTCAACGATCTCCTGGGTGTTCATCTTGGAACCCAGGCCGGTTACCGCATTCGGATTCATTTCCGCCAAGGCAGATTTCGCTTCTCAGACGTGCAAGTTTGCCGCTACCTAGGAAGAAATTTCCTCAGGAGCTTAAACGCAAACCTCTGAAATAATTGACCATCCTCAAAACCGCCCAAAAGACGGAGAGGGGGCACTCAGAGGCTTCAAGAAGCGTTCCAGCGCTTAGTTGCCCACGTTCAGCAGTTGCAGGACGGAGCGAGGCACCTGGTTGGCCTGGGCCAGCATGGCGGTGCCTGAGGAGAGCAGGATCTGGTTCTTGACCAGGTGGCTCATCTCTTCAGCCATGTCGGTGTCAGCCAGCTGCGACTCGGAGGACGTCAGGTTCTCGCGAGCCACCCGAAGGTTGTTGAGGTTGGTTTCCAGAGAGTTCTTCTGGAAGGACCCCAGCCGACCGCGCAGCGAGGAAACGTCTCCAATGGCCGAGTCGACGACCAAGAGGGCATCCTGTGCCAGGTCAGCGCCTCGGACGTCAATGTCTGCCAGGCTGCGGAAGCCACTTCCGTTTTCCACGTTGGTGGCCAAAAACTCCGGATTGATGCTCCGGACCGAAATCTTTCCCTGCTGGCCGTAGTTCGGGCCAATTTGGAAGTTCAGGGAGTTCTGAGTGACGTGGACGTAGCCGTCAACGGGTTCTCCGACAAGGAGGTCGTTTCCGTTTTCCTGCTTGAAGAGTCCGGCCACGCGGTTGTCAATGCGGTTGAAGACTTCGTAGATGACATCGTCCGTCGTGTTCGAGTACCGGACCATGACGCCTTCTGCCGGAGTGCCGGGGGCGCCGGTGAGGTACTGTCCCTCTCCAAGAGCTGGCTCGCCGATGCCCGTTTCCGGGTTGCCTCCGATTGAGCCTTCCACGTCCCGTCCGGGAATGGAGAAGATCGCTTCGTTGGCAGGCGTGTCTTCTTCAAAGAAGTAGTCTAGGGTCGTGGAGACCGTGAAGTTGGGCGCACTGCCGAAGTCTCGGTGGCGGATGACGATCACTTCCTCATCCCCAACCAGGTCCTTGATCTCACCCGGATAGTCCGCCAGCTTCCGCAGGGCATCATCCAGCGTGTTGAAATCAGAGATGTACTGTCCCAACTGTTCGGAGGGGCGGTACACCATCACTTCGACGTTCATACCGGCATCATCCACCTGACGCTGCATCTCGCTGGCAATGAGCTGCTGCACAGCACGCTCAGCGCGGTAGATGGAGTCTGGGGATCCATCTCGCAGAGCCGCACTGGCCAGCTTTTCGATCTGGCTGTTCAGCTCCTTGTTCTTGTTGAGGTCAATGCCAACGGTCCGCTTTCCTTCATTGATGACGAAGGACACCACCTTGTTGGGGTCTGAGGAGACCACATCTTCTAGGTGCAGGGAACGGGTAGCGACCAGGAAGGAGCGGGTGGCCACTTGTGTGATGTCCACCTTGTAACCTTCTGCCGGAGACGACTTGCTGGCCTCGGTGGCGCTGATGAAGTCGAGCCCGTTTCCGACCGCAACTCCGGTAGCAGCATTGCTGCCGTCCAGAAGCGTCTGGGTGCCGAACTGCGTGTTCTTGGCAATGTTCCGGATGGTCGAGAGCAGGTTCTCAATCTCAATCTGGTCGGCCTCCAGCATCTTCTCATCGTTGGCTCCTTCGTTTGCCGCATGAACAGCGAGCTGACGGAGGTTGATGAGGATGTTGCTGACCTCGCTGAGGGCGCTTTCCGTGGTCTGGATCATGGAGATGGAGGTCTCCGAGTTCTGGACCGCTTGCCCCAGGGATTCGATCTGCGACTTCATCTGTTCAGAGATCACCAGAGACGCCGGTCCGTCAGAGGCTCGATTCAAGCGTCGTCCAGAGGAGAGCCGCTCCAGATTGCCCGTCAGTTCGCGCTCGGTGCGGTTCAGTTGCCGCAGAGCGTTGAGGGCTGCTATGTTGGAGTTGACCCGAAGTGCCATTGGTGGTTCCGAGAGTTGAAGTTAACTGTTCCTGAATGCCTTATCGGCAACGGGGCAGAATTCTTTAGCAACAAGATGATTTTTTTTCATCTGGCCGCTGGAGCCTTCTGCTGCACCGCGACTTGTGTTCCTTATCGGATGCTCCGCCCAAGACTTTAACAAAAAAATGCATCATGCCTCCTGAACCCCTCTCTGACTTTCAGCAGCAGCTCCTTTCCTGGTTCGCGGAGCACCAGCGCGACCTCCCGTGGCGGCAGGGATACGACCCCTATGGCGTCTGGGTGTCGGAGGTGATGCTGCAGCAAACGCAGGTCAAGACGGTGCTGCCGTATTATCAACGGTGGATGGCACGGCTTCCGCGGCTGCAGGACCTAGCCACGATTCCCGAATCGGAACTGATGGGGCTTTGGGAAGGACTGGGGTACTACTCGCGGGTCCGGAACCTCCAGAAGGCGGCACAGGTCGTCTGTGAACAGCACCAGGGACAGGTCCCAGATACGGTGGAGGCGCTCCTGAAGCTGCCTGGAGTGGGACGCTACACCGCCGGAGCGATTGCGAGCATTGCCTATAACAAGGATGCGCCGCTGGTGGATGGAAATGTCATTCGGGTATTCTGCCGTTTGGAGGCGTGGGAGGCCCCCGTCAACGATCGGGTGCAGCAGGAGCAGATCTGGAGCCGGGCGGAGGCGACCCTTCCGTCTGGACGGGCCCGGGAATTCAACCAGGCTCTAATGGAGTTGGGAGCACTGGTGTGTACGCCCCAAAACCCGAGCTGCCTCCTCTGTCCGGTGCAGGCGCACTGTGCCGCCCACCAGCAGGGACGCGTCCATGAGCTGCCCCGTCCCAAGCCCCGTCAGGCTCCCACAGAGGTCGAAAAGGCGGTGGCGCTGGTGCAAACGGAGCAGGGCCTGCTGGTCCGGTTCCGGGCAGAGGCGAAGCTCATGCAGGGCCTGTGGGAGGTTCCAACCGTGGAGGTGCCTGCGGAGGAAGACGGCCCCACAGTGCTGGAGCATTGGCTGAGGCAGGAGTTGGGCGGCACGTGGACTGTAGGGCCAGAGGAGCAGCGCTTGACGCATCGCTACACGCGCTTCAAGGCGACCCTGCACTGCTACCGTGTGGAACCCGGAGCCGCAGTTCCCCTTCCGGAACACTGGGCCTGGCTGACAGCAGAGACCGCAGACGCCTTTGCCCTGCCAACGGTTTTCCGGAAGCTCGTTTCTACGCTTTTCTGACGTTTTTTCTTGCTTTTCCCCAGCGTCCATGGATTCATGAAGGACCGCCATCCCGGCGGGGATCCTTCAAAACACCAGTAAGGAGTGGCTAATGAAGAAACTCGCTTGTGTATTCGTAGGGGGACTGATGCTTGCCGGAACCGCTTGGGCCGGCTGCTCGGGACACTCAAACCTGACCATGGCCAAGATGTCCAAGGGGCAGGATGTGATTGTGGTTGTGGAAGTCAACGGCATGCAGTTGGAAGAAGTCCGAGGCACCTCGGAGACGCCGATCTACAACGTCAAGAGCACCATGGGACAGGTCGTGGCAAAGGAGATCACCAAAGATCAACTCTCCACCCAGTTCCCAGAACTCCACAAGGCCCTCGCCGGCTAAGACCCGAAGCGCCCGGATCCCGGGCGCTCTCGACCCCACCTTGCTTCTTCCTTAAACGAATTCCCCATCCAACTCCGCTTCCCAGTCGGAGTCTTCTAGGTTCAGAACGCCGCCGCCCAGATTGACACGCCGTCGTGTGTCTTCCGAGTTGGTCGGGTTCAGTCGCGTGATGGTTCCTCCTCGCTGAAGGAACTCAGCCACGGCTTCGTCAAGTTCATTGCGGGTGATTTCGGGCTCGCGTTGCTGGACACGAGCAAACTGAGGACTGGTTGGTAGTGGTTTCACAAGAAGGCCTTGATTGAGGAAAACCAAAAATTATCAAACGAATTTACAGTTCTGTCAATAAAAAAATCAAGGCCTCGAATCGTCTTCAGTTCCGGTCCAGCGGATGCCGGAAGTGCGCTGGCGGAAACTCCTCCAGTCCAGAAATGTTGGGGTACTCCTTTTCCACCCACTCCAGGGGATAGCCGTGCTTGAGACGTCCGACCTCTTCCAGGCGTTCCCAGTGCTCCGGAGGCAGGTTCCACTCTGCCACCGCTAGGGAATCCTGAACGTGTTCCACGGTCCGGGGGCCAATGATCACGGAGCTGATCCGTTTGTCTCCAAAGAGCCAAGCCAGCGCCACCTGTCCGGGTGTCTTGCCCACCACCCCAGCAATTTCCTTGAGCGCCTCCACTAGGTCGAAGGCCTGATCGCTGTAGTAACGGGGAATGTCCACATTCTTCCGAAAGGAGATGCGGGACCCCTCTGGAGGCTCCGCGTTCCGTTCGTACTTGCCACTCAGGAAGCCACTGGCCAGCGGGCTCCAGCAGAGCATGCCCAACCCCTGATCCGCACAGGCCGGAAGGATCTCGCGCTCAATGTCACGGCGAACGAGGTTGTAAAGGTGCTGGGCGCTGATGAGCCGCTGCCAGCCGTAACGTTCCGCAAGGGCGTTGGCCTTGACGATCTGCCACCCGTAGTAATTGCTGCACCCGATGTAACGAACCTTCCCGTCACGGACTAGGTCATCAAGCGCCCGCATGGTTTCCTCCATGGGGGTAAACCAATCGGGGCCATGAATCTGATACAGGTCAATGTAATCCGTCCCCAGGCGCTTCAGGCTCGCTTCCAGGGCCTCCACAAGGTGCTTGCGGGAAACCCCCTTGGCGTTGGCTCCGGGGCCCATCCGAAACCAGCCCTTGGTGGCCACCACCAGGTCGTCCCGCCGGTGATGCGCTAGGGCCTTGCCCAGCATGGTTTCCGACATGCCGGCGCTGTACATGTCCGCGGTATCCAGAAAGTTCCCGCCCTGCTCCACAAACCTGTCCACAATCTGACTGGCAGCGGCTTGGTCGCACCCCCAGTTCTTCATTCCAAAGGTCATGGTGCCCAAGCAAATGCGCGAAACAAGGAGTCCTGAGCGTCCTAAGTACCGGTAGTGCATGATGCGGCCTGTCTTCCAACGTTATCGAGTTCAGCAAAGGTGTGCTGCAGTGAGATGAACGCAGGATGCCGAAGACCGGGACAGAGGTCAATCTTTCATTTTCTGGCTGCAATTTCAGAGAAAATACCTTTAATTGGAATTTTTCTCCAGCGGACCCTTGATCTTTTCCTGAAAAACCGACACTTTTTGTCAAAATTGAAACTTCCTCTGGCCACTGAGGTGCCTATGTTTCCCCCTCTTTCTGCTGACCGCTTCTCCGACGAACCCAAGGCGTCCGGAGACTTTGTGGGCTCCGAGATCGCTCGGTTGGGCAAGAAGCGTCCTTCCCTGAAGACGCTCTTCTCATTGATTGAGTTCTCCGGGACGCCTGTGATGGTCACCCGCCTGCACGATGGTCAGGTGCTCTATGCCAACGAAGCGATGGGGGAGTTGGCTCAGACAACGTCTGCAGAACTGGTGGGGCAGCTGGCGCCCAACCTCTATCAGCGGGCTGAAGACCGCCAGCAACTGCTTGAGAAGCTTCAGGCGGAGGGCCGGTTTCGCAACTACCGGATTGACGTGCGGGGGCTTCAGGGGCGCGAGTTTACCGTCCTCTGCAACGCCGAGCGGATTGACCTCTTTGGCGAGGAGGCCATTCTCAACACCTACGTTGACATCAGCGAAGTCCAGCGTGAGCTGTTCCGTCAGCAGCAGTTTCACCTGCTGGCAGCGTCGTTCCTCGGAATCGGCTATGGCGTCTACGACGTCCAGAGTGGCCAGATGACCATTGATGAGAGCGTCCGGGAGATGCTGGAGTTGGGGGCTGAAGAGGTTTTTTCGGTGGAGCACTTCCTGGAGCGGATGCCTGAGGCCAACCGGGAGTTTGCTTCCCGACGCATTGAGCAGACCCTGGAACGGCTGATGTCCGGAAAGTTTACCCGAGAGGAGTACCTGCTTCACCTTCCCAGTGGCACGCAGCGCATCATCCGCATCAGCTCCCTGCCCGTTGAGGACACTGAGCCTTGGATTGTCCACTTCTTCCAAGACATCACGGACCGTGAGTTCACACGCCGCAAGGCCCGTCAGAAGGACCGCCTCGCCTCGCTGGGGCAGTTCACGGCAGAGATTGTTCACGACCTGCGCTCTCCGCTGGCCACCCTTTCGCTGAACACGGAGGCTCTGTATCGGCTGGCCAGGCAGGCTTCTCCCACCAAGGCCCAGTGGCTCTATGAGAACTCACAGCAGTCGGTGCAGCGCGCGGCCAAGCTGCTGAACCGCACCCTTGAGCAGACCCGACAGGGGGAAAACATGGCCTCGGTGAAACTGAGTGCCGAAGTGGATCGGGTGCTGGAATTCCTCCAGACCTTCTTGATGAAGCGGCGCATCCCGATTCAACGGCACCTGGAGAACATTACAGAGGCCGAAGAGCCCGAACTGCAGGTCAATCCCGTTTTGCTGCAGCAGTGCCTGCAGAACCTGATCACCAACGCGGTTCAGGCAACCATTCCGGTGATCAACTCCGGCACCGCCCCAGAGAAGGCGCCCATTGATCTGGTGCTGACGCTCAAAAAGGGCTTCATGAAGCTGGAGGTGCTGGACTGCGGCGTTGGCATTGAGGAACAGGACCTGCCGCACATCTTTGATGAGTTCTACACCACACGCTCAGACGGCAACGGCATCGGGCTGCCCCTCTCCCGGAGGATCGCAGAGGAGCACGGAGGTTACCTGGAAGCCCTCAACCGGGCAGATCGCACGGGCGCCCGCCTGGTCCTCCAACTTCCTATCGACTGAAGCCACGTGTCCGGACGCTGTGGTCCGGACGTCAGCTTACTCTCCCTTCACAAAACGCTGAAACGCCTCGGCATGGTCCGGATGCCAACGAGAGAGCGGAGGACGGTTCTCAATCAGGTCGCCCATCGCCCAGGCCATCCGCTTTTCATCCAGCTCACGGGTGACTTCGTTGTCAGGACAGAGGATGTAGAAGTCCCCCTCATCCAGGCGCTCAAAGAGGAACTCGGCGGTCTGTTCCGGAGTCCACGCACCAGCGGGTTTTTCCGTCCGGTCGTGTCGCGTGAGGTCGGTAAAGACAAACCCGGGAATGAGCAGATGGGCGGTGAGCTGATGCCGAGCGGTGTTGCGCAGCTCGTACGCCAGCGCCTCGGTAAAGGTCTTCACACCGCTCTTACTGACGTTGTAGGCCGGGTCACCAGGAGGCGTGGTGATGCCCTGCTTCGACCCCGTGTTGATGACCAGCCCCGGCCGAGCCCGCTCGATCATGCGGGGAAGGAAGACCTGGGTGCCGTGGACCATGCCTCCCAAGTTGACCGCAAGGATGCGGACCCAGTTTTCCGGATCCTCGAGCAGTGTGCTTCCGGGCTGAATGCCAGCGTTGTTCATGAGGATGTCGGTGCCGCCCCACTTTTCGGCAACCTCCACCTCTAGGTCAATCAACGCGTTGCGGTTTGACACATCAAGCGTTCGGGCTAGGACGTCTGCCGCACCGGCTTCCCGTACCTGCGCCGCTGCCGCCTCAAGCTCAGGGGCCCGGATATCCACGAGGACAATCCTCATCTGCAGGGCGGCCAGCTTCATGGCGGTGGCCAGTCCAATGCCGGAAGCGCCTCCGGTAATCACCGCGACCGAGTGCTCGGTAAGGGCGGGATGCTTCATGGTTGAGTCTCCTTCTGAGGTGAAAACAGAGAGCGGAACCCGTGGGTTCCAGAGGCCATTCAGAGGGTTCGTAAGCAGTACACCACTCTACCAATGACCGAGATCGGTGTGCTGGTGGAAGCGTCAAAGACCATCTCCTGGTAAGCCGGATTCTCAGAGATCACCCGGAGGGTCTGAGTGTCGGCCTTCCACTGCGTTTTCTTGAAAAAGACCATGCCGTCCACATTGAGGACGTAGTAACCATCTCCGGGCTTGTGCTTGGTGTGATCGAGGATGATCAGGTCACCAGAACGGGCAACCGGCTCCATCGAGTCCCCTTCAATCCGCAAACCTGAAAGCGACTGCGGGGCCACCCGGAGCTTCTGCTCAATCCAAGCGCTCGGCAGAGGAACCTGCTCCACCACGGCACACTGGTCTAGGTTGAAGGCGCCACTTCCGGCAGACGCGGTGACCTCATAGATCGGGATCATCCGGATGGCATCAGCCTCGTCCCGCATCTGCGCCGGCCCATAGAGCAGTTGCTCCAGGAGCAGCGATGTCGCCTTGTCGATCGGCGCCCGGCCATTCATCCAGCGACTGATCGTCACCCGGTTCCGGCCAATGCGCTGCGCCAGTTCATCCTGGGTCCAGCTGAGTTCAATCAGACGCTTCTTGATCTGTTCCGGTTGCATTCCCGTTCCGTAAATTATCGTATTGACTCAATGTAGCCTTAAAGCTACAGTAACGTCACTTTTTGCTTCATCGCCGATCAATCTACCACAGATCCGAGGGAGCACAAGCACAACGGTGCCGTCCGGAGCCGATGCGCCAACTGGCCGCTGGCCTCAGTTCGAAAATCGTTTCGTGGAAGACTCGACCCAAAAGGACCCAATGATTCGCAGTGAAGTTATTGTACGAGCGCTGAGAGAAAGCCGCAACCAACGGAATCACTTGGCAGAAGTTGGACGTGCCCCCGGGCTGAAGGGCTGGTGGCTGCGTTTGATCTACTCTCGTCGCTTGAGCACGTTGGAGCTTCCCTGAGCGACGTGGCTTCATTGGCCTGACCGCCTGACGGTGAGGCCTTCCTTCCTCCTTTTCTCTTTCCTCACAAGCCCTCCCGCGGGCGGGTTTCCCATAGGCCTCTTCCGGAAAATCTGCTAACCTGTTGCCCTGCATCAAATCGCTCCAGCTCCCCGTTTCCTCGGATTCCGCCGCACGTGCCGAGGGCTTTCAAGGAGCGGCAACACGAAGAGGCCCCTGTGACTGACATCATCCAACCCTTCTGGGCTGATCACTCCACGACTCTGGTGAGCGTGGGCTACAAAGCACTCCTGAGCCTGATCATTCTGGCCGTCAGTCTGCTGGTGGGAAAGGGCGTCAAGCAGGTCATCCTCCGGACCAGTCACCGCTTGGCGAAGGTGGATGCGACGCTGGTGCCCGTACTCTGCACCACAGCAGCGTATGCGGTTTACACGATCGGTGCTGTCTTCATCCTCGACATTTTCGGCGTCAACACAGCCAGCATCATCACCCTCCTGGGAGCCGCTGGTCTTGCCATTGGCCTGGCTCTGAAGGACACCCTGAGCAACATCGCTGCCGGCATCATGCTGCTGCTGCTGCGCCCCTTCCGGGCTGGAGACTTTGTGGAGTGTGGTTCCATCACAGGGTCCGTGGCCGAAATCAACCTCTTCACCACCATCCTAGAGACCGCAGACGGCCTCTACGTGGCGTCTCCCAACAGCCTCGTCTGGGGCAACACCATCACCAACTTTACCCGGAATGGCAAGCGACGCATGGACCTTGTGGTAGGAATCGCCTATTCCGATTCCATTGAGGCCGGACTCGCTGTGCTCCGGCACATTGCTGAAACGGAGCCTCGCTTCCTGAAGGAACCCGCCCCACAGGTGATGGTGCTTTCTCTGGGAGACAGTTCCGTGAATCTGCAGCTCAGGGGATGGGCCACTACGGAGGACTACTGGAAGGCGTTCTGGGACCTGAACCAACGGGTCAAGGAGGAGATTGAACAGGCCGGGCTGACCATTCCGTTTCCGCAACGAGACCTGCACCTCCCTGCCGGCGTACTGCCCGGAGCCCCCCGGACGTGATGAAGCCGCTGCTCCAGAATCCGGTTACGACTCTTATCGCTTGAAGAGAGGCCGCTTTGAAAGGCGTGCTAGGCCCGCGAGGTTTGTTCAGGAAGGATGCCCCGGGGGCTGAAACGGAGGACCAGCAGCAGCAGCAGGCCCATGACCACCATCCGCATGTGCGGAGCCGCATCCAGCAGATGCTGCCGAAGGGGGTTGTCGTCACTGAGAGTTCCTGCCAAACCTCCCATGGCCCAAAGGCCGACGGGCTCCGCCTCCACCCAGAAGAACCAGGTGATGAAGCCACCGATGACAGCACCCAGGTTGGAGCCCCCTCCCCCAATGATCACCATGACCCAGATCAGGAAGGTGTAACGGAGCGGGTTGTAACCTCCGGGGGTGAACTGTCCATCCAGCGTGGTCAGCATCGCACCGGCAATGCCAATCACCGCAGAGCCAATGATGAACACTTCCCGGTGCCGACGCACCACGTCCTTCCCCATCGCGGAGGCCGCCACTTCGTTGTCCCGGATGGCCCGCATCATTCGCCCCCACGGCGAGTTCAAAGCCCGTACGGCCAACCCGAGGATCGCCAGCAGCACCACTAGGAACAGTCCGGAGTAGCAGAGTTTCACAAAGACACCGGAGGCCGTGACCAGCGCCTCTGAAAGCACCTCCGGGTCCTCGATGCCCTGCCACCAAGCGACTAGGCTGGCAAACCACTCTGCCTGCTGCAGATCCAGTTCATACGGCACCGGACGATCCAGGCCGGAGACGTTCTTCACGCCGCGGGTCAACCAGTCTTCGTTTTTCAGAACCGAGATGACAATCTCTGAAATGCCGAGGGTGGCGATGGCAAAGTAGTCAGAACGAAGGCCCAGCGCAATTCGTCCCACCAGCCAAGCAAGCGCGGCCGCCGTCAGTCCTCCAGCCAGCCAGGAGGTCAGGATCGGGAGACCAAGCCCTCCCAGGAATCCGGTTTTCCCCGGGTCCACCCGTTCAATGGCCCGGACGGCTTCATCAAAAAAACTGCGGATGAACCAAAGTCCCAACAGGAGAACCACGGTCACACCCAAGTTCCGGAGCCTTCCCGCTGGAAACGAACGACGAACCAGCCAGACTCCCAAAATCGTTCCCAGCACCCCGATGACACTGAGGGCCAAACCCGTGGCTCCCACCGACCATGCCTCGCCAACCGGAGAGTAGGAAACCAGCACGGCCGTTGCTCCTCCAACCGCGGTTGAAGCCATCACTCCGGCATTAAAGAGTCCGGCGTAGCCCCACTGGATGTTCAGGCCCAACGCCATCAACGCCGAGATGAAGCAGAGGTTCAAGATGGCCAGCGCGACGTTCCAGGATTGCCCCACGCCTACCCAGAGCAGCAGCAGGCCCATGATGAAAAAGCTCAACCAGGCCCGGACGGAGTAACTCACAGAACCCTCCCACGCAGCAGCCCTGTGGGACGGACCAGCAGGACCACCACCAGGATGATGAAGGAGACCGCAAACTTGTACTCGGTCGAAAGGAACTGCACGAGGCCTTCCGGAGCCCATGCTTCTGGGACAAGGTAGCCAAGGAATTTCTTGTACGCGTAAGTGGCCATCACCTCAGAGAATGCCACAATGAATCCTCCTAAGATCGCCCCAATCGGTTCCCCAATGCCGCCAACAATGGCCGCCGCAAAGATCGGGAGCAGGAGGTGGAAGTACACCAGCGGCTTGTAGCTCTTGTCTAGGCCGTACAGCACGGCAGCTAGGGTGGCCAGCACCGAGGCGATCGCCCAGGCGGTCAGGACCACACGTTCCGGGTTGATGCCAGAAAGCAGGGCTAGGTCCTCATTGTCCGAAAAGGCTCGCATCGCCTGCCCCATCCGGGTCTTCTGCAGAAACCAGAACAGCGCCAGCACTGCCACCAGAGCCAAGAGGACCGTGATCACCTGATTCTGCTTGATCACCAACGCCTCGCCCAGCCCGGTCATCTGCTTGAACTCCCGGGCCTTGATGAGGAACTTGTTGCCATCAGAGAAGACGATCTCATCGGTTCCAATGAAGAGCCGAACGAGTCCGTTCATGACAAACATCACCCCCACTGAGGCAATGACGAGAATGACAGGCTTGGCCTTGCGCTGGCGGTAGAAGCGAAACACGGAGCGTTCCACCCCAAGGGAAAAGAGAACCGTTGCGCCCATTCCCACCGGAAGCGCAAGCAGCGCTGTCGGAAGTGGGTCGATGCTCCAGCCCAGGGACTGAAACCACCAGGTGACGTAGATGGTAATCATTCCTCCGAAGGCCATCAGTTCGCCGTGCGCAAAGTTGGCAAAACGGAGGATGCCAAAGATGAGGGTGACGCCTACGGCGCCTAAGGCAAGCTGTGCCCCGTAGGAAAGAGCAGGGATGAAGACGAAGTTGGCAAACAGCACCACGGCGTTGAGGATTTCCATTACCCTCCCAAAAAGGTACGGCGGACCTCCGGATCAGCGAGCAAGGCGGCGCCGGTGTCCGTGAAGCGGTTTTCTCCGGTGACCAACACGTAGCCACGGTCCGCAATTTCCAGGGCCTGCCGGGCGTTCTGTTCCACCATGAGGACGGCGATTCCGGCCTGCTTGACCTCGAGGATGCGGTCGAAGAGCTCATCCATGACAATTGGCGACACGCCAGCCGTTGGTTCATCCAACAGCAGCACCTGCGGACGGGTCATGAGTGCACGCCCCACGGCCACCTGCTGACGCTGTCCTCCGGAAAGCTCACCGGCAGGCTGCTGCTGCTTCTCCCGGAGAATCGGGAAGAGGCCATACACCTGTTCCATCGTTTCCTCAATGCCGTCTCGACGTAGGTGGGCGCCGATCCTCAGGTTTTCTTCAACGGTCATGGAGGGGAACACATTCTGAGTCTGGGGGACAAACGCGAGCCCATGCTTCACTCGCTCTTGCGGCGTGAGGTGGCTGATGTCGGTTCCGTTGAGCCGCACCTGCCCCTTGCGCAGCTTCAGCAGTCCCAGCAGGGCCTTCATCGCGGTGGACTTCCCGGCGCCGTTGGGTCCCACAATGACGGCAACCTCGCCCTGATCGACACCAACGGTGCAGCCGTTGAGGATGTCTGCGGCGCCATAACCGCCGACCATTGCTTCTCCAATCAGGAAGCTCATGCGGGCTCCTTGGGCTTGTTCTTCAATCCCGTCCCCAAGTAGGCTTCGATCACGTCTTCGTTGTTCCGGACCTCGGTGGGGGTACCTTGTGTGAGGACCTTGCCTTCTGCCATGACCACCACCGGATTGCAGAGCCGACTGATGAAGTCGATGTCGTGCTCAATCATGCAAAACGTGTAGCCCCGCTCCTGGTTGAGCTTGAGGATCGCGTCTCCAATCTCATTGAGTAGGGTCCGGTTGACGCCGGCGCCGACTTCGTCCAGCACCACCATCTTGGCATCGACCATCATCGTCCGTCCTAGCTCAAGCAGTTTTTTTTGTCCGCCTGAAAGGTTCCCGGCCAGTTCGTGGGCCACGTGATTGAGGTTGAGAAACTCAATGACCTCCTCGGCACGTTGCTGCAGTTTTTTCTCCTGCTGCGCCACCTCCTGACGCTGGAACCAGGCTCCGAGGAGGCTTTCCCCGCGCTGTCCTGCCGGCACCATCATCAGGTTGTCCAGCACACTGAGGGTGTGGAATTCGTGGGCGATCTGGAAGGTCCGGAGGAGGCCTTTGGAGAACAACTGGTGGGCTTGGAGGCCGGTAACGTCTTCCCCGTCGAGGAAGATCGAGCCGCTGGTGGGCGGGGTGGCTCCAGCAATCAGGTTGAAGAGGGTCGTCTTGCCGGCGCCGTTGGGGCCAATGAGCCCCGTGATGCTGCCGGTTTCAATGGTGAGGGTCACCCCACTGACCGCGTGGACTCCGCCGAAGCGCTTGGTAACGTTTTGGACCGAGATCACAGAAGCTTGAGGTCGTGCAGGGCGTGTGCGGAAAAGCGAACCATTAGGGCTTCGTCATAAAACGCAAATTTTTAAAGGAGGAGGCCCGCAAAGTCAATCCAATTGCGGGCTGGCGGGGGGAAGCGGAAATTGCACTCTGGAACCAGAATCCGAGTTTGGGCTTGCCAAATTCTTCTTCACCTTTATAGTTTCTCGAGTTTTATCCACGGCCTTGTGGTTGCCGGTTTTGCGCAGAGCCCTGAATGGGAATTCAGGTGCCCTCATCCCGCCGGACCAGCCAGGCAAGCCCTTGTTACCAAAACGCAGGTTTTCCTCATGGATCATCGCTTTTCGCGCCTCCTCCTGGGCCTCGCCTTCATTGGAGCCATGTTTGTTGGCCTCCCCGGGGTCAGCTCTGCTCAGGTGCAAGCCCCTCAACAACCCATTGCATTTGACCACCAGATTCACGTCACGCAAAACGGGATCTCGTGTCAATACTGCCACCTTTATGCACGTCGCTCCTACTCTTCAGGAGTTCCTCCCGTCAGCACCTGCATCGGGTGTCACGGGACCAACGAGATGAAAATTGTCCAACCTCCGGCCAATTCTCCGAAGGAGTGGCTGGACGGCCTGGACACCCTCCGGAACCACTGGGACAAGGGTGAACCCATCCCGTGGGTCAAGGTTCACGACATCCCCGATTTTGTCCGCTTCCCTCACAAGGAGCACATCAACGTCGACAGCAGCCGCTTTGTTGATGAAGCCGGACGCGGATGTGACATGCAGGCGAATCCCCGTTCGCTGGAGTGCAAGCTTTCCCAGTTCCGAGCCGGTGGTGACCAGCGCTGTCAAGCGTGCCACGGAAATGTTTCCCAGATGAAGGTTGTGGCCAAGGTGGACCAGAACTTCGGGGGCATGGGCTGGTGCATGGAGTGTCACCTGCAGGTGAAGGGCGCTGTGGAGCGCAAGCGCGCCATGAGCACCCTCGAGGGGTGGTTCAATGCCAAGGAAAATGATGCCAAGCGGGAAGCCGCGATGCACTTGGTTGATGACAAGGGCTACCACACCCCGAACATGAACGACTGCTTCACCTGTCACTACTGACCCCCATTCTTTTGTCAAACACTCGGAGTTTCTGATGAGCAAAGGCCTGAGTCGAAGAAATCTATTTAAATACATGGGGGTTGCGGGCGCCACTGCAACTGCAGCTGGCTGTCAGCAGAAGCCGGAGAAGCTGATTCCCATGTTGGTCCCGCCGACCAACTTTGAGTATGCCCCCAGCGAGGCATACAACTACATGACCACCTGCCGCGAGTGCGACGCTGCCTGCGGGATGATGGTCACGGTTCGGGAGCACCGGGCGCAAAAAGCCGAAGGGAATCCCAACCACCCCCTCAACCAAGGCGCTCTGTGTGCCCGAGGTCAAGCGTCCATGCAGGCGCTCTACAATCCTGACCGGCTGGCGGCTCCGTCCAGCAAAGCCGGAGGCGCCATCACTTGGGAGCAGGGCCTGAAGGAACTGACTCAGCGGCTCAACACCGCCGGAGGACAGGTGGTGTACCTCGGACGTCCTGAAACCGGCACGGGCAAAGCCTTTGTCGCCGAGTGGCTGCAGGCCGTCGGTGGTGGGCGCAAGGTCACCTTTGACCTGCTCAGCCGCAACGCCCTGGTTGAAGCCAACCGCATCGCCTTTGGCAAGGCCATGGTCCCGGACTACGTCTTTGAAGAAGCGCAGATGCTGATCAACTTCAGCAGCGACTTCTTGGAGAGCTGGGGCAACCAGGTGGAGAACAGCCGCCGCTTCGTCAACATGCACGCCTACCAAAACGGTCAGCGTCGTGAGTTTGTCCAAGTAAGCCCGCAGGTTTCCCTGACCGCTTCCAAGGCCGACCGCTGGGTCCCGATCAATCCGGGAACCGAAGGCCTGATGGCCCTGTCCCTAGCCCACGTGGTCCGGAACCAGAAGGGCGGATACGCCTGGCTGGAGAGCTACTTGGACGCGTATGCGCCTGAAAAGGTGGCCAGCGCCATTGGGGTTGAAGCCGAAAAGATTACGGAACTCGCAGAAGCCTTCAGTGCTGACACCCCCAGCCTTGCGCTGGGAGGCGGCCCCGTTGCCGCAACAGAGGCTGCAGTGGAGATGCAGGTTGCCATCAACATCCTCAACGCAGTCGCAGGCAACCTCAACCGCACGGTAGTCTTCCCGCAGATGAGCCAGGAAGAGGACACCTCGCATCAGCAGGTGGTGGACCTGATCAACGACCTGAACGCCGGTCGTGTGAAGGTTTTGGTCGTTGACGACTCCAACCCCCTCTACGCCCTGCCTCCGGAGCTGGGAATGGCAGCAGCGCTGCAGAAGGCGTATGTCGTCAGCCTCGCCTCCATGAAGAGCGAAACCACCAGCGCAGCCGACTTGGTGCTGCCTGCGCTGACCGCTTATGAGACCTGGGGAGACGCGGCCCCGCGTGCCGGAGTCCGGAGCCTTCAGCAGCCGGTGATGGCGCCTGTGAACACGTTTGACGCCAAGGCCCGTGAAGATGTGATGATCACGGTTGCTAAAGGAGTCCGCCGGAGTGCCTTTGACGGCATCACGACCTACAAGGATTACCTCCAGAAGGCCTGGATGCAGGTTCAGAACGAGACCGGACGTCCCGGACTCTTCGACAACTTCTGGGTTTCCGTCTTGGAAGACGGAGGGGTCTTTGGTTCCACGCCCACCACCACGGTGACGCTGTCGAACGCAGTGACGGGTGTTTCCGTGCCTGCTCCAACCCGCAACGAAGGCCTGACCCTACTGGTCTCGTCCTCTTTGCTGAAAGCTGACGGAAGCGGCGCCAACAAGCCCTGGCTGCAAGAGGTGCCAGATCCCATGTCTCAGATCGTTTGGGACTCCTGGCTGGAAATCCACCCGGACACTGCCAAGGAAATGGGCATTGACGACCGAGACGTTGTGGAAGTGACCACGTCTCAGGGAACCCTGAGCCTGATGGCCTACTACTACTACGGCATCCACCGTCAAGCCGTGGCAATCCCCATGGGACAGGGGCATGAAAGCTCCGGAGCCGCAGCAGATGGATTCGGGGTGAACGTCATGACGCTCCTCCCGGTCAAGCAGGATTCCTCTGGAAACCTGGTGTTCTCCGGAACCGCTGTAGAAGTGAAGGGCACCGGCAGCAAGGGTTACACTGTCAACATGGACGGCAACCCCCGTCAAGCGGGTCGAGACATCGCCGCAGCGGCTACTGTTGCAGAACTGGCTTCAGGAGACGCCGGACACGGCGCAGCCCACAAGCGTAAAACGGAGATGTATCCGGACCGTGCCGAGACGGCAGGCTACTACAAGCCTTACCGCTGGGGCATGACGATCGACCTCGACCGCTGCACCGGGTGCTCGGCCTGTGTTGTGGCCTGCTATGCCGACAACAACATCCCCGTTGTTGGAAAAGAGCGGGCGGCCGTCGGTCGGGAAATGTCCTGGATCCGCCTCGAGCGCTACTTCGAGGGCTACGGGGACGACTTCGAGACCCGGATTGTGCCGATGATGTGTCAGCAGTGCGGCAACGCCGGCTGCGAGCCCGTCTGCCCGGTCTATGCGACCTACCACAACCCGGAAGGCCTCAACGCCATGATCTACAACCGGTGTGTGGGAACGCGTTACTGCTCCAACAACTGCGCCTACAAGGTCCGTCGCTTCAACTGGTTCAGCTATGAGTTCCCGGCTCCTCTGGATCAGCAGCTCAACTCGACCATGACCACCCGTGAGAAGGGGGTGATGGAAAAGTGCAACTTCTGTGTGCCTCGCCTGACTTACGCCAAGCGGCAAGCCAAGGCGCTGGGCCGAGACCTTCGGGACGGTGAGGTGATGACGGCGTGTCAACAGACCTGTCCGACCCAAGCCATTACTTTTGGGAACCTCTCAGACCCGAACAGTCGGGTTTCTCAGTTGGCCATGCGTGACGACATGGAGGAACGTGATCGTCAGTATGAAGTCTTCCCGGAACTCAACTTCAAACCCGCTGTTACTTATCTCAAGAAGGTGAATACCCGTGAGGTGAGTGGGCACTCGGACGGTGCTGAGCACGCCTGAGCTTTTATCTAACACACGGAGAAATCCATGCACGCAGCTGCGCTAAACCAATACGACGCTGACGCAGGTCGCGTTGTCATTGACGAGCATCTCGGGCACCCCGGCATTGAAGCAACGACTCTGGACTACGGACAGATCAATGACGACATGCTGGCGATGCTGGAGAAGCCGCACCCCTCCTACTTCCTGCTCCTGCTCGGCTTCCTGACCGCGCTGGTGCTGGGGGTCATCAGCCTGGCCATTCAGGTTGATGTCGGAATTGGTTATTCCGGTATTAGCCACCCGATCATGTGGGGCTTCTACATCACCAACTTCGTCTTCTGGGTGGGTATCGGTCACGCAGGAACTCTGATTTCGGCGGTGTTCTACCTCACTCGGGCGCCCTGGCGAACCGCCATCTACCGCAGTGCGGAAGCAATGACGGTGTTTGCGGTCATGACCGCCGGCCTCTTCCCGATCCTGCACACCGGACGGCCCTGGCTGGCTTACTGGCTGATCCCGTATCCCAACGAGCGGATGCTCTGGGTGAACTTCAAGTCGCCCCTCCTCTGGGACGTGTTCGCGGTCTCCACGTACATGACGGTCTCCATCATGTTCTTCATGCTGGGCCTGATTCCGGACATGGCGATTCTGCGAGACGAGGCGATGCGACGGGGTCACAAGCTCAAGGCCCTGATCTACACGCCCATGGCCCTGGCGTGGCGTGGCACGAACCACCAGTGGATGCACTACATGCGCGGCTACCTGATCTTTGCCGCCCTAGCCACCCCGCTGGTCTTTTCGGTCCACTCGATCGTTAGCTGGGACTTTGCCATGTCCTCGGTTCCGGGATGGCACACCACCATCTTTGCCCCCTACTTCGTGGCCGGCGCCATCTTCTCAGGGCTGGCGATGGTGATGACGGTGCTGATTCCGGTCCGGGTGGTGTTCGGTCTTGAGCAGTACATCTCGACCCACGTGGTCAACAGCGTCTGCAAGGTGATCATCTTCACCTCCACGGTGGTGGGATACGCGTACGCGACCGAGTTCTTCATTGCTTGGTACAGCGGCAGCCCCTACGAGCGGGCGATCTTCTACTTCCGTCCGTTTGGTGACATGACCAGCTGGACCCTGACGGGAGACCACAACATCACCTTCCCGCAGATCGCGTTCTGGCTGATGGTCTTCTGCAACGTCATTGCTCCCATTCCGCTCTGGCGTAACAAGGTCCGGCACAACCTCCTTGCCGTCTGGATCATCTGTGGCCTCATCAACGTGGGCATGTGGTTCGAGCGCTTCAACATTGTCGGAAGCTCGCTCCAGCACGAGTACGACCCCGCCTCTTGGGGCGAGTACTGGCCGACCATCGTTGAGGTGGGCATTACGGTGGGAAGCTTCG
The DNA here is from genome assembly GCA_965662235.1 of uncultured bacterium. GTDB lineage: Bacteria > SAR324 > SAR324 > SAR324 > NAC60-12 > JAYPUA01. The sequence goes on from CBFIGY010000002.1 coordinate 224,842, forward strand.
GATTCTTCTTTACGCTGTTTACCCTCTTTGCCAAAACCCTTCCGCCGATGGCAATCATGGAGCTGAAGGAAGCGGCGAATCCTCCAATGAAACACTCTCCGAAGGAGCATTGATGGCTAAGTTCACCGGCGTTTGGGCCTCGTTTGCCCACTTGGATGAGACGACGGAGACCATTGAGGAGGTCCGGAATAAAGGCGTTCAGCCCACCGTTCTGTCCCCATGCCCGCGTCATGAAATTGACCATGCTCTGGGAGAACCTCAGAGCATTGTGCCCTGGATTGCCCTGGCCTTCGGGGCCCTGGGAACCCTCATCGGCTACAGCTTCCCAGCCTGGACCGCTTCTGACTGGGTCCTCCCGGTGAGTGGCAAGCCCATCTTGGCCATCCCCGCTTTCACGGTGATTGGCTTCGAGCTAACGATTCTGATGGCCGCGTTCCACACCCTAGCAGGACTGGCATTGCTGGCCGTCATTGACACCATCCGTCACCCGATGCCGGCCGGAGTCAAGAAGTACCTGCGCTTCCAGCGGGACCGCTTCGGAGTCGTGGTCCGATGTGACGAGTCGCGCTTGGACGAGTTCATGGAAGTCATGAAAAAGAATGGAGCAGAGGAGGTTCATGTCGAACGCACTTAAGCGAAACTGGAAACGGGCCCTGGCGGGCTGCTTCCTCTTGGGAGTGAGCGCCTCCATGCTGTCCGCTGTAGACCGGAACCCGTACTACGATCCTAAGGAAACCGGTTACAACATCACCAACGATGACCGCCCTTGGTTTGACGGAAAGGATTACCCGTATTACCGGGACATGTATGACGGCAAGAGCCTGAAGCCTCAGGAAGAAGGCTCCTACCAAGAGTTTGCTGAGGACTCGGTGCCCGTCAAGGTGGTGCTGGGGAAGATCAGCAAGGTCTATGACCCCTTCATCCCTGCTGTCGTCGGCGACGGTTCAGGGCCCGAAGGTCACCCACGTGAGTTCTACCCCAAGAACCCGACCCGTGCCACAACGGCCTCTCTGCAGCGTGGACAGGTGCTCTTCAACACCTACTGTGCGGCCTGTCATGGGCAGGACGGACTGGCCAACACCGTCGCGGTACAAAAGGGCGTTCCGGCTCCTCCGATCGTGGCCATCTTCCAGATCCCCACGGCGCAATCGCACCTCTACAACAAGATCAAGTACGGAAGTTATTATCAGACCCCACGGGGCTTGATGCCAGCCTTTGGAGCACAGACGTCCGTTCAGGATCGCTGGGACATGGTGAACTACATGGTCAGCGACCAGTTCGGTAAGGAGATTCGATGAAAGAGATTGCTGAAAAGTCCCTGTTTGAGATTCCAAAGGGAATCAAGACCCTACTCTGGGCGTTTGTGGCGTTAGGCATCGCAATGTTTGTCATCGGCCAGGTCGGTGACGAAGAGAGCGTGCTCCGGGCGTGGCAGACCTTCTTGATCAATGTCATGTTCTGGGGAGGCATCGCCCAGGCCGGAGTCATCTTTGCCGTCATCTGGCAGATCACTGACGCCAAGTGGGGACGTCCCTTCAAGCGCCTTGCTGAGGCGTGTGCCGGGTTCCTGCCCATCTCGTTTGTGATGTTCCTCGTGGTCTTCTTCGGCGCCACGGTGCTGTACGAATGGTCGCACACCCCGTTTCTGCACCACGGACACCCGGTCAAGGCCGGTTGGCTGAACCTGCCCTTCTTCATCTCCCGCAACATCTTCTGGCTGTTGCTGATGTACGGCATTTCCTACTGGTTCGTGAAGACCTCCATCAAGCCGGACGTGGCCCTTGCCCGCAAACTGCTGGGCAGCAAGTGGGGCGGCGCCTTTGCTGACAAGATGCTGGACGGATACGGCAACCATGAAGACGAAGTCATTCGCTTGGAGCAGCTGTCCCGACGGATTGCCCCGGCGCTGGCCATCATCTACGGCGTGGGCGGTTCATTCCTCGCTTGGGACTTTGTGATGACGCTCGATCAAGAGTGGTTCAGCACCCTGTTTGGAGTCTTCTTCCTGATTGGAAACATGCACGCCTTCTTGGGCCTGATGCTGGCCATCTCGGTCACCGTCCGGAACAAGTTTGGCCTTGCGGACTACATCACGGTGAACCGTCTCCACGACTTGGCCAAGATGGCGTTTGCCTTCTCCCTGCTGTGGACCTACATGGGGTATTCGCAGTACCTGCCCATTTGGTATGCGAACCTCCCAGAAGAGACGCCCTACCTGATCGTTCGGACCATGGAGCAGCCGTGGCAGACGGTCTTCCTGGTCGTTCTTGCTTGGGTCTTCTTCTCCGTGTTCCTCGGCCTGCTGCCGAAGACGCTGTGCCGCAAGCCAGCGTATGTTCGGATAATGGGAATCTGGATTGCTGCAGGACAGTGGCTGGCCATCTACCTGATGGTGGTGCCGTCCCTTCAGCATGAAGGACACTACCACGTGTACCTCGGACTGACGGAGTTGCTGATTACTCTCGGCTTCCTTGGAGCCTTCTTCCTGTCGTACCTGTCGTTCCTCGGGAAGCTGCCCATTTTGCCGATCTCCGACAAGCACCTCTGCAAGACCTGGCACGGCCACTAAGCCGCTCCTGGCCTTCATCCGGAGCACCCCCCAGTGCTCCGGATTCCTCTTCTTCTCCCCACATGTTCCGGAACACGTCCTGGCTTCTTACCGGAGCACTGATCCTCCTGAGCACCCTGCTCTCCCTGACAACGCCCCTCAGCGCACAGACCCTTCCTTGGGACGACCCTTACCTGGATCCGGAAGGAGCCAAGCCCCTTGGAGGACGCGCCGACAAGGACTCCGGACTTCTGCTCGGGTTCGGCTACGGACTGCACCCCATGTACGTGCCGGCGCCTCCTCTGGTCGTAGGGTGGTACCAGGACCCCGTTGTGTTTGGTGTGGAGAGCAGCGACACGGATCAGTTTCAGGTGCTCACCAAGGAACGTCTGGAAGCCTTCGGGACCTCGCGGTTCCGGAACACCGCCCTCTTTGGAAAGTACTTCCTCGGCAGTTCCCTCCTTGCAATGGTGACCCTTGAGGAGCGGCGGATGGACCTTTGGGACCGGACCTTCAACCGCATTCAGGGGAGCGCCAGCTTTGACCAGCACCTCAAGGCCACCGTCGCCACCGGAGGCCTCGGCTTCATGAGCTTCTCCAACTACTCGTTTTTTGGAGTTGATGTGCTACGATACGCGGTGCCCCTCAGTGAGTCGGCAGAGGTGGTGGAGCACTATGAAACCTGGACCTTGATCAGCGGAACCCGCGAGGAACTCGACCAGAACATTGCCAAACGAAACGAAACCTGGCTGGACCTCCTTAAGGTCTCCTCCGGCTTTGTGATTTACTGGGGATTCTGGTTCTAAGGACTGAGGAACGCCAGTCCCGGAAAGGCACCGGCGCTCTGAAAAGGAAGGCTGAAGGAGCTTTAGGTGGCCGCAGGAGCCAGCACTCGCGTGGAGCGCATGTACCAGACCATCAGCGCCGTCACGGCCACCAGCAGAGGCAACGCCAGCAGGTTCACCCACTGCCAGCCCAAGAGGTTCAGCAGCACCCCTGCCAGCAGTGACCCTGTTGCAGCAGAGGCAAAGACCATCAAGTCATTGGCTCCTTGGACAGCAGCCCGCTCTTCCGGTCGGTAGGTTTCCGTGAGCAAGGCGGTTCCGGCCACAAACATGAAGTTCCAGCCGACCCCCAGCAGCACCAAGGCGGTCCAGAAGTGCCACCAGCTCTGTCCGGTCAGGTTGATGGCCACACACAGGGCATTGAGGAGGATGCCGATCAGGATGATCCGGAGGCTGCCAAAGCGTTGGATGAGGTTTCCCGTGAAAAACGAGGGGGCGTACATCCCGACCACGTGCCACTGAATGACCAACGCAGCATCCGGAAAAGCGTGGTGGTGATGGGTCATGGCCAGGGGCGTCGCCGTCATCACCAGCGCCATCACCGCGTATCCGATGGCCGCGCTCACAACCGCAACAATCAGCTTAGGTTGCCGAAAGATTTCCGGCAACGGACGCTGGGGCGCGTCCTCTCCAGGGGTCTGCATGGAAGGAAGCCGGAGCACGCTGAGGATGAGGGCAATGACCGCGTAGAGGGTGATGATCGCCAAGTAGCTGCCGGCAAAGCGAGCCTCTGGAATCAGGTCCCGGGCGTAAGACGCAATGCCCGGACCCAGCACGCCGGCGACAATCCCACCGGCCATCACCAGCGAAATGGCTCGGGACCGAAACTCAGGCTCAGCAACATCCACAGCAGCAAAGCGATAGAGCTGGCCAATGCCAAGCAGCAGGCCAATGCAGAAGATGGATGCGCAGAAGAGGACAAAGTTTTCGTGAATGATGGAAAAGGCAGCGGTCCCCGCCCCAAGGGTTCCCAGTAGGACCCCTAGCAGGAAGACCCCGCGACGTCCGTAACGACGCATCAGCAGCGACGCTGGCAACCCCGCAGACATCGTCCCCAAGAGGTTGAGAGACAGCGGAAGCGTTGCCAGAGCCTTGTTCTCCGCCAGCGTGTTGCCGACCAAAGAAGCAGCGGCCACATTGAGGCTTGCCGAGGTGGCAGAGAACGCAAAACAGACACCCAGCAGAGAAACCTGGGTGCGTGAAGAAAGTGTGAACATACCCGTAAACTCCAAACATCAGTGATCAAGCTGCTCAAGCATAGCGATGCCTTTTAACGAAACCAAGCCCTATTCCCGGACTCGCCCATGAATTGGAGTGACTACTGGACCTTCTACCACGCCTCCGTGGTGCTCTTCTTTCTGGCTGTGCTGTTTCTGCTGATCCGCTGGATCTTCTTCCGCCGGCGTTCGGGCTCCAAGGAGCCTCGCCTGCGCTTCAAGCACTGGAACCGGCAGTTTGCCCAGAGCGAGGAACAGCTTCAGGACCTCCTGGAAGCCTTCCCCGCCCTTCCCAAGGAGGCTGCGAAGCTCATCCGGAAGCGACGGAAGCAGGACCAGAAGGCTGAAAAGCAGGACCAGCAGTCGCAGCAGGCTGAGCAGACCGCCGCCATTCAGAAGGCTCTGGATGCCGGGCTGTCGAGTAAGGAGGTGCTCCAGCAGAACTCCAACCGCATCTATGTGCTGGACTTCAAAGGCAACGTCATGGCCAGTGAGGTGGAGCAGCTGCGTGACGAGATCACCTTCCTCATTCAGGTCGCCACGCCTTCGGACGAGATTGTCCTGCGCCTCAACAGTCCCGGAGGAGCCGTGGCGCAGTATGGGCTCGCCAGCTCTCAAGTGGCACGGCTCCGGCAGGCTGGGCTGAAGTGCGTGGTCTGCGTGGACGTTGTTGCTGCCAGCGGGGGCTACATGATGGCTGCCGCAGCGGACCGCATCATCGCAGCCCCGTTTGCCTTCATCGGCTCCATCGGGGTGGTTGCCGGCATGCCCAACTTCCACCGGATTCTGCAGAAGAACGAAGTGGACTACCACCTCTTCACAGCCGGCAAGTACAAACGCACCGTCACCCCCTTCACCGAGGTCCGGGAGGAACACAAGGAGAAGCTGCAGGAAAACCTGGAGTCCATCCATGAAGCCTTCAAGAACCACATCCGGGAAACGCGACCCGAGTTGGCGCTGGACGAGGTCGCGACCGGTGAGGTCTGGCTGGGCTCTGAAGCCCTGGGCCTCAAGCTGATCGACGAGCTCTCCACCAGCGACGACTACCTGCTCCAGAAGGCGCAGGCCGGATGTGAGGTGATCGTCCTCTCAACGGAGGCTCCCGGGTCTCCCATGGAAAAAATCCTTCGCCGTACCGAGATGGTGCTAAGCCGGCTTTCCCCCTGGGGACAGCGTCCGGAAGCAACCTTCTGGGGCGGTTCCTCGTCTTCATCCCTCTCATGAAACGTTCTTTGATTCTCGGGAGCCTCGTGCTCCTCATGCTCTCCGCCTGCAAAGGCCCCGCGGTGTTCAGCGAAAGCAACCTTCTTCCCCACATGAAGCACCCCACGCTGGTGCTGCTTTCTGGACGCCCCACCCTGATCCCCCGGACCGAATGGGCGACGTTGCTTCAAGACGTTGAGGCCCGGCTTCAGGCGATGCCCCAGTTTGGATCTCTGCTGGTCGCTGAGGCTCAGCAATCCATCTGGCAGCAGTCCCCCCAGCTCAAGCCTGCACAGGCGCAGTATCAGGCGACCCTGGCGGCCACCGGTGTGTCCGACAAGCAGCTGGCCCGCCAGCTTCAAGACGCCTATGGCACCAACCGGTTCCTGCTCCTTCAGTTTGAATCCTACTCCTGCACCAAGGAATGCCCCGGCACGCGACAGTGGTTGATCCGCCTGACCGTCTTGAATCCGGAGTCCGGCAAGCCCGTCTACCGCATCCGCACACAGCGTCAGCTGACCAGCGAGGAAGAGGCTCCGGAAGCCGCCCGCGAGTTGGCTCAGACCCTGATCTTTGACCTCCTGCAGCAATTTCAATCCGAGTTCACCGTTCCCTGGCATCAGTGGCGCTTTGAGCACCTCAGGCGTCCCGAAGAGCGCATCGAACGGGCTTCCCTCGGTCTTTAACCCCTGCAACCAATTCCTCATGCACTACTCTGAATGGGCCTCCCGCTGGGAGCAAAACCGCATTGGGTTCCATGTTCCTGAAGTCAACCCCCGCCTGATCCGCTACGCCGAGGTGCTCCTCACTCCCCGTCCGGAACGCATCCTGGTGCCGCTCTGTGGCAAGAGCCTCGACCTGCTGTGGCTGATGGAACGGGCAGACGAGGTGGTTGGTGTGGAGTTGATTCCAAAAGCGATCCATGACTTCTTTGCCGAACATCACCTTGAGGCCACAGAAGAAGACGCCGGCCCCCTGAAGCGGCACCGGTACCAGAACCTCTGCATTTACGAAGGAGACATGATGGACCTCACTCCGGAGGTTGCTGGAACCTTTGATGCCATCTATGACCGTGCCGCCTTGATCGCCCTGGATCCCGATGAGCGCGCCACCTACCGTCCCCACCTGCTGAGGTTTCTCCGACCAGAAGGGCACATGCTGCTGATCACGCTAGACTACCTGCCCCGGACCGGAGGCCCTCCGTATAGCGTCAGCGAAGACGAGGTCCGGGAGTTCCTAGCCCCGCACGGGGTGCTGGAAGAAGTGGAGCACTATGACGCCTTTGAGGAAAGCACCAACCTCCGGCAACGGGGCGTGACGCAGATCTACGAAAACGCGTACCGCTTCATCAAGCACCCGCTTCCACAGGAGGGCTGATGGGCGTCCTTGCCGTCATTCCTGCGCGTTACGCGTCCACGCGCTTTCCCGGAAAACCTCTGGCGCCCATTCTGGGAAAGCCCATGATTCAGCATGTGTGGGAACGGGTCACGCAGGTGCCTTCCATTGAGAAGGTCCTGGTCGCAACAGACGACGAGCGGATTGCCGCCGCGGTCCAAGCGTTCGGAGGCGAGGTTGCGTTGACCTCGGCCGATCATGAAACCGGAACCGATCGCATCGTCGAGGCCGTCGCCGACCAGCCCCACGACTGGGTGCTCAACGTACAGGGGGACGAGCCCACGCTGCGGGGGGAGGACCTTGAGCGGCTTATTCAAGCGGCCACTGCTCGTCCGGAGCTTCCTGTAGCAACGCTGATGTTCCGCATCACGGATCCGGAGCAGCTCCACGATCCCAACATCGTCAAGGTCACCGTGGCTGCCAACGGGCAGGCCCTTTATTTTTCCCGGTCCCTCATTCCCTACCCGCGGCAGCCTCCGGAAGGAGGACCGGTCGCTTGGAGGCACCTGGGGGTGTACCTGTTCCGACGAAACTTTCTTCTCGAGTACTCACGCTGGCCTCGGACGCCCCTGGAACAGTGCGAGCAGCTGGAGCAGCTGCGGATTTTGGAAAATGGGCACGCCATTCTTTGTGTGGAAGCTCAAGCAGATGGCGTGGGAGTCGATGTGCCAGAGGACATTTTGCGGGTGGAAAACCTGCTGAAAACAGGTCACTGAATGGAAAATCCGCTCTTCCGGAAAGACGGGAAAAATCTTGCCTTGCCCAAGGAGCTGTCATAGGATGGCCAGCTTGTTCACCTCCTCTTGACTGCTGTTGATGCTGACGGAAACCAAACCCGCCCCAACCGTTCCTGCTTCCGAGCCCGCCTTTGCCGACCAGATTGATCTGGATCGCCTTCCCCAGCACATTGCCATCATCATGGATGGCAACGGACGGTGGGCCAAGAAACGCCTGTTCCCCCGTTTTCAGGGACACCGGAATGCGGTTCGGGCGGTCCGAGACACCGTTGAGATCGCGGTTGAGCTGAAGCTCCCCGTTCTCACCCTCTACGCCTTCTCGACCGAAAACTGGTCGCGCCCGAAACGGGAAGTGTCCACCCTGATGGACCTGTTTGCCGAGTACCTCGACAAGGAACTCGCAACCATGCTGCAGCACGGGGTCCGCTTCCGGGTGCTGGGAGACCGAAATGGGCTTCCGGACTTTGTCCAAGAGCGGCTTTCCAAAGCACTTGCTGCGACAGCCGCCAACCCGGGGCTGCTCCTCAACCTGGCTGTCAACTATGGCGGACGGGCGGAACTGGTTCGAGGCATGCGCCTGATTGCAGAACAGGTCCGGGCGGGACAGCTTGCCCCAGACGACATCACAGAGGCGCTTGTCTCTGACTACACCTACACGGCTGGGGTGCCCGACCCAGACCTGATCATCCGGACAAGCGGCGAGCAACGGACGTCAAACTTCCTGACCTGGCAATCGGCTTACTCGGAGCTTTACTTCACGGAAACCCTCTGGCCCGACTTCACCAAGGCTGACTTTGTGGAAGCCATCCGGGTCTTCCAGTCCCGGGACCGGAGGATGGGAGGGGTTCCTTCCGCAGACCCTGAGGACCACGAGGCGCTATGATCCCTGAGGCATTTAAAAATCCGGACGTCCTGACCCGTGTCAAGAGCGGCGTTCCCTTGGCCTTGGGAGCAGTGTTGCTGCTCGGGTATGCCCCCTTCAGCTGGGTGGCCACCATGGTCCTGGTGGTGGGCGTGATTGGGGCTTGGGAGTTTCAGCAGATGTTTGCCCAAACACCGGGACGCCTCCCCGGAGGCCTGCTTCCACTAGCGTCACTGCTCTGCGGGCTCAGTGCCGTGTTCGGAGGCGTTGCCGGCCTCAGCGCCGGGCTGCTCATCACCGTCGTCCTCTGGCTGGTGCATGAGTTGATCTACCGGCCCAAGGTCGCTCTGATGGAGCTCTACTCCATGGGCATTGGTCTCTTTGGCCTGCTCTGGGTCGTGTGGTCCATTCAGCACTTCACCCTCATCCGGGCCCTCTCTGAAGGCACCGCGCTGCTCTTCTTCCTCCTGCTGGTGATTTCCTTTAGCGACATTGCCGCCTACTTCGGAGGCAAGCGGTGGGGCAAGACCAAGCTCGCTCCAACAATCAGTCCCAAAAAAACCTGGGAAGGCAGTGCCTGCGGAGTCGCCGTGGCAGCCCTGATCGGACTCCTCCACGCCGGGATCTTCTTGACCTTAACCTGGCAGGCCGCTTTACTGCTGGCAGTGAGTACCGCCATCGTTGGTCAAATTGGTGACCTCGTGGAGTCCAAGATCAAGCGCCTGTGTGAGGTTAAGGACTCCGGGGCCCTGCTCCCCGGACATGGAGGCATCTTGGACCGCATTGACGGACACCTCCTAGCGGCGCCTCTGTTCTACTACCTCATGCTCCTGACATGACCTCTGGAAAGCGTCTTGCGGTTCTCGGATCCACCGGCTCCATTGGAACCAGTACCCTGGACATCGTCCGGCAATTTCCGGAAGCCTTCTCCCTCCATGCCCTGACCTGCCACTCCTCCGTTGATCGCCTGGCGGAGCAAATTCGCGAATTCCAGCCTTCTGTGGTGTGCGTTCACGACGAAAAAGACGCAGCCGCTCTACGGGAAAGCTTTCCGAACGTGACCGTGCTCGCGGGTCCGGAAGCGCTGGGGGAGGTGGCCGCCGACGATGCAGTGGACCTAGTGGTCGCCGGAATCGTAGGCGCTGCTGGGCTGGGCTCCGTCTTTGCTGCCGTCCGCGCCGGGAAGCCGGTTGCGATGGCCAACAAGGAGCCTCTGGTGCTTGCCGGTGAGTTGCTCCTGCAGGAAGCGGAACGCACTGGAGCCGTCTTGCTGCCGACTGACAGCGAACACAACGCCATCTTCCAGGCGCTCCAGGGACAGCAACAGGACCGCGTCAAGCGCCTCATCCTTACCGCCTCCGGAGGAGCCTTCCGAGACCGTCCCCTTGAAACCTTCGACGCCATCCGTCCGGAAGAAGCTCTGGCGCATCCAAACTGGAGCATGGGCCCCAAGATTACAGTGGACTCTGCAACCATGATGAACAAGGGGCTCGAAGTGATTGAGGCCCACTGGTTGTTTCAGGTACCTGTGACAGCGATTGAAGTGGTCCTCCACCGCCAGAGCATCGTCCACTCACTGGTCGAGTACGTCGACGGCTCTTTCCTAGCTCAGCTGGGGCAGCCGGACATGCGCATTCCCATCTCCTACTGCCTGGCCTATCCAGACCGCCTGCCGATCACGCTTCCGGAGTTGGACATTGCCACCCTGGGCGCCCTCAACTTCCAGCCTCTAGACCCGCAACGTTACCCCTGTCTGCAGCTGGCCGTTGAGGCCGCTCAGCACGGAGGCAGCGCCCCAGCTGTGCTCAACGGAGCCAATGAGGTCGCGGTCGATGCCTTCCTCGAAAACCGGTGCCGTTTCACCGACATCGCCGCCATCCTCCGCAGGGTTCTTGACCTGTGGCACACAACCCTTCAAACTGAACAGCATCCTGTGTTTCTCCAAGCGCCCCAGGAGATCCGTGACGCCATTGCGGCGGATGCTTGGGGACGTGCCCAAGCCGAGCAGTGGCTTGAGGCATCGGCAACGACTGTTTCCTAGAACCTCTCCAAGGCACCCTTATGACCACCATTGTCATTTTTCTGCTGGTTCTGAGCTTCTTGGTCTTCATCCATGAGTTGGGCCACTACTTGGCGGCACGGCACGTTGGGGTTCGGGTGGAATCCTTCTCCATTGGGTTTCCTCCCAGGGTCTGGAGCAAGCGGGTCGGAGACACCGAGTACATGCTCTCGGCCATTCCCCTCGGAGGCTACGTCCGTCTTTATGGACAAAACGTTGACGACGAGGACCCGACGGATCCGCAAAACTATGCCGCCAAGACCCGGCTGCAGCGCCTCTACATCCTCGTGGCCGGTCCTGCAGCCAATCTGCTGCTCGCCCTGATCTTCATGCCGTTGGTGTTCTGGATGGGAACCGAGGTTCCGGTGTACCTGAAGGAGCCCGCCAAGATCAGCTCTGTCACCGAAGGCAGTGTCGCTGCCGACCTAGGGCTGCAGGCACAGGACTGGGTGGTTTCCCTCAATGGCCAACCGACGCCCACTTGGCAGGCGGTCAACGACTCCCTCGCACAACTCGGTCCGGGCGCCACGCTGCAGATCGAGTACGACCGTCAGGGTGAGCTGCTGGACGCCAGCGTTCCGGCAGAACGCTTCCAGCGCGAAGGCTCCCTTGGGTGGTCTCCGCTGATTCCACCAGTGGTCGGACGCCTGGTCCCTGAGTCGCCTGCTGCCGCGGCCGGACTGCAACCGGGAGACCGCATCCTCTCCATCAACGGAGTGGCCATCACCGAATGGTCACAGATCACGCAAACCGTGATGGACCTCGAAGCGAGCTACGAAACACCGGTGCCTCTGACCCTGGAAGTCGACCGCAACGGAGCCCCCTGGGAAGCCCAGCTCACGCCGTACCTGGATCCGGAATCCGATCGGCTGTTGCTTGGAATGGGAATGGCGATGGAAAACCGGAGCTTTCCCGTGGGAGAGGCGATCACCCGAGGCGTGGACCGACTGGGCTTCATGATTGGAGCCACCTTCGGCTTCATTGGCCAGATGCTCTCTGGTCAAGGCTCCATGGATGACCTGGGCGGCCCTGTCCGGATTGGCATGGTGGTGGGTCAGGCCGCAGAAAATGGCTGGACGGAACTGTTCTTCATGATGGCGGTGATCAGCCTGCAGCTTGGCATCTTCAACCTCCTCCCCATCCCTGCACTGGATGGCGGACACATCCTCATGCTCGGCGTGGAGAAGCTCAAGGGCGGCCCCCTCAGTGCCACCCTCCGGGAGCGGACGCAGATGCTCGGCTTCTCTGTGCTGCTGGCGCTGATGCTGTTTGTGACCTACAACGACCTCATTCAGGTCGTCAACTGACGCTCCGGGGCCTTCCCCGTCTTCCCCTCTGATTCCAGGAGGCGTTGCTCAGAGGCGCGCCTCCACCCACTCTGCCCACGCCAGCGTTTCCGCATCCTTTCCCGGAGGTCCAAGCACCTGCACCCCGACCGGAAGCTGGTTTGGACCGGTTCCCACCGGCAGGTGAATGCCCGGACCGCCTAGGACATGCCAGATGCGATTGAAGAGCGGATTTCCGGTGTTGTCGATGCCGTACGGGGCCTCGCCTCCTGCACTCAGACTCAGAACCACGTCACACGTTTGAAAGACTTCCGGAAGCCGCTGCTGGGCGGTCTGCACGGTTTGCTGAGCCTCCTCCCAAACCTGAAACGGCCACTCCAGCGCCGGTTCCAGAAGCCCCCGGATCCGGTCACTTAGGTTTTCCGGCTGACTGGAGAGTTCCGGAAGAGCACTCCGAGCCGACTCATAGACCTGAATCGTGCTTTGGGCCTGCGTCAGGGCGTCTTCATCCACCGGAAACGTGATGTCCTGAACCGAGGCGCCTGAATCCCGGAGCGCCTGTGCGGTTTTTTCCAGCACCTTCTGCACAGAGGCCTCGGCCTTCTCCCAGTGCACGGTCCGGTGCAGTCCAATCCGGGGCGCCTGACCGGGTGCCGGCCGGGGGGCTTCTCCGAGCAACCCCTGGCGGATCAGCTTCAGGTCGGTCACACAACGGGTGAAGAACCCCAGGGTGTCCAGCGAAGGCGCCATCAGCTTGGTTCCAGCAATCGGGAAGTGCCCAAAGGTGGGTTTGTAACCGACCACTCCGCAGAACGCTGCTGGGCGAATGACGGACCCGGCCGTCTGCGACCCCACCGCAAAGGGAGCCATCAGCGCTGCCACTGCAGCCGCCGACCCGCTGGACGACCCACCAGGCGTGTGCTCCGGATTCACCGGATTTTTGGTGGGGCCAGGAGAGAACATCGCAAACTCGGTGGTGACGGTTTTTCCCATCAGCACCGCGCCGGCACGTCGCAGCGCCGCAACGCACGCGGCATCGGTTGCCGGCTGGTGGCCTTGGTAAGCCGCGCACCCGTATTCTGTGGGAAAATCACAGGTGTCGAGAATATCCTTCACTCCAACCGGAATGCCGTGCAGGGGGCCTCTCCGGGGAATGCGGTCGAGGATCTGCGCCTGTGCCAGAGCAACATCTGGAGCGAGGTACGCCCACGCCTGTAGCTCCGGCTCGCGCTGGCGAGAGTGCTCCAGGCAGTCGGCCACCAACTGTTCGCTGGTGATGTCACGACGTTCCAGCATCCGGGATGCTTCTGTCAGGGTAAGGTCAATGAGCATGGTCGGCAGTTGCGAGTGGGGTTAGGCGTCAGCGCCACGGGGAGCTGAGGCCAGACGAGCACGGAGGGTCCAGATCAAGGCGAGCACCTGAGCTGCCAGCAGACCTCCCAGGGCCACCTGGTAGCCCACCGGGTCATAATGTCCGGAGGCGTCCACCGGCCAGAGGTCAATCAAGGCACCAATGCCCCACTGCACCGCAAAGGCGGCCACAAAAACGAGCAGGTTCAGGAGCGTGTTCACCCGTCCGGCAAGGTGACGTGGAAACTGCTGGGAGAGCCCTGCATACGGAAGAATGCCCGCCGTTGCAAAGAAGCTGAACCCAAGCAGCAGCACCAGCGGTGCCGCAGCCCATTCCAGGACCATCAGCAGCTGAAAGCCCATGAAGACCACCATGGCCACCAGCGAGATCTTCAGCGGAGGCAGTCCCAGGGTCCGGGAAATCCGGGCGGTCAGGGAGCCTAGTCCCATGAAGCCGGCGATCATGGCCAGGGTCATCCAGAAGAGCATCCCAGCCGCCTGATCGGCATCAAAGCCCAGCACGTCCCGCATCCACGGCTTCACCCACAGGCCCTGAATCGCCAGCTGCGCGGCCTGTGAGAACATGGTCAGCGGAGCAATGCTCCAAAAGAGGGGGCTGCGGATGACACTCATCAGTCCCTGCCGTTGCTGCTCAAAGGTCTCAGGCTCGCCTTCCGGAGGACGCTCCGGGTGCACCAACCAGAGAAACGCAGAAGCGACCAGCGTTGCCACCGCCAGTCCCCAGAAAATGCCACGCCAGGTGGTGAAGTGCAGCGCCCACTGCAGAGGCGCCGTTGCGCTGAGGGCCCCGAGGCCTCCGGCCACCATCTGCAAACCGTTGATCAGGGGCAGGCGCTCTGGAGGAAACCACATGACGTACGCCTTGAATGCAGCCATCAGACATGCCGACACCCCAAACCCAATCAGCAGGCGTCCCAGAATGAGTCCCGAGAGGCCTTCTGCAGTCGCAAAGACCACGGCTCCGATGGCGGCGAAGAGGAGCAGCGTTCCCTCGGTTTTCCGGGTTCCAAACCGGTCCAGCAGCAGTCCCAGCGGAAGCTGAAAGGCGGCAAAGGAAATGAAGTAGGCGCTGGTCAGCAGTCCCAAACTCGACGCACTGAGCGCCAACTCGTCTACTAGGTCCGCTTCAATGATGGCGTTGGCATTCCGGAAGAAGTAGGAAAGGGCGTATCCCAGAGCAAGGGGCAGGTAAACACGGAGAAACAGCATGCCAGAGGCTCCTAGAATTCGATGCCAACCCGGGCCCGAACTCCCTGGTCGAAGTGATGCTTGACCTTGCGCATCTCTGTCACCACATCCGCCCGGGCCAGAACCTCCTCATGCGGGTAACGTCCGGTAAAGACCAGTTCCACCTGCTCCGGCCGGCCGTCCACCACCTTGAGGACCTGTTCCACATTGATGAGCCCACGGTGCAGGCAGTAGTTGATTTCATCGACAATGACGAGGTCGTAGTCTCCGGAGTGCACCCGCTGATAGAGGTCTTCCATCTCAGGAACCATCTCGGCTCGCATGGCCTCAATGTCTTGCTTGACGTGCTTGCTGACACACAGGGCCCAGTAGTGGGGGACGTTCCGGAAGGTCAGGTTGGGATGAAAGCCGGGCTGGCCACAGAGCTTCAACTCCCCGGTTTTCCAGCGGGGCTTCAGCATCCGCAGGTAGTACACCTTCAGGCCCGCCCCCAGGGCGCGGAGCATCAGCCCCAAAGACGCGGTACTCTTGCCCTTGCCTTCGCCGGTGTAGATCTGAAAGGCCCCGTGCTTCATGCGGGGACGCTTGGTGACCTGCAGGGGTTCGCGCTCAAACGCTTCGGTCTCCTGCATCGCGTCGGGGTGCTCTTCCAGCCCCTGAGAAGTTGTGGTCATCGGTTATGAATGAAGGTGAAGGGTCCGTGTTGCTCAGGACAGCAGAGCCGGCTCTGGCTCCGGCCGCAAGGGGTCGAGTGTTTCAGGTCCGGTAGCATAGCACAAGCAAAGTTGTCCGGAAATTGCTTTCTCCTTCTTAATTGAACTCAGGAGTTGACATGAAAGAGGATTTGCAAAGTTTTGGGGTTGCGCTTGGAGGAGGAGCCTTCCGGGGAGCAGCTCATTTGGGAGTACTGAAGGCGTTGGAGGAAGAAGGCCTCCGGCCCGGGTTCCTTGCGGGAACCAGCGCTGGCGCCATGGTCGCCGCCTTCTATGCCTTTGGCGTGTCTCCTGAAGACATTCGCCAACTGGCCCGGGAGCTGAAGTGGCTCCGGGTGTCCAGCTTCACCCTTTCCAAAATGGGCCTGCTCTCCAATGCCGAAATTGGACGCTTCATGGAGCAGCACCTCGGCAACGTCTTGCTGGAAGATGCCCCCATTCCACTGGCCGTTGTGGCCACCAACATTCAGACGGGGGAGAAGGTCGTCATCAAGAGCGGACCGGTCGCGCACGCCGTGATGGCCAGCACCTGCATTCCCGGACTCTTCACCCCGGTGCAGACGCAGGACCAGATGCTTGTGGATGGGATGCTTGTGGAGAACGTTCCGGTCTCCGTCCTCAAGGCAATGGGCGCTCCGCTTTCGGTTGCCGTGCACCTGAGCAGCGACCACTACCGGAAGCCTCAGAGTCTTGCAGAGGTCCTGCTCAACGCCCTCACCGTTGCGGTGAATCAAACAACGCAACGGCAGCTGGAACAGGCCGATGTCATCGTCCATCCGAATCTGGACGGCTACGGACTCATGGACCCCAGCAACAGCGTCAAGCTTTATGCGGAAGGCTACCGAGCAGGCGTTTTGGCGGTGGAGCAGATCCGGCAGGAGCTGGAGAAGCAGGGGCCGTCATCGTTTGAAATCCTGGAGAAACGCTTTCGTCAGTGGCTTCACTCCTGAGGCCCCTGACGTTTCCGGAGGCGCTGCAGCAGCTGACGTGCCTGCGGATCTCGGAGTCCCAGCAGCAAGGCGCCGTAGAGGGCGCCTCCTCCCAGAATCACCCCCAGAAACCAGGCCCAGTTGAACAGCGACGCCGGGCCCTGAGACCAGTCATGCTGCGCCCCCTGGTACACCAACGCGCCCATCACTCCTGACGCCAGCAAGTACCGCAGGGTCTGCCCTGCCGCCCCCTGACCTGGGAGTTTGCGACGAAGCAGGGTTTGCAGCATCAGCCACTGAAAAGTGGTTCCAGCAGAAAGTCCAAGGGCCAGCCCGGTGACATTGAGGGACTGACTCCACCACCATCCCAGTCCCCCGGTCACCATGATGCTGAGGAAGGAGACCCAGACCGGCGTCCGGGCGTCCTTCAACGCATAAAACGCAGAGGTCTGCAGCCGGATCAAGGCAACTGCGGGAAGACTAAGGGCAAAGGCCTGGAGCGCCTCAGCTGTTTGCTGAACATCGCTCCAACCGTAAGCGCCATGCAGGTAGAGCATCGCAGTGATGGGCTCTGCAGCAGCCAACAGTCCTGCTGCTGCCGGCAAAACCACCAGTAGCGTGGACGCTGTGCTGAACCGCAAGATCGCTACCGCGTCCTCCCAACGTTCCTGAGCGACCCGTTTGCTGAACTCCGGAAAACTGGCATTGGTGATGGCAAAGGCAAAGACCCCAAGGGTCAGCTCCGTCAGGCGGCTCGCATTGTAGTAGTGAGTGACCTGTCCTTCCGGAAGAAAGCTGGCTAGGTTTCGGAGGACAATCAGGTTGAGCTGATACGCTGCCACCCCAAACAGTGAAGGCCCCAGCAGGCGCAGCAGCTTCCGAATGTCAGGCGTCCAGCCCGCCGAGCTCCAGAACCGTTGGGGCGTCAGCGACTGCCCACACTGCCGTAACGCCGGAACCTGCAACAGCACCTGCACAACGCCTCCCAGCAGCACCCCCCAGGCCACCACCTCAATTGAGGCCTTCCCCCACAGAGTGCTTCCGAGTGCCGCCGCAATGATGCCGAGGTTCAGCAGCACCGGTGCTGCTGCCGGCGTCGCAAAACGCCGCTCCGCGTTCAAGACGCCCATGGCCCAGGCCACAACAGAGACCAGCAGCAGGTACGGAAACATCCAGCGCGTCAGTTCCACCGTCAGCGCAAACTGCTCCGGACGGTCAGCAAACCCTGCTGAGAAGAGCCAGACAAGTTGGGGACTGAAGAGCAGGCCCAGGGCCACCAGAATGCTGGTGACCGCCAGCACCAGGGCCAGCCCCTGCGCCGCAAACTGCCGGGCGGCAGCCACACCACGCTGCTCCCGGACTTCGGTGTAGATGGGGACAAAGGCCAGGTTCATTGAGCCCTCGGCCGTCAGGCGCCGGAAGATGTTGGGAATCGTAAAGGCCTGGATGAAGGCATCAAGGGTGCCGGAGGCGCCAAAGAGGTGCGAAAGGGTCAGGTCCCGGACGGCGCCAAAAATTCGGGAAAGCAGGGTGAAGCCGGCAATGATGCCGGATCCCCGGAGAATGCTCCGGGAAGACGAACGGGCTGCAGACACTTAGGGTCGGGGGAGGAAACGGTAGTTCTTGGGCGCATAGGGCGAGACGTCTCGGCGCTCCTGCCACTGGTCCTTGGCATTCCGGAGCCGTCGGTACGACAGTGGATCGTTCGGAGAAAGGTTCTCCAGAGCCTTCTTGCGGGCCGCCGCCGTCTGCAGGCGCCGGTAGTTCAGCGGATTGTTCAGCGGAGGTGGGTTGCGATGCAGTTCCTGCAGTTCCTCCACCGTCGAACGCAACCGGGAGTAGTCGAGCGAAGTGTTCGGAGACTCCACAGGAGGAGGGGTCTTCGCCTCTCCCACGTGCCGCTGCAGCCCTTGGTAATCCAAAGGAGGGTTTGGACTGTTGGCCGGCGTCGGGCGAAAGCGCGACTGCTGCTTGGCCACGCTCAGGATCGAGCGCGCCATGGATCCGTTGTCTGGAGCGCGGGAGGCCGGTGGTTGGCTTTGGGCGAGGAGCGCCACGGCTCCTGTCATCACGCCCAGCAGGCTTCCCCAGATTTTCCAGCGTATCATGATGGTACGGGTGAAGAGTGTTGTGAAGGATCGCTTACATCCGGATAAGGACTCTCATGCAACCTTTGGCCCCCATGGAAGAAAGTCGTTTCAGAGGCCTCAGAACCCGCTGCAGAAGGGACTGAGTTCACTCCGGGAGGCACACAGGGCCTCAGCGCAGCGGGCCAGCGCCACAGGCACACGTCCGGACAGATTTTGACGCGCTGCTCCTGCACAGCGAACCGTCCGGGCCTCTTCGTCTCGGACCCGACCCGACCCGGCTGCGCAGACCTCACCAACGGCCTTCAGCTCCGACCACTCGGGGAGGGACTGTAGCTCCTGCAGCACCGGTTCCCGGACCCTCCGGAGGGTCTGAACACGCTGGCGTGGGTCCGTCAGTTCCGCACACGTGGACGCCCGAGACACCACCTCGCGGGAGCGTGACGGTGCCGGATTCCACAGCTGCCACAGGGCCACCAGGAGCGCGAGGCCAATGCAGATGAACAACACGGCCAGCAACCCCGCCCAGGGAAAGCGTCGCCGCGGCTTGCCCCGGTCCCGGAAGTGCAGCTGAAAGAGCTGAACCTTGCCCTGGGACGATTCCTCGTTCAGGCCAGGGGTTTTGCCAAAGTTGAGAACCGTTCCCACCAGCTCCACCCGTTCCACTTCAGGCGCTTCCATGGCCTGCGCGACATCGGAGATGGCAATGAGCTTGCGGGTGTACTTCTCCAGCAGGCGCTGCACCTCCGGACGCTGTTCCCAGTTGTCCCGAGTGATGGACGGGTCGGTGATTTTCGCAAAGTCCGCCTTGCTGAAGATCTGGGCCTTGCGCCCTGCCGGAGGTCCGTTGTCACAGACCCCAATGGGGCGCCACTCGCTGAAGGGGATCTTGTCGTCCGGTGCCGGCATGAGTTACTTGGGGGAGACGCCAAACGAGACCTTCTGGAATCCGGCGGCCTGGGCCACATCCATCAGTTCCACCACCTTCCCATGCTCCACACGGCGGTCGATCTTCAGGGTCAGGGGCCGGTCGCCTTCGCTGGCATGCAGGGTCCGGAGGGCGTCAGGCAGCTGTTCGGTTGCCAGCGCCGTGTTGTCGAGAAGGATCTTGCCATCAGCGTTCATCTCCAGCACCAGCTCCACCTGAACCTCATTCTGTCCCTGTGCGCTCTCCGGAAGCTCCATGCCCACCCCAAATTCCGAATCCAGCCGCGAGGAAACCACAAAGAAGATGATGAGCAGGAAGAGGATGTCGATGAGTGGGGTCAGCGACACGCTGGGGGTGCGGCGCTTCTTCTCAAACAGCTCCATCAGCGCTTCTCCGGAGTCTTGGGCAAGAGCTTGCTGACCACGTACAGAACCTCTTCTTCCACCCGGAGGGTGATGGAATCCACCTTGCGTCCCAAGAGGGTGAAGGCGACCAGCGCCGGAATGCTCACTCCAAGACCAAACACCGTGGTGACCAGGGCCTCGGCGATGCCACGGCTGAGGATCTCGTTGCGTCCGGGTCCCTCAAGGGAGAGGTTTTCAAAAACACTGATCATGCCAATCGCGGTGCCCAGCAGTCCCAGCAGAGGCGCAACGCCAACAATCAGCTCGAGAATGGCAAACCCCCGTTCCAGCCCATGCCGTTCCCGTCGGGCCTGATCGGTGAGGGCTTCACGGAACTGCGAAGGCGTGCAGGGCAACGCTGCAATGGCGTGCTGAAGGATGCGTCCCACCGGGTGATCCGTCGCAGGCTGGAGCTTGGAGGGACGTCCTGGGAAGGTTTCAACCGCTTCCCGGAGGGCGTCCAGGGCATCCTTGGGCAGCTGCCGCCGGTGCTGCAGGACCCAGAGCCGCTCCACAATAACGGCCACGGCCAGCAGGGAGCAGAGCAGCAGAGGCCAGATCAGAGGTCCGCCGCGCTCCAGCACCAGCGCTAGATTTTCCGAAAAGAGGGAGAAGATGGAATGTTCCATGAGGTTCCTAATCAGTCATCAAGAAGCAGAGGCCAAGGCCTGTAGGGGGCAAAAAGGCCGTCATCAGCCGTCTCCGAGCAGCCCATAGCGTTTCCGGACTTCCCGGAGCAGGTCGGCAAAGCGCTGGTACGCTGGCTCCACCTGCACCACGCCCTTCATCGCCTTCTGGGCAAAATTGAGGAGGGGGACCATCTGCTCATGCGGAATGGAGGCCACGCGACGTTGCTTGTGGGTGAACAGCGCCACCTGGGCAAACTCCATCAGAATCGGTACATCCGACTGGCTGGGCTGGCGGAGGGTGGTGCGCTTCACGGCGCGGTAGTAGGCTTCAATCACCCGCAGCAGCGTCGGACGGACGGCGCCATCTAGGGTAGGGTCTCCGCACCGAAGTCGCAGCAGCAGCAGCCGGAGCGCCTCCAGCCGAGTCCGGCCTTCCATGAGAAACGGAATGGGGTTCTTGGGCTCAATCGCCTGCATCCGCTCGGCCACCCGGAGGGCAAGGGCGTGCAGGGGGTAAACCTCCTTGATCACCTCCAGCACGGCAACCACCTTGCGGCTCAGCAGGGCTTTTTTGTCCGGAATGAGTCGCGAGGAGTGAATGTCTCCCAGAAACTGCCGGACCTCTGAGGGCTTCGGGTCGTACTGGTTGAGCATCGACAGGTCGAGGGGAATGGAAAACGAGGCCTGGAGGTTCTTCATCAGGTTCCGGGAGAGGTCCATGAGCCGGAGCGCACACTCCACCTCCCGGACCAGGTCCGCTTCAGGCGTGCCTTCGGCGCCCTGGGTGCTCTTCATCAGGTCCTGCATCGAGATCATGTCCACGTTCACGCCCTTGAGCTGCTTGGAGCGGACCGTCAGGACCTTCTTCTTGCCGAAGGTGTAGACCATCTTGAGGTACAGCCGGTAGGCCTGCACCGCCACCTGCAGGTGCTTGGGGGTGATGTGACCGATGTACAGCGGCAGGCAGGCCTGAATGAGCAGGTTCCGGTAGTCCTGAAAGGTGCCCTTGTGCCGTGACGAGAGGGCCATGAGGACCAGCTTCAGGCGCGGTTCCGTGAACGCCGGATCGTCTTCTAGCTGCCGAACCCAGCTTTCGGCTTCCCGCAGGTCGGCTTGGAAGGGCAGGAGGTCTCGGCCATTGAGGTGCGCCACGGTGACGTCCGCCAGCAGTTCCTCTTCACCAAACAGGCCCTTGATGCGGTCCACCACCGAACGCTGGTGCAGTCGCTGAATGTCGGAGGTGATCTGGATCAGATCCGCTTGAATTGGGCCAAACTCCAGGTGCGGCATGCCCAAGGAAGCCGGCTTCCGAGGCGAAGGATCCAGGGTTTCAGGGTCCGGAGACATGGAGGTCACGGGGCAAAGTTCTGAACCTGGGCCTGCACCACGTAGCGCTGATAGCGGGCAATCGCCTCCGGAAGCGGCTCAAACTGGAGCATTGACACCCCCGACAGTACCGCTTCATCGAAGTCCCCGGATCCGCTGCTGGAGAGTAGTTCCGGATCCACAGCGGTGCCGTCTGGCAGAATGGAAAACTGAACCATGGCGCTCAGGCCAATGGCGTACACCTGCAGGTTGAAGGACAGGTTCCGGAGCACCCGGGCCACCGTGGGGTTGTAGCGTTCCTGAGCAACGACATATGGGTCCACCGGCTCCTGAAAGTCGGATTCCGGTTCCTGAACTAAGGGGATTTCCGTGGGGAGGTCCAGGGGTTCTTCATCCAGTTCCTGTTGCAATTCTGGGGGCAAAGCCGGGGCCGCAGGGGACGTTTCTTGAGCCGTGGGTTTCCAGCGATCCTGGGGAGGAATGGTGCCCAGCAGAGCCAAGGCAACCCGGTCGGTCATCTGCAGCAACCCCGTGGCCTGACAGGAGTCGCAGAAGCTCGTGGCCGAACGTTCAATGCTGGTGGGCTGCTTCAAGAGGACCTGCTTGAGCATCAGCTGTGAGCTGGTTCCGACCCGGACCAGCTGGGGCAAGAAGATGCGCTCCGCCTTGAGACGGTCCCGGAGGTCCTCCAAAAAGCGAGAGACTTCCAACAGGCAGCGTCGATCGGGACACGATTCCGGGTCTGCAGAATCGTACCCCCGTTCTTGGATGCGTCGCATCTCCACCGTCGAGATCAGCGGTCCCTGAGCATTGAGGATCTCTGCCAGACGGTTGGCAATCAGCTGCTGTTCCGACTCAGGAACCTCACCGACCACATGGACGGGTCCCAGGGCGTTGGGAGACTGAGCCAGGGCAAGGCCGCCAAGGAGGAAGAGGCAAAGAAACAGGAGACAGGATCGCATGGACACTCCGGGACATTCTGGTTGAAAACGACGGGCCAATTCGCTATAGTGCGTGTGGTTTTGCCCCAGGCCGGAAACCCAGCCACCGGGGACTCTAACGAACTCTAGCAAATACTGTCCCATGACGGAAACGACCTGGCAATTGATCATCACCATTTTCGCCGGAGTCCTAGGACTTCCCTTTTTGTTGGGCTACCTCTACTACCTGATGGACCCGAGCCGCAAGAAGGACTAATGGTTGCGAGGCCTGGGTTTCGCCTCAGGCGACAGGCCTTCCCGCCCCTTTTCTCCCTTCCCCCGCTGTGCCGCGCCCCCTCTGGCGATTGGGCATTGACATTTCTTCCCAGCATCTTATAGTTCGAGGGTTTCACCTCTGCAGTCCCTCTTACCCCTTTGGAGCATCCCAATGAAGGAAATTGAAATCAACGGAATCAAAGAAACCATCGTCGAGCGTTCGGACTACCCGATTGAGCGGTGCAAGGAGATCTTGGCCAATCAGACGACCACCATCCTCGGTTATGGTCCCCAGGGCCGTGGCCAGGGACTGAACATGCGGGATCAGGGCTTCAACGTCATTCTGGGACTCCGCAAGGGCGGCAGCTGGGAGAAGGCAAAGGCAGACGGCTGGGTGGAAGGCGAGACGCTCTTTGAAATTGAGGAAGCCGTGCAGCGGGCAGACATCCTCCAGTTCCTGCTTTCTGATGCCGGACAGATTCAGATGTGGCCGACGGTGAAGGAAAACCTCAAGGAAGGAGCCGCCCTGTACTTTTCACACGGCTTTGGAGTCGTCTTCCACGAAGACACCCACATTGTTCCTCCAGACAACATCGACGTCATCCTGGTGGCCCCCAAGGGCTCGGGACTGACCGTCCGGACGCACTTCCTCGCCGGTCGAGGGATCAACTCCTCCTTTGCCATCCATCAGGATGCCACCGGAACCGCCCGAGAGCGCTGCATTGCCACCGCCTTCGCCATTGGCTCCGGACACCTGTTTGAGACCACCTTTGAGCGGGAAGTGACCAGCGACCTCACCGGCGAGCGCTGTGTGCTCATGGGCATGCTCCAGGGCGCCTTCCTCGCCCAGTACGAAGTGCTCCGCGAGCATGGACATTCCCCCTCAGAAGCCTACAACGAGACCATTGAGGAAGCCCTCCAGAGCCTCTATCCGCTCGTGGCTGAGAAGGGCATGGACTGGATGTATGCGAACTGCTCCACCACCGCTCAGCGCGGTGCGTTGGACTGGGCCCCACGTTTCTACAAAGCGATCAAGCCGGTGGTGGAAGAGTGCTACCAGAGCGTGATCAGCGGCAACGAAGCCCGGATTTCCATTGAGTCCAACTCCCGTGACGACTACCGGGTCCAGTTGGAAAAGGAACTTGCAGAGATCGATGCTCAGGAGATGTGGCAGGCCGGTAAACTGCTCCGCCCGCTCCGTCCCGAGAACGCCGAGCTGTAACCCCTTCCGGCGATGAAGCAACGCGGCAGGCTCAGCTTGCCGCGCCCCCCTCCTTCCTCCCTTTCTCCCTGCTGTGACCGCGATGAAGTACTGGTTGATGAAATCGGAACCAAACGTCTTTTCGATCCAGGACCTCCAGCAGTGTCCCAACCAGACGGAACCCTGGGACGGCATCCGGAACTACCAGGCCCGCAACTTCATGCGGGATGAAATGCGCATTGGAGACCGGGTCCTCTTCTACCACAGCAACATCAATCCCAGCATTGTCGGAACCGCCCAGATTGCCAGTGAGCCCTATCCGGACGCCACGGCTTGGGATCCCCACAGCAAGTACTTCGACCCCAAGAGCACCCCTGAAAACCCACGCTGGATTCTGGTCGATGTCACCTTTGAATCCGAATTTCCTCGCCCCCTTCTGCTGGCCGAGCTTCGGGAAACTCCGGGGCTGGAGGACATGCTCCTCCTCCGCAAGGGGCAACGCCTCTCCATTCAGCCTGTGACAGAAGCCGAATTTCAGGTCGTCCTCGCCCTCGCAGCCGCGTAACCTCCTGCTGCCTTACAGCCACTCTACGGCCCGGCCCTTCGTCGGCACCCTCTGATTTCAGCAAACAATTCACGTGTTTAAGCGTTTTTTGCAGCCGTCTCTGGGCGATTGCTAGGAAAAACGTAACAAAGCCTTCTCAAGGCTCCGAATTTCGTTATCATGTGGATCAGCTTACATTTTCGTTTTGTCTGTTGTTGGTTGAATCTCATGTGAAGGAGGGGGCATGGAGCAGCAAGTGCGTGTGGAGTACCGCAACTTGGTTGAGATGTTGGAGGATTCGGTCCGAAAGTACCAAGACCTCCCGCTGTATGGAACCAAGCGGAACGGCGTTTACGAGTGGACCACGTATCAGGAGTTCGCTCACCTGGTGGACCAGTTCCGGGGGGGACTTGCCACGCTCGGGGTTCAGCCCGGTGACAAGGTGGCCATCATCAGTCGCAACACGCTGCAGTGGGCCGTTGGCGCTTATGCCGCTTACGGACTCAAGGCCCAGTACGTTCCGATGTATGAGACCCAGTTGGCGAAGGAGTGGGAGTACATCACCCGTGACTGTGGCGCCACCGTTTTGCTGGTTTCCAACCGCAGCGTCTATGACCAGGTCGCAGACCTCCCCAACCAGCTTCCGGACCTGAAGCAGGTCGTCTTGCTTGAAGGCGGAGGCGTGGAGCACACCTGGGAATCGCTGCTGGAGGTTGGACGTGCACAGCCTGTAGACGCGCAGCATCCGGAACTGGAAGACCCGATGGGGATGATCTACACCTCCGGAACGACAGGGAACCCGAAGGGCGTCGTCCTGAGTCACAAGAACATGCTCTTCGAAATTGCCTCCGGCCTGATTGTCCTGCGCCTCGGGTGGCAACCGGGTCCGATGAAGAGCCTCTGCTTCCTTCCCTGGGCCCACGTGTTTGGGCAGGTGGTGGAGGTCCATGCTCTCATTCAAGAGGGCGGGTGTGCGGCGTTGGTGGAAGACGTCAACACGCTGGTGGATGAGCTGGGCGTGGTGCAGCCCACGGTCTTCTTCGCTGTTCCTCGGGTGTACAACCGCATTTACGATCGTCTGCTGGGGCAGATGCGGGAAAAGCCGGCTCCCATCCGGGCCCTGTTCCACGCCGGCCTCGAGCGGGCCAAGCGTGAACGGGAAGGCGAGGTACTCGGAGGCATGGACCGGTTTCTGCTCGGGCTGGCCCGCAAGATCATCTTCAGCAAGGTGCAGAAGCGCTTTGGCGGACGACTCAAGATGGCCGTCAGCGGCGCCAGTGCCCTCAGTCCGGAAGTTGCTGAGTTTGTCAACGATCTGGGCATTGACGTTTATGAAGGCTACGGCCTCAGCGAAAACACCGCGGCTCTGGCGGTCAATTACAAGGGCGCCCGGAAGTTTGGCACCGTCGGAAAGCCTCTCCCTGGGGTCCGGATTGAAATCGACCACAGCGTCGAGGGTTCTGTGGAAGGGGACGGTGAAATCATCGCCTATGGTGACAACATCATGATGGGCTACCACAACCTTCCGGACCGGACGGCTGCGGTCCTGCAGGAAGACGGAGGCCTGCGTACCGGAGACCTAGGAAATTTTGACGACGAGGGATTTCTGCGGATCACCGGTCGGGTGAAGGAGCAGTTCAAGTTGGAGAACGGACGTTACGTTGCACCAGCGCCGCTGGAGGAGTCCCTGAAGCTCAGCCCGTTCATCAATCAGGCCATGATCTGTGGCCTCGGGCGTCCCTACACGGTGGCGCTGCTGGTCGTGGAAATGGAGTACATCCGGAGCTATGCCGAACGGCATCAGCAATCTGGAAGCGATGAGGAGCTGCTGACCAGTGAGCTGCTGGCCAACCGACTGGAACGGGACATTGCGAAGTACGGAACCGGCTTCAAGGGCTATGAAGTTCCCAAACGCTACAAGCTGCTGACTGAGGAGTGGAGCATTGAAAACGGGTTGCTCACTCCAACCCTGAAGCTCAAGCGCAACGTCGTTGAGGACCGCTTCCAGAGTGAGATCGAATCGCTCTACGGATAGGCTTTAGGCGGCCTGGGCGGGGTCTTCGCTCAGGGTCTCATCTGGGGCCAAGAAGCCTCCGGACTGCCGTTTCCAGAGGTCGGCGTAAATGGTGGAATGCTGAACCAGCTCCGCATGGGTTCCTGCTTCCACCACCACGCCCTGGTCAATGACAATCAGGCGATCCAGCTGCGCAATCGTTGAGAGGCGATGCGCAATGGCGATCACGGTCTTCCCTTCCATCAGCCGGAGCAGGTTCTCCTGAATCGCGGCCTCTACCTCTGAATCAAGCGCCGAGGTGGCTTCATCTAGCACCAGCAGAGGTGCATTCTTGAGGAAGACGCGGGCAATGGCGATCCGTTGCCGCTGTCCTCCAGAAAGCTTCACCCCCCGCTCTCCGACATGGGCGTCCAGCCCCACCCGTCCCTGTGAATCCTCCAGTCCCTGAATGAAGTCCCAGGCGTTGGCCTGCTGGGCGGCAGTGATCACCTCGGCGTCTGTGGCATCCGGAGCCGAGTAGGCAATGTTGTCCCGGATCGACCGGTGCAGGAGCGAGGTGTCCTGCGTGACCACCCCAATGTAGGAACGGAGCTGGTCCTGGGGAACGGTGGCAATGTTCTGGCCGTCAATGCGGATTTCCCCGGACTCCAGGTCATAGAACCGCAGCAGCAGGTTCATGAGGGTGGTCTTGCCCGCTCCGGACCGTCCCACCAGCCCCACCTTTTCTCCCGGACGGATGCGCAGCGTGAGGTCGCTGATGACGCCGCTGCCCTTGCCATAGTGGAAGCCGATGCGGTCGAAGGCGATCTCGCCCTCCTGCACCTTCAGGGGCTTTGCCTGTGGGGCATCCACAACCGTGTGAGGCTTCGTCAGCATCGCCATGCCGTCGTGCACCACCCCGATGTTTTCAAACAGAGCCGACACTTCCCACATGATCCACTGAGACATTCCGTTGATGCGCAGACACAGTCCAATGGCAATGGCAATCGCCCCCACCGACACCACGGCATTCAGCCACAACCAGATGGAGATCGCAGCCACGCCAAACACCACCACCGCGTTGTTGAGGTAGACGCTGATCTGAAACAACGTGACCAGGCGCATCTGTCCATGAACCGTGTTCAGGAACCCGTCCATGCTCTCCCGGGCATAAGCCGCCTCGCGTCCGGCATGGGAGAAGAGTTTGACCGTGGCAATGTTGGTGTAGCTGTCGACGACCCGTCCGGTCATCAGCGAACGGGCATCGGCTTGGGCACTGGAGACCCGCTTGAGCCGGGGGACAAAGTAACGGATGAGGGAGACGTACACCAGCAGCCACAGCAGCAGCGGCAACGTCAGCTTCCAATCGGAAGACGCCACCAGCACCAGCATTGAGAGGAAGTACACGCCGACGTAAACAAAGACATCGAGCAGCTTCATCACACACTCCCGGATGGAGAGTGAGGTCTGCATCACCTTGGTGGCCACCCGTCCGGCAAACTCGCTGGCAAAGAACTCCATGCTCTGCCGGAGCAGGGACTGGTGCATCTGCCAGCGTGCGATCATGGGGACGTTCCCCAAGAGGGTCTGGTGAATGAGAAAGGACTGGAGGGCCACAATGGCTGGTAGTCCCACCAGCAGTACACTGCCCATCCAGATGAGGGTGCCTTGCTCCCGGGCCAGGAAGCCCTCCCGGTCTGCGGAAGAGAGCCAGTCCACAATGCTGCCCAGGAACCCGAACAGGTACACCTCTCCGGCAGCAATGAGGGCCGTGATCAGAGACATGAAGAGCAGCCATCCTGCGGCAGGGCGCGTGTAGTGCCAGCAGAAGGCCAGGAAGCCTTGAGGAGGAGGCGTTGATTCGGCGTCTGGGAACGGGTTGAGACGGGCTTCAAACCAGGAAAACATAGAGCATCAGCTGGAGGTCAGAGGGGTGCAGGCATGGATCTCCCAGCAGAATGGACAGAAGCCCGGGAAGTGACAACCTGAAAAACCGAAGGCCGCCTTCCGTTCAGAAGTAGCACCGCAGCAGGATCAGGGTGGGCAGGTCGGCTCCGGGAGCCTTCAGGTACATGCGGTGCTCCTGAGGCAAGGCAAAGTCTTCCTTCATCTGGTTGAAGCGCCGGTTCCGGTTGCTGGCGGTGCAGACCAGCGGGCCCTCCAGCACCTGTTCCCCCTTGCGACAGCCCAGGGTTTTGCCCTCTGCAATCAGCTCACTCCCCAGGGTGGTCCAGAATTTACCCACATCACAGCTCCAGCCTGTGATTTCCGCAAGGGTGCCTTCGTTCACCACCGGAATCGTTTCATAAGGCCCGCCTGGTCCTTCTCGGAACACCAGGACCTCCCACTTGAAAAAGTCTGCCTGAGCCGCCCAGGGACTCCCAAGCAGCAGCAGCCCCAGTAGCAGGCTCTTGCTCCAAAATCGGGAAACGTGCCCGGAGGCGCCCGCCTCATTGAATGTTTCTGGGAGGTGTGAAAAACTGATCATTCTTGGGTTTCCGCCTTAATTTTGACACCTTTTCAGTAGGCCCCTTTCTATGAGCGAAGACAACTCGATTTTCCAGGCCCATACCGTCCTCTCCGAAGAGTGGGAATTGATGATGGATCAACTGTTTATGGGTTGCATTCATCGATCCAAACACGGGCTTTCCATGTACACGAACACCATGCGCGCCCGAACCGATGACAAAGTCGGGTTTGTGATGACGGATGTGAGCTTCCGTGTCAAGAATGGCCTAGACTCGAAGCTGCAGAAGGCCCTGAAGATTGAGCGGTCCGATTTCGACAGCCTCCTAGAGATTGAACGGTCTTCGTCTCCGGTGGTCTATGATTTTTTCAAAGTTACCGATACAGTATTACCGAACAATGCTTTGATCAATTTTGTCCACGCAGGTGACCGTCACGCGATTTTGGTGTTCTCTCCCATTGAAGGACGCCTGGAGATGATGCGTGTGATCAACACCTTCAACAGCATTCTGGACCCTGAAGGGCAGCAGGCAGCAGAAGCCGGTCAGGCTCCAGAAGCGTAGCGTGGACTCACCCTCTCTGCGTAAAACGTGACCTATGCCTGACGACTCCCCCCTTGACTCCGAGTTGAATCCGGACGACCCGTCCCCGGAGGTGGAGATTCTCGAAGCCACCCCGGAGGATCAGTCCATCATTCTCGCAAGTGAGCTGTTCCCAGAACAGCTCATCCTGGTTCCGTTGTACGACCGGCCCCTCTTTCCCAAGATGATGCTCCCTGTGGTGATCAGCAACACCGAGTTGGAGCAGAAGCTGCTGGAAGAAATCAAGAAGGAGCTGAAGTTCATCGGCCTCGTGTACACCCGCCAAGACGAGGACGACGACGATGAGGCACCCGGAGAGCCCGCTTCTGTGGGCGTCGTTGCCCGGATTGTCCAGGCGACCAAGCCTCAGCCGAACATCCCCCTTCACATTGTCGTGCAGGTGCAGGATCGGTTTGACCTGACTCAGATCCTCACCCGGGAGCCCCTCATGCGGGCCCAGGTGAGCTACTGGTACGACACGCCCGACAATGGTCAAGGAGACGACCTCAAGGCCTACTCCCTCTCTGTCATCAACATCATCAAGGAGCTTGTCCAGCTCAACCCGCTCTTCAAGGAGGAATTGGGCCTGCTCATGGGGCGGATCAACCTCAAGGAGCCCGGAACCCTGGCGGACTTTGCCGCCTCCATGACCACTTCCAGCGGTGAAGAGCTGCAGAAGGTTCTGGAAACCCGTCCCATCAAGAAACGCATTGAGTACGTCCTCTGGCTCCTGCGCAAGGAGCTGGAAGTTGCCCAGTTGCAGACCCGGATCTCCAAGCGCATTGAAGAGCGCATGAGCCAGCAGCAGCGAGAATTCTTCCTCCGGGAGCAGCTCAAGGAGATCAAGAAGGAGCTTGGCCTCACCAAGGAAGGCTCCGAAAGCGAGGTGGACAAGTTTCAGGCCCGCCTCAAGAAACTCAAGCTCTCTGACGAAGCCCGGGACCGCTTTGCGGAGGAACTCGAAAAGTTCCGGCTCCTCGAACCCTCCTCCCCTGAATACAACGTCAGCCGCGCCTACTTGGACTGGCTGACCGTGCTGCCGTGGGGCGTTTACAGCAAGGACCGCTACGACCTCAAGCGGGCCCGGACGGTTCTCGACCGTGACCACGCCGGCCTCAAGGACGTCAAGGATCGGATCCTGGAGCTGCTCTCTGTGGGCATGATCAAGGGAGACCTTGCAGGGTCGATTGTTCTGCTGGTCGGCCCCCCCGGAGTCGGAAAAACCTCCATTGGTCAGTCGGTCGCCAAGGCGGTAGGACGGAAGTTCTTCCGCTTCAGCCTCGGCGGCATGCGGGATGAGGCCGAGATCAAGGGGCACCGCCGGACCTACATTGGCGCCCTGCCCGGAAAGTTCCTCAACGCCCTCAAAACCGCCAAGACCTCGAATCCGGTGATCATGCTGGATGAGATCGACAAGATTGGCGCCAGCTTCCAAGGAGACCCCGCTTCGGCTCTGCTCGAGGTGCTGGATCCGGAGCAAAACAAGGATTTCCTCGACCATTACCTCGACATCCGCTTCGACCTCTCCAAGGTCCTCTTCCTCTGCACAGCGAACACGCTGGAGACGATTCCGGCGCCGCTTCTGGACCGCATGGAAGTCATCCGCCTCTCCGGGTACATCCTGGAAGAGAAGGTTCAGATTGCCCAGAAGCACCTTCTGCCCCGTCAGCTCAAGAACCATGGGCTGCGGAAGAACCAGTTTCAGCTGAGTGAAACGGTGCTGCGGGACCTCATTGACGGGTACGCCCGAGAAGCCGGGGTCCGGAGTCTGGAAAACAACCTCCGCAAGCTCATGCGTAAGGCCACTCGGCAGATTGTTGAGGAGGGACTCAAGAAGGTGGTGATTCAGAAAGAAGACCTGCCGAAGCTGCTGGGCAAGCGGGTCTTTGCTGAGGAAGACCGGTATCAGGAGCCCCATGTGGGCGTGGTGACCGGACTGGCCTACACCTCAATGGGAGGCGCCACGCTGCACATCGAGGCCACAGCGGTTTCAGCCAAAACCGGGGGCTTCAAGCAGACCGGGCAGCTGGGCGAGGTGATGGTCGAGTCCTCTGAAATCGCCTTTACCTTCATCCGGGCCCTGTTGAAGGAGCAACCGTCGGTTCAGGAGTTCCTCGCGAACCACCTGATCCACCTGCACGTTCCGGCAGGCGCGACGCCAAAGGACGGTCCCTCGGCCGGCATCACCATGGCCTGTGCTCTCTATTCCCTGCTCACTGAAACGCCGATTCAGGCCCACCTCGCCATGACCGGCGAACTGACTCTGACCGGCCTCGTCATGCCCATTGGAGGCGTGAAGGAGAAGACCATTGCGGCTCGCCGATCGGGCATCCGGACCCTCCTCTTCCCTGAAGAAAACCGGGAGGACTTTGAGGAGCTCGACGAGAGCATCCGGGACGGGCTCGAGGCTCACTTCGTCAAGACGTTTGAGGAAGTTCTCGCCATCGCGTTCCCGGCAGCTCCTCGGACGTCGACCCGACGCACCTCTAAAAAATCGACCCAATCCGTAAAATCCTCATGAGTGACGTTACGTTTCAACCCACTCCCCGGGAGTTTCTCGAGAAGCTTCCCCGCAAGACGGCTGCCGACCATGAACGCGATCGGGCGCTCATGGAGCAGCTGCCTCAGCTGCCTGAGGCCGTTCATGTCCACCAGGATTCCCAACGTCAGGAGGCCCTCGAGGCATCTCGTCGGGCGCTGGCCCAGGTCATGGAACAGCTTCGGGCGTCTACCTAAACCCCTTTCCCCTTTCAGAGCCCCTTTATGGAATCAATGGTTCGGACCCTCTCTCCGTTTGACGGCCGCGTGGTGGTTGAGCGTCCCTTTGCCACCGCTGAGGAGCAGGCGACCTGCCTCGCTCAGGCCCAGGCCGCGCAGGCTCAGTGGCAGCAGACGCCCCTGGCAACCCGTCAGGAAATCCTCAGCCGGGCAGTCGACCTCATGGTCGCTCAAAAAGATGAGATTGCTGCAGAGATTACGCTGCAAATGGGACGTCCCCTTTCTCAGTCACCTGGGGAAGTCAACGGGTTTGAGGAACGTGCCCGGCACCTGATTGCCATTGCCGACTCTGCCCTCGCCAAAGTCGACCCTGGTCCCAAAACGGGTTTTGAGCGCTGGATTGAGCGGGTGCCGCTGGGAGTCGTGGTGGTGATTGCGCCATGGAACTTCCCGTACCTCACCTCGGTGAACGCGGTTTGGACGGCACTGTTGGCCGGAAACGCGGTGATCCTGAAGCACTCACCGCAGACTCCCTTGTGTGCCGAACGGTATGCTCAGGTCCTCCATGAAGCTGGGCTTCCGGAAGGAGTCTTCCAGTTCCTCCACCTGAGCCCCGAAGGCACATCTGCGCTGGTGCAGCGTCCGGAGGTTGACTTTGTCGCCTTCACCGGCTCTGTCGAAGGGGGTCACGCGATCACCGAAGCCCTTGCCGCCTCGTTCAAGGGGTGCGGACTGGAGCTCGGGGGCAAGGATCCGGCTTACGTCCGTGCCGATGCCGACTTGACGCAGGCTGTGGAAACCCTTGTTGATGGTGCCTGCTTCAACTCCGGACAGTCCTGCTGCAGCATTGAGCGCATCTACGTTCACGAGTCTCAGTTTGAGGCCTTTGTCGAACAAGCCGCGGCACTGATGGCCACCTATCGGCTCGGGAATCCGGAAGATCCGGAAACCACCCTCGGCCCGCTGGTCAACCCCCGATCGGCAGACAAGGTCCGGCGCCAGGTCCAAGAAGCCTTGGAGCAGGGCGCCACGGCGCATGTCGACGAATCTCAGTTTCCGTTGGCACAACCGGGAACCGCCTTCTGTGCCCCTCAGCTGCTCACCGGGGTCACTCACGCCATGACGCTGATGAGCGAGGAAACCTTTGGTCCAGTGGTGGGCGTCATGAAGGTACAGAACGACGAAGAGGCGCTTGCCCTGATGAACGACAGCCGCTACGGCTTGACGGCTGCGCTCTTCACACAAGACGTCTCGGCAGCAGAGGCGCTTGCCGAGCGTCTGGAAACCGGAACCGTCTTCCTCAACCGCTGTGACTACCTCGACCCGGCGCTCGCCTGGACCGGGGTCAAGGACTCCGGACGAGGATGCACCCTCTCTTCGGTGGGTTTTGAGCACTTCACACGCCCCAAAAGCTACCACTTCCGCCTCCCGCCCGCCTAAGCCTTCCACCACGGCCTCTGGTCCATCCGGAGGCCGTTCTGCAAAAAACCCTTGCCTTCTCGACTGTCTTAGCTATTCTGTCGAATTACCTACTGGCCTGGGTCAGTAGGCGCCGGTCGGGACGTTGAGTAAGTTTCCTGACTGAGCGAAGACGTCAGCGCCCCCAGCATCGTCTTATGCCGGGAGTTGAAGGAAACGATTCTCCCCGAATCTCCTTCGGGTTCTGACGGAACTTCATCATCGACTGTTATGGGTAGTACAAACGACGAGAGGCGATGCCGAACGGAAGCGCAGCAGTGCGAGATTCCGGGTTGGGCTCCCCTAGCCTAGACCGTCCTGTACACCATAGGACTCCGTCTAGCTGAGTCCGTCCCCCTTTCCCCACTCTCCTTTTCCAGCAAGCCTCTCGAAACGGGTCATCCCCGTGTGTGTTCAGCTTCGTCCACAGGGCCTCCATGCCTGTGTTCTGGAAGCTGCGGTTTTTGATCATGCGTTTTCGAGACACCTTCATGCTGCAGGGTCCGCTGGATGCCTCACAGGCTCTCTCTGATGAGAGGCCCCTGAGCCCAGCGTCCTTCTGAAAGCCCCTTCCTCCTCAAGAAGCGGTTGGGCAACGCGGCATGAGATCACCCCTTAGCGATTAGGAGCCCTCATGGCCTTGAACATCATCTACCGTGGAAAAAGCAACCCCTCTCCTGCAGTGCTGTCTCCGGTCCTCCCCCTAGAGGATGAGCTGAACCGCAAGGACCACTTCATTGTCAAAGACGGCGTCACCTGTGCCGGAACCCACGTCATCATCGACCTGTGGGAAGCAACGGAGCTGGACAGCCTCGAGGTCATGGAAGCCGCCATGCGTGAAGCGGTTGAGGTCTGTGGCGCAACGCTGCTGCACATTCACCTGCACCACTTCACTCCGAACGGAGGCGTGTCCGGAGTCGCGGTGCTGGCGGAATCGCACATCAGTGTGCACTCGTGGCCGGAGCGGGGCTTTGCCGCGTTTGACGTGTTCATGTGCGGAGAGGCCAAGCCAGAGCTGGCCGTGGGCGTCTTCCGACGGCACTTCAATCCACGTCGGGTGGAAGTTCAGCAGCACCTGCGGGGCACAGTCGGGAGCAGCCATGAAACGGTTTGAAGAACGCCTCTATCCGGAGTGGGCACAGACGTTTCAGATTGATGAGGTGCTGTTTGAGCACCGTACGGACCATCAGCACCTGATCATCTTCAAGAATGCCCAGTTTGGCCGAGTGATGGCCCTGGACGGCATTGTCCAGACGACCGAAGCCGACGAGTTTGTTTACCATGAGATGCTGGCCCATGTGCCACTGTTTGCACATGGAAGCGCCAAGCGGGTGCTCATCATCGGAGGTGGAGACGGCGGACTGCTGCGTGAGGTGCTGAAGCATCCGGAGGTGGAACACGTGACGCAGGTGGAGATCGACGGGCAGGTGATTGAGATGGCGAAGAAGCTGCTGCCTCAGCACTCCCAAGGCGCTTTTGACGACCCTCGGGTCCGGATTGTGATTCAAGACGGCATTGAATTTGTGCGGTCGTGCACAGAGTCGTTTGACGTGGTGCTCAGCGACTCCACAGATCCCGTGGGTCCGGGAGAGGTGCTGTTTACGTCTCCCTTCTATGAAGGTTGCCAGCGGGTGCTGGGCGAGAACGGTGTGCTGGCGACTCAGAATGGCGTGCCGTACCTACAGCTCGACGAGGTGCGGGTGACTCATCAACGCCTGAAGCCACTGTTTGCGGATGTGCATTTCTACGGAGCGTCGGTGCCCACCTACGTGGGAGGCATCATGGCGTTTGGCTGGGCTTCGCAGAATCCGGAACTGCGGCAGCAGCCGGCTTCCGTGCTCCGAGAACGCTTTGAGCAAGCCGGCTTCAAGACCCGGTTCTACACTCCGGAACTGCACCACGGCAGCTTCGCTCTGCCTCAGTACGTGCTCGACAGCTTCCTCGGCTGAACTCCTCAGAGCCTCTCCGGAGGCTCGCCTCTCTTCCGTCTGGCCCCCCTCTCAGCGCCCCTCAGGCGTCAGGGAACGTTCCCACCAGGCAATGAGACGCGTGACCAGGAAGTTGAGCACCAGGTACAGACTCCCAGCCACAATGAAGAGCTCAATGGGCGCATAGGTCTTGGCAATGATGGAACGGGCCACTCCGGTCATTTCCATGAGGGTGATGGTGCTGGCCAGGGAGCTGGCCTTGACCATGAGGATCATTTCGTTGCCATACGCGGGCAGGGCAATGCGGGTTGCCTGCGGCAGAAGCACTCGCATGAAGCGCTGCAGAGGGTTCATCCCAAACGCCAAAGCGGCTTCGATCTGCCCATGCGGCACCCCGATCAGGGCCCCGCGGAAGATCTCACTCGCATAGGCGCCGGTGTTAAGCGTCAGGGCGAGCACCGCACACCAGTACGGCTCTCGAAGAAAGACCCATAGCCAGCTTTCCCGGATCCAGTCCACCTGTCCCAGTCCAAAGTAGATCAAGAAGATCTGCACCAGCAGAGGCGTCCCCCGGAAGACAAACACGTACCCTTTGACAAGCAAGGTGGCCACCCGACCGGCATACACCCGGAGCAAAGCCAGCCCCAAGGCTAGGAAGAATCCCAGAAACAGCGCCATTCCCACCAACCGCAGCGTCTCTCCCAATCCTCCGAGGATCTTTGGGAAGCTGCTGAACATCAGGTCCCAGTTCATGTCCGTGTGGCTCCTCGGTTGGCCCAGCGTTCCGCACGCACAAAGCCACGTTCACTCAGCGAGGTCAGCACCAGGAACAGCACGGCAGCTGTGGAGTAAAAGAGAAAGGGACTGCGCTCTGACCCGGAGGCCACGTAGGCCTGACGCATCAGCTCCACCAGTCCGGTCACCGAGATGAGCGCCGTGTCCTTCAGGGTCAGCTGCCAGACGTTCCCCATTCCCGGAAGCGCCAGCCGTGCTGTTTGGGGCACCAGCACCCGACGGAACAGCGTCATCCGGGGCATCCCAATCGCGTGGGCGGCTTCCAGTTGCCCCTTTGATACCGCCTGCACCGCGCCACGGATGACCTCGGTGGAGTAGGCGCCACTGATCAAGCCCACGGCAACCACCCCAATGGTGAAGGCTGGCACCTCAATGTACCCCTCGTGTCCGAAGATGCCGGCAATGAACATGACCGCGCCGTTGCCTCCGAAGAAGAGGAGGTAGATGATGAGCAGCTCCGGAACCCCACGAATGAGGGTGGTGTAACCATTGGCGAGCCAACGCAGGACCCGTGGGCCCGAAAGCTTGACCCAGGCCAGGAGGGTGCCGATCAGAGTGCCCAGCAGCAGCGACGAAACCGAAACCGCCAGGGTCATGAGCATGGCCAGGAGCATTTCATCTCCCCAGCCGTTGGGGCCGAAGGCGAGCTTTTCCATGGACGGGGTGAGGTGAGGGAATCGG
The DNA here is from genome assembly GCA_965662235.1 of uncultured bacterium. GTDB lineage: Bacteria > SAR324 > SAR324 > SAR324 > NAC60-12 > JAYPUA01. Next base: position 262,130 of record CBFIGY010000002.1, read on the forward strand.
GAAGGAGCGGGATGCCGAAGCATCCCGCAGAGGGCTTACATGGAAATGTCTTTTCCGAACCACTCTCTGGAGATGCGGCTCAGCGTTCCATCTGCACGGACGGAATTGATCGCCTCGTTGAACATCTTCAGGAGCTCGCTGTCGCTCTTGCGGAGGCCAATGCCCACGCCGGCGCCAAAGACGTCTCCGCTCAGACGCGGTCCTGCGAAGGTCAGGTTTTCGCCAGACTCCGAGGCCACAAACTCTTCAAACGCACCGGTGTCTGCCAGGGCAGCATCAATGCGACCAGCGGCCATGTCCAGATTCAGGTCATCCTGAGTCTGATAGGTCCGCATGCTGGAGCCCGTGAGGTACTTTTCCACAAAGTTGGCGTGGATGGTGGCGCCCTGCACCCCAACGGTCTTGCCGTCCAGCACTTCCACCAGCCGGTCGATGGCGGCTTTTTCGCTGGAACTCATGCGGTCCAGGTTGATCTTCTCCGGAAAGCTGGAGGTGTCCAGGTCACTGCCCTTGGCGGTGATGAAGGACGCGCCGTCCGTCATGTAGCCTTGGCTGAAGTTGATCACTTCCTTGCGCTCCGACGTGATGGACATGCCAGCAATGATAGCGTCGTACTTGCCCTGCTGCAGCGCCGGAATGATGCCGTCCCAGTCCTGGGCCACAAAGGTGCACTCCACGCCCATGCGCTTGCAGAGCTCCCGGCCGAGGTCGATTTCGGCGCCCACTAGGTTGCCGTTCGCATCCGTGGAGTTCCACGGCGGGTACGCGCCTTCGGTTCCAATGCGGACGGTCTTCCAGTCCTTGGCCTGAACGGTCAGGGCCAGTCCCAGCGCCAAGGCGAGGGACAGCCATAGCGTTTTCTTGAACATCTTGCTCTCCATTGCAATTAAAATTGAGTGACGCTGGCCAGGAACTGGCGACAGCGCTCCGTGGTTGGGGCTTCAAAAACCGAAGCCGGAGGGCCCCATTCCCCTACGACTCCTTGATCCAAAAACAAAACGTTGCTGCTGACGTCTCGTGCAAAGCGCATCTCGTGGGTCACCACCAGCATCGTCCGTCCCTCCTCAGCTAGGGCCCGCATCACCTTGAGGACCTCGCCCACGAGTTCCGGATCCAGAGCACTGGTGGGCTCATCAAAGAGCAGCACCTCTGGCTCCATCGCCAGGGCCCGGGCAATGCCAACCCGCTGCTGCTGCCCCCCGGAGAGCTGAATGGGCCACGCCTGTGCCCGATCTGCCAGCCCCACCTTGTCTAGGTAGTGCAGGGCACGGTCTCGGGCCTCAGCCTTGGGCACCTTGAGGACGTGGATGGGCCCTTCGGTAACGTTGTCCAGAACGTTAAGGTGCGTCCAGAGGTTGAAGGACTGGAAGACCATCCCGCAGCGTTGCCGCAGCTTCACAATGTCGCGGCGTGGCGCGCCTGCCTGGTAGTTCTGTCCCGAAAGCGAGATGGTGCCTTGGTCGGGTTCCTCAAGGAAATTGATGCAACGCAGAAAGGTGCTCTTGCCAGAACCGGAGGAGCCGATGATCGACACCACGTCTCCCTCATGCGCTTCCAGAGAGACGCCTTTGAGCACCTCGATGCCTCCAAACGACTTGTGGAGGTTGGTGACGCGCAGGCGAGTTTCAGAGGAAGTCCGGGAGGAGGCAGGAGCAGGAGTAGACACCGATGCGTTTGTGTGATGTGATCAGGTACGTTCTCAAATGGCGCCTTTTATTAAATGGAGAACCTGGTCTTTTGTAAAGGTCAAAGCTACATTTCTCGCCGTTTCTGCTGAATTTTTTCCAAGGAACCTGATGCCTCGTGAAACCCTGTTGCCCCTGACGTTAACGGCTCCCGGAACCCAACGTGCCCTGCGGGTGCTGGATTTTGGTCCTGCAGAGGGCACCCCCTTGATTTACCTGCAGGCGGCAATTCACGCCGACGAGATCCCGGCGCTGGCGACAGCACACCGCCTTGAGCAAAAACTGACCGCGTTGGAAGCACAAGGAGCCTTCCGGGGTCGGGTGCGGCTGGTTCCAGTTGCCAACCCGATCGGCTTGGACCAGCACCTGATGGGGCAGCACCTGGGGCGTTTCGACTTTTCGGGACGGGAGAACTTCAACCGCGGCTACCCCGATCTGGGGGAAGTGCTCCCGGAGCGCCTTTCTGGTCAGCTGACAGACGACCCCGACCACAACACCCGTGTGATCCGCAACACCCTCCGGGACGTGCTTGCGGAAATTCCTCCGCTCCGCGTGTCTGAGGAGCACAAGCGCCTTCTCTTTGAGCAGTCCCTAGACGCCGACCTGATTGTGGACCTGCACTGTGACGATGACTCGGAGCTGCACCTGTACACCAGTCCCTCGGGCTGGGAAGCTTTTGAAGACCTGGCCCGGCTGCTGGCCATTCCTGTGGTGATGCTGGCCGATGACTCCGGAGGCGCCAGCTTTGATGAAGCCCTCCCTGGACTGTGGACGACCCTGCAGCGCGCCTTCCCGGAGGTGCCCATTGCGTCTGCCACCCGAGGCTGCACACTGGAGCTCCGGGGCATGGAAGATGTCCGTTTCGACCTGGTGGAGCAGGACACCGAGGCGCTTCTGGCGTTCCTGCAGCGTCAGCAGGTGCTGGACCTTCCGGAAACGCCTCTCCCAGACCGCGTCTCTCAGGTGGTGGCCCTGGAGGCTGTGGACTTTCCGGCGGCACCCATCGCTGGAATGGTGCTCTGGCACAAGGCCCTCGGCGAGGAGGTCACAGAGGGAGAGACGCTGGCGGAGATCTGGGTGCCCGGACAGGCGTCTCAACCGCCGGTGCCGGTGCCTGCCCGCTGTTCCGGACGCCTGTTTGTCCGCACCCGTCAGCGCTTTGTCGAGGCAGGTGCCAGCCTCGGCAAGGTCTGTGGCTCGGCTCCTCTTCCCTGGCGTCAGGGGTACCTTCTCAACGCCTGAGGCGCGGCTTGATTTTGACTCTTTAAGCCACTTTGCTAAGTTGGCGAGGCGTTGCTGTCTGCACCAACGCCCTTCACCCCCCGGATCCCCGCGCCGGGATTCTTTCCGAATTCTTCACTTGAAACAGGAACGCTATGCCGCAATCCGGACACCGTCGCTACTCCTCTGCTGTCACTGAAACCCCGGAACGCGCTGCCAGCCGCGGCATGCTGTATGGGCTTGGCTACAAAAAGGAAGACTTTAAGAAATCCCAGATCGGCATTGCCTCCACCTGGGGACACGTGACGCCCTGCAACATGCACATCAACCAGCTGGCGGAACATGCCGCCCGCGGGGTGCGTAAGTCCAAGGGCATGCCCATGCCGTTCAACACCATTACCATCTCCGATGGCATCTCCATGGGCACCGAGGGCATGAAGTACTCCCTGGTTTCCCGAGAGGTGATCGCGGACTCCATTGAAACCGTGGTGGGGTGCCAGGCATACGATGGCGTTGTGGCCATTGGAGGCTGCGACAAGAACATGCCCGGGTGCATGATTGCCCTGGCCCGGCTGAACCGTCCGGCCGTGTTTGTGTACGGCGGAACGATCTTGCCCGGAAACGTCGATGGCAAGGATGCCGACATTGTGACCATCTTTGAGGCGGTTGGGCAGCATGCCTCAGGCGTGATTGACGACCAGCAGCTGGAGAAGATCGAATCGCAGTCCATTCCCGGGGCCGGTTCCTGCGGAGGCATGTACACCGCCAACACCATGGCCTCTGCCATTGAAGCCATGGGCATGAGCCTTCCCAACAGCTCTGCGATGGCTGCCGTTTCCGAAGACAAGGCCCGAGACTGTGTTGCCGCCGGTGAGGCGGTGATGCGCATGATTGAAGAGAATCTCTGCCCCCGGGACATCATGACCCGTGAGGCCTTTGAAAACGCCATCACCGTGGTGATGGCCCTGGGAGGCTCCACCAACGCGGTTTTGCACCTGCTTGCCATGGCGCATGCCGCCGAAGTCGACCTGACCCTTGATGACTTCCACCGCATCGGTCAAAAGGCCCCGCTCCTGGCTGACGTCCGTCCCAGCGGACGCTTCCTCATGGCCGACTTCATCAAAATTGGCGGGCTTCCTCCTCTGATGAAGATGCTGCTCGACGCAGGGCTGCTGCATGGCGACTGCCTGACGGTGACCGGCAAGACCGTGGCCGAGAACCTTGCAGACGTGTCGCCGTATGCCCCTGATCAAGAAATTGTGATGCCGCTGGATCGTCCCATCAAGAAGCAGGGACACCTGGTGATCCTCCGGGGGAACCTGGCGCCAGAAGGAGCCGTCGCCAAGATTTCCGGGAAGGAAGGCGAGTTCTTTCAGGGCAAGGCCCGGGTGTTTGAGTCCGAAGAGGAAGGCCTCAAGCGCATTCTCGACGGCACCGTTCAGGCAGGAGACGTCATTGTGATCCGCTACGAAGGCCCCAAGGGAGGTCCGGGCATGCGCGAAATGCTCTCGCCTACCTCTGCCATCATGGGACGTGGCCTGGGCAAGGACGTGGCCTTCATCACCGACGGACGCTTCTCCGGTGGCAGCCACGGCTTTGTGATTGGACACGTCACTCCGGAGGCCTACGAAGGGGGACCCATTGCCATTCTTCAAGATGGCGACCCCATCACCATTGATGCCGCCAACCACCAGATCAACATTGACCTGCCCGAGGCAGAGATCACAAAACGCCTGGAGGCCTGGACCCGTCCTGCCCCCCGGTACACGCGTGGTGTGCTGTCCAAGTACGCCCGGACCGTGCGCTCCGCCTCCTTGGGAGCCGTGACGGATTTGGCCGAATCCTGAGAAAGTCATTGACTCTCTAAGGGCACTCTCGTATATTAGTGGATTCTGTTGGTTCGGGTCGGTAGCTCAGTTGGTAGAGCATCTGACTTTTAATCAGGTGGTCCGGGGTTCGAGCCCCCGCCGACCCACCAATAGAATCAGTGAGTTACGGACATCTCTTCCTCGCCGTCAGCCTTCATGGGGAAGATTTGGGGAAAGTTACCACTGAAGATCGCTTGTGTTGCTTGAAGATTTCAAACCCCTCTTCAAGGCAATGCCATGCACATTGAACCTCGCAAACGCCAGTCTGGCACCCGTTACCGCGTCAAAGTCACCGTCCGCGGATACCCTACCCAAACAAAGACCTTTTCCAGCAAAGCCCAAGCGAAAGCATGGGGAATGCAAATGGAAGCAGACCTGCAGTCTGGCCGGCTCGGTAGTGGTCTGTC
>CBFIGY010000003.1:0-258296 GCA_965662235.1 uncultured bacterium
AAGAGACGCAGCGGGTGCAGGCCAATGGCGTGGACGGCAAATCGGTCCCCGTCCGGCACTTCGGCGCCGTCCTCGAGTGGAATCACTGGCATGAGATGGCCGAGCGCCTCCAGGCCCAGGGCGTCACCTTCCTCATTGAGCCCTACATCCGCTTCAAGGGAGAGGTTGGAGAGCAGGCGACCATGTTCTTCCTTGACCCTTCCGACAACGCCATTGAGCTGAAGTCCTTCCAGAATCCGGATCAGCTGTTTGCCTCCTGATTCTCTGCACGCACCGCCCCTGCCGTTTCCTGTTTTCGCTCCTTGCCAATGAGCTTTCTGGGAATGAATGAGTACGAAAAGGAGTACCTGGGCCCCGATGGTCGCATCATTCAGCCGGACCTCCGGATTGGCCTCATTGTGGTCCCAGGCTTCACCTTCCTCCCCTTTGCCGGGTTCCTGGACACCCTCCGTCATGCAGCCGACGAGTCCGACCGCAGCCGGCAGGTGTACCTCAAGTGGAAGCTCCTCAGCCAAACCCTAGAGCCTGTTCCCTCGAGCAGCGGAGTTTCCGTTGACCCCTGGGGCACCCTGGGGCAGCCTGACGAGTTCGACTACCTCGTTGTCTTCGGAGGACAGACGCATCACATCCACCCTGGGCTCGAGCCCACCTATGAGTTCCTCCGGCAGGCGGCTGAATGCCATGTGCCCCTTGTCGGCATGTGCGTGGGCGCCTTTGTGTTGGCAGAAGCAGGGTTGCTGAAGGGACGGCGGTGCGCCCTGCACTTCCGGAACCGAGACGAATTTCAGGAACGCTACCCCGACAGCATTCCGGTGGTCGATGAGCTGTTTGTGGTCGATCAGGACCGCCTGACCTGTCCCGGTGGCACAGCAGCCATTGACCTAGCCGTCCGCATTCTGCTGGAGCACTGCAGTGAAGCCCGGGCCAAGAAGGGGTTGGCCCACATGATGGTGGACGCCTACCGCGATGGCTCCCATGTGCCCCGGCATCCCTATGACGACCTCGGCATCTGCAAGGACTCCCGGGTGGTGCAGGCGGTGCGTTTGATGCGGCAAAACATCACCTTTCCGTACTCCATCAAGGAACTTGCCGACCGCCTCGACTGCACTCCTCGGCAACTCGAGCGTGCCTTCCAGGAGTACGCCCAGGTCTCTCCTGCGCGTTTCTGGCGTCAGCTCCGCTTGCACCGTGCCCGGTGGTTTCTCCTCAACACCACTCACAACGTTACCCAGATTGCCTACGAGTGTGGTTTTTCCGACTGCGCCCACTTCACCAAACACTTCACCAAGAGCTTTGGCGAGTCGCCGTCACGGTTCCGGGAAGTCCGCCTCAAGGCCGCCCAGTCGCTCCGGTAGGCCTTTCTCTCCTTTTCCACTTAATTTCCTGTAGAAAGCTGGATTGTCCCTAAAGCCGTGATAGGCTAGTGCGGTTTTGGAGACGGATGCCTCCCTCCCAGGACGTGAGAGGGCCCTGACACCTGATGAAGGTCCTTTCCTGTCACACTGCGTTCACCCCTGACCCTTCCCTGCACATGGATATTCAATTCTGTCTGCTGATCCTGACGGCGAACGATGCCCTCCGGAGTCGGCTGGAACCACTGATGGCGGTGTTTCAATCCCGCTTTACCGTCTTCTTTGCCCACTCCCGCAAGGAAGCGGAGGACTGGTTGGACGAAGACATTCAGCCCAGGCGCAAGCTTGCCCTAGTGGTGGTCGATGAGTCGCTTCCGGATGTGGATGAAACCGAGTTCCTCATTCACCTTCATGCCGACTCAGGCAACCGCTGGGCGTACAAGGTGCTCGTGCTGGACGAGCCCAGTGTCCCAACCCTGCTGCAGGCCATCAACCACGGAGGCCTCGACTACTGCTTCACCGGAGACTGGGACGATGAGCAGCTGGTGAGCGTGCTGCAGAACAAGCTCACGGATTTCATTCTCGAACACCGGCTGTTGCCAACGGAGGACAAGATGCAGTTTGCTGACATTTTGGAGTCGGAGCGATTCTTCGATTTCATGTACAAAGATGCCGCTACCTCCTGGAGTCACCGATGAACCTTCGTCTTTCCGCCGCTGTCCTGCCTGCCCTCATTGTCCTCTTCCTGCCTGCCGAGTGGTTGGGGGACCTTCCGGCCATCCAGCAACGGATGCTGGCGATCTTCTTCATGGCGGTCTGCTTCTGGGTCCTAGAGCCGATTCCGATTTTTGCCACCTCGGTGCTGCTGATCTTCATGGAGCTGCTGCTGGTTTCCAGCCAGAGCTTTTCCTGGATCCGTCACGAGGTTGGGGCTGAGAATCTGCTGCCCTACAGCAAGATTCTTGGGACCTTCGCGTCTCCGATCATCATGCTCTTCCTTGGGGGCTTCTTCCTTGCGATTGCAGCCACCAAGTACCGGTTGGACCTCAACCTGGCCCGGGTGCTGCTGAAGCCCTTTGGCAACAACCCCCGCTGGATCATGCTGGGGCTGATGATGATCACCGCGATCTTCTCCATGTTCATGAGCAACACGGCCACCACGGCCCTGATGCTGGCCATCCTCAGCCCGGTGCTCCGGACCATGAAGGATGAGGACCCCGGACGGACCGCGTTTGTCCTTTCCATTCCCATTGCCGCGAACATCGGAGGCGTGGGCACGCCCATCGGCACGCCACCAAACGCGGTTGCCATGAAGTACCTCACCGGCTCCGATGCCATCAGCTTCAGCGAATGGATGCTCTTCGGCATTCCGCTGGCACTGAGCATCCTTCTCATTGCGTGGCTGCTGCTGCTGCTGCTCTTTCCGCCTCAGGAGAACCACATGGAGCTTTCCATCAAGGGAGAGTTCCAGAAGTCCGGACGGGCCATTGTCGTCTACGTCGTCTTTGCGGGCACCATCTTGCTCTGGCTGACCGGGAAGCTCCACGGCCTCAACAGCTACGTCGTGGCCATGTTTCCGGTGGCCATCTTCCTGGCGTTTCGGATCATCACCAAGGACGACCTCAAGCTGCTCAGTTGGGATGTGCTGTGGTTGATTTCCGGAGGAATTGCGCTGGGCCTGGGGCTGGAAGAAACGGGGCTCAGCAAGACCCTAGTGGAGAGCCTGCCGTTTGCTCAGTGGCCTGGAATGGTCGTGCTGCTGGGGTCTGCAGTGGTCGCCTTGCTCATGTCCACCTTCATCTCCAACACAGCAACTGCGAACCTGCTGCTGCCACTGATGGCGGTGCTGGGAAGCTCGCAACCGGCGTTGCAGGAACTGGGGGGCACCCGTGCCATTGTCCTGGTCAATGCCTTTGCCTGCTCCATGGCAATGGCGCTTCCGGTCAGCACCCCCCCGAACGCCCTCGCGTTTGCCTCAGGCATGCTGAAGGGAAACGAGTTGATGAAGGCCGGAATCGTCGTCAGCTTCTTTGGGCTGCTCGCCAGCTTTGTCGCCGTGTGGATTCTGAAGATGACGGGTTTTGTGTAACCCGGAAGGGCAATCAGTGGGGCATCAGCGGCGCTAGGTGCTCCACGGCGTCCACGCGATTGAGGGCATACAGGTGCACTCCGGGGATGCCCTCCTGAAGCAACCCCTCCAGCTGCTGAGCGGCATGCTCCAGTCCCACCTGACGTGCTGCAGCCGGATCGTCGGCATGCCGATCCAAGGCCGCTTGCAGGGACTCCGGCACCGCCACCCCGCAGAGCGACGCCATCCGTTGCAGAGCCTTCCCATTGACCGCCGGCATCAGTCCCGGAATCAGCGGCAGGTCGATGCCTTCCTGAACCAGGCGATCCCGCCACCGCAAGAAGGGAGTGTTGTCCAGAAACAGTTGTGTGACCACCAGGTCAGCCCCTGAACGGAACTTGCGGAGCTGGTTCTGAAAATCCACCTCGCGGTCGGGCGTCTCAACGTGTCCTTCCGGATAACCGGCCACGCCAATGCCAAAACCCCCGCGCTTCCGTAGCGCAGCCACCAGCTCCTGGGCGTAGCAGTAGGCATTGTCCGCCGGTTCCCGCTGCAGAGCGTCTTCGGGCAGATCCCCCCGGAGCGCCATCACGTTTTCAATTCCAGCGTCCTTCAGTGCATCTAGCACCCCAGCAATTTCATCCTTGGTGTGTGAAACACAGGTCAGGTGCGCCATGGTTTCATACTGCAGTTCATTCTGCAGGTACGACGCCAGGGAATGGGTGTTGGCGCGGGTGCTGCCACCGGCTCCATACGTCACCGAAAAGTAATCCGGCTGGAAGGGGCGAACCTGCTCCAGGGTTCCCTTGAGCTTGTTCAGGCCTTCCGGGGTCTTGGGAGGAAAGACTTCAATGGAAAAGACAAAGGGACGGGTGCGGTAGAGGTCAATGAGGTGCATGCGGTCAAGAAGCAGAGGATTGCGGATCGTACGCCAGAACAGGTGCCAGCCAGGTTTCAGTTTCTTCCACAGGCATCCCCTTGCGCTGCGCATAGTCTTCCACCTGCTCCCGGGTGATGCGGCCCACAGCAAAGTAACGCGCCTCCGGGTGCGCAAAGTACAGCCCACTCACCGAACTTGCCGGCCACATGGCGTAGCTTTCCGTAAGGGAAACCCCAATGGTGGACTCCACCTGCAGCAGATCAAACAGCAACTGCTTCTCCGTGTGGTCAGGCTGCGCCGGATACCCGGGCGCGGGACGGATGCCCCGGAAACGTTCGCGGTGCAGGTCCTCAATGGCTAGGTTCTCCTCACGTCCGAATCCCCAAGACTCACGGGCCTGCTGGTGAAGGAATTCGGCAAACGCCTCTGCCAGACGGTCGCCCAGGGCCTTGACCAAAATGGCATTGAAGTCATCCTGCTGCGCCTCGTACTCAGCAGCAATGGCCTCAATCTCCGGACCCGCTGTGACCGTGAAGGCGCCCAACGCATCCAGGCGTCCGGACGTCAGGGGGGCAATGAAGTCTGAGAGGGACTGATTGGGCTTGTTGTCCGACTTTGGGTTTTGCTGCCTCAGGCAGTGGAAGGTGGTTTGGACTTCTGAACGAGAGGGATCGGTGTAAACCCGAATGTCGTCGCCCTCGCTGTTGGCGGGAAAGAAGCCCCACACGGCACGAGGTTGCACCCGTTCCTCCTCCCGGAACCGTTGCAGCATCGCCTGCGCATCATCAAAGAGCCTCCGAGCCGCTTCCCCCAGCTGCGGATCGTCCAAGATCCGCGGGTACTTGCCCTTGAGTTCCCACGCATAAAAGAACGGCGTCCAGTCGATGTAGGGAATGAGCTGCTCCACTGAGACGGTTCCTTCCCACTGGGCAGAACCGGCTTCTGGCGCGCTGGGTTGGTAGGTCCGGAGGCCCCAGAATTCAGGGAGGGCGACTTCTGTTTCCTCCCAGTTGATTGGGGTGGCATTTTGCCGGGCCTGTTCCAGTCCGAGCAGCTGCCGGCTTTCATTTCGGTTGAGGTAGCTCTGGCGCCGTTCTTCATGCCGGGCAGCAATTTCCTCGGCATACGCGTCACGCGTTTCTGCATTGAGCAGGCGCGACGCCACGTTCACCACCCGAGACGCATCCGCCACATGCACCACCGGTCGTCCGTAGACGGGGGCAATCTTCACAGCGGTGTGAGCCGGACTGGTGGTGGCGCCTCCAATCAGCAGCGGAACCTGCATGCCCCGCCGTTCCATCTCCCGGGCCACGTGCACCATTTCGTCAAGCGACGGCGTGATCAGTCCCGAAAGCCCAACAATCGCGGCCCCTTCTTCTTCGGCCCGGTCGAGGATCCGATCCGCAGGGACCATTACCCCGAGGTCAATGACCTCGTAGCTGTTGCAGGCGAGCACCACGCCCACGATGTTCTTGCCAATGTCATGCACATCTCCCTTGACCGTCGCCATGATGACCTTGGTCTGAGAGCTTTTGGTTTCACACTGACGCTTTTCCTCTTCCATGAATGGGGTCAGGTAGGCCACAGCCTGCTTCATCACCCGAGCACTCTTGACCACCTGTGGCAAAAACATCTTCCCTTCACCAAAGAGGTCGCCCACCACCTGCATGCCTCCCATGAGGGGGCCTTCGATGACCCGTAGCGGTGAACCCAGGGCCTGTCGGGCCTCTTCGGTATCGGCTTCAATGAACTCCGTGATGCCCTTGACCAGCGCATGAGTGAGCCGTTCCTCCACCGTTCCGTCCCGCCAGGCGTCACTCTTCTTCTCATCCTTGACCGCAGTGGACTGGTAGCCCTCGGCAAAGCGGATGAGCTGCTCGGTCGCTTCCGGGTGACGGTTGAGGAGAACGTCTTCCACCCGCTGCAGCAGCTCCGGTGGAATTTCCTCATACACATCCAGCATGCCAGCATTGACGATCGCCATGTCGAGCCCTGCCTGGATGGAGTGGTAGAGAAACGCCGAGTGCATGGCCTCCCGGACCGGATTGTTGCCCCGGAAGGAGAAGGAGATGTTGCTCACGCCCCCGCTCACCCGAGCGCCCGGACACTTCTGCTTGATCTGACGGGTTGCCTCAATGAAGGCCACAGCGTAGTCGTTGTGCTCCTCAATGCCGGTCGCCACCGTCAGCACATTCGGGTCAAAGATGATGTCATGAGGGGAGAAGTTCACTTCATCCACCAGCAGGTGGTAGGCGCGTTCACAGATCGCCACCTTTTGCTCGAGTGTTGCGGCCTGACCCGCTTCGTCAAATGCCATCACCACTGCAGCAGCTCCGTACTTGCGGATCTCCCGGGCGTGGTGCAGGAACACTGCTTCCCCCTCCTTGAGGCTGATGGAGTTCACCACCCCTTTGCCCTGAATGCACTTCAATCCGGCTTCTAGGACAGACCACTTGGAGCTGTCCACCATGATTGGCACCCGAGCAATGTCGGGCTCAGAGGCAATCAGGTTGAGGAACCGGGTCATGGACGCTTCTCCGTCCAGTAGCGCTTCGTCGAAGTTGACGTCAATCAGGTTGGCGCCGTTTTCTACCTGCTGTCGTGCAATCGCCAAGGCACCTTCAAAGTCATCTGCCAGGATGAGCTTCTTGAACCGTGGGGATCCGGTGACATTGGCGCGCTCCCCGATCATGAGGAAGCCGGTGTCCGGCGTGATGGAGAGGGGCTCCAGTCCCGAGTAGGTGGAGGTCTGAGGCAGGTCCGGACGCGGACGCGGGGCGCAGTGTTCGATGCGGTTCCGGAGGCACTGGATGTGCTCCGGGGTGGTGCCGCAGCAGCCTCCCAAAATGTTGACCCACCCCTCTTCCGCAAAGGCTCCCGTGATGTCAGCAAACTCCTCCGCCGTCTGGTCGTACTCGCCCATGGCATTGGGCAGGCCGGCATTCGGGTAGCAGCCCACAAAGAAGTCCGAAATTCGTCCCAACTCCTCGACAAACGGGCGCATCTCCTTGGCGCCCAGCGCACAGTTGATGCCGACCACCAACGGATCCGCATGGGCCACTGAGCGGTAGAAGGCTTCCAGCGTCTGTCCAGAGAGCGTCCGTCCGGAGGCATCGGTGATCGTCACGGACAAAAACAGCGGCACCCGGACCCCACGCTCCGCAAAGAGCGTCTCCAAGGCATAAATACCGGCCTTCATGTTGAGCGTGTCGAAACTCGTCTCCAGCAGCAGCAGGTCCACGCCTCCGTCAATGAGCGCTTCTGCCTGCTCCCGGTACGCCTCAGCCACCTGGTCAAAGGTAACCGCCCGGTACGCCGGATTGTTGACGTCTGGAGACATGGAACACGTCCGGTTGGTCGGACCAATTGCGCCGGCCACAAACGCAGGCTGCCCCGGATGCGCTTCGCGGAACGCCTCTACGGCCCGGCGAGCACACTGCGCGGCGGCCTGGTTGAGGTCCCTGACCTCCGACTCCAGCGCGTAGTCCGCCTGCGAGATGCGGTTGGCGTTGAAGGTGTTGGTCTCCACAATGTTGGCCCCCGCTTCCAGGTACTCACGGTGGATCTGCTCAATCACCTCCGGCCGGGTCAGGCAAAGCACGTCGTTGTTTCCCTGCAAGGGGTGGTCGTGCTCTGCGTAACGAGTGCCGCGAAAGTCGGCTTCCTCCAAACGATGACGCTGGATCATGGTGCCCATGGCACCGTCCAGCAGCACCAGACGCTGCTCCAGCAGGTCCACAAGTTCCGGGGTTGAGGCAAGAGAAGTGAGGGAAGACTTCATCAGGAGCGACCAGAGTGTTCGGGGTTATCAGCGACAGGACGTCTTGAAATCACTTGAAAAAACGTTGCTCATCATAGCGATTTTGCCCTGAGGTTCAAGTTTTATTTCAACGTATGCACATTTAGTGATTTAATAGAAAGGGTCAGGCAAGCCTCCGGTTTTCCCCTGACTTTTTTCCCGATTTCGGTCACCTTGAATCGCAACACCTCCTTCTCTTTGGTCCGCCTCATGACGCAAAACGCCTCGTCCAAGTCGTTGATTCGCGAAGTTCAGCGACACTACCCGACAGAAATCACCACCCCCACCGAACACGTCACCGAAAAGACGCACCGCTCCGACCGGGCGCTGGCTCGGACCAACGAGACCACCAACCGGGAAGTGGAGCGTCTCCAGGAGCAGGCCCGTCTGCTGATGGAACAGGTGGAGCAGCTGGAGTTTGAAGCAGAGGTGCGCCGCAAGGTCCGGGAGGCCAAGTGCGCCTTTGCTCCGGTGGTGGGGCGTTCTTACTTCCTTTATGAATCCGACCAGGCCTGCACCCTGACCATGATCAGTCCAGAGGAATGGAGCGGCAGTGCCCCTTACGGCGCCTTCCTTGCCGAAGTGAAGCAGCTGGGCGACTTCACCTGGAGCCTGGTCCGGAGGGGCACCGACGCCGAGTCGCCGTGAGTACGCAATTTGCAGGGATGAGGGCACATTGATGACTCCAACTCCTGAGGTCCTTCCATGATTGCCATGATCCTTGCGGGCGGAAGCGGCACCCGCCTCTGGCCCTACAGCCGCACCATGAGTCCCAAGCAGTTTCTCAGCTTGGGCAAAACGCACGAATCCCTTTTTCAGGAAACCTGCAGCCGCTTGGCAGGACTGGTCGCGCCAGCAGACGTCTGGGTGATCGGTTCCGCGTCTCATGAGCACGAGCTCCGTCAGCAGATGAAGCAGGTGCTCCCGGAGGTCCTGCCGCATCAGGTGCTGCTGGAGCCTCAGGCCCGCAACACGGCGCCTGCCATCCTCTGGGGCCTCCTACAGGTTCCAGAAGCCCGTCGGCAGGAACCGGTCCTGATCCTCCCCGCCGACCACCTCATTCAGCATCCGGAACGCTTCCTAGACGCCGTCCGTTCAGCCACCACGCTGACGGCCCAAAACTGGTTGGTCTGCTTTGGCATCCAACCCGACCGTCCGGAAACCGGCTACGGCTACATTCAGGCAGGAACCCCTCTGGAGGTCGGCTACCAGATCCGGAAATTTCTCGAGAAGCCCGACCGGCCAACCGCTGAGCGGCTCGTGGCCTCTCCCGAAAACACCTGGAACGCCGGCATCTTTCTGGCCTCGGCTCAGACCTTTTTGGAGGAGTTTCAGGCCTGCGCACCGGACATGCTGGACGCCTTCACCGAGGCTCAGCTGAGTCCGGAGCAGCTGGCAGACCCCGAACAGGTGGCCCCCGTCTTTGCGCAGATCCGAAGCGAGTCCATTGACTACGCGGTGCTGGAGAAGTCGAAGCGGATTGCCGTGGTCCCGGTTGGAGACATTGGCTGGAGCGACCTCGGCAGTTGGGAAAGCCTCTATGAGGTTTCCGACAAGAACGAGTCTGGGAACGTTCTGAAGGGCAACGTCATCTGCCACGAAACCCGGAACTCCCTGATCATCAGCACCAAGAAGCTGGTCACCAGCATCGGAGTGGAAAACCTGCTGATTGTGGAGACCGATGACGCCTTGCTCGTCTGCGACCTCCGGCGCTCTCAGGACGTCAAGCGCCTGGTGGAAACCCTGAAGGAGGAGGACCGGCACGAGTACCAGTTTCACACGCGGGTGCTCCGTCCCTGGGGCAGCGCGACCACGGTGCTGGAGGGAGACAACTTCCAGATCCGCCTGCTGGAGATCGATCCCGGCAGCAGCCTTTCCTACCAGCGGCACCGGCACCGGAGCGAGCACTGGGTCGTTCTCCAGGGCACCGCTGACGTCCACCAGGAGGGAGAAACCCTCTTGCTCTCAGAAAACCAGTCCGCCTACATTCCTCAGGGAGTCCGGCACCAACTCAGCAACCGCGGTCGCCTGCCTCTTGAGGTGATTGAGGTCCAGCTGGGCGCCTACCTCGGCGAAGATGACATTGAACGCTTTGACCAACCAACATGAACGCAGCAGACCCCATTCCGAATCCCGCCCTTCCCACTGAACTCCTCCGGCGTCTTGCAGATGCAGCGACCATGAAGGAGATGGACCGCCACGCCATTGAAGACCTTGGGCTTCCGGGCGTGGTGCTGATGGAAAACGCGGCCCGGAGTGTGGTCGACCAGCTCGACCGGGAGGTCCTGCGAGAACGTCCCAAGGCCCGGATCGTTGTCTGCTGTGGCAAAGGCAACAACGGAGGCGACGGTTTTGCAGCAGCCCGTCTGCTGGCAAACCGCGGGTACCGCGTCACGGTTGTCGATGCCGGAGAGGCGCAGACGCCGGATGCCCGACACAACCAGAAGCTCTGGCAGCACTTTGGGGAAAGCGTTTCGTACCCCAGTCCAGATGCCACACGTCGACTGGAGAAGGCCGACGTCATCCTGGATGCCATCTTTGGCATTGGTCTGGAACGTCCGGTGGAAGGCGCCTACCGGGAGTGGATTGAGACCATGAATGCCAACGAGCAGGCCATCCGGGTGGCGCTGGATGTGCCCTCGGGAGTTTCCAGCGATGACAGCCGGGTGATGGGCCTAGCGGTGCAGTGTCACTTCACCATCAGCTTCCAGTTCGGCAAGCCCGGATGCTTTCAGCAACCCGGCTCCAGCTACTGCGGACGCATCACCGTTCCTGACATCTCCATTCCGCCCAAGTGGCCCCCACACGCGCCCCAGACCTGGCGACTCACCCGAGCCTTCACCCGGGCCCTCCTTCCGCCGCTTCCGGCAGATGGACACAAGGGCACCTTTGGGCACCTGCTCACGGTCTGTGGCTCCGCAGGCATGGGAGGCGCGGCCTTGCTTGCGTCGCTGAGCGCTTTGAAGAATGGCGCCGGCTTGGTCACCGCCTGTGTTCCCGGGGTGCTCCGAGACCGGCTTCCCGGGGGGGCACCGGAACTGATGACCCTCTCGCCTCCGGGCGAGCAAACGGTCTTTCGCGAAGAAGACAGCGACTTTGTGGAAAATGCTGCCCACCAGCGTTCCGGAGTGGTCCTGGGGTGCGGATTGGGGCGGCACCCAGACACCGAAAACCTTGTCCGCCAGCTGCTGCCCCGGATCAAGAAACCGCTGGTCCTCGACGCTGATGGCCTCAACGCCGTGACTCCCGACCTGCTCCGGTTCCGGGACTTCCCCACCATCCTCACCCCGCATCCGGGGGAACTGGCACGGTTGAGCGGCCTGAGCGTGGAAGGCATTCAGGTCGCCCGTCTGGAGACGGTTCGACGGTTGGCGCAGGAGTGGAAGGTGGTGCTGGTGCTGAAGGGAGCCCAGACGGTGATCGGGGATCCCGAAGGGCGTCTTTACCTCAATCCGACGGGAAACGTCGGGCTGGCAACAGCGGGGTCTGGAGACGTGCTGGCAGGGGTCATTGGCTCCTTCTTGGCTCAGGGCCTGAGCCCGGTGGCAGCGGCGCTGGCGGGGGTCTACCTCCATGGTGCTGCAGCCGACAGCCTCGTGCGCGAAGGTCTCCCGCCGTGCACCCTCACGGCGTCTGACCTCTTCCGGGGGCTGGGGCTGGCCCGGCAACGCCTGAGCACCTAACCTTCAGCCAGCCACTCATTGAGGATCCGGCGGGCAATCGAGTCCGGACGCGGCAACCGAAAGGCACCTTCTTGCGGCAGCCGCCGGAGCTCCTCCCGTGTGAACCACTGGGCCGACTCCAGCTCCTCCGGATGCACCGAAAGCTCTGTGCTGGTGGCTTCAACCGTGAAGCCCAGCATGATTGAGGCGGGAAACGGCCAGGGCTGAGACGAGTGGTAGCGGGGCGCTCCCACATGCAGACCCACCTCTTCCCACACCTCACGAGCGACCGCGTCTTCTAGGCTCTCACCCGGTTCCACAAACCCTGCCAAAATGGAGTGCATTCCCGGAGGCCACTGCGGCTGACGTCCCAGCACCACCCGGTCTTCTTGGTGAACCAGCATGATCACTGCAGGATCCGTCCGGGGGAAGTGACTCGTCTCACAGCTGGGGCAGCGTTTGACGTGTCCGGCTTCACGGACCTCCAGCAGCGTGCCACACCCCGAGCAGTACCGAGTCCGTTCACTCCAAAGCACCATGCCCCGGGCGTAAGCCAAGATGGCGCCGTCTTCTGCAGAAAGACCCGGACCAACCTGCCTCAGGTCGGCAAACAAGCCCGAGGGGGCTTCCAGCGCCTCGGCAGCGGTGGAAACCTCCAGGGCAAAGTATGCTCGCTCCGCCCACGTTCCCAAGAAGATCCCGTGTTCCAGCAGCTCCAACCCGGTCCCCTGCAGGGCCTGAGGATTCAGCCAGTCTGCTGCCAGTGTGTCTGGCGTGACCCGGCTGTGGGTTCCATGGACGGCCACCACGCGGGTTTCAGGAGACTGCGCCTGCTGCTGCAACCAGTCTCGATCAGACCGGAGGTGCGTGGCCCGGTCCAGGGGACCGGAGGCATAGGCGTTCACGGAGCGAGTCAGGGCGTTCATGGGCGAGGTCGTGATTGTAGAGTGACAGAAATTTTTTGTTCCTTTTCGTCCCGGAGGATGGTCAGCACCACGGTATCACCGGCCTGGTGGTCTTCAATCTGAGAAGCCAGGTCCTCAAAGCTTTCCACCTTTTCTCCATCAACAGCGGTGATGAGGTCACCGCCCCACGGCACCTGATAACGGCCGACCACCATGGTCTGCGAGGCGCCTCGGACGCCACTCTCTGCAGCCGGTCCTCCGCGAACCACCTGAGCCACCAGCAGTCCTGGAGGAATCTGCATGCCCAGCCGCTGCAGGAAGACTGTCGGAATGGGCTCCACCCCCAGCCACGGACGCCGAACGTAACCGTACTCCAGCAGGTCCGGGAGCGCCCGCTTGACCGTGTCAATCGGAACGGCAAAGCCGATGCCGACGCTTCCGGCGGCGCCAATGATTGCGGTGTTGATGCCAATCACACGTCCGTCACTGTCCAGCAGCGGGCCTCCGGAGTTTCCGGGATTGATTGCAGCATCGGTCTGGATGATGCCACTGATCTTGCGTCCGTTCTTGGCATCAATGGTCCGTCCCAGTGCGCTGATGATGCCAGTGGTGAGGGTCTGGCGGAGGCCAAACGGATTCCCAAGGGCCAGCACCTTCTGCCCCACCTGCACTTCACTGGAGTTCGCTAGGTCCAGGGTGCCGTACTGGTCAGGCGAAGCCTGAATGCG
Source organism: uncultured bacterium (assembly GCA_965662235.1). Taxonomy (GTDB): domain Bacteria; phylum SAR324; class SAR324; order SAR324; family NAC60-12; genus JAYPUA01. The sequence continues at coordinate 13,395 of CBFIGY010000003.1, forward strand.
CAGCACCGCTAGGTCGTTGTTCGGATCGGTCCCCACCACCTCTGCCGGCCACTGGCTGTTGTCAGAGAGCGTGGCCACCAGCTTCTGAGCCCCTTCAATGACGTGGTAGTTCGTGAGGATGGTTCCACTCCGGTCAATGAGGAACCCTGTTCCGGTCCCCTGTCCGGTGGGAACCGGGCGGTAGAAGTAGTCGTAGTTCATCGCCAGATTGGTGATGTTGACAACCGCCTTGGTGGCATTTTCGTAGATCCGGATGTTTTCTCGCTCATCTTCCGACAAGCGACTGGCTGCGCTCAGCAGCGAAACCGGTAAGAGCAGGAGCAGCAGGGCTCCAATGAGTCGTGTTTTCCAACGCATGGTCACCTTTTTTTGAGTCGTTTCGTAAAGGATTCGTGAACAATCAGGTGGCTGAAGCAACCTGACCTGGTTTCAACGGTACCTTGTCGAATTTGCCGTAGACTTTCCTCAAAATTACAATTTTGAAAGGGATTTTCAAGCAAGCAAACGTCCTCCGTCCACGGCCATGACGGTTCCGGTGACAAAGTCGGACTCAATCAGGTACTGAGCCGCCCGGGTGACATCGCTGGCAGCACCGATGCGCTGGAGGAGGCTGCGCTGGAGGGACTGTTCAATGCCAAAAGCGTCTGACTCCGGAGGGGGCAGCACCGTCCCGGGGGCAATGCCGTTGACCTGAAGGTGAGGGGCCAGCGTCTTCGCCAACCCCTGAGTCAACGACGCCAGTCCAGCCTTGGTGGCGCTGTAGGGCAAAAAGCTGGGCCACGGACGCTCAGCGGCCACATCCACTATGTTGATGATCTTTCCTTCCTGCCGAGGAAGCATGCGCGCCGCAACCGCCTGAGCGAGGAAAAACGGAGCCTTGAGGTTGAGCGAAAAGAGGTGATCCCAGTCAGCTTCCGTGACCTCGAGGAAGGGCGTTGGAAAGAAATCTGCGGCGTTGTTCACCAGCACCGCAATCGGTCCCAGCTGCGTCTCCACGCGGTCCACCAGGTCCGGAAGCGCCTCCACTTGCCGGAGGTCAGCCGCAAACAGGGCATGCCGTTGCGGATCTGCCGCAGCGCCTTTTAGCTGCTGGAGTGTTTCGTTTGCTCCTGTTTCCGACCGGTGGTAGTGTACCCCAATTCGCATTCCCAGTTGAGACAGGTGTAGGGCCAGGGCTTGCCCCAGCCGGACACCGGCTCCTGTGACCAGTGCGACCCGATTCTGAACATCCATGGACTTGTGTTTCGTATGAAGGTGTCTGAGCGCCCGGTGCTGGGCCTAACCCTGGGTGACCCCAATGGCATTGGCCCTGAGGTCACCCTCCGGGCCTTGAAGGAGCTGGCCCCGTTTTCCACCTGGCAACCCCTGATCTTTGGTGACCTGGAGGTGCTGCAGGCCGTCAATGCCGCGCTGGGAAGCCCCGTGCGCCTCCAGCCCTGGCAACCGGAGACGCCGTTCCCAGAGCCTCCGCACGTGCCGGTGCTGGACCTCGCGGTGCAGGAGGGACGACGCTGGGAGCTGGGCACCTGCTGCGCCTGGGGAGGCGCCTCGGCGTTTCGGTTTGTGCGAGAGGCCATTGAGTGGGCGAAGGACCAGCGGATCGCAGCTCTTGTCACCGCTCCGTTGGCCAAGGAAGCGCTACAGGCCGCAGGGCATCCGTTTCCCGGACACACCGAGCTGCTCTCCCACTACACCACTGGTGCGCGGTCGGTAATGATGCTGGCTGTGGATCAACTCCGTGCCACTATGGTGACGCTTCACCTGTCCCTGCGTCAAGTGCTGGAAACGTTAAATGCGGCGTTGGTGGAGGAAGTGCTGGTGATCACGCATGAAGCGCTCATCCGGATGGGCATTCCCACCCCCCGGCTGGTGCTGCCGGGCCTGAACCCGCACGCTGGAGAGAATGGGCTCTTTGGCACAGAGGAGCAGGAAATCCTGCAGCCAGCCCTCGAACGAGCACGACGCGCCGGCCTGCAGGTCACAGGGCCCCTGCCTCCGGACACGGTCTTCTTCCGACACCGCCAGGGGGAGTTTGACGCGGTTGTCGCGCTTTACCACGACCAAGCCCTCATTCCCCTCAAGCTCATCGGGTTCGACCGCGCAGTGAACATCACCCTCGGGCTGCCCATCATCCGCACCTCCGTTGATCACGGAACCGCCTTCGACCGCGCCCCCCGCTTTGAGGCCCACCCGGGCTCCATGATCGCCGCCATCACCATGGCGCGGCAAATGGCCACCAACCAGCCTTGAGTCTGCTACCGGCCCCAAAGAGGCGCGTTTGTCGACGCGGCGCACGCCTTTCTGTTCTTGTGCTTGGGCTCTGGGGACTGGTGAGTTGCAGCAGCGGAGGCTTCAGCGGAACCGGACCGCGACACCGGGTCACGTGTCATGGGAACACGCAGACGTGGCTCGACTGTGAGCGGCGGGCCAACCAGATCTGTGAGGAGGGATTTGTGGAGCTGAGCCGGCGGCAACAGGCCGGCCACGCGCTGACGCTGGGAGTCGCCATTCCCGCTTGGGAACGAGCGTTGGTGATCCGCTGTCGCTGAAAACGGGGCGCCAGTGGGGCTAGCGGATGATCCGCTCCGGGTGGGCCTGAGCAAACTGCTCGGCGTACTTCCCTAGGAACTGCATCAGGCGGTCAAACTGCTCCCGTGAGATGATTGCCTGAAACGTGAACTCTCCCTCTTCGGCCCACTCCCGATCCAAGACCGCCTGCTCGGCTTCCGACATCATCACCGGCAGCAAAAGCTCCAGGGTGTCGGCATGCTGGGCGCCAAGGACGTACTCCTGACCGGGGCGGTACCCGGTCACATTCACTGGGCCGTAGGGCGTTGAGATAAACATAAGGGGGCTCACGTGGAACAAGTGATGAGGACAAATGCACTCAGGCATCTTCCTCGATTCCTGTCCTAAAAACAATCCCTAAGATTGGAAACATTTGACCTCATGTTTCCATGAATGGTCTTTCAGCCTTCTGATTGAGCTATTTTCGGAAAAAAAATTTTTGTCCGCAGAAAGCGAATTTCAGTCGCCCATCTTGTGTCTCCGTCGGCCTCATTGTGACCGAAGTGGGGTTAGACCACGTCAGATCCTCCTCCGCCGGCAATGACGATCTTGCCTTCCTCTTCGAGCTTCTTGACCACCTTGATGATCTTCTGCTGAGCGCCTTCGACATCAGAAACCTTGACAGGCCCGAGGTTCTCCAGATCGTCTCGGACCATCTCAGCCGCCCGGGAGGACATGGAGCTGAAGATGAGCTCCCGGATGGCGTCGCTGGCGGTTTTGAGAGCCAGCACCATGTCCGCCTGATCGACGTCCTTGAGGACGGTCTGCATCTGTTTGGAGTCGATGAGGGAGAGGTCCTCGAAGGTGAACATGAGTTCACGGATGGATTCGGCCAGGTCCGGGTTCGATTCCTCGATGGTCGCCAGGATCCGGGTCTCCGTCGCCTTGTCCACAGCGTTGAGGATTTCAGCCACTGGGGCAATTCCACCCACCTTTGCGGCACTTGTTCCAGCAACTTTCATTTCTTCTGCCAGTGCATCATTGATTTCAGTCACCACCCCAGGCGGGATGCTCTCTAGGGTTGCCATCCGGAACATCACATCAGACTGCACATTTTCCGGAAGGGCCCGGAGCACCGAGGCCTGCTGATCCACGTTGGTCAGGTAAGAGAGGATCAGCGCAATCGTCTGCGGGTGCTCGCCGCGGACGTAGTTGGAGATCATGATCGGCTCGGCAAACCGCAGCGAGTCCAAGCCGCCTTCCTCGTTTCCAGAGCGGAGGTTGCCTTCCAGTTCCTTCGCCTTGTCGGGCCCCAACGCCTTGGTGAGGGCGTTGCGGACAAAGTCCGGAGAGTTGTCCAGCGAGACCCCCTCTTCCTGCATCACGGAGTTCCGGTAGAACTCCTCCAGCACAATGTCCAACTCCTCTGGCGCCACATCCGTGAAGCGGGTCATGAAGTAACCGACCTGCTGGATCTCCTGCTCATCAAGGTTCTTCATGATCTCGGCGGCACCTTCTTCTCCTAACGCCAGAAGCAGGATCGCCGCTTTTTTGGGACCGGTTAGCTTACCAACACTCATAAGGCCTAACTGACAGGAAGTCCATGACACAAGGGGAAATCCCAGCCGGGGAGGCCCAGATCCGTTACCTTGTTTCCTCGGACGGGTTGTGTGTTTGTTTGTGAAGCGTGGGGGGTTCCGGACATGCTGAGCGTGCGTTGCGCTGGCTCACCACGTGGAAGCAATCATGCACGTTAGCACCAATTGCGGCAATTGCCTATCCCTTTTCGACAAAGAAAGGCCCGCTTCCTCAGCGGCTCCCGTACGCGTCCCTTCCCTTACATTCAATATCTGCTCCAAAGTCTTTACGGAGTGAAAGGCTGCTCTTCAAAAACGTGGGGGCGACTTCGGTCAGTGAGGGGCCTGCATTGAGAGCGTGAGGACCAGCGGTTCCCCGGGTGCTGCGCTCCCGCTTCCTGCAGAAGGTCGGCGGCTCTAGCGTCTTGAAGGTCGTCAAGCACCTGTAAAAGCGCAGCAAATCGAAGGGAGGCCTGTGGGAAGGGAGGGATTTGCCGACAGGGCGAGAAAAAGGGCTAAACCTTTCGGGGCAAGTGCCGATGAGGGAACCGGACCCCATGAGGGTCAGCCACATCAACGCTAGGGAGTCAGAAGGGAGCCATGACCGAGCACGTTGCCGCAGAAGAGAAGACGGAGGCCGATCCGCAGTGGGTGGAGGAGCATTCCCAGGAGATTGAGCAGTGGGTGGAGGAAAACCCCCAGGTCAACAAAATTGTCACCCCCGTTGGGGACGTCACCTACTGGGCCAAGTGGATTGGCAACGTCTTTGTCATCATTGGGGTGCTGATGACCGGTGCCGACCTCTATCCCTGGAACCTGGTCCCGGCCCTTATTGGCAATGTCCTCTGGGGATACGTCGGAGCCCTCTGGAACGACCGGGCCCTGGTGGTCCTGCAGTCCTTCCTCACCGGTGTTCTCTCCATGAGCCTGGTGGATTTCCTCAAAGCCAGTGTTTAGCCTTGACGGGTTCAGGGAAACGGAGGGGGTTCGCGGAAGGGCGAAGCAGCATGCGGAAGTGAGGAGTCGGGAGCCGTCGGTGCTGTTTGAAGAAGGCTCCCTGAAAGCAGTCAGGCGATGTTGGCCAAGACTGCCATGAGCAGCACAATTGCGCTGCAAAGGAGGATCAGCTTCAGCATCAAGTTCCGGAGCTAGAATTGAAAAAGTCACCGCTTGCACCGACCGTTGGTCGGCACTTGATAGGCGCGGCAATGAGCAAGTAGTACTACAGTGGTCCTATTTAGAGCGCAACCAGAATCGGTTTTCAAATTATTTCAAAATCTTCCAATTCCTCACACATCCACTTACGCTCTTGAGGGAAACCTGCGCTCCGCGTCGCCTTGACCTTCCGTCTCCTTTCGAGCTTGCCCCATGACCGCCTCCTCCCCTGTCTGGTACTTTGACCTCATTTCCCCTTTTGTTCACCTGCAACTGGAACTGCAGGAAGCCCTCTTTGAGCAACTCCAGCCCCTCTGTCGCCCGGTGCTGTTTGGCGTCCTGCTCAAGCACCACGGACACCTCGGTCCGGCCGAGATCGACCGCAAACGCACCTTCACCTACCGTCACGTGCTCTGGAAGGCGCAGCAGGCCGGCCGCGTCATGAAGTTTCCTCCGGAGCACCCGTTTCGATCCCTCCCCTTTCAACGCCTGTGTGTGGGGCTGGAACAGGACTGGAAGGGCATCCGTGAGCTTTCGCGGTTCATCTGGCAGCAAGGACGCCTGCCTCAAAGCGAGGCCGACTGGCAGGACCTGTTCGCGCTCCGAGGGTGGAGTGTGGAGCAGGGGAACGCGCACCTGCAGGATCCCGCGGTCAAGCAGACCCTTGCGGACTTCACTGCAGAAGCGCTGGAACAAGGCGTCTTTGGGGTGCCCACGTTCCAGATCAATCAGGAACTCTTCTGGGGAGAAGACGCTCACTCCCTGATGAAGGCCTACCTGGAAACACCGGACCTGTTTGAGCAGGAGCCCTTTCAGTCGCTTGCAGACCTGCCGATGGGCGTGGTGCGCCGTCCCCCAGCCTCCTGAGCCGACGCTCACCCGACCCGTGTGCTGACGCAGAGCCGGCCGGAAGTGGGTTCTTCCACGTAAGCGAGGAGGCCTTTCCCCAAGGCTGGCATGATTTTTGTTCGAGTTGGAGACAAGCCAAGCCGCTTGACCCGGCAAACTTTTTTTCTTGTCTCTCTCGACGCAATGCTGCGACTTGTTCTGCCTCTGCTGCTCACCGGATGCCTGCTGCCCTCCTTGGTTTGGGGACAGGTGGAGCTGCCGCTGGCTTCCTTTATTTTCAATCACCAGCACCTGATGCGGGTCGGACACCATGAGCAGGGTCCGTATGTCCAGATCCGCCCGCTTCCGGACGAAGGCGAATACCGCCTCGCCCTCCGGGTTTTACGAGACGGGGCCTCTCAGTTCCGAAGCCTCCGGGACTATCCTGGCGGCGAGACGCTTTCTCCTCAGCGCTGGATCACCCTGCCCTTTGAGCGCCTCCACGGAGCCATTCAGGGAGCAGCCCTCAAGGCTCTGTTCCCCCAAGATCAACCCTCGTCTTCTGGCTGGAAACACACCCTCGTCTACGACTGGGAGTCCCTCGACACCATCCGGCAGTTTTTTCTGAGGGAAACGCTGGCTCCGGCACAGGTCCTGCGCCTGAACGGACTCACCGCGCCCCTCACCAAGGGACAGGAGGTCCTGCTCCCGTGGAGCTGGCTCCGTCCGGACCTGGAGCTGCAGCCGGTCGTTCTCCTTCCACCGCTGGTGCTGCAAACTGAATCTGATGGTCAGCGCTTCGCCACGTACCAGATTCAGCAAGGCGAAACCCTCTACTCCTCCGTTGTCACCCGCTTCCTCGGACGTTCCAAGCATCAGGAGATCGTCCGGACCATTGGAGACCTGCTGGCCCTGAACCAGCTGCGGAAGGCCCGGACCATCAACCCGGGGCAGGTCATCCGGATCCCCCTCGACTGGGTCAGCCCCAAGTACCGCAAGCCTGTCCACTGGGCGGCTGACGAGCTGCCCACAGATGCGGAGACGGTGCCTGCTGAAGACCTCTGCCTGCTGGAGCGTGGGCTGTTTCCCAAAGACTGCGCACCCACGTTGCGCACCGCCTCGAATTCCTGACTCGTTTTAGATTCATGCGTACCTTCCTGCTTCCCCCCTTCTCCCTGACTGGCCTGCTGCTGCTGCTGCTGAGCCTGGTGCCTGCGCCCACTCTGGCAGCCCCCCGCTCGTTTGAGGTGGAGGGAGAGAAGATGCGGGTGGACTGGATCAATTCGCGCCTCTCAGTTCAGCTCAAGCCCAAAGATGGCGAAGGAGGGTATGCCCTTTCCGAGCGCGTCTTCCGCTCCGGACGCAAGAGCATCCAGACCCTCTACCAGTACCACGGACGCAGCCCACTCCTCAAAGGACGCTACCTCACGCTGCCACTGGAAGCACTGGAAGGCCCCATCCGGGGTGCCGCGCTGGGCGCCTTCTTTCATCAGGACCACAGCACCCCTGATGGTTGGCAGCACAAGGTGACCCACTCCTGGGAAAACCTGTCTGTTCTGGCGGGCTACTTTACCAAGTCTGATGTGACCCCGTTCCAGATCGCCCGCTACAACCGGCTCCGGAACAACGGGAACCTGCTCCGGCGCAACGACACCATCCTCATTCCCTGGAAGTGGATCGATCCGGAACTGAAGCTGGCCCCCGGCAGTCACAGCCCCCAAGTCTCCGGGCCGCTTTACGTCAAAAAAGACGACCCCAAGCACGTTTACTATCGCCTGCAAGCCGGCGAGGCCATCTACACATCTGTTGTCGCCCGCTTCACCGGACGGCTGCTCAACGATGAGGTCAACGAACTTGCTCAGCAGCTGATGTCCCTGAATCAAATTAAGAATCCACGGCTGCTTCAGCCCAAGCAGGAGCTCCGGATTCCGCTGGACTGGATTTCCGAGGAATACCTCGACGGGGGAGGCACTCAGGAAGCGGTTGCGCGCAAGGCGCCCTCGAAGCGAAGCCTGCTGCACCGAGAACGCCTGCACGTCATCCTCGATGCCGGGCATGGAGGTCGGGACCCTGGAGCCATTGCCGGCTCGCGCTCTCGAGGCGACTACATCTATGAAGATGAGGCGGTGTATGACATCAGCCGACGCCTGGTCACCTTGCTTGAGCAGCGGGGCGTGACCGTTCACAACACCCTGATGGATCCCAATCAGCAGGGCCCGGTTTCACGCCTGAACACGCGGCACGACCAAGACGAGTACCTGCTTGTGACACCTCGTTACACCGTCCGGAATGCCCGGACCGGCGTCAACATGCGGGTGTACCTCATCAACCACCTCTACCAGCAGCTCCGGAAGCAGAAGGTGCCGGAAGAGAACATCGTCTTCCTCAGTCTTCATGGCGATGCCCTGCACCCCTCACTGAGTGGAGCCATGGTCTATTACCCGGATCATCGCCTGCGGCGCTCCCGGTTCAACCTCAACAGCAGCGTCTACCGCAAGCGGAGCGAGTACACCCGAGCCATCAGCTTCCCCAGCCGCGAAAACCGGGAGTCGGCTGAAATCAGTAAAGCATTTGGAAAAACCGTCATTCAGGCCTTCCAAACCGCCGGATTGCGGGTACACTCTTCTAAGGCCGTCCGTGGCTACCTCTACCGTCGGGGGCACAAGACCCTGCCGGGCGTGTTGCGCTACAGCAAGGTGCCCACTTCGGTCCTTGTGGAGGTGTCCAACCTCAACAACTCCCACGACCGGAAGGCGCTGCTGCAAGCCAGTGTCCGGCAGAAAATGGCTGCGGCCCTTGCCAATGCCCTAGAGCTGCACTTCACAGAAGGCGCCGGCATGGTCGCCCAGCGTTAACGTTTCAACTCAACTGACCCCCCGGGCATGCCCGACGCCCCACACTCTGCGCCCCCCCTCCGACAGGATCGGCTCTTCTGGAGCCTCCTTGTGCTGGGAGGAGTGGGCCTGGTGGCTCTGACCCCCTTTGACGCCCAGTGGACGCTCTGGCTCCGGGAACACCGGGACCCCGTCTTTGGAGAGTGGATGCGGCGCACCCTGTTTGAAGGTGACCTTCCCGGATTCAGCGACCCCTCCATCCTCTTCCTACTCGGCTCACTCCTGTCCTACGGATTCTGTGCCTCTTCTCGGGCCCCTGAACCACTGAAGAAGTACCGTCCGGAGCTCGGCTTCATCGTCCTCGCTGCTCTTGCAGGAGCTTTGGGACTGGTCCACAGCCTCAAGTGGGTCATCGGACGCGCCCGGCCTTATGAGGTCTGGAGCGGTGAATGGCTCTACACGCCTTGGTTTTCGTTTGGTCCGCACTTTGTCACCGAAGGGGTGTACCACGGGAGCTTCCCAAGCGGGCACACGGCGGCGGTACTGACGCTGCTGATGATCCCCTACCTCCTCTGGTGGAGCCCCAAGCCCGGGCGCGGCAAGCAGGCTCTTGCGCTGCTACTGGGACTGCTGGTCCTTGGCGCCGCAGGCGCAATGGGCGTGGGCCGCTCCATGACCGCCCACCACTGGCTCACCGACAGCCTCGGAATGATTCTGCCCACTTGGGCGATGCTGCACTGGGTGCATCAGCACCTCCTCAAGACGCCTCAGCAGCGGCTGTATGTGGCCCTCAACGGCACCTACCCGTCTCTGCCCCCCTACTGGGAGCTGCGCTTTGCCGGATGGGGGTTCCTCTTTGTGCTCGGCATCATGGGAATCCTGCTGGGCATCCGCTCCATCACCTTTCAGGATCCGCCGTTGCTGCTGGGCCTGACGCCCCTAGGCGGGCTGCTCTCTGCCTGGGCCATCACCCAAGCCCGAGCCCTCCACCTGAAGGTCCTTCACGCCTTCTTCGAGCCCCTTTCTGCGACCGATGAGTCCCACCCCCACTGACACTGAACTCCAGGCCCACGCCCGTTTCCTGCGCAAGCGAGGGCTGATCCGGATCCTGCTGCTGCTGACCGGACTCGTCGGCCTGACCCTCTGGCTGGAGTCGCAGCAAGCAGACCTCCGGGTGGCCGCGCTGGCTTACGAATCAGGCTCCGGGTGGTTTCTGGCCAATGAAGAACCCTGGCGCTGGCTGTACCGCTGGGGCACCGTTCCGGCCTTTCTGGTTTTGATTGGGGTGCTCGTGTTCTGGTACCGCGGACTCCGGAACCCCGAGATCGCTCGCTGGCGTCCGTACCTGCTGGTGTATGCGTTGGTGCCCATCCTCGGGGCCGGCATCCTCGTCAACACCATCCTCAAGGAGCACACGGGACGGCCCCGGCCCCGCGAGGTTGTGGAATTCGGCGGGCCCTGGCAGTACCGACCGCCCCTGACACTGGGCATTGCCGGAAAGGGGCGTTCCTTTCCCTGCGGACACTGCACCATGGGTTTTGTCTTCAGCACCGGCATTGTCTTCTGGAACCGGTCCCGGAAGCTCGCACTGGGCCTGTTGGCAGGAGGAATGATCTATGGCGGGCTGATGAGTGTCGCCCGGATTGTGCAGGGAGGGCACTTTCTGACCGATGCCCTTTGGGCGTGGGGGAGTCTGTGGTTGGTGATGATCATCCTCTACGACTGGGTGCTTCAGCCCTCGGTCACCGAACACCGGCTGCGGCCCTTGAGTGAGCAGACCAAGAAGCGCGTCGGCTGGGGCTTGGCACTCTTTGTCACCGTGATGCTTCTCCTCTACCTCACCCGGCGGCCGTTTTATGCGGACTACCGGCGCGAGGTTCCTCTGCCGGACACCGTGTCTCAGATTGAAGTCCTCAGCCCCATTGAGGCAGGACGCTGGAAGGTGGAAACGGGTCCGGATGGAACCCTGGAGCTGTTTCTAGAGGCGCAGGGATTTGCGCTTCCTGATGCGCGACACCGGGTTGACTGGAACACCGAAACCCGGGGCGATGCCCTGGTTCTGACGCTCCAAACCACTCAGGAAGGATACTTTGCTGAACTCGGAGAAGAGGTCGTTCTGAAGGTGCCGGAAGCGCTCCGTGAGCACGTGCAACTTCCGGCTCCTAGCAGCTCAGGGAAGGGACTTTAGGCCAACGCCAGCGTCCTTGAGCTGGCCCTCTTTGGCGGCATCCACCCACCACGTAAAGAGTCCCAGGCCATACTTGGGCGTCACGGCAGGGTGGGCAAACTTGTTCCAGTAACCCAGGCGGAAGTAGTTGATGTGCCACTGTGGAATGACATAGTGGTTCCACAGCAACGCCCGGTCCAGCGCCCGCGTCCGGGTCACCAGCTCTTCGCGGTTCGGGGCCGCAATCACCTGTTTGATCAGCTCATCAATGGCTGGGTTGCAGATGCCCATGTAGTTCCGGCTGCCCTCCGCCTGAGCGGCTTCACAGCTCCAGAACTCGTGCTGTTCGTTTCCGGGAGACAGCGACTGCCCCAGGGTCACGACGATCATGTCAAAGTCAAACTTCCGGAGCCGCTCAATGTACTGAGACGTATCCACCGTCCGGACATTGACCGTGATGCCCAAGCGCTCAAGGTTCTTGGCAAACGGCAGAACAATGCGCTCAAACGCAGGCGAAACGAGGAGGATCTCAAACTGAAACTCCTGCCCTGCCGCATTCACCCGCTTGCCTCCTTCGACCTTCCAGCCTGCTTCATTGAGCAGCCGAGACGCCTGACGGAGCTGAGACCGCAGGTTCCCGGAACCATCCGTCTGCGGCACCGTAAACTCCTCTGTGAAGACTTCCTCCGGAAGGTCCTTGCGGAAGGGCTCCAGAATCGCCAGCTCGTCCGGCGTCGGCTTGCCCCGAGAGGCAAGCTCTGAATTCATGAAGAAGCTGTTGGTCCGTCGGTACTGGCCATAAAACAGATTCTTGTTGCTCCACTCGAAGTCAAACGCGTACCCCAGTGCTTCCCGGACCCGACGGTCCTGGAACAGCTCACGCCGCAGGTTGTAGCCAAAGCCCTGCATGCCGCGCGGCAGCTCGTGGCTGATTTCCGCCTTGATGATCTGCTCCTTGTCAAAGCGTTCCCCGGTGTACATTGTCCCCCAGAGCTTGGAGGTGTTTTCCTGGCGGAAGTCGTACTCGCCGGCTTTGAAGGCTTCCAGAGCCACCGTGTCATCCCGGAAGTAGTCGTAGCGCACCTCGTCAAAGTTGAAGCTGCCCTTGGCCACCGGCAGGTCCCGGGCCCAGTAGTCTGGGACACGCTCGTAGGTCACCGACTTTCCTGCTTCAAAGGACTTGATGCGGTAGGGTCCGCTGCCCAGAGGCGCTTCCAGTCCGGCCTTGCTGAAGTCCCGGCCCTCCCACCAGTGCTTCGGAAGCACCGGCAGCTGCCCCAGGATGAGCGGTAGTTCACGGTTCACCACGCCTTCCTTGAAGTGAAACTTGATCCGTCCTTCGCCCAGGTCTTCCATCCGCTCCACTTCCCCGTAATACGAACGGTAGAACGGCGCGCCTTGCTCCACTAGGGTATTGAAGGTAAACATGACGTCCGCCACCGTGATGGGGGTGCCATCGTGGAAGCGCGCCTGCGGGTTGAGGTGGAAGATCACCCAGCTGCGGTCTTCCGGAGTCTCAATCGAGTCGGCAACGAGGCCGTATTCGGTGAAGGCCTCATCGTCTGAGCTGACCATCAGGGTGTCATAAAGCAACCCCAACCCATCTGCCGGTTCTCCCTTGGCAATGAAGCCGTTGAAGCTGTCAAAGCCTCCGAGGGAGTGCAGGCGAATCTCTCCACCCTTTGGCGCCTCCGGGTTGACGTATTCGAAGTGGGTGAACCCTGCCGGGTACTTGGGGGTGCCATTCATGGCCAGGCCGTGCTGCGGCTCTCCCAACGCCCAGGTGGGGCCCACCAGAGCCAGTGCTGTCAGACTGATCAAAAACCGTTTCATGCAGTTCTCCCTTGAATCAAAGCCGATTGTTTCTTCCCAGTTAGGGGATCTTTATAGCATTCCATCCCGGACTCGTTCCACAAGATCAAAATGATCGGTAAGGCCGGAAGTCGAGGCCTGTTCTGATCAAATCAGATCCTCAGCTCCTACATCGGAATGACGCTTCCCCGCTTTCCGGCTTGCTGGGTGCCTCCAGTCCACTAGGCTAATGAAGTTATCCTGTTGAACTCTTGCCTCTGAACTGGATTCATGAAGACACCCACTGGACTCTTTGTTGTGGCACTGGTGCTGCTCTCCGCCTGCACCCGCCCGGTAACCTTGGAATACTTTGAGAAGGATGACCGCACCCGCTTTGCCCCCCAGCCCATCCGGCTCAGCAGTGCCGACATCAACAAGGACGTAACGCTGGAGACCTACCAGGATTGCCCCGGCAAAACGGTCTGCAACGAAAACGTCCAGTTCCGGCTGAAGTCACTGGATCGCTTTGTCTTCCTCAAGGGCAAGGAACTTGAAATTCAAGCCGATGGCCGCGTCTTCCGCTTTCCCGACCGGGAGTATGAGGATGACTTCAATGCCCTCGCCACCAATGCCGACGGCACCACGGGTTCCTGGAGCGAGGCGTTTTACGTTCCCCTGCCCATTGGCGACTTCACCCGACTCGCCCAGGCCCAAGAGGTCACTTTTCAGGTTGGGCCCTACGCCTATCCCTCATCCTATGACTCCCGCAAGAACTGGCGCATCCTCGTGACCCGGGACCTGCTCCTCGGGACGATGGATGAGGAGGAAAAACCGGTTTACGACAAAGGCGTGATCCGAGAAGACGTTGAAGTCGCCCGAGTCCGGGAGAAGGCGTTGCGCGAGAAGGCTCAGGCCGCAGAAGAGGAAACCTGGAACCTCGTCAAGGATTCGGAGGACCCAGAGGACCTGCGCTTCTTCCTGGAGCAGTATCCGGACAGCCCCTTCACCACTCCGGCTCAGCTGCGGCTGCGTCAACTCGAACGCCCGTCTCAATGAATTCTGCTGAAGCGCCGGCGCTGGCTCCGGAGCGGACCCACCTTTACGGTCTGGCGATCACCCTCTCGGGGGTCATCATTCTTTCTCCCGACAGTGCCCTCATCCGCGGCATCACCGGACCTGCGCTGCTGGTGACCTTCTGGCGGGGACTCCTGATCGGCCTCGTCATCCTGGGCTTCTTCCTCATTCGGCAGCGAGGACGTCCGGTGGAGCTGATCCGGGGCATCGGTTGGAACGGCCTAGGGGTTGCCTGCTCCTTTGCCTTTGGAACCACCATGTTTGTCACGGCCATCAAGTACACGGTGGTTGCCAACGCCCTCATCATCCTCAGCGGCATTCCTCTGCTGGCTGCCCTGCTGAGCCTGTTGGTCCTCAAGGAACACATTGCGCTACGGACCTGGCTCACCATTGCGGCCGCCATGGTGGGAATGGGCATCATCTTCTGGGATGGACTAGGGACAGGGAACTGGGTGGGGAACCTGGCTGCACTCGGCTGTGCCCTCGCAGGCGCCATTGAGTTTGTCCTCATCCGACGTGCCAAGGCCATCAACCTCGTCCCCGCGATTGGGGTGGGCGGCCTGATCATCGCGTTCATTCTGGTGTGGTTTGTCGACCCCTGGGCGATTCTGCCAGAAGAGTACGGGACCCTGGCCCTGATGGGACTCATTGTGCAGCCCCTTTCCTTTGCCCTGATCACGCTGGGCCCCCGTTACCTGACGGCTCCTGAGGTGGGACTGATCATGCTGCTGGAGACCCTGCTGGGGCCGCTGTGGGTGTGGTGGTTTCATGGAGAGGTGCCGCCAACGAGCACCTACTGGGGAGGAGGGATTGTGCTGGGCGCGCTGGTCCTCAATGCGCTTTCCGGGATGCGTTCGCCTGCCAGGTGAGGGTCTTGTCCCGCATCCGCAGCAAGGAAGCTTCTTGAGAGTAGGCTTCCAGCTCCCGGAGCGGCACCCAAGCCAGGTCATGAGACTCATCGCTCACGTGAAACTCTCGGTGAGGGGCCTGGACTAGGAAACGGACGTCGTAGTGCCAGTGTTCGGGCTCTCCCTTGCGTTCCGGAATGCGGTGACGGTCGAGGTCCCAGATGAAGGATTCCACCAGCTGCACTCCTGAGATTCCAGACTCTTCCTCGGCTTCACGAAGCGCCTCCTGCGGCACTTCCGGACAGCCGTCCA
Source organism: uncultured bacterium (assembly GCA_965662235.1). GTDB lineage: Bacteria > SAR324 > SAR324 > SAR324 > NAC60-12 > JAYPUA01. The sequence goes on from CBFIGY010000003.1 coordinate 28,489, forward strand.
CATGTCCCCCCAGCTGGACCCAGATGTTGAGCTTGCGGTGATGCGTCAGGAGCACCGACTCCTGATCCGGACTCAGCAGCCACGCAGAAGCAGTGATGTGCCCCACCGCCAGGCTCCGTTCAAAGCAGTCCGGATGCGTGGTGACAAATTCCTGAAACTGCGTCACCACGGGCTGCTCCTCCGGAAAACGCTGGAGGTAGGCGTCCAGCTGCGTCAGCAGGGGCTGTCGGTGCATGCACTCAGAAGGGGAGGTCGTCTCCGGGTGGAGGCGGTTCGGGGAGGGGCATGTCTTGCGGCACACTCGGTGGCTCAGAGCTCGGTTGGGCGTCAGCCTGCAGCCGAGACAGCTGCCACGCCTGTAGGGAGTTGAAGTACTTCACCTGCCCCTGCCGGTCGGTCCAGCGTCGGCCCTTGAGGTCGAAACGAACCTGCAGGGTCTCGTTGACCTGGAACCCATCCAGCTGCTCACAGCGGTCCTGCACCAGTTCAAACTTGAGGAACTCCGGATACTCAGGGTTGGTGGCATACTCCAGCACAAACTCCCGTTTCCGGAAACGATCACTGACCTGCTGGGTCTCAAAAATCTCAATCAGCTTTCCCTGAATTTCCAAAATGCATCTCCTGTGAAGGCGGTTCCAGTGGCGCGCCCGGATGGATTCGAACCATCGACCCGCTGCTTAGAAGGCAGCTGCTCTATCCAACTGAGCTACGAGCGCGCAAAGGGGACAGATTACCGGGGGGAAGCGGAACAGTCCAGCCTCGATCACGCCGCAAAGTGAGCGTCAATGCGCTGGCACAGCTCGGCAAAGACCTCTTCAGGCCGGAGGGAGGTGGTGTCCACCACAATGTCAAAGTTGGCGTCTTCATGGATGTCCACGCCATAGAGGTTGAGGAAGTTGCGGTGCATGGTGTCTTCCCGCTGCCGGTTGGCTTCCACCGCCTGCTCCAAGCTTGCGGCGGATTCGGTGGTCCGTTTCGCGGCGAGGATGCGCCGGGCGGCTTCCTCCACGTCACACTCCAGCCGGATCTTGAGCGAGTCAGGGACAAAGTGAAACCCGATGTGCGAGTCGAGGACAAAGCGCTCATGCGTGGCCCCGTACTCCCGTTGCTCCTCGTCCACCTCGTGGTCGATTTCAGGGTGATGCGTGACGTACTCCACCAGGAAGGCCGTGATGTCGGTGTAGCCGTAACGCTGAGCAACCTGCCGCATGAAGTCGCCCACCGCCTTCACTTCCAAACCGTAGTGATCCGCCAGCAGCTGACGGAGGGTGGATTTTCCGGAGCCTGGTGCTCCAGCCAGTGTAATTTTCAAAACGCCCCCTGATGTGGTCTACTCGATGTTCTGTAACTGCTCTCGGATCTTCTCAAGCTCGCTCTTGATCTCCACCGTTGCTCGGCTGATACCAGCGTGTCCGGACTTGGAGGCCATGGTGTTGACCTCCCGGTTGAGTTCCTGCAGGAGGAACTCGGACTTCTTCCCTGAATTTGGCTGGGCCAGCAGCTCCTTCATGTGCTGGACGTGGGTCTCGAAGCGGACCAGCTCTTCGCTGATGTCCACCTTGTCTGCCATCAACGCCACCTCCTGAAGCAACCGTTCCTCCGGCACTCCGCTTCCCTGAGTGAAGGCGGCCAGGTTCTCTTCCAGACGCTTGTGGTAGAGCGCAGGAATCTCACCGGACCAGCCGGAAACCTCCTGCACCAGCGCCTGGCAGCGGTCAAGACGGCTGTAGACGTCATCCTGCAACGCCTGCCCTTCTCGCTCCCGCATCTGCTGCATCACCTGCAACGCCTCCTGCAACGCTGCCCGCAGCAAACCTTCTCCTGCTTCCGGGGAAAGCTCCAGTTGTTTCTGCTCAAGCAGTCCCGGAACCTGGGTCAGGTCCCGCAGGCTCAGGGCAACGGTGCGTCCCGTCTGCTGCTCAAAGGTGTTCAGGGCCTGGTTCAGCTGCTGGGCGGCGTCCGGATTGATGGTCCACTGTTCCTCGGTTCCACCGGCGCCTTCCAGCTTGAGCGAGCACTCCACCTTGCCCCGGGCACACACCTGCTTGATCTGCTCCCGGAACTCTCCTTCTAGGCTCTGGAAGCCGTTGGGAAGGCGGACCCGGAGGTCTAGGAAGCGTTGGTTGACAGAACGGACTTCAGCAAAACAAGCCCAGCCATTCTGTTCAAGGCTGGCAGAGCCAAAGCCGGTCATGGAAACGGTCATCGGGAGCCTTCTACAAAAAGGAACAAGAGGAACATTGACAATGGGGGGACACTTCTCTAAGTTTTTGAAACGACTTCGTGATTATATTGGGGGACAGCTCATGAAAGCACTTCTCAGGTACCTGACCCGCCTGTTTCACCAACTCCTGCCCTTTGCCACCCTCCGGGACCTCAAGCGGTACCGACGGGAGTGTGACCAACTGGCAGAGGAGTACCAGGACGTCCTTTCACGGATCTCCAAGTTCATGGAAACCAATGGGCAGTACCTCAAGGCGGCTCGGGATCCTTCCAGCGAGGACCTGACGCTGTCTCCGGAAGAGCTGAACACCTTTAACCTCTTCGCGTTGCGCGAGCAGCTGGAGGGCGTCACGCAGCAGTGCGACGTGCTCCTGACGGCTGTTCAGAACCATCCCTCGCACTCGAATCAGCATGAGGAGCTCCTCAAGGTGATTCAGCAGCGTCTGCAGGAACTCCGGGACTACTCCGATCAGATTGAGGAGGCGCTTCGGGATTACGAAACCCGATTGCTGGAACTGGAGGAGGACCGCTCGCAGCGTTACCTGCTGAACTGATCCTCCTCCCTGCCGCTCAGGCGTCTTTCAGCTGGAACGCCGACGCATCGGCAAGCAGGCGGTTGATGCGAGGCAGCATCTCCACCGGATTCTCCAGCAACCCTTCCACCAGCAAGGCATTCAGGTAAAGCTGTTCCACCGCCTCCGGCAGAAAGTCGTGGCTCTTCTGCTTCTGCAACAGCGTTGACAGGTTCTGCATCACCGGATGCCCCAGGTTGAGCTCCAGGGTCCGTTTCTGGACCTCGACTTCCTGGTTCATCATCTTCATCATCCGCTCCATCTGCGCACTCATGCCGTCGCGTGAGTCAATCAGGGAGCAGGGGCTGCCCACCAGTCGCTTGGACTCCACCACATCCTGCACTCGATCCCCAAGCTGCTGCTTGAAGAAGCTCAGGAGGTCATTTTTTTCCTCGCTGGAGAGTTCTGTTTCCGGCTTCTCCCGGACGTCTTCCATGCCCTCAATGTCAGCCTGCGAGATGCTCTTGAAGGTCTTGCCGTCGTACTCACGTAAGTCGGCCATCACAAACTCGTCGATCTGATCCAGCAGGAAGAGGACTTCCAGGCCCTGCTTCTTGAAGTACTCCAGGTTCGGATGGTAGAGCAAGGACTCCCGGGTGCTGCCCAGGGCGTAGTAGATTTCCTTCTGCCCGTCCCGCATCCGAGACACGTAGTCCTTGAGCGTCACCGTCGGCTCCGCATCGTCACAGATCGTGGAGTTGAAGCGGAGCAGGTCCATGAGCTTCTCCCGGTTGCCATAGTCCTGTGCCGCGCCTTCCTTGAGCAAGCTGCCGTAGGCTTTCCAGAGGGAGAGGTAGGTTTCAGTGTGCTGATCAGCCAGGGTCTGCAGCTCCTTGAGCACACGGGACGTGAGGCTCTTCTTGATGCGTTCAATGAGCGCGTTCTGCTGCACCGACTCCCGGGAGACGTTCAGGGGCAGGTCTTCTGAGTCCACCACCCCTTGCACAAACCGGAGGTACGGCGGAAGCAGGTTCTTGTTGTCAGGCTGAATGAGGACCTTCTGCGCATACAGCGCAATGCCGCGGCTGTCCCGGGCATAGAGGATCTCATTGGAAACCTTCTTAGGAAAGAACAGCAGGGCGTGGAACTGCAGCGGCGCGTCAATTGAGAAGTGCAGGGTGTGCAACGGCCCTTCGGTCTCATGCGCAATGTGCTTGTAAAACTCTTCGTACTCCTGCTCCTCCACTTGGGAACGTGACTGCGTCCACAGAGCCTTGACCTGGTTGAGGACCCGGTCCTTGATCTTCACCGGAAACGGAACGTAGTTGGAGTAACGCTTCACAATGGACTCCATGCGGTACTCGGCACAGAACTCCTTGGCGTCTTCCTTAAGGAAGAGCTTCACGCGAGTTCCACGTTCCGAAACGTCCATGGGCGTCAGAGTGTAGCTTCCGGAGCCGTCGGAACTCCACATCCAGCCGTCCTCGCCGTCCTTCCAGGAGCGTGTGACCAGTTCCACCCGGTCCGCCACCATGAACACGGAGTAGAAGCCCACTCCAAACTGCCCAATGAGGTTTTCCACAGACTGCTGGGTTTCCTGCGCCTGCCGGAGGAACTTGAGGGTTCCGGAACTTGCGATGGTTCCTAGGTTGTCGATCAGCTCCTGCTTGGTCAGGCCACAGCCGTTGTCGATCACCTCAATCGTGTTCGCCTGGTCATCAAACGTGAGCCGCACTTCCAGAGGCTGGTCGTCCTTCAGAAGCCCCTCTTGCGTCAGGGCCTCAAACTGGACCTTGCTCAACGCGTCCGAGGCGTTGGAAATGAGCTCCCGCAGGAAGATCTCCCGCTCGGTGTAAAGGGAGTGGACGAGGATGTCGAGAAGCTTCTGCATCTCGGCTTGATACTGATGGACTTCAGCGCCTTGTTTCTCTTCACTCATGGTCTTGGTTGGCAAATGATGATTCAGGAATTCAGAGAGAATGACTCGTGAGATTAACCAAATAGTCTAGGGGCTTGAAGCAGAAATGGGAAGAGCTTTTTCTCGGAAGGCGGAGAGGCTTTCAGCTTGTTCCTCCCGGGGTGCCCACTAAGCTAATGAGCATTTGCACCCCTTGATGGGCAGGCTCATGAACAAAGCAATCATTGGAGGAACCGGGGTCTACGGCAGCGGTGCCCCCGCCCGGATGGAGACCGTGGCCACGCCGTATGGCGATGTCACCGTGGACGTGGTTTCTGTGCAGGGAGAAGAGGTCGCCTTTCTGGCCCGGCATGGCAAGGGACACTCGGTGCCCCCTCACCGCATCAACTACCGCGCAAACCTGAAGGCGCTGCAGCAGCTGGGAGTCACCCATGTGCTGGCCACAGCAGCAGTGGGCTCCCTGAACCCCGCGTTCCGGCCGGGAGACCTGGTGCTCGCCTCCGACTTCATCGACTGGACGCAGGGGCGCCCCCGGACCTTTTTTGACGGCGCCGATGGCCGGGTCCGGCATGTTGGACTCGAAGAGCCGTACTGTCCGGAACTGCGTCGGCAGCTGACAGCGTCTGGAGCCCGACTGTCGATTCCTCTGGCAGGGTCAGGTGTGTACCTCTGCACCGAAGGCCCACGCTTTGAAACGCCTGCAGAGATTCGCATGTTCCGGGGGTGGGGAGCCGATCTGGTGGGCATGACCAACGTCCCCGAGGTCGTTCTCGCCAAGGAGCTGGGTCTCTGCTATGCCGCCATCGGATTAGTGGTCAACATGGCCGCTGGGCTGGAGGATGAGCCCATCACCCTTGACGACATCCACGCTGCGTTGGAGCAGTGCCGGGACCGCGCCACACGGCTCTGCCTGGACGCCTTCACGCAGCCGCTCCATCAACAGCACTGTTCCTGTGCACACTCGGTAATGGGACTATGAGCGCCATCACGTTGGAAAGAGGATGGATCCGGCACTTTGATCCGCCGCCGCTGGCCATTTGGGGAGGCGAGGTGCCACTTCCAGCGAACCTGCACCTTCCGGATCCCTTTCAGGGGCAGCAGGATCACCACTTCCGGGACCGCCGGATCATGCATGGTCTGCTCGAGTGGTGCACCACGGTGGGCTTCGCCAAGCTGCAGCGCGCTCTGGAAGACGCTCACCCGGTTCCCGGAGACGGACAGACGATTGTGGTCGACAGCCGCAGCTACCGAATTGAGGCGGGGTTAACGGAGGATTGGGAGTTCCGCATCAGCGCTTGGAGAAAGCTTGACCTCCATTGAGTTCCTCGCAGACCACCCGCACCTGGCAGAGCCGCTGGCCCGTCAGCTTCATGCGGAGTGGGGCGCCCTCTATGCGCCTTACTGGACGGAGGCAGAGGCCATTGCAGAGGCTCAGGACCACGCAAAGCGCCGGTCCGTGCCCACCACCCTGATCGCCTGTGCCGATTTGGAGTGGCAGGGCTGCATTGCGTTGTTGGAAGATGAGCTGCCCCCGGACTTTCCGGCAGAATACCAACACCTAGGGCCCTGGCTGGCCAGCCTCTACGTGCGACCCGAGTTCCGGAACCAGGGGCTGGGTCGTCGACTGGTCCGGGCGCTGGAGGCCTTTGCCCAAGAACAGGGCATTCCGCGGCTTTACCTCTTCACCGAAGGACAGGCCGCCTACTACACTCCGCTGGGATGGACCCTCCATGCGGAGGTGCCGCATCACGGGCACCCCACCTTTGTGCTCCAGCGGAACCTGCCTTAAAGCTTCTCGCCGATTCCGTACTTCTGGGGAGCCTTCTCGTAAATCGCTCGGGTTTCAGGAAGCCACTGACTGAGGCGCTGCTTCCGGTTTTCGTTGCTGGGGTGCGTGGACATGAACTCGGGACCTCCTCCGCCCCCTGTGGCGCGGGCCATGCGCTCCCACACGCGACTGGCTTCTGCCGGATCATACCCGGCACGGGCCATGTAAATCTGTCCGTAACGGTCCGCATCGGTCTCATCGTCTCGACTGAACTTGCGCTGAAAGAAGGCCAGTCCCAGGGCTCCAGCAGCGCCCCCGACCTTTGCCACGGTCTTGCACTGTTCCGTCTGGCAGTAGAGCTCAGAGGCTGCCACCGCCACGCCCACCACAGCCGCTGTTGCCAGCTGATTTTCAATGGCCTTGGCGTATCCCTTCATTCCATGCCGCCGGGTTGCATGGGCCACTTCGTGCCCAATCACAGCCGCCAGGGCGCCCTCGGTTTCAAGCACATCTAGAATGCCCGTGTACACCGCCATCTTGCCGCCCGGCATGCACCAGGCGTTCAGCTCCGGACTCTCAATCAGCTCAATTTCCCAGTTGAAGGGCTCTCCAGACGCCTTCGCAATCCGCATCCCCACCCGCTTCACCAGCGCCACACGACGCTTGTCAGTGGAAAGCTTGGACTCTGCAATGACCTGCCGGTAGGACTTTGCCGACTCCTGATTGATGCGAGGCTCGCTCACCATGTCCGGTGCCACGTTCCGGACCACGGCGCCACTGCACCCAATGATCAGCCAACTGAGGGCCATCAGCCCCAACACTCGATACCGCATTGTTGTTCTCAACCGTAAGTGATGAAAGGTTACGTTGGAGGGGAAACCGTATTGAGGCTAACGGAGGTGCCACAGGACCGCAAGCTGGGGGATGCGTTAGAAAACGACGTGTCTCTTCCAAAACGATCTAAGGATCAGGAACACGGAGCCTTCAGGGAAGGGTGGTGCCCAGAGCGGGAATCGAACCCGCACGGCCTTGCGGCCGAAGGATTTTAAGTCCTTTGCGTCTACCAGTTCCGCCATCCGGGCTGAGAGGAGGATGCATTCTCTTCGGTTTTCCTCTGATTGTCAACTGCCGCCTGCTGGGCCTCGCAGCCCCTGAGCGGGGGCCGGTAGGAGCCGAGTTTCAGGAGTCGGAGGGCTCCTCATTCAGGGAGGCCGGAGGCTGGCACCCCTGAGCACAGCAACGTCCCGGCTGCCGGGAAGTCGGCGTGAGCGGCGGAGCCAAGCCCCGCTCCATGAGTTGGGACACCAGCTCGGTTTTTTCCTGAACCGGATAGTTGCGCCAGATCTCCCGCTTCATCGCTTCAGGAGAGCCTCCGCCGTGCAGGGAAATGACGGAGTACCACCCGGCTTGATGCGACACCGTCAGGTCCTCCAGAAAGCGAGATAGCGCCACACGACGCTCTGCAGGAACGTCTTCTCGGGCGCCCAGCACGTCCAGCAGCGAGGCTCGGGTTTCCGGATTGTGATCCTCTTCAGGTCCAGGCAGCGCCACCACCAGTCCACCGGACACGTAGTGCGCCAGCCGGTGCATGTCGTAAATCTTGGTCGCCAGCATCAGTTTGCCAATGTTTGCAAACACGGCATCCGGAACCACGTTCCCCGCGGGATCCTCCTTTCCATAAACCGAGGCCGCCACTCCACAGGCGTAGATGCCTTCTGTGAGGGTGATCAGCTCCACCATCGCCTCCCGGATGTGCCCCTGCCGGTCCGGATCCAGCCCATTGGCTTCGGTCATCAGAGCTCCGGCGCCGATGAGCAGGTCTCCAAATCCGGCACGGGCTGCAATGCAGGAATGCCGGTGGTGGGTCGCATACGTGGTGGTCAGGAAGCCCCCCACCTCGGTTTCACCCGCCAGAAACACCCGCTCATGCGGCACAAAGACGTCTTCAAACACGACCACCCCCGTCGACTGTCCATACTTGGAGGAAAACTTCGCGCCAGCTTCTCCGGGACGTCCTGCAGGCTTGGCGATGATCGTCACTCCGGGGGCGTCCACAGGCACCGCACAGCAGACGGCACAGTCGGCATCCTCTGGAACATGCGTCCGGCAGGGCATCACCAGAAACTCGTGCATGTAGGGCGCACCGGTCACAATCGCCTTGGTGCCTCGGAGGACCACGCCATCTGGGCGTCGTTCCGTGATGTGAACGTACACATCCGGATTCACCTGTTTGCCGGGACGCAGGGTGCGGTTGCCCTTGGCATCAGTCATTGCCACCCCAAGCGTCAGGTCCCGGTCCTGAACCTCCTGTAGGTACGCCAGGAAGCGCTGGTGGTACTCCACCCCTGTCTCGGCCTCTGCCCGTCGGGTGGCCTGAAACAGAGCATTCAGAGCGTCATGAGACAGGTACCGCTGCGCACAGCCTGCCACCTGACACACCAGCCGCACAGCCTCCAGTTTGTCCAGCAGGTCCTGCGTCGTTTCATTCAGGTGCAGCATCCGGTTGATCACCTTCCCGGTCCGGGCAGGGGTTACCGTCAGCAGCGCCGCCTGTTCCTTGCGGTGCGCGTAGTCGTAGGTCACCCCCACCCCATTGATTCCGGGACGCAGCAGGGGCTCATCCGCCACACAGGTCACCTGCTGACCATTGACAAACACCCTCGGTTGGTAGGCTCTCAGGGACTCTCGGTAGTCCTCGGCGGTCATCAACATGCTTCCTCCATGATCACGGGTCAAAGGGGTTTCAGGCACGGCTCTCGCCGAGAGATTTTTCAGAGAATGCTCGGTTTGTCAAGCGGAGGTACGGGCCGGGTGCGGACGGACACTGAGGAGCAGCAGCGCCGGCAACAGCGGCGCTACCAGCAGGGCTGTTGCAGCCGTGGTGAAGCGGTAGAAGCCTTCAATCTGACTCAGCGTCCAGCCCCCTTCCGGAGTGGTCAGCACAAATCCCCAGACGGTGCACGCAAGCACCAGGACGTAGCACCCCTTGAAGGCATGGGCCTGCGGCAACAGCAGGCGCGCCAGCAGAAAGAGCAGCCCAATGGCCCACGACAGCACCACCCCTCCGAGGCCGCTGAGCAGCAGCCCCTCTGTCACTCCCTGAAGCCCGGTCAGCGGCCACTGCATCCAGTGCGAGTCCGGGAACACCTCGGTGCCAATCCACGATCCCAGAAGCGCCAGCACGTACACCAGCCCCAAACGTTTGACCGGGAAGCCATCCAGCGACCGGAAGCACTCTGCCAGGAAGCCCCACTCGGTTGGCTCCTGAACCGTGGTCGGCGCCGGCGTCGCAGGAGGCTTGAAGACCAGCCCCTTGGCATGCTGCTGCGCCTGCTCATACGCTTCTTGCAGCCTCAGAAACTCCTGGGTCCGGGCTTCCTTATGCGCCTCATCTTGCTCTGTGTCCGGATGCTGCTGCTTGGCTTGCCGGAGGTAGGCGGTCCGGATGGTCCCCAGGTCTCGGGTTCGGGAAATTCCCAGAACCGTCCAGCAGTCCGAAACAGGAGGGGCCGACATGAATGCCATCGTCTTCAGGTGATCAGAATCCCTCACGCTGAGGGTCCCTTACCTTAAACCACCCCGAGGGATGCCAGCAAGTGCTTCGTCGTCGCGCAGGGGCCTCCGGAACCGCCCAAACCGTTTCCTTCAGCCGGTTCTTCTAGGGAAAACGCACCAGTGGTTCACGGCCCTGCCCCTCTGGCAACACCGGCCTGGGAAGCCGCTCACGCGTGATGCACATGGAAGAAAATAGGCTTCCTGAGGCCCTCTGGAGCGACAGGCTTGTTGCTGAAGAAGGCGCACAAGATGTCTTGTGCTTCCGGGTGCAATGGGTACGATGGTGGAATTTCCCCTGAGTCCACAAAGGGACATGCTCATTGAAGTCGCGGGACTGCACAAAAGTTACCTAGATGGCGAAGGCCAACCGCTGCACATCCTCCAAGGGCTGGACTTCTCCCTTCCGGCAGACACCTCCTGCGCCATTGTGGGCGCGTCTGGAACCGGAAAGAGCACCTTCCTGCACCTCCTGGGGGCCCTGGACGAGGCTGACACGGGCAGCATCCGCTACGATGACACTGACCTGACGCAGCTGGGACGCGAGGAGCGGGCTCAGTTCCGGAACCAGCGGATCGGCTTCATCTTCCAGTTTCATCAGCTGCTTCAGGACTTTACTGCTGTGGAAAACGTGATGATGCCGTGCCTGATTCAGGGGCAACGTCCTGCAAACGCCCACTCACAGGCGCAGGCGTTGCTGACCGAGGTGGGACTGGGGGAGCGCATGCACCACAAGCCGAGCCAGCTCTCCGGAGGCGAGCAGCAGCGTGTGGCCATTGCCCGGGCCCTCAGCAACAACCCGCAGATGGTCCTTGCCGATGAGCCTACAGGGAACCTGGACCAGGAAACCGGACAGCAGATTGCTGAGCTGCTCCTTCGCCTGAAGCAGGAACGGGGCACCACCTTGATCACCATCACCCACAACCCTGAACTGGCCCGTTTGATGGACCGTCGCTTCCGCATGGAATCCGGACGGCTCCGGCCTCTTGCTGACTGACCTCCTTGCACACCTCGTTGCCTCGCCTGCTCACTCACTTGAGCCTCAGCCTTCTGCTGCTGAGCCTCCTTGCTTCCTCTGCCTGGGCCCAGAGCCCCATCATCCGCGACGTGGAGATTGACGGAACCTCGGAACTCGAGGCGTCCCAGCTGCTGCTGCAGCTTGAGTCCACCATTGGCGCCGACCTCGACCGCCGGCTCGTCCGCAACGACCTCCACACCATCTTTGCCACGGGCGCCTTCACCGATGTCCGTGCCGAGGTGGAGCCCCTCCCGGAGTCAGACGGCTACCGCCTTCGGTTTGTCGTCCTTGAGCGCCCGCGGATCGTTTCTCTCAAGGTCTCCGGCATCCGCAAGATCTCCCGGGATGAGACGATCGGGAACATGACGATCAAGGAGCTTGACACCTTCGACCCCGCCAAGGTTCAGGAGAACGTCCGCATCATCCGGGACGCCTACCGCCAGAAGGGCTTCAACCGCGTCACCATCACCCCCCAGGTTGTGGAGCTGAGCCCCACGGAGCGTGCCCTCACGTTTGAGGTGGAGGAGCAGCCCCGAGTCTTCCTTACGGACATCTCAGTGGCTGGAACCTCCTTCTACTCGGAGCTCGACATCAAGCGCTTCATCATGAGCGCTGAGATCGACTGCACCTCCTGGATGAACAGCTCCGGCGTCTTTCAGGAGGAGATGGTCAACCAGGACCTGGCGCTCATTGCCCAGCAGTACCTCAAGAACGGCTACATCAAGGTCTTCATCGACAAACCGGACGTGGAGCTGGTCCACAACCCCGACTACTCACGCCTCTCCATTGCCCTCGACATCACGGAGGGGGAGCAGTACTTCACCGGCAAGGTAGACGTCAGCGGTGACCTGATGAACAACCGAGACGCGCTGCTGGAACTGATTCAGCTGGAAACCGGAGCCGTTTACAACCCCTTCCTCCAGAACCAGGACCGCTCTGCCCTCACCGAGGCCTACACGGAACGGGGCTACGCCTTTGCCCGGGTCATTCCCCGGACCACCCTCCACGAGGACAACCGAACCGTTGACGTCAACTACCAGATCCTCAAGGGCGAGAAGGCTTACATCGGTCGCATTGAAGTGGACGGCAACGCTGAAACCCGCGACCACGTCATCCGCCGTGAGTTCGAGGTGCTTGAGGAGCAGCTCTTCAACGGAAAGAAGCTCCGGATGAGCCAGGAGAACCTGACCCGGCTCGGCTTCTTCGAGCAGGGCCTGACGCTGGACCGCTCCCCTCGGGCCCGGGAAGACAACGTTCTCGACATCATTGCTCGGCTCAAGGAAGGGCAAACGGGCTCCTTCCAGGCCCAGATTGGTTACAGTGACGTCTCCGGTTTCACCGGGGGCCTCTCCCTTTCCAAAGGAAACCTGCTCGGCACCGGACGGACCCTGCGGCTCAATGCCCAGTTTGCGGAAAAGGACGTCAGCCAGCAGTTCAGCGCCACCCTGATTGAGCCTCGCCTGCTCGGCACCCGCATTTCCAGCTCCGTCAGCGCCTCCACCAGTCAGGTACAGGCCAACACCGCCCTAGAGCAGGGCAACCTGACAGAAAACAGCTACGGCTTCAGCCTCGGGGTTCCGGTGTACTTCCGGAACCTGCGCTTCAGCACCTCGGTCCGGGCCCTGGATCGTCTCTACACCACAGAGACCCCGAACCTCTACAAACGTTCGGTCACGCCTTCGCTGGAGTGGAACTCGGTGAACCACCCGATCTTCCCCACTGCAGGCGTCAAGGCCAATGTATCGGTTGCACAGACCGGGACCCCGTTTGGAGGCAACGTCGAGTTCCGGGAGTACCAGCTCAACTACCAGCAGTTCTGGTCCCTCAACGCCACGGGCACCCTGATCTTCATGGCCAAGGGCCACTACGGGCTGCTGCAGAAAACCGGCGCTTCTCCAATTCCGACCGAAGACCGCTACCGCATGGGCGGCATCAACACCCTCCGGGGCCACAACTACTACGCCCTCTCAGGGCCCTACGGCACCAACGAGCAGTACCGAAATCAGGTGACGGAAGTGTACACGGATGAACTGGGTTACGACGTCATCCGCAGCTACGACGCCCGAACCATCGGCCTTTCTGATGAGGAGCTGAAGCAGCTGATTTCCGGAGGCGTGATGGAACGTCTGTTCACCACAGAGCTGCTCTTCCCGGTGAGTCAAGATGAGCGGAGCTTTGTCCGGGGGGTTGTCTTTTTGGATGCAGGAAACGTCAACGCCGAGCCCATTCAGTACACGCTCCTCAATGAGCCAGAGCCCGCTTTCCTGGACCTGCGTCGCAGCGCCGGATTTGGCTTTCGGGTCATTTCACCCGTCGGCGTCCTCCGCTTCGAGTACGGTTTCAAGCTTGACAAGCGGGACTATGAAAGCCCGGACCGCTTCGAGTTCACCATCAGCGGGCTCTTCTGACCCCACCCCAGAGGCCCCCCTGCGCCCGCTCTTTGCTTGCGGGTTCACAGAGGCTCCGATAGGGTGAAGGTTCCTTGATTCTAGACCCCACTGCTCCGTCTGGCATGCCCTCCACTCGCCTTCAAATTGTTGCTCAGGTGCTCACGGTGGCGCTGCTGCACTGGATGGCGGCGCTGCCTCCGCACTGGGTCCATCACCTGCCCTTGGGCCAGTCTGCGGTGTCTCAGCACCAGCATGCCCATGCTGACTCGCACCATGAGTCGCACCAGCAGCAGGTGGAGCGCGATGCTGAATGCGTCCTCCTGCAACAGGCTCAGCTTGCCGGACTGTCGCTTCTGCCGCAGGCCCTGACGCTGCTTCCACCGGACGCACCGCTCGGGTCGATCCGCCTGCCACAGGCAGCCTTTCCTTCATCTCCCTTTTCCCCCTCTTCGCCTTCGCGCGGCCCCCCGGTCTAACGTCTCACCGTTTCGTATCATCCTGACTTCCGGCACCATCCGGATCACTCTGACTCGACGAGGGTTTCATGCGTACATTCATCGTCATGCTGGCATTCCTGTTTCTGACAGGCTCGGCTCAGGCCGAACTGAAGGAATACGGGAGCATGGGAGGAGACTTCACCCTTCCCAGTTCTTTGGACCGCCCGGTCTCGCTTAAGGAGTTCCGGGGCCAGGTGGTGCTCCTCTTTTTTGGGTACACCGCCTGTCCTGACATCTGCCCCACCACCATGGTCCGGGTGCAGCAGGCTCTGAAGGAGCTGGACCCTGAGGTGGAGGCCCAGGTGCAGCCGCTGTTCATTTCTGTGGATCCGGAACGCGACACCCCCGAGCAGCTTCAGGGATACGTTACTTACTTTCACCCCCGCTTCATTGGCCTGACGGGTTCCCTTGATGAACTCAAGGCCGTGGCCAAGCAGTATGGGGCCTTCTTTGCCAAAGACTCCCGCACCGAAACCGCCGCGGGCTACCTGGTTGCGCACTCCGGATACGTCTACCTCCTTGATGGCGAGGGACAGCTCCGAGCGCTCTATCGGCAAGATGCTGAGCCCAGTGAGATGGCAGACGACATTGCCACTTTGGCAGACGACCTTTAATCCCTTCACTGAATGAGATTTTTTCTATGACCCCTTCTTCGAAATGGATTCTGGCCCTTCTCGTGGCCCTTTCCCTAGGCATCGGCACCTCTGTTCAGGCCCAGTCCATGGACGGCTCTGGTGTGGAAGCACACGAAGCGTGGATCCGAGCCACGCCCCCGAATGCCTCAAGCAGTGCCGCCTACATGCACTTGATGAACTACCAGAACACCCCGGACGCCTTGATTGCCGCAAGCTCTCCGCTTGCCGAGGTGACCGAAATCCATAACGTCCGGGAGCAGGACGGGATGATGCGGATGTTCCCAGTGGACGCCGTGGACATTCCGGCAGAAGGCATGGCAGAGCTGAAGCCCGGGAGCTTCCACGTCATGTTCATCAAGCTCAAGCAGGCGCCTCAACCCGGAGAGACCTACCCGGTCACCCTCCGCTTCCGTCATGCCCCGGAAATCACGGTTCAGGTTCCGGTGATGCAAAACGCGGCTCCCATGGATCATGACACGATGCACAAGATGCATCATGGGAGCGACAACATGAAGAACTAGCCATGACCCAACCTCCTCGTCCCCCTCGGGCCAAGACTGGACAGGCGGTGGCATTGCTGGTGGCCGGACTGGTGGGGGTCGCCCTCGCTTGGACTGCCGGCCCCATGCAGTCCGGCTCCTCTGCGAAGAATAACCTGCTTCCAGAGCAGCAGGGCGAGCACCCGCTTCAGGCCGGTCAAGGCGCCGAGAATTGTTTCACGGTTCACCCAGACCAGCAGCTGGACTACCAGTTTCAGGCGTCTGGGAACGTGTACTTTGATGTGCATTACCACATTGGTCAGGAGGTTGGGTACAGCACCCGCCTCCCGGAGGCCCAGACCGGTCAGGGCTCCGTGCGTCCTCCTCAGAAGGACATTTACTGCCTGTACTGGGAAAACCGGGGGGCCTCCGAGGTTCGTGTGACCTACTCCGGCATCCTGGCGTCTCAGGATCCCAATCAGGTCCGGACTGAGCTGCGGCTGCGCTACCAGGCAGACACGCAGAGCATTGGGGCCTTTGACCTCTCTGACCAGGAACGCTTCACCCTCAAGGTGGGGCACCCGGTCCTCAACTTCTCCCTCAACAACGAAGCGTCTCTGCTCGCCGTGCTGGTGTCAGATGTTCCGGACCCGCTGCGGGTGTATGAGTTGCCCTCAGGAACCCTGCGGTACGCGCTGCCGCTGGACCAGACCCCGCGTTTCCTCGTCTTCTCCGGCGATGACCGCTTCCTGGCCCTAGGAGATGAGCACATGCAGCAGGTCACCCGGGTGGACCTCGAGATGGCTCAGGAGGAACGCCTGCTCCTTCCTGCGGCACCTCAGGCGCTGTCTCCGGACAAGGATCCACAGTTCTTTCTGGCGCGACTGGAAGGCGAGGTGATCAAGGTGGGATTTGACCCGCTGGAAGTCACGGAGCGGCGGGCCAAGATCGAGTTGGCGTTTGGAGAGGAAACCATTCTGGCGGATCCGGAAGAAGTCTGTTTTGCGCATGGGGTGCCGCATCCGCTCTACACCCCCATTCCGGAAGCCATGAGCCCGCAGGGTCTGCCTGCGTCTGTGCTCCTGGCCGCACAACCGCTTTAACCCTACAGGAGGCACATGCCTGCAGCTTCTACCGTTTGGGTCACCGGCGCCGCGGGTGGCATTGGCACCGCCGTGGCGCGTCGCTTTCAGCAGTCCGGGGCCACGGTCCTGGGAACCGACCTAGCGGCCACCGGTCCGGAGGCCTGCACCCGGTACGTGCCTCTTGACAGCACCGACGAGTCAGCGGTCGAGGCCTTCTGCCAAGAAGTCCAGACGCAGTACGGAAGCCTCCAAACCCTTGTGCACTGTGTCGGAAAAACCCAAACGGGAGACCTGGCGTCCACATCCCTCAGTGACTGGAACGCCCTTCTGGCCGCCAACCTGACATCGTGTTTCCTGGTTGCCAAGCACGTCCAGCCTCTGCTGGAACCGAACCGGGCCTCTGCCGTGTTCATTGGCTCCACCAATGCGCACAATGGAGGAAGCGCGCTCTCCGGCGCAGCGTACGCGGTTGCCAAAGCGGGGGTGGAAAACCTGGTGCGGTACTTGGCCCGGGAGTGGGCGGAGGCCGGATTGCGGGTCAACGCCGTCTCTCCCGGACCCGTGGAAACGCCCATGGTGACCCGGTTCGAGGCGCCTGTTTTGAAGAAGCTGGAGCAGGCTGGACTCCGCGGGAGACTGGGCACTCCGGAAGAGATTGCGGCGGCCATTCACTTCCTTGCCAGCCCTGAGGCCGACTGGATGACCGGCGTCAGCCTCAACCTCTCAGGCGGACTGATCCTCCGGTGACGTCACCGTTGCCAGAAACGCCAGCAGCCGCTCGTTCAGGTCGGCAGCCCGTTCCATCTGCACAAGGTGTCCGGCGCCTTCCCACACCGTCACCTGCGCCTGCGGAAGCGCTTGGGCGTGGGTGACCGGGAGGATCGCGTCTTCCTGTCCCCACAGCACCAGCGTCGGCGGCTCCGGTGCCGACGGAGGAGGTCCTTCCGCCTGCAACGCGGTCACCGCGCTTTCCAGTTGCTGCAGCGCCTCCGTAACGCCCTCCTGCTGCTTGTAGGCCAGAATCGCCTCCACCACCGAATCACTCACCAACCCGGGATTCGCAAACAGCTGCTGAACGACCGGCTTCAGCGTTGCCACCGAAGATGCCGCAATGAAGCCCTCCAGGAAGGACCCGTTGACCTCTGTCCCCAGCCCGGCACTGCTGATGAGCGTCAGGGACTGAACCTGTTCCGGATGCTGCTGCGCCAGCTTCAGCACCAAGGCGCCTCCCAGCGAGTGCCCCACCGCGTGCACGCGGGGGAGTTCCCTTTCTGTCAGAAACCGGCTCAGCCACTCGGCGAGTTCCGGAAGAGTAGTCGCAGGGAGGCGTTTATCGGATTTGCCGTGTCCCGGCAGATCGAGGGCCACCACGCGGTGCACCTGAGCCAGCGCTTCTAGGTTGAAGAGCCAGTTGTCCAGGTCTCCTCCGAAGCCATGCACCAGCAGCACCGTTGAACCGGAGCCCCGATCGGTGTAGTGCACCGGCAGGCCTTCTACTTCGGTCAGAAAGAAAGGGGGCGCGACGGTGGGCATGATCTCCTCAGAAAAAAGAAGGTTGTGGGAAAAGCAACCCCGGTTTGCAGAAGCCTACCGGGGCGCATGGCCGGCTCGGCCGTCATGAAGCCGACTGAAGGCGCCGCAGGTACAGGTCTCGTTGCTGCCCCACCTGCAGGGTGCGTTCGACCTCCAGCACACATGGGCCTTCGGCAACCAGCTCCACTTCCAGCTCCTCGCCCTGAAGCTCCCGGACGCGTTCTCCGTCCACCAGCACCGTGCCTTCTGACACTTCAATGGTCCGGACCTGCCCCACGTGCAGCGGCTCCACCACCTCCAGCGGTACCGGCTGTACCACGCCTGCCGTTAGGACCGCCTGAACCTCAAACTGGTTTCCCATGAACGCTGCAGCGCCTTGGGGCGTCAGCGGAGGAATCTCCAAAACAGCACCCGGGATGCCACAGAGCCCCGACGCCCCAGGGAAGCAGCGGGTGACAAAAACCGCCCGAAGGTCATCCGCCTTCCACACGGCTCGCCCACCAATCCGGGTCTGACGGGAAATGGCTAGGTCCACCAACGCCGTCTCTTCCCAGTCCTCGGTCCGGGCCAGCAACAGCTTATGGCGGGGAGTCAGGGACTGAACAATGTACCCCGATTGCTTCAGCCGCAGAAACGTCGCTGCTGCCACACCAGCCTGAGTGGCCTCTGCCTGCAGGGGGAAGATGTTGTTGGTTCCCGCCGACAGCGGCAACAGGGGAACCGACTGAGCTTCCAGCGCCACCAACCGGTTGGTGCCATCGCCCCCAAAGGTGATGATGAGGTCACACCCCGCGGCTCGCATCAGACGGGTTGCTTCTAGGGTATCCTGTGGCGTCCCCGTTGGCTTCAGGTCCAGCGGCTCCAGCTGCACCCCTTTGGGAAAGGCATCGGGGGCATCCGGAAGGGGCGTCAGGGCCGAGTACGCCTGAGGCGCCAGCCCCAGACGTTCTGGCATGTACAGCACCCGGCAGGGTCCCAACGCCCGGAGTCCCGCCAGCACCCGGGTGATCCGGTTCACCTTCACCAGGTGGGTCACCGTTTCTGCGCTGGAAACCAGGCGTCGCATGTCGTGTCCAGAAGACGGGTTTGCCACTAAACCGACGAGGGGCACCCCGCCTTCCGGACGTCTCCTCAGCATTTAGGAGGCTGCTTCAAGGAGGGCCAGCGGAGCATCGGGCTTGAAGAGTTTCCCCTTTCCCACCACAACCTCCTTCACCACTCCTGAAACCGGGGCCACCACCTCCAGCGTCGTCTTGACGATGACGGCTTCAGCCAGGAGGTCCCCCTCCTGAACGGTGTCGCCCACTTGAACCTCCCAGTCCTTGATCAGGCCGTCGGCTTCCTTTCCTTCCGCCGGCCAGTCCGCCTGGGTTACCACTACTTCAACCAGCGCGGGTTCGCTCATGACATCATGCTCCTAACAGTGCTTTCAATGTGTCCCACCTGAGGAATCACAGCCTCTTCCAGGGGACGAGTGTAGGGAATGGGGACATCCGGAACCGCGAGGCGCTTGACAGGTCCCTGCAGGTTGACGGTGTCCAGGTTTTCCGCAACGATGGCCGCAATTTCACCTGAGAGGCCGAAGCTGAGGTAGTCCTCATCCGCCACCAGCAGGCGTCCGGTCTTGCGGACCGAGTTGAGGACCGTTTCCTTGTCGAGCGGCACCAGCGTCCGCAGGTCGATGACCTCGGCACTGATCCCGTCTTTGGCCAGGGCTTCGGCGGCCAGCATGCTCTTGTGCACCATCTGGCTCAGCGTCACAATCGTCACATCCGACCCCTCACGGACAATGTTCGCCTGTCCGAAGGGAATGGTGTAAGCCTCTTCCGGAACCTCGTTGGTGCTGCCGGTGTAGTAGGCCATCCAGGGAAGGCCCATGATGCCCTTGTGAAAGAAGTACATCACCGGATTGTCGTCCCGGATCGCACTGATCATTAGGCCCTTGGCGTCATAGGCGTTGGACGGGACCACGATCTTCAGTCCAGGAGTGTGCGCAAACAGGCTGTAGAGGCACTGAGAGTGCTGAGCCGCGTCGTTGTAGCCGCCGCCAATGGCCGTTGTCAGCACCACCGGCAGGTTGACGTTTCCGCCCGACATGTAGGTGTTCTTGGCCATGTGGTTGTAGATCTGGTCCATGCAGACCCCAAAGAAGTCCACAAACATCAGTTCCACAATCGGACGCATGCCCTCTGCGGCAGCTCCAGTGGCCGCACCAATGAAGGCGGTCTCGGAGATCGGCGTGTCCATCACCCGCTCCGGACCAAACTGGTCCAGCAGGCCTCCGGTGGCGCCAAAGATGCCTCCATACTTGGCAACATCCTCCCCCATGACAAACACATTCTCATCCTTTTGCATCTCCTGCCCAATGGCTTCCGAGATGGCTGCAGCCATGGTCAATTCACGATTTGACATGATTTTATCCTCCAATAGAAACGGTCAACAGGGTTAGACAAAGACGTGCATGGTGGCTTCTGAGACATCCGGATACGGGCTCTCACGGGCAAAGGTGTAAGCCGCCTCCACGGTGGCTTTGGCCCGGGCCCGGATTTCGGCCTCTTCTGCCTCTGAAAGGCCGCCGTCCATCAGCTGCTTCTTGAGCCGGTCGATGGGGTCGTTCTCCCGGAGTTTCTTGACTTCGTCTTGGGGCCGGTAGGCTTCTGCGTCGCCCTGGAAGTGTCCCAGGTACCGGTCGGTGCTGACCTCAATGAGCGATGGGCCTTCGCCTCGGCGTGCTCGGGCAATGGCTTCTCCAACCACATCGTACACCTCTAGGGGGTCGTTGTTTTCCACACGGACCCCCGGAATGCCGTATCCAACCGCCCGGTCGGCATTGTTGGCCACGGCGGTGGAGTCCTCCCGAGTGACTGAAATGGCGTACTTGTTGTCCTCGCAGATGAAGACCACAGGGAGCTTCCAGACGGCTGCCAGGTTCAGGGACTCATGGAACGATCCTTGGTTGGCCGCGCCTTCGCCAAAGAACGTCACGGTCACCCAATCCTTGCCCTTCTTCTTGGCCGCCAGAGCAGCTCCGCAGGCTTGAGGCATGCCAGCCCCAATGATGCCGCTGCAGCCAAACTTCTTCTCGACACTGAAGAGGTGCATGTGCCCGCCTTTGCCGCGGCCCAGCCCGGTGACCTTTCCAAACATTTCAGCGGCCATTTCCTTCAGCGGAACCCCTTTGGCAATGGCAAAGTGGTGCGGCCGGTGCGTGCCCGTGATCGTGTCGTCATCGGTCAGGTGGGCGCAGGTGCCAACCGCCACCGGCTCCTGTCCTGCCGCAAGGTGCATTTCCCCGGGGACCGTGCCGCCGCCGATGTCAAACGCCAATCCTTCCTGAATGTTCGGAGGCAGCTTTCCTTCGAGGTACACGTTGACCATTGTCTCTTCAAAGTCCCGGATGATCAGCATCTGCTCATACATCCACAACTGATGCTCCTTGGTGGGTTCCATGTGTTTGTCTCCTTGTTGGCGAGGCACCAGGGGTCCCTCAAAGTGAAAAGGCCACAGCGTTTCAGCCGCTGGGCAACCAGGCCTCCGTCTGGAGGAAATTCAAACCGGCGTTGCCGCCAATGCCCAACCTCAGGGTTGGTAAAAAATGCGATAGACCACCCCCGCTCGATCGTCTGAAACCAACAGGGAGCCGTCGGCGTAAAGCTGCACGTCAACGGGACGTCCAAGGTAGGCTCCCGACTCAGTCATCCAGCCGGAGGCAAAGACCTCCGTCCGGGCCGCATTCCCAGAAGCATCCAGAAAGGTCACCATCACCTGAGCGCCACGTGGAGTGGTCGCATTCCAAGAGCCGTGCTGCGCGCTGAAGATGGCGTTGTCGTACTTTTGGGGGAATTGGGTTCCAGTGTAAAACATCATCCCCAAATCGGCGGCGTGCGCCTGCATCTCCACCTGAGGCGCCACGTAGTTACGGGCCTTTTCGGCAGGAATCGGCTGGTTCTGGTACTCATAGGTCCGCACTTCACCTCCTCCGTAATGCGGGTGACCGTACCACACATCCGGTCCCAACCGCGGAGCACGGTTCAGCTCGCCCGGAGGCGTTTCGTCACCCATGCCGTCCACCTGATTGTCCGTAAACCACAAGGAGCCGTCCTTCGGGTTGAAGGCGTGCCCCACGGAGTTGCGGATGCCAATGGCGACCACTTCCCGATTCAGAGGCTCTCCGGGGAAGCGGTTGATGCGGATGATGCCTCCGATGCCGACCTGGTCATAAAACGGGTACTTGGACGGAGGTGCCACGTTGTAAGGCTGCCCCAGGCTGATGTAAAGACGGTTGTCGGGTCCCACCACACACACCCGTGCCGTGTGCCCCGACGACTCCTCCTGCCGAGGAATCAGCTCTCCCTGAGCAACCAAAGGCACAGCCCGCGCTTCCGGATTGCCGGACACCTCGTCCGCGTTCGGGAACCAGAGGACCCGATTGCGCTCTGCCAGGTAGAGGTCACCCTCCGGGCTCAGGCAGGGGCCATTGGGAACATCGAAGCGGATTCCAGGCGCAAAGCGTGTGACCTGCTCGGCCTGCCCATCTTGATCCGTGTCCACGGCTTCCCAGACATCCGTGCGGCGGGTGCCAATCCAGACCCGTCCCGGGGGGCTCACCGACAGGTGCCGGGCGTTGGGCACCAGGGCAAAGACTTCAATCTGAAAGCCGGGAGGAAGCTGAATGCGAGGAAGGATGCGCGTCTCGATCGTCTGACGCGCCGGCGAGTCCTGAGGAACCTGCTGGGCCAGTTGGGTGTTGACCCAAAGGGCCTCTGGAAAGGACGCGGCGTCTGCGGGGCGCCCAAAAGCACTTCCCACGCCCGTCAGCAGCAACAAAAGGATCAGATGAAGGATTCGGATCACACTCAACTCGTTCCTTGTCGATGAAGGGTTTCCCAGTCTAGAAGACCCCTTTAGCAAGGGGATGGCCACGTCCTCTGCAGGCAGCAGGGACGTGAGCCGGATCGGGCGTAGCATTTTGTTATGACTTGGAAAAAAAGAGCAGGAGGCTCAGCGAAACGGCTCCGGACGCGGGACCCGTGGGTGAGGAATCTCTTCGGTCACGAAACAGGTGTCTCAGGGAAAATGAGACAGGTGTCTCACAAAGCTCACCCGCGACGATTGGGAGGCACAATCCCGTACCGCTCCATGTGCCGGTAGATGGTGGCCCGACTGAGTCCGACTTCCCGTGTGGTCTTGCTGATGTTCCACTGGTTCCGGATCAATGCGGCTTCCAGCGCCTGGGAGCGTTCCTGTTCTGGGGTTCGGGGGAGGGCTTCAGAGGAAAGATTCAGCAACAACGGCGGCACCAGTCCAGACGGGTGAAACTGCTCCGGAAGGTCCTGAGGCAGCACCCACTGGTTGTGACAGACCGCAGCCGCAAACTCGAGGACGTTCCGGAGCTCCCGGATGTTGCCCGGCCACGTGTGCTGACGCAGCAAGCGCATGGCCTCCGGACTGACCTGAGGCGGCGTCGCAGCCTGCGGCTCCAGCAGGCGCCGAACGAGCCACTCGAAGTCCTGGCGTTCCCGGAGAGGAGGCAGTGTGAAGATGGCGCCGTTGAGCCGGTAATACAGGTCGTCCCGGAAGCGCCCGGCTTCAATCTGCTGCACCAGGTCCTGATGCGTTGCCGAAATCACACGCAGGTTCACCGGCAGCGGATTCACCGCCCCTAGGGGCAGCACCTCCCGCTCTGCGAGCACCCGCAGCAGCCGTGCCTGAAGCGACAGTGGCATGTCTCCAATCTCGTCCAAAAACAGCGTTCCGCCGTTGGCCTCCAGAATCAGGCCCCGCTTTCCCTTCGTCTGCGCCCCGGTGAAGGTTCCCGGGACGTAGCCAAAGAGCTCGCTCTCAATCAGAGACTCTGGAATCGCGGCACAGTTGACCGCAACAAACGGGGCGTTGGCCCGGGAGCTGGACTCGTGCAGCGCCTTGGCAAAACGTTCCTTGCCGGTTCCGGTTTCTCCAAGCAACAGGATGCTGACATTTGCATTGACCAGACGCTCGGCTTTGGCAAGGTGCCGCTGCAGCACCGGATCGCCGCCCGTCAGGTCCGCCAGCGCAGGTGGCGTCGCCACCACGACTGGGCTTGACTGCGGCGGTGCCGGAGCGCGCATCTGCGGAGGAATGGCCTGCGCAAACAGCGTCCGGGCCTGTGCTTGCGTGTGCAGCACCCGCTGCCCCGTTGGTCGGGAGAGGACAAACTCCGGGAGCTTGTTCACCGGACAGTCAAAGAAGTCTTCAAAGTGCCGGCCCAGCAGCTCATTCGGATTCTCAACGGCGCCCGGGGCTTCTTGGGCAAGCAGCGTCTGCATGGAGTGGTTGAAGCCAATGATGCTTCCGGACGGATCCAGCGCCAGCAAAAACTCAGGATCAACGTCTGCAAATTCCTCTGATGAGCCCAACTTAATGATCCATTCCCGCCCAAACTCCTTGTAGAGGTTGGCCTTTTCAATGCGGTGAGCGTGGTGCTGCACCAGCTTCAGGGCCAGGTGCTGGCTGCTCTTGGGCTGAGGGGCATTGGGGGCAGCAATGGTCAGAACCGCTAGCAGCTCCCCATACGGATTGAACACGGGGGCCGCAGTGCAGGTTAGGACGGTGTAGGGCAGGAAGAAGTGATCGGTCAGGTGTACGGTCAGGGGGGCTTCTGTCCGCAAGCAGGTGCCCACGGCACAGGTCCCGGCGTGCGCCTCGCTCCAGTCGGCGCCCAGCAGCAGTCCGGAGCCTTCCAGCTGATTTCCAAGGGTCGGGTCGCCCAGAAAGTCCACCGTGATGCCCTGCTCATCGGTGAGCAGCAGCACGTACCCGAGTCCGGCGACCTGACGGTAGAGGGTCTCGGCACCGTAACGGGCCGTGTGCAGAAAGCTCTCCAGACGTTCCTGGTGCTCCCGGAGTTCGCTCTGGGGAAGGATGTTTGCCTCCTGACGCGTCCGGGGATCCAGCTGGTGTTCCAGCAGGCAGCGGCGCCACGACTCCACAATCACCGGATCACGTGGAGACGCCTCCCGTTCCCCAACCCGAAGCACCTCGTGGATGTGAGACGCCAGGGGCTCGCCCCGTTGCTGTTCCATGCTCCCTCCTCCCTCAGGTTCCCAATCCGGTTCGCAGCTCATACCGCTTCGTGCGCCCAATCAGTTTAGTCGGAGCCGCCCTGAACACAAGAGGATCCGCCTCGTGAACAGCCTACCCGACCTCCCAGCCGGTTGCCAGATCCTCCGAACGGCTGCCTTCCTTGAAGAGGATCCCGTTCTGCACCACCGGATTGCTTTGTTTTTGTGCGTGGGGTTTGATAGCGTCTTTGAGGTTAAACGGCTGATCCCAGCTGAAGAAATGCCCCGCACCTTCACCCTGCATTCCCTGTAGACCCATGACGCTTCGCCTCTCTGACCTTTCGCAGCAGCACGACTTCCTCCAACGGCACATCGGCCCCTCTGTTTCTGAACAGCAGGAGATGCTGGAAACCATCCAGGCCGCCAGCCTGAGCGCGTTGATTGATGAAGCGGTGCCCGAAGCGATCCGGATTCCTGGCGAGCTGGCTCTGCAGGAAGGCTGCACCGAAGCTCAGGCTCTTGCCGAATTGAAGCAGCTGGCACAGCAAAATGCTCCAACACGCTCCCTCATCGGCATGGGGTACTACAACACACTGACCCCAAGCGTCATTCTGCGGAACATGCTGGAAAACCCGGGCTGGTACACCGCCTACACCCCCTATCAGGCAGAAATCTCTCAGGGCCGCATGGAGATGCTGCTGAACTTCCAGCAGATGATCATGGACCTGACGGGAATGGACGTCGCCAATGCGTCACTGCTTGATGAAGCCACCGCTGCCGCCGAAGCCATGACCTTCTGCAAACGGGTGGGTCGCAGCAAGAAGTCGGTGTTCTTTGTCGCAGAAGACTGCCACCCGCAGACCCTTGATGTGCTGAAGACCCGGGCGGAGCCCATGGGCATTGAGCTCGTGATTGGGCAGCCTTGGAATGCCGATGAGCACCCGGACGCCTTTGGGGTGCTGGTTCAGTCTCCGGGAACTCATGGGGACCTCCGGGACCTGAAGGAGCTGGTGGACCGCTGGCATGAACGTGGGGCGCTGGTGGCCGTGGCAACCGATCTGCTTGCTCTGACCCTGATGACGCCTCCTGGAGAACTTGGCGCAGACGTGGTCCTCGGAAGCGCCCAGCGCTTTGGCGTCCCGATGGGATACGGAGGCCCGCATGCCGCCTTCTTTGCTGTACGGGATCAGCACAAACGGTCGGTGCCCGGACGCCTCATTGGGGTGTCAGTGGATCGACGCGGCAAGCTGGCGTACCGACTGGCGCTCCAGACCCGGGAGCAGCACATCCGCCGGGAGAAAGCGACCAGCAACATCTGCACAGCGCAGGTGCTGCTCGCCAACGTCTCTGCCGCCTATGCCATCTTCCATGGCCCCGAAGGCCTGACTCAGATCGCTCAGCGCGTCCACCGGCTGACGACGGTGCTCTCTGAAGGACTCCGGAAGCTTGGCCTCGACACCAATGCCACCTTCTTTGACACCCTGACCGTTTCGGTGCCCGACGCTGCTGCCGTGCACGCCCGTGCGCAGGAAGCGTCTATCAACCTCCGTCCCCTAGATGGCCAGCACGTCGGCGTCAGCTTGGACGAGGTTTCCACCGCCGAAGAGGTCACCCAGCTCTGGACGCTCCTCTCCGGACAGACCCCATCCTTTACGGTGGAGGAGCTGGACGCCACCATTGCGCAGGAAGGCACTTCCGGCATTCCCAAAATCCTGCACCGGACCTCGGACTTCCTCACACACCCGGTGTTCCACCGCTACCGGTCCGAGACCCAGATGATGCGGCTCTTGCGGCAACTGATGGATCGCGACATTGCCCTCGACCGGGCCATGATTCCGCTCGGCTCCTGCACCATGAAGCTCAACGCGGCCACAGAGATGATCCCGATCACCTGGCCGGAACTGGGACAGGTGCACCCGTTTGTCCCCAAAGAACAGGCCGCCGGGTACCAGCAGATCATTCAGCAGCTTGAGGACATGCTGGTCGCCATCACCGGTTTTGATGCGGTCTCCATGCAGCCTAACTCCGGAGCGCAGGGCGAGTACGCCGGACTGCTGGTGATCCGTCGTTGGCATGAAAGCCGAGGGGAGTCACAACGGACCGTCTGCCTGATCCCCAGTTCCGCCCATGGAACCAACCCCGCCAGCGCCGCCATGCAGGGAATGAAGGTGGTGATTGTTGAGTGTGACGCCCACGGAAACGTCGATGTGGAAGACCTGAAGGCCAAGGCCGAAAAGCACTCTCACGAGCTGGCAGCCCTAATGATCACCTACCCTTCCACGCATGGTGTTTTTGAAGAAGCCATTGTCGACATCTGCGAGCTGATTCATCAGCATGGCGGACAGGTGTACATGGACGGCGCCAACCTCAATGCGTTGGTCGGCCTCGCCCAACCCGGAAAGTTTGGGCCCGATGTGATGCACATGAACCTCCATAAGACCTTCTGCATTCCGCACGGCGGCGGCGGCCCGGGAATGGGCCCCATTGGGCTGAAGGCGCACCTGGCGCCCTTTGCTCCCGGACACGTGGTCATTCCTCCCAAGGAACCCACGCCTGAGTCTGCCGTTTCAGCAGCTCCGTGGGGCAGTCCCAGCATCCTGCCCATCTCCTGGGCCTACATCCGGATGATGGGCACCACCGGATTGCGGCAGGCCTCAGAGGTGGCCATCCTCAATGCCAACTACCTTGCCAGGCGCCTCAGGGGCTCCTTCGAAGTCCTCTACACCGGAAAAAACGGACGTGTCGCCCACGAGTGCATCATCGACCTCCGCCCCTTCAAGGAGCACGGCATCACCGAAGAAGATGTGGCCAAACGCCTCATCGACTACGGATTCCATGCGCCCACCATGTCTTGGCCTGTTGCTGGGACACTGATGATTGAGCCCACCGAAAGTGAGCCCAAGGTGGAGCTCGATCGCTTCTGTGACGCCATGATTGCGATCCGCAAGGAGATTGATGCAGTGGCCTCCGGAAAGTGGGACCCTGAACAGAACCCGCTCAAGAAGGCACCGCACACCCTAGACGACGTCATGGAAGCCGAGTGGCCCTTCCCGTACACACGAGAGGAAGCGGTCTTCCCGGTGCCCAGCCTGCGCGCCAACAAGTTCTGGCCGGTGGTCGCCCGGGTGGACAACGTCTACGGCGACCGCAACGTGGTGTGCTCCTGCCCCACCGTCGACGCCTACCGGGACTGAGTCATGCGTGTTCGGTCCGCCATTGCGCAAATGGGGCACTACTCGCCTCCGCTGGAAGGGCGCAACCCCGACCAGTACCTGCTGATGGACTTCAATGAGTCCCCCCTTCCGCCGCCTCCCGGAGTCACTGAGGCGCTTCAGGCGTTTCTTCAGCAGGAGCGGCTGCACCTCTACCCCAGCTATGGCACCTTCCTCACGGACCTCGGCGCCTACGTTGGGGTTCCGGAGGAGCAGGTGCTCATCACCAACGGCTCCGACCAGGGCATTGAACTGGTGATGCGCGCGCTGCTGGAACCCGGTGACAACTTTGTGATGCCGGTTCCGGGATTTGCCATGTTTGGCCAGGTTGCTCAGACCCTAGGCGCTGAACACCGGGCGCCATCGTTTTCCCTTGAAACCTTTGCCTTTCCCTTGGAAGCCGTCCAGGCAGCCGTTGATGAACGGACCCGCCTGATTGTGGTCATCAGTCCCAACAACCCCACCGGGACCGTGGTCGACCTAGACGCCATTGAGCACCTGCTCATCCAGTTTCCAGACTGTGCTGTGCTGGTGGATGAAGCGTACTTTGAATTCAACGGCCTCACCGCCGTTCCGCTGCTGGAGCGCTTTCCGAACCTCGTGGTGCTCCGGACCTTCTCCAAGGCGTTTGCGCTGCCTGGGCTCCGGCTCGGGTACGTGGTGGCGCGCTCGGAATTTTTGGCCGAGTTGTACAAGATCCGAGGCCCCTACGACGTCAACATGCTCTCAGTGGTCGCTGGCCATGCGGCTCTCCAGGCGCTTCCGGTGATTCAGGAGCGGGTGCAGCACCTGATGCACGAGGCCAAGCCGGCGCTGGAACAATTTTTCCGAGAAGTGGGGGTGCGGTCGTATCCGGGAGGAGCCAACTTCCTCCTCGTTGAGCCTCCGGAGGTCACCGAGGCGCTGGCGTTTCTTAAGGCACGGGGGGTCCTGGTGCGGCCGATGCGTCCACCGATTGCCCACACCTTTCGGATGAACGTGCGGATGCTTCCGGAGGTGGAGCGCTTCATGGAGGTGTTCCGGGAGTACCTGCACACCGTTCGACCGAGTGCAGCATGATCTCTCCGGAGTGGTTTGAAGCCAACGCCGTCTGGATCCTGTCTGGAGTTGGACTCCTCCAGGTGCTGAAGCTGGTGGCCTACGGCAAAAATCTCCGGGATCAGCGACGTGCGCACCAAGTCTTCCAACGCAAACGCCAGAAACTTCAGGAAATTTCGGACGCTAAGCCACTTAACTGATTGGATAAATTGACGGTGGGGTCAAAACAGGGCAGGGAATCCGCGGTGGGATTCAACCAGTGGTTCGGGAGTTGCTTTGTTTCTCAACATGTTCGGGTTCGCAAGAAGAGCCGGATCCCTTCCAAGGAGGTACTTCTGCCAAGGACGGCATTTCCGGCCGGCTCTTCTTGTCCCTTTCACCCTGCGGCTCGCAGGATGGACTGTTTTTCTACTCTTGCAGGGACTGGGCCACTTCTCCTTACCCAAGTCCTTTCACCGCTTCCCAACGTTTCTCTTCCCGCTTCTCCTCCCAACAGCCTCCTGAAAAAAGCTGTCTTTTAGCTTGAATCCCGATAGACTCCTTCCTAGGATAAAAAATTTGCCGAATCATCCTGTGCCCTGAGCACACGCTTCTGACGTCCCCAACCCCCTAAGCCTTTCATGAGCGCCAAACCCATTGCCAAAGACGTGGACCTCAAGAAACCGGATCCCGTTGAAAAAGCACTCTATGCCCTTGCTGACCGGATCTACCGTCAGCGTCAACTCTACATTGGTATAGCCGTTGCGGTGGTGGTCCTCATCCTAGCAGGCTGGGGCCTCTGGAAGTATCAGGAGGCTCAGCAGATTGAGCGGGCCAACCTGTACCACGCGGCTGAAAAGATCCTCCGGGACCCGACCCTGGCTCCGGCTGACCGCATGGCCCGGGGCAAGACGGCGCTGGAGCACGTGGCCGGAAAAATTGAAGAGGGTCTGCTGGCAGTGGTCATCCGCCTAGAGCTAGGCACCATGCACCTGCAGTCCGGGGAGCTGGACGCGGCAGAGCGGCGCTTTGAAGAGGCCAAGAACCTGGCTCAGTCCTCGCCCTTCCTGCGGAACGTCGCCCACCTGAACCTAGCCAAACTGCATGCCTCTCAGGACCGCTGGGACAACGCCTATGCCGACCTGAAGCAGATTTCAGGAGACACCTGGGGAGACGTCAAGCTGCGTGAGCAAGCCATTGTTGCCCTGGAGCAAGGGGACCTAGAAGCCGCCCGGACGACCCTGGAAGAGCTGATCAACACCGTCCCCAACTCCATGTTCCGAGATGAAGCCGAGCTGCTGCTGATCTCCCTTTAATTCCGCCATCTCTTGTTGAGAACTGCCATGATGAGTCAGGACTACCTCCGCTTCATTGAAGAACACAGCGACCCTGAAAACGCCAACCTGTTTGAGAAGGTTCTGATGACCTCCAAGCGGGCCAAGGCGCTTTACACCCTAGACGAGGCCGCCAAAGCCGCCCTGAACCACAAGCCCACCTTCCAGGCCATTGGCGAGGCCAACCAGGGATCCATCAAGATCCTCCGCAAGACAGCAGGCGACTCCGTCTCCTAACCCATGGGGATGCCGGCGCCACACGCTCCCTTTGAGCGCGCCACCCATGCGCTTCGGCTGCTGTTTACTTCCAGCCTTTCCCTCCGCATGGCAGCGCTCAGCTTTAGCCTGCTCTTTGGAGCAGACCGGATCTTTGCGCTCTGGATCTTCCCACACTATGCCGCCTTCCTAGAGCACTGGGATCCGAACTGGGCCAACATTGACACGATCTTTGCGCCCATCGTCTGGCTCTCCTACGTCACCATGCTCCTTGGTAGCCTCACGGTGGTCATCACCTTTGCGGCAACCAGTACTCCCAAGCTGATTGACCTCTACATGGAAGACCGCCGCAGCCTCATGCTGGTGTGGTGGTCCCTGGGGTGCATGGCACATGCGCTGACGATCAAGCTCTATCCGGAGCTCGGCCTCAGTCATCCTGCCAGCATTGTCTTCAATTACCACTTCCTGCTGCCGTCCTTCGTCTTCGTCAGCTTTCCCTTCATCCTCCTGTCGCTCCGGTCCACCAAAACCGCCAACGTCATCGACTCCCTCTTCCGGAACATGGACGAGATCCTTGACCGACTGGTCCGGCAGGGTCCTGACAAGAAGCTCTCTCCTCGTTCGGTCCAGAGCCAGCAGGTTCAGCTCTTTGAGACGCTCAATCAGCTCATGGACCTGCTCATTTATGTGCCGTACAAGGAGCCCAAGGCGATGATCATTGAAGGCATGGGCCGATTGATCATCCGCTACGTGCAGCTCAAGGCTCACTTCCCCCGAGACTTCTTCCTCATCAGCCAGAAGGCACGGAACGACATTTCCTTCCGGACCATGCAGGGGCTGTTGGACGAGCTGGAGGAGAAGCAGATCTTCCTAGAGCAAAAGAGCCTCCGGTTGATCGGCAACGCCTACATCACCTTTCTAGAGGAGGGACAGTTTGACCTTTCCACCCTCTGTGCCGAACAGATCAACTACATCGGCAAGGAGGTTGTCGCCCAAGGTGATGAGGTCCTCATTGACGTCATCACGGTCCGACTCAACACGCACTTCCGGTTTGCCCTCAAGCACGCGCAGGCTCACAATGAGCCCCGGAACCTCTACAACCTCGTCTTCCACTACGGCCAGTTTGCCTCCCACCTGGTCGCCCATGACCACCGAGATGGGCTCAAGACCTGCTTCCGGCACTTCGGGTTCTATGCCCTGCAGTGCTTCAATGCCTCTCCTCAGGCCATGGCCCTCGCCTTCATCCTTGATACCTTGGCGGTGGAGATGCAGAAACTCCTCATGGCGCTTTATGAACGTCAGTGGGACCGTCCCACCCAGGAAGAGCTGCTTCAGCAGTTCCTCATGCTGGACAACTTCCAGAACGTTGACCACCAGTTTGCTAAAAACTTCTTCAGCAAAAACGTAGGGGTCCGTCTCCTTCACATTGGGCTGGCGCTTTACTACCTAGAGCAGGGGGAAGAGGCGTGGGCAGAGGGCATTGCTGAAGACACCCTCCAGGACTGGGACCTGATGGGGGAGGAGCTGTTTCACAAGACCATGGGCATGATCTTCATGCGGCTCAAGTTTTCAGGCCCGACCTTCTGGGAAGACACGGACCGCGGGAACCTCAACATCTACTACACGCCCTACGTCCAGCACCTCGAGACGTTTCAGGCTCTGCAGAAGAAGTACATCGGCGAACGGATTCAGCAAGCGGAGCTGGTCTGACCGGCTCCGGACAGGTTGCGCTTCAGTTGGCCCCTTCCAGCAAGGTTCCAGACGCATCAAACAGCAGGTAACGCTCCAGCACAGGCGTCACCCCGTCTCCGGGGCTCCAGTTGCTCTGAGGAGACGTATGCACACTGAGCCGCTGCCCGTCACGCATCTCAATCTCCACCACCTTCACTGGCCCCGTAAACTCCACCTCCCGCACAAAGGCCCGGGCCTCCTCTGCTGCAGGAACCTCTAGGCGGATTTCTTCCGGACGCACCATCAGGCGTTTGGCAGCAGCGCTGAGGCCGGTGGCCGCCAGTGGCCCCAAAGACGTCTCCGGTGTGCCAGAGGCGTGGGTCACCTCTAGGAAGTTGGCCTCGCCCACAAAACGGGCGGCCCAGAGGTTCGTTGGGTGCCGATACACGGCTTCTGGAACCCCCGTCTGCACCAGCTCACCGGCATACATGAGGAAAACCCGATCGGAGAAGGTAATCGCTTCCGTCTGATCGTGAGTGACCAGCAGCGCCGCAACACCTTCTTGCTTGAGGATGCGCCGAATGTCACGCCGCAGCTGCACCCGGAGCTGGTAGTCGAGGTTGCTGAAGGGTTCATCCATCAGGATCAGCTGCGGCCGAGGAGCCAGCGCCCGGGCCACAGCAATCCGTTGCTGCTCGCCTCCACTGATCATGTGCGGCATCTTGTCTGCCAGGTGCGGCAGGCCCACCAGCTCCAGCAGTTCCTGCACACGTGCCTGCTTCTCGGAACGAGATCCCATGACACCGTAGGCAATGTTGGCCGCCACAGACATGTGGGGGAAGAGAGCAAAGTCCTGAAACACCATGCCAAAGCGTCGATTCTCCGGAGGCACAAGCTTGCGGGGCCCAGAGATTTCCTGATCCCGGAGGTAGAGGTGCCCGGCATCAGGCTCCTCCAGTCCAGCCACCAAGCGGAGCAGCGTCGATTTGCCGCATCCGGAGGGCCCAAGGATCGCAATGAACTCCTGCGCAGCCACGTCAAAGCTCACACCACGGACGGCCTGCACAGAGCCGTAGGCCTTGGAGAGGGTTTCACAACGGATCATGTCAGTTCTCTGCCGTTTCAGCCACCGGACTCAGGCGGTGGGAAGGAGGCGCAGCGGCGCGCTCAGACGCCGACCGCATCTTCAGGTTGGTCAAGATGAGGGGAATCAGCCCAAAGGCCACAATCGTCAGGCACCAGAGGGAGGCCTGCTGCAGGCGTTCCTCTGCCGCATAACCGAAGGCCCGGGTGGCCAGGGTGCCAAAGTTGAAGGGACGGAGCATCAACGTTGCCGGAAGCTCCTTCATGACGTCCACAAACACCAGCAGAGCCGCGGTCAGGACGCTCCGACGCAGCAGAGGTAGGTGGATTTCCCAAAGGGTCTGGCGGGAGTTCCGGCCCAGCATGCGGCTGGCTTCGTCCATTCCGGAAGTGATGCTGCTCAACCCTGCCTCCACGGTTCCAAAGGCCAGAGACAGGAACCGGACCAGGTAGGCAAACAGCAGCACCAGCACCGTTCCGCTGAGCAGGTAGGTCGCTCGCCAGCCCAGCCACGCCTCAAACTGCGGGTTGAGCCACTCCCGGTCCAGCCACGCCAACGGAAGCAGCACCCCCAGGGCCACCACGGGTCCCGGGATGGCGTACCCTAGGCTCACCAGCCGCACCACCCACCGCAGTGACTGCTGGGTCTTCAACCGGAGCCCGTAGCTCAGAAACAGCCCCAGCAGCACCGCGCAGCCTGCAGCAAATCCAGCGAGCAGGAGGCTGTGAAACGCGTCCTCGGCAAAGGCGTCCAGCTGAATCGACGCAAAGGATTGCCACGTCCATAGCACCAGCATGAGGCTCGGAATCAAGAATCCCAGCCCCAAGGGCGTCAGGCAGGCCAAGACGGCCAACCACTGCTTGAGACGTGACGGAACCCGGCGTGGAAACGGACGCACCACTAGGTTTCGGGACTGGCTCTTCTGCAGCTTGCGGGAGTGACGTTCCAGCGCCACCAGCAGCACCACACACGCTAGGAGCGACAACGCCAATTGAGCAGCTCCCGAAGGGTTGTTGGTGCCAAACCACGTGTGGTAGATGCCGGTGGTAAAGGTCTGGACCGCAAAGAGCTGCACCGTTCCAAAGTCCGCCAGCGTCTCCATCAGCACCAGGGACACCCCCACGATGATGGCGGGACGTGCCAGCGGCAGCCCCACGTGCCAGAACCCTCGGCGCCGGGACCGTCCCAGCATCCGGCTGGCTTCCAGCAGCACCCCGGCTTGTTGCTGAAACGCGGTTCGGGCCAACAGGTACACATACGGATAGAGCACCAGCGTCAGCATCAGCCCTGCGCCTCCCACCGAGGCGACTTCTGGGAACCAGTAGTCCCGGGGGGTCTTCCAGTCAAACCACCCCCGGAGTGTGCTCTGCACCGGTCCGGCGTAGTCCAGCAGCTCCATGTACACCATGGCCACAATGTAGCCCGGATAGGCAAGGGGCAGCAGCAGTCCCCACTCAAACCAACGTCGGCCTGGAAAGTCGTACATGGCAACAATCCAGCCGCTTCCCACGCCCAGCAGCAGCGTTCCCAGTCCCACCAGCAGCACCAGGTGCACCGAATTCAGCAGGTACCCGGGCAGCACCGTGCTCCACAGGTGCCCCCACACCGTCTGCTCCGCCTGCGCTGCCAGCCCGACTAAAGCCAGAAATGGGAGGCTGAACAGCAGGGCCAGCAACGCCAGCAGAGCGCTCCAGCGAAGGGATCGTTGGGACATCAGTTAGGCAACCGGGACGACGACGATGTACTCGGCAATGTGGAAGGGGAGGGAGATCTGTCCGTGACGGGACTCCAGCGTGAGGGCCTGCATGACATCCTCGCGGCTGATCACACGGTGGACCTCTCCGGGAATCACGTAGTCGCGGTGGAGGACCTTCAGCAGGTCTTCTGAATCCTCCAGCTGCTCCGACACCATCGCGATCTCCACGGTTGTGTCCGGACGGGCCTCATGCAGCGGAAAGGCGTTTGCGGGGAGCGAGCTTCCGGGCATCGGGGTGCCATGGGGACAGAACTCCGGACGTCCTAGGAACTCGGTCAGCTTTTGCACAACCAGCGGCGTCAGGGCATGCTCCAGCTGGTGAGCGTGCTTGTGCACCTCGTACCACGGGATGCCCAGGGTGTGGCAGAGGAAGTGCTCCGCCAGGTTGTGCCGGTAGGCAATGTCTTCTGCCACCCCCAGTCCTTCCTCCGTGAGTTCCCACACCTTCGACTCTCCCATCCGGACCAAACCGTCACGTTGCATCCGTGACAGCGTCGAGTGCACGGTCGGCGGACTCACCTTGAGCCGCTCCGCAAGGGTCACGGCCTTGAGCCCGACTTCTTCTGCTCCACGCAGCTGGTAGAGCGTCAGCAGATATTCTTCAATGACCTGGGAGTGTCTCTCACTCATGGCAACCGAGGACGAAGTGAACGAGGAACTAATTATCGTAGCGGATTTCATGAACCGGGGCCAGATCTGACGACACTTTTTCACCC
Source organism: uncultured bacterium (assembly GCA_965662235.1). Taxonomy (GTDB): domain Bacteria; phylum SAR324; class SAR324; order SAR324; family NAC60-12; genus JAYPUA01. The sequence continues at coordinate 64,145 of CBFIGY010000003.1, forward strand.
GGCTCTGGCGCAACCGCTTCCGCAGCGCTCGTGACCGTTGGCGCGTTTTCTTGCACTTGTTGCTTCAGGGGCTTCCGGATAGAGTACCGATCAAGCCCGTGCGTTCCGCAGGAGCGGGCAGTTGCAGGTCACAGAAACTGAAGGAGCGCCAGCAGCGCCCCATCCGGAGCAGGACGGGAGAAAGAAGGGGAGGGCGCTGCTTCAGAAGAGAGGCAGCGCGACACAAGACAGGGAAGGGCTGAGGCGAGAAACGCCTAGAAACTCAGCGAGGATCCATGTTGAAGACCATCCAGATCAGCCCAATGGTGGCCAATGTTGCCACCACAAACATGAGCTGGCTGGCAATCAGGTCCGTTCCACGGCTGACTCCATACTCCCCAGCTTCTCGCTTGCGGAGCAGTTCTTCATCGTGCTTCTTGGCCGCTTCAATGTCTGCAGCCCGGAGCCGTTGCTCTTCTTCAAAGTACTCTTCCACCTCTTTGATCAATGCCTGATCTTCGCTCATTCCACACCTTGATAATTGAGAAACTTCTTTTGAAAAAAACAGAATCCGGGCCAACCTTAGCACAACTCTCAGCAGAGACCAAGCACCAAACGCACGCAACCGGGCTTTCCGCCGTCTGTCCCTTCGGGGGCTCCTGCTTTTTCCCCACCACTGCTCGCCCCTCTGCCGGATGCTGAACTCGTCTCTGACCACGCTGATGCTCGACTCTCCGGCAGTGCTCATTGGGGTGGCCTTCCTGTTGGACCTTCTGTTCGGTGACCCCGTTTACCGCTGGCACCCGGTTCGGCTCATTGGTCAGGCCATTGCCCGGCTGGAAGCGACTCTGCGTGCACGGCAGGAAGCCGGATTTCGAGGTGGCATCGTCTTGACGCTGGGAGTGGTTTCCGGGACTCTATTAGCGGTTTTGTCCGCAGTGGCCTTTTTCTCGGCGCTGCACCCGCTCCTCGGCTGGGGCCTTTCGCTCTACTGGGCCTGGAGCTTCCTCGCCCTGAGGGACCTGCTCGGACACGCCTGGGCGGTTCGGCAGGCGCTTGCGGAAGAAGACCTCCAGGGCGCACGTCAGGCTGTCTCTCAGATGGTGGGGCGAGACACCCAGGCCCTTGATGCCGGAGCCTGCGGGCGGGCCGCGGTGGAGAGCGTTGCCGAAAACCTCTGCGACGGCGTCATTGCCCCGCTCTTCTGGTTTGCCCTGCTCGGGCTTCCGGGAATGGTGCTGTTCAAGGTGGTCAACACATTGGACTCCATGGTCGGGTACCGGACAGAACAGTACCGGCAGTTTGGCTGGGCCAGCGCACGGCTCGATGACGTCCTCTGCTGGCTCCCGGCTCGCCTGACCTTTGGTCTGCTGGTGGCGGGCGCCTGGCTGCTTCCCGGATACTCCGCCTCACAGGCGTGGCGCATTGGCCTCCGGGACCGACACCACACCGCCAGTCCCAACGCGGGGTGGAGCGAAGCCGCCGCGGCCGGGGCCTTGAACGTGCGGCTCCGGGGGCCCATTTGGCGCAACGGACAGCTGAGCAGTGACGACTGGATTGGTCCCCAAACCGCCTCAGAAACCGTGGGCCCTGACGCCTTGACTCGCATGAACCGCCTCGCGTTTGCCGCTTCCCTGCTGGCACTGCTGTTGCTGCTCGGAGGGCTGCCATGAAGGTTCTGGTGACCGGAGGGGTCAAAAGCGGAAAGTCCCGCTTTGCGGAACAGCGGACCCTGGCTCTGGCGACGCAACAACGGCCCATCTACTTGGCCACAACGGAGTTCCGGGACCCGGAGCTGGATGCCCGCATTCAGGTGCATCAGGAACGCCGTGGGCAACGCTTTGAAACCCGGGAGGCACCGCTCGATCTGGCTCAGGCGGTGGCCGACACCGACGCTCCGGTGCTGGTGGAGTGCCTGACCATGTGGCTCAACAACTGGCTGTACCATCAGCGGTCGGAAGAAGCCGCGTTTGCCGAAATCCAACGCCTGCTGGCGCTTCCCAACGATCTGGTGTTGGTGCTCAACGAAGTTGGACTGGGCCTGATCCCGGACAATGAACTCGCCCGTCAGTTTGCCGATCTCTCCGGAAAGGTGGGGCAGCAGCTAGGGGCGGCCTGTCATGAAACCTGGTGGGTGGTCGCCGGCCTCCCCCAACGGATCCATTCAAATAAGGAGTTTTCTTGAGTCATTTTGGAATCATGGTGTGCGGTCACGGAAGCCGTGACGAAAAGGCGGTCGAAGAGTTTCAATCCGTCGCCCGGGGCCTCCGGGAACGGCTTCCGCAGTATGAAACCGATTGGGGCTTCCTGGAGTTTGCCACCCCCATCATCCGCGATGGACTGAACGCGCTCCGGGAGAAGGGCGTGAAGGAGGTCCTTGCGGTGCCAGGAATGCTCTTTGCGGCAGGACATGCCAAGAACGACATCCCCTCCGTCCTCAACACCTACCAGGCCCAGCATGACGGGATGACCATCCGGTACGGACGCGAATTGGGCATTGATACCAAGCTCCTCCGGGCCGCTGGGGAACGCATTGAAAGCGCGTTGGCCGAGGTCGATCCGACGATCCCACGCCACGAAACCCTGCTCGTTGTGGTGGGCCGAGGCTCCTCAGATCCCGACGCCAATTCGAACATCAGCAAGGTTGCCCGGATGCTCTGGGAAGGCCTAGGGTTCGGCTGGGCTGAGGTCGCTTATTCAGGAGTCACCTTTCCCCTCGTGGAGCCGGCGCTGGAGCATGCCACCCGCCTGGGCTTCCGACGGATTGTCGTCTTTCCCTACTTCCTCTTCACCGGCATCCTCGTCCGGCGGATCTACGATCACACCGACCTGGTTGCGGCGCGGCATCCGGAGATCGAATTCGTCAAGGCTTCCTACCTCAACGACCATCCGCTGGTGCTGGACACCTTTGCGGACCGTGTTCAGGAAATTCTGAGCGGCACCAACGTCATGAACTGCCAGCTCTGCAAGTACCGCGAGCAGGTGCTCGGCTTTGAAGCTGAAGTGGGCCTGCCCCAAGAGAGCCACCACCACCATGTGGAAGGCATTGGCACCGGAAACCTCGACCAGGCCGTTGAGTATGGCGCCGACGCCCCTGAATCCGATCACCACCACCATGATCATGGACACGGGCATGAACACGGGCACTCCCACAGTCATGAGCACGGGCACGATCATGGACACGGACATGGGCATGATCACGGACATCACCATCCCACCCACCCGCACGCGAACCATCCGCTCGGACCGGTTTCGCTGAAACGCCTCAAATCCCTCAAGCCGGAATGATTGACTACCTGAAAGATCCGGAAGCCATCTACCGAGAATCCTTTGCCACCGTCCGACGTGAGACGGATTTTGGAGACCTTCCTCCGGACCTGGCCGAAGTCGCCGTCCGCATCATCCACTCCTGTGGCATGACGGACATTCCCCCCGCCCTCGGGTACAGCCTCGACTCGGTGCGCTCCGGCATCCACGCCCTTCAGGCCGGAGCTCCCATCCTCTGCGACGTCAACATGGTGGAAGACGGCATCATCAAGCGGTTCCTTCCGGCACAGAACTCCACGTGGTGCTGCATTGACGACATGGACGTGGCGCAGGACGCCCGCCGCCGCGGGATCACGCGTTCCGCAGTCGCGACGGAACGGTGGCTGCCGTACCTGCTTGATGCCATTGTGGTCATCGGTAACGCTCCCACTGCGCTCTTCCGTCTGCTGGAAGGATTGGAGGAAGAAGGGTGGCCGCACCCAGCGCTGATCCTTGGCTTTCCTGTGGGCTTCATTGGCGCCGCCGAGTCCAAGATCAGCCTCTCCGAAAAAGCGCAGGCGCTGGAAATCCCCTTCATGACCCTTCACGGTCGCCGAGGAGGCAGTGCCATTGCCGCAGCCGCTCTGAACGCTGTTGCCGTCCTCAGCCGCGAGTCAACGGTTCCTGACCCTTAATCTCCGGAGGTCCCGGGGTCTGAGGTTCGTCCCCACCGACTCACCTTCTCGCAGACTTCACACTCTGAGTCGTTGTTGGTGAAGGGGACCTTTCTGCAGGAACGCTTTTTCTAGATCTCTCTGCAGGATAGTTTTGTCTAGATCCACCTGAGGAGAGGGGTGAGAGGAGGGGTTGGCCTGTGCCTGAGGAACGGAAAAAGAGCGCATAAACCGTTGAAGACGTTTAAAGCTGGAGGAGGGTTTGGCGGAAGTGACCATCTTGCGAGAGAGGTCCATCAGATTCACACTCCGGGCTCGCAGCAGGGCTTGGACAAATTGGCTCGTGACCTCAAGCTTGGGCTTGCTCCAAGGAAGGTGCGTCCGAAGAGCTCGGCGGAGCGCGGTGACGGGGGTGGGCGGTGGAGTCATCGTCAAATCAAATTGTTAGCCTTATCCAGCTGATCTTGCATGACCCACTTCTGGGCATTCCTCCACTGTACCCCACTTGAATCGGCTTGCACAAGTACCTGATTTCTTGTGTAGTTGAGCCCGGTTGACGGGGGCTGGGCCCCGTCAGGCAAGGACTTTTAATCTCTGGTTGGATATGAATGCGTCTGTTGCGCCATGGCTGAGCGTCATTGGCATTGGTGAAGATGGCTGGCCCGGGTTGGGGCTGGAGGCGCAGCAGCGTCTTTCAGAGGCCCAGGTCGTCTTTGGCAGTCCCCGGCACCTGAGCCTGCTGCCAGACGCCATCACGCCGTCTCGGTACACGTGGTCCAAGCGCATGGAAGACGACTTCCCCCGGATCCGGGAGTTTGGCATGGGAGCCGTGGTGCTTGCCACTGGAGACCCCCTCTGCTACGGCGTTGGCGCCAAGCTGCTCCGGGAGGGATTTACCGCCGAGGAGGTCCGCTTCCTGCCGATGCCTTCCGCCTACTCCCTGGCCTGCGCACGGTTGGGGTGGTCGCTTCCAGAAGTGGAGTTGCTCACGGTACACGGGCGCCCGCTGGAGACCCTGCACCCCTTTGTGCAGCCTCAGGTGAAGCTGCTCATCCTCAGCTGGAATGGCACCAGTCCGCAACAGGTGGCGGACCTTCTGACCGCCCGGGGCTTTGGTCCCAGCCGCCTGACGGTGCTGGAGCACCTAGGAGGCGCACAGGAAAACGCCTTTGCAGGCGTCGCGGAGTCCTGGAGCCATCCCGAAGGAGCGTCTCTGAACGTCATTGGCGTGGAGTGCCTTCCAGGGCCTCAGGTGAAGCTGCTGCCACGGCTTCCGGGACTCACCGATGACGCGTTTGAACATGATGGGAAGCTGACGAAGCGCGAGGTCCGGGCGGCAACGCTGGCGAAGCTGATGCCACTGCCTGGGCAGCGACTTTGGGACCTTGGGGCCGGAAGTGGCTCGGTGGCCATTGAGTGGCTCCGGAGTGATCCTCGCAACACCGCTGTTGCGGTGGAGCGGCACCCGGAACGGTTGACGTGGCTGGAACGCAATGCGGTTGCGCTTGGGGTCCGGCCTCGTCTGGAAATCCTTTCCGGTTCTCTGGAAGACCGCCTGCCGCACCTTCCGGAGCCAGACGCTGTCTTCATTGGTGGAGGGCTTTCTGCAGACGTGCTTTCCGCGTCCTGGGAGGCTCTGCGTCCGTGGGGCCGCCTGGTCGCCAATGCTGTCACCCTAGAGAGCGAGCAGGTCCTCCTGGCGTGGCAAGCGGAGCACGGAGGAGAGTTGACGCGCCTCAGCCTCGCCCGTGCAGAACCGGTGGGGCCCTACCAGGGCTGGCGCGCCTTGATGCCGGTCACCCAGTACAGTCGCCTCAAGCCTCCTTCCAACGTTTCAAATTTGTAAGGTTCACGCAAGAGAGGCGCAACAAAGACGCCGTAGACTGATGATCAGTTCCATTGCGTTTTGTCCCTCTTGCGCCTCACGGTCCTCATGAAACGTTTTTCCTTCAGCCCGGAAGGGGTGGTGCACCTCTTTGCCGCCCTCCAGTTGGTCAAGCTCGGCATTGCCTCCACCTCTGAGCGGGGACACATCCTCTCCCATGTTTCAGGCGAGGCGGCCATGACCTTTCTGCTCCTCAGCCTGGTCATGACCCCTTTGTTCCTCCTGACAGGAAAGAGCTTCCTGCCACGGCTCAAGAAGCCCTTGGGCCTCTATGCCTTTTTTCTCAGCAGCCTGCACCTGGGCCTTTATGCGTTTGAGGAGCACTGGGACGTGTGGAAGCTCTGGGACCAGAGCCTGGAGGATCCGTCGTTCTGGGCAGCATGGGTCGCCTTGCTGGGCATGGTGCCCTTGGCTGTGACCTCCACCCGAGGATGGATGCGTCGTCTGGGCAGGCGCTGGAAGCGGTTGCACCAGGTCGTGTACGTCCTCTCCATTGCTGCTGTGATCCACGTCTTCCTTCTGGAAGATGGGTTGGAAAAAGGCGCTTTTTACAGTATCCTACTGCTGACCCTACTCAGCCTTCGGCTTCCGTTTTTTCGACGATTCCTCGCTCAGCGGCGCCCCAGCGTCCTGAGGCTGCAGTCCCGATTGAACCCCCGTAAACTCATTTCAGCCCCTTCATCATGAAAGTTGTCTCTCCGTTCGCCCTTTCCCTGCTCCTGCTCCTCAATGCGGCAGCCACCGCCTCGGCGCAGGACGATTACCACTACCAGCGGGATCTGGGATTCTTCACCACCTTGTTCATGGAAAAGGAGATGCCCACGATCCAGAACAAGACCGTTCAGCAGGAGTGTGGCGCCTGCCACTGGGCGATGCTTCCCGGGTTGCTCCCAGAGCGTTCCTGGAACCGGCTGATGCAGGAGCAGGCCAATCACTTTGGGGAAGACCTGGCGCTTGATGAACAGACTGCCACGGAAATCCGGACGTACCTGACCACCCACGCTGCTGAGCTGACGCCCTCCAAGGTATCGGTCAAGGTTCTGGACAAGCTAGGAGACACCGAAGCCCCCTTGCGGATCTCTGAAACGGCCTACTGGAAGCGCAAGCACGAGGATCTGGTGGAGGACAACGTGTTTGACCGCAACTCCATCAAGAGCCCCGCCAACTGTGTGGCCTGCCACACCGATGTGGAACGGACCGGGCTCTTTGACGAAGACCTCGTGGAGATTCCTGTCAACTGAGCCCCTGCCCAGCGGAGGTTCGGCCTCCGCTAGTGATTGTCGCGAGGCAGTCCCTTGCGCTGCGCAATGCGCTGGTACTTGACCGCCGGCTTGAGGACCATGCCTGCAGCCAGTTGATCCACACAGCCCCGCTGCAGTTCCTGCCAGGGCGTTTGCGATTCCGGGGAAGCGTAACCTCCAGCCTCCTCCAGTGCTGCTTGACGGCGGGCCCACTCGTCAGGCGCCACCAGCGCTTCCACCCGCCCCTGGTTCAGGTCCACCCGGACCCGGTCTCCTGTCTGCAGCAACGCCAAGCCACCTCCCACAGCCGCTTCCGGAGACGCATTGAGGATGGAAGGGGATCCGGACGTTCCGGACTGGCGCCCGTCTCCAATGCACGGCAACTCCGAGATGCCCTGCTTGAGCAGGTAATCCGGCGCCCGCATGTTCACCACCTCGGCGGCCCCCGGATACCCCACAGGCCCAGTTCCTCGGATGAAGAGGAGGCAGTGGGCATCAATGGCAAGGGCAGGATCGTCAATACGTTCGTGATAATCCTCTGGGCCGTCAAAGACAATGGCCCGGCCCTCGAACGCATTGGGGTCTTCCGGATTGGAGAGGTACTGCTTTCGGAAGGCCTCTGAAAGCACAGAGGTCTTCATGATTGCGGCATCAAAGAGGTTTCCGCGCATGACCTTGAAGCCTGCATCAGGCTGCAGCGCTGTTTCAAAGGTCCGGATCACGTCGGCGTCTTCGCTCACCCGTCCTCTGCAGTTGTCCCCGATGGTTTGGCCATTCACAGTCAATGCAGTCTCATGGATGCGCCCATGCCGCATCAACTCGGCAACCACTACCGGAACCCCACCTGCGTGGTGGTAGTCTTCCCCCAAATACGCGCCTGCGGGTTGCAGATTCACAAGCAGCGGAAGGTCCTGCCCCACTCGTTCCCAGTCTTCCAGCGTCAGCTCCACCCCAACGTGCCGAGCAATGGCGCTCAGGTGAATGGGCGCATTGGTTGATCCACCGATGGCGGTGTTGACCGCAATAGCGTTTTCAAAGGCCTCCTTGGTCAGAAGGTCTGAAGGCTTCAGGTCCTCCTCCACCAGCGCCACCGCCCGCTTTCCGGTTTCATACGCCATCTGCGCCCGCTCACGATACGGAGCCGGAATGGAGGCGCATCCGGGCAGAGACATCCCAAGCGCCTCAGCCAGTGAGTTCATCGTGGTCGCCGTGCCCATGGTGTTGCAGTAACCCGGAGACGGCGCCGAGGAGGCCACTAGGTCCACAAATCCCGTGTAATCAATTTCACCGCGCGCCATCATCTCCCGAGCCTTCCAGATGATGGTTCCGGAGCCGGTCCGCTCGCCCTTGAACCAGCCGTTGAGCATTGGCCCCCCGGAAAGGACAATCGCCGGAAGGTTGACGGTCGCAGCCGCCATCAGGCATGCCGGAGTGGTTTTGTCGCACCCCACGGTCAGGACGACCCCATCAAGCGGGTAACCGTAGAGCACCTCCACCAGTCCCAGGTACGCGAGGTTGCGGTCCAGCGACGCAGTGGGACGCTTCCCCGTCTCCTGAATCGGGTGCACCGGAAACTCAATGGCGATGCCTCCCGCTTCTCGGATGCCCTCCCGGACCCGCTGGGCCAGTTCCAGGTGAGGGCGATTGCAGGGAGAGAGGTCGGAGCCGGTCTGGGCAATGCCGATGATGGGCTTGCCGGACTGCAACTCCTCACGCGTCAGGCCATAGTTGAGGTAGCGCTCCAGGTACAGCGCCGTCATGTCGGGGTTGTCCGGATTGTCAAACCACGCCCGGGAACGCAGGCGCTTCGCTTCAGTTGCCATGGGAGCCTTTCAGAGACAGGGAAGCTGCGGGAGGATTACTTGGTGCCGAAGATGCGGTCTCCGGCGTCACCGAGTCCGGGAAGGATGTAGGCGTGGTCGTTGAGACACCGGTCCACAGCAGCGGTGTAAATGGGGACATCCGGGTGCACCTCATGGAAGTGGCGGATGCCTTCTGGCGCTGCCAGCAGGGACACGAAGCGGATGTTGCTGGCGCCGTTTTCCTTCAACCGGGTCACCGCAGCAGCAGAGGAGTGCCCGGTCGCCAGCATTGGATCCAACGCCAGCACCAGCCGCTGGTCAATCAGGTCCGGAAGCTTGAGGTAGTACTCCACAGCCTGCAGGGTTTCCGGGTCCCGATACAGACCAATGTGCCCCACCCGAGCTGAAGGAATCATCTCCAGGAAGCCTTCCAGCAGGCCAATGCCTGCCCGGAGGATGGGCACCAGGCAGAGCTTCTTGCCCTCAAGAAACGGAGCCTGCATGCTTTCCAGCGGAGTTTCAATTTCCTCAGTGTGTGTGGGCAGGTCCTTGGTCACTTCATACGCCAGGAGCATTCCCACCTCGCGGGCCAGGTCCCGGAAGCTCTTGGTCGAGGTTTCCTGCATGCGCATGAGGGACAGCTTGTGCTGCACCAGGGGGTGGTGGATTTCAAAAAGTTCTTTCATCAACACCGTCTTTTTCTGTTCCAAATCAGCGGGATCACGGACCTTACTGAAGACGGTAAGGCCGTTTGTCGACGAGAGTGTACACGAAGTTTTTCAGAAGCACGAGGGGGAAGGTGCTTGAAAGGAGGTGGGGTGGGAGCCCCCCTCAGGGAGCGCCCGGAGGGGTCAGTTTTTCTTGCCGAGGTACGCTTCCTGGACCTTTTCAGAGGCCAAGAGTTCTGCAGACGTTCCGGAAAGCGCGATCCGGCCCACGTCCAGCACGTACCCCCGGTCAGCCAGCTTGAGCGCCGCCTTGGCGTTTTGTTCCACCAGCAGCACGGTCACACCACTGTTGGCCACCGCCTTGATCTGCTTGAAGATGGCTTTGACGAGGATGGGGGCAATGCCCAGTGACGGCTCATCCAGAAGCAGCATCTCCGGACGGCTCATCAGTGAACGTCCAATGGCCAGCATCTGCTGCTCTCCTCCGGAAAGGGTGCCTGCCAGCTGCTTGCGCCGTTCCTGCAGGCGGGGAAAGAGTTCATAGACCCAGTGCAGCACCGAGCGGTCCACCTGCTTTTGTGAGAAGGCGCCCAGCAGCAGGTTTTCCTCAACCGTCAGCACACCAAACACCCGACGTCCCTCCGGAGAGTGACTGATGCCCAGCTTCACAATCCGGTGGGCGGGCACCTGCGTCAGCTCCTGTCCCTTGAAGGTAATGGAGCCACTTTTGGCCCGGAGCAGGTGGCTGATGGTCCGCATGGTCGTCGTCTTGCCAGCGCCGTTTGCTCCCAAGATCGTCACAATCTCTCCCTTGCGGACCTCCAGCGAGATTCCCTTGATGGCGGCAATGGCCCCGTAGGAAACCTCTAGGTCCTTGATCCGAAACAACACGTCTGCGTCACTCATCGTCCTCCTCACTGCCCAGGTAGGCTTCAATCACTGCGGGGTTCTTCTGAATCTCGGCAGGCACCCCCTCTGCGATCGGTTTACCAAAGTTGATCACCGTGAGGTAGTCCGTCATCTCCATGACCATGTCCATGTCGTGCTCAATCAGCAGCACTGTCACTCCCTGGTCCCGGATCTTGAAGATCGTCTGTAGCAGCTCTAGGGTTTCCTTGTCATTGAGTCCGGCAGCAGGCTCATCAAGAATCAGCAACGTCGGATCCACTGCCATTGCCCGGGCCATTTCCACACGCCGCTGGAGGCCATAGGGAAGGCTGCCCGTAGGAGTTGCGGCCACTTCCCCGAGGTTGAAGAAGTCGAGCTGCGCCTCCACCTTCTTCCAGTTGTCCCGTTCATCACGTCGGGACCCGGGTGTGTGCACCAAACCATGCCAGAGCTTCTGCCGACTCTTAATGTGCCGTCCGCTCATGACATTCTCTGCAACCGACATCTGGCTGAAGAGGCGGATGGTCTGAAAGGTCCGCACAATGCCTCGGTCCACAATCTGGTAAGGCGTCAGCCCCCGGATCTCCTCTCCACGCCAGCGGATGGACCCGACCTCTGGCCGGTAGATTCCGGTGATGCAGTTGAAAACCGTGGTCTTGCCGGCTCCGTTGGGACCGATGATGCCATAGATCTGTCCGGGTTTGACGTGCAGGCTGAGCGCATCAACTGCGGTCAGACCCCCGAAGCGCTTGGTCACATCCGTCAGGATCAGTTCATTGTCCGCCATGGGGCTCCCCCTTGATCAGAAACGCCGGAATCTTGCCGAAGGTCGCGGGCACAATCCCCCGAGGACGGAGGATCATGGCGGCCATCATGGCAAACCCGAAGATGAAGTAACGCCAGGTGGCAAACTCCCGGAAGATCTCTGGCACCACAAACATCACAAATACCCCCAGCATCACGCCTGGGACCGATGAACCGCCGACCAGCACAATGCTGAAGAAGAGCACCGACTGAATGAAGTCAAAGGCTTCCGGACTGACAGCCGAGTACTGGGTCGCATAGACGGTTCCCGCCAGCCCCGCAATGCCGGCCCCTAGGCTAAAGGCAAAGACCTTGTACACCCGGGTGTTGATGCCGATGCTCTCTGCAGCCAACGGATCCTCACGCAGGTAGTGCAGGGCCCGGCCGGGTTTGCTGGATTCTAGGTTCGCCATCACCCACAGCGTCAGGAGCAGCGCCGCCAGGGCAAAGTAGTACACTGCCAGCTGACTCGTCAGCTCCACTCCCAGCACACTGAGGGAGTCGAGTCCAAAGATGCCATTTGGCCCTCCGGTCACGCCCCCCAGGTTGTTCTGCAGCACCTGCACAAAAACGATGTTGAAGCCAATTGTGGTCACCAGCAGGTAGTCCCCGCGCAGGTGCACAATGGGTCCAGCCAAGAGGGCCCCAAAGCAGGCAGGAACCAGAATCGCCAGCGGAAGCGTTGCCACAATGGGCCACCCCAGTTCATTGTTGAGAATCGCTGTCGTGTAGGCCCCCATGCCAAAGAACAGGGCTTGCCCCATGTTGAACATCCCGCTCTTGCCCAGCACAATGTCCTGCGAGAGCGCCACCACAGCAAAGATCAGGAAGGTGATGGCCACCGCCTGCCACCGGTCATTGAGGAAGTAGGGCAGGATGGCCATCACTCCCAGAAAGGCGGGCTCCCCCCATTTGCTCAGCTCGTTCATATCAGACTTTCTCCGCCACCCGCTCCCCGAGGATGCCCGTCGGCCGGACAATCAGGATGACGATCAGCAGGATGAAGGTGAAGGCGTCTGCCCAGGTGCTGGACACGTAGCCTGCGATGAAGGCGTTGAAGAGTCCCAGCAGCATGCCTCCCAGCATGGCGCCCGGGATGTTGCCGATGCCTCCCAAAATGGCGGCAATGAAGGCATAAAGCCCGTACTGCCAGCCCATGTTGAAGGTGATGCCCCGGTAGTAGAGCCCAATGAACAGTCCCCCCACGGCCCCCAGGGAGGAGCCGATGACAAAGATGAGGGCAATGACACTGTTGACATTGATCCCCATCAGCCGGGCCGCATCTTGGTCAATGGAGCTTGCCCGGATGGCAGCGCCCATGCGGGTCTTCTCCACAAACAGGTACAGTCCCACCATCAGCACCAGGGATAGGACCAAGATCAGCACCTGAATCAGACTGATCACCACGCCGCCCCAGTCCCAGTAGACCTGAGGAACCAGCTCCGGGAAGATGCGCATGCGTGGTCCCCAGATGAGCATGATGCCGTTTTGAATGACCAGAGACGCCCCCAATGCAGACACCACGGCAGAGAGTCGGGGCGCTGTCCGGAGTGGCCGGTAGGCGACTCGCTCCAGAACAACGCCCACCCCTGCCATGATCAAGGCCGCCAGGAAGAAGATGGCAATCACCGCGACTGCTGACGTCGACTCGCCCAGCACCTCCGTGTAGAGCGTCAGGCCAACAAAAGCAGACGCAGCCACCATGTCGCCGTGGGCGAAGTTGATCAGCTTCATCACGCCGTAAACCATGGTGTAGCCCAACGCCACCAGGGCAAACATGCTGCCGATGGTCAGGCCATTTGCCAGCTGCTGTAGAAAGATTTCCATGGGTGCCCCTCCTGCCAGGCGATTCGGACCAATCCGTCAGCGCCGCTGCTCAGCGGCCAGCTGCAACGGGAGCCCCGGCCCCCGCTGAAGCAACGGATGTTACTGCACGTACTCGTTGGCGTAGCTGCCGTCCGCCTGAACACGCTTCACCACATACGCACCCCCCTTGCGGTTGCCGTCGTTGGCAAAAGCAATCGGTCCGGTGATTCCCGGAAGCGGCTCCTTGAGGTTGTGCAGGTAGTCTGCAGCCTGCTTGGTATCAAAGCTCTGGTTGGCTTCCATGGCGTGCAGAATGGCCCGCATGCCGTCAATGTTCATCAGGCCCCAGATGGACGGTGGCATTTCGCCATACTTCTTCTGGTAGTCGGCAATGAAGCTCTTTGCCACTTCATAGGGAAGGACATCCGGAGAGGGAACATTGATGATGTAGGCGCCCGTTGCTGCCGAACCGGCCAGCTTGACGAAGTCCGGGTTGTCGTTGGCATCTCCGCCGTAGAAGTCCGCCTTGATGCCCAACGCCACCTGCTGAGCCCGCAGCTGTCCGCCATCCGAGTAGTACCCGGCAAAGAAGATCGCATCCGGATTCTTGGACTTGATGTTCGTCAGCACCGGGGTGAAGTTCTGGGAATCGGCCTTGATCTTGTCCCGGGAGACAACGTTGCCCCCCAGTTTCCGGATGGCCGCCTCAGTCGCATTTGCGAGTCCGTCGGCATAGGTTGAGAAGTCCGAGAGGACGACGATGCGCTTGTACTTCTTGACCTGGACCAGGTAGTTGGCCGCAAACTCGGCTTCAGCACTGTTGGGGAAGGAGTTCCGCAAAAAGGTCCAGTAGCCGTTTTCCGTGAGGCTGTCCGCAGTACCGTCTGAGGTCTGCAGGACTCCCGCCTTGTAATAGGTCTTCTGGGCGGCTTCGGCACACGTGGAGGTGTAGGAGCCGATGACCATGGAGACGCCTTTGTTGACCAGGTCCTTGGCACAAATGGCTGCCGCCATCGCCGTGCCCTGGTCGTCACAGACCACGACCTCCAGAGACCGTCCCATCACGCCGCCTTTGGCGTTGATCTGTTCAGCCAGCAGGCGAACCCCATTCTCAATGCCTTGCCCTTCATTGGCATAGCTGCCGGTAATGGGCGCCTGCACCCCAACCTTGAGGGTGTCAGCAGCCTGAGCCGGCAGGGTCAGTGCGGCCAAGGCCGAGGCCGCTAGAAGCATTCGGAAGCGTTTTTTCATGTGTGATCCTTGGTTGAGGTGATGACAAACAGGGTTGGGCGGGAAGCCTGACGTGCAGGAGGGCCGCAAGCGGTCCACCAGCGTGTGTTCCAATCGGAGCCCACCCGGCAGGACTCAAAAGCGTCGCATGCCGAGAAACTGACGCAGCGCATGCCGCGCAATGGTTGGGTTCTCCTGAAGCCGTCGACGGGAGTACGGCATCCACGAGATCCCGAAGGGCACATAGACCCTGAGACGATGCCCAGCTTCCACGAGGATCTGACGTAGCTCCTCATCGACGCCGAGGAGCATCTGAAATTCGTAATCGTCCCGTCCCAGCTGGTACCGTTCGATGAGCTGCAGGGCCTCAAAGACCAGTTTTTCATCATGCGTTGCAATGCCAACGTAGGCCTGGTGCCGGAACATTCGGTCCAGAGACTCGGTGAAGCTGCGGTTGATGGTCGCCGGATCCTTCCAGGCAACCGCACGGGACTCATTGTAAATCCCCTTGCACAGCCGGAAGTTCATTGGCGCCTCCCGGAGGGACTCAATGTCTGCAGCCGTCCGGCGCAGGTAGGCCTGAAGCACCACCCCCACGTGTCCGGGGAACTCCTCCCGGAGTTGCCGGTACAGCTGGAGCGTGGCATCAGTGCAGGCCACGTCCTCCATGTCGATGCGCACAAAGGTTCCAAGCTCCGCCGCACGCGCAACAATCTCCCGAACATTGGCTGTCGCAAAGGCCTCATCCAGCAACAGCCCCATCTGCGTGGGCTTGAGCGACAGGTTGGCCTCCAACCCTTCTCGGTGCAGAGCCGACAGAATTTCCAGGCACTGCTCCTTGAAGTAGGTCGCCTCTTCCCGGGTCTGAATGAACTCCCCTAGGATGTCGAGGGTCACCAGCATCTTCTGCTCATTGAGCTCACGAGCCACCTGCAGGGCCTCGGTGAGCGTCTCTCCGGCGATGTACCCTCGGGCAAAAAAATGCACCAAGGGTCCCGGGATGTGCATGATCGTTTTCGCGACCAGCCAATTGAAGAAAGACATATTTTTTAATTTCGCTTAAAAGTCCCTGATCAAGGGTAAAGACAATGAATCAAATTTAAATATTTTTTTGACAGTTTTTTCAGGTTCCGGTCACTACAGACCTTCAGGCTTTACGGAACATCCCGTCAACTTCGCTCAGGGAACGCTGCCGTGTCCCGCCTGCGACCTGAAGTCAGCCGATCTTGAAACAAGGCCGAAGGGGGCGGTGCTTAGAGCGAATCCGGTTCCATGAAGGGGTACCCGAAGTGTTCCGGCGCATCAAATGTTTCCTTGATCGACCGAGGCGAAACCCAACGCAGCAGGTTGCTGCGAGCGCCGGCCTTGTCGTTGGTTCCTGACGCTCGGGCGCCACCGAAGGGTTGCTGTCCCACAATGGACCCGGTGGGCTTATCGTTGATGTAGAAGTTGCCGGCGGCGTTCTCCAGCTTCGTCAGAGCCAGGCTGACGGCAATCCGGTCCTGCGCAAAAATGGCACCGGTCAGGGCATAGGGCGAAGTCTGGTCACAGAGGTCCAGCGTCTCCTCATACGCCTCATCCGGATAGACGTAGATCGTGATCACCGGACCGAAGATTTCTTCCTCCAGTGTCCGGAAGTGAGGGTTATCGGTGAGGATCACGGTGGGTTCAATGAAGTAGCCCACCGAGTCGTCGCAGCCTCCGCCAATGATGATCTCTGCATCCGGAGCCTCCTTGGCCCCGTCTAGGTATCCTTTGATCTTATCAAACGCCCGCTGGTCGATGACGGCGTTGCAGAAGTTCCCCAAATCCGTCGGTGCGCCCATCCGGATCTGGCGAATGTCCTGTTCCAGATCCGCCCGAAGGTCAGGCCAGAGCGACTCCGGAATGTAGGCTCGTGAAGCTGCCGAACACTTCTGTCCCTGATACTCGAAGGCTCCCCGCACAATTGCCGTCGCCAGTTTCCGTCGGTCCGCCGAAGGGTGTGCCACAATGAAGTCCTTGCCCCCCGTTTCTCCGACAATGCGCGGATACGATTTGTAGTTCGCAATGTTTGCCCCAATGGTCTTCCACATGCCCTGAAAGACGCCCGTGGATCCGGTGAAGTGCACGCCGCCGAGGTCCCGGTGCGGCAGACAGAGGTCTCCCACCAGCGGCCCCAGGGCCGGAATGAAGTTGATGACTCCGGCCGGCAGTCCCGCTTCCTCAAGGATTTGCATGAAGAGGTAAGGCGTGTAGACGCAGTTCAGGGCCGGTTTGAACAGAACCGTGTTCCCCATGATCGCCGGAGCCGTCGGTAGATTGCCGGCAATGGCGGTAAAGTTGAAGGGAGTGATGGCCAGGACAAAGCCTTCCAGCGGACGCTGCTGCAGGGTGTTCCAGACGCCTTTGGGTGAAATCGGAGGCTGCTCCGTGTAGATCTGCTGCGCGTACCAGACGTTGAAGCGGAGGAAGTCGATTAGCTCACAGGCCGCATCAATCTCAGCCTGAAAGGCGTTTTTGCTGGTCGCCAGCATACTGGCGGCATTCATGTGGTAGCGGTACTTTGTGGCCAGCAATTCCGCTGCTTTGAGGAAGATGGCGGCTCGCTCCTCCCAACGGAGGGCCCCCCAGACCGATTTGGCCTCCAGAGCCGCCTCAATTGCTTGCTGAACCTCCGCCTCCCCTGCAAGGTGGTACTCTCCCAGCACGTGCTGGTGGTCATGAGGCATCACCACCTGCTCACGATTCTCGGTCCGGACCTCCTTCCCGCCAATGATGAGCGGAATCTCTACCTGCCGTGTGGAGAGCTCCTGCAGCGCCTCCTGCAACCGAGCCCGATCCGGACTCCCTGGCGCAAAGGTCAGATTGGGCTCATTGACCGGAGTCGGTACTTGAAAGACCGCGTTGTTCAAGAGGTTCATCGTGCTGCTCTTCTAGGTGGTTCACTCGGCGCGGGAATCAGTCCGGACCTTTCAGGCAGCTTCCACGGAGGGTCACTTGCCCTTGAGGCTCGGTTCAGCTCTCTGCCAGCAGCAAAGGGTAGGCCTTCCCTTCTTTAAAACGGATCCTTTCCTCGGTTATGATCCTGATAAATTTTCAAAAAATTAAATAATATTAGAATTAAATTAAATTTATTTAAAAAATTTTTAAAACCAAAAAAACCCTGAAAAATCCTCACTAATCCCGGATTATTCCCCATTTTTATGCAAAATTGCATCACCCTCGTCCCCGGACCAGTCCGTGCTTCTGGAGCTTGCGTGCAACCGTCGATTGATTGACCCCCAGCATCTTGGCCATCTCGGCTTGGCTGCCCGTGCGTTCGGACGCCTCTGATAAAATCTGACGTTCCACCTCGTCCATGGCCTCACTCAGCGATCGTCCCGGATGCCAGCACAACAGGGGTCCAGTCCGCTCATCCAGTTGCCGCCGCAACGACACCGGCAGGTCGGCTTCGCCAATGACTTCCGTCGTCGACATCACCACCAGTCGCTCACACAGGTTCATCAGCTCCCGAACGTTGCCTGGATAATCATAAGTCAGCAACGCCTCCAACGCACGGCTTCCCAGCCGACGCGAAACCCCAAGCTGCTGTGCAAAATGCGCGACGTAGTGCCGCAGCAGAGGCAGCAAACAGTCTCGACGCTCCCGGAGGGGAGGAATGGTCAGCGGAATGACGTTGAGGCGATAGAAGAGGTCGAGCCGGAACTGCTCCTGAGCCACCATCTGCTCCAGATCCCGGTGCGTGGCAGCAAGGACTCGGACGTTGACGGCCAGGCTGGTAGTGGATCCCAAGCGACTGATGCGGCCGTCTTCGAGGAAACGCAGCAGCTTGACCTGCGACGCCGCCGGCAATTCTGCGATCTCGTCTAGGAAAAGAGTCCCCCCGTCTGCCAGCTCAAAGTACCCAGGCTTGGCGCGCTGAGCGCCCGTAAAGGCGCCCTTTTCGTAACCAAAAAGCTCGGACTCAATCAGGGTTTCCGGAATGGCCCCACAGTTGATCCGAATCATCGGTCCCTTCGCCCGCTTCGAGTGGCTGTGGATCAGGTCCGCAATCACGCCCTTTCCCACCCCGGACTCTCCCAGCAGCAGCACCGTTGAATCCACTCCTCCCACCCGAACCGCCTGCTGCAGCACCTGCACCATTGCAGGACTGCGGGTCACTAGGTGACGGTTCTCAAGCTCCAGTTGCTGCATCGCCAGCATCTGTTCCCGGAACTGGCGGCTCCGGGCTTCCTCTTCCTCAAGGCTCTGCTGCAGCTGGTCCATCTCCGTCACATCCCGAACCGTCACCACCGCGAGCACCAGCTCCCCCTGGTCGTCAAACACCGGCGCCCCGGTTGAGACCAGTTTGCGGCCACGGTGGTGCTGCAGCACGCTCACTCGACGCCGATGTCGAATGGCCTCCACCGCCGCACTACGGGTCACAAAACCTTCCTCGACAAGGTCGAAGATGCTTCGCCCCACGACCTCTTCAGCTCGGATGCCATGCAGACGCTCCGAAGCCGGATTCACACGCACCACGGTGCCATCGGCCCGGCAGACAAACAGACCGTCATCAGATGAGTTGATGATGGCGTTCAGCTCCCGGTTCAGGTCCTCCACCGTCCGTGACTCTTCTCCCTCACCCCCCATGCGCTTCTCCTTATGCAAAAATGAAAGATCATGCATTTTCGCATAATTGTAAAAACACGACCACCGCAAAGTGGGGGCATGCCGGACGTCTCTTCGACTTTGCTCGGGGGAGCGGCTTCACTGGGAAGCCCTTCTGAGCAGAGGCGAGGGGAGCCCCGTCAAAAGGGAATCAGGCCGAAGCCCTGGGAAGGAGAGGGAGCTGCGAGGAGTGGAGGAGCGCCCTAGGCGTTGCGTTGCTCATGACGGACCTCAGCGGCGAGGCGTCCGAGTTCGTAGTCCTCGAGGTCCACAAAGCCCATCCAGCGGGCCAGCTGGGGCTGCACCTGTTCCACTGCCCGGAAGAGGTCCTGAGCCACCTTGCGGTAGGCGGGGTGTCCCTGAGGGGTACTGCGCAGCTCCACCAGCCACGCCAACGCCCGCAGGTTGACCTGCAGGGACCAACGGAGGTGGTAGGCCATTGGAATCACGTACTGAGCCGCCTCCGGAAACTCCGGGCGCAGCTGCTCAAAGACTTCTGCTGCTTGCTCCATTGCCGCGCGGTAGGGTGCATCCAGCTTCGCCTCCTTGAGCAGTTCCGGAAGGTCGTAGCCGTGATCAGGAGAGAGCGGTTGCCGCCACTGCGTGAGCATGCGGTGCCGGTGCAGGTCCCGATACATGCCATAATCCCCCGTGATTTCAAAGGTAAAGAAGCAGGACTCCAGAGCGCGGGGAGGCTTATGGCGTCGGTGCTCCCGGAGGCCCAGACACTCCTCTTGAAGCTGCTCCCGCTCTGCAGCACCCAGGTTCCGGAGGGTGTCTCGAATTTCAGCCAAAGGAACGCCCGTGTGTTCATAGAGCAGGCTTGCTAGGAGCTTCTCCTCCGCCTGTGGATCATAATCCACCAGCTCAACCTGCAGGTCAGCGGGAACCGCACGAGCCCGTTGGGCTCCAGGAACACGCTCGGCCCACCGCTTGAGGACCGCGTGCTGCTGCTGCTGAAACGCGTGCTGACTCTGAAAGTGTCGGTGCTCCGGATGAGCGCGACGGATGAAGGACGGAATCACCTGCGCCAGCTCCGTCCAGGAAGCCGTTGCCAGCTCCTGCAGCTCTGTCAACGGTTCACGGTGCAACCGGGTGATCAGGGACTCAAAGAAGCGTCCGTTGCCAAAGACGCCCATGTTGGTCAGGGTCGCGGCAGGAAGCAGCCCCCGGATGAGGTCAAACCCTTGGGCCCGGACCGAGCGTTCGTACGCTTCAGCAGGACTTTTCGGGTCACGGGGCAAGCGCTTGCGGACTTCCTCCCGAACGGGGTCCGTCAGCGCGACGTAGGTTTCAAACAGGGTTCGGCAGGCCTTGAGGTAAGCCTCCCGATGCCGAGACGCGAGGATGGTGGGGTCTTTGTAAAAGCGGTAATCGCCCTGTACCTTCTGACCAAAGTTGACGTAGCGAGTGGATTTTTCCAGCGGCGAGCCCCCGATTCGCGCATCCTGCAGGGTCTTCGTGGCCAAAATGGAGACGTCCTCCAGCGCCAGATGGGCGCCCCCCAGCTCCCCAATCGAGTCGTCTCCATAACCATCCAGAATGCGGTCGTAGAACGCCTGTGCCCGTTCCACGGCAAGTCGTTGTTCCTCTGCGTTCCCGGGACCGGCGCCACTGATCGACTGAAACGCCGACTCATCGGTCTGGATGAACTCCCGGAGCAGCAGACGCCGCAGTCCCAGCATGGAGCGGGAGTAGCGGGAAAACAGGGCACCCTTGATGACTTCAGGAAGGTTGGTGAGGACAAAAACAGACCGATCGGTGTTCGTCACATAAGGGGAGAGGGCACTCCGCTCTGCGGGAGTGAAGGATTCGCTCGTCAAAATCGGCTCACAGGGAGGGGGAAATCAGAACAGAGGAGGGACGGCACGCGCCAGAACGACGCGTACCGGCAGCAGTCACGGAGCAGGCAAGCCTGTGGAGTTGGGCAGCGCGTCCTTCTTCTCTTTCGGTTGAGGCAGGTCTGCGTCCAAGTACTTGGTGTTCTCGTGCGGCTGATACTCGTCTCGCAGCAGGTCCCGGGTGAAGTTGAAGGTCTCTCGATTGGAGAAGGCCATGCCGATCACGCCGGTGTCCATGCGGATGGCCTGCTTGGGACAGGCTTCCACACAGAGGCCACAGAAGACGCAGCGCAGCTCGTCAATGTCAAACTTGACGGGGTACTTTTCCACCGACATGTCGGGATGCTCGCCGGCTTCAATATGGATGCACTTGGCCGGACAGACCGTCTCGCACATGTAGCAGGCCACACACTTGAGGAAGCCGTCATCGCGACGGGTCAGGCGGTGCCGCCCGCGCCAACGTGGGGAAACGTGGCGCTTTTCCTCGGGATACTGAATGGTGACCACTTCCTGTGCCCCAAAGAGGTTCTTGAGGAAGTGCTTCACCGTCAGTCGAAATCCGGTGAACATCGCAGGCAGGTAGAAGGCTTCCTTCAACCCGTCTGTGCGTTCCACTTGCTTGACTTTCAAATCCATAAATCAGCTCCTGATCGTTGCTCACGTGCGCCTCCGGATCAAGGGGCGCCCGTGCAGGGTAGACGTTGAGGTTTAAGCGAACTTAAACAAAGATCAGAATAATAACCGCGGTTGCCACCGTGTTGATCAGTGAAAGCGGCAGCAGCTTCTTCCACCCCAAGGCCATGGTTTGGTCAAAACGGAACTTGGGCACCGTCCAACGCAATTGAATCTGGAACCAGCAGAAGAAGACCACAAAGAGGGAGAACTTCAGAACCTGAAGGATCCGGACCAACCACTCAGGGGCACTGGTCCACAGGTGCAGCCACGGCACATGATAGCCTCCGAAGAACAGGGTGGTGATCAGGGTGGCAACCCCCACCACAGCAACGTATTCCGCCAGCATGAAGGCCGACCAGCGCATTCCGGAGTACTCCAGGAAGTACCCGGCCACAATTTCAGACTCCCCTTCTGGAGCATCAAAGGGCGCGCGCTTGGTCTCAGCAATCAGAGCGGTGGTGAACAGCAGGAACCCGAGCGGTTGGGTGAAGACGCCCCACTGAGGAATCAGGTTGCCGAACCAGTACTGGTTCTGTCCATCCACAATGTCACTCACCCGGGTGGAGCCGTACACCATGAAGATTCCCATCAGCGCCAATCCCATGAACACCTCATACGACAGCATCTGTGCCGAGGCGCGGGTGCCGCCGAGCAGAGCGTACTTGCTGTTGGAGCTGGCTCCCGCCAAAACGGCCCCATAGACGCTCAGCGAGGTGATTGCGAAGATGAAGAGCAGTCCGGGCTCCACGTCTGCAATCTGGAACTTGAAGTCCCCAATCGGTGCCGCAAAGGGAATGATCGCAAAGGTGGCCACCCCCGCAATGAGCCCGAAGAACGGAGCAATGAGGAAGAGGAACCGGTCTGACCCTTCCGGCATCGTGTCTTCCTTGAAGATCGACTTGAGGCCATCGGCCGCAATGTGCAGCAGGCCATTTCCGGTAAAGTTTCCGGCATTGGCCCGATTGGGCCCCACCCGGTCCTGAATCATCGCGCTCCACTTGCGCTCCATCAGGGTCATCAGGGTCCCCAACGGCATGGCAAACAGCAGGATCACGACCACGATCTTCAGCAGCGACTGAACGAGGGGAATCGAGAGGATTTCAAGAAGAATTTGCATGGTCTATCCCAAGCGCTTTTGGTTTCAGGGGAAGGTCCAGACGTTACCGGTCCAGCTCTCCGCCAATCATGTTGATGGAGCCGAAGATGGGCACAATGTCCGCGATGTAGTGACCAATCGTCATTTTGGGCATGGCCTCAACAAAGTTGAAGCAGGGGGGCCGCAGCCGCACTCGGACCGGATCGCCAGAGCCATCCGAGACCACGTAGAAGCCGACCTCACCGTTTCCTCCCTCAACCGGCATGTACGCTTCTCCGGCTGGTGGACGGTGGCCTTCCATGACCATCTTGAAGTGGTCAATCAGGCCCTCGATGTTCCCATACACATCCTTCTTGTCCGGATAGTGCACACGACGCTCAGTGGTCTGAATGGGCCCCACAGGCATTTTGTCAGCCGCCTGTTCAATGATGGAGATGCTCTGCCGAATCTCTTCCATACGGACCAAGTAGCGGTCGAAGCAGTCTCCGGTGGAGCCAATGGGAATTTCGAAGTCGAGTTCGTTGTAAACCGAGTAGGGGTCGGAACGGCGGATGTCGTAAGGCACCCCGCAGGCGCGCAGCATTGGCCCCGTGAAACCAAAGGAGATCGCATCTTCTTTGGAGATGGCGCCAATGTCCTTGACTCGGTCAATGAAGATTTTGTTCTTGGTCAGCAGCCGGTCGCACTCGTCCATCACGGATTTGACCTTGTCCAAACGGTCCTGCAGAGCATCCAAGAAGCCGTCGGGCAGGTCGGTTGCGTTTCCGCCGAACCGGGTCCAGTTGGTGGTCAGACGAGCCCCTGTGACTTCTTCCACGAGCTCCCACAGGTACTCACGTGCCTTGATGAACCAAAGGAAGAAGGTGAAGGCCCCGACTTCCATGGCAGACGCCCCGAGGCAGGTCATGTGGTCGGTAATCCGAGAAATCTCGCCCATGATGACACGAGTGAACTCAGCCCGACGAGGTGCTTCCACGCCGTAGAGCTTTTCCACCGCCATGGAGTAGCCAATGTTGTTCAGTAGGGGAGAGACGTAGTTCAGACGGTCCGTGTAGGGCGTCACCTGAATCCACTTGGAGTTCTCAGACTCCTTCTCAAATCCTCGGTGCAGGTAGCCAATCTCCGGGGTCATGTCCACGATCAGCTCGCCGTCCACGTAAGTGGTGAAGCGGACGATGCCGTGCATGGCCGGGTGGGACGGACCAATCTCAATGGCCATCACCGAAGACGAGTGGTCAACAGACTCCTGGAGCTCGGCTTCGTGCTTCTGGATTTCCAAAGGGGCGGTTTCCATCAGAATTTCCTTCCGTATTCGTGGCGTTCCTCAACTTCTCGCAGCGGCATGATGGGCTGCTGCCGGTCCATGGGGTAGTCCTTGCGCAGAGGGTGTCCCTCAAACGCATCATACATGAGCAGTCGGATCAGGTTGGGGTGCCCCTCAAACTGCACGCCGTACATGTCGAAGCACTCGCGCTCATACCAGTCCACCGCGCTCCAGAGGTCGTGAATGGAAGCCACCCGGAGGTCGTCTTCATTCAGCTGCACCTTGATCCGCAGGCGATGGCCGAGGGAGAGGGACTTGAAGTGATAGACCACGTCAAAGCGTGGGTCCCGCCCCTGCTCCAAGTAGTCCACCGCGGTCAGGTCCACCATCAGTTCAAACTTGCAGCGCTCGTCATCCCGGAGGAACTTGCACACGCGGTACAGGGCATCTCGCTTGATGACCACGGTCTCGTCACCGCGGTGATTGTGGGAATCGCGGACGGTTCCGGGGAATTCGTGCGCGATCAGGTTCGTCAGGGTCAGAGCTGCTTCCGCATCCGGAGTCGCTGTTTCAGACATGGATCCACAGGAAAAGGGTTAGGCCTGCTCGTTCTTGAGCGAGTTCTTCTTGGCTTGATCCGCCGGAGAGTCGTACCCCATGTGCGGATCCAGATTGACGTAGCTGTCAGAGTAGGTGTACCCCGGCTTGACGCTGCGGTTGCTCTTCGGGTTCTGAATGTTCTCTAGGACTTCTTTCTTCGGAATGGAGAAGTACTGATTCAACTGCTCCAGCTTGCGCTCCCGGTGACGGATGTCCGTGGGGTTGATCATCTTCGTTTCCACCGTCGGGCCATCGTTCTGGATGCGGTGCTGAAGCTCCAGCAGGCCATCTAGGACCGCTTCAGGACGAGGCGGGCACCCGGCGATGTAGACGTCCACCGGGATGAGGCGGTCGATGCCCTGCAGCACCGAGTAATTCTGATAGAAGCCTCCGGACGACGCGCAGGCGCCAAAGGCAATGACCCACTTCGGATCCGCCATCTGATCGTAGACGGTTCGCAACACCGGCGTCATCTTGTGGGTGATCGTTCCCACCACCCAAAGGACGTCCGACTGACGGGGGGAGAAGCGCGGAATTTCCGCTCCAAACCGTGAGATGTCGTAGTGCGAGCACGCCGCGGCCATGTACTCCATGCCACAACAGGCGGTCACAAACGGGTACTGAAAGAGGGAAAACTTGCGCGACCAGTTCACCACATTGTCAAAGGTGGTGGTTAAAAAATCTCCATAGTTGGCTGCAGACATTGGATTTTTCCTTGACCGAGGTTATTGTTTTCGGCTCACTCCCACTCGAGCGCACCTTTTTTCCAGTCGTATACCAGACCCAGGGTCAGGACGACCAGGAACACCATGGCTGCGATGAAGCCGAACCACCCGAGTTCGCGCAACTGCACCGTCCAGGGGTAAAGGAAGACGATCTCCACATCAAACACTAGGAAGACCAGCGCCGTCATGTAGAACTTGACGTCATACCGGTGCCCCTGCATGCCCTCACGCAGAAACCCGGACTCAAAGGGCGCCTCCTTGGCTTTGTTCTTGGCTTTGGGCCCCAGCAGCATGCCGATGGCAGAGAAGGCTCCTGCGAGTCCCAGCCCCAACAGAATCAGGATCAGGATGGGAAGATAGTCGTTGGCGATCGGAGTCATTCGTGCTATCCGAAGTCGGTGTTCAAAGGGATTTCGACAGAAACCCGGGAGGACTGAATAATCGGCAACAGAATTCCATTGCCTCTCAAGAGAGTCAATTCAATTTGAGGCGCTTGGATCAACGGACCCGGCTTCCCGGAGGAACCCCCTCGGGCGCCTCCAGCAGAGTCACCTGCTCCCCATGATCCGCGGCCAACACCATCCCTTCAGACAGCGTTCCCCTCAGCTTGACGGGCTTCAGGTTGCTCACCACAATGACCCGCTTCCCCACCATCTGTTCCGGAGTGTAAAACGGCGCCACCCCAGAGACAATCTGCCGGGGCTTTGCTTCTCCCAAGTCAATCTGGGAAACCAGCAGGCGATCTGATTTCTTCACCGGCTCACATGCTTGAATGACCCCCACCTTCAGCTGAATCTGTCCAAAGGTTTCCACGCCAATGGGCTCCGCCTCTGCGGGCGCCGGCTCGGCAGGAGGCGCTGGTTGGGCGGATTGGGGGGCTGGCGGTGCTTCCGGAGTGGCCGCCACCGCCTGAATTTTGGGAAACAGCGGCTCCGGTTCCGGAAGGACCGTTCCGGCTTCCAGCAGTCCCGGGACCAAGCGGCTTTCTTCCAGCGGCTGTTCTCCGACCCCAAGCTGAATCCGGGCCTGCTCCATCTTGTCTGGCATGACAGGGTGCAGCAACCCGATCAGCAACCGAGCACAGTCCAACGCCGTGTAAAGCACCGTTCCCAGCAGCACACGCTGTTCCGGATCCTTGGCCAGCTTCCAGGGCTTGTGATCGTCAATGTACTTGTTGACCAAGCTGCTCAGCTGAATCACCTGCTCCAGGGCTCGGTGGGGCTGAAAGCCGCGGACCAGTTCCCGGACCCGGTTGATGCCCTCCACGAACGCAGCCTGGAGTTCTTGCTCGCTGGCACTCAGGGGTCCCGGTTCCGGAACCTGACCAGCAAAGTTCTTCCGCGACAGGGTGAGGGAGCGGTTGATCAGGTTGCCGAGGTTGTTGGAAAGGTCCCCGTGGTAGCGGGCCAAGGCCAGCTCTTCCGTAAAGTTGGAGTCTTCCCCAAAGCTCATCTCCCGCAGCAGGAAGTACCGGAGGGGGTCGACGCCAAAGCGGTCCTTCATCTCCAACGGATTGACCACGTTCCCCAGGGACTTGCTCATCTTGCTGCCCCCAATCACCCAGTGTCCGTGCACCACCAGCTTCTTGAACTGCGGAAGGTCGGCCCCTTTCAGCATGCAAGGCCAGTAGATGCCATGGGTTTTGAGGATGTCCTTGCCGATCATGTGGTGGCAGTGCTCCCAGTACTTGGCGTAACGGGGATCGTCTGGCCACCCAAGCGCCGTGACGTAATTGAGGAGCGCATCAAACCAGACGTAGGTCACAAACTGGTCATCAAACGGCAGCTCAATGCCCCAGGTCAAGCGACTCTTTGGACGGGAGATGCAGAGGTCCTGCAACGGGGCTTCCAGAAAGCTCAGCAGCTCGTTCCGGTAGCGCTTCGGGTACACCCAGTCTTCGTTCTCCTTCAACTCTGCAATCAGCCAGTCCTGGTAGGCGCTCATTTTGAAGAAGTAATTCTGCTCCTTGTACGGCTGCGGAGGCTTCTGGTGGTCCGGACAGTTGCCCTCTGGAGTCAGTTCCGCCTCATCCAGAAAGCGTTCGCACCCCACGCAGTAGTTGCCCTCATACTCCTTCAGGTAGATTTCCCCCTTGTCGTAAATGCGCTGCAGCACCGCCTGCACGGACGCCTTGTGCATCGGATCCGTGGTCCGGATGAACTGATCGTTTTCAATGTTCAGGTGAGGCCAGAGCGCTTGAAACTCGGCCGTCATCTGGTCCACAAACACCTGCGGCTCCACTCCAGCCTTGGCTGCAGACTCGGCGATCTTCTGTCCGTGTTCGTCAGTCCCCGTCAGGAAGTAGCTCTCTTCCCCAAAGAGCTTCCGGAAGCGGGTGATCACATCGGTGGCAATGGTCGTGTACGCGTGCCCGATGTGCGGGTGGCTGTTGACGTAGTAAATCGGGGTGGTGATGTAAAAGGGCTCGGTCATGGTCGATTCAGCAGGTCTGGGTAAGGAAGCCGTGGGTCAGGGAAGTTGAATCACCGGCTCATCCGGATGCGGGCGGTAGAGGGTGAGGGTCTTCCCCATCGACTGCACCACCGCAATGCCCTGCCAGCCGTCTAGCTGGGCGGCACAGCTCTTCTTGTCCTCAGGCGCCTCTTCCAGCACCTTCACCTTGAGGAGCTCATGACGGTCCAGGCTGGCCTCCAGCTCCTTGAGAAAGGGCTCTGAGAGTCCGGATTTGCCAATTTGCAGGAGGGGTTTGAGGGAGTGGGCCAGGCCACGGAGGTAGCGTTTCTGTTTCCCGTTCATACAGGGGCAACCGGAGGTTCAGGTGATGGGGAGGCACGCTCGCCTCAGAGAGGAGGTCCCGGCAGGACGAGCAAAACGATCAAACGTATCAATCCTGGCCGGGGGAAACAAGCTCATTCCACGCAGAGCCCTCAGGCAGAAGCCGGCTCGTGACGCAGAACCGCAGGAAGGGCAAAGGTGACGTCTTCCTGAACCAGCATCAGCTCCCGGACAGAGCTCTGCTCGGCAAGAGAACGCAGGTGCGAGACGATGCTCTGAACAATGTCCTCAGGAGCCGAAGCGCCGGCTGTGATGCCAATCCGCGGCGCTGCCGCCAGCCAAGCCGGGTCCACCTGATCAGCAGACTCAATCCGGTGTGCATCCACGCCTGCGGCACGGGCAACCTCGACCAGTCGGACGGTGTTGGAGCTGTTCTGCGCTCCCACCACAAGCACGAGGTCCACCTCCTGCGCCAGCGCCTTGACCGCGTTTTGCCGATTCTGGGTGGCGTAGCAGATGTCGTCTTTGGCGGGGCCTTCGATGTGTGGGAAGCGTTCCCGGAGCGCCTGAATGATCTCTGCGGTGTCATCCAGCGAAAGGGTCGTCTGTGTCAGGTAGGCCATGGGGGTGTCTGCAGGCAGGTCCAGTTCCGCCACTTCTTCCACAGACCCCACCACCCGGGTTTGCTCTGGCGCCTCCCCGACGGTTCCTTCGACCTCAACATGGTCCCGGTGGCCGACCAGAATGATGGTATGGTTGCGGCTGGCATAGCGTTTTGCCTCGCCGTGCACCTTGGTCACTAGGGGACAGGTGGCATCAATGACTTCCAGCTGACGCTCCACCGCCTGCTCCCGAACTGCAGGGGAAACCCCGTGGGCAGAAAAGATGGCGTGCGCCCCAAGCGGGACGTCTTCAAGGTTTTCCACAAAAATGACCCCGCGTTCTCGGAGGCGGCTCACCACATGCGGGTTGTGGACAATTTCATGCCGGACGTAGATCGGAGGACCGTAGCGTTCCAGGGCCTTTTCCACAATGGTGATGGCCCGGTCCACTCCGGCACAAAAGCCACGCGGGCTCGCAAGCACAAGTTCGAGCTGAGAGATCATGAGACGGTTTTTGGCTGGGTCAGGGTTTGCATTGCAAGACGGTTTCAGTCTAACCTGTTCCCCTGAGGTTGCCAACACGTTCGGGAAAATGTCATGAGTGAAGCGCAGCAGAAACGTCGAAAGCCCATCCAGCGTCCCAACGTCCGGACGAACTTTTACCCCACTTACACAGATGGTGGGCTGGACCGCGTCAATCCGGTTCAGGCCGTGGTGCCCACGCAGTTTCAGCGGGTGATTCCTTACTACGATCTTTCCATGACCAGCACCCGCGACTCTGGAACCGGCCCCCTGTTCTTGGAGCCCGAGTACCATGTTCCGGAGTATCGCCAGAACCCGCCCCAACGGACCGGTGCTCCTCCGGAGGAGCCGCTCTTCAAGCTCCCGCGACACAAACGCAAGAAGGTCCGGACGGATTTTTGGGGCTAGGGGGAATCTTTTTCTAGGCGGAAGACGTACGGCACCTGCTTGGAGCTGGAAATCGTCACTCCCAAGTCCTTGACGAGCCCGGTCTCAATCTGATAGACCCACCCGTGAACCGTTAGGCTTTTCCCCCGACGCCATGCCTCCTGCACAATGTTGGTGGCAGTGAGGCGTTCCACTTGGTTGATCACATTCAGCTCACACATCCGGTCCCAGCGCTCTTGGTCGCTCATCGCATCCAGCTCCGTCTGATCACGCTGGTAGAGGTAGCGGATGATGGAAATCCAGTTGTCAATCAACCCGAAGCTCCGGTGCTCCATGGCCGCCCGGACCCCGCCACAGCCGTAGTGTCCGCAGATGATCACGTGCTCAATTTCCAGCACCTCCACCGCGTACTGCAGCACCGACAGGCAGTTCATGTCGGTGTGAAAGACGAGGTTGGCGATGTTCCGGTGGACAAACAGCTCCCCCGGGTGCATGCCGATGATTTCGTTGGCCGGAACCCGGCTGTCGGAACACCCAATCCACAGGTAGTTGGGCTCTTGCTTGCCGGAGAGTCGTTGGAAGTAACCGGGGTCCCGAGATTCATGCTGACGGGCCCAGTAGCGGTTGTTTTCGAGGAGTTCCTCGATGGGACGGAGTTTGTGGCTCATACGATCACAAAGTCGGAATCGGTCATGAGGGCGATGGACGCGCTCACCCAGTTTTCAGGCCCCAGGGTTTCAAACAACTGCAACGCCTCCTTGCGAGCCGCTTGATCCAGAGGCAGGTACGGCAACCGGAACACCGGCTGCGCGGAACCCAGCATGCTCAGCAGCGTATTGAGTCCATTGGGGCTAGGCACCTGAAACAGCCACGCAAACAGCGGCTGCAGCTGTTCATTGAGGACTGGATCATCGGCATCCATCAGACGTCGCATGAGAGCCGGAACGACGTTCCCGGCCACCGAAATGACACCATGGGCCTGATGCCGGTGGCGGGCTTCAAAACACTGATCGTCGTTGCCCGACCAGCAGGCAATGCCCTGACGCTCATAGTGCTCAATCCGCTCGTTCCCCGCACATTCCTTGACTCCGAGAAAGTGGTCATGCTTCGCCAACTCCTCAATCAGCTGAGGAGAGAGGTCCTGCCCAGTCCGGGAGGGTACGTTGTAGATGATCGCCGGGCCGAGGTCCAGCAGGCGCTCAAAGTGAGCCTTCAGTCCCGGATCAGACGTCTTGCCGTAGTAGGGGTTGATCTGCAGCGCCGCGTGCATGCCCACAGAGAATCCGTAGCGGGTGGCCTTTTCCGCCTCACGCGTGTTGTTGCTGCCGGTGTTCCCCACCACAACCACACGGTCTCCAAAGCGGTCCACGGTGTGCGCAATGAGCATCAGTTCCTCTTCCCAGTCCATCAGGTGCCCCTCGCCGGTGGTCCCAGCCACAATGAACCCTTCCACCCCTGCTTGGATCTGAGCCTCGGCCAAGCGGTCATAGGCTTCCAGGTCAATCTCACCGTTTGGAAGGTAGGGGGTCTTGATGGCGGTCATCAGCCGGGAAGAGAAAATGCGTTCCATGATATCTGTGGGGAAGGGGCGAGGGGCCCAGGGTTAGGGCGCTTTCTGAAGGTGCGCCTCGTAGTAGCGGGTGTAGATTCCTCCGCGCTCGGAGAACCGAACTCCGTAGACGTTGCTTCTCAGTTCCGGACGGAAGAAGCTGTTTTCGATGGTTCCGACCCACTGGTCGGTCAGGTGCTGGGGCAGCATGACCTGCACCCGGTCTCCTGGCTGAAAGGCAGGGTTGACGGCTTGGGGAATGGGGCAGACCTTCTGGCCGTTGGAGGTGTCGCCGTAGCAGATCCAAGACGCCCGGATGATCACCCCGGTCCGGTCGGGACCTCCGTGGGTGGCCACGTAGTCGTCTGGAGCAAAGGTCGTGGTGACAATGGAGGAGCGGTTCGTGGTCCGGTCAAAGACTTCCAGCTCAAACGCCCGATACTCTGCCTGGGCCGTTGCGGCCAGCAGCAGCAGCACGCCTGCGACCCCAACCCCCTTCACTTCACGGCTCCGTCCATCTGTGCGCCTTCGAATTTGGCGCCGGTATCATTCACACCATTCATGCCGGTGCCATCAAAGTTGCTCCCGGAAAAGTCCCCCTGCGTCAGCACGGCGTTCTTCATGTTGGAGTCCTTGAAGTTGGCCCGAATGCTCCGGACGTAGGCCATCACCGAGGCGCTCAGGTTGGACAGTTCGAGGTTGGTGTTGTTGAGCGTCGCCCCAAACAGGTTGGCCGCTCCCATTCCCACCTCATGGAGGGAGGCCATGGTGAAGTCGCAGAAGTCGAGGCGGGCTTCATTCAGGTCAGAGCCATCCAACTTGGCTCCAATGAAGAGCGACCCCCGGAAATCGGCTCCTCCGGCAGTGAGGTGAAAGGCGTCTGAAGCGGTGAAGTCGGACGCATGCAGCGTCGCCCCCATGAAGTTCGCCTTGTCCACGAGACTGCTGGAGAAGTCACAGAGGAAGCCCTTGACGTTGAGGAAGATCGCATGCTCCATGAGGCAGCCGCTGAAGCTGGTATGCTCCAGAGTGCACTGACGGAGGTTGATCTCGGTCATGACGCTGTCCTGGAAATCCACATGACTGAGGTCACAGTTGTAGATTCCCACCTCGCGCATGCTGGTGCCCACCAGCTCGCAGTTGCTCATGTTGCACGAGTCGAAGCGGGCGTAGTCCAAGAACGCGCCCTTGAAGTCGCTGCCCTCCAGCTTGCACTTCCGGAAGTCCCCGCCTTCCAGCAGCAGACCGGTCAGGTTGAGGCCACTGAGGTCCACATCCTTGAGGGGCTCGCGACGCTTCACACGCCGTTCCAGTTCTTCTCGCGTGATGTCTGCCATGACGTCTCAGCTGGGGATTTTGATGAAGCGATGGTGGTGCTGGTCGATCAGCTCACTGGCAGGACGTGCCTGAATGCCCGTCTGCACAAACTGATAGGCCATTCCGGTGGCCGGGGTCATGACGTTGAAGCGCATGCGCCGGATGTTGATCACGGTTCCCCGCTGCACCCGTCCGGTGATGAAGAGGATGCCGCCATCGAGCTCTTCATTTTCCCGGGAGATGGACTGCTGGGCCTCAATCTTCCGCATGTCGTTGAACAGCCCCCGACAGATCTTCCGGGCTTCCGTCATGATTTCCTCAGCCCCCGCTTGTGGGGTGGGGAAGCGGTCGGGGAAGCCCTCCAGCTTCTCTGAAAGCTCCTTGAGCTGGTCCTGGAAGTCGTAGAAGTTGTTCTTGAGCTTCTCCTCGAGAGCCCGGAAGGCCTTCCGGTTGTTGAGGGAGATGCCCACTTCGATGGTTGTGGTAGGACCTGCAGGTTCTTCCACGGCAGGAGCGCCTTCTTCCGGAGGAGGCAGTTCCTCTTCTGGCTTGTTTTCCCCCACATTGGCAAGGCGCATGAGGTTTCCCGCCTGAACAGAGCCTCCGGTGACGTATCCGGTTTTTTCCAGCACCTGCACCGAAATTCCGGCCATCACCTTGGAGTTGATGGAGTGGGTTTGCAGAATGACGTGCTCACCGGCAATCACCTGAGCCTCATCAAAGGAGTCCGCGACCACCGATCCTCCGGCCTGGATCATGCTGCCGATCGCGGCTTGGGCCAGACGAATGTTCCCGGTTGCCCGCAGCTTCGCCTTGCCGACGGTTCCACCAACGTCCAGGCTCACCGCCTCGACGCTGAAACGGTCTGAGATGTTGCCCCGGACCCGAACCACTCCGTCGAAACGGACGTGTCCGGACTTGGCATCGACCTTCTCCACCACCTTCACTGCTTCCACAGAAAGAACGTTGCCGATCTGGCAGACCACACCGTCCTTGGTGGCCACAATGTGCTCGCGCTTGGCATCGTAGCTGGTATTGCGTCCGGCCCGGATGTGGTAGGTCTTTCCAGAAGCCGCAGCTGTGACCCGGCCGGTGATTGTGTAACCGTCTTCCCCCATCGTCGGTGGATGCAACCGCGCCAGCGGCGTTCCGGACTTGACCTCCAGAAAGGGAGGAATCTCCCGCAGGTCCACCCGCACCCCGGGTTTCGGACGTTGTGCTTCCGGAATGAAGAGCAGCTCCGCATAGCCATCCTCGCCGTCCACCGGTGGACGTCCATGCGCCACCAGCGTGGGGTCGTAGTAGACCTGCTGGTCGATCATCTGCTGAATCCGCTCCTTGTCGATGCCCTGCACCACGTTCTTTTCCTTGAGCGCAGCAACAATCCGGTCAGCGGTGAGCGGTTCTTGGGGATTTTGGGGAGGGATGATGTTGACGTAGGCTTCCTGCTCGTTGTTCACCAGCTCCACCTGCACCACGAAGTCTCGGGTGACCTGGTCACAGAGGAACTCGAAGGCTCCGGACGAGCGCTCGTAAATCTCCAGCAGGCGCTCAGGCAGGTAGTCAACGTCCATGAGGTGCAGGTCCGCTTGGACGTCATCCAGATTCGCGGTTTCGGCTCCAACCAGCTGCGGAGGCACGCGCAGCATGATCTTGCCGTCGACAACGGAAATTTTGTAAAGCTCAGCCATGGGCTTCTAACAAGCGGGTCAGACGTTGGCGGACGCAGACTCCTGCTGGGCTCCCAACAGCGCCTGGCGTTCCTGAGCAGTCAGGAGACGCGATTCGCCCGGTTGCATTTCTCCCAGAGTCAGGGAGCCGATGCGAAAGCGTTTGATTTTCAGAACCGGAAAGCCAATCTGCCGGAACATCTTCTTGATCTGCTGGTTGCTGCCCTCTCGCAAGGAGACCTCCAGCCAGGTCTTGTCGTTGCGGTGATGGAGGATCTTGACGCGGGTCCGCTGATGGGCCCGGCCATCCAGCACAGGGCCGCTTCTCAGAGGCTGCAGGGCCTCATTGGCCACGACCCCCTTGACCTTGACGAAGTAGCTCTTCCAGACCTTGTGCCGCGGATGCGCCAGCTGGTTGGCAAAGTCACCGTCGTTGGTCAGCAGAATCAACCCCTCCGCGTCATAATCAAGCCGTCCCACCGGAAAGAGCCGCACATTGGTCTTTGGGAAAAACTGCCGAATCGTCACCCGGCCCTCCGGATCCTTCAGAGTTGTGATGCAATTCTTGGGCTTGTAGAGCGCGTACACCACCGTCTTGACTGGCCCCTCCTGGCGAACCCGTGTGCCTTCAACCCGGAGGTCGTCTCCCGGCAGCATCGTTTGTCCCAGAGTGACCACCTTGCCATTGAGCATCACGAGGCCCTGAGCAATCAACTCTTCCGCCTCCCGGCGAGACGCCAGCCCGGCCTGGGCAATGGCTTTTTGAACACGGATGGGTTTGGGATCACTCATGGTTTGGTCACCGGAAGCGAGTCGGGATAATTCTTTAACAGTTCCAACGCCTGACGAGCCGCGGCCTGTCCCGCCAGCTTCTTGCTCGGACCGGTGCCACGTCCCAGCTCAATGTCGTCCAGGCAGACGGACATCACAAATTCCTTCTGATGGTCCGGACCGGTCTCCTCCAGAAGGATGTAGGTGGCCGGTTTGTTCAGCAACTGCTGGGTCCGTTCCTGTAGCTCAGACTTGAAGTCCCGGGAAACAAAAGCATCTGCCGATTGAGGCAAGTTGGGCTCCAGCAGCTTACGGATGACGCGGCCAATCGCATTGACTCCCTCCGTCTGGCAGCTGTCCAAGTAGATCGCGGCAAAGACTGCTTCCAGGGCATCTGAGAGCAGCGACGGTTTGTCCCGGCCGCCGGTCAGGTCTTCCCCCTTCCCCAAGACGAGGAACTCTCCCAGCCCAATGGAACGCGCCATGCGGTTTAGGCCAGCCTCATTGACCAGGCTTGCCCGGATCTTGGAAAGGCCCCCCTCGTCGAGGTCCGGAAACCGTTCCATCAGCAACTCGCTGGTCACCAGGCCCAAAACGGCGTCTCCCAAAAATTCCAGCCGTTCGTTGCTGGGCAAAGGGTTGCCCTCTTCATCGAACGGACACGACTTGTGGGTCAGGGCTTCTTGCAGGAGCTGCCCGTTTTGGAAGTCATACCCCAAACGGGCGCACAGCTGCTTCGCCGTGGCACCAGGCATTGATTAACGCTCACGACGCTTGCACCAGACCCGAATGACCTGGCGATTGACAAGCCCGAGCGTGACCACCTGAATGACCGCATCGGTTTGCTCCTGCTGCACCTCCAGCTTGGAAATTCCGCTGGGACAGGCGCTTCTCAGCTCAACAGGGTCCTCAAGCGGCACCAGTCCCCAGGCCAGCGCCGTCGCTGGCACCCGGTGGTCGGGCTGCGGACGCAGCGCGTCCATATCATGGTAGAAGCGAATCGTGTTGCACCCGGAAAGGACCAAGAAGCTTGCTCCCACCAAGAGGAAGCTCCGGAGGCGCGATGGGCGGAAGGTCTGCAGGAGATTCAGATTGAACATTCGGAAGAGATTTGGTCTTCTGCGTGATCTGTGAGCCGGCTCGCGTGTGCGGCGAACTTTCGCATATTCCCGAAATCACGGGTAGATCGAACCAGTTATATCCCACCTTTTTCTCTCATGACAAGCTTTATTGATACACACTGCCACCTCGATCGCCTCGAACCACCCCCTGCTCAGTCTGTTGCGGACGCTCAATCCGTGGGAGTTCACACGATGATGACGATCTCAGTCAACCGCGAAACCCTAGCGTGGGTGGATGCCTTGGCCCAGGAGCATCCGGACGTCTACGGCAGTTTGGGGATCCACCCTCATGACGCCGCCGAGTACGCTCCAGAGGTGGCCGAACAGATCCGGACCCGATGTGCGCAGAACCCCAAGGTAAAGGCCATTGGTGAGACCGGACTGGACTACCACTACAACTATGCGGACCGAGACACTCAGCGGCACGCCTTTCAGGCTCAGCTGGAGCTTGCGGAAGAACTCCAGCTGCCGGTGGTCCTTCACACCCGTGAGGCAGAAGCCGACACCCTGGAGGTCCTGCAGCAGCACCCGGTTTCCCGGCGAGGAGTCGCCCACAGCTTCACGGGCTCTTTGGAAATGGCCCAAACGCTGGTGGAGATGGGGTGGTACATCGGCCTCAATGGCATTGTCACCTTCAAGAACGCCGACGCCCTCCGCGAGGTCGTCCGGCAGCTTCCGCTGGAGGCGCTGCTTCTGGAAACCGATGCGCCCTTCCTGGCACCGGTTCCGTTTCGGGGCAAACCCAATGCGCCCGCTCGCATCCCAGTCATTGCCGAGTTCCTTGCCCAGTTCCTCGACCTCCCCCTTGAGCAGTTGGCGGAGCAGACGAACCAAAATGCGCAGACACTCTTTGGATTGCCGGCCTCTGGAGCCGCGAATCCGGAAAACGTCCGGTCTCCGCTGCCAAGTTGACACGGATTTTGCTTTCCCCTGTTTGATTCGGTTTTTCCTTCAGAAACCACTCGTAACCTGAATTTTGCCTTATGGAACAAGGAACTCTTGCTGGAACCATCCTCGCTTGGTTTCTGCTCATCCTGGCAATGGCCTTTGACTTCGCCACCTTCCAGGTGAAGCTGGGGAACATTGCCTACTTCGTCGACATCCCATCGCTGCTGATCGTGTTTGGCGGAACCTTCGCTTCGGTGATGATCGCCAACAACATGGGAGACGCCAAGGGGCTGTTCGCCTTCGTGGGCAAAACCTGGAAGCCCAACAACGTGCAGTTGGTGGAAACCCTGACGCTGATTGTGGACGTGGCGAAGATTGCCCGAAAGAACATCCTCGCCATCGAAGACGCTCTGCCCAGCATCGAGAACCTCTACCTCCGTGGCGGCCTCCGCCTCGTGGTGGACCGGGTGGAACGCGACAGCATCGAAAGCATGCTTGCCCACGAGATGAAGTACACCATGGCGAACGAGGAGACGGCCCCGGCCGTGGTCGGAAGCGCCGCGTCCCTCTGTCCGGCGTGGGGCATGCTCGGAACGCTGGTTGGACTCGTCCTCCTCCTCCAGAACCTTGATGACCCGTCTGCCATCGGACCGGCAATGGCGGTGGCGCTGATCACGACGTTCTATGGATCCTTGTTCGCCAACACCATCTTCTCTCCGGCCAAGACCAAGCTGGAAATCTTCAACTCCGATAAGAAGGTGTTGATGGAGATGATCCGCGACGGCGTCCTCTACATTGAAGCCGGCCAGCGTCCGGACTTCATTGAGTCCGACTTGATGAACTACCTGCCTCCCGACAAGAAAGCCATGTACGAAGCCCTCAAGTTTGAAGGCGGCGGTGGCGGCGGCGAAGGCGGTTGATTAGGAGCCTCTCATGGGTCAGATGATCGATGAGGAGGATTGCGAAGTTTGTGTGCCGTTTGACCAGGAATGGATCTTTACCTACGGTGACCTGGTCACCCTGCTCATGTGCTTCTTCGTCCTCCTCTTCTCCATGTGCAAGATGGATGTGGAGAAGATTGACCAGATTTCCGACAGTTTCAAAACCCAGCCGCCCGGCAGTCCCTTCATCTTCAGCGGCCGCAGTTCCAATCTGGAAAAAGCCGCTCAGGAGTTGGAAAAGCTCGACATGCCTGATGACGTCAACGTCAACGCCGGCAAAGACGGGGTCGAGGTCACCTTCAGTAAAATTGTTGCCTTTGACCTAGGCTCCATTGAGCTGAAGCAAGAAGCCCGGAACGCCATTGACCAGTCCCTCCCCATCATTGGGAGCCTGAACAATGACATCTTGGTGGCAGGGCACACCGATGAGACCGACGCCAATCCGGACTTCCCCTCTAACTGGGAACTCTCGATTGCACGCGCCGGCGTGATTGCCGACTACCTAGAGTCCAAACAGATTCCCCGGAGCCGCATTCAGGTCGCTGGCTTTGGCGACTCCCGGCCCCGTTTTTACGCAGACACCTCTTACAAGCGAGGCCTCAACCGTCGGGTCGAGGTCGTCCTGCTGCCTGAAGACCAGGAACGCTGAGAACCCCTATCTGGAGCGGATGTCCTTATGGGACAGATGATCGACGAAGAGGATTGCGAAGTTTGTGTGCCGTTTGACCAAGAATGGATCTTCACCTACGGAGACCTGGTCACCCTGCTCATGTGCTTCTTCGTCCTCCTCTTCTCCATGTGCAAGATGGAGACGAAAAAATTCAAGAGCGTTGCCGAGAGCTTCAAACCACTGCCGGCCGGCACCCCCTTCATGAATGAAGGGAACGACGCCGTTGTGGAGCAGATTTCCAAGCAGATTGAGCAGGACGAGTTAGGAGACAACACCAAGGTCACCGTTGAGGACAAGGGAGTGGTTGTTTCCTTCAGCGCACAGGCGCTCTTTGAAAGCGAATCCACCGACCTCACCCCCAAGGCCATTCAGGAACTCACACGGTTCTCCCGCTTGGTGTTTTTGCTCCCGAACAAGCTCCAAATCGAGGGACACACGGACAACCAGCCTCTGGAGAAGTGGGACTCCGACTGGGTCCTTTCGGGGGCCCGAGCAGCCAAGGTCGCCCGGTTTTTTGTGGAAAACGGGATGGACGCTTCCAAAATCACCCCCAAGGGGTTCGGCAGCACCCGCCCCAAGTTCAGCAACGACTCCCCAACGCAGCGACGTCTCAACAACCGCGTTGAGGTCATCGTCGTTCCCTAAGCCTCTTTCTTCTCCCTTTCGTGCCCCCTTCGCCCAAGCGGCTCACGGATGAGCAGCGTGCGATCCTCCATCACCGTTTTGCTCCGGAAGAGGTTGTGAAGGTGCTGGCGTTTGCTGGCACCGGGAAGACCACCACGCTTCTGCACTTCGCCCGCTCTCGCCCTTCTTGGCGCTTCCTCTATGTAGCCTTCAACCGCTCCGTTCAGGAACACGCCGAACGCGTCTTTCCGGAACAGGTGGAGTGCCGCACCGTCCACAGCCTCGCGTGGAATGCCACGGGGTGGCGCTTCCGGCACAAGCTGGCTCCACGCCTGCACGTCAGCACCACCATGAAGGCCCTGGGCTGGAAGCAACCCGTGCAGACCCGCCTGGCCATTGAAACCCTGCAGAACTTCCTGGTCTCCGGAGACGCACGGGTTCATAGCGGACACGTTCCCTCTACCGCTTATGTCATCTTCCGTCGGCAAACGATGCCGGATTTTGTCCACCAGGCCCGTGAGCTGTGGGTGCTGATGAGTGACCCACAGTGCCTGGAAATTCCCATGCTGCACGATGGTTACCTTAAGCTCTTTCAGCTCTCAGAACCGCGCCTGCCCTACGACTGCATCCTCTTGGATGAAGCGCAGGACACCAATCCTGTCACTGCCACCCTGATCCTCAAGCAACCGGCCTGCAAGCTGGTGGTCGGCGACCCGCACCAGGCCATCTACCAATTCCGGGGGGCTGTGGACCTGATGACGGAACTCTCTGCCCAAGCGCTCTTTCACCTCACCGCCTCCTTTCGCTTTGGCCCCAAGGTTGCCCAGGCGGCCAGCGATCTGCTCTGGACCTTCAAGGGCGAATCCGTCCGCATCCGCGGGTTCCGGGAAGGCGACCGACTTGGCCCCGTTTCTCGCGCTCACACCATCATTGCTCGGACCAATGCAGGGCTCTTTGATGAAACGGTGGAACTGCCCCGGACGACTCCACTCGGCTTCGTCGGAGGCATTTCCGGATACCGGTTTGGCCTGCTTGAAGAAACCTGGCACCTCTGGAAGGGGAACGCCCGCAAGCTCAAGGATCCGCTGCTGAAGGCCTTTGCCGATTTTCCGGAATTGAAGGATTATGCGGAGAATGTGGAGGATCACGAACTGCTCAGCCGCTGCCGGCTTGTGGAGAAGTACCAGCGGGACCTGCCGGCTCTGCTGGAGGAGTTGCAGAACCGGGTGACGGAGCCTGAAGAGGCAGAGGTTCTCTTGACCACGGCTCACAAGGCCAAGGGCTTGGAGTTTCCCAAAGTCCGCATGGCCGATGACTTCACCCCCCTCATCAAATCAGGAAAACCCTTGGGCCCGGACGACCTGGCTGTGGAAGAGGTCAACCTCTGCTACGTTGCCATGACCCGAGCGGAGCAACGGCTTCAGCCCAACAACCGGCTTCAGAACTTCCTCAAGTGGCGCAAGGAGAAAGACGCCTAAAACTTGCTGGGGAACGACTGCGCCTGCAGGTCTTCCGGATTCGCTGCCACCACCGCTTGGAGGAACCGGTTGAAGGCCTTCAGGTACTCCAACTCGACGACAAAAACGTCTAGCAGGTAAAACCCCGTGTTGTCTGAGTAGTAACTGTCCGGAGGCGGATAACTGGACCAGTCCCGGACCACCAGCTTCAGCTCCCCGATCTCCCGGACCGACAGCTGGGCCAACGAGCCCCTCCCCGCGCTCCGGAACCACAGGTCCGAATTCACCCGTTCGTTGTCTCCAATGGAGACGGCAACACGACCACGCAGCAGCCCCTGAGGCCCACGGGTTCGGCACTGAGCCCCCGGACAGGTGGTCACCTTCCCGGTTCCGAACACCAGCAGAAAGTCTCCGTAATCCAGCTTCAGGTCCGTGCTCAACCAAGGACGCTGACTGCCGTTGAGTTTGATGCGGCGGTAGTCCTTCAGGTGGAAGCCCCGTTCAAACTCCGGAAACACCAGTGGATCCGGGCAATTGATGGAAAGGAAGCCACAGCCCAGGGTCTCACGGCTTTTGCGTTCGGCTTCCTGGTACAGCGCCGCAAACCGACGGTTGGTGTTGAGGTCAATCAAGGAATTCGGCGCTTCCTCGGCCACCTGTGGAGGCGAGGCGGGCGCCTGACGTTTCTTAAAGCTGATGCGAGCCTGCTTCACCTCGTCCGCCGCCCAGGAAAAGCTCTCATACTTCTGGATGAAGGCTTCAAACTTCTCATCTGAGGGATTGAACTGCAGTTCCATGTACTCAAACTGCATCCGTGCCTCAAGCTGAGAAACGCCAGACTGGCTGGAGGCCTCTGGTGAAGGCTTGGGCCGTTTGGCGGCACGCAGTTTCGCCAGCCCCTTCCGGGCAACCTGAACCTCATCGGCCGCCCAAGAAAAGCTTTCGTAGCGTGCAATGAAGGTCTCATACTTTCCCTCACTCGCTTCAAACGACAGGTCCATGTAGTCCCGCTGCATCCGCGCCTCGCGTTCGGTTGCAGGCTTGGCGGTGGCAACCGGTTGGGGAGCAGGCGGAGGAGGAGCCGGTTTGGAGGAACCCGCCTTCTGCTCCCGGCGGCGTTCCAGCATCCGGCGTTTCAGTTCCGCAACCCGGCGGAGGGAGCTCTCGGGAAAGGACTCAATGAAGAAGGCCAGGTCCTCGGGGTTGTCCGACTCCTTCACCAACTCCCAGGCCTCCTCATCCGGACGGTACTGGCTCGGGGGTTCGCTCACCTCTGGTTCAGGCGCGGCTTTCATCCGAGCCACCGGCGCCGGTTCCGGCGGTTGCATCCGGTTGAAGTAAAAATCACCAGTCAGAGACGAGGCGTCCCACGGAATCTGTGCGCCGTTGCTCTTCTCCTGAACATTGGCCCGGACCCGCTTAAAGATGTCCTCCAGCTTCAGGTTGGGCTGCTGAATCAGCCGTACCAGCTCGCCGGTGTAGAGGCCGTTGGAGCCATCGCCATCAGACGCCACAGAGCCCGGCGCCGTTGCATAGGAAATGAAGGTTCCGGAGGGCGCATTGAGCGTTGCCAGACCCTGAGAAGCACTCCGGAAGCTGCGGGCAAAGGGGTTGTTGCGGCAGGCATCCAGAATGACAATGTTCATGCCATTGCGGGCGGCTTCCATCTTGGCGAGAACGCGCCCGACGTTCACAGATTCATACTCCACATCCTCCTCAGCGCTCAACCGAGCCGTAACCGGAACCATGTAGTTTTCCCCGTCGACCTGAATGCCGTGTCCGGAGTAGTAAAACAGCCCCACGCCCCCTTCCCGGAGGGCCTTGCCAAAGTCATCAATGGCCCGCTTCATTTCCACCTGCTCGGCGTTCTCCAGCAGACGCACTTGAAAGCCGACGTTTCTCAGCGTCGCAGCCATGGAACGGGCGTCATTGAGCGGATTCTTCAGCGGCGCCGTTGTGTAGGCTTCGTTGCCAATGATGAGGGCGTGTCGGCGGTCGCTGGCAGGCTCCGGTTCCGCAACCGGTGCAATGCCTCGCTGCGTCTGTGCTCCTGCTGAAGGCACCAGCAGGCTTGCCAGCAGAGCCAGAGGAATCAGAAGGGTAAGGCTTCGTGTCAGCATGACCATTTTCAAGAGAGGATCCGTTACGGGTTCAGGGTCTGGAGACGCGCCCGGGCGCGGTTGACATAAAACTGAGCGGCCTCCTGAGAAGCGTGCTGCTTGATGAACTGCCGGAGCGCCAAGGCACTGCCACTCTGGACCGCTTGCTCATAAGCGGCTCGTGCAGCCGAGCGCTCCTCTACGGAGGGGACCGCAGCAGTGCTGTCCAGAGCCTCCGCCAGGGTTTCGGCGCGCTTGACGTAAAACGCGGCTTCAGGAACCCCTTCATACTGCCTGATGAATTTCCGGAATGCCAGCCCTGTTCCGGCATCAGCGGCACGCTCAAAGGCCTCGCGGCTCTCAGCACGACGACGCGACTCCAGACCAGCAGACGTCACCGGGTACGGCGGAGCCACTTCGACTGGTGGCTCTGCCCGCAGCGTCGCCTGTCGCTCCAACCGATTCAGCTGTAGCCGAGCGGGCTTGGCCAAAGGGCTCGTCGGAAAATGGGTCAGGAAGAAGCGGAAGTCTTCCGGATTTTGAGAATCCTGGATCGCTTTCCACGATTCTTCATCTGCGCGAAACAGGGGCGGAGGCCGGACTTCCGGACGAACAGAATTTGTCGGGGAAGCCGCAAGGCCGGGCTGGAAGTAGAAATCTCCTGTCAGCGAAGACACATCCCATGGCACCTGGGCATTCTGGCTCTT
This sequence comes from uncultured bacterium, assembly GCA_965662235.1. GTDB lineage: Bacteria > SAR324 > SAR324 > SAR324 > NAC60-12 > JAYPUA01. The sequence continues at coordinate 107,262 of CBFIGY010000003.1, forward strand.
CTGCTGCACAGAGGCCCGGACCCGTTTGAAGACTTCCTCGACCTTCAGACCTGGCGTTTCCAGGTGCCGCATGAGTTCCCCGGTGTACAGCCCGGTCTCACCGTCACCGTCCGACGCCACAGCCCCTGGAGCCGTCGCATAGGCAATGAAGGTTCCCGAGGGCGCATTCAGCATCGCCAGGCCCTGAGAGGCGCTCCGGAAGCTGCGGGCGTAGGGGTTGTTGCGGCAGGCATCCAGAATCACGAGGTTCATCGCATTCTGCGCCACTTCCATCTTCGCCAGCACCCGGCCCACGTCCACAGATTCATACTCCACCTCCGCCTCGCCGGTGATCTGAGCATCAACCGGAATGAGGTAGTTCCGCCCTCCCACCTGCAAGCCGTGTCCCGAGTAGTAAAACAGCCCCACGCCCCCCTGTTTGAGCTGCCGGCCAAACTCGTCGATGGCACGCTTCATCTCCGTTTGAGACGCGTTGAGCCGGACCTCGACGGTAAACCCGACCCGACGGAGCGCCTGCGCCATCTGCTGAGCATCATTGACCGGGTTCCGCAGCGGCGCTGAGGCGTAACGTGCATTTCCCACCACCAGCGCAAGCCGCTGCCGACTCAAGGAAGGGCCGTCTTCCGTCCGAACAATGCCCCGGGAGGTCTGTGCCTGCACGGCGCTTCCCAGCAGCAACCCGACGATCAACCACGTTAATTTCTTCACCATTGTGCCCTCCTGCATCCAGGGTCCATCTGACGTTGTTTGCTTACCAAGGAGCCCGCTGCTGCACCGATCCGGACGCGTTCAGCAGAAGCCCCAGCGATGGGTTAGGGGTTAAGACGGACCATTTTCAGAGTTGCGACTCTGGAACCTCTGGAGACTCCGGAGTCTCTGGATCCGTTGAATCTGGGAACTGTTCCAGCCAGGGGTGCAGCTGCTGACGAATCGGTTCCGCCAGCAGCCCCTCCGCCACCGTCACCCCAGCTTGTTGAAGAATGGCCACTCCGGCACCGTTGACGCGAGGATGCGGGTCTCGGATGCCAATGACCACGCGGGTCACTCCGGAAGACGCAATCGTCTCGGCACACGCAGGGGTCCGTCCAACAAACGCACACGGCTCCAGCGTACAGTAAAGGGTGGCGCCTTCAAGCGTCTGGCCGGTTTCCTGTGCCTGCCGAATCGCGGCGGCTTCCGCGTGGTCCTCTCCGGGCGGATGCGTGTGCCCCCAGGCCAATGGCTCGCCTGCTCGGACAATCACACAACCGACCCAGGGGTTGTCCCCGGTGGTGCCACGAGCCTGCTCAGCGTGCTCCATTGCCTGCTGCATCCACGCCGCCTCCTCGGGTGACCACGACGTCACTTCTGGTTCCGGAACGTCGGTTAATTTCCTTTTCATTTCAGCTTCATCTCGGAGTCGTTCTTGAAGAATCTGCAGGTATCCGCTAAAACACCAAAGGGATGACACCCCCCATTGGGCTTTTTTTCAACCTGATTCCCCCTGCATGTTGCCATGCTTAGAACCATTTTTATCGCCGCCCTGATTCTCAGCGGAGTCAGCGGACTCCTCTGGTACAACCATCAAGCGCCTCAAGCGTCTCACGCAGCCCTGAGCGGAAGCCCCCTCCTTGCCAACTTTTCGGAAGCCGAGCTGGCCCGGATTCACATCCAGGGCAAGCAGGACGTCGAGCTCCGGCGGGAAACCAATGGCTGGGTCTGGAATGCGGAACACTACCCGGCCGACCCCACGGGACTCCGACAGCTGCTCCTCAAGCTCTCGGAACGTCCGGTTGGCGACCTCATCACGGACAACCCCAAGCGTGCCGCCCTCTTTGAGCTGAACGAGCCTCAGGCCAACGCCTGGAAGGACGGAGAGGATGCCGTCCGGCTGCAGCTGCTCAAGCAAGACGGCAGCGCCTTGCTGGATGTCCTGCTCGGAAAGAACCAGACGGATGCCAACGGACAGTACATCCGGCTTGCGTCGTCTTCTGAAATCTACGTCTACCCTGAAAAACTCCCGGTTGCTGACAACCCACAGGAGTGGCTGGACCGCCAGCTGCTCAGCTTCCCCGGAGGCCTCGTCAAGGAGCTGACTTTTACCACACCAGACAAGGACATCCTCCCCCTCCTGAAGGTCAACGGCCAGTGGACTCTGGCGGGGACCGAGCAAAAGATTAACCAGCAGACCGTCCAAAATGCCGTCTCCACGCTGGCGTCCCTTGAGTTTGCCGAGCTGCTTCCCCGGGACACCCCTGAGGCTTCCCTGAACCTCGACCGGGCCAGTGAGATTGTCGCGGAGCTAGAAGACGGGCGCTCCTTCCTGCTGACCTTAGCGGAAAAGGAGATGGACAGCGGCAACCATGCGGTTCGCCTGAGCCTAGCGCTGGGGGCAACAGACAATGCCACCCTCAGCCAGTCGGTTCAAACCCTCCAGCAGCGCCTCTCCGGACGTCCCTTCACCCTGAAGTCCTGGGACGCCAACGACCTCCTTCAGACGCGGGATGACCTTTTGGAGAAGCCATGACCCTGCGCATGTCGGAAAGCTACACGGAGCTGTCCTTCCACTACATGCAGCTTAACGGAAAGCCCGAGACGCTGCTGGAGTTTCTGCTCCGTCGCTTCCGGTACCTAGATGAGCAGGAGTGGCGTAACAACATCGAGGAAGGGCGCCTCATTCTGGACGGCAAGGTGGCTCGTCCCGAATGGGTCCTTCGCAATCATCAAAAAGTCCTCTACCGGCGTCCGGACTTCATGGAGCCTCCGGTGGATCCTTACTTTGAGGTGGTCTATGAGGATGACGACCTGATTGCGCTCAACAAATCCGGCGACCTTCCCACCAGTCCGTCGGGCAAGTACTTCAAGCACACCCTCGTTCATCAGGTCAAGGAGCGGTTCGGGTGGGAGAAGCTCTACACCCTCCACCGGCTGGACCGTGAAACCAGTGGTCTGATCCTCTTTGCCAAACGCCACGAAGTGGCCCAGCTGATGGCCGGTCTCTTCCGCACCCAGCAGGTCCGGAAGACCTACCTTGCCATTCTGCAGCACCCGCTTCCGGAGCCTGACGTGTTTGTCTCGCTCCCGATTGGTCCGAGCGGCAGTGAGATCCGCATCAAGCAGGGCGTCACGCCGCTCGGCAAGCCGAGTCAGACCTGGTTTCATCAACGGGAATCGCTGGAGGCCGGGGTGCTTGTCGAAGTCCGCCCCCTCACCGGCCGGACGCACCAAATCCGAGTGCACGCCAGCTACCTAGGCAGCCCCATTGTTGGGGACAAGCTCTATGGGCTCCCGGAAGCCGGTTTTCTGGCGTGGCTGGAACATGGAGACTCCGCCCTGGCGCCTTATCACTTTCCGCGACACCGTCAGTTGCTTCATGCCTGGAAGGTTCACTTTCAGCACCCCATCACGCATCAACCATTGACTCTTTGTGCAGATGAAGAGATTCTTCTGCGCGAGATGAACACCTTTTTACCGGCCTGAGGCTTCATGACAATGGCAACCGAACTGGCCCAGCACTGGGCAGAGCATCCTTTTTTCGACGAAGACACCCGACTCCAAGCCCAGCGGCTTCTGGAAGAGGCTCATGCGGCTGAGCGAGAAGACTGCTTTGGCGCCGCCCTAGAGTTTGGCACCGGAGGCCTCCGGGGCTTGATGGGCGTGGGCACCAACCGCATGAACCGCTACACCGTCATGCAGGCCACCGAAGGGCTGGCGCGGTACCTGGAGCTGCATCCGGATCCCCAAGCGCAGGGAGTGGTCATTGGCTACGATTCCCGGAACCGGTCACGCGAGTTTGCCGAAACCGCAGCCGAGGTCCTGACGGCTCACCAGATTCGGGTTTTCCTCTTCCGGGAGATTGCCCCAACGCCTCAAGTGTCCTTTGAACTGCTCAAGCGGAAGGCACAGTCGGCATTGATCCTGACAGCCAGCCACAACCCTCCGGAGTACAACGGTTACAAGGTTTACTGGAAAAACGGCGGGCAGATTGTTCCCCCGGAGGATCAGGCGATCATTGCTGAAGTCCGGGGCGTCGTGGACTTTTCAGCCATTCCCTCCTGCTCCCTTGAAGAAGCAGAAGCCCAAGGCCTGCTGGAGTGGATTGAAGCCGAAGCAGATCAGGCCTATTACGAAACGGTGGCCGAACTCTCGGTGGGGAACCGAGACGACAACCGGGACTTTGGGGTGCTCTACACGCCCCTCCACGGCACCGGAGGACGGTTGGTTCCTGGACTGCTGAAGCACCAGGGCTTTGAGCAGGCCCACGAGGTGGCAGAACAGATGGTTCCGGATGGGAACTTCAGCACCGTTCCGTCCCCAAACCCGGAAGACCCCAAGGCCTTTGAACGCGCCATGGCGCAGGCGGATCTGGATGACCGCATCATCCTCTGCAACGACCCGGACGCGGATCGCCTGGGCGTGATGGTCCGGGATGCCACTCAAAACTGGGTGCGGCTCAACGGCAACCAGATTGGCGTCCTGCTCCTCGACCACACCTTGGCTTCTCTGAAGCAGACCGGAAAGCTTCCGGCAGACGGAGTGTTTGTTGTGAGCATCGTTTCCTCTCCGCTGGCCAAGGCCGTGGCCACTCACTACGGGTTGCGGACCGTGGAGGTGCTGACGGGCTTCAAGTGGATCCGTGCGGTTGCCGAACAGCTGGAGGTGGAGGGCTCTGGCTCCTTTGTCTTTGGCATGGAAGAAAGCCACGGCTACCTCATGGGCACCCACTCCGGTGACAAGGATGGCGTCTGGGCCGCCATGGCCTTTGCCGAAATGGCGGCCTCGCTGGCGGCTCAGGGACTGACACCGGTAGAGAAGCTTCAGCAACTGGAACAGCAGTTTGGCTACCACCTTGACGATCAGGCCACTCAAACGCTGCCTGGTCTGGAGGGCAAGAAGCAGATTGCAGCCCTCATCCAGCAACTCCGTGAGCAACCTCCGCAGCAGCTGGCTGGACTGTCCGTGCGCTCCGTGGAAGACCTGCTCAGCAACGAAGTGCACGACCTGCAAACCGGCACCACACAGCCCGGAAAGGGCCTTCCGGCGTCCAATGTGCTCGTTCTGAATCTGGAATCAGAGGCGCGGGTGATTGTCCGACCTTCCGGAACCGAGCCCAAGATCAAGTACTACTTCAACCTCAAGGACGCAGACGCCACTCAGCTGGCTCCACGCTTTCAGGCCCTCAAGCAGGACCTCGGTTTATGAAGCAGGGGTGGTTCGCTTTCCTCTTCTTCCTGAGCCTGCTTGCCTCCTCGGTCCATGCCCAGAGTCTGCTGACGGAGCAGGTTCGCGTTGAGGTGCCTGTGGTCCGGGAAAACGTTGCAGCGGCCCGTGACGAGGCGCTCAATCAGGGCAAGCAGCAGCTGACCCTGCGGGGGCTGCAGAGCCTCATCAGCCCCACGCACCAAAGCACCCTGCTCCCCATTCTGCAGCAAGAGGCCCTCAAGGCCGAGGCCAGCGTCTTAGAGTCCTTCCGCGTCATCTCTGAGCAGCGGGCCGCAGACCTGTCCCGCTTTTCCCTGGTGCTGGAAGGGCGACTCTTCCGGTCTCGCCTGATCGCGTTGCTACGAGACCGTGGCCTCCCGCTTTCCACCGACAACCGGGTTCCCAAACGCCTGCCCCTTGCGTTGCAGTTGCCTTCCGCCCTCTCTGGCGACCGTCAGGTGCAGCAGCTCACACAGATGCTCGCCAAGTACCTTGAGCCTTATCAGGTGCAGCTGGGCCAGGCCGCCCGGGTCCGTTCCCTCCAGGGGCTGGATTCAGCACTGCTCCTCAACCTCGATGCGCCCAGCAACTGGGACGGAAAGCAGGCCAAGGAGGTCACGGTTCAGTGGGGATTGGTGGCGCAAGGGAACCTCCGGGCGCAGAGTCGCTTCCAGAAGACGCTTGCTCCGGGTCAGGAGCAATGGACCCGTGACCTAGGAGACGCCTTGCTGCTGGAGTGGGGGCCGGTGCTGCAGGCCGTCTTTGCCCAGGACACTCAGGGCGCCGTCACGGAAATTCAGATCACAGGGGTTCCGGGACCCTTGGAAGAGGCGTTGGTGCTGCGGGTGGCTTTTTCCGGGAAGCCGCAGTGGAACGACCTTTCCCTCTCTCGGCTGCTGCCTGAGGGAGCGCTGTATCAAGGGGAACTGCGGGGCAATCAAGAAGCTGAGGTGCGAGCCCTGACGTCTCAACTGCAGCCGCTGGGTCTTCAGGAAGCCGGATGGATTGGACAGCGTCTGCGCCTGCGGTTTGACTGGCAGACTCCACTGCTAGAGCTGGAGCCCTTTGCCCCAGACCTAATCCTCCAGCGTTTGCTGAAGGAAGCCGAGTGGGATCCGGAGCAGTTTCCAGAGTGGCAGATTCCGGCACGAGGCGGGGGTCTGACTCGGCTTCCGGAAGAAGGCCGAATGTCTGGAACCATTCTCAACCGTGGTGACTCCGATCTGCTACAGATTCCTGCGGGCTTCTCGGGAACCATTCGCTGGCAACGACTGGGACCAACCAACCTCATGCCTCAGGTGTCTCTGTATGACGCCAATCTGCAGTTGCTTGAGCGGCACCGCTTGGGAAAAAAGACCGCCCTAGAGTTAGACCGCACCGGAGCTGGCGAAGACGCAGGAAGTTTTTTTATACGGGTTTCCGACGAAATTGGCTATATTGAGGGCGTCGTTGGAGGATATCAGCTATTCCACTATATTCTTGAGCTTCGCCCTCAATAAAATGCCACAGCCTTCGCTTCGCAAAGCCGATTTTGCCCAGCCCTCTGCCGTGGTTGGAGAGTACCTTCATTCCATTTACCGCATCAGCTGGTCAGGTGGATCGCCTAAAGCCAAGGACCTTGCCCGGCGCCTCCGGAGCAGTCCTTCCACGGTCCATGCAACCCTGACGCGGCTCAAGCGAGATGCGCTGATTGAGATTGACCAGCACCGACGCATCTCCCTGACCCCTTCGGGGCGCCAGCAGGCGGAAGCCGTGACCCTGCGTCACAACCTTGCCGAATACTTCCTCTTCCAGGAGCTGGACATTCCCTGGTACCAGCTGCACCTTCACGCAGAGCACCTGGAGCATGCCCTCACTCCCCTCGTGACCGAGCAACTCGCTGAGCGCCTGGGGCACCCCAAGTACTGCCCTCATGGCTCCCCCATGCCTGGAGGCGGTGGAAAGTTCACCTGCCCCACCTTGCCTCTGAGCGAAGTCCTCCCGGGCGCCGTGGTGGAGCTGCTGATGCTGGATGAAATGCTGGAAAATTCGGAAGAGGTGATGAAGCACTTGCAGACCCATGCGCTGACGCCAGGGCGTCACATTCGGGTCAGTGTCCGGAGTGAGGAAATGCAAACCCTTGCGCTGCACCTAGAAGAGGAACAGCACCCCAAGGTCTGCGAGCACTTTGAAAAAGAAGCCTGCTTCCGAAAGCTCGAGGCTCAGCCTCCGGAGCACAGCAACACGACCCCAACCCTCCTCTCTTATGAGGTGGCGTCACACATTCTCGTGACTCCGGTTCGCTCCCTCGCGTCGTGACGTTTTGGGCTTTCCGCTACTGGAACGGCCAAAGCGAAAGCGGAAGGAGCTGTCTCCAATCATAATCTCATCCCCCTCGCGCAGAAACCGCTGTTCCACCCGACGCCCGTTGATCAGGGTGCTGTCTCCTGCCAGATTCACCAGTTTGAACTGCCCACCAATTTTCACAATCTTGGCGTGCCGTGCGGCAATTTCAGTGCTGATCAGCTGCACATCATTGGTGTAAGCACTGCCGATGAAGGTGATGTTCCGGACCAACGGGAAGTCGTTACGGGCATCGGCAAACTGCAGACTCGGAAGCCCCTTGCGCAGCGGCCCATTGGGCTTGATCCACTCGGCCGGCAGCACCGGGGCAGAGGGTTTGTTGTCTTCAGGCTCCTGCTCCGGAATCTCCTGCTTCGGATTGTGGAACATCAGCACCATCTCGCCCACATCCAGCAGGTCTCCGTGCTGCAGAAGACGGCGGTGGATGCGGCGCCGGTTGATGAGCAGGGCGTTTTTGTAGTTCTTGTCCTCCAGCATCAGCGATCCCTCCTGCGGCGTCAGCATGACACGGTGCAGGTTAGCCGACAGCCGAAGCTTCCGCTGCGTCCGGAGCTTCGTCAGGAACTCTAGGCTTCCTCCAGAATCTGGGATTGGGATCACCTGATCCTTTTCACGTGGGCTGAGCAGCTGAAGCCCCATTCCCTCGTCGAGAGCAATTCGGGGCCGCCGGTTCCACCACAGGAATCCGGCAAACAGCGCCGCACTTGCCAGCGCCACCCCTCCTGACCAAACCGGAACCTCTAGCTCCGGCCAGTAGTGCAGTCCCGGAGCCTGCCAGGTCAGTGCAAATTCCTGAGACGCCGTCCGGGCGTTGATCTGCAGAACCTTGCCGTCTCCATGCCAGTTCGGATCCTGATACGTCAGCATCCACTCTGAGTCCGCTTCCTTCAGCACCTGCTCCCAGATGGCCGACAGCTCCTCCCGCCCCGCAATGCGGTGAACGCGGGACGTTCCTTCAACGCCTGAAGCCTCCACTCCGGGAAAGAAGACTGCGTGCAGGCTGACGTGGTTTTGCGCCAAGAGGGTCGCAATCTGCTGCTGGTGCCACTCCTCTTCCGGAAAGTGATCCGTGAGCAGGACCACCAACCGACGCTTGGAAGCATCGCTGCCAAACTCCTTCAAGGCTGATCTGAGTGCCGAAGGAAACGGCTGCTGACGGGGACGAATCTGGTCCGGAAGCGACGCCTCATTGAAGTCGACCAGCCCCCCTTCCCAAGAGACCTGAACCCGTGTGTTCGCCGGCAGTGTGATCGGTAACAATTGTTTCAATAAAGAAGCCGGGTCTTCGGCGTTCCAAGCACTCGGGAGGAACAGGAGGATTTCCAGCGGAAGGGCTTCACGCCGGGGTTCAAGCCGATCGATGAGAAGCGTGGTGCCTTCAGACTGAAGCTGAAAATTGAGGGGGAAGTAAGGGTCCTGATGGATTTCCTCCGGAAGGAGGAGGAAGAGGCGGTGACTTTCCTCCAGCATCGCCTGAGAGGCATCGGAGCCCACCACCACAACGGAGGGTTGACTGAACGCTCCTCCTGCCCAAAGCAGGAAGGCGATCAGCACGGATGCAGTTTTCCAAACGTTCATTAGGTCTCGCAGTACTGCAGTAGCGCTGACCCTGCTTTGATGATGTCTCCGTCTTTGAGTGGTTGTTGATGGACTTTCCGAAAATTTACCTCCAGTTCGCCGCCCTTTTCCACATTCTGCAGACTCATCTGCTCATCTTCAATGCGGAGGTCGGCATGATGGGCACAGACCTCGGTATACCCCGAGAGCCGTAAATCCGTGTAGCGGCCGTAACCGATGCTGAGCAACGGTGCCGACAGCAGCCAGGACTGCCCCATTTGTGGGCCATTGATCACGCGCAACACCGCGTGCGAGGTCAGATTTTCCAAACTCGCCTGCACCAACTGATACGTCAGTCCGTAGGCGAGCAACGCCACTGCTTGCGCAGGGCCATCAAAGGGAGTAAGCGCTACAAGTTCAACAAGAATCCCACCCGCCACACCTCCGGCGACTCCACCAAGACAGGGGCGGAGGATGAAATGGGATCGAGCATGAAACACACAAGAAGCTCCACCCAATAACAAACCAAGGAGCCCCCACCCAACCAGGCGGGACGCAAAGGGCGGAACTTGATAAGCCAACAAATAATCGGCTGAACGGAAAGCAAGCCACCCGCTGACTCCCCCCACAACGGCCCCGAAGAGCACGTGGAGCAAGACTTCATTGAAGGGCAGGTGCTTCAAAAGCGGATCCCGAACCAGCAACACGGCTCCCAAACCAGCGGAAGCAGTGATGCTATGGATCACAAAAGGAGAGAAAGTCAGAAACTCAGTAAAGACGGGACTGAGGGCCAGCAACCCCCAGGCGACCAAGCCAGCAATAGCCCCAAGCGACGCATTTTCCAATAAATGCTTCCCTTTGTGAGGCATGAGCGTTCTCTACTGCGGCTAGTGAGTCATCATCAAATAAAAAGGTGTCGCATTGAATCAAATACTTCTGCAAAACACCAGTTGTTTTACACAAGCATCAGGTCCGACGGCGTCTGATGAAGGCAGGAATGTCAAGGTTGTTCAAAAAATTGGCATCGGCTTTATTGACCCACTCCGGCACCACCGGCTGCGTTTGAACAGGAGGGCGATCGTTCCCCAGTGAGGCGTATCCCATGCCAAGCGTTGTCGTCTCCACGGAAGCATCGTTCCGGACGGCAGCAGCGACTGGTGCGGCTCCTCCACCCGACTGGGGGGCTCCTGGCAATGAGATCGTCGTCATCACCGTAGGTTCCGAAACAGGAGCGCCTAATCGTTCCGGTGATCGTTCCGGCGCTTCAGGGGCTTCCGGACGCACCGGTTCCGGCTCCGCGTGCAACGGTGCAGAGGCTGGTTCTGCAACAAGTGGAGGAGGTTCAGGAGCAGGAGGAGGTTCGGGGAAGGCTCTGATGGAGGGAGGTGCCACCGGTTCGGGGGCCGGCTCCGGTTCTTCAGAAAGCTCTTCTGCCGGAAGCTCTGCCAGGGGTCGGAAGCCTCGTTCGACCACCTCTGGAACCCTAGGGGCTTCCTTGGAAACCGCAGGCGTCTGCACAACGGTGTCGTAGAGGGCCCCGATTTCAGGATCGTCGGGCTGCTCCGAAACATCAATTTCCACCGCAGGATCCGAATCGTCCATCAGAAAATCACTGGCCACCGGCTTCCGGACACGTTCTCGAGGAGGCGCTGCTTCCAGAGGCTTCGCAGGTGGGGTGGGGTCGCTGAGCCCACGACTGCCCAACGGCGGAAGCGGCTCTTCCGGGGTCGAGAGGGTTGGGGTCGGGGCCAAAGATTCCTGACTGTCAAAACCGGTAGCGATGACGGTGATCATGATCTGCTCGCCCATGTCCGGATTCGTGGCGGCGCCCCAAATGATGATCGCATCTTCGTGGCCCTGCTGTTCAATGAAGCTGGAGGCTTCTGTGACCTCATGCAGGCTCATTGTCTCATCGCCCACGACATTGATGAGGATGCCCTTGGCGCCCTGAATGCGGCAGTCGCTTAGCAGAGGACTGTGGATGGCCATCTCGGCAGCCTTGCGGGCCCGGTTTTCGCCGCTGGCAATTCCGGTTCCCATCACGGCCTTGCCCTTGTTGGCCATGACCGTCCGGACGTCGGCAAAGTCGAGGTTGACCATGCCGTCTCGGGTGATCAGGTCAGAAATGCCCTGGATGCCCTGGCGCAGCACGTCATCGGCATAGCCGAAGGCCTCAATCATGGGCGTCCGTTTGCTGATCATGCCCAAGAGGTTGTTGTTGGGAATCACAATCAGCGAGTCAACGTGCTCCTTCAGGTCCATCACCCCGCTGTCTGCGGCCTTCCGACGCTTGCGGGCCTCAAATTCGAAAGGGAGGGTCACCACTCCAACAGTCAGCGCTCCCAGTTCCCGGGCAACCTGAGCAATCACCGGGGCTCCACCGGTTCCCGTGCCGCCGCCCATGCCGGCCGTCACAAAGACCATATCCGCGCCCTGCAGCGCCTCTCGGATCTGGTCGATGCTTTCCTGCGCAGCCGTCCGTCCCACTTCCGGCTTGGCTCCGGCGCCCAAACCGCGGGTGCTCTGGTGGCCGAGCTGAAGCTTGCTCTTGGCCATGGACTTGCGTAGGTCCTGGAGGTCCGTATTGGCGGCAATGTATTCAACCCCGTCCACCTGCTGCTGGATCATGCGGTTGATGGCGTTCCCGCCTCCGCCGCCGACTCCTACAACCTTGATGCTGGGGGCGTCATCGCGAACGGGCTGGATGGAAGTAAAGCTGAGCATAGACGAGCTAGCGGATTGAGGTTGGTCAAAAGAATTCTTTGAAGACATCCTTCATTCGCCGGGAAACGCGGTGGAACAGGTTGGTTTCATCGCCTCCAAAGATGGGGCGGCCGTAGTTGTTGTTGATCCCGTAGCGCACCAGTCCAACGCTTGTGGCGTACTTGGGGGAGTAGATCAGTTCGTGCAGGCCAGCGATGTTTTCAGGGAAGCCGACCCGGACCGGCAGGCCCAGGATTTGGGCGCCCAGGCGATCGGCGCCGGGCATGATGCAGGTGCCTCCCGTGATCACAACTCCGGAGGCCATCAGGTTGCGGTAAGGGGTCTTCTCAACCTCTTGGGCGATCAGCTCGAAGATCTCCCGGAAGCGGGCTTCAATGATTTCGGCCAAAACCTTCTTCTTCATGCCACGGGTGTTTCGTCCGCCCACCCCGGGCACCTGAATTTCTTCAGACTCAGAGACCTCGCTGGAAAGGGCAATGCCGTGAGCATGCTTGATTTCTTCCGCCTCAGCCAACGGGGTTCCCAAGCCAATCGCAATGTCGTGGGTCAGGTGATTTCCTCCCAGCGCTAGGACCGCTGTGTGGACGATGCTGCCTTCGGAGTAGATGGTGATGTCGGTGGTTCCTCCCCCAATGTCAATGAGGATCACTCCCACTTCCTGCTCGTCCGGACTGAGAACCGCCTGACTCGAAGCCAGAGGCTCTAGGACAATATCCTCGACATCCAGCCCCGCTTGATTGCAGCACTTGATGATGTTCTGCGCTGAAGTTACGGATCCCGTCACAATGTGGACATTGACTTCCAGCCGCGCGGCTGCCATGCCCAGTGGGTTCTGCACCCCATCCTGATCGTCGACAATGAATTCCTGAGGAAGGATGTGCAGCACCTCGCGGTCGCTCTGGATCAGCACCTGCGCTGCATCGATCACCCGGCGGATGTCATCTTCTGTGACCGTCCGGCTGTACACCGTGACCATCCCCCGGCTGTTCTGTCCGCGAATGTGATGCCCTGCAATGCCAGCGTAGACAGAGTGGATCTGCTGACCACACATCAGCTCGCATTCCTCAATGGCCTTCTTGATGGACTTGACCGTCTTCTCAATGTTGACGACCACCCCCTTGCGGAGCCCCTCCGACTTGGCGGTCCCAACGCCAATGATGTTCAACGGTTCGCGAGAATCGGCTTCCGCCGCAATTGCACAGATCTTTGTGGTGCCAATGTCCAAGCCAACCACGAGGTTGCTGCTTCTACTTTTTGGAGGCATCCATGCTACTCAAATGGGGGGATCAAGGAGGGGATTCGGGCCAACTTCCTAACTTCCATGTCTGGCGTGTGGACCTATCTGAATGAAAAAGATATAGGCTATCGAAACCTATTTGTAAACGCTTGCCGGCTGATTGTCAAACGATATTTCGTCAATCATACAGGCGCTGTTTCCAGCTGTTTTACCCGCTCTGGAGTCTATAGAAATTCCCCGGCGCTGCCTAGGAAAAAATAATGGATCTTCATAAATTATATACTAATTCAAAATCCCCTTTTGACCAGAAAATAGGACTTTTTCACACCCAATGCGGGGGCAACGCCCGGTGCAGCAGGGGACGAGTGAGCGACGAGAGCGAGTGCGTCTGAACACCCGCTTCGCCAAGGTGGTCCGGAGCCAGCCACTGCTGAAACGCTTGCTGCACCAGCGGCCAGTCTCGATCGGTCAGGGCAAACCAAGCGGTATCTCGATTTCGTCCTTTGTACGTCAGGGCCTGTCGAAAGAGGCCTTCGAAGGAGAACCCGAAGCGCTGAGCCGCTTGACACGAACGCACGTTCAGCGCATCACACTTCCACTCATAGCGACGGTACCCCAGAGCAAACACCTGCTCCATCATCAAGTACATGGCCTCGGTCGCAATCGGAGTCCGCTGCAGCGCCGGAGCAAAGCTGACGTGTCCCACCTCAACAGAGCCTGCAGTTGGATTGATGCGCAGGTAAGACGCCACCCCTAGCGCCTTCCCGGAAGCCTGACTGACGATGGCCCAGAACATCGGATCCGTTGAGGCCGAGACCGACTGCAGCCACGAAAAGTAGTCGTCCGCACTGGCAAAGGGACCATACGGCAGGTAAGTCCAGGTGGTCGCTTGGGCATCCTGAGCATACGCTTCATAAAGCTCTGCAGCATGCTGGTCCAGATCCAAAGGCTCCACCCGGCAAAACCGTCCCTCTAGGGTCTGACGTCCTGGAAGCGGGGGCGGCTGCCACCCCTCCAGCGGAAAGCCAATGGGCTGACCCTGTTCATTGAGCGTATCCTCCGGATTGCCCCGGGCGTAACGTCGACGCTCCAGCCACCAACCGTACTGAGGAGGCCACTCAGCAAACTGATCGCCCTCCAGTTGCTGCTGAGCCTGACGAGGCCAAGAGGGCTGATAGAGCGCTTCGCGTGCCAGTGCCACCAGGTCCGCCTGTCCGGAACGAATCACGGCTTCGGCCTGCTGCGCCGTCACAATCAGCCCCACGGCCTGGGTGGCCACCGCGGCCTCTTCTCGGATGGCTTGGGCAAAGGGCACCTGAAAGCCCCGCTGTGGGGCTTGCTGACTGGCGGTCGCCGCCCCAGCAATGCCTCGTGACGAGCAGTCGATGACGTCCACGCCCCGGGCCTTCAGCTCACGCGCCAACACCACTGAATCCTCCAGCGTCCACCCACCGTCCAGCCCGTCCACGGCTGACACCCGGAAGAACAGGGGCAGGTGCTCCGGCCAAACCGCTCGGACGGCCTCGGTCACTTCCAAAGCCAGACGCATCCGGTTTGCTCGAGAACCGCCATAGGCGTCTGTCCGTTGGTTCGCCAAGGGAGAGAGGAAGCTGTGAAGCAAGTAGCCGTGGGCGCCGTGAATTTCCGCCACTTCAAATCCGGCAGCAAGCGCATGAGCGGCACCAGCAGCAAACGTTTGCACCAGCTCGTCAAGGGCGGCCAACGACAGCTCGTGCGGAACCAACCACCCCGGCGCCACCGGAACCGCACTGGGGGCGACAATCTCCCATGGATGATCCCCTCGTTCAAAATCAGCCTCTGCGAGCGGCCCGTTGCCAAACCACGGACGCTGCATGCTCGCCTTCCGTCCGGCGTGTCCCAACTGAATGCCCGGCACCGCCCCCTGCGCCTTCAGAAAACCGGTCACCCGCTGCAACGCCTGCGCATGGGCTTCAGACCAAATCCCCAGGTCTCCGTGCGTGATCCGTCCTTCCGGGCAGACCGCTGCAGCCTCCGTAAAGACCAACCCGGTTCCCCCAATGGCAAACTGAGCCAGGTGGGCAAAGTGCCAGTCGTTGGCCAACCCCTCCTCTGCGGCATACTGACACATGGGAGAAAGGACCAAGCGGTTGCGGAGTGTGAGGGACCGAAGCGAGAGCGGACGAAACAGATGAGATGACATGAAACCTCAGAGCAAAGGAACAGAAAGGGCAGGCGGCTCCACGACCTCCCGAATTCTTCTGGAGCGAGTGCCGGTCAATTTCCTGCAGTGCGATCAATCCTAAAAATGGACGAGCAGGAGACAAGCGTTTTTCCACACTTCCGGAAAAATGGCGAAAATGGCTGGTCCCGTCTCACGCCCCCGTTACACTGGGGCACCTGAAGCGGCTCCCGACGGAGCCCATCCGCCTGACTCTGAACGAACCCCTGACTTCACGCATGTCCTCTTTTCTCGAATTCCCCTTCACCGCCATCATTGGACGAGACCTCGCCAAGCGCTCTCTGCTCTATCACGCCCTTGCTCCGCAGCTCGGCGGCACGGTGCTTATGGGACACCGTGGCTGCGCCAAGAGCACCTTGGTCCGGGCCTTCCGGGAACTCCTTCCTGCAGACGCCCTGCACCATGCCGAGGCGCCCTTCCAGGAGATTCCGCTGGGGGCGACCGAAGACCGCCTGCTCGGTTCTGTGGATGCCGCGCACCTGACCACAGAAGGCGCCTGGCGTCGACAGTCGGGTCTGCTGGAACAGGCTCACCAGGGCGTCCTCTACATCGACGAGGTCAACCTGCTCCCGGACCACCTGGTCGACGTCATCCTAGATGCTGCCGCGAGCGGTCAATACCACCTTGAGCGTGACGGCCTCTCTGCCCACATCGAATCCCGTTTCATCCTCATCGGCACCATGAACCCGGAAGAAGGAGACCTCCGGCCGCAGCTGCTGGACCGTTTCACCCACGGAGTCTGGATTCATGACCACTACACCCCGGAAGAGCGACGGGAAATCGTCCGGGCCCGGATGGCCTTTGAAGACGACCCCCACGGCTTCCGGCAGGAACACGAGCCTCAGCTGCAACAGCTCCGGACCCAGATCATGGAAGCTCGGACCCGCCTGAAGGAAGTGGTCATTCCGGAAGCAATGCGGGAGGCCGTTGCCGAACGAGCTGCCTCGTTGCAGCTGGAAGGCGTCCGGGCCGAGCTGGGGGTGCTGCGTACCGCCCGCTGTGCAGCAGCTTGGAGAGGAGCTGTGGAGGTTGAGGAAGCCGACCTTGCAGAAGGGTGGGAGCTGTGTCTGGGACACCGTTTGCCTCCGGAGTCGCGTCCGACGCCACCGCCACAAGCGCCTCCAGAGCCATCGCCCGCACCCCAAACGTCGCCCCCTTCTCGTCCGCAAACTGCGGCGTCTCCTCGCGGAGCCAACTCCACTCCGTTTCAGGTGGAACCCACGGCGCCTACTTCAGTGCTGCAGGACTGGTGGCACCAGCGTCCACAGCCCCCCAAACGGACCTCTCTGGTCATGGGAGCGGCGCGTCCGGTTCAGCACGCTGACCAGCGAACCCGCCTCGACTGGCCCCGGACGCTTCTGGAATCGAGCAAGCACGGCTGGACGGCTGGGGCGCCTCTGACGCTGCACTACCGGCGTCTGGAACGCCGTCCGCAGCTGTGGTTGTTCCTGGACGCCAGTCGCTCCACCGGTGCCCTGCGGTTTTTGGGAAAGGCCCTAGCCGCGTTGCAGTCCCTTCCGTTACGGCAGTCTGCCTACCGTTTTCAGGTTCTGCAGCTCCAAGCGGGACAGGTTTCTTGGGTCCTGAAACGGGGCACCGCGTCCAGCGCCCTGCGGCTGCTTCAGAACCTGAAGGAGGCTTCGGGAAAGAGCCTGCTGCACCAGTCGCTTGACACCCTTCATCACGCGGTGCAGCGAGCTGGGGTGCTGCCTAACGACCGTATCCTGCTCTGCAGCGACGGACTCTTCACCCCCGGCAGCGCCTCATTAGCCGAAGAGAAGACCCAGCTCAAGGAGAAGCTCCGGAGGCTCGGAGACCTGCTTCCAGAGATTGCTTGGATGCACCCTCCTCCCAAGCGTGGGCTAGGACGCTGGCTCTCGGAACTCACCGGAGGCACCGCCGTGCAGCAGATTCAGCTGTCGTAGGAAAAAAGAGAACGGTTGGGTGATCAGTCGAAGCGGATGCGGCCAACTTCTTCAAAGGAGGTGCCGGTGGGATTCAGCACCACAGCTTCCCCTGAGGCTACGCCTCGGCGGGTCAGGGCCGTAATGTTGACCTGATGGGTCACTAGGATCAGGTTGGCGTCCCCACCGTATGCGACCGTTCGCTTCCGGACTTCTTCCGTCTGGCGGTCTCGGGTGGAGTAATCGTCAAAGAAGGAATTGAGCGCCGGCCAGAGTTCGTAGCGCCCAAAGGCCAGCTCTGCTGTTTCGTAGCAGCGGCACCATTCACTGGAAAAGACGTCTCCCACCGGAACGGCTTCTTCTCGGAAACGAGCCCCCATTCGCCGGGACTGGTCCTTGCCATCTTCTGAAAGGTATCGCTGACTCTGGCAGTTGTCCAAGGAGTACCCAGCAGGGTCGCCGATGCCGGAAATGGTTCGGGAGTGCCGGATCAGCACCACCTTCCCCCCGTCCCGGAGGGCGTCCCAGACGTGTTGTTCCGAGGCCAGACCAACCGAGGCGGTCCACAAAAAGATCAGCAGGCAGAAGAGGCGGGATAGCTTCATCAGTCAGTAAATACGACGGAGTTCTTCAAGGTGCTCGAGGAGCTTCCAACGGAGAATCGGGATCTCTTTGAGCATCTCCACATCGGGAAAGTGAAACACTCGGGCATCCGGAGCCACAAACACCTCCAGGTCACTTGAACGCTGCAGGATGGAGCTTTCACCCCAGAAGGCCCCCGGCAGCATCGGCTGCAGGACCTTGCCCTGACGCCGCAGCTCGGCTTCTCCCCGCTGCAGGACCTTCAATCCCGGCACATCCATGAGTGCCTTTCCGGTCACCAGCTGTGCCTGATTGGCCAGCTTCAGCTGAATCGGATACGAAATCCCTTCTCCCAGAATGGAGGTTTCCATCATGAAGTCAATGACGTTCTGGAACTTCTGGATCTGCGGATAGATGCGGTTGCGGTTGACGAACTCTCGGTAGAGGTCCGCGGGAATGGCTAGGGTTTCCAGGTGACTGAAGGCGCGGTAGGTTCCCTGGTTCCGTCCACGGAACAGCGCCCAGAGGTCTCCGATCAGGGAGCCGCTGGAGAGCCGACGCACCGAGTGATCGTGCGCCCGGATGTACTCTGCGTTCCCCGTCAGCAGGAGGTGCACAAAGGACGGGGTTTCATTGTTCTTGAGCATGATCTCTCCGGCACTGAAGCGCTGGCGCTCACAGTTCAGGAGCATCTGCAGGTCATGCTGCGGGATCGTCGGATAGAAGATCTGCAGGTAGTTGTTGGCCTGCTCCAGGACGTAGTCCTGTGTCCCGGGGATGAGCACGTCAATGCTGCCAAACGCGGCCTCTGAGCCGATCTCCTTCTGGTTCGGCTTCAGGCGTTCCGCGGTGTGCGCCAAGATGATCTTATCAGAAGGATCCTCCCGGAAGTCTTCTGCCACCCCATGAATGAGGCCTCCGCCAATGTCGATCTTCTTCAGGTCGGCATGGACGTGGTAGTGCTTGAGGGTCGTCTCAAAGAACTCATTGCTGATACCCGGCTGACTCTGATCCTCCGAGACCATCTTCTGCAGCACCTCCACAGACGCGATGTCCGCCAGGTGGGCATACGACACGTAGCCCTCGCTCCAGAGCGCCCGGAAGTGGAACACGTTTGTCTCCACCGGATGCGGCGAAAAGATCGGCATCACTTCCAGCCCCTGGATGTCGTTCCACTGGTCAAACTGCAGGTCGTGCACCTCGAAGAACTCCTCAAACTCTCCCTCGTTGAGCGTCATCAACGCCGAAAGCTTGCGGGTGACAGACTCCCGGACCAGCGGAGTCGCGTAGTACTTGATGCGGTGGTCGGCCCGGATCAGAGTCGTCAGGCCGGCAAAGTGGTCGTCGTGGGTGTGGGTGTGGAAGATGCCTTCGATCTCATTGGTGCTAATGCCCATGGCATTGAGGCTGTGATCAATGTTCGGTCCGGCATCAATGAGGTAGATTTTGCCCTGAAAGCAGACAATGCTGCCCATGCACGGCCGGTTGATGTCCCAGCCATCGCCTTCTCCGGTGTGAACAACGGAAAAGTACTGGCGCTCAAAGCGATGCGAGCCCAGTTCATAGGGGGTGGCGTAGTTTTCATGGGGCTCTAGGTTGAGGTCAATGACCTCGGAGGAGCCTCGGTAGCGGAACTCGTAGCGGTTCGTTTCCAAACGGAGCACCGTCACTCCGGAGCCAATCTCTGTCGGTTGGTCTCCCACAATATGAGCTTCCAGCAGCTCCTCACTGGGATGAATCACCCCAAAGGCAAACCAGAGCTTCATCCGGAGCATCGCCTCAGCTTCCTCCCGGCTCACACCGCCCTCCATGATCTCCTCCAAGGACGTCAGACCGTAGTTGCCCCGGTAGATGTAGTTCATCTGGGCCTTGACGACGTCTTCCTGACCAATGAGGATGGGCTTGGAGCCATTGTTGTTCGGATGCCCCGGCAGCAGCATGCCCTGGCGGTAAAGCATCTGCAGCACTGGGAACTCGCCTAGGTTCGTGAAGTTGCCCTTTTGGATGGGAAGGTCGGAAAGCAGAATGGCGTTGGGACCGGTCTCACAGCTCACGCCCTTCACCGTGTGGCTCCGGATCAGCTTCTCCCGCATTAGGTGCTTCACGCAGTCGGCCGGGCAGCCACACAGAATCCGCAGATCCGCCTCGGGCACCTCCAGCCAGACGATGCCGGGGGCCACGTAGTTCTTAATGATTTTCCCCATTCGTTTCCACTCTCATCAAAATCAGTTGGTCCGGAGACTTTCAGGAAATGCCAGAAATGTTCCCGTCCTGAGTCTTTAAGGCATGATAAAGCTCCGGACGCCGATCCCGGAACAGCCCCCAGGCGTGTCGCATCTGCCGAATGGCCTCGAGGTCAAAGCTTTCCACCAGCAGGGTCGGTTCCGTCCGGTTGGCCTGCTGGCACACCTCCCCCTGCGGCCCGGCAATAAAGGAGGACCCGTAAAACGTTAAGGTGCAGGAAGCCCCAACCTCTTCCCCAATCCGGTTTGACGCAATCACCGGAACCAGATTAGCCGCGGCATGCCCCTGCATGACCCGTTGCCAGTGTGCCGCCGAATCCCACTCTGGAGCCTGAGGCTCTGAGCCAATGGCCGTCGGGTAGAAAAGCAACTCCGCCCCCTGCAGCACCATTGCCCGGGCCGCCTCCGGAAACCACTGGTCCCAGCAGATGCCCACTCCAATGGTTGCGTACCGGGTGGACCACACGCGGAACCCCGTATCTCCAGGGGTGAAGTAGAACTTTTCCTGATAGCCTGGGCCATCTGGGATGTGAGACTTCCGGTAAAGCCCCAGGTCCTTTCCGTCTGCGTCAAACACCACCACCGAGTTGAAGAAGGCCATTCCGGCCCGTTCAAAGAAGCTGATGGGCAGCACCACCTTCAGCTCTGCCGCCAGCGCGGAAAAGTGCTGAAGCAGCTCGCTCTCCTCACGCGTTTGCGCCCACTGAAAGTAGTCTGGGTCCTGGTCCTTGCAGAAGTAAGGTCCTTCAAACAGCTCCTGAAGCAGGATGATCTGCGCCCCTGCTTGTGCCGCCTGACGGACCAGCGCCTCCGCCTGCTCCCAGTTCTCCCGGAAGCGGGGTCCACAGGCAAACTGGGTCGCAGCAACCGTGATTTCATTCATGGATTCACTCGTCAGAAAAGTCAGGGCGTGGGCGTTCGGTCTTTCGGAAGAATAGAGCCTTCCCACGAACTTGCAACCCGGGAGCAGGCCTTACAGAACGCAACATCTTCCAGATTGACTTCCCACCGGCTTCCATTGACCCTATTGTCAGACTCCGCCCCTCTTGCAAGCACAGACTCTTTTTCACACACAGGTTTTTTCCCATGATTGTCCTCAAGCGCCTTCTTCCAACCCTCTTCGTTAGCCTCCTCCTCCTCAGCACCGTGGCTCCGGCCTCTGCTCAGGAGTACACTGAAGGTGACCTCCGCCGCGTGTTTCAGACCTACAGCAGCAACGAGATCCGCTTCAAGCGAGACATCAAAACCAAGCGCATTGTCGTCAACGGCACCTTTGAAACCGTCAAGGAAGGCGCCATGGGCTGGGTGGTTTCTGTTTCACACCGGGGCTTCTTTGTCATGTGCTCCATGAGCGAAGAGAAGGCCCTCAAGCTTGCCGAGCTTGATCCGGGAGACCGCCTCAAGATCAGCGGAAGCATTTTGTCCGTCGACCCTCCGAAACTGACGGTTCAGCTTTACGGAGAAGGGTGTGATTTGATCGAAATGGAGAAGCTCATCTACCGTCCTGACTACCAAGGAGAGCGGCTCATTCAGGTCAAGTAATGGCAGAAAAAGAATTTCGACCCCTGAACATTGCCGTCCTGACAGTCTCAGATACTCGGACTGAAGAGACGGACACCTCCGGGAAGTTGCTGGTGGAACGCCTGCTTGCCGCAGGACACCAGCTCGCTGAAAAACGCATCATTCCGGACGACGTGTACCAGATCCGAGCCGTGGTGTCGCAGTGGATTGCCGACCCGGCAGTGGGCATCATCCTGACCACAGGGGGCACCGGCCTCACCGGACGAGACGGAACGCCGGAGGCGCTCAAGCCACTGTTTGACAAGGAAATCGAAGGCTTTGGCGAGCTGTTCCGCTGGCTTTCCTTTGAGGAAATCCGGACCTCAACGGTTCAGTCTCGAGCGGTTGCCGGAGTGGCCAACGGAACCTACCTGTTTGCCCTCCCCGGATCCTCCGGCGCCTGCCGCCTTGGCTGGGACCGGATTCTCCAAGACCAGCTCGACCTCCGCCACCGTCCCTGCAACTTCGCCGAACTCATTCCTCGTCTCCTCGAAACCTAGGCCCTCCGACTGCCTGCAGCAACGGCACCTCTCCGGCGTCTTGCAACCGACGCTGCAGAAGCGGCTTCAGTGCCTCAAGGGTTGGGATCTCCCGAAAGAAGAACCCAGAGTGCGCAAAGTACGTCGATGCTTCCACTGCGGCTTCCACCGCCTCTTCCTTAAGCAAACGCCGCATCACCCCCAGTAGCAGCGGAGGCTGAGTTCCAGACGACAGCTGTGCCAGCCGCGCCTTGAGCGGTCCAGCATGCCAGGGGTGAAACAGCTCCAGAAAAACCGTCACACCACTGGTGTGGGTCAGCTCGTAGTCGGGAAAGCAGTGCACCTCCCCCCCTAGGATCAGGAAGTCACTCGCCGGCGCCAGGGACCACTCCGGGAGTTTTTGTGCCAGCAACTGCTGCAACCGCGTCAGCTCCTCCGGAACATAGGCCAAGAAGCGACGGCTCACCGGCTGCAATCCACAAGACGCATCCAACTTCAGGACCTCCGGACGATTCTTGCGCACCTGCACCAGTGCTTCGCATGACCAGTTGGACTGGTGCAACACTGCCGGGAAAAAACTGGCGAGGTTCAGGCCATACTTCTGCGATTGCGCATAAAGGCTCATCGGTCCTTCGACCTCCAGCCGAAAGCCCCCTCGCTCATCACGGTGCCAGCGGGCGAGCAGTTGATGAAAGCGAAGGTACTTCAGCACCTGCCGCAGCTCCGCAGGGCGTGGCTCCGGAAGCGTCACCTCCAGCCGATCGCAGTAAAGCAACAGCGACTGCACCAGCGAAAGGTTGTACCGGCGCAGCAGCCCTTCTGCAGAGAGGCTCCGGAAGGACTCCAGCGGATGATAAGGCGGCAGATCCCCGTAAAGGCGGCTCATCAGCGACTCCGGAGGCTCGTCCAATTCGTTCTGAAGCTGCTCCCGAAAGGCCTCTGCGGTCTCCGGAAGCCCCTGCTGCAGGTACTGGGCGCTGACGGCAAAAACCCGCGCTCGGAGTGCCGGAAGATCCTCTGCTCCTCCGGACACAAACTCAGAGCGATCCTGCAGCAGCTTATCGAACCCCTTGGCCAGCTGCGCGTCTCCCGAAAAGGCCTCTAGCACCTGCTGCACCTGCTCCTGAAGACGCTCTCGTGTGGCGCCGATTCCTGAGTCGTAACAGGCGATCAAGGCCTGCGCCAGTTCCAGCAGGTCTGGGTCCTCCACAGAAATGAAGCGGGGTCGGATTTGCCCCTTAACAGAGCGAAACCGCAGCAGGTCCTTCGTCAGCATCGCTTCCTCCTTGGGCTAATCCCAGAATTGGACGCACTGCTCCACCGGTTCTCGCTCGGTAACCAGTTGGTTCTCCACCTTCTCCCGGTCTTCGTAGCCTAGGGACATTCCACAGACCACCATCTCCTCGTCCGGAAGCTCCAGCACCTCTTCGATGATCCGGTGGTACTGAGTAAATGCGGCTTGCGGACAGGTGTCTAGGCCTCGCCCACGAGCGGCGACCATGATGTTCTGCAAAAACATCCCGTAGTCCAGCCAGCTGCCCTGCCGCATGACCCGCTCAATGGTAAAAATCAGCCCAACGGGAGCATCAAAGAACTGATAGTTCCGGGCATGCTGTGCGCGCATGCGTTCCTTGTCCCCCTTGCCAATGCCCAGCAGCTCGTAAAGGTCGTACCCCACCTTCCGGCGCCGGCTCAGGTAAGGGTCTCGCCACTCCTGCGGGTAGTAGTCGTACTCCTCGGTGTGCTGTGCGTTTGCCTCCGGGTCCCAGTACGCCTTGAGGATCTCCTCGGAAAGCCGCTGCTTGGTGGCACCGGTCAGCACATGCACCCGCCACGGCTGCGTGTTCGTCCCAGAAGGCGCCCGCAGCGAAACCTCCAGCAGGTCCCGAATCACGTCCTGAGGAACCGGATCAGGCCGGAAAGCCCGGACCGATCGGCGACTCCGGATGGCCTCATCGACCACCTGAGCGATCTCTTTTTGATTTTTAATAGCGTCATTCATTTTTGGCGGTTTGTTTGGGGAAGGAAGGATCCAAGCCTCGTCTGAGCAGGGCCTTTGTCACCAGAGCGTTGGGAGGTGCGTGAACCAAGGCGCCCAACCCGGAAGCGGGTCAGGCGAAGGAAGAGGCGTCAGACGGGCTTGAGGTCGACCAGCCGGTGCGTGATGGCAAAGCGAACCAGCATCGGCATGTCGTGAATCTGGAGCTTCACCATCATGTTCTGCCGGTGGGCCTCAACGGTCCGGGGGCTGATGCTGAGGTCGAAGGCGATTTCCTTGGTGCTGAATCCGTTGACCATCAGCTGCAGGATTTCCAACTCCCGGGGAGTCAACAGTTGCGTGAGGGCGGTTCGGGCTTCGCTCAGCTCCAGTTCGGTTTGCTTGCGAGGCGAGATGTTCCGGAGCACCAGCACCGCGCCGATGATTTCTTCCCGGTCATTGTGAAGCGGAGCCGCGCCTGCATCCAGCGCCACATAATTGCCGTTCCGGGTGATCAAAACCGGTTCCTCCTCCACCAGACACTGCACCGAACGCCCCTGCAGGGCCTCGTCCACCAGGTCCAGCAGGCAGCCTTCGTCGTTGCCTTCTTGGAGGGGGAAGACCTCCGGAAGCGTCTTGCCCTGTCCTTCGGCTTCCGTCCAGCCCGAAAGCTTCTCCGCCTGCGGGCTCAGAGACGTAATCAGGCCCTGCAGGTCCACGGTTGCCACGGAGTCTCCGATGCTCTTCAGCAGCGTGTCGAGCCAGCGTTCGTTCTCACGGAGGCGCTGCTCCATCCGGTGCTTGTAGAGGCTGATTTCCAAGGCCGAGTGCAGCTCACGTTCCTTGTAGGGCTTCACCAGGTAGGCAAAGGGCTCCGTGATCTTGGCGCGCTCTAGGGTTTTGGGGTCGGAGTAGGCGGTGAGGTAAACGACCGGAAGCCGGTACTGCTCCATGATCTGCTGAGCAGTGGCAATGCCATCCAGCTCGCCTGCCAGCATGATGTCCATCATCACCAGATCCGGAAGCTCCTGAGCCACCAGTTCCAAAGCCCGCTCGCCGGTCGAAGCCATGCCGCAGATGGAGTAGCCCAGGTTCTCGAGCTGGTCGTGGAGACTTTCGGCCACAATGGCTTCGTCTTCAACAATGAGGATTCGTTCATTCATGCTGATTTTACAGGTGATGTTTTTCCAGGGATCAAGAATTCATAGCAGGTGCCCGCGTCTGATGTCACCACCAGCTCGCCTTGGAGTTGCCCGTTGAGGACGCGGACCAGACGGAGCCCCAGGCTCTTCGTTGTCTGCCACGTCACTCCTTCCGGAAGCCCGCAGCCGTCGTCCCAGATCCGCAGCACCAGCATCGACCGGTCCCCTTGCCACTCTCGCTTGAGCGCAATGCCAATGAGGCCGGCGGTACGGTTTTCAGGGAAGGCGTGCTTCAACGCGTTGCTGACCAACTCGTTGAGGATTAAGGCGCAAGGAATGGCGGTATCAATATCCAGCCCCACGGACTCCAAGTCAAACTGAGTTTGCACCCGGACGCTTCCGGTGAGGTAGGACTGCATGATGTCCACCGTGAGTTCCCGGATGTACTGATCGAACGGAACCTGCACCAGTCCCTCGGACTGATAGATCTTTTCATGAATGAGGGCCATGGACTGGATGCGGTGCTGGCTATCCTTCAGCACTGCCAGCAGGTGCTCATCTGACGTGTCGCGGGACTGAAGGGTGAAGAGGCTGGAGATGACCTGCAGGTTGTTCTTCACCCGGTGGTGGATTTCCCGGAGCAGCACATCCTTCTCCGTCAGCGACTCCCGGAGCTGCCGCTCCATCTGCTTACGCTCCGTGATGTCCCGCAAGATGGCGGTGTAGATCTTTTCGCCGTTGACCTCCAGTTGCGAGATGTTGGCTTCAGCATCAAACTCGCTGCCGTCCTTGCGACGTCCGTAAATCTCCGAGCGGTCGGCCATGCAGCGGGAGTGCTGATCGGACCGGCCAAAGTCATCAATGTACTGGTGGTGGTTGCCCCAGTAGCGCTGCGGAAGGAGCACCGTCAGTGGCTGCCCAATCACCTCAGAGGCCGTGTAGCCAAAGATCTGCTCCGCACCATGGTTGTAGAGGATGATGTTCTGCTCAGAATCAATGGAGATGACCGCGTCTTCCGCGGTGTCCAAAATGCCCGAAAGCCGTCGCTGTGAGGTCCGCAGCTCCTCGGTTTGCTGCTCCACCATTTTCTCTAGGTTGGCCCGGTAGCTCCACAGCTCTGCCTCCGCTTGCCGCAGTTCAGTGATGTCGAGGGCGGTCACCACCAACCGCTCCGGGGCCTCTGTTCCTGAAAACTTGGACAGGGTGAAGGACACCCGCCGCAGCTGTCCGGACTTGATGCGCCACACGTGCTCATGGGTGGTCCGGTAGGGAGGCACCTGCACCTCCTCGATGAACTGAGAGACCAGCTCCTGCTCAGAGGGGTGAAAGAAGAGGTCCCAGATGGACTGCCCACAGAGTTCCTCATTGCGAAACCCGGTGGCCTCGCGGCACGCACGGTTCGCGGCCAGAACCTCCCCCTTGAGGGTGGTCACCATGAGGATCGCGTCAACCGCGTCATAAACTTCAGCAGGATACTTCATTTCTCTTCGTTGGAGGCATCACCCGGAACCTCACCGGCCCGGTTCATGAGGATCGTCTGCGCGGCCCTAGGCCACTCCCAACTGCTCCGCCGTATCCGCCAGAGCCAGCTCGAAGCGCTGCAGAATTTCCTCGATCTGAGCGGCTTCAATGATCAGGGGCGGACAGAACGCAACGGCGTCTCCGGGAAGCGCCCGGAGGATCAGCCCATGCTTCTGGGCATGCGCCACCAGCGTCGCGGCCACCTTCTGGGCCGGGTCATAGGATTCCTTGGTTGCCTTGTCCTTGACCAGCTCAATCGCTCCAATCAGTCCGCGACCACGGACCTCTCCCACCAGCGGATGGTCGGCAAAGGCACGAATGCCGTTCTGCAGCACCGGCTCCAGCTCCTGCACCCGTCCCACCAGGTTGCGTTCTTCGTAGATCTTGAGCGTCTCCAGTGCCACTGCAGCGGCAGTGGGGTGCCCAGAATAGGTATAGCCGTGCCCAAACAGCCCCAAGGTTCCGCTTGCGTCCCGGAGCACGTCGTAGACTTCATCCGAGATCAGCAGTCCTGAGATGGGCTGGTATCCGGAAGAGAGCTGCTTGGCCACCACCATCATGTCTGGGGCAATCTCATAGGTCTGCGAGCCAAACATTTGCCCCGTCCGTCCAAACCCGCAGATCACCTCATCGGCAATCAGGAGCACATCGTGCTTCTTCAGCACCGGTTGGATGTGCTGGAAGTAGGTCTCTGGGGGCACAATGACGCCTCCAGCGCCCTGAATCGGCTCGGCAATGAAAGCAGCCACCGTCTCTGGGCCTTCCTGTTCAATCAGGGTGTCCAGGTTCTGCGCCAAGCGAGCGGAAAAGGCATCGTCGCTTTCCCCCGGCAGCGCCTGCCGGTAGGCGTGGGGACAGTCGGTGTGCAGAAACCGCGCAGCCGGGAGGTCGAATCCGTTTTGCGCGTACGCCAGCCCCGTCATGGAACCTGAAATGACCGTCACCCCGTGGTACCCCCGCTGTCGCGAGATGATCTTCTTCTTCTCCGGAAGGCCCCGCTGGTTGTTGTAGTACCATGCCACCTTCACCGCCGTGTCATTGGACTCGGAACCAGAGTTGGCAAAGACCACCTTTCCCAAAGGCTCTGGTGCCAGATTCACCAAGCGCTCCGCCAGCTCAACGGTAACCTTCGGCAGCTTTCCTGTGAAGCTGTGGTAATAAGGCAGCTCCTCCATTTGCCGACGGGCGGCTTCCACCAAACGCGGCTCACTCCATCCGAGCGACACGCACCACAGTCCGGACATGCCCTCTAGGTACTCCTGCCCCGACTCATCATAGACGTGCACCCCCTTTCCCCGAGCAATCACCAAGTGCTCCTGACGCTCCTTGGCAATCAGATTTGTGAAAGGGTTCAGGTAGTAGCGCCGATCGCGCTCAAGAGAAGTGAGTTGGGACATGTTCGACTCTCCGGTTCGCAGCAAATGGATGGGGGATTTCCGCAGTGGAAAGGCTGAATCGTAGCCTCCCGTACCGGGAACTGCAAATAATTAGTGAATCTGTCACAAAAAATGTGTTCTCTGAGCAACCCCCCGGAACGCCCGTGCGCTCAGGGAGCCGGATCCCAGTGGGTTCCCAGCACCAAATCGGTCATCGAAAGAACCGCTTCCGGCATCCGGTTCATCACCCACAGCACCGTCTGGGCGCCTTCACACGCCTGAGCAACCGATGTGAAGCAGTCCACGTAACGTTCGTAGCGCCCGGGCTCACTGCCCGGCGGGCGCTGCAGGTAGTCCGCTAGGTCGCTGACGCGCTTGGTGTGTCCGAAGATGAGTTGGCCATACGCAATGTTGGCTTCCGGAAAACGCGCCGCAGCGTCCCGCGCCAGGTCGAGGCTGTTGGGGAGTCCATCGGTCAGGTGCACCAGGGTCCGGGCGCCGTCCCACTTTTCCAAATAGGCCTGCGCCGCAGCAAAGGCGGCTTCATACGCCGTGGTGCCTCCCGGAGGCACAAACCCGTCAAAGCGGTCAAACGAAGGAAGCGCGGAGTCGCTGTAGGGAATGACCCTTAGGGCAATCTTGGGAATGCGGGCCTTGAGGAGCTTCAGCAATGCTGCACAGGCAAGGTTTGCCATCTTGAAGAGGTCCCGCTCAAACGTCGAAGAGCTGATGTCCAGCAACACCACCACTGCCGGACGAGCCTTGCGCAGCGTTGACCACGACGCCTGATTGAGCAGAGACGGACACTCCCGGGCCTGCTGACGCTCCAGCACCCGGCGGGTCCGTTCCGGGAACTGGCTCTCTAGGGTCGTGCCCTCCTCTGTTAAAAAGAGGGATTCTTCAAGGTCCAGGTCCGGAGGAGCCTCCAGGTCAAACCGCGTGGGCACCCGAAACGCAAACATCTCCTGCTCCAGCACTTCACGCAGCTGCTTCGAACGCGTTGACGTTGGGGACGCTTGGGCCTGATCAGCCTGCGCGATCGCCTGCCGGGCCACCCGATACTCGCGGACCAGACCCTCGTGCTTGAGGACACACGCAAAGCGCTCACCCCAGCGGTGCTCCGGAAGTGGTTCTCCTTCCCAGTAAGGCACCCGTTCCTGCTGCACCACCCGGATCTCAAAATGCGGGTCCACCTTTCCAAACCGCAGCCCCCGTTGCAGCAGCGTCAGCAGCTGCCGGACCTCCAACGCCACCGCCCGGCGTGGCACAATCCAGGAGACGCCGCCCACCTCCACCGGTTGCAGGCACCGGCGGACCCACTGCTGTTCCTCCTTGGTCTGGCACATCCGGAGCAAGCGCTCTAGGTGCTGCTGCACCCGCCGGGCACCTGGGCCCAGCTCTTCCTTCAGGCGCAGCTCCGCCATCACCTTCCGGACCGTCTGCCTCAGGTTTGGAGGGGCTGCCGCCGGTTCTGGAGCCTCAGCGGTTTTCCCAAATTCGTCTTCACCTGCGGGTGAAGTTCCGGAGCGGTTCGGCATTTGCATGGATTTCCTCAGTGTCTCTGAACCCTTGCACCCTCATTCACGATTCGGTGTTTCATGTTCCGTAAATTACTTCCGGCCCTTTCTGGCCTCCTGCTCCTCGCTGTTCCGGTTTCTGCAGAAACGATCTACCTCAGTAGTGGGGAGTCCCTTAAGGGCAAGATTCAGGGAATGGACGAGCAGCGCCTGATTCTTGAGTCTAACATCACCGGCAGTCAGATCCGGATCGAACGCGCCGACCTGCGCATGGTGGAGTTCGAGTCCAGCTCCCGGAGCCTCTCCCGACGCCTCGGGTTTGGCCTGCACTACCGTCCGGAGAACAGCGAAGAAGCCCTCTCCTTGAAAAACTGGGTCTCGCCGCTGGACTCCTTTGAACTGCTCCTTGGGTACCAAAAAGGAGAGAACCGGGACCGCATGAACGTCGAGGGACGCTTTGCTCGGGTCTTTGCCAAAGAAGGCATCCAGGACATGTTCTTTGGAGTGGGCGCCGGTCTCGTCAATGAAGGTGACCAGCGGGGCACCACCCTCCGGGTTTTCGGAGGAGCAGAGTTCTTCCCCGTCTCCACCCCCAACTTCGGGTTCGCTTTTGAACTCGGAGCCCTCGGCAGACAGGGGCTTGCTGAAGACCAGCAGGCCATCTACAACGCCGTCTCTGCCCGCTACTACTTCTGATCCATGAGCTCCAGGAGGCCGTCCGGAATCGAGTTCGAAGAATCCGACACCGACGGCCACCTCATGGAGCAGGCGTTCGAGCGCCTGCAACCGCCTCCGGAAGAGGCCAAGCCACCTCCCCCTGCTCCTCTCGCACCGGCCAAACCCGTCCGCTCCAAGCGCGTCCCGGTCACCAATCGTCCCGACGACGAAATTGACCTGCACGGCATGACCCGTGAGGAAGCGATCCACGCGGTGCAGAACTTCATCCTCAGCTCCCACCGGGCAGGCTTCCGCCAAGTCCTCATCATCACCGGACGCGGGCGACGCTCCGGGGGCCAAGGCCCGGTGCTGAAGCAGAGCGTGGAGCAGTGGCTGCAGCGCAACGGCAAACCCTACCTCCGGGACTTCGGCGAGGCTCCAGGGGAGTGGGGAGGGTCTGGTGCGCTATGGGTGTTCCTGAAGAACTGAGGCATCAAGCCCCTGCTCCTCGAACACCTTGCGGGCAGAACGGAAGCACTCCACCGCTTGCGGCACTCCGCAGTAGATGCCCACCACATGAATGACGGCGCGGATTTCCTCTAGGGTGACGCCGTTGGTGAGAGCGCCACGGCAGTGGGTTTCCCACTCCGTCATCTTTCCCAGCGCGGCCAGCATCGCCAAGTTGATCAGGGACCGTGTCTTCAGAGGAAGCGTTTCATCGCCCCACCCGAATCCCCAGCACCACGCGGTCATGGCTTCCTGAAAC
The DNA here is from genome assembly GCA_965662235.1 of uncultured bacterium. Classification (GTDB taxonomy): domain Bacteria; phylum SAR324; class SAR324; order SAR324; family NAC60-12; genus JAYPUA01. Next base: position 138,250 of record CBFIGY010000003.1, read on the forward strand.
GGCCGAGAAAAGTCATCGGCTGCCGCAAGGTTGCGCTCCACGTACTCCGCGCCAAGGGTCCGTTTGCGCTGCTCCAGTCCTTTTTCAAAAAGAGACTCGTCCATTTTCCTCCTGATTGATTCAGTGTTTCAGCGTCAGCGGTCCGTCCGCTGCAGCAGCAGTCCCTTCAAGTAGAGCCCTTCCGGAAACGCTAGGGACGCGGCATGATCGGGTGCGGCACTCAGTTCCTGAACCATCCGGACCGTTGCTCCAGCGTCCTGTGCGGCGCCAGCGACAATCTTCCGGAAGAGCTCAGGCCCCACGGCTCCGGAACACGAAAAGGTGAGCAGCTTCCCGCCGGGGCTCAGCAGCTTCAACGCCAGCAGGTTGGCATCCTTGTAAGCCCGGGACGCGCGCTCCACGTGCCGGTGTGTTGGAGCAAACTTAGGCGGATCTAGGATGATGGTGTCAAACTGCTGCCCCCGGTCCCGGAGCTCACGGAACAGGCTGAACACGTCTGCTTCAGCAAAGGTAACGGAGCGCGCTGAAAATCCATTGGCCTCAACGTTCTGGCGGGCCAGCTCTAGGGCCGGTCCTGAAGAATCAATCGCCATCACCGAAGACGCTTCACCCGCCAGGGCGGCACAGGTGAAGCCTCCGCTGAAGCAGAAGGCGTCGAGCACCCGTTCCCCGGCAACCAGCGTCTTCAGCAGGGCCCGGTTGTCACGCTGATCCAGGTAAAAGCCCGTTTTCTGCCCCTCACGCACATCCACCCGGTAGCGCAAGCCGTGCTCCTCCACCCACAACTCCGGAGGAAGTGTGCCCTGCAGGGTCTCAGCGACCGGCAGGAGTCCTTCGAGCTTGCGGACCTCGGAGTCGGACCGTTCCTGCACCACCGAGGCTCCGGTCAGTTCCATCAGCAGCTTCACCAGAGTCTCGCGCCAAAACTCCGGACCCGTGCTCAGCAGCTGCAGTACCAGCACCCCGTCATACTGATCCACTACCAGCCCCGGTAGGCCATCGGCTTCCCCATGAATCAGGCGCATCGCAGTGGTCGCCTCGGTATTGACCCAGTGGTGCCGAAAGTCCAGGGCCTGCTGCAGGCGGCCTCGGAACCAGCCTTCGTCAATGACGTCCGCCTCCTGCCAGCTCCACACCCGTGCCCGAATGCGGGACTCCGGGCTCCACGCGGCCCAGGCCAGAAAACGCCCTCGGTGGTCTTCCAGCCGAACCGTTTCCCCCGGACGTGGGTCGCCGTGAACCGAACGGACCGCTTGGGCAAACAGCCAGGGGTGGTGACGTTGGAGCGCCTTCTCGCGCTCAGGAGCCAGTGTGACTCGAATCTCTCTCATGAATCCTCTGCATCCGAAGCCTCCCAGGCCACTTCGGCTTCAACGTAATCAAGAACGCCTGGAATGGGCACCGAGGGTTTGCGAACTCGCACCCGCACCGCTCGGACCAACGCTCGCTGACGGATCGCCTCCACAAGACGGTCCGCCAGGGTTTCAATCAGGTCAAACGCTTCCTGCCCCACCAGCTGCTCCGCCAGCTCGTGCAGGTCAACGTATGACACCGTGGCCTTCAAATCATCCACCCACGGCTCCGGAGGCTGCGCCAGGGTGTACTCTAGGTCCACCTCAAACCGCTGCCCTAGGCGCTTTTCCTCCGGAAGCACTCCATGATAGCCATAAACGATGAGGTTGTGGACACGAACCGTGTAGGTCTTCGGCATGGGGCACGAAATCCATGGTTGAGAAGCCGGAGCTTCTGTTGGAAAGCAGTTGCGCTCTTACAAGTCTCAGACTTGCTTTCAGGGATCAAGAGAATTCGCGGGACCGCGCTGCTTCTGCAGTAAATCGCAATATGCGGATTTGACGATTTACTCACTTGCTGATAAGGTCGTGGGTTCCTGAAGATCCATCGAGTGATGGCGCGCGGCGTCCGTCATTGCTCCCAACTCCTTTCTGAGAAGAACGCCATGGCAGCAGAGACCTTGTTTACTTCCGAATCGGTGTCCGAAGGGCATCCTGATAAAGTTTCCGACCAAGTTTCCGACGCGGTACTGGATGCCATCCTGACGCAAGACCCCAAGGCCCGTGTGGCGTGTGAGACGCTGGTGAAGACGGGCATGGTGCTCCTCGCTGGCGAGGTTACCACCTCCGCGTGGGTGGACATGGAGGAGCTGGTCCGCAAGGTGGTCTGTGACATCGGCTACAACAGTGACGCGCTGGGCTTTGACGGCAACACCTGCGCCGTGCTCAATGCCATTGGAAAGCAGTCTCCGGACATTGCCATGGGCGTAGATGAGAGCGACGAGCACGAGCAGGGCGCTGGTGACCAGGGCATGATGTTTGGGTATGCGACCAACGAAACAGACGTGTTCATGCCGGCGGCCATCACCTATTCACACCGTTTGGTAGAGCGTCAGGCTGCCAAGCGCAAGGACGGCACCCTGCCGTGGCTGCGTCCGGATGCCAAGAGCCAGGTCACGCTCCGCTACCAAGAAGGTGCCATCGTTGGCATTGACGCCGTGGTGCTTTCCACCCAACACGACCCGTCGGTTTCCCGCAAGGACTTGGAAGAGGGCGTGATGGAAGAGGTCATCAAACCGACTCTGCCTCAGGAGTGGCTGAGCGCGTCCACCAAGTACCACATCAACCCCACGGGCAACTTTGTCATTGGTGGCCCTGTCGGGGACTGTGGGCTCACCGGCCGGAAGATCATCGTTGACACCTACGGGGGCATGGGTCGGCACGGCGGAGGCGCCTTCTCCGGAAAGGATCCGTCTAAGGTGGACCGCTCTGCAGCCTATGCCGCACGGTACGTTGCTAAAAATATTGTTGCCGCAGGGCTTGCATCCCGCTGTGAAGTTCAGGTAGCTTATGCGATCGGCGTGGCCGAGCCGGTCTCGGTCAACGTCGATACCTTTGGCACCAACGTCATTCCGGAAGACCGGATTGTCCAATTGGTCCGTGACACCTTCGAACTGAAGCCTGCCGGGATCATCCGCACCCTGAACCTGCTGCGTCCCATCTATCAAGCCACAGCGGCCTATGGTCACTTTGGCCGGGAGTTGCCCCAGTTTACTTGGGAGCAGACAGACAAGGCGGAGGCCCTGCGTCAGCAGGCTGGACTCTGACCGCATGAAGTCTCAGGACACCACCATCGTCAACCGCCTTGGCCTGCACGCCCGTGCTGCTGCTGAGGTGGTGAAGCTGGCCAACCGCTTTCACGCCCAGGTGCACCTGCACGGAAACGGTCTGAAGGCGGATGCCAAGACCATCATGGAGCTGCTCATGCTGGGCGCTCCCCAAGGCACCAAGGTCCAGGTCACCGCTGAGGGGCCGGACGAAGACGAAGCCCTAGACGCGATGGTGGGCCTGATTGAGAACCGCTTCAACGAGCTCGAATGACCCTCCCGATCAACGGGAGCACCCGGGTTTACGCTGTCCTGGGGCACCCCGTGGAGCACTCCCTTTCTCCGGCCATGCACAATGCCGCCTTCCAGGAGCTGGGCCTGAACGCGGTCTATGTGGCCTTGCCGTCACCTCCGGAACAGATTGCAGAAGCCGTAAATGGCCTCCGCGCCCTCAACCTCGCCGGGGTCAATGTCACGGTTCCGCACAAAAGCGCGGTGCTGCCCTTTCTGGATGAAGTCACTCCCATTGCCCAGAAGATCGGTGCGGTCAACACCATCCGGAACCGCAAGGGCCACCTGGTGGGCACCAACACCGACGCCAGTGGATTCTTGCGCTCGCTGGAACCCCTGAACTTCGAACCCGCAGGTCAGTCCATTGCCCTCATCGGAGCAGGCGGTTCAGCCCGCGGACTGGTCGTTGGGCTTGCGGATGCCGGCGCCGCCTCCTTGACTCTCTGGAACCGGACTCCGGAACGGGCACAGGCCCTAGTGAACGAGTTCACGCCCATCTTTCCGCAAACACGCCTGCAGGCCGTCACGCAGGAAGAGCTGTACGCCGGCGCCTTTGACCTGGTCATCAACACCACCACGGTGGGCATGTCGTCTCCCGGAGCTCCGGTCGACCTGGCTGCTTTTCAGGAGGTCCGGCATGTTGCAGACATCATCTACCGACCGGCGCACACGCCTCTGTTGCAGCAAGCGGAGCAGCTCCGGATTCCGGCCATCAACGGGTTGGGCATGCTGCTGCATCAAGGATGTGACGCCTTTACCTTCTGGACCGGACAGCCTGCGCCCGTTGGGGTCATGCGCAACGCGTTGCTGGCCGGCCTAAACCAGTAGTTCCGCCCTCACCTTCACCTCACCCCTCCCATGGGCTTTTCTCAGTGGGGACAGGTGGCCTTGGTCTGCCTGCTCGGCGCCATGTCACCGGGTCCCAGCCTTGCCGTGGTGCTCCGCAACACGGTCGCAGGGGGCCGCCTTCAGGGCCTCCTGACCGGCATCGGTCACGGGCTCGGCATGCTCTTTTATGCGCTGGTCGCTGTCGCCGGTCTGGTGACGCTGTTTCAAACAATCCCTCACTTCTTTGAAGTCGCTCAGTGGCTGGGGGCCACGTTCCTGACCTGGCTCGGGGTGCAGATGATCCGAGGCGGCTGGCAGGAGCTGCACGCCCCCTCTCCTGTTTCGCTCGAAGCAGCGGCTCCCCCTTCCGGACGCCGTGGTTTTGCCGAAGGCTTCCTGATTGCCTTCCTCAATCCCAAAATTGCAGCATGGCTGCTGGCGCTTTTTAGTCAGTTTGTCCACCCCGAAGCATCTTGGAGCGAGCAGGCTGTGCTGGTGACCACCGTGGGCGGCATTGACATGAGCTGGTACAGCTTTGTCGTCATCGTCGCCTCTTCAGGCAACTGGATGGAGCGGCTCCGCAGAAACAAGCCCCAGCTAGACCTTGGCATGGGCGCCCTCTTGCTGCTGCTCGCCTTCAGCATGGTCGCCCGGACTCTCTGGGGCGAAGCCTGACACCACGGCCGGCCCCGTTTTCCACAATGAAGAAAGGGCGCTCCGGAGTGCTCTGAGGAGGGAACTCGGCGCCGAAGGCTACCGAGTCAAGCGGGGAAAGCAGGACCGCATCCGCTGCACACGATCCGGATGAGGCGTGCCGTCTGGCTGCATGGCACTGAAGTGCAGTTCCGACACACCGGTCGCTGCTACCAGCGCGGGGGCCTGGTCCGGACGAACACTTCCTGCCGCCAAGACGGTCGGTCCGGGACCGCTTTGGAGGGCCGCCAGCTGAGCCCGTCCGTCCCACGCCTGAGGCGCTCCGCCAGACGTCAGGACCCGAGTCACCGCAGGGAAACGGCAGAGTTGATCCCACGCCTCCGGAAGGTTCCGAGCCTCATCAAAAGCCCGGTGAAAGGTCACCGGAGCCGCATACGCCGCGGCTCGTTCCAGCCAGATCGCCAAGGCCGCTTCATCCACGGTTCCCTCCGACGTCAACGCTCCCAGCACCACCCCGGCCGCTCCAGAGTCAAGCGCCTGATGGACCTGCTCCGCCATCTGTTTCACCTCTGCGTCCGTGTAGCAGAAGCTCCCGGCGCGGCAGCGGATCAACACCATAACCGGTAACGAAAGGTGCACCACCTGTTCGATCAATTTCCGCTCCGGTGTGACTCCTCCTACAGAAAGATCGGCACAGAGTTCCAACCGATCCGCCCCCTGCACAACGGCATGCTGTGCCGCCTCAAGCGAGGTGACACAGGCTTCCAGGCAAAGCGACGTCACGCCAGAAACGTCCGGACGGCCGACACCACGTTCCACTGTTCATCAACCACATGGAGCAGACGCCAGCGGTCAAAGGTGGTACACGGATGCGAAATGCCCATGCCCACCAAGTCCCCCACCTTCCATCCGGCCTCTGGAGGAAGCTTCAGGTAGGCATGCTGGTCGTTGAGCGCGGTCACCTGATAATGCTCAGGAGCGAGCGCCTGCGGGCAGGTATGACTTCCGGGCTGAAAGTGCAACTCGGGCACGGGCAGGTGGATGTCATAAGACAGGTCGCGCTTTCCGGCAGTCACCAGCGCCAGACCTGGTTCCGGAAGAGACTGCACCACGCCCCAGACCTGGAGGGCAGGTTCCAGCCCCTTCCCCCACTGCTTGAGGTCAGGAGACCGCTCGCAGATCTGTTCAAAGAGGTGCCGGTAAAATTCCGAGTCATGGGTTAGGTAGCAGCCGCTCCGCAGAATCCGCACCACCTCCGTGGCCCCTTCCGGAGCCGAAAGGGACTGCGCCACCAGGTCGTAGTAGTCCGAACCTCCGGCGCTCAAGATCACCGGACCGGGTGCAAACCAGCCTCGTTCCCAACACGTCTGGGCCAAGCGGTTGAGGGTCTCCATGAATTGCGGAATCGTCACAGCCGAATTCGGACCCCGCAGAACCGCCTCATACGCCTCCAGCCCCCGGAGCGCCAGGGCGGGAACGTTCTGAAGGTATTCTGCCAACGCCAGCACCTCCTCTTCAGTGCGGCACCCCGTCCGGGCGCCCGGCACCCCGAGTTCCACCAGCACCCCCAGCCGGAGGCCGTTTCGTGGCTCCGGTGCAGCGGCTGCCAGCTGCTCAACGTTGGCCACTGAGTCCACCAGGCACACGACTTCTAGGTGAGGAAAGGCCTGAAGCGTGTCCCACAAGCCCGCTCGCTCCTGAGGCCCGACCACCTGGTTTGCAATCAACACCCGCGGAACCCCCCACTGCGCACACAGCCGCAGCTGGTGAACGTTGGCCACGGTGATTCCCCAGGCGCCATCTTGAAGCTGCAGGTCAAACAGCTGTGGAGCCATGGTGGTCTTGCCGTGCGGAGCCAGCTTCACCCCAAAGGCCTCAGTAAAGCGACGCATCCATGCGCTGTTGCTCCGGAGGGCGGAGTCCTTCAAGACCGCCACCGGAAAAGGTAGGTCCCCCTGCAGGAGGTTCCAGCCTTGGGTGCCCAGCGCCTCCAGCGGAAGCGGTGACTGCGTGTAGGGGAAGCCCTTGCAAGATGCATCGACAGGGGCCTGAAGGACTGTTTCAAGAGAGAGAGGCATCACGTTTAGAAGGCTTAGGTGTGAGTCAGGTCCTGGATCATCCGGAAGCTGCCAGCGGTCAAACCGCCGTCCACTGCCAGCACGGCTCCGGTAACAAAGCTGGCGTCATCCGAGGCCAGGAAAGCAATTGCGGCAGCCACCTCCTCCGGCTGCCCAATCCGTCCGAGCGGATACCAGGCACGGAGCTTTTCAAAGTGCTCCGGATGCACCTCGTAACGGTAGTGATGCACCGGTGTTTGAATGGTTCCAGGCAGCACGGCATTGCAGCGCAGGCCCTGCACGCCATAGCGGGTGGCGACGTTTTGGGTCAGGGAAATCAACCCTGCTTTGGCCGCACTGTAGGCCGGATTTCCCAGCCCGACCACGGCGTTCACTGAAGAAACATTGACAATCGCCCCTCCGGCTTCCAGAGCCGTCACCGCCCGGTGAATCAGGTCAAACTGCGCGTTGAGGTTCAGGTCCACGTCCTCCCGCCACCGCTCGGAAGTCAGGTCTTCAAAGACATCATAGCGGGAACCACCAGCGTTGTTGACCAACCCCTCCAGGCCCCCAAGATGCTCCAGGGTTTGCTCCCAGGCGGCTTCCTGACTGGAGGCCTCACGCAGGTCCATCTGAATGAAGCGAACGGGCCCGTGGGTTTTCAGCTCCTGTTCTGTTTTCTCACCGGTAACGTTATTTGCATCCCAGAACACCACCTGCGCCCCTTCTTGAAGAAGACGGAGGCAGGTCGCTTTTCCAATTCCGGAAGCGCCTCCGGTGACGATAATTCGCTTATTAACGAAACGCGACATCAGGCCTCCGCATCCAAAAGGGCAAAAGCGGCTCGCACCCACTCCAGTTGCGGCTCGCGCAGAAACCCATAGTTGTAGAAGGCAATTCCTTCCGGATTCAGAGCCTGCAGTCCTGCGACAGCCTGCAGAACGTCCTCCCGACTCAGCAGGTCCGGATGCGCGGGGCGAAGCACAAACCGCAGCGACGCTTCCGGACCCAGGCGAGCCCGGACGTCTTCGGCGTCTTGCAGCACCTCCGTTGGCCCAGACTGATAGGTGCAGGAGTCGAGGCCATCCGTGTAAGCCCGGACGCCCAGAAGGTCGGTGCCTTCATACCAGCACCCTGCTGTTGGACGCTGCACCGTGGGGATCACCCGCAACGCAACCTCCTTGGGGAGCTCACTCCGGAGCCGCTGCAGCAGCTCATTCACCACCCGGCATCGCATCTTCAGAAACGCCTGTAGCTCCGGATGCGTCAGAACGTCCGCCAGCAGCCAGTGCTGTGCTAGTGCAGAGTCAGGGACAATGGGATTCTTGAAAAACCGCTCCAGTTCCTGCTGCACCCAGCGCTGCAACGCGTCCACGTCAATGCCGTCTCGCCGCGCCTCTGCCCGAGAGGCCTCGGAGAAACAGAGGCCCAGCAGAAACTCCGTCCGAGGATCCATTGAGGTGAGGGCAAACTCATGGTGGTACCCATGAGCAAACGGAAGCCACCCCGGTGTTTCCAGAGTCACACACGAGACTGCTTCATGCCGGGCCAGGTCCTGACAGAGGTGGAGGGCGTACTCCTGCACCTCCGGGTGCGCCGGACAGAGGCTGTAGCAGTAGGGATCGCCCCAGGCGTTCCGGGCACAGAGTTCCGGAAAAGCCTGTCCAAGACGCGAGTTATGAAACAGCACCGTCCAGGCCTCCAGACGCAGCGTCGTCGAGTTCCAGTTCTGAAACAGGTTCAGCTGCGGAACCTGTGAATTCTGGAGCGGCTGCAGGGTTCCGTAGCGAGCCAACTCTGGCTCAAAGTAAACCGTCCCGTCTTCTGGGAAGTACACCTTGCTGCGTGAGGCACGTGGTCGGAGGAACTTTCCGGCATGGTAGCTTGCGGCCACGGCCACCGAGGTCGCCCCCAGGGATTCCAGATGCGCCTGTGTTGATTCCGGTCCCTCTTCCTGGAAGTCCCAGGCGTAAGCAAACAGCGTCTTTTCCATCACACAGACTCCGGCCAGGGGGTTCCCGCCAGAATCATCTGCTGCAACGCCAGCCGCTGCGTGCCCTTCATTTCCTGCCCCTTCACGTCTCGGTAAAGGAACTCGCCCTCTTCCAGCTTCAGGAGTGCTACATCCGCCTGCGCCCCCTCCTGCAGGGTTCCGAGGTCGGGGCGACGGAGGATGGACGCGGGAGTCGCGGTCACCTTCCGGAGCGCCTCCAGCAAAGGAACCCCTAGGCACAGGAACTTGGACACAGTCACCAGCACATCAAACGCCGGCCCGTTGACGCTGAGCACGTGTGCGTCACTGCTGACGGTGTCTGGCTCAAAGCCGTCGGCGAGCATCTCCTGTGCAACCTCAAAGGAAAGCGCGCCCATGCCGTGCCCGACATCAAACAGCACTCCACGTTCCCGAGCCTGACGAACGGAGTCCCGGGCCTTTCCGTCTGGCGCCACTAGGGAGTTCGGAAAGGGACGGAAGCAGTGCGTGAGGATGTCTCCGGGACGCAGGAGCGCCAAAATCTCTTCTCGTCCGGGCGGTGGAAAGTCGATGTGGGTCATCACCGGCAAGCCCAGTTCTTCTGCGGCTTCCAAGGCCACCAGCAGCGGAGCCAGTCCCGCGTTGCCCCCCGCGTTGCGTCCGACTCGAACCTTGATCCCAACAATGCTCTCCGGGAACTGACGTCCCACAGCGACGCACTCCTCAGCATTCAGCAGGCGCAGGTCCTCGCACTCGGGCGCCATGACCTTTTCACTGAAACCGAAGATGCCGGCAAACGAGACATTGAGGAAGGCAAAGAACCGGAGGGGAGAGGCATCGGCAATGAAACGTTGAAAACCGGCGTAATTTCCGGGCCCAGCGCTGCCAGCGTCCACAAACGTGGTGGTCCCGCTTCGGCGAGCAATGGGCTCCGCCTCCACCCCCAGTGACGTTCCCCCCCAGTAAACGTGGGTGTGAAGGTCGATCAAACCCGGTACCACCAACTGACCGGAGACGTCCCAAACGGTCTCGGCCTCCGAGGGGTCCAAGTCGGGTCCCACGGCCACCACGCGCCCTCCGGCAATTCCCACATCCCACTCTGCATCTAAGTGAACCGCTGGGTCAATCAGCCGTCCCCCCTTTAAGAGCAATTCAATCCGCTTCACAGCCCCCTTTTTCCAAGTCGTTGATGCCGCTTTCTTCCATCGGCAGATGATGTTATCGATACCATGACGGGAAATCAAGAAAACAAATGTGGAGCGGTCGGGCTCTGGACGGGGTAAAGGAGCTTGAGCGCGGCAAAGGAAAGCGGTTGCCAAGGCCGCCTACTGTTCTTCACTTTTAAAAACTTCACCTGACAAAATCAACCCCCTTAAAAAACATCTGTAAAATTATAATAAACAAAAAATAACTTTAGTTTTATTTTATTTACAATTGTAAAAATTAAAAATCCATCAGCATCTTAGTTTGTTAAGGAGTCTCCCGAGAGACTCTCCAAACGGGCCATACTTCCCTCAGGCCTCGAAGCCGCTGGAGAAACCGGGTTCCGGCCCTGCGTCTTCTGCCTTCGGAAGAATCCCCCTTGTGGTTATCCGGTTTTCCCGGAAGAATCGAAGGCTGCTTGAGTTCCCGAAACAGGCCGAAACAAGAGCCTCTCACGGACATCTCTGGCAAATGTATTTTTTTCTTGCAAATGTTCAAACCCTCCCAGAGAATAAAGCGCCTGTCCCAAAACAATGGTGAATGAGCCATCCGCAAACTGAGGATAGTTAAGGTCACTGAAGGCAAGCATTTTGGTGACAACCGAGCGAGCCCTTCTAAAGAAGCGGTTCGTGTGACGGAGTGGGTGTTCAGCCTGGAGGAGAAACGGAGTCATGACACTAAAGTTGGAGGGAGTCTCGAAGAGTGTGGAGGGTCAGCCCCACATTTACGAGACCAGTCTGGAATTGCAAAAGGGGACCATGAATGTCCTCTTGGGGCCCACCTCTTCCGGGAAGACCTCGCTCATGCGCCTGATGGCAGGGCTGGACGTGCCCAACACGGGGAAGATTTACTGGGAGGGGCAGGACGTCACCGGGCAGCGGGTGCAGGACCGCAAGGTGGCGATGGTCTATCAGCAGTTCATCAATTATCCCTCCATGACGGTTTATGAGAACATTGCGTCTCCGCTCCGACTGCTGGGACAGCGGCCTCAGGAGGTTGATGCCGCGGTGCGCAAGACAGCGGACCTCATGAAGCTGACCCCGATGCTCGACCGCAAGCCCTTGGAACTTTCCGGAGGACAGCAGCAACGGTGCGCGCTGGCCCGAGCGTTGGTCAAGAACGCTGGCCTTGTCCTGCTGGATGAACCCCTTGCCAACCTCGACTACAAACTCCGGGAAGAGCTGCGGGCGGAAATTCCCCGCATCTTTGAAGAGTCCGGATCCATCTTTGTGTACGCGACCACCGAGCCAGAAGAAGCGCTGCTGCTTGGAGGCAACACAGCGACCCTGTGGGAAGGACGCGTGACCCAGTTTGGCCTCACGCCGCAGGTCTACCGCAAGCCCACCGATGCCGTAACCGCCCGGGTTTTTTCAGACCCGCCCATGAACTTCATCCCGATCACCAAGTCCGGAAATCAGGTTGCTTTTGGCAGCCGGCAGCACAACGCGACCCCGAGCTTGGCGTCCCTTTCGGATGGCCAGTACCTTGCTGGGTTCCGCCCCAACCACCTCAAGCTGAAGCCCACCGTCAGTGAGGCCATGGAGTTTCAGACCACCCTGAGCGTCACGGAAATTACCGGCTCCGAAACCTTTGTCCATTTGGATTACGAGGGGAACCGTTGGATTGGGCTGGTGCATGGCATCCAGAACCTCGAGATCGGCCAGACCCTTCCGGTCTTTCTGGACCCAGCTTACGTTTACACGTTCACCCCAGATGGGACCCTGGTTGCTCCAGCCCCTTACGCGGAGGTTGCATAACTCATGGCTAAGATCACGCTGGATAACCTCGCCCACTCGTACCTGCCTCATCCCACCTCTGAAGACGATTTCGCTCTCAAGGACCTCAACCACGACTGGGCCGATGGAGAGGCGTACGCGCTCCTCGGGCCATCCGGATGTGGCAAGTCCACGCTTCTCAACATCATTTCGGGGCTGCTGTTCCCCAGTCAGGGACGCATCCTGTTTGATGGCGTTGATGTCACGCAGGCTCCCACTGCCGATCGCAACATTGCTCAGGTCTTTCAGTTCCCGGTGGTTTACGACACGATGACCGTGCGGGACAACCTGGCCTTTCCCCTCCGGAACCGCGGCTCTGACGCCCAGTACATCCGGGAGCGTGTGAACCAGGTGGCACAGATGATTGGCATGGAGGCAGAACTGGACCGCAAGGCCCGGGGCCTTACGGCAGATGCCAAGCAGAAGATTTCCCTCGGACGCGGCATGGTCCGGGAAGACGTGAACGCGCTTCTCTTTGATGAACCGCTGACCGTGATCGATCCGCACATGAAGTGGGAACTCCGGACGCAGCTGAAGTCGCTGCACCTGCAGTTTCAGCACACAATGATCTACGTGACCCACGATCAGACCGAAGCATTGACCTTTGCCGATAAGGTTGTGGTCATGTACGACGGACGAGTCGTGCAGATCGGCACGCCTCAGGAGCTGTTTGAGCGTCCGGCTCACACCTTCGTCGGTTACTTCATCGGTTCCCCAGGCATGAACCTCTTTGACTTGGAGCTAGATGGCAACTGCGCGTATGTGGCGGGGACCCAGGTTGACCTGAACGCCACCTACTCCAGCCCGTCAGGCAAGCTGCAGCTGGGAGTCCGTCCGGACTTCATCCGCTTGACCCAAGACGCCGACGGCATCCCGGCCAAGATCGTCCGGGTGGAAGACGTAGGGCGGCACAAGATCATCCGCCTAGAGGTCAATGGACAGAGTGTGAATGCCATTGCTGAGGAAGGTCAGGAGATCTCAGCCGACGCCCAGCGGGTGAAGTTTCTCCCAGAGGGCCTCAATGTGTATGCGGATGACTGGCGCTTAACGCCTGAAGGAGAGTCCAAGTAATGAATAAAACGGTTAATCAAAAGGCGTGGTTCCTGGTGCTTCCGGTGTTGATACTGGTTGCCTTCTCTGCGGTGATTCCCCTCATGACCGTCGTCAACTATTCGGTCCAGGACACCTTTGGGAACAACAAGTTCTTCTGGGCTGGGCTGGAGTGGTTTCAGGAGATGCTCGATTCGGAGCGCATGTGGAATGCCCTGGGACGGCAGCTGGCCTTCTCGGCAATCATCCTCGCCATTGAAATTCCCCTCGGCATCTATGTGGCGCTGCACATGCCCAAGCGTGGATTCTGGGCCAGCTTCTGTTTGGTGATCATGTCCCTGCCTCTGCTGATTCCGTGGAACGTTGTTGGCACGATCTGGCAGATCTTTGGGCGGGTGGACATTGGCCTGCTTGGCTACACCCTCAATCAGGCTGGAATCCCGTACAACTACACGCAGGACTTCTTTGCCGCCTGGACGACCCTGATCGTCATGGACGTCTGGCACTGGACTTCCCTGGTCGCCTTGCTCGCGTATGCGGGGCTGCAGTCCATTCCGGAAGCGTACTACCAGGCCGCCAAAATCGACCAGGCTTCTCGCTGGAAGGTCTTCCGCTACATTGAACTCCCGAAAATGTCCGGGGTTCTGATGATCGCCATCCTGCTGCGGTTCATGGACAGCTTCATGATCTACACGGAGCCGTTTGTTGTCACTGGAGGAGGACCGGGCAACGACACGACCTTCCTGTCCATCGATTTGGTGAAAATGGCTCTGGGGCAGTTTGACCTTGGTCCGGCAGCCGCCTTCTCGATCATGTACTTCCTCGTCATCCTTTTGATTTCGTGGGTGTTTTACATCGTAATGACGAATCTGGACAAGCAGGAAAACTAGCCGTATGTCCGATTCTTCTTGGTCCTTTTGTTGGAGAAGCATCTCATGAGTAAGCCGGCCGGCAACGCCCGTACCCAGTCTCCTGTGGTCATTGCCCTCTACCTGATCTTCCTGATGCTGCCGATCTACTGGCTCCTCAACATGAGCCTGAAGACCAACACCGAGATCCTAGGCGAGATCACCCTGTGGCCTCAGGACCTGACGCTGGACAACTACGTTACCATCCTCACCGATGCCAGCTGGTACATGGGCTACGTCAACTCCCTGATCTACGTATTGCTCAACACCGTGATCAGCGTGGTGGTGGCGCTGCCTGCAGCCTATGCGTTTTCACGCTACAGCTTCATGGGAGACAAGCACCTGTTCTTCTGGCTCCTGACCAACCGGATGGCGCCTCCGGCAGTGTTTGCGCTGCCCTTCTTTCAGCTCTACTCATCGGTTGGACTCTTTGACACCCACATTGCGGTGGCCTTAGCCCACTGCCTCTTCAATATCCCACTTGCGGTCTGGATTCTGGAAGGCTTCATGCGGGGGGTTCCCAAGGAGATCGACGAGACGGCTTACATCGACGGCTACAGCTTTGGGCGCTTCTTTGGACGCATCTTCATGCCCCTCATTGCCTCCGGAGTCGGGGTGGTGGCCTTCTTCTGCTTCATGTTTTCATGGGTGGAGCTGCTGCTCTCCCGAACCCTCACCACGGTGGACGCCAAGCCCATCTCCGCCATCATGACCCGAACGCAGGGCGCCTCCGGAATCGACTGGGGGGTGCTGGCTGCAGCCGGAGTCCTGACCATTGTCCCCGGAGCCTTGGTGATCTACTTCGTTCGCAACTACATCGCCAAGGGCTTTGCCCTCGGGCGGGTCTAACCAGCTAAAGGAGTCCCCTCTCATGGAATGGATGGCGTGGACGGTACCGACGGCAATCTTCTTTGCGGTCATTGCTTCCCTTCTTGTGACCTTTACTGTGTTGGCCATTAAGTTTCCGGAGACGCCCCGCGTGGGCATCCTCCGCATTGAGACCACCCGTGGTGACCGATTGTTCATCACGCTTCTCGGGTCAGCCTTCATCAATTTGATCTGGCTGGGCTTTGAGGTGGGTCCGCAGCCGTATGCGCTGCTGGCATGCCTGGTTTACGCTGGAGCGGTGTTCCGCTGGGTGTAACCGAAACATGGGGAGCGCGTTGGAGATGTCCTCCACGCTTCCTTGGTGTTATCATCAATTCCTAAATCGATAGGGAGGAGAGAGTCAATGAAGTTGACACTGAAATCCGCAATGGCCACGGCTTTTGCGATGGGGCTGATGGGCAGCGCTGCCCAAGCCGACATGACCGCGGCGCGGAACTTTCTGCAGGCTGAGATTGGCGATCAATCGACGCTGACTCGGGCCCAGCAGGAAGCCGAAATGCAATGGTTCATTGATGCCGCAAAGCCCTTTGCTGGCATGGAGATCAAAGTGGTCTCTGAAACCATTACCACCCACGAGTACGAGAGCCAGGTCCTGGCCCCCGCCTTCAGCGCCATCACCGGCATCAAGGTCACCCACGACCTGATCGGCGAAGGTGACGTGGTGGAGAAGCTCCAGACCCAGATGCAGTCCGGCGAGAACGTCTACGACGGCTACATCAACGACTCCGACCTGATCGGAACCCACTGGCGCTACCAGCAGGCTCGCAACCTGTCGGACTGGATTGCCGGAGAAGGCAAAGACGTCACCAACCCGAATCTGGACCTGGAAGACTTCATTGGCCTGAGCTTCACTACCGGCCCAGACGGCAAGGTGTATCAGCTCCCCGACCAGCAGTTTGCCAACCTGTACTGGTTCCGCTACGACTGGTTCAACGACGCGAAGAACAAGGCCGACTTCAAAGCCAAGTATGGCTACGAACTGGGCGTCCCCGTCAACTGGTCCGCCTATGAGGACATTGCCGAGTTCTTCACCGGACGTGACCTCAGCCACCTGGGTGTGGACGGCATGGTCTATGGAAACATGGACTACGGTAAGAAGGACCCCTCCCTCGGCTGGCGCTACACCGACGCTTGGATGTCGATGGCCGGCATGGGCGACAAGGGTGAGCCAAACGGACTCCCGGTCGACGAGTGGGGCATTCGCGTCAATGACCAGTCCCAGCCTGTGGGCTCCTGTGTTGCTCGCGGTGGTGCCACCAACTCCCCGGCGGCCGTTTACGCGGTGACCAAGGCAATTGAATGGCTCCAGAAGTACTCCCCGCCTGCAGCAGCCGGCATGACCTTCTCTGAGGCCGGCCCGATCCCCGCACAGGGCAACGTCGCTCAGCAGATGTTCTGGTACACCGCCTTCACGGCAGACACCGTGAAGCCCGGACTGCCCGTCATGAATGCTGACGGAACGCCGAAGTGGCGCATGGCTCCCAGCCCCCACGGCGTCTACTGGAGCGAAGGCACCAAGATTGGTTACCAGGACGCAGGTTCCTGGACGCTGATGAAGTCCACCCCGGTGGATCGAGCAAAAGCAGCCTGGCTGTATGCTCAGTTCGTCACCTCCAAGACCGTCGACGTGAAGAAGTCCCATGTGGGCCTGACCTTCATCCGCGAGTCCACCATTCAGCACAAGAGCTTCACCGAGCGGGCGCCTCAGCTGGGCGGACTGGTTGAGTTCTACCGCTCCCCGGCTCGTGTCCAGTGGTCTCCCACCGGCACCAACGTTCCGGACTACCCGAAGCTGGCTCAGCTCTGGTGGCAAAACATTGGTGACGCCATGTCGGGTTCCAAGACCCCGCAAGAAGCCCTCGACAGCCTCTGCGAAGACCAGGAGAAGGTCCTGATTCGCTTGGAGCGTGCGGGCATTCAGGGCGACCTGGGTCCGAAGATGAACGACGAGCGCGATGCCGACTACTGGCTGAATCAGCCAGGCTCCCCGAAGGCCAAACTGGCCAACGAGGACGAAAAGCCGATCACCGTCTCCTATGACGAGCTGATCAAGTCCTGGCAGTAAGCCCTTAAGACGAAGCCGAGGCGTTCTGCCTCGGCTTTTTCCCCTGCGCCGTCACACAGGCGGCGTCCTCCCTTTTTCCGTACCCGTCTCCCCCCTCAGCAGCCTCAGGTTGTCCCTCGACTCTTCTTGGGCAATGCCGTCAAGGTCTCGCAAGTTAACCTCCGTGACGCCTGACGGAATCCACCTGTGCTCATTTTCATGCTCGTTTGTCCGAAAATGTCCGAAAACTTGGAATTGAAAGGTTTTTCAAATTAAAAACGGGCCTTACATTTTGGAAAAAACCCAGTCATCATGGAGATGAGCCCGTGAGTTTCGAGAAAAACCACCGTCCTCTCTGAAAATCACTGAGGTGTCCGTCTCCTTCTGATGAGACCCAACTGAAGGTCCGTCCTTCTTCCCTCTCCGGCAACGAGCCCGGTGCGCTCCGGCGCGATGTGTCAACTTTCGTTTCAACCAAGAGGTCGTGATGAAATCAAGTAAGCTGTTTCTGGTTGCCGCGGCAGCCCTGACATTGGCGTTGGGTGCCTGCTCCAGCAGTCAGCCTCAACCGCAGAACACTGCCCCTGCCACGCAAGCGGACCCCGACTTCTCGAACCGTCCTGACTGGACGATGAACGAGCCCGACATTGAAGATGAGAAAATGTCTTTTGTCGGCCTCTCTGCGATTCATGCGAACGAAAAGAACGCCCGGGATGACGCCCGCCGCAGTGCCGTCAACGCGGCCGTGCAGTACCTCGGCACCATTGCCAAGAACAAGTTTGAACAGGCATCCGTCAGCTACGGCCTCGCCACTGAGGTCGTGGACCCCACCACCAGCGCCCGGACGTTTGAAAAGCAGGTTTCCGCCAATGTGGCCCGGCGCCTGCGGACCGAAAAGTGGTACATGGAGCGCGAAAGCGACGCCTCCGGCAAGCGGGGGTACAAGTACTTTGTGCTTGCCACCGTTCCGATGGAAGAACTGGACAACGCCTTTAAGCAGAGCGCCCGTGAGAACATCGCCGACGCTCAGCGACGGGCCAAGGACGCCGCAACCGCCCAAGCCAAGAAGCAGGCTGAAGACGCGGCCTCCTTCTGGGCAGACATGGAAAAACAGGGTTTGACTGAATGAAACCGACTGGCTGGATGATTCTGGGAGTCCTGGCGACCCTAGGAGGATGTGCCTCCCAGCCAGCGACGCCCCCACCTCCGGCGCCTCCCGAGCCCGTCCGAGAGGAGTTGGTTCGCCGAGCACCGGATCCAGAACCGGAGTGGGCCATCCAAGGCACACGACCGGAAAACGACGAGTTTCTCTACTTTGTCGGCTACTCCAGTAAGCAGGCCGAGGAGAAGAACGCGGTCGATGAGGCCCGTCGGGATGCCGGAAACCGCTTTGTTGAGTACTGTGGCGTGGAGGCCCGGACATTCAGCCAGTTTCTTTCCGTCAGCTATGGACTGTCCTCTGAGGTTCAGGACGCGACCCAGTCAGGAGTCACCGGCTCCAATCAGCAGGCTGAGGCTTACTTCAGCCGCCTGAAGCTGGTGGAGCGCTCCGTGGAGCTCTACCGCGAGGTGCAGGGCGAGCAGGAGCTCAAGCGCTTCTGGCGCATGAAGGTCCTGGTGCAGGTCCCCCGGAGTGAGTACGACGCTGTCCAGCAGTGGAAGCAACAACGGGAGGCCAACGCAGAGGCGCTGCTGGCGCGCATCCGGGATTCCGCCCAAACCTCAGCCCGCGAAGGAGACCTGCTCGGCGCCCTGGCGCTGCTCAAGCAGCTCAAGGAAGAAGCGCCCCAGCAACCCACCCCCAAGCGAAGCGCTTTTGTCGCAGAAGCCAACGGGTTGGAAAATCAGTGGCTGGGCGCCCTCACCCTTGCGGTGAACAACGGCGATGCCCAGGTGCTGGAACCCGGACAGACTCCAGCGCCCCTGAAGGTGCAGATCCAGACTCGGGTCGGCGGCACCACGGTACCCGTCCGGAACTTCCCGGTCGCGTTCCTTTCAGGTGAACGGTCGGTCCCGGTGACCACCGACCCCAGCGGCATCGCAGCGCTCACGCTTCCCGCCAGCCGAGGTGCGGGAACGCTCGTGGTGATGGCGGCTCCCGATCCCGAACGGCTCCAAGGAGCCCTTCCGGAGCAAGCGCTGATGGCTCTCATCGGACGCCAGGTTCCGTTTCGCATCAAGGTGGAAACCCCGTTCTTGAAGCAAATGGCGCCTCAGGAGTTTCCGCTTCAGCTCCGGACCTCTGCACAGGCGCCTCTGGCTCCTGGTGAGGAGTTTCGGGTCTTCAGTTCCTGTGCGCAACGGTGCTACCTGCGGCTGTACGTCTGGGACGGTTCGCAGGGGGTCCTCCTCATCAACACAGCCCGCAAGCTGCTCCGCAACCAGGAGCAGGCGTTGCCGCCGCTGACCCCGGACACGCCCGGACGGTACACCCTGATTGCGCTGGCCACAACCGAGTCCTTCCCGGACGCGGTTCAAGAAGGGACCGCTTATGGTCCCACTGAGTTTGCGGTGGTTCTCAAAAACTTTCGAAACATGACCTGGCCCAAAGCCGAGGCGCAGGTGGACGTCACAGTCGAATGACGCACAACCCACAGGAGACGTCATGAACTGGCTCAAACTTTCCTGGCTTCTGCTGAGCCTCCTGCCCAGCCTGGCGCTGGCGCAGCTCAGCCCGGCAGATGTCTACCGGTCCACCAGCAATTCGGTGGTCCTCATCATTTCTCATCACGGAGCCGCGCAGTCCAAGGGCACCGGCTCGGTGATTGCCCCTGGGCTGGTGCTCACCAACGCCCATGTCGTCTTGGACGACCAAGGGCAGGCTCCGCAAAAGCTGCTGATCTTCCTGAAACAGGACAACCTCAACGACGACAGCCGCCGCATCTATGAAAAGGGGCGACGCGCCACCGTGGTCCGGACACATCAGGACCTAGACCTAGCGTTGCTGAAAGTGGACGGCCTTGACGACGTCTCACCGCTCACACTGGGCGATTCGTCTCAAATGGAGATCGGCGCGCCGGTGCTGGCCATTGGACACCCGGAAAACGGTGGCCTGTGGTCCCTGACCTCCGGGCGCATTGGCTCCAGGATCCGCAACCATGGAGGCGTTTCTGGCCGGCACGTGTTTCAGACTGAGACCAGCCTCAACCGAGGCAACTCCGGAGGCCCCCTCCTGAACTACGACGGGCAGATCATCGGCATCAACACCAGCATCGCTCGCAAGTCGGCGGACGGCTTGGCCATCACCGGCGTCAACTTCTCGGTGCAGTCCAATGTAGCCCGGGACTGGCTGGAGCGCGGAGGCGTCTCAATGGCTGCCGCTGCTACAGCATCCCCGGTTGCCAAAACGCCGGTGGGCATCCGCCGGGTGACTCCGGAAAATCCAGCCCAGCAGGCTCTCCCGGAAACGCCGTTGCCGGAAAGCCCTCTGCTCCCGCCGGACTCGCTGGAGCAGGTGAACCCGAACGATCTGCTCGGCGCCGCTCCTGAAGGGGAACTGCTCACGCCTCCTCGTCCCTTTAAAGATCAGGACCTCTTTCAGTCCCTCATGGACCAGCAAGAAGACGACTTTGACCGACTGATGGACCAACAAGAGAGCTCCTTTGACCAAAAAATGGATGCGGCCTTTGACTCCTTCTGAATGAGGTTGCCATGACTCTGCTTCCGCGCACGCGCGCCTTCCTGACCGCCACGGCCCTCAGCTGCCTGCTGGGGATTCCGGCTCTGCAGGCCCAGAGCCTAGAAGAGGCGGCGGAGCAAGTGGTGCGTCAGCTGACTGAAAACCTGACCGCGGCCCCCTTGGAGGTTGAAATCACCACCCTGACCCTGGAAGGCACCAAGGCTTCCAGCCCGTTTGCCGACCAGTTTCTGGATCGGGTTCGGGAGGAGATGCGAGACCATCCGGGGGACTACCCAAAGGTCGCCCGCCGAGATGTGCAACCTGAAGCCCTGAGCCGCGGAATTTCCATTGCCAAGCCCAACTTTTCCAGTGCCGATGCGCAGGTGGAAGACGCTGTGCTGGAAGGAACCTACCGGGAGGCCGGAGACCGGCTCTTTGTCGCCCTGCGCCTCGTCCGGGAAGACGGAAGCTCCATTTCTCAGGCAGAGGCTCCGGTTGCACTCGATCAACTGAATGTTGCCTTCAAACCGGAAGCCGTGTCGGTTCCGGACCTGCAGGCAGAAGAGGCCGAGTTGGAAGACCTGCTGGCGCTTCCACAGGAGCTGCCGTTGACCGCTCAGCTGGCCAAAGGCGACGGTGCCACTTACTACTCCGGAGATGCGTTTGAGGTGATGCTGCGCTCAGAAGAAGCTGCGTACATCCGGCTCATCTACCGAGACGTCAATGGCACCACCACAGAGCTCTATGAGTCTCCGGGACCGCTTGTAGCAGGACAGACGCACCTCATTCCGCCGCGTCGCAACGGGCGACCTCAGTGGCAGATCGCCTGCGACAGTGGCTGCGGACCCGAAACCGTTGTCGTGGTTGCCTCCACTGAGCCCCTCCCCCAGGCCACAGCCACCCGAGGCTTCGGATCTGGTGATTCCTGGGCGCTCGGTAGCTACCTCCGGGACCTCTTTGACGCGCTCCCTACTCGCGCCACGACGCCTGCCAGTCGCGGCCTGAATTCTTCTGGTTCCGCCGGCAATTCTGCTCCGGCGCACTCGCTGTTGGTCCTGCACCTGACCACAGCTGAACGTTAACCCCGCTCCTTACAGGACTCCATGCTTCGTCGATTCATCCTGGGCCTTTCTCTATTGCTCAGCATTGGTACCTCGTCCCTCCACGCACAGTCGCTGGAAGTCGTCTTCAAAGACGGCATCTGGGGGGCCGGTATTGGGGCCACCATTGCCCTCGCCAGTTGGTCCCTCACCGACCAGGACACGGATGAGCTGCGGGTTCAGTTGACCCGTGGCGCCTCGTTGGGACTGCTGGCAGGGGTGGGATATGGGCTGTATGAAGTCAACTCCGGAAACAGCGTCTTTGGACAAAACACTTCCGAGCCCCCCAGCCTGTTCTCCTACCACCTTCCCAGCAACCGCCTAGAAGTTCGCCCCGTTTTCCCTGTTCCCGCCCTTCACGCTTCCTCCTCCTGGAACTGGAACGTCTTTCAGGCGCAGTTCTGAGCAGGAGGGTTTTGATCAACCATGATGCCTACCAGCAGTGCCGCGGACCAAACCGCGCTTGACCTGGAGCAGCCCTTTCCGCTCAAGCGGATGTTCTACTCCCGGATCATCCCAGGGCTGTTCCTGACCTTCTCCCTCCTCAGCATCCTGAGCTTCTTGGGCACCCGGAAGCTCATTGAGGAAGTGTACCTCAACCTGGCCAAAAACCGAGCAGAGTCCATCGCCTACAACCTGCAGGCGCAGATGCCTGCCGTCTGGAAGGACTTCCTGCGGACGCACGACCCGGAACCGTTCCTTCAGCAACCTCAGGGCGTTCAGTTGCTGGAAATCATCCATCAGCCCATTGTCGACCGACGGACCGCCCGGTTTAAGCTGTACAGCCGCGACCGCACCATCCTCTACGACCCCAAGCTGGAAAACATCGGCAACTACGAGGACAATCCGGCCTTGGATCCCGTCTTTCGGCAGGGACAATCGCTGGTGCTCCCCAAGCCTGAGGAGTCCCTCAATGAACTCTACATTCCGGTCCTCAACGATCAGGGACAGATTGAGGTGGTGTTTGAGCTCTATGAGAAGGAATTCTTTCTGGATGTTCTGATCCTCAACAATCAGCTTCCCACCCTCGGGATTCCTCTCCTGCTCTTTGTCGGACTCTTTTCCTACCTCTTCTTTCTAGTGGCTCGAGCGCAGCGCGAAATTGACGGGCAGGTGCAGTTCCTCCGTTCCATTCGGAGCAAGCTGGAGCAGTTTGTTTCCTCCGGAACCATCCAGGCCGCGGTGCTTTCCTCAGAGGTTGCTGAAATTCCTCCTCAGCGCATTGCCACCACCATTTACTACTCGGACGTCCGCCGCTTCACCAGCCTTGCCGATACGTCTCCTCCCACGGAGGTCGTTGCCTACCTCAACCAAGTGATGTCGGTCCAGATCGAGATCATCAAGAAGTACCAAGGCGACATCGACAAGCTCATTGGCGACGCCGTCATGGCGCAATTTGATGGCACCGACGGAGAGCGACGGGCTCTGCAGGCCGCTCAGGAGATCATTCAGACGTTGGCACCGCAGAACCTTGTCCGGGGCATCGGCATCGGCATTCAGTCCGGAGACGTCCTCGCCTGCGCCGTGGGATCGGCCCAGCGTAAGGACTTCACCCTCATTGGAGACACCGTCAACCTTGCTGCTCGGCTGTGCTCAGCAGCAAGAAAGTGGGAAATTGTGGTAGAAGACCGCACTCTCAGGCATAGTGGTTTGAGGGGTTCTGAATTTTCCGGACCCGAGCCCATTCGAGTCAAGGGACACGATTCGCCCCTAGAAGTCTTCCGCTGGTCTCCTGAAGCCCTCTCAGAGACCCCGGACGCTCCCTGAACGCGCAACCTCATCTGTATCTGACTTTCAATGAATTCCCGCCTCATTGACTTCCCCCACCGCCTCCTCCGGACCCTGCGTTCCTGGGGATGGCTGCTGGTGCTGGTGTTCTCCGTCTCGCTTACCCATGGACAGAGCACCAAGGGCATCGCCCCTGCCGGAACTCCTGTGGCCCCTGATTCCGGACAACGCTGGGCCCTTGTCATCGGCAACGCCAACTACGACACCTCTCCTCTGCGCAACCCCATCAACGACGCCCGTGCCATTGCGCAGGTGCTGGAGACCCTCAACTTCCAGGTGACGTTGCTGGAAAACGCCTCTCAGCGTGACATGAAGAAAGCCATCGACCGCTTCGGGCAGGCACTTCAGGAGGGCGGCACCGGCCTCTTCTACTATTCGGGACACGGTGTGCAGGTGGGAGGACGAAATTACCTCGTTCCCGTTGGAGCCAGCATTGTCAGCGAGCCTGATGTTGAGTATGAGGCCGTGGACGCCGGACGGATCCTTGCCAAGATGGAAGCCGCCCGCAACGAAATGAATCTCGTCATCCTTGACGCCTGCCGCAACAACCCCTTTGCCAGTCAATTCCGGACCGCCAACCAGGGACTTGCGACCCTGAACGCGCCCGCGGGCACCTTCATTTCCTACGCGACGGCTCCCGGATCCGTTGCCTCTGACGGCGAAGGACAAAACGGTCTCTACACCGGCGAGTTGGTTCAGCACATGAGTACCCCCGGGCTCAAGCTTGAGGAGGTTTTCAAACGCGTCCGCTCCGGAGTGCAGGCCAAAAGCAACGGCGCCCAGATTCCGTGGGACGCCTCCTCCCTCACAGGAGACTTCTACTTCCTTCCAGCTGAGGTGGCAGCGCCAGAGCCTCCGGTTGTTGCTCAAGCAGCACCTGCTGCCCCCGCAGCGCCAGCCCCCAGCCGATACCGTCCGGACGAGGAGGCATGGGAAATTGTGAAGGAATCAGACAATCCCACCGACCTCCAGTTCTTCATCAATCAGTTCCCAGAAAGCCCCTTACGGCAAACCGCCCAGCTGAAGATGCGCATCCTGCAGTCCAAGGAGGATCAGCGTCAGAAGGAAGCCGATCAGAAGCTCCAAGAAGCGGAACGTCGGCAACGTGAAGCCGCCGAGAAGCTGGCAGAAGCAGAACGTCGGCAGCGTGAAGCCGAGGAACGGCTCACCTCCCAGCAGCAAGCACCGGCCCGCCCTCAGGTGACTGGCCCTCCCCCCCTGAAACCAGGGGAGCGGCACATGTACGTCCCTCCGGAGTTCTTTGACCAGGTCATTGAGTACCGAGGCCACACCTACGCCCTCACACGCTACCGCTACAGTTTTGACGCCGCAGAGTCCTTGGCTCAGCGGTTTGGCGGACACTTGGTTCGGATTGATGACCGTGGGGAAAACCGCATGCTCTTCAAGGAGTACCAGCGGGTGCACCGCGATCACGCCGTCTGGTTAGGGTTTTCCGATCAGGAGGAAGAGGGGACGTTTCGCTGGACCGATGGCAGCGAGAGTGCCCTGTTCGACTTCCGGGCGTGGGGAAAGGGACAACCCGACAACTGGCAACGGCGAGAGGACTGTGTCGAGATGCGCTTCCGGTCTTGGGATCCGCAAAGCATGCCGCTCGGCGGTTGGAACGATGCCCCTTGCACCGGACAGATGCGGGCCTTTGTTGAGTGGTCAAGCACCGACCTGCCCCGGACGCTGGAAGGCGCCCATCAGCAGCCCATGCTTCCTGTTGCTCAAGAACCGGGAAACGGTTTCAGTCCAGGGTGGAAGCTGTCAGCCCTGCTCGTCACGCTCGGAACCACGGTTGCTTCCTTGAACCAAGCGAGCGCGTACAACGACCTCGCCAATCAAAACAGTTCCCTCAAGCAGCAATACGCCTCCACTTACGACTCTGATGAGCGTGAAGCCCTGGAGACCCAGTATGCCAGCAATCAAGAGCAGATGAAGTCCCTCAGTTCCAGCATCCAAACGCTGGACACCGTTAGTGTCATTGGCGCCCTGGCGCTGGCGTACATGTACTTCTCCGAAGACGAAAGCCCCGCCCGCCTAGTGGGTCAGCGCTCCTGGGCACAACCCGAGTGGCGCCTCAGCCAGAGCCCCAACCATTGGAAAACGGAGTGGACATGGCACTTTTGAACCGGCCAGGGTGGCCCCTCCTCCTGGGCGCGCTTCTGCTACTTGAAGCCTGCGGGTCCCTCTCTCTGAAGGACCAGGAGTTGGAAAGCGATCAAATCACAGATGGGTCAGAGCTGACCCGCGCCACGACGGAGTCTTGCACCGCCGTGTGTGATGGGTTGGTGGCCTATTACCCCTTCTTTGGCAACGCTCATGACACCTCCGGAAACAGCCTAGATGCCCAGGTCTTGGGAGCGGAACTGACCACCGACCGAGACGGCAACGAAAACCGTGCCTACCGTTTCAACAGCAGCACCGTGGTCAATAGCACCACGACCCACATTGAGCTTCCCCTGTCTGACCTGACTTCTCACCTAGAGCAAGCGGATTACACGCTCGTGGCCTGGGTTAAGCCGGAATCGGTTCCATCTGGAAGCGACGACAACTGGAACGCCCAAGGCATCCTCTTTACCGAAAATGACGGATATGGCCTGAGGTACCACTACCGACCGGTTCTGGAAATGTCCAACCACCTCTATGACGGTGACAACGAAGGTCTCGACTGGGGAGGGCAACAAGCCGGGGAAGGACAAGCACCCGGAACCTACTACCACGTCGCCGGAGTCGTGAGCACGCAGGAACGGACCACCCGCATCTATATCAATGGCGAGGCGGCTGGCTGGGGTGACGACACGGTCAGGGAGTGGGACGATGAAGGATATCCCGACCCCCAACAGAATCCCAAGCAGTGGCTGATCGGCACCCTAGACTCGGCAACTCTCAAACAAACATTCGATGGCGTCATTGACGAGGTCCGGATGTACAACCGGGCCTTGAGCAGCAGTGAAATTCAGCAGCTCTATCGAGGAGAGCCTGAAGACCCCACACCGACCATGAGGAAGACCACAGCCTTCTGCTCACGAATCTGCACGGGGCTCGTGGTCTACCTTCCTTTTATGGGAAGTTATCAAGACGTCGACTACGACACCTTTTCCAACCCGATCGACTCCAACCAGATTTCTATCATTGATGAGTTCAACACCGTTCCGACACTAACGTCTGACCGAGACCGAGTCGCCAATGCGGCTTACTTCTTTGATGGATTCAGTGACTCACTGACCCTCAAAAACATGAACACCGTTTTGTCCGACAACGCCTCTTTTACCGTCGCCCTCACCGCAAAACTAGAGAATACTTCTTCCTTCCCAAACCTACACGCAGGCACTTACTACACCGTTGACACGCTCATCCGGAACGTCAATTACGGAATCTCTGTGCAGTATCACCGTTATGAAGACGGCGGCAACAACCTTTGGTTCACGGTCGGTAACAGTGGTGCAGGTGAAGAGTCCGCCTTCTCTGGAAATACCGACCCACTGATTTACAACCACATTGTTGGCGTTGCCGATGCGAGCGCGCAAACGATCTCCCTGTATGCAAACGGGAAGCTTTTGGATGTAAAGGTCTGGGATGGAGAGTCTCAAGTGGGAACGGATTGGTACCTGAGCGACGGGAACAACATCAGCAACAGCCACTTCGGTGGAGTTCTCGACGAGGTCCGGATCTACAACCGAGCCCTCTCTGCCGAGGAAGTGCAGCAGCTTTACGGGCCCTGAAGGCAGGCCCGAAGACCTGCCAAGGCATAATGGAGGGAGCTTACAGGAAGGACTGCGCGGGCGTGTAGTCGTAGCCGAGGGAGGTCGCCACTCCTTCGCAGGTTACGTTGCCAGCGTGGGTGTTCAGTCCCAGCTCAAGGGCGCGGTCCGCTTGGCACGCGGCCTTCCAGCCTTTGTTTGCCAACTGGACGGCATACGGCAGCGTCACATTGGTCAGCGCTAGGGTGGAGGTCCGGGGCACAGCACCCGGCATGTTTCCCACCGAGTAGTGCACCACTCCATGCTTTTCATAGGTGGGGTTGTCGTGATAGGTCACACGATCAATGGTCTCAATGCACCCACCTTGGTCAATGGCCACGTCCACAATGACGGATCCCGGCTGCATGGCCTGCACCATTGACTCCGTGACCAGGTGCGGCGCCTTGGTTCCCGGAATCAGCACTCCGCCCACAAGCAGGTCACATTCGGCCACGGCCTCTGCAATGTTGTGGCTATTGGACATCACGGTCTTGACGCGTCCCATGAACACGTCGTCGAGGTACCGGAGCCGGTCGGCGCTGATGTCCAGAATCGTCACCTCCGCCCCCAGGCCAACGGCCATTTTGGCTGAGTTGATGCCCACCACGCCTCCACCGAGCACGGTCACTTTTCCCGGACGCACCCCGGGAACTCCGCCCAGCAGCACCCCGCGTCCGCCCTGAGGCTTTTCCAAGAAGCGCGCACCGATCTGCACCGCCATCCGTCCGGCCACCTCGCTCATCGGTGTCAGAAGCGGGAGGCTTCGGTCAGGCAGCTGAACGGTTTCATAAGCCACGGCGGTCACCTTGGCCTCCACCAGCGCCTGCGTCAGAGGTCCTTCTGCAGCAAGGTGCAGGTAGGTGTAGAGCAGCAGATCGTCTCGGAAGTAAGCAAACTCCTCCTTCAGTGGCTCCTTCACCTTGACCACCATCTCATTGGCCCATGCTTCTTGTGCGGACCCGACCAGGGTGGCCCCAGCGGCTTCATAATCGGCATCCGGAAACCCGCTGCCGACACCGGCTTGGGTTTCCACTTGAACAGCATGGCCGTGCTTCACAAGCTCAGCAACGCCCGCCGGGGTCATGCCGACCCGATTCTCGAGGGTTTTGATTTCTTTAGGGACTCCAATGCGCATGGGACTCTCTCCGGTGAAAAAAGCAATCGGCTCTGCTTGCGGGCAACGAGCCAGGAAAATAGGACTATTTTGGGGGGAGCCGGACGGACAATCAACCCTTCTACCGGCTCCAAGGCGGGTTGGCAGAGAAAACGGGAAAAAGCGGCTCCTAGACTCCCGAAAACCAAATGTTTTTCTGTTTCCTGATGGAATTCCGCGTTACGTTTTCGGGAAAACCCAGGAGCCGGTGTGTCAGTTCAGCGCCTGATTGAGGGCGTTCTGCAGGGTCTCCACCATGCGGTCTGCATCTGCGGGTTGCAGGACCAGCGGTGGCGCCATGATGACGACGTTGCTGCGTCCCGGAACCGTGTTGCCGTTTCGGCCCACCAGCACTCCATTTTGCTGGCAGTGGGCAATGATGCCCCCGACCTTGGCGCCATCCAGCGGAACCTTTGTCTCGCGGTCTTCCACCAGCTCCACCCCCATGAGCAAGCCCTTGCCCCGGATTTCACCCACCCAGGGGTGTGCGCCTAAGGAGTCACGCAGGAGGTTCATGGTGTATTCCCCCATCTGGCGAGCATTCTCCGGAAGCGCTTCCCGCTCAATGATCTCAATGTTCCGCAGGCCCACCGCTGTAGAAACGGGGTGTCCGCCGTAGGTGTTGATCTGCCGGAAGTGGCTCAGCCCAGAAGGATCGCCGTAGAACTTCTCAAAGATATGATCCTGCACCATTGTCGCGGCCAACGGCATGTAGCCGCTGGAGATGCCCTTGGCAAAGCTGAAGATGTCAGCGTAGGTGTTCCAGTTCTGGTGCCCGAACATCTTGCCCGTCCGGCCAAATCCGGAAACGACCTCATCAAAGATCAACAGGACGCCATAACGGTCACAGATCTCCCGGACGCGTGGAATGTAGTTATCCGGTGGCACGAGAATGCCGCCTCCGGAAATCATCGGCTCCATGATGAAGGCCGCAACGGTCTCAGCCCCCTCGTGAATGATGGTCTCTTCCAGCATCCGGGCGCATTCCTCGCCATGCTCCTCAGCCGTCAGCTTCGGGTGGGCGCGATACGGATAAGGCGGCATGATGTGCAGAAAACCGGGCGGCATCGGGTCGTATCCCATTTTCCGCTCCGCCTGTCCGGTCGCTGCCATGGAGCCCATGGTGTTGCCGTGATAAGCACGGTGCCGGGAGATGATCTTGTACCGGCGCTCGCCCCCGGGCTTTCCGGACTGCAGGTGGTACTGACGGGCGATCTTGAAGGCCACCTCGTTCGCCTCGGAGCCGCTGCTGGAAAAGTACACGTGTCCTTCCAACCCCAGCATGGTCTTGAGCTTGTTGGCCAAGTCCACCGCAGGACTGTGGGTCATGACCGGAGCCAGGTAGGCCATGGTCTCCATCTGTTCCTTGGCCACTTCTGCCAATTCACTCCGTCCGTAGCCAACGTTCACACACCAGAGGCCCGCCAGGCCATCCAGGTAGGTCTTGCCATCTTGGTCAGTGATGTAACAGCCCTTGGCCGTCACCATTTTATTGGCAGGCTTGTCTTGAAAGAGCTGGTGCTGCGTCATCGGACGCCACAAGTAATCAGGAGTCAGGCTCATGGGAAATCCTCGTCAAAGGCACGAAAAAGAAGAGACGGACGTCTCTTGGAAACCTGGAAACAGGCGGGATCCCGTCACTCCAGGAGGCAGGTGCCTCCCGGAGCACGGAGGCTTACTGGTACTTCTGCAGCAAGCGGACGGGGACCTTGAGCGCGTCCCGACGGAAGGGCTCTGCGAGCACATTGGCGCCGCCTTCAATGACGCCTTCAATGACGCAGGGCTTTCCGGAAGCAATGGCTTCCTGCACCACGTCCTGGACGTCATTGTAGTCCTCAACCCGGAAGCCCAAGGCACCCATGTCCTTGGCCAGTTGAGCGTAGTTGGGGTTGGTCTTCAGGTTGGTTCCCACGTAGCGGTCTCCATAGAAGTCCACCTGATTCTTCTTCTCAGCACCCCACTCCATGTTGTTGGCCACCACGGCAATGACCGGAATGTCCTCACGGACCGCGGTCATCACCTCAGACAGTCCGCTGATGCCCCAAGCGCCATCGCCTTGGAAAGCAAAGACCGGTTTGTCCGGACGTCCCATCTTGGCGCCCATTGCCGCTCCGTAGGCAAAGCCACAGTTCCCCCAGCTCAGTGCCGCAAGGAACTGGCGGTTCTCAGTGAAGGTGAAGTAGCTGTTGGACATGGAGCAGTTGTTGCCGATGTCCGTGCTGATGATCGACCCTTCCGGAATGGCCGCAGACAGTTCACGCAGGAAGCGTCGCGGGTGCATCAGCTTGTTCGTCGAGGTGGACCACTGCTCCTTCTCGTCTTCCCAGATCTGCTTCTCGCGAGAAACGGCTTCCATCACCTCCGGGTTGGGTTCCAGTCCAGGCTTGAGGGACCGCAGCTCGGTCAGCAGCTCCCGGGTGAATTCCTTCACATCCGCCAAGCACGCCAGGTCCACCCGCCGGGTCAATCCCAGCACCTTGTGGTTGGCATCCACCTGAATGAGCTTGGCGCCGGCAGGCCAGTACTCCATGTCGTACTGCGGGAGGGTTCCGAACGGGCCCAAGCGGGTTCCCAGACAGATCACCACATCTGCCTGCGCGATGGTGCGCATGGCGGCCTTCGAACCGCAGTAACCAATCGGCCCCAAGGCCAACGGATGCTGGTACGGGAAGGAATCGTTGTGCAGGTAGGTGTTGATGACCGGCAGCGTCATGTACTCTGCCAGAGCCTTGACCTCTTCCAACGCGTTCGACTGAGAAACACCGCCTCCCGCTAGGATGACCGGATTCTTGGCCGCAGCGATCATCTTCGCCGCCTCTTCTAGGTTTGCCCGAGAACCCGCACCTTGGGTCACATCCGGAGACGGGTAGACCTCATAATCGGTTTCTCCATAAAAGAGGTCCCGCGGAATGTTCAGCTGCGTGGGGCCCATGTCGGTCTTGGCGCGGTAGAAGCACTGACGCGCAAACTCCGCCATCCGCTCGTAGCGGTTGACGTGTGCCTGAAACACCGTCTGCTTCTCAAACATCGGAAGCTGCTCCAGCTCCTGAAAACCTCCGTGCCCAATGCCCATCGTCCCAGTCTCAGGAGTGATGCAGACCACCGGAGAGTGCGCCCAGTAAGCAGCCGCCATGGCAGAAACAAAGTTCGCAATTCCAGGACCGTTCTGCGCGATGCAGACCTGCGGCTTCCCGGTCACCCGAGCCATGCCGTCTGCAGCATGTCCCGCTGCCTGCTCGTGCGCCACCGGCACAAAACGGATGCCAGCCTGTGGGAAAATATCCAGAGCATCCATGAAGGCCGATCCCACAATCCCGAAGACCGTGTCCACGCCCTCTGCCACCAAAGTTTCCACCAGCGCTTCGCTGGGACTCATCCGTTCTTTTGCCATTGTCCTCTCCGTACCTAGCTCGTCCTAAGGAAAACATTTTTGAGACCTTTGGTCTCATTTGACCGGATGAGGCTAGCGAGCTAGCTCAGAGAAGTCCAGCAAATTCTCCGTGATTTTTGGGTAAATCTTGACAAAATTTACGAATTTGAGACCGTACTGGGGCTTTTTTGAGAAAATCCCTGATTCTTTGGGGTAATTTCGGCGCCTTTCTCACAAAGAAACCCCATGGCCCAAGACGAAGGGCGAACGCTCCTGCGGCTTCTGGAAATCATTGAAGTCGTCTCCTCTGGCGAACGTCCTTACACGCCAACGGAGCTCAACGAGCAGCTGGCGTATCCCAAAGCAACCATCCACCGTCTGTGTGCCGTACTGGAACGCGAGGGGTGGCTGCAGCGCGAGCTGGACGGCAAGCGACTCTCTCCCGGCAGGCGACTCTACCGCACGGCAACAGGTGTCCTTGCCAGTGAGCAGGCCCGGACGCAGCGACACGCCGTGTTGATGCGCCTGGCCCGACTGGTCGGGGAAACCTGCAACGTTTCCATTCCGGATGGTAGCCAGATGCGCTACATCGACCGGGTTGAAACCCACTGGCCCCTCCGGATGCAGCTTCCAGTGGGCTCGCGCGTTCCCCTCTACTGCACCGCCGCCGGCAAGACCTACCTCGCGTCTCTTCCCAAGCATCGCCGTCACAGCGTTGTCAGCAGCCTGGAGCTGATGCCTCGGGTTCCCAAAACCCTGACCACTCCGGTGGCCCTTGAGCATGAGCTGGACTGCATCGCCAAGCAAGGGTTCGGGCTGGACGACGAGGAGTTTGTTGAAGGCATGGTCTGTGTTGCGGTTCCCATTCACAACGAAGAGGGGCTGATGTTTGCAACCCTCTCGTTTCATGCTCCCACCTCCCGCATGACGCTGGAAGAGGCCAAGCGGTTTGTCCCGGAGATGCAAAAGGCGGCTCAAGAGCTTGCGCAATTGCCCACGGAACCGTGATGCGGATTCTGGTTCTCAATGCCGGCAGCTCGTCGCTGAAAGCACAGGTGCTCTGCCTCCCAGAGGGGCTTGCAGAACGGACCTTCAGCGTCGAGCGGCTCGGAACAGAAGCCGCTCGGGCCGTGGTCCGAGACGCCACCGGCACCGCCCTTCCGGAACCGCCACCGCTGCGGGAACTGGATGACGCCCTCGCCTACCTTGCTCAACTCCTGCACGCCCTCGGACCGCTGGACGCCATTGGACACCGCGTGGTGCACGGAGGGGCATTCTTTCAGGAAGCCGCTCAGGTGACCCCAGAGGTTCAAGACGCCATCCGTCGCTGTGTGCCGCTGGCGCCGCTGCACAACCCGGCGAACCTCAATGGCATCGACGCTTGCTCCCGCCAGTTTCCGGAGTTGCCACAGGTGGCCGTTTTTGACACGGCGTTTCACCACACCCTGCTCCCGGAGGCGCAGACCTTTGCGCTGCCGCAGAAGTGGCAGGCCCCGGAGGTTCCGCTGCGCCGTTACGGTTTCCACGGCACCTCGCACCGCTACGTTCTTGAAGAAGTCGCTGCCCGCCGATCAGTCCCTCCCAACACCCTCAACCTCATCAGCTTCCACCTTGGAAACGGCTGCAGCGCCGCTGCCATCCGTCAGGGGCAGTGCCTTGACACGACCATGGGACTGACCCCGCTCGGAGGGGTGATGATGGGAACCCGTCCCGGTGACCTTGACCCCGGAGTGCTGCTGCACCTACTCCGTGAAGGAGTAACGCCTGAGGAGCTTGACCACGGCCTGAACCGAGAAAGTGGCCTCCGGGCGCTCACCGGCAGCAACGACCTGCGTGACGTGATGGCGCAGCGCGCGGCAGGCTCTGCGGAGGCCGCCTTGGCCATTGACCTTTTTGTCCATACCCTCCGCAAGACGCTGGGCGCCTACTGGGCGCTCCTCGAGCACGTGGACGCCGTCACCTTCACCGGAGGCATTGGCGAACACGCCCCTGAAATCCGGGAACGGCTTTTGAAAGGACTGGACCCGTGGGGGCTGGTGCTCCATCCGGAGTCCAACGCCGCGTCGTCCACAGAGGCACGGACGCTTCATGCAGCCCCCAGCACCACCGATATCTGGGTGATTCCAGCCAACGAGGAGTTGGCCATTGCCCGGGAAACGGCACGGGTGCTGCGTCCGAACGTAGCCCCGTCATAAAACGGAGCCGTGCTCAGGCGCCTCCGGAAGCGGTGCTCTGCGGAGCCGTTGCCACGGTGAGCTTTGCCAAGGCCTGCGCCTTCATTTTTGTCCCAACCCCTCTCCCGAAAGTTCTGCATGAAAGGAGTCATCCTCGCCGCGGGTTACGCCACCCGCTTTCTTCCGGCCTCCAAGACCATTCCCAAGGAGATGTTTCCCCTCATTGACCGACCGGCCATTGACTTCATTGTCCAGGAAATGGTCGACGCTGGCATTGAGGACATCCTGCTCGTCTCGTCTCGCCGCAAGAAGGTGATGGAGGACTACTTTGACCGCGAGGTGGAACTGTCGTCCGCCTTTGCGCAGAACAACCAAATTGAGAAGCTGGACCTGATCAAGCCGACCTCTGCGAACATCTTCACGCTCCGGCAGCAGCACATGATGGGCACTGGAAATGCGCTGATGCTGGTGGAACCATTTGTCCAGGATGAGCCGTTTGTTGTCGCCTATCCGGATGACATTGTCTTTGGCACACCGCCACTGACCAAACAGCTGATTGACGCTTGGAAGGAAACCGGAGACACCATCCTGACGGTCAAGGAGCTTCCGGAAGAAGAGCTGGCGCGGTATGGGGTGATTGATCCCCAAGCCGAGGGCAAGACCATGAAGGTCAAGGCGATGATTGAGAAGCCGGCTCCGGGGTCGGCCCCTAGTCGCTTTGCGACGTATGGACGGTACCTTTACACGCCGGAGCTGTTTGACGCTCTGCGCATCAGCGACCACAGCCACGAGCACCATGGTGAGTTCACCCAGACCGAAGCCATCAACATCCTCGCTGCCCGAGGGAAGGTGTCCGCGGTTCAGTTCGAAGGCACCCGCTACGACATCGGGGAACCGCTGGGGTACCTCATTTCCTCCGTCCAGATTGGCCTGCAGCGCCCGGAGATCCGGGAATCGCTGCTGGCAGAGTTGCGCCAGTTGGTGGCAGACGCCGACGCGTCCTAACGCCTCACCAGCGCCTGCACCACCTGACGCACCCCAGCTTGCCACGGAGGCAGGTGCAGGCCAAAGGTGTCCCGCAGCTTCTGAGTGTCTAGCTCAGAGTTGGCGGGACGCTTGGCAGGCGTCGGGTAGGCCTCTGTCGGAATCGCCTGCACCTGCTCTGGTCCTACCTTCAGCACCACTCCTTCCTCCTGAGCGACCCGCAGCACCTCACACGCAAAGGCGTGCCAAGTCGTCCGTCCTTGAGCGCTCAGGTGATAGGTTCCCCACGCCTCAGACCTGCCTTGCTGCAGGTGCCTCAGCAGGTGTGCCGTTCCATCAGCAATCAGTGACGCCGCGGTCGGAATGCCGAACTGGTCGGCAACCACCCGCAGCTCTTCCCGCTCCTGTGCCAGACGCAGCATCGTCTTGAGGAAATTCTGCCCCTGCTGTCCATAAACCCAGCTGGTCCGCAAAATCAGGTGCCGGACTCCGGTCGCCCGCAACGCCTGTTCCCCAGCCCACTTGGTTTTTCCATAGACTCCCAAAGGCCCCATTTCATCGTCCTCCCGGTACGCCTCTGGGGCATTTCCGGAAAAAACATAATCGGTGGAGTAATGCACCACAGCGCCCTTCCAACGCAGCACCTCCTCGCCTAACACCGCCGGCACCCGTGTGTTCACCTGAGCCGCGAGCTCTGGCTCGGTCTCTGCGCGGTCCACCGCGGTGTAGGCCGCAGCGTTCACCACCACTTCCGGTTGCTGCGCGCGCAGGAGGTTCCGCAACGCCGATTCGTCTCCCAAATCGCACTCAGCTCGCCCCACGCCCACTACGTCTCCGACAGGCGCCAACGCCCGCAGCAGCTCCCAGCCCACCTGTCCTCTTGCTCCCAACACCAATACCCGCATGCATCTCCTTGCAAACACCTGCTTTTTCAACACAGGAGCCGTTGACATCCTCCGGCAACCTGATAGCGTGACTAATAGTCAATTTTCCACTGAATCTCTTCGCCTCACTCCCGTTATGGTCATGAAGACTTCCTTGCTCCTCCTAGGCATGTGCCTGTTTGCCTTTACCAGCTTTGGCTACGAATTTGAACGACGCCGGGACCAGTTTGACAGCAATTCCGGATACTTGGCGGTTCCTGCGCCCTACAGCTACCCCGGAATTGGAGAGGGCTTGGTCTTCATTGGCTATGCAGGCAACGTGCTGGAAACACCGATTGACGCCTACGCCCTGCTGATTACTGGAGACGCCACCGGGCTCATTGCCAATGTCGATGAAGTCTTCCTCTATCCGGAAACGCTCTACCTCCGGTACTTCCGAATCGACATCCGCAAGTACGGCCGTAACTTCTATCAGAACCGGGGGATGGACACGGATAAGGAGGACTTCAGCGTTGCGGTGGGAGACCAGTACCTAGGGCGTGAACCGTCGGTGAACCTCACCCTCTGGGAACGGCGCCTTGAGCTTTCCTACGGGCTGCGGCTTCAGGAAGGACGGATCACGGAACTCCGGACACCTGAAGGCGAGCTGCTGTCGTCCACCACACAAACCTTCCGGAGCGACGCCACCCGGGCCCAGCTGACCGTCGACCTGACAGACGACCGACAGGATCCGCGCTCCGGCCTCCGCGTTTCCCTCGACCAAGAACAGGTCACGGCCGCAGATTCCCTTAGCTCGGACTACACCATTCTGACCACCAACCTGAAGGCTTATGTCCCGATGCTGGGACAAAGCACCTGGGCTTTCAACTACTTCCGCTCTGCGGCCTCTGTCACCCGCACCGGCCTGACGGACCTCAACACCCTCAAGACCCTCCGGGGCATTGATGCCTGCGCGTCGTCCCCCACCGTCGCCGAGCAGAACGCCTGTGAAGAGGCCGTCACACGAGACGCGCAGAACCAGCAACTGGCCAACCTGAACGGCACCGCCCGCTCCCTCGGAGGTCCAAACCGCCTGCGCTCCTATCCGGAAGAACGCTACCAGGGGGCGCACTCGCTGAGCTACGGCACTGAATTTCGCTGGAACCTGAAGACCGGGCAGGACCTGCTGAACTGGTACTTCCTGAGCGACATTCAGGAAGCCCTGCAGGTCGCACTGTTTTATGAACAGGGATCGGTAGCCGAATCCGTCGCGGACCTAGGGTCCATCTGGAGGAAGTCGTTTGGGGTGGGAGGACGTCTGGTGACGGGCTCCGGAAACGTGTACCGGCTGGACCTCGCTTCCGGAGATGAGGGAACGGAACTGACGGTTCTCTTTCAGTATCCGTGGCAAAATTAACAAGAAGGGCTCGGTGACGGTTTCAGCCGACCGGGTCCACCTCCACGGCAATCACAGCAATCACGTCTCCCATGCCGATCAGGCCAGGAAAGTGCCGTCCGGTGAGAATGCCGTCAATCTCGCTACGGTACTCGCGAGCAGGGGCTCCGGTCCGAGTCACCTTATGCACCACGGCCACAACCTCGCCAGCGTGCACGCGGCTTCCTAGGTCCATCTTCATCTCCAACAAACCTGTTGATTCGCTGGTGACAAAGCAACGGCCGTCCGGCATGTCCAGCTCAATGGTCGAACGGAATTCCGGCTCGCCTTCCAGAATTTCAGCATGCTGGAGCACATTCCGGATGCCCCGCTTGGCAATCTCGACTGAAGCCGCTGTTGCCGAACCTCCACCGCCCAGCTCCGTGGAAATGAACACCTTTCCCATCTCCTCAGCTGCAGTGTCGTACATGCCCACCGAGTCAATCTCCAGAAGCTGCACGCTGTAGGGCGCATTGAAGGCGTTCCGCGCGGCAACACACCGCTGCTCCTGCTCCTTGTTCGGCAGAACGTGCGAGGCACAGAAGGGCAAGAAATTCAGGGTCTTGCCTCCGGAGTGAATGTCCAGCACCACGTCTGCCATCGGAAGCAGCATGCGCTGAAAGTAGTCGGCAATTTTCTCCGTGACGGTGCCGTCGGGGCGTCCGGGGAACACGCGGTTCATGTTCCGGGAGTCAATGGGCGAGGTGCGCCGCGCCGCTTGAAACGCCGGATAGTTCATGGCAGGTACCGCGATCACTCGCCCGTTGATGTCTTCCGGCTTGAGCGTGTTGACAAGGTCAAAGAGCGCAATCGGCCCCTCGTACTCTTCTCCGTGGTTGCCTCCGGTCAGCAACGCCGTCGGGCCACTGCCGTTGCGGATGACGGAGATGGGGATCATGATCGACCCCCACGCCGAATCGTCACGGGACCAGGGAAGCTTCAGGAAGCCGTGCTGCACGCCGTCCTGCTCAAAGTCAACGGTCGGAGAAATGGGACTGTCCAGCATGGCTTACTCCTTGACCAGCAGTTGACGGGGCACCGAGGCAAAGCACTCCACCCCCCTCTCGGTGATGACGATGCTCTCCGTTGTCTCCAGCCCCCAGTCGTCCATCCACAAACCGGTCATGAAGTGAAAGGTCATCCCCGGCTCCAACACCGTCTTGTCGCCCACCCGCAGGCTCATGGTCCGCTCGCCCCAGTCAGGGGGATAACTCAGACCAATGGGGTAACCGGTCCGGTTGTCCTTGACGATTCCGTACTTCTTGAGAACCTCAAAGAAAGCGATGGCGATGTCTTCACAGCAGTTTCCGGGACGGGCCTGAGCCAAACCCGCTTCCATGCCCTCCTGCACCGCCTGGTCCGCGTCCAGAAACGTCTGGGTCGGTTTTCCGAAGAAGAGGGTCCGGGACAAAGGAACGTGGTAACGCTTGTAGCAGCCTGCGATTTCAAAGAAGGTTCCTTCGCCCACCTTCAGGGGCGCATCGTCCCATGTCAGGTGTGGGGCAGCCGCATCAGAGCCAGAGGGCATGAGCGGAACAATTGCCGGGTAGTCGCCTCCAAACTCCGGGGTGCCTCGGGTGCCAGCGTCATAGATTTCGGCGACTAGGTCACACTTCCGGATGCCTGGTTCGGCCTTCTCCTGAATCCGCTGATGCATGCGTTCCACAATCCGAGCAGCGCGGTGCATGTACTCCAATTCCTGGGGAGACTTGACCGCTCGGCAC
This sequence comes from uncultured bacterium, assembly GCA_965662235.1. GTDB lineage: Bacteria > SAR324 > SAR324 > SAR324 > NAC60-12 > JAYPUA01. The sequence continues at coordinate 176,994 of CBFIGY010000003.1, forward strand.
CAGTTGACCAGCGCAGTGGCATCCACAAAGCGTGCATTCGGGAGGTGCTGGTTCAGTGAGGCAAAGGCCGCTGCGGAGAAGTAGTAGTTGTCCATCTCCACCCCAATCCGCAGAGAGCCCCAACCCTGGTCCTCCAGCTTCTGGCTGAGCAGGTCCATGGGGTGCCGCTCCGTCGACTGCACGTAGTGATCCGGGTAAAACCAAATGTGGTCGTCGGACAGATACGTCGTCCGCTGCGCGCCTGCGCCATCCTGCTTACGTCCGTACCAGAACGGGGCCTCCTGAAGCGTCACCACCACACACTGATGCACGTAAAAGGACCAGCCGTCGTACCCCGTCAGCCACGCCATGTTGGACGGGTCACTGACGATCAACACGTCTACGGCGTGTGCTTCCATGGAACGCCGGACCTTTGCCAGCCGCTCCTGATACTCCGTTTGAGTAAATAACAGATTGGGATTCATGAACCCTCGCCAGGATCAAAAACGAGAAGCCTCTGCTCAGGCAGAGGGGTTGGAAAAAACGGTTCCGGAGCCCTTTGCTGTGGCTCGCTGAACCGCCAGGGTCGCAATGGCGGTATCTTGAACACCGGTGCCGGTGAGGTCGCACACGGTGATTTCTGCCGCCGAGGTCCGTCCGGGATGTGTTCCCGCAATCACCGCCCCTAGCTCCGGAAACGCTTGTTCCGCCGAAAAGACTCCGGCTTCCACAGCGGGACGCAGTTCTCCCTGCCGCCGGCACTGAGCCAGCCGATCACAGATGTACCAGTCCGCCCGTTCCAAGACGCTTGGCGCCAGCTCATTCTTATACGGTGCATCAGAGCCCATCGCGGTGATGTGCTGTCCAGGACGCAGCCACGCCCCTTCCAGCAGAGGCTCCGTCGCCGGCGTGGTCGTGACCACGAGGTCGCTGCGTTCCAGTACTTCCTCCACACGAGACAGGGCCTGCACCGGGAAACCCAGCGCGTCAGACATCTCTTGGGCACACTGCGCCGCTCGCTCCGGATTTCGTCCCCAAATCCATGCCTCCTTGAGGTCGCGGACCAGCGTCAGGGCCTGCAGCTGCAAACGGGCCTGAACGCCCGTCCCCAGAATTCCGGCCACAGAGGCATCTGGACGAGAAAGCCACTTGGCGGCCACCGCTCCTGCCGCCGCCGTCCGGAGGTCCGTCAGAAACCCGTTGTCCAGCAGCACGGCTTCCACCAGACCCGTCTCCGCCGCAAACACCACCATTAGTCCATTGAGACTCGGGAGCCCCTTTTTCGGATTGTCAAAGAAACCCGGGCTCATCTTGATGGCAAAGGACGGGATGCCGGGGACGTACGCAGTCTTGACGTCCACCTCGCCGTTGTGATCCGGAATGTGGAAGCTCAGGATGGGTGGCATCACCACCTCACGGACCTCCAGCAGGCGAAACGCGTCCTCCACGCAGGTGACTGCGTCGGCATCAAGCGCCAGCACTGCCCGAAGTTCCTGTTCATTGAGAATCGTGATCTGGGGCATGGGGCTCCTTTAGGACTGAGGTTGCGCCACATCGACGTTCACGCCGTCAATGAGTTGTTTGTGCAGCGACATGTCAATGTTGCCTCCGCTGAGGAGTAGGACGGTGGAGCCCTTCAGCGAAACCTTGTTGGCCAAAACAGCGGCAATGCCAACGCTTCCGGAACCTTCAATGACCTGACGCTCGGACCAGTAGGCGTGCCGGATGGCGTCTGCAATTTCTTCTTCGGAAACCAGCACCAGCTCATCCACCAGGTCCCGGACCATCTGGAAGGTGTAGCGGTTGTCGAGACCAATCCCGCCCCCCAGCGAATCCGCCAGCGTCGGCAGTTCCTCCACCTGCACCGGATGCCCCTGCTGCTGGGACGTGATCATTGCAGCGCCTCGCTCCATGGAGACTCCAACCACACGGATCTTCGGGTCATGCGCCTTCATTGCCAGCGCCACCCCAGAAATCAGTCCCCCTCCAGAGAGCGGCACCAGCACGGTCTGCAGGTCCGGAAGCTGTTCCAGCACTTCCAGTCCAAGGGTGCCTTGCCCGGCAATCACATCAGGATGGTCAAAGGGGGGCAGCATCGTCATTCCGGATTCAGCCAGCTGATCGGCTTCCACCTGAGCCTCATCCTGCGAGCGCCCGATGATGCGGATCTCCGCCCCCTGCGCTCGGATGCCCTCGACCTTGTTGGCAGGGACCAGCTCAGACATGCAGATCACGCAACGGACCCCAGCCTGCCGAGCGGCATACGCCAGCCCGCGACCGTGATTTCCTGTGGAAACGCCCACCACACCAGCCGCTTTTTGTGCGTCCGACAGGGAGCGGATCGCGTTGGTGGCGCCCCGGAGCTTGAAGCTCCCAGTCGTTTGCAGGTGTTCCAGCTTCAGCCACACCGGAACTCCGGCCTGCTCCTGCAGCGTCGGAGATTCCACCACGGGCGTCTTCTGGACAAACGGCGTCAGCCGAGCCTGGGCGGCTTTCAGGTCATTCCACTCAATCATGATGACGGGGGTTGAGGGTGGTGGAAGAGGGTTCCGTAAGGCAGCACCTGGTTCAGCCCACACGCCCGCAGGCAAGCCCAGATCATCGCCTGGTTGCTGGTGACCACCGGACGCCCGCCCGCCGTTTCCAACGCTGGCACACACGGGAGTGCGCGCAGGGCCGTGCAGGAAACAAACAAGGCTTCAGCCTCCGGATGCCACGCCTGAGCTCCGGCCTCCTGAATCGTCTGATACGACACCCGGGCAATCTCACGATCGTCCTCAAGGTCGAGGTACACGGAATTGAGCAGCTCCAGTCCCGCCTCCCGGAAGGTTTCCAACAGCTCAAGCGTCACCGCCTCCGTGTACGGTGTGAGCACTGAAAGACGCCGAACCCCTAGGGCCTGAAAGGCTTCCAGCGCGGCTGAGACCGGCGTCACACAGGCGGCTTCCGGCTTGACAGCCTGCACCGCTGCTGCGACTCCATCGTGTCCCAGCACCACCGACGCTGCTGTGCAACCAAAGGTCACCACATCCAGGGGCTCCCCAGGCAAGATCGCTTCTGCCGCAGCAGTCAGGCGGGGTCCGGTTTGCCGGAGGTTCTCAACAGTGGTGGGATTTTCGTAGGCAATGCGGTTGACGTAAACGCCCACCTCATCCGGATCACACAGGCGTGCAAAGTCCCGCTCTGAGGTGTGGTCCGTGGCTAAGGCAATGAGTCCAATGCGTTTGGGAACCGGTCGAGGCTCCAGCGTGAACTCTCGGAAGGCACCGTGCAGACTCATTTCCCCCTTGGTTGGAATTATTGTGGAATACGAGAGTAGCGTCGTTCCAGCCGACGCAGGGCAATCACAGCCGGGACAGAGATGAGGAGGAAGAAGGCCCCCACCAGTGTCATCGGTTCCAGGTAGCGGTAGGTGTAGTTGGCAATGCCGCGGGCTTGGTTCATCAGCTCCAGCACCGTCACGGCAGAGAGCAGTGGCGTTTCCTTGAACATGGCCACAAAGTAGTTTGCCAGCGCCGGAATCATCGGAGGCACAGCCTGTGGCAGAATGACGTGGACCCAGGTCTGACGCTCAGTAAAGTTGCAGGCCTTGGCGGCTTCCCACTGTCCTCGGGAAACGTTCTCAATGCCAGCCCGGTACACTTCTGCCGTGTAAGCGCTGTAGTGCAGCCCCAGGCCAATCACTCCGGTCAGCAGAGGACTGAGGATGATGCCCACGTCCGGAAGGACATAAAAGAGGAAGTACAGCTGCACCAGCAAAGGTGTGCCCCGGACAAATTCCAGGAACCACCAGGTCGTGTTGCGGATCCAGCTGCTGTGGCTACGACGCAGAATCGCCAGCCCCAGTCCGAAAACCATTGCGACCAGGCTTCCCAGCAGCGACGCCTGGATGGTGATCAGTACCCCATCAAAGAGCTGCGGTAGAATTTCTTGAACAAACGACCAATCCCATTCCATCGTTGACTCCTATGCGCGGGCACCGTCCATTCCTTGAGACAGACGCTGCTCCAGGGCTCGGATGCCTCGGGAGATAACCAGTGCGATCAAGAAATAGAGGATGAGGATGGTCAGGAAGGGGAAGGTCGTGTCTCCCGTCTGGGAGCGAACCACCTGAGCCTGAAAGGTCATGTCGGCAATGGAGATCAGCGAAACCACTGCTGTGCCCTTGAGCAGCTCAATGGCGTTGTTCCCGAAGGTGGGGAGCATGAGCAGCACCGCCTGCGGCAGAATCACGTAACGCATCTTCTGCCAGCGGCCGAGATTGAGGGCCACACAGGCCTCATGCTGTTCCTTGGGAATGGTCAGGATGGCGCCCCGGACGACTTCGGCGCCGTAAGCTCCCACGTTCAGTCCCAGCGCCAGCACTCCGGCAAAGAATGGACTCAGCGGAAGCCCAATCAGCGGGAGGACAAAGTAGGCCCAGAACAGCTGGACAAAGATGGAGGTGCCCCGGAAGAACTCGATGTACACCGTGGCAATCGCCCGGATGATTCCCAGCGGAGACAGGCGTGCCAGTCCGGCCAAAAAGGCCATCACCAGCGCCAGCAGGCAGCCGGCCACGGTCAGCTGCACCGTGGTCACTGCCCCCTGCAGGATCAACCCGAGGTAGCTTGAAGCATTCATGGAGGTTCCGAGACAGCAGGTGGGCGCCTCTCAGAGACGCCCGGAGGCATCAATTAGTTTTTGCCGGAGCAGAGATTGTCCATCGTCTGCATCTTGGCAAGCTGTGCATTGAAGCCGAACGGCTCAACGATCTTGTCAAACTCACCGCTGGCCTTCAGCGCGGCCAGTTCCTTGTTGTACGCATCACGGAAGGCGGTGTCGTTCTTGTTGAACGCGGCTCCGGCACAGTAGATGGGGGTATTCGGCAACGGTGCCACCATCTCCAGATTCGGATCGTTCGCCTTCTCCAGCAGGTCCGAAATGGACAGGAACGGCAGAGCATAGACGTCAATCCGTCCGTCCTGCAGCATGTTGATGCCAGACTGGGCATCAGGCACCACGATCACCCGATTCCGCGGCACACCGGCTTCCAGAGCCATACGCTCCTCGGTTCCACCTCCAGGGGCGCCTACCTTCACGGAGCTGTGATTGGCAAGGTCTTCGTAGCTCTTGATGCTGAGCGGGTTGCCCTTCTTCACGGCAAACGCTTCTCCGTCACACAGGTCCGGCTCTGAGAAGATGACAGCGGCACAGCGCTCCGGCTTGATGAACAGACCGGCGGTGACCATGTCAAAGCGACGGGCCTGGAGTCCGGGAATCATCGCCCCATACTCCGAGATGCTGGCGCTCAGGTCCTCAACGCCGAGGCGCTTCATGACCGCCCGTGCCACTTCCGGAGCAGCGCCCGAAACGGTGCCGTCGGAGTTGACGGCCGTCCACGGGGGCTCATTGGCAATCGCGATGCGGACGAATCCCTGCTCCTTCAGGCGCTCCAGGGTCTCTTGTGCTTGCACAGGAGTGGAAAATACGCTCGTCAGGCTTCCAACGAGTAGCGCGGCTACCGAGGCACGAAAGAAGGCGTTGCTGAGTTTTTTCAGAGTCTTCATGAGTCTCCATTGTCTTCAGGATTGACAGGCGTCACTGCGCTCAGACAGCCAGTCCGGCGGCAATGACTTTTTTCAAGAACGCTTGGGTGCGCTCTTCTTGGGGATCAGAAAAGATTTTCTCCGGGGGCCCCTGCTCCACAATCCGTCCTCCGTCAAAGAAGAGGACGCGGTCGGCAAAGTCACGGGCAAATTGCATCTCGTGGGTCACGAGCAGCATGGTCATGTCGGTTTCCTCTCCCAGACGACGCAGGACGTTCAGGACCTCCTCCACCAGTTCGGGATCAAGTGCTGAGGTTACCTCGTCAAAGAGCATGATCTTGGGTCGCAGGGCTAGGGCTCGGGCAATCGCCACCCGCTGCTTCTGCCCCCCAGAAAGCTGTGCCGGCTTGGCATCCGCTTTGTCTGCCAGCCCCACCAGCTCCAGAAGCTCCCGGGCTTTCTGCTCGGCTTCTGCCTGCGCAACGCCCTGGGTCAGCATGGGAGCCGCGGTGATGTTCCGGAGGACGGTCATGTGCGGGAAGAGGTTAAAGAGCTGAAACACCATGCCGATCTTGGACCGCATGTGGTGCAGGTGAGCCTCACTCGCGGGAACCATGGCTCCTCCGGCTCCCGGCATGTGCCACAGGGGCTCTTCTTCCACGGTGATCATGCCGGAGTCGATGCTCTCCAGCGTCATCAGGATGCGCAGGATGGTGGTCTTGCCTGATCCGCTGGGACCAATCAGCGCCAGCTTTTCCCCCGCTTTGACATCGAAACTGAGGTTGTTCAGGACCTGGAGGGTTCCGAAGGATTTGGAAACTTCCGAAATTCGGATCATGGTACAGCGTGGGTCAGGCAATCGCTCGTAAGGACTAGGGGGGGATGATAGCGGAGGGGGTTCAGAAAGTGTTTTCAAAGAAATTAGGACTCGCAGAAAAAATTTCTGGTCGGTTCAAAATGGCAGGAAAAGTGGAATTTTTGTCAAATTTAGTAGGCGTCCCACCACGAACCTCCGGCGTGCTGACGCTGCAGTTCCTCCTCCATTCCCTGAAGCGATTCCTCCAGAGCCGGACACTCCGGATGCGTCAGGCACGATTCAAAATCGGCCGTTTGCAGTTCCCGGACGCAGAAGTCCATGTACAGCTTGGTCACCAAAACCGCATCCAGCTTGAGCAGCTCGGACCACTGCTCTGCTTGGGTGGCCAGGAGCTTGAGCACCTGCGCCAGCAACAGCGGCTGCATCTGCACCTCAGTTGCCACGGCGTCGTCTGAAAGCTCATGGACAAACTGGTACGTCATGCTGGCACCGAGTCAAGGGCCTCCGCCCGATGACACGACACCCAAGTAGAGGCAAACGGTCGCAGCGTCGGTGTCTTTTCCCGGCACGCGGGTTCCGCGTACGGACAACGTGTGTGGAACGCACACCCCGGAGGCGGGTTCAGCGGTGACGGCAGCTCTCCGGAGAGGCGGATGCGGTTGCGCGTTCGCTCCGGATCGGCAACCGGTGTCGCCGAAAGCAGCGCCTGCGTGTACGGATGCCGCGGGTGCGCGAAGACCTCTGCCGCAGCGCCCTGCTCGACCACCTGCCCGAGGTACATGACCATGACCTCATCCGCAATGTGCTTGACGACCGAGAGGTCGTGACTGATGAACAGATAAGCCAGGTCCAGCTCATTCTGCAGATCCGTCAACAGGTTGAGCACCTGGGCCTGAATCGAGACATCAAGCGCACTCACCGGTTCATCCAGCACCACGACTTTCGGACGCAGCATCAGGGCGCGGGCAATGGCAATCCGTTGCCGCTGTCCTCCGGAAAACATGTGCGGGTAGCGCTCCGCGTGTTCTGGACGCAGCCCAACGATTTCCATCATCTGCCGCACCGCAGCTGCTCGTTCTCCCGCCGTCTGCGTGGTGTTGATCTTCAGCGGCTCCTCCAGCATGGTCCGGATCTTCTGACGTGGATTGAGCGAACCATACGGATCCTGAAAAACGATCTGCACCGATTGACGCAGCTCCCGGAGGGTCTCGGCGTCCGGCTGCTCCACCGTGTGTCCCGCGAGCTTGAGGACGCCCGAGGTCGGTTCTTCAATCAGAGTCACTAGACGCGCCAGAGTGGACTTTCCACACCCCGATTCCCCCACCACGGCCAATGTCTTTCCCGACTCCAGCCGGAAGCTTGCCCCATCAAGCGCCTTGACGAGCGCAGGCGGCTCCCACACGCCTTGCCGGACCGGGTAGTGCTTCCGGAGGGCATCGGCTTCCAAAACCAACGTCATGCAACCTCCTGCAGCGGGAAGTGGCAAAGAACCCCCTGTTCCGCTGAAGGGGCTTCTTGACGACACCGATCCTGCGCATGAGCGCAGCGTGGGTGAAACAAACACCCCTGAGGACGGTCCAGCTGCCCAGGCACCACTCCCGGAATGGACTGCAAGCGCTTGCCGTCGGTCCGCTCAGGAAGCGCCTTCAGCAGGGCCTCAGTGTACGGATGCCGGGGGGTCCGGAACAGGTTGCGGACCGGTTGGGACTCCACCTGCTGTCCGGCATACTGGACAAACACGCGCTGTGCGGTTTCGGCGACCACTCCCATGTCGTGGGTGATCAGCACCAGTCCCATGCCCTGCTCGCGTTGCAGTTCCAGCAGCAGCTCCAGGATCTGCGCCTGAATGGTCACGTCCAACGCGGTGGTCGGTTCATCAGCAATCAGCAACTTGGGACGGCAGGCAATCGCCATGGCGATCATCACCCGCTGGCTCATGCCCCCGGAAAGCTGATGCGGGAAGGCCTTTAAGCGTGCTTCCGGACTAGGGATGCCCACCAGGCCTAGGAGTTCCACCGCCCGTTTCTGCCGTTCTGCAGTGCTCAGGCCGAGGTGCGTCTTGAGGGCTTCCTTGATCTGAAAGCCAACGGTGAAGCAGGGGTTGAGGCTGGTCATCGGCTCCTGGAAGATCATCGTGATGTCCTTGCCAATGAGCCGACGCCGGGCGCGGGCGCTCAGTTGCCGAAGGTCCTGCCCATTGAACGCCATCTGTTCGGCAGTCACCTTGGCCGTCCACGGCAGCAGTCCCATCAGGGCCAGCATGGCAACACTCTTCCCGGAACCGGATTCGCCCACAATGGCCACCACTTCGCCGGGCTCCATTTCCAGACTGACGTCATCCACGGCCCGGAACCAGCCGCTCGCTGTCCGGAACTCCACGGACAGGTGCTTCAGACTGAGCATCATTCTGTGCCTTCCTCTTCTTCAGGATCCTCCACCGGCTCCCAGGTGCTGTCACCCAGCTGCCGGACGGTCAATTGGAAGGTCCCATACGGGCAGTCCGAGGGCCACTCGTCAGGACCAATCAGGGTCAGGGTCAACTCCCCCTTCTCATTTTCGTAAAGGTGGTAGGGCTTGAGGAAGACCGGCCGGAAGCTGTAGCGGGCCTGGTGGATGCGTTCCGCCAAGTGCATGCGCTCTTCAATGTGCTGAGCCTGCTGCACCAGCAGGTCCGCTTGTTCCTGCAGGTGCGCCAGCTGCTGCTGCGTGTGCTCACGCATCGCCGACAGCGAATCATCGCGTCCGTCAGATTCCTTGGAGAACGCCACAGAGCCCAGCTCCGTCGGGTTTTCCCGCAGGCGTCGGTCCTTGACAAAAGAAAGGGGAGTTTCGTCACTCATCGTTTTGAGAGGCTCTCAGAGAAGGTACCAGAGGAAGGTGGTTGCGACTGCAACGAGCGCAAGACCAGTGAAGCAGCCCATCGGGATGGGCGCTGGGACAGGGAATCGAGAAACCGTATGCGTAGCCATGTTCTGTTTGAGGCAGAGGCATCAGGAATGGCGGGTGATCCGATGCGGTAAGGGAAAGGAGGAAATCGGCTGATCCGGATGCGTCGCCAACGTGAGGCTCGGAAGCGACTCGGCGACCGCGAGGCGGACCCAGGCAATTCCTCGGTGAAAGCCCCCATCGTCCACCTCAGAGAGGCTCCGGATTTCGCCGCAGGCCTCTCCTTCATGAAGCAAGGGGGTGGGGAGTTCTGGGCGAAGGGTCAACGGAAGCTTCACACCAGAAAGCTGCCAGTTCGGACGCCCCCGGTGATACATGCGGGCGTTCGGTTCCTGGCCAATGTAACATCCTTTGGTATACGAAATGTGTTCTCCTAGGCTGGCTTCCTGAGCAAACTGCCCGGCGCTATACTCAACCCCAAAGCGGGGGAGGCCTTCGTGAATGCGTACCTGCTCCCAGGCTTCTTCTCCGACCCACTGGGCCTGCGGATGCGCCTGCAGCGCCTCAAGGAAGGCCAGCCCGGACTCCAGCGGCACCACCGCCACCCGGAGTGGCCGCGAGCCCCAGGTTCCCGAAAACCAGGTCGCTGTGCCGTCAAGGGCGTGTGCCACTTCTGGAGCCTGTGGTCCCACTAGGTCCACGCGAAAGTGGGTCTTCGATTTCAAGGAGAAGGTCACGTCTTCACGGATGTGGAACTGGTCCAAGAGGCGTCCGACGGCGACCCCTTCACCTGGCTCACAGCTGACCCAGAACTCGTTTGCCGATGCCCGGAGCAGCTCGACCCGGTGCTGGATCTTTCCCTTTGTCTCACAGATGAGCGCCGGGAGCAGCGTCCCCACCTCCTGAGCCACAGCGTCTTGGGTCACCAGCCCCTGCAGGTAGGTCGCCGTGTCGGGTCCGGTCACGCTCAGCAGCCACCGGGCCCTCTGGTCGAAGGCGCCGCACGTTTCTAACAAAGCATTGATTTCTTCCACGGAATTGCTACCGTAGCGCAGGATCACGCCGTTACTGTCGATTTCCCTGATCGTCGCACCCTGCCTCTGGTGCCAATCGTTGAGTTGTTCAAGTACCTGTTGCATCTCCTTCTCTTACCAATTCGAGTGCAAGTCTAGCAGAGGGTCTGCAAAAAACCAAAAAACGAAACTGCATGGCTAAAATTGTTTCAGGAAAAGAGATCAAGGAAAAGCTGCTCCTTGACCTGCAAGCGGACCTTGACCCCCTTCAGCGCCAGGGAATCCGTCCCACCCTTGCTCTGATCCAGGTCGGTGACCACGCGGAATCCACTCGCTTTGTGGCTACCAAGCGTCGACAGGCCGAAGCCTTGGGCCTGCAGGTGATCGACCACACGCTTCCTGGCACCACCTCTCAGGAGCAGCTTGAGGGGCTGATTCAGGCGTTGGGAGCCGCTCCGGATGTGCATGGAATTCTCTGCCAGCTCCCGCTTCCACCGGGGTTGAATGCCGACCAGGCGTTGGCGCAGCTGCATCCGGGAAAAGACGTGGACGGCTTGCACCCTCTGAACGCCGGGCTTCTGGCTCAGGGGCGTCCTCGCTTCATTCCCTGCACCCCGCTGGGCGTCCTCCGGATTCTCGAACACCACCAGGTTCCTCTGTCAGGAGCCCGGGTCACCGTTGTGGGCAGAAGCCCTCTTGTCGGGCGCCCCATGGCGCACCTCATGACCCATCAGCAGGCGACCGTCACGCTCTGTCACTCGCAGACTCACAACCTGACCGACCACACCCGTCAGGCGGACATTCTGATCACCGCCACCGGAGTCCCCAACCTGATCCGAGGAGATGCAGTCCAGCCTGGTGCCGTGGTCATTGACGTGGGCCTCACTTCCCTCGACGATCCAGCACACCCCAAAGGCTACCGTTTGGCGGGCGATGTTGCTTTTGATGAAGTGGCCTCCGTTGCCTCGTTGCTGACTCCGGTTCCTGGAGGAGTGGGCCCCTTGACCGTCACAATGCTCCTAGAAAACACCGTCCGGGCTGCTCAGCAGCTGACCCGGTCGTCTCTCACCTCCATCTGAAACATGCCGATCCATTCTGTTTCTGCTCGCTTCTGGGAAATCGTCAACGTCTTTCTCCCCTCCAATTTCCCCCAGCTTTCCCGTGAACAGCAGCGGCGCATCCGGGTTCAGTTAGCCATGAGCCTGGGGCTGGCCTTTGTCTACCTAGGCACCAGCGCCATTCTGACGTTTCAGGCGCAGTACCCCACCATTGGAGCCATTTTTGCCGTTGCCTTCGCAGGGGTTTACTTTGCCAGCATACTCAGTGTCCGGATGACCCACTGGGGGCAGAAGCTCATAAGCTGGATGATGTTCCTCGTTCCTCTGATCACCTACTTCATGCACTCCTGGCGCATCGGCGGAGAGCCGATTCCGGAACGGATCATTACCTTTCCTCTGATGATGTCGCTGGCGTTGGGGATACGTTGGGGGGTGATGGCCATCGGGGCTGTGTCCAGCATTACTTATGGATTCCAGTTCTATGAAGCCACCTGGGGAGACATCCCGGTGACGCTGGTTCTCGAGGTTCGTGAAGGCGTTGAGCAACTTCCCCTCGTCTACATGGTCACAGTGGTGGTGATTGTCTGGTTCCTGGAACTGGAGCGGCAACACAACCAACAGCAGATTCAACAGGAGCTGGAACGGCGCCAAGAGGCTGAGTTGCAGAAGCAACTGGCCGAGGCACGGCGGGAGGATGAGCTCAAGATGCTGGAACAGTCCAAGCTGGCCATGTTGGGAGAAACCTCTGCCAGCATCGCCCATGAGATCAACAACCCCCTCGCTTACCTAGTGGGAGTGATGGACCTCTGGGCCCTGCGCCTGAACCGGAAGCAGACGCTCGATCCACAAGAATTTCAGGAAAGCTTAAAGGAGGCGCAGCAGCAAGCAGAGCGCATCACGTCCATTGTTCAGCACCTCCGGAACTTCGGACGGTCGGATGCCGGAGGAATGCAGCACTACCGCATCAATGCTCCTCTGGATGGCGCCCTGCTCCTCCTACGCCACTCGCTGTCACGGGCCAACATCTCGCTAGAAGTCGAGATTGCTGAAAACCTGCCTGAACTGAAGGGCAACCCCGGACACCTGGAACAGGTGCTGCTGAATCTGCTGGGCAATGCGCGAGATGCGTTGGAAGAGCACGGCGGCGGGACAGTCCGGGTGACGGCTCAGGCGCTGGAATCGGACCCGACGCAACTGGAATTGCAGGTCACCGATGACGGACCCGGTATTCCGCAGGAGGTGCAGCAGCGCATCTTCACCGCCTTCTACACCACCAAACCAGCAGGCAAGGGCACCGGACTGGGGCTGTCGATTTGTCAAGGGATTGTGCAGAACCTCGGAGGCACCCTCAGCTGCCACTCTGAGGTTGGGAAGGGGACAGCGTTCCGCATTCAGGTTCCCCTTCAGCCTCCACCAGTTGAGGACTAGAGGCGCTCCAGATACGAGGTGAAGTCAGGGACTTCCCGCATCAGGTCTTTGTGGAAGAGGTGCGAGCTGACGAGGAAGTCAGCCGTCACGCTGTTGCAGGCCAAGGGAATGTTCCAGACCGCTGCCAACCGGAGCAGGGCCTTGACGTCCGGATCGTGGGGCTGCGCCTCCAGCGGATCCCAAAAAAACACCACCATGTCAATTTTCCCCTCTGTGATCGCCGCACCAATCTGCTGATCGCCTCCCAGCGGGCCACTCTGGAAGCGGAACACCGGCAGGCTCAGCTCCTTCTCAATCAGCTTTCCAGTGGTCCCGGTGGCACACAGTTCGTGCTGCTCCAGCTGTGCCTTGTGCTGAGACACCCAGCTCAGCAGTTCCGGTTTCTTGGAGTCATGGGCAATCAGGGCAATGCGCTTGCGGGCGGGAAGTTGACGTTGGTGCATGAGAGCTCCCAAAAACTAGTGAGTTTGCGAAGGGTCCGGCTCTTCCGGAACCCGGTAGTTCTGTCCATACAGGAAGTAGGGAATCCCGCCCAGCAGGTACACCCCCAACTGCACCACAATGAAGAGGTTGAACACATCCGCCCCGCCGTTGAGGCCCACCAGGTGGTAAAGCGACTCAAACGCCGCGTGCCCGACCCCCACTCCTCCTGGGGCAATCGGCAGAGCCACGGTGATGAGTCCAATGGGCATGATGAAGAACTGGGTTGCCAGGTCGAGGCCCCCAATGCTCAGCAGCTGCGCCGCCTGGAAGAAGAGCAGGGCAATCAGGCTGTGAATAGCAATGGCAATCAGCAGGGTCGCCAGCAGGGTCCGTTTGCGGTACTGGTAGCTCTTGAAGGCATGGTAAACCTTGAGCGTGAAGTCACTTCCGGGAAGGCGCTGCAGCAGGCGAATGAAGGGGTCCCGCCCCTCTCGAAACGGGAAAAGCGCGATGGCATAAAACAGCAGCGTCCCCCCAAACAGCCCTGTGATCAGCCACGCCAGGGAGTGCAGCGACTGCCGTGCCAGGATCAGGTTGAGGTTCGCCACCAAGGCGCCAAACGCCATGAAGATCAGCCCAAAGAGTCCGACAAACCGATCAATCAGCAACGTCATGAAGGCCCGGGTTCGCCCCTCCTCCTGCTGTGAACGGATGATGTAGTAGCCCTTCACCACATCACCGGTCACGGCGCCCGGAAGCGTTGTGTTGAAGAAGTTGCCAATCCAGGTAAGCAAGAAGGTCCGCAACGGAGGCACCTCCAGCCCAATGGCCCGTAGCAGCAGCCACCAGCGCAGGGCCGTCATCGGAACCACCATCAGCGCCAGCACTCCCAGCATCAGCAGCAGCACTCCCGGAGCCTCCTGAAAGAGCAACAGCCGCTCAAAGTTCAAGCGTCCGCTCTCCACCAGGTACGCCAGGATGGCGACCACAAAACCCAGCTTGAGGATGAGGGTGACAATCCGCTTCATGAAAAATAAAGTCTCTTGGTGCTTAGAAATGAGTCCGGGCCTGCGCGGCCGCAACGAGCAAGTATCCGGCAATGAAGAGAAATGAAAAGCCGAAGCTTCCCACCCATGCGCCCAGCAGGGGCCAGACCGCTCCGCAACCAGCGCCTACAAGCAGGTGGATGCCTTCCACCCAAAGGGTCTTCCGCGCAAAGGGTTGGCCGCAGTGCCGACACCGGAACCGTTGACGCCAGGCGCTCCACAGCGGAAGGTTTTCATGCCAGGCCAGCACCGTTCCGCAGCAGAAGCAAAAGGAGCGGGCCGGATTCCAAGGAGCAAGCCGACCGGCAGCCAACGCAGCCCGAAGCAACTCCGGCGTGTCCGGATCCGCCAGCAGGCGGGCTTTTTCCTGCGGACGGAACCACTGCAGGCTCCAGCGTTCCGCCGTTGCCTGAGCAAAGCTGCCCAGCACCGCTCCCAGCAGGGCGCCCAAGATGCCTCCGATCACCGTCAGCACAGGTGCCTCTGCAGATGCTCCGCAACCCTGCATCCCGCTATTGTGTTCCCGGGGAAGTGCGGTATGCTCGTTCGGTTACTGTAGACTCCAACGCAGGAAAGATTCATGAACAAGATTGCCCGGGTCTTGCGCATCCTTGGTGAAGAAACCCGACTCCGCATTCTGGTGCTGGTGTCCCGCACCCCCCTCAATGTGAGCGAACTGACCAGCATCTTGGGCATGGCGCAATCCGGAATTTCACGGCACCTCAGTCACTTGAGAAAGATGGGCCTGCTGCAGGAACAGCGAGACGGGGTGTGGACCTATTATCAGCTCGCGCAGAAGGAGGCTCTAGATGACGACCTTGGGACCCTGTGGGACTACCTCCACACACAGCTGGCCACCCTCAATGATCCCTACAGCGACCTGGTTCGCTTAGAGACCATTCTCCGACAGCGACGGCCCAGCACCTCTGGCCTCAACGAGCGCCTGCTGGAGCCCGGGCAGTCCTGGTATGCCTGGTCTCGTCTCCTTGCCCTCCTGATGGCGCCCCTTCCGGGGGGGCAGGCGTTTGCGCCGTCCGGAGTCGAGATTGCGGATCTCGGATGCGGAGATGGAACCCTGACCATTGAGATGGCCCGTTTTGCGGCGCGGGTGGTTGCCGTGGACTACAATCCGGCAGCACTGGCGGCAACCCGGCAGCGGGTGGAGCGCCTGCAGATGCCCCATGTTGAGCTGTTGGGGTGCAACGTCAATGCCCTGACGCTGGAGTCGGAAAGCCTCGACGTTGTCGTTTTTTCGCAGTCCCTGCACCACCTGCATGATCCCATGAGTGGTTTTCGGGAAGCGGCGCGGGTGCTGCGTCCGGGGGGGCGGGTGCTGGTGATGGAACTGGCCGCCCATCAGGAGGCGTGGGTTCAGGAAAAGTTGGGGCACCAGTGGTTGGGTTTCACTGAGGCCGAGCTGACCCGCATGCTGGAGGAAGCGGGGCTCCAGCGTCTGCACTGTGAAACCCTGATGCCCGGACGGGAGGACCTCTTTCAGGTTCTGCTCTTCAGCGGGCACAAGCCCTGATCACACCGCGTACTGCTGGGTGTAATAATCCCGGTAGGCTCCGGAAGTGACCGCGCTCACCCAATCCTGATGGTCCAAGTACCAGCGGACGGTTTTGGTGATTCCGGACTCAAACGTGTGCTTCGGCGCCCACCCCAGTTCACGCTGGATCTTCGAGGCGTCAATCGCGTAACGCTGATCGTGCCCGGGCCGGTCCTTGACGAAGGTGATCAGGTTCAGGCACGACTGCTCTCCGGAACGTCCCAGCTCCGCGTCCAGCAAACTGCAGACGAGCTTAACGATGTCGAGGTTCTTCCACTCGTTGTGTCCGCCGATGGCGTAGGTTTCTCCGGAAACGCCCTGATGAAACACCAGGTCGATGGCCGCACAGTGATCTTCCACAAACAGCCAATCCCGGACGTTGCTACCGTCTCCGTAAACGGGGATCGGCTTCTCCTCAAGGCAGTTGTTGATCAGCAGCGGAATCAACTTTTCAGGGAAGTGATACGGTCCGTAGTTGTTGGAGCAGTTGGTGGTCACCACGTTCATGCCATAGGTGTGGTGCCAGGCTCGGACTAGGTGATCGGAAGCTGCTTTTGACGCCGAGTAAGGGGAGTTCGGCGCATAAGGCGTGGTCTCTTCAAAAAGACCTTCTGGCCCCAGCGAGCCAAACACTTCGTCGGTGCTGACGTGATGAAACCGGTGGGCGGCAAGGTCGTCTTTCCAGAACGCCCGGGCGGCTTCCAGCAGATTGAAGGTGCCCTGCACATTGGTTTCAATGAAGTCCGAGGGTCCGGAGATGCTCCGGTCTACATGCGACTCTGCCGCCAGGTGCACCACGCCTTCAACCTGGTACTGCTCAAACACCCGCTCAATGCTTGAGCGCTCACGCAGATCCCCTTGCACAAAGTGGTAGTTGGGCGCCAACTCCACACTCTTGAGGTTCGCCAGGTTTCCGGCGTAGGTCAGCGCATCAAAGTTGATCACCTCGTCCTCCGGATGCTCTTGGAGCCAGTGGTGCACCAGGTTGCTCCCAATAAAGCCGGCCCCGCCGGTAATCATCACACGCATCTTAAAACGAACTCTGCAGAAGGGTGACCTCGTGACGCGGACCGTTTTGCGTCCACTGAGTATGCGGAACCAGTGCTTCCGGATGCCAGGCCCACTCGCCGCCTTCATGATTCAGCAGCCCCGGCGCCTGGGCAAACGGATCGTTGCTGGCGTTCGCGACAAAGCCATACAGCATGCCCCCCAGAATGCCAATCGCGGCACCCCGGACCATGTACTTGGAAAAGAGCTTGTCTTCCTTGTCTTCATCTTGGAGCGCCCAAGAGGCTGCGCCTACGACGCCGCCAATGGCACCGCCCCACAAGGTGTTCTGAAAGACGCTCTTGAGCTCCTGAGCGCTTGCCGAGCGCGTCGGCACGCCCGCAAACAGTACACTGAGGAGGACTCCAGAAATCATCCATGTCTTCAATCGCAACATCTCAACTCCATTTGAGAAGGTCATTAGGGGGATTTGGTTTGGGGTAATGGATTAGCGTATCGGAAATTCCGGGAGCCTGCAAATGCGGGTTGCGGTCAGTACGCCAATTCAGTTCCGTGATCACCGTCTCGCAGCTCCTGCACCGTCTGTGCGGCACCGCTGGCCATGAAGCGTGCATCCGAGCCCACGGTCACCAACCGGAAGCCCTGGGCCACCATCCGCTTGGCATACGCGACGCTGCCGCAGTGAATGCCCGCCTGCTTGCCCTGCTTCTGGGCCGCCTGCAGAATTCGCTCAAGGGCGTCCAGCATCACTGGTTCCTCGGAGTCAAAGTGGGCGTGCAGTCCCAAAGAAAGGGCCAGGTCATTCGGACCAATGTAGAGTCCATCCAGACCCGGAACCGCAGCAATCGCTTCCACCTGTTCCAGGGCCTCTCGGGTTTCAATCATGGCCATGAGGACCACCGTGGTGTTGGCCTGCTGAGCATACTCCTTGCCGGCATACAGCGACGCCCGGATGGGACCGTAGCTGCGGCTGCCCAGTGGCGGATAACGGGTGGCGGCAACCAGCTGCTGAGCCTGCTCCACCGAGTTGATCATGGGGCAGATGAGCCCGTAACTTCCGGCGTCCAGCATCTTCATGAGGATGCCCGGATCGTTCCAAGGCACCCGACACATCGGCACCGCATCTGTTGTGGAAAGAGCCACCAGCATCGGCACCGCGTCCGAGTAGTCAATCATTCCGTGCTGCAGGTCCAGCGTCACTGAATCAAACCCCTGGTGGGCCATGATTTCAGCAGAGAGGCTATGCGGGAGGCTCAACCAGCCGTTGTAGACCGGCTGGTCGGCGGCCCAGAGTTCACGGATGCGATTCGGACGCATAGGGGCTCCTTAAGGGAACAGAGGAAGAGAGACGCTCACGTGGCTAGGCCGCATGAGCCACCCGAAGGAGGTCCTCCGGATCCGTCAGTTTCACACGCGGACGCCCCAGCGGCACACCGGCTTCCACTTCGTGGGCGTCAATGCGCTTCCAGTCGTCAAAGCTGACAAAGGCCAGGTTCCGCTGCTGCAACAGCGCTACGATGTCCGGAGCCCCTTGAGGGCTCCACCCTTGCTCCTGAAAGGTCTGGAGCATCGTCTGGACCGATTCCACGGCACAGGGTTTGTTGGTTCCCACCACACCACTGGGGCCCCGCTTGATCCAGCCGGCCACGTACTCGCGCTGGTTGTTTTCCGGATTGAGCACCTTTCCCTTTTCATGAGGAATGGTCGCTGTCTTTTCGTCAAACACAACGTCTGGAAGCGGAACGCCTCGGTAGCCGACTGCCCGGAAGAGCAGCTGGGCCGAAAGCTCAAAGGCCTCCTCAGTGGCCACTGCCCGCGTTCGTCCGTTGGCGGCCTCCAGACGGTTCCGGACCAGCTGCACAGCCTCCAGCGAATCCTGACCCAGCAGCTCGGTGGGAGACGCACAGAACACCAAGTGCAGCCGCTTGGGCTTGCCTGTGAGGGAGCGGGTGGACAGCGTCCGGAGGATTTCCAGATTCTGCTCGGTCTGCCGACCCGATGAGGCCAACTCCGCCTGACTGGCTTCATCCAGCTCCAGGTCTTCCGGACGCACCACGGTGTCCACCAGGGGAAGCTCTCCGAGCTCGCGCGCTTCCGTGGGAGTAAACGCTGCCTGAACCGGTCCCCGTCGCCCAATGAGGTAGATGTCCTCAATGGCGCTGTTGGTCAACGCTTCCAGAGCATAGGGCGCAATGTCGGTCTTGGCCAATGCTTCCGGCGTGTGTGAAAGGATCCGAGCGACATCGACCGCAACGTTACCGACTCCGACGACAACGGCTGCCTTCGCCTGGAGGTTGAACTCTAGGTGCCGGAAGTCCGGGTGCCCGTTGTACCAGGCGACAAACTCGGTCGCCGAGTGAACCCCGGAGAGGTCCTCTCCCGGAAGTCCCAGCCTGCGGTCGGAGCTGCTGCCGACGGCGTACAGCACCGCGTCATAGTGTTCCAGCAGCTCGGCACGGGTGACGTCTCGTCCAAATTCCACGTTTCCAAAGAACCGGAACCCCGGTTTGAGGGCAATGCGCTCAAAGATCTTGGTCACGGACTTGATCTTCTGATGATCCGGAGCCACGCCTCCGCGGACCAGACCATAAGGGGTGGGAAGCCGTTCAAACAGGTCCACCATGAGGACGCCTTCAGGCTGCTTGAGCAGTTCCTGTGCTGCATAAAAAGCCGAGGGGCCAGAGCCCACAATGGCCACTTTCCAGGGAGATTCAGACATGGAGAGGCTTACGAAAAAGAGAGAGTGGCGGGCCTAAGGTTCACGCGTGTCCAGAAAACTGCTTCAGGATCTCGGAGCCCCCTTGATCCAGCAGCTGCTGGGCTACGGTCCGGCCAAGCTCAACCGCCTGCTGCCGGGGCGCGGTCGCTTGGGCCTTCAGGAGCGTCTGGCCATCCGGAGAGCCCACTCGGGCCTCAAGGTGCAGGTGCTCTTGGTGCAGCTCCGCGTAGCCCGCAAGGGGCACCTGGCAGTTGCCTTCCAGCACCGCGAGCACCTCACGCTCGGCCTGCACACAGTCTCGAGTCGCCGTGTGCTCCAGGTGTTCCAGCCAGCGGAGGGTTTCGGTGTCTCCAACGCGGGTTTCAATGCCAATTGCGCCCTGCGCAATCGCAGGCAGCATCACCTGCTGAGGCAGCACCGCCCGGATCTCATGTTCCAGTTCCAGCCGCTTCAGTCCAGAAACCGCAAGCACCGCCGCATCGTACTCACCATCGTGCACCTTCCGGAGCCGTGTTTCCACATTGCCACGCAGGGTCTTGATTTCCAGATCCGGACGGGCATGCTTCAGCTGAGCGGCTCGGCGCAGGGAACTGGTTCCCACCACAGCCCCTTCCGGAAGCTCCTCCAGTGAGGCGTAGTGAGGCGACACCCACGCGTCTCCGGGATGGTCACGCTCTGTGATGATGGAGATCTCCAGACCCTCTGGCAAAAACGCCATAACGTCCTTCATGCTGTGCACCGCAAGATCAGCGCGCCCGTCCAGCAGCGCGTCTTCCAGCTCCTTGATGAACAGTCCCTTGCCCCCAATCAAGGCGAGGGGACGGTCGAGGATCTGATCGCCTCGGGTGGTCAGGGTCACGAGTTCGACAGAGAGGTGCGGGTGCGCCTGCTGAATGCCAGCGCGTACCCATTCTGCTTGCCAGAGGGCCAAGCGGCTCGCTCGAGTGGCAATGCGCAAGCAATCAGTCATGCAGGCTTTTGAATCAGGCGTAACAGGGGCTCCGGAGCCTTCTTGGGCCCATCGGATTCAAGGTCGTTCAGCTCAAAGAGGTCCCGGACGGTGTCCACATAGACCGGAAACTCTTCCAGCTGGCTTCGTTCGCGGAGGGTCAAGGTGGGGGTGTGGAGGAGTTTGTTGATGAAGCTGCGCATGCCCTGGGCCAGGAGTTCCTGATCCTTCTCTGAAAGGGGACCCATGCGCTTGAGGAGCTTTTCGAGCTCCTGCTGCCCCATCTCATGGTAGCTCTCTCGCAGAGCGCGGATGACCGGAACCGCCGAGAGGGACTGGAACCAGCGGTCCACCAAGAGGACCTCTTCCTCGACAATTCGCTCGGCCTGCTCAGCTTGCCGCTGACGCTCCTGCTGGTTCTGAGTGACCACGTTCTGGAGGTCATCAATGTCGAAGCAGTAGACGTCCTGGAGGCGGTTGACCTCTGGAGCGACGTCTCGCGGAACAGCGATGTCGATGAAGAACATACGACGGCCCTTGCGCTTCTTCAGGGACTGGCGGACCAGCGGCTCCGTAATGACCGGCTCACGTGCGCCCGTGGACGTCAGGATGATGTCGGCATCCGCGAGGTACTCCCCAATCTGGTCAAACCGGATGGCGGCGCCCCGGTAGTCCTCAGCAAGGCGGGCCGCATTGGCAAAGGTCCGGTTGGCAACCAGCAGGCGCCGGCATCCGTTCCGGATCAGGTGCTTGACCGCAAGCTCGGCCATTTCTCCGGCCCCAACGATCATCACCGTCTGCTCCGACAGGTCATCAAAGATCTGGCGGGCCAGTTCCACAGCGGCGTAGCTGATGGAAACCGCGCTTCCGGCAATGGTGGTCTCGCTGCGGACGCGCTTGGCAGTGGCAAAGACCTTGGCAAAGAGGGGATTGAGCAAACGCCCGGTCCAGCCGGCTTCCTGGAAGCGGTGAAACGCTTCCTTGACCTGCCCCAGAATCTGCGGTTCTCCGAGCACCATTGAATCTAGGCTGGAAGCCACCCGGAAGAGGTGCTCAACGGCCTGAAGGTTGGTGCAGGTGTAGGCGGTTTGCGGAAGCTCCGGCACGTTCCAGAAGCGCACCAGCTCCTCCATCAGCGCCGACGCCTCTGCTGGCATGCCGGCCACCACGACCTCTGTTCGGTTGCAGGTGCTGAGGATCATCACCTCGCGGGCCTGCAACTTCTGACGCAGTTGGTGGGCCAGTTGCTCCTGCTGCTCAGGCGTCAGGGCCAAGCGATCTCGAACCTCAACAGGGGTGGTTCGGTAACTCCAGCCGATGAGAAAGAGGCGCATGAAGGATTTCCTGATGGGAAGAATTCTGCGGGCGTTGTTGGGAACGAAGCAAAACAGAAGCCTCGACATTTGCACGAAATGCGTGAGAATTGTTACTTTTCAGCCGAAAAACTCAAGCTCCGATCCTTCTCATGCTAAACTTCGTCTCCCGTTGGCTCACGGCCAACCACCTGACTGCCGCGCGTGTTGTCCTGATTTTGCCAGTCGCTTTGGTGATGGAGTTGGCTCCGGAGTCACCCAACTGGTTGTTTTTTGGGTGGATCCTCTTCTTCATCGCCTGCTTGACCGACTGGTGGGACGGAATGCTCGCCCGGCACCAGGCCATGACCACCAAGCTCGGAAAATTACTGGACCCGGTTGCGGACAAACTGCTGGTCGGTAGCCTGCTCATCCTTCTGGTGGACATGGGTCGTGCCTCCGCCTGGTTGGTCGCCTTGCTGATGGCGCGCGAGTTGACCGTCACGGGGCTCCGTGCCGTTGCAGCCGCCGACAACATCGTCATTGCCGCCAACACGGGGGGCAAGTGGAAAACGATCTCGCAGATGACTGCCACAGGGTTCCTCATCATTCACTATGAAACCCTCTGGCTGCCCTGCCATGAAATCGGCACCGCGCTGCTCTGGCTGGCCACAGCCCAGTCCCTTTGGACCGGCTGGGTCTACATCAAGGGCTACTTCGATGCCCTTCCGGCCAACGCCTAAACGCCCTTCCGCCCCCTCTTCAGAAGCCCCGGAGCCCTGCCCTTGTGGCAAGTGATGCTCCGGGCTCCCTTCCCTTATCGCGGGATGTGAATGCCGCGTTCATCAAAGCTTCCACGCTCCGCCCCCTGGTGACAGGCCGCACAGCGGGCGAAGGTCTTCACCTTCGGATTTTGAGTCACGTAACGATCTGGCACTTCCCGGTGAATGGCTTGGAAGAACCGGG
The DNA here is from genome assembly GCA_965662235.1 of uncultured bacterium. GTDB lineage: Bacteria > SAR324 > SAR324 > SAR324 > NAC60-12 > JAYPUA01. The sequence continues at coordinate 199,655 of CBFIGY010000003.1, forward strand.
TTTCCGTCACCCGGATCGGGGTTCCCGGGGTGTCAAAGCGGTTTCCGTAACGCTGCTTGATCCGGGAGTGATCAAAGTTGTTCTTGCTCAAAAAGAGCTTCAGGGTCTGCATGGTGTTCTGATCCAACAACTCGGCGTTTTGCCCAAAGTGGTGATCGAGCTGCTGCAGCAGACGATCCCACGACTTTTGCGGAAGAAAGACCGGCGGGTAGGCCACATGACAAGAGCTACACTCCGAAGTGTACAGCTGACCTGGAGCATCTGCAGCCAGAGCGCTTCCGGCACCAGCCACGCTGAGGCACAGAACCGCATAAATGATTTTGATGAGAAGTTTCTGCATTGAATGGTTTACAGAGAGGGTGATCAAGCTTCAGAAACAAGACCCCGGAAGGGGAGTGAGCCAGCCCTGTGCCGAGCGCCTTGTTGTCAGGGAAAGGTGGGGTTCCGTGGAGGAGTCCGAGGCCGAATTGGTTTCTGAGGAGGGAGGGGTTTTTCCTCACAAGGAAGGACCTTGCTGGTGAACAGGTGCTCAGAAACCCCAACCACCTCCCCAACGCGGATCCTTAATTATTCCCCACGATTCTCCCCAAAAACGAACCCGACGGCCCCGGTCGAGGCAACGTCCCAGTTCCGCTTTTTGCTGCCGGCCCCTGACTCCGATTGGCCTTCTAAATGAGGAGTTTCAATCTTAAATCAGTCCACTAGCAGTGATGCGGTCGGTTACCAGAACATCAATCAAACCACCGATCAGGGCTGCACGGATGGCCTCGACCTTGTCCAGTCCACCGGCTAACGCCACCACTCGAGGACACTGCTTAATTTGTTCCAAACTCATGGACACCACCGGATCCTCATGATCCTGCAGAATGGCCTGCCCCTGAGAATCATAGTAATGCAGACAAATGTCTCCCACTGCGCCCTGCTCCTTGAGGCGAGACACCATTTCCTGCAAGTAGTTGTTTCCAGAGTCCCGTACCATGGACGAGGGTTCTGTGGACCCGACCCCCACAATCGCAATGTCGATGGAGCTGAACTTCTCGACCACACTCCGGACCTCCCGTTCCTGCAGAATCCGCTCTTTTTCCTCAACGGACCGTTCCACACTGTGTGCCGGAAGCAGGTAGGGCTCGCACCCGAGAAGCCGCGCCAGTGAGTACGTCAGCATGGTCGCATGCAGGTTACCGTTCATGCCCACGCCTCCCAGGATCTGCACCACGCCACCTGCCGCAATGGGAAACGGCAGCATGCTTTCCAGCATCGCACGGATCGTTTCGCTCCAAGAGGAAATGCCAATCAGCTCGTCCTTCTTCAGCGTCATCCGGAGGTAATGCATGGCCGCTGTCCCAATCGCCGAGCGCAGCGTCCCCAACGGCGGATCGTCCGGAACATCCACCACAATCGCTTGGGTGATGCCATAGCGCTGCTGAATCTTCTCTTCTAAAGAGACAAAGATGTTTGCTGGCTGATGGACACTGATCTTCACAATGCCTTCTGATAAACACCGCCCCAGAAACCGAGACACCTGTGACTGCGACAGGTCCAGTTTTTGGGCAATTTCTTTCTGTTTCAGTCCCTCGTTGTAATACAGCGTCGCCACTTTGACTAAGAGCCGAAGTTCATTTTGAGGAATCATGCGTTCTTCCGATGATAAGGCCTGCAAGGGGCGAGGGGGAGGGCATCCCGTGAGAGCCGTTCAGGTTTCAAGCGACCCGGAGCGGTCGCGGCTTTCTGCCTTGGACAGGCGTCTCTCAAGGAAGGTCTGAAGGGGCAGAAACGGGCACGTCCGGTAAGCCACGCGCCATCAGGGGCGCGCACTCTTCCGACCGCAAAGAGCCCAGCCACCCGGAAGGCGCATCTGGACTCAACCGGTGACTCAGTCTATCAAGAAACGTGGAGAAATGCTCGCCAAGGCTGCAGCCGAGGAGAAGGCGCTGAGGCGTTAGGCGTCAAAGAGGGTACGGGAGACGGCCTTCTTCCACCCCTCGTAGTGGGCGTCTAGGGCTCCCGGAGGAAGGTTGGGTTCAATGGTTTGCGTCCGGCGCTGGAGGTGCGCTAAATCGTCACGAGACGGCCACCAGCCCAAAGCTTTTCCCGCCAGGTAACCGGCTCCGATTGCCGAGACCTCCGCAGTCTCATTGCGAATGAGGGGACGTTGAAGCAGGTTGGCTTGAAACTGCATCAGCCACGCATTGTGGGTGGCTCCTCCATCCACCAGCACTGCATCCAGCGAGGTTCCCGAAAGCTCCTCCATCAGGTAATAGACGTCCGCGACCTGATAGGCCATGGACTCTAGGGCAGCACGGGCTAGGGTTGCGGGGGTGACGTGGTCCGTAAGCCCCGTAATCAGGCCCGTTGCCTCCGCTTTCCAGTGCGGTGCGCCCAACCCGGACAAGGCAGGAACAAAATAAGCCCCGTCGTTCCCTTCCTGCTCTGCTGCCAATTGAGCCAACTCTTCAACGTCTTTTCCCAGAATACGCGCCATGAACCCAACGGCCGCACCCGTGTGGGTGATGTTGCCCTCTAGGGCATACGTAAGCTGACCATCATCCCAGGCAACGGTCCGAGCCAGGCGGTAATCCTCTCCGGAAACCTGCGCCACCGGAGTCATCAGGGAGCTACCGGTGCCATATGAGGCTTTGATCATTCCGGGTAAAAAGCCCCCCTGACCGTAAAGCGATGCATGGGAGTCTCCCACTTGCGAAAGGATGGGGATGCCATCGGGCAAGCCGGAGAATCCACGCGTTTCCCCCCGCAGGGCCGAAGAAGGCTGAATCGCGGGCAGGCAAGCTCGAGGAATGTCAAAGAGCGCCAGCAGCTCCTCGTCCCAGTCCTGCTCCTGGAGATTGAAGAGCTGCGTTCGCGAGGCATTGGACACGTCTGTGACAAACTGCTGTCCGCCGGTGAGGTTCCAAACCAGCCAGGTGTCAATGGTCCCACAACACAGCTCACCGTTTTGGGCCCGGGAGTGTGCTTCTGGAATCTGATGCAGCAGCCACTGAATCTTAGCTGCCGGAAACAACGGATCCACCGGAAGACCGGTTTTGCGTTGCAGGACCTCTGTGTGACCGTCTGCCACCAAGCGTTTGCAGATCTCGAGGGAGCGACGGCACTGCCAGATCACCACGGGAGAAAGAGGCGTTCCGGTGGCTCGCTCCCAAAGCAGAATCGATTCACGCTGGTTACTGACCCCAATGCCGGCAATGTCACATGGCCCCGCGGCATCCAAGGCTTGCTGGATCGCGCTCTGAATGCCTTCTAGGATCGCGCCGGCCTCCTGTTCGGACCAGGCCGGTTGCGGATGCGTGACCTGCAGAGCGTGGGAGCCTTTCGCAAGCATCTGGCCGTCTCGGGTCAAGCACACGGCCTTGGCATTTGTCGTGCCTTCGTCCAGGGCGAGCAGGATGGGGGTTTGGGTCATGATTTTCTCCAGAGTGCAGGCGTCACCGGTAGCGGTGACACCGATAAAAAGAGGCTGGTTGAGGCACCTTCAGCGCAGGCCCTGCTCGTCTAGGAACTGCTTGGCCACCTGAGCAATGCCGTTTGCATCAATCTGGTGGTGCTGGCGAGTGGAAGCCCGGTCTCCAGCAACAGCGTACCCGCCATCTTGGATGCCAAGGCGTTTCAATGAGGTCGAAAGGCCGTACTCAGCAATCACCTCAGCGACTAGGCTCCCGGCCCCGCCGTTGATGTTGTGCTCCTCTGCAGTCACCACCAGAGGGTAAGCCTTCAGCTCATCTGCAAGCGCGCTCCGGTCACAGGGCCGAATGGACGACAGGCTGAGCACCCCCACCGAGAGGCCTTGTTCCGCCAGCAAAGCCGCAGCATCCACCACCTCATGCACCGTTGATCCCAGTCCCACCAGACAGAGGGATGCCCCTTTCCTCAGGGAGTCGATCTTCCCCGGCTGAAACTGGTACCCGGCTTCATGGAGGTACGGCAAGGGCTTACCGTCCATGCGAATGTAAGCGGGACCACTGGAACGCAATGCGTAGTCAATGATCTGCTGCGCCTCAAGTGGACAAGAGGGGGCATAGATCTCAATGTTGCCAAACCCCCGCATGACAGCAATGTCATCAATGCTGTGGTGCGTGCTGGCCAGAGGGCCGTAACTGGTGCCAGCGTTGAGGCCAAACAGCTTCACGTTGGTGTTGTTGTAACAGATGTCAATCTTGACCTGTTCGTTTGCTCGGGAGACCAGAAACGGGGCAGCGTTGCAGGTACAAGCAATTTTCCCTCCCAATGCCAGACCGGCGGCGGTTCCGACCATCACTTGCTCGGCAATGCCAACGTTGATGATGCGGTCTGGGAAGCGCTGAGCAAAGGGGGCAATCTTGGACGTCGAGGTGGAGTCCGCCACCACCGGGAAGAGGTCCAGCCCGTCCTCAACCGCCTTGATGAAGCAGCGGACCATCACATTGGCTAAGTGCTCTTGATTACTCATCTTTCAACTCCTCAAGGGCCAAGGCGACCTCTTCACCTTTCGGAACCCGATGGTGCCACTCTGGGCGTCCTTCAATAAACGAAATGCCGGCTCCTTTCTTCGTGGTCGACACCACCACGTTCGGTTTGCCCTGAAACTCCAGACGCTCCAGGGTCTGCACCACGGAGTTCATGTCATTTCCGGAGCACTCAGTGACCGTGAGCCCAAAGGCACGCCACTTGTCCGGAAGCGGGTCCGTGTTCATGATTTCCTTGGTAGGCCCTGCGAGCTGCAGCTGGTTCCGGTCATTGATGATGATCAGGTTGTCCAGTTGGTAGTGGGCCGCGACCAGGGCCGCTTCCCAGTTGCTGCCTTCTGCAAGCTCACCGTCGCCAGTCAGAGCATACACCTTGCGGGGGCTGTTGCTCCGCTTGGCCGCCAAGGCCAGCCCCACCGAAACGGGGAGGCCGTGTCCCAGAGCGCCGGTGTTGAGCTCAATGCCCGGGGTCTTCTGACGGACCGGATGTCCGGGCAGCTTGGAGTCAAAGTGCTGGTAGGTACTCAGCCAGGCTTCAGGAAAGTACCCGGCTTCGGCCAGCACACAGTAGTACCCACCAACGCCGTGGCCCTTGGATTGGATGTAAATGTCTCGGTCCGGATCGTTCATCCGATCAGGTGCACAGTTCAGCAACCGAAAGTAGAGGGCCGTGAGGACTTCCACCTGAGACAGGTCTGCCCCGGTGTGTCCTCCTGCCGGACTGTTTGCGTTCAGATTGATGATGCGCCGACGAACCGCTCTCGCCTTCTGTTCCAGCTCTGGAACCGACAAAGAGAATGGGTTCATGTGCTCTCTTTAGGAAAAATTCAGTCAGGGATTACCAGCAGCAGAACCCACCATCCACAAGCAGGTCGACACCGGTGCAGTAAGACGAAGCATCACTGGCCAGGAAAATGGCGGGTCCCACCATTTCGTTGACTGATGCCATCCGGGCCATGGGGGTCTGTGCTTCAAATTCTTTGGTCTGATGGACCATCTCCGGGCGGGTGTTCATGGGAGTGGCCGTGTAGCCAGGGCTGATGGAATTCACCCGGATGCCTCGCTGCACCCACTCCATGGCCATGCTCTTGGTCATGTGAATGACCCCGGCCTTGGAGGCATTGTAGTGCACCTGCTCCAGCCCTCGGTTGACGATGACTCCGGACATGGAGGCAATGTTGATGATGCTCCCAGCCCCGTGTTTCAGCATCGCCTTTGCCTCCTCTTGGCAGGAAAAAAAGACGCCCTTCATGTTGATGTCCATGAGGGTCTGATACTGATCCTCTTCCATCTCCTCACAGGGGTTCGCGTTCGCAATGCCGGCAGAGTTGACGGCAATCCGGAGGGCTCCCAGCTCCTGCTCTACTCGCGCCACGGCGTCCTGCAGCATCGACTTGGACGTCACATCCGCTTGAATGGCAATGGCCTTGCGTCCTGACTCGGCAATCTGGGAAAGCGTGTCTTGCAGCCCATCGTCTTCCCGCCGGTCCAGGCAGGCGACATCTGCGCCACATTGAGCCAGGCCCACCGCGATGCGTTGGCCGATGCCGCTCCCGGCACCCGTAACCAGTGCCACACGATCCGTCAGGTCAAAAAGAGCGGGGGTGTTCAGTTGGTGATTCGGCATATTCCTCCTGAAAGTGAATGCATCTCATGAATTCTCAATAAATAGGGTCTCGGCCCAAGGGGCAGGTCATGAGGTCGCCAGCTCCATCACAGAGACATCGCTGATCTCACCCTGTGCCAAGATCCCTGCTTGCCGTCCCTGTGCCATGACCAAAATTCGGTTGGACATTCCCAGCACCTCCTCAAGGTCAGAACTCACCACCACCACGGCGACCCCTTTGGCCGCCAGATCGTTGATCAGTTCATAGATCGAAGACCGGGCTCCCACATCAATTCCTCGCGTGGGCTCGTCCAGCACCACCACGCTGGGCTGCTTTGCCAGCCACTTGGCCAGCACCACCTTCTGCTGGTTTCCGCCAGACAGCTGGTTGGCGTTTTGCTCCGGACGTCCCTTGACTCCGAAGCGGCTAAGGCTGTTTTTGGCGAAATCAAGAGCCTTTTTCTTACGGACCCAGCCCTGAGTCGCAATGGTCCCTAGGTTCGAGTAAACAATGTTTTCAGCAATGCTGTGACTCAGCACCAGCCCCTGGAGCTTTCGATCTTCCGGAACCAGCACCACCCCACGGGAGATCGCATCCTGCGGGTTTCTCGGAGTAATGTCAGTGCCCTTGAGAAACACCGCCCCGGACTGAATGGGATCCGCCCCAGTAAGGGCCCGGACCAATTCTGTGCGGCCCGCACCCACCAATCCGGCAATTCCGAAGATTTCCCCTGCGTGCACCTGGAAGTTGACGTCCCGGAAGATCCCATCGACGCCAGCCAGGCCTTTAACCTCAAGCACCACGTCCTTTCCCGGAACCGGAAGCGGTGGGAAGACCTTTTCTAGGCTCCGTCCCACCATGCTCTCCACAATGGTCCGGACAGGAATCTTCGCCGAGTCAAACTCCTTCACCTTTTCTCCGTCCCGAAGGACAACGATGCGGTCGGCCACCTGCTTGATCTCTTCCAGACGGTGCGAGATGTAGATGATGCCCACGCCCTCAGACCGGAGTTTGTCAATTTGCTCAAAGAGGAGCGCAGTTTCTGCTCCTCCCAAAGCCGCCGTTGGCTCATCCAAAATCAGCAACTTGGCGTTCAAGGTCAGCGCCTTGGCAATTTCAATGAGCTGCTGGTTGGCCGTTGAGAGCCCCTCTACCTTGCGGGTAGCAGGAATCTGCAAACCCAGTCGCTGCAGCTGCTGAGTTGCATCGGCTTCCATCTTCTGACGGTCCACCATCCCGTTCCGGGTGGGGTAGCGTCCGACAAAGACGTTTTCGGCAATGGAAAGCTGAGGAAGCAGCCGCAGTTCCTGATGAATGAGGCCAATTCCCGAATCCATGGCGTCTCTGGGGGAGGCCGGTTGATAAGCCTTCCCCAGCCACGTCATCTGCCCCATGGAAGGGTCAATGGAGCCCGCAATGATCCCGGAGAGAGTGGACTTGCCGGCCCCATTTTCCCCTAGAAGCGCCACCACCTCCCCAGCGTGGATCTCCAGATCAACGCCCTGCAACACCGTGGTCGGTCCATATTTTTTCCCGACGCCCTGCAGAGAGAGGATCGGAGTCCGTGCTGTGGAGGTCATGAGTCAAAAAGGGGCTTACGGGTGATTCTTCGCGTACTCAGCAGCCTGCTCCTGAGTGGTCAGGCGAGCAATGGTGATCTGATCGTCTGCCACCGGTTTGCCCTGAGCCACCGCAATCGCCGAGTCAACAGCAATGCGTCCCATGGCTTGGGTCCGCTGGGTCGCCGTCACCACAAAGGCACCTTCGCCCTTGGCTAGGTACTCTAGGGCAGCGATGTCGCCATCGTACCCACCAATGATCACCTGATCGGTCAGACCAGCCACATCCACGGCCTTGGCCGCGCCCATGGCAATGCCGTCTGCTTGACCGAAGATCATCTTGACGTTCGGGTGCGCCTGAATGAGGTTCTGTGTGATGGAGAAGCCCTCATCCGGAGACCACATTTGGGTCCACTGCTCGGCCACCAGCTTAACGCCCGGATTCTCGTTGATCGCCCGCATGCAGCCGGCTGTCCGGTCAATTTCCGGCGTCGTGCCTTTTTGTCCATGAATCATGAACATTTCGCCACTGCCTCCGGCCCGTTCAATGATCTGTGAGCACACCTGATAGGAGGACTCCACGCTCTCTCCCGCAATGAACGTGTCGCCACGGGCTCCTTCCGGGTACCGGTCCACGTTGATCACCGGGATGCCTTCGGCACGAGCCAGCCGGGTGGGCACTGCAGCCGCAGCGGCCCCTGCCGGAATGTAGATAAAGGCATCAATGTTCTGCGTCATCAGATCCTGCACCTGGCTGACCTGAGTCGCGGTGTCGTTCTTGGCATCGACCGTGATCACCTCAATGCCCAACTCAGCGGCATAGTTTTCCACACCCAGTTTGATCTGATTGAAGAAGTCCGCCTGCAGGTTCGGGACAGCAAGGCCAATTTTTTTGACCTCCTGAGCAGCTCCGGTCAGAGGAGAGAGCGTGAGGGCAGCCAGGGCAGCCGCAGTGAATAAAGCTTTCAGTAATTTCATGTGAAATCTCCTAATTTAGGATAGGAAAAGAAACGTTTGTCCAAGTTGTGTTTGCAGACAGTAAGAGGAATCCCTCAGTGGGCCTCCTTCCTCCAGTCAGAGCATCATGCCGTTACCTCCTTCTTATCATCAAATGAGTTGGAAATTCAGGAGCCGGAGGCCCCTGCTCTTACTTCTTGCGCTTCAGGTTTTCCGCAGAAACGGCCAACACGATCACGGCTCCAATCACCACCTGCTGCGTAAACGGAGAGATGCCCAAGAGGTTCAGTCCGTTGCGCAGCACTCCGATGATGAGCACCCCGACCAAAGTGCCGCCCACGCCTCCGGTGCCGCCAGTCAGGCTGGTGCCGCCAATCACCACGGCGGCAATCGTGTCCAGCTCATAGGCAAATCCAGAACTCGGCTGAACCGAATCCAATCGAGCCGCCATCAGGACTCCCGCAACTCCAGCCAAGAGGCTTGAGACCACGTACACGAGGACCGTCACCAGCTTGACGTTGATCCCGGCGAGACGAGCCACTTCCGAATTGCCTCCGATCGCATAAAGCGTTCGTCCCCCTGTGCGGTAACGCTGAAACAGAAAGGCTAGGAGGAAAATCGCCAACATCACCGCAACAGTGATCGTCAACACGCCCCCGTAACGGATGATGGCCGCCATGTTGAACCATGGAGGAAAACCGATGATCTGCTGGCCATTTGTGATCATGTTGGCCAACCCACGTGCAATTGACATCATCGCGAGCGTCGCAATGAACGGCGGAACGTTGAAGCGGGTGATCAGCACTCCGGAAGTCAAACCGGCAACGGCAGAAGCACCCAAGGCCAGCACAATCGCCCAACCCAGCGCCATCCCCATCTCCACGTTCAAGTACCCCAACACCATCATGGAAAGCGCAAGCACGGACCCAACGGCTAGGTCAATTCCGGCAATCAGAATGACAAACGTCATTCCTACGGCCATCACCCCCAGCACCGTGATCTGGTCCAAAATGTTCAGAAAGTTCCGGATGGAGAGGAAAGAATCTGTTGCGAAAGTCAGAAAGATGCACAACCCGATGAGCCCCAAAAAAGGCCCGGCTCCTCCAATCAGTGACAGGATCGGAATGACAGAATGCCTTCCGTTTTGCGGTGTCTGTTGCTCCACGCTTCTCTCCTCATGACCCGGGCTCTGCTCAACGGCACCCCCGGAGGACAATGTACAAAATTGAGGAGCGGCTTCCGCCCACTCCTCTGCTCGCTCCACCGAGCTCCTTCCTGAAACTCTAGCTATTTATTCTTTTTTGAATAAATATTCAAAATGACTCGATTCATCCCTGTTTTGTTGAGAACTTCAGTGAAGATTCCTGTTCTGAATTTTTATTCAAAAATTTTTATTTATTCAATTCAACTGAAATGAAGTTAGCTGACCGCTTTTTTGAAGTCAACCCCCATCTGTGATTTTTTTGGTTTCCTGATAAAGCCTAGCCTTGATCACAGGCGCCCCAAATCTGAAAATACTATTTCATTTCAGTAATAAGCATTGAGGATCGCTCTTCACGAAGGGAGCCTATGCGCTAAAGCCCAGAGGAGGATTTCATCAGAAAGAGGGAAGGCTTTTGCGGGGAGGGAAGAACTTGAGGAAGTGGTGAAAACCACCCTGGAGAGCTTCAATTAAATTTACATAATATTTTTATGTTATTGATGAGAAGAGAGAAGCAGGAGGGAGGATTGATCCTGAGAGTTTCGTGTGTTACGGTGCCTCTAGAATTGAATGAACCTTAATTTGATGGAACCTGCAGCCATTCTCTGGATTGCGGCCACTTCAGGAATAACGATCTTTTTGCTGTTCCTGGAACGAGCCGTGATGGTTTAAGAAAAAAGGAACCGCCCCTTCATCTCCCTCTTTTCCTTGGACGTCGCCCGGAAGCCCGGGCGATCTGATGGCAAGGCGGGGGTGTGCCTAGTCGAGCAGGCCCCACTTCTCCTTGAGTTCGTCAATCGAACCGCGCTCCATTTGCAGCAGCAGCCAGTGGTTCACAAAGTTGATCCACTCCTGATCCCCCCGTGGGGTCAGCATCGCAATCGGTGTTGGGTTCTTTGTTTCCAGAACCGGCACCACCATGAGCTGCGGGTGCTGTTCCGTCAGGTTGGCCGCTTCCGTGTTGCTGGTCATGGAAGCATCTGCACGTCCGGAAAGCACTTCTTGCCAGTCCCGCGCTGGTTCCTCGACCTTCCGAATGGTGGCATTCGGGAACAGCAGCGCCGCTCGCTTCTCCTGCACAGTGCCTAGGGTCACTGCCACAGTCACGTCTTCCTGGTTGAGGTCTTCCCAATCCTGGAAACGTTCCTCATTCTTCTGCAGCACAATCGGGACATCGGCCACAGCAAAGTAAGGCGTGGTGTAGCCCGCAACCATCGCCCGCTGCGGACTGATGGAGGCGCTGGTGGAGAGGTCGTACTTGCTGCCGACGGCAATGGCGACGGATTTCCAGTCTGTGGGCACAAACTCGATCTCCACGCCCATGTCCTTGGCCAGCATCTTCACCAGGTCCACGTCAAACCCAACATACTCATTTGTTTGTGGATCTCGGTAGCTCATCGGCTTCCAGTTCCCCGGTGTTCCCACACGGAGGGTGCCTTCACTGGCAATTTGATCCAGTCGAGATTCTCCCAAAACCGGGAGAGCCATCAGGGCGCTGGCGGCCCAAATCAGTAGCGTTTTTCCAAATTTACGCATCGTCTGCTTCCTTAAAACAAGTGGTGATTCGGATCCGAGTGGATCCCGGAAGAGGCCTCCTCCAAGGCCAAAATCGGCTTTCCTGAAACGGGACGGCAGGAAAAATTGTGGGTTAATCGTCGGGTTTGCTGGTCTGCAAACGGGGAAAAATAATGGTAAGGAGAAAAAGGGGGAACGTCAAATTCGAGGTCACGCCTCCCGAAGGAGCGAGGTTATTGCTTGCTCTGAATCCAGGCCAGGGTCGCGGCTTCTGCTTCTTGCAGCGTCTCTGCCACCGCAGGAACCGCCTGCACCGCAGCCCACCACGGCTGAAGGGGTTCCGGAAGCGACCAGGAGAGTCCAAACTCGCGCCACAGCAATTCTCCCAGCAGAAACGTGGGCGCGTACCCCACATCCGCCAGCGACAGCGTCGGCGTGAGGAGAAACGGTTGCGGTTCCGTGAGGGTCACCAGCAGGTCCAGGTGCCGCTTCAGCTCATCTGCACGCTCTGCAATCGCTTCCGGACGACGGGTCGCCGGGGCCACCTCTCGGAACAAGGCCCGGAGGGTGGGCTCCACGGCCAAGTCGTGGTGCCGAGACACTTGGCGAATGCGGGCCCGTTGAGCCGCAGTGCCGGGCAGCAGGGTCGGTTCCGGAAACCGCTCCTCTAGGTACTCGTTGATCGTCTCTGACTCTGAGAGCACCAGGTCGCCCTCGACCAGGCCCGGGATCTTTCCAGAGGGGACATGCTGCTTGTACGCCTCGGAGCCATAGCCATCTGGAGGAGGCAGCACTTCGTGCGGGAGGCCTTTGTAACGGAGGACAATCCGGACCTTGCTGCAGTAGTTGCTGATGGGAAGCGCGTACAGAATCATCGGTCAGGAAGCCTTGAGCAGTTCCGCCTGATGGTGCTGCAAGATCGGGTCGATGACGGAGTCCAAGTCCCCCATGAGGATCTCTTCCAGGCGATACAGCGTGAGGCCGACGCGATGATCGGTGAGGCGTCCCTGAGGGAAGTTGTACGTCCGGATGCGCTCGCTGCGGTCTCCAGAGCCCACCATGCTCCGACGCTGCTCGGTTTCGGCTTCATGCTGCGAGGCCATGTGCTCTTCATAGAGCCGAGCTCGGAGCACCTTCATGGCATGGCTCCGGTTCTTGTGCTGCGACTTTTCATTCTGGCAGGTCACCACAATGCCTGTGGGGATATGGGTGATGCGGACCGCTGAATCCGTGGTGTTGACGTGCTGTCCGCCTGCTCCGCTGGAGCGGTACACGTCGATGCGCAGATCCGCAGGATTGATGTCGATCTCCACATCCTCGGCCTCTGGCATCACCGCGACAGTCGCGGCAGACGTGTGGATGCGCCCCTGCGTCTCCGTTTTGGGAACGCGCTGGACCCGGTGCACCCCGCCCTCAAACTTCAAGCGGCTGTAAACGTCCTTGCCTTCCACAGAAACTGTGACCTCTTTGTACCCCCCAATGTCCGTGATGCTTTCATCCAGAATGTTGAACTTCCAGCGACGTGTTTCCGCGTACCGAGCGTACATGCGGAACAGGTCACGCGCAAACAGAGCGGCCTCGTCGCCACCAGTGCCGGCGCGAATCTCCAGGATGATGTCTCGGCTGTCGTCGGGGTGTTTGGGAATGAGCAGAAGGGACACCTGGCGTTCCAGCTGCTCTAGGCGTGGGGTCAGTTCTTCAAGCTCCGCCTCAGCCATCTCTCGGAGTTCGGGGTCCTCCTTCGAGTCGTCGGCCAGGCGCTTGGCGTCTTGAAGCTGCTGCTCGACCTGAAGGAGATCCCGGTAGGTGAGGGTGATCTCCTCCAGTTCGGCGTGCTCGCGGGTCAGCTTTTGGTAACGTGCCTGATCGGCCAGAACCTCCGGGTCCCCCAGCTGTTCGGTGAGCCGCTCGTAACGTTCACTGATGCCCGCCAGCTTATCTCGCATCAGGCGCGCTGGTAGCGGCGTTTGAACTTCTCAATACGGCCGGCCGTGTCAACCACACGCTGAGCCTGCCCCGTAAAGAACGGGTGGCAGCCCGAGCAAATCTCCACGGTCTGCTCACCACCCAGGGTGGACTCAGCCTTCCAGGTGGTACCACAAGCACAACGGAACTCGGTTGCGACGTAAGCGGGGTGAATGCCTTCTTTCATTTCAGTCTCCTCAGTCCTTTAGCTGGTTAGAGTTACTTGTCCATCATGTTCAAAAATTCCGAGTTGCTCTTGAAGCGCGCCACCTTGTCGGTGAGGAACTCCATCGCCTCGACCACGTTGAGTTGGGCGAGCACCTTACGGAGGACCCAGATGCGGTCCAGGTCGCCTTTCTCAATCAACAGCTCTTCCTTCCGGGTTCCAGACTTATTGATGTCGATCGACGGGAAGATGCGTTTTTCGACCAGCTTGCGGTCCAGAACCAGTTCCATATTACCGGTTCCTTTGAACTCTTCAAAGATGACTTCGTCCATGCGGCTTCCGGTGTCAATCAAAGCGGTGGCAATGATCGTCAGGGAGCCTCCCTCTTCCACGTTCCGGGCCGCGCCAAAGAAGCGCTTGGGCTTGTGCAACGCGTTCGAGTCCACCCCTCCGGAGAGGATCTTGCCGCTCGGCGGAACCACGGAGTTGTACGCACGGGCCAAGCGAGTGATGGAGTCTAGCAGAATCACCACGTCCCGCTGATGCTCCACCAGACGCTTTGCCTTTTCCAACACCATTTCAGAGACTTGGACGTGCCGAGTCGCCGGCTCATCGAAGGTGGAGCTGACCACCTCACCGCGCACAGAGCGCTGCATGTCGGTCACCTCTTCCGGACGCTCATCAATCAGCAGCACGATCAGGTCCACCTCCGGGTGGTTGGCGGTGATGCTGTTGGCGATCGACTGCAGGATCATCGTCTTACCCGTCCGAGGCGGTGCCACGATCAGACCCCGCTGCCCCTTACCAATCGGTGTTGCCAGGTCAATGATCCGGGTCGTCAGATCCGATTCACCTCGCTCCAGCTTGATGCGTTCCTGCGGATAAAGCGGAGTCAGGTTGTCAAAGAGAATCTTGTCAAATGCGACTTCCGGAGGCTGAAAGTTCACCGATTCCACCTTCAGCAAAGCGTAGTACCGCTCGCTCTCTTTAGGCGGACGAATCAGGCCAGAAATGGTGTCGCCGGTGCGGAGATTAAAGCGTCGAATTTGCGACGGAGAAACGTAAATGTCATCCGGCCCCGGGAGGTAGTTGTAATCAGGGGCACGCAGGAATCCAAATCCATCCGGAAGCGTCTCCAACACCCCTGATGCGTAAATGGATCCATTCTGTTTCGTTTGCGCCTGCAGCAGCTCAAAAATCAGATCCTGCACACGCATGCTGTTGGCGTTCTCAATGTCGTATTCTCGGGCGACTTTAATGAGAGCGGTGATGTCTTTTTTCTTTAACTCAACAAGATTCAGGGTATCGGGGGAATCTTTGGCTGGCATTTCCGTACTGGTATCGCGGTTGCGGGAGGAGGATCTGCGGGAGGTCGCTGCTTGTGCCTTCATTCGACGTTGGGGTTCGGGTTGGTGAGCTGGCGTTAAGCCGGCAGGATCGTGATGGAAAGGGGAAAACTGAAACCGATGTTGATCGAAACGGAAACGCTGTGACAGTTGGCTAGGCGCCGTGATGGTTCGCTGTCAGGGGGTCAGGGGTGCCTTTAGGTAAAGCAGGGGTGTGCTTCTGTGGCAGGTTAATCCTAAACTTAAAATTCCACGACTGGGATCCTTTGTCAAGGAATTTAATGCGGGCTCCTGAATTCCAGGAACCCGCAAGGAGTCCTACTCAATCACGGGGTTGCCAAAGAAGGCGTTGCGGATCGATTTTCGGATCAAATCGATCGGAACAATCAGGACCGCAAAGAGGAGGATGTAAACCCATTCGGTCAGGCTCAGTCCAACGGTTCGCAGCACCTCTCCTCCGAGGTAGGTGAAGGTCACCTGAAGCACAAAGATCAGGGCCACCACCTCCATGAAGTTCTTGTTGTCCCGGAGGTGCTCAAAGAGGTTGATGCCTTCCGTCCGAGCATTGAACTTGTTGAAGTTGTTGACAAAGACGAAGAAGCCAAAGAACGCCGTCAGGTGCACCAGCTGAACCGTCTCTCCCTTCGCATTGGTCGTACAGCGCGAAACGCCATCGACCTCACAGGGGAAGAGGTTGATGATCCAGTCCTGGGTCAGGAACAGCAGGCTCATTCCTGCCACGGCAATGCCGTTGACCAGGATCGCCGACCACATGTCCCCGGTAATCAGGGCCGTGTTCTTGGGAATCGGTTTTTCCTTCATGTACCGCTGCAACGCCGCTTCTCCTGAGAACGCGAAGGCCGCCAGCGTGTCCATCACAATGTTGATCCAGAGCAGCTGGGTCATCGTCAGTGGAAGGTCGGTGCCGAAGAAAGGCCCCAGAAAGGCGACCAAAATCGCTGCCACGTTGACCGAAAGCTGGAACACTAGGAACTTCCGGATCGACTTCAGCAGGGTCCGTCCATAGAGGACCGCATTCGTCAAGGAGAGGAAGTTGTTGTCGAGGATGACAATGTGTCCGGACTCCTTGGTGAGGTCGGTTCCTGACCCCATCGCAAAACCAACGTCGGCATTCTTGACTGCCGGCGCGTCATTGACGCCGTCTCCGGTCATGCCGACCACCCAGTTCATGTCCTTTGCCAGCTTGACGAGTCGGCTCTTGTCCGTCGGCAACGCGCGGGCGACCACCCGGAGTTTGGGCAGGATGCCCTTCACCTGGTCGTCAGACATCTCGCCAAGCTCCTTCGAGGTCATGACGATCTCGTCGGTGTTCCGAACAATGTCCACCTCTCGTGCAATCGCCTGAGCGGTTTCCTTCGAGTCACCTGTGATCATCACCACCTGAATGCCAGCGGCATGAGCGCTTTCCACAGCAGGGCGAGACTCCTTCCGCATTTCGTCCCGGAGTCCAAACAGGGCCACCAGCGTCAGCTCCGCCGGCAGTTCCGGGTCGCTGCTCAGAGGCTTCTCGGACACCGCAAGGCCAATCAGGCGCATGGCCCGTGCCGCCAAACCGCTCATTTCTCCCAGCAGCGCGTCATGGCTCGGGAGGGGCTGACGGTTTCCTTCCGCATCAATGTAATGCGTACAGCCCGCCAGGATCACCTCTCCAGCTCCCTTGACCAGCGTCAAGGCGCGCTCGCCTTCAACCTGAGAAGCCGAAAACTTATAAGCCGAGTTGAACGGAATGCTGGCCACTTGATGCACATCGCTTTTTTCCGCAAGCTTCGTTCCGAGGAACTGCAGCATCGCCTTTTCTGTGGGATTTGCACCAACGATCTGCGGGTGCTCCGGATCGCTTGCGTCCACAGAGGCGCTCGTGTTGTTCCGCAGAGCAAAAACGATTTCATGGCTCAGGGCGCCCGACACTTCCGACAGATCCTTGTAGTGCTTGGTGTCACCCGTGATGATTTCGGCAACCTGCAGGCGTCCCTCTGTGAGGGTTCCTGTTTTGTCCGTAAAGAGGACTGTCAGGCTTCCGGAGGTTTCAATTCCCAACAGCTTCCGGACCAAGACATTTGCCCGTAGCAGCTTCCGCATGTTCAGAGCCAGCACCACGGCAATCATCATCGGTAGCCCCTCCGGAACCGCGACCACGATGATGATGATGGCCAACACGACCGCCGTCACAATGTGGTGAATGATGTCCCCCGTGGCATAATTGGCGAGGTAGTCGCTCCAGCCGTTGGCTTCAATGAAGATGTGGTTGAACATGAAGGAAAGGGCAATGAAGGTTGCCCCGAAGTAGCCAAACCGGCTGATGTTGTGTCCCAGGTCCGAGAGCTTCTCCTGCAGCGGAGACATCCGGGTTTCTGCCTGGGCAATGTCCTTCACGCTGGCGCCATACTTGGTCTGCTCCCCCACGGCTTGCACCAGCATCACGCCTTCGCCGTCATCAATGAGAGCCGCACGACCGAGGCCATTTTTTTCTTCGTCAAAGACGCCATCCACCATCGGGGCCTTCTTCAGCGGCTCCGACTCGCCGGTCAAGGCCGACTCGTTGACCTCAAGGCGTCCGGCAATGAGCGCTCCATCGGCAGGAATCGTGTCCCCGGGCTGCAGGAGGATGTGATCGCCCACCACTACTTCATCAATGAGGATCTCCTCGAGGATTCCCCCTCGGAAGATCTTGACGCGGACCTTGGAGGCTTCCTCCATCAGGCGCTGGAATTCGTTTTCGTTGCTGTACTCGGACCAGGTGGCCACCAAGGTCGCCAACACCACCGCCACCGCGATTCCCAAGCCCTCGTACCAGGGCGCAAAGCCCAAGGCCGCCAGCAGCAGGGTTACGCCCAAGGCGACAATCAAGATGATGATGATGGGGTCTTTGAGGTTTTCAAGGAGCTTGTCCCAGAAGGTCTCAACCTGCCCCTGCGTCAACACGTTTGAACCGTGTCGACTTCTTGATTCATGCACCTCGTTGGCGCTTAGACCAGGGTACTCAAATTTCATTGTTGACTCCTTGTATCACAGTCCGATAGTTTTCGGAAATGGTCTCCATTCCCAAACGAACTCACTTTCCTGAAATGCGAAACGTTATTCTTAGCAAAACCACGGGCTTTCGCAAGCATTCTCGGAAAATTGGCGGTTTTACCCTCATTGAGGTCCTTCTGAGCACCACGCTCTTCGGGGTCGCCGCCTTGTCCGCAATGCAAAGCATCGACCAACTCCACGGACAAAAGGCAAAGGCGGAACAAGCGCGACAGTTCGCCCAAGCCATCCCAAAGTGGCAGCAGGAAATTCGCACACTTTTGGCTCACTCGGAGGAAACTTCCGGAAAAAAAGACCTGTCTTGGTCCACCACCACAGCGGTCCTGGAGTGGACACTTCTTGAGCACCCGGGGCCCCTCCGCCTCTTGAAGGTGCACCTTGTGACAACTGCTCCTCAGGCCGCGGAGTACCAATGGGTCACCGCGTTGCCTCCGCAGCCATGACGCCCTCACGCCACTCAGGGATGACCCTGCTGGAGTTGATGATCGCCCTCACGGCAGGCCTGATCGTCCTGGGAGCCCTGCTGCCCGCGTGGCAGGAACTGAACCGCCTGATCCTGAAAGACGCGGGACGCGAGGAAGTCGCCGCAGACCGGGCCCGGGCGCTGACGATGCTGCGGCTCGAGGTCTTTCAAGCCGGCTACGGCCTTCACGCCTCGGGAATCCCAGCGCTGGAGGTTACGCCCGATCAGCTCCAGCTCCGGGCTGACCTGAACCACGATGGCGACCTCACTGATCCGCGCGAGTGGCTCCAGTACCGTTTTGACGCGTCCACACACCGTCTGCTGCGTAGCTCCGGAGGCTCTTCTTTTCAGACGCGGCTTACCCCAGTTGAGGCTCTTGAGTTTCAAGCAACCTCTGAAGCCTGCTTTCAGGTATCCGTCCAGTGGGAACCCGAAGACGCAGTGGAGGTGAGCACCTTTTGCCTCAACACCTTCCAAACACGGTGACTCACGAACAGGTTCAGAACGCGTCCAGCTGCCGGAGGGCATCATAGACGACAATGGCCGTCGAAGAACTCAGGTTCAGGCTCCGGACATTCCGCTCCCACATGGGAATGGTGAACCCTCGCTCCGGATGCTCGGCCAACCAAGCTTTGGGGAGCCCCGTGGTTTCCTTCCCCATGAAGAGGTAGTCCCCCGGCTGAGGCTCCATCTGCGTGTACGGCTTTTCAGCGTGTGCCGAAATCAGGTGAGTCCGCTCCGGAGGCAACCCTCGGAAAAACCCCTCTGCGTCAGGAAGGTGCTCCCAGCTCACCCACTGCCAGTAGTCCAGCCCCGCACGCTTGAGCTGCGAATCACTGAGGTCAAACCCAAGCTGTCCCAGCAGAATCAGGTGGCAGCGGACCGCTGCACAGAGGCGGGCGATGTTCCCGGTGTTCGGTGGGATTTGAGGCTCGTAGAGCACCACGTTGAGCGGCGGCTCGGCAAACAGCCTCATGCGGTCTCCAGCGCCAGATCCACCAAGCGGCTCAGCAACTCGGAATAAGAAACGCCTGATTCAATCCACAGGCGTGGGTACATGCTGATGTTGGTGAAGCCCGGGAGGGTGTTGAGTTCATTGAGAATGAAGCTGCCATCCTCGCGCAGGAAGAAATCGACTCGGGCCATGCCCCGGCACTCGGTCACCATAAACGCCTGCACGGCCGCGTCCCGGAGACGCTGCTGAACCTCAGGCTCCAAGGGTGCCGGAACAATCAGCTCCGCCCCATTTTCGTCGACATACTTGGCTTCATACGAATAAAACTCATGCCGGGAACGGATTTCCCCCAGCACCGGCGCCGCCTGCGGATCCGCATTTCCCAGCACCGAGCACTCAATCTCACGCCCCACCACGGCTTCCTCAACCAGCACCTTCTGGTCCAACGCAAACGCCTGACGCAGCGCCTCGTCATAGCCTGCGGCATCCCGGACCTTGGAGACGCCCAGAGAGGACCCTTCTCGGGCAGGCTTGACGAACAACGTCGGCCCCAGCTCTGCCGCTGCGTCTTCGTAGCTCCAGGCCTCTCGAAACCGGAGGGTCCGCGAACGCGCCACCGGAACCCCAACGGAGCTGAGCAAACGCTTGGTCAGGTCCTTGTCCATTCCGACTGCTGAGCCTGCAATGGGACACCCCACGTAAGGCTTCCCCAGCAACTCCAGCAGCCCCTGCAACGCCCCGTCTTCCCCGTAGCGCCCATGCGTGATGGGAAAGAAAACGTCCACCTCCCCCAACGCCTGGTGCAGGGAGCGCGGCAACAGGTCCGCACTCTGTCCCTGAACCTGCTGAGTGCCAGCTGCCAGATGCGCCTTCCGGACGTCTTGAGCGTCTTCAATGAGCGCCTCATCGTCGCCCCAACACCAGTTGCCCTGCTTGTCAATTCCGAGCAGACGCGCACGGAACCGGCTCCGGTCCAGCGCACGAAAGATGTTGAAGGCAGAGAGCAGCGACACTTCGTGTTCACCACTGACTCCTCCGCAGATGATCCCAACGGTGAGTTTTGAGGAAGGCATGAATGAATGAACCAAGAGGGTGAGTCCGATGAAGGCGAAGATCATTCATCCGGACGGAGGAGCAAAGGGGCTACTCTATCAACCTTCTGAAACAGAGGCAATCCGGCACCCTCGCTTCGAACCCTCTTTGCTCTGTTTGATATAATCAACTTTTTCCATTATAAAGGAAATAATGTTTGATAAATTAAATTAAATCCACTATAACATCCAAAGATCACCTGCTCTCTGAGCCGATTTTTCCTCCTTTCCTTTGAGATGGACTGATGAAACGACTGACTCTCTTCATGGGGCTGCTCCTCTTCTTGGCCCCGCTGGGGAACGCCACCCTCATTTCCAGCTGGAAGCCCCTGCTGACACCTACGGAACTGCACTCGCTCCTGCAGGCGCACCCTGGGTTCATCACACTGGTGGACATCCGAGCGCTGGACGCCTCCACTCCGGATGCGTCCTACAACGCGGGGCACCTTCCTTTCGCCGTGTCCTCGCCTTATGCCACCTGGCGCGGTCAACCCGACAATCCGGGTCAGCTGGTTTCACAGGAAAAGCTCACCTGGCTGGTGCAAGCCCTCGGGGTGGAAGCCGAAACGCCTGTTGTTGTCATTCACCAGGGGCACACCTCCAGCGACTTTGGTGCCGCCGCCCGCGTGTACTGGAACCTCAAGTCGGCCGGGCTTCAGCAGCTCGCCCTCCTCAACGGAGGTTTTCTCGCCTGGAAGGCCGCCGGCTTGCCCATCAGTCAAGAAGCACACACTCCCCTTCCCAGCGACTACCCAGCGCAGTTCCAGCCTCAGTGGCGAGCCACTACCGCCGAGGTTGAGCAGTTGCTGCAGCAAGAAACCGTTCAGCTGCTGGACGCCCGTCCGGTTGCCTTCTTTGAAGGACACAGCTGGCACACTGCAGCAGCCCGTCCCGGCACCATTGCAGGGGCAGAGGATTTCGACAACCAGCTCTGGTTCCAAGAGGGCGGACCCCAGCTGGCTTCTCGTGACACCATTGCCGCGCTGATCCGCGAGCATCAGTTGGGACAGGTGGCCACCACCGTTTCCTTCTGCAACACCGGACACTGGGCCGCAACCAACTGGTTTGTCCTCAGTGAGTTGGGGAACGTGCCGGGCGTCAAGCTTTATCCGGAGTCGCTGGTGGAATGGTCGGCGCGTGGGCTTCCCATGACCAATGTTCCCGGACGGTTGGAATGGGCATGGCGCTCCACCCAACAGTGGCTCACCAAGCAGCTCAACTGACCGGAGGACGCATGACGCTTTCACTCGCTGCTCCTGCCCCTCAGGAAGGCCTCCGGGTGGGAAAGTACCTGACGCTCGGACTCATCGCCCTGTTGCTGGCGCTCAGTCTGGCTGTCTATGCCGGCCTCCGGCAGGGACTGCTGCTGCTGATCGGGCTGGGCTTTGGAGCCACGCTGGAGGGACTCCGGTTTGGGTTTGCTGGGCCCTGGAGGCAGGTGATCCTGCAGGGAGACACACGGGGGTTGCGGGCGCAGCTTCTCGCCATTGCCCTTACCGCCCTAATCAGCCTCCCCTTGCTGGCGCAGGCTCCAGAGGAGCTGATCGGCGCCGCAGGTCCAATCGGCGTTTCCATGATTCTGGGAGCCTTCCTCTTTGGAGGCGCCATGCAGGTGGTGCTCGGCTGTGGTTCCGGAACCCTTGTCAACGCTGGTAGCGGCAACCTGATGGGGCTGTGGGCCCTGCCGTTCTTCATTGCTGGAAGCTTTCTCGGCACCCTGCACCTTCCGAAGTGGGAACAACTGGGGACCCATGCACCCGTGGTTCTGAGCCAGGCTTTTGGTCCGGTCGCTGCGACGCTGTGCACCGTCGCCGTGCTGCTGTTGCTGATTGGAATCTGCTGGTACCGCGCGGCACCGCACGAACGGGCTTTGCCTCCGCGACTTTGGTGGGCCGCCGGGTTGCTTGCGGTTTTTGCTGGACTGAACCTGCTGGTTGCGGGTCAACCGTGGGGAGTGGTTTATGGCCTCGGGCTGTGGGGCGCCAAGGTCGTCACCTGGGCCGGAGGTGACCTGAGCACCTTCGCCTTTTGGGGGGCTTCCGGAAATGCGGAACGCCTCACCAGCAGCCTCTTGCTGGACGTCACCTCTGTCACCAACCTAGGGCTGCTGCTGGGGGCTGCTCTTGCGGCATACGGAAAGGGAACGTGGTCGGCGCCTGTCACGATGCTGCCTCGCTTCTGGTGGATCGGAGCGGGTGCCGCAGGCCTCATGGGCTACGCGTCTCGCCTTGCCTACGGCTGCAACGTCGGCGCCTTCTTCAGTGGCATCGCTTCCGGAAGCCTTCACGGCTGGGTCTGGCTGATTGCGGCGTTTGCCGGATCGTGGGTAGGGGTTCGTGTGCGGACTCGGCTTCTGGAGACACCGTCATGAGACTTCGCCGAGCCCATGGAGTGGGGGTGCTGCTGCTGGCACTGGGGCTGCTCATTGGCCTCGACCTGATCCGGAGCGCGCCGGTGGATCCCTTTCAGGCTCCTCCTCCGTTGGCTTGGGGTTCCGGCGAAAAGGCCTCCGGGGGCTTCTGCGCGGTTCCGACTCCGTAACTCAATTTACCGAGATCGCGGCGGCAACCGCCTTGCGGTTTTCCCGGTACCAGACGAACACCCCTGCGACCACAATGACCAAGGCTCCTAGGTACGTGGGACCGTCCGGAACCTCCTCAAAGAACCACCAGCCCCAGACGCTGTTAAACATCAGCCCAAAGTAGGAGAACGGCGCAATCACAGAGGCCTGGGTGTAGCGCAGGGCAAAGATGAGAACCAGGTGCCCGATGCCTCCGATCACACCAAACGTTGCCAGCACCGGCAGATCCGGCGTTTCGATGGGGGTCCAGTGAAAGGGGGCCATGAACGAAGCAAACACGGTTCCGATCAGAGATGTGTAGAGGAAGCTCGTCCAAGCAGGCTCTTCCGAGCCTAGGAACCGTGTGGCAATGGAGTATCCGGCAAAGCAACAGGCGGCTAAAATCGGCAGCAACGCGTATGGGGTGAACACCTCGCTGCCCGGACGAATGATGATCAACGCCCCCAGCAGTCCAGCCGTGACCCCGAACCAGCGCGATCGCCCCACCTGCTCCCGGAGGAGAAAGAAGGAAAAAATGGTGATCACCAGCGGAGCCACCTCAAAAATGGCAGTCATCTCTGCCAGCTTCAGGTACCGGAAGCCACTGAAGAAGAGCAACGTTGCGCCAAACAGCAGCGCCGACCGTAGCAGCTGCAGCTTGAAGTACTGGGTCCGCAGCAGTCGTTTGAGAAAGGGGGAGAGGAGCAAAAACGACCAAAACGTCTGACTGGAGTAACGTGCCCACACCACCTGCACCGGATCGTAACGCTCCGAAAGCGCCTTCGCAGTGGCATCCATGCAGCTAAAGGAAAAGACGGCCAGGATCATCAGCAAAATGCCCTTGGCCACCGGATGAATGGCCATCCACTGAGAAGTGAGCGTTGTCAAACAGAGACTCCGGAGCAAGCGTTGGTGGAAGCGAATCAGGGGCAAGCAGCGTTATCAATACACAGTTGCCCGGGAAGTTGCAACGAAACTCGGTCGGACAGAAGTTTCTTGACGCCGCATCAGCGTGCCAGTAGGCTTGTCGCTTCCTTCTTGTTCGCCGCGGCTCCCGGGGTTTCTGTGGGGATGCCTCGTATCCGCCTCTTCTCCAGTTTGAGGATCACGTGACCGCACAGGCCGCCTCCCCTCCCTTTCTGTCAGACCCGCTCAAAGGCATCCTCCTGATGCTGCTCGGCATGGTGCTGGTGCCCATGCTCGACGTCTGTGCCAAGCTGCTCTCTGACACCATTCCGTTGCCACAGATCGTCTGGGCGCGTTTTGCCACCAGCACCGTCATGCTCCTGCCGTTGGTCCTCTGGCGGCATCCGCGCCTCAACTACCGCAAGCTGGCGTGGCGCTGGCAGCTGCCTCGGGCGGTCTTCATGGTCGCCTCCACCTTTTGCTTCTTCGGGGCCATTCGGGGCATGAACATTCCCGATGCCCTTGCCCTTGCCTTCATCTACCCCATCCTGGTCACCCTCGGCGCGGCGTTGCTGCTCAAGGAAGCGGTCGGCTGGGCCCGCTGGGGAGCCTCGGCGGTGGGCTTCGTGGGGGTCCTCATCATCCTCCGGCCAGGATTCAACACCTTTCAGCCAGAGATGCTGTTTGCCCTAGGAACCGGGCTCAGCTTTGCCGCCTATGTGATGATCACCCGGCGCATGACCGGAAAGGACCAGCCGCTGGTGACCCTGCTGTGTACCTCTGTTCTCTGCACCCTCGGGTTTCTGGTGACCTTTCCGCTTGGGTGGGTGTGGCCCACCAGCGAGGAGGTGCTGCTGATGCTGGGGGTGGGCTTCTTTGGGTCGGCAGGACACTACTGTCTGATCCGCGCCCTCGACTTTGCCCCCGCGTCTCTACTGGCGCCGTTCGGCTACTTTGAGATGCTCTCCTCGGTGATGTGGAGCTACCTGATCTTTCAGACGCTTCCCGATCCCATCACCTTCTTTGGCATTGCCATCATCATGACTTCTGGGATTGTGCTGTCTCGCCTAGAAGCGCCTCCGCATTGAAAAACCTCCGCATGTCCGCCTCCACGCAACTGGCGCCCCCACCTTCCGCCATGACGACCATCCTGGTCGGACTCATTGGACGGGGCATTCAGCTCTCCCGCACCCCAGCCATGCATGAAGCAGCAGGCAGTGCGTTGGGCCTCCGGTACGTTTACCGGCTGCTGGATCTCGACCAAATGAGCCCAGACCTTGGGTTTGAGGACGTGCTGCGGGCAGCGGAAATCGCTGGGTTCTCCGGTGTCAACGTCACGTATCCCTACAAACGGCTCGCCCTCGACTTCCTTGACGAGGTCTCTGAAGCCGCTCAAGCGATTGGATCCGTCAACACCATTGTCCTGCAAGGTGGAAAACGACAGGGGCACAACACCGATTATGGAGGATTTGCCGAGAGCTTTCGGGAAGGGCTTCCAGAGGTGCCACGCGAGCACGTCTTGCTGCTCGGTGCCGGGGGGGCCGGAGGCGCGGTGGCGCAGGCGTTGCTCGATGCCGGCACCCAAAACCTCTACCTCCTGGATCCGGATGAAACCGCAACGGAGCAACTGGCTGCACGCCTCAGGGAGCGGACAACCTCGGCAGCGGTCCACGTGGTGACCGAGCCGGCGGCCACAGTCCGGACCGTGGACGGCCTTGTCAACGCCAGCCCAGTTGGCATGGCCAAGCTTCCTGGGAGCCCCTTGCCAGACCCCTGGCTGCAGCCGCACCACTGGGTGGCCGACATCGTCTACTTTCCTCTGGAGACTCCGTTGCTGAAAGCGGCCCGTCGGCGGGGATGCCGCACACTTCCCGGATCCGGAATGGCGCTCCACCAGGCGGTGCAGTCCTTTGCCCTGTTCACCGGACAAAAACCCGACCTGGCCGTCATGCAAGCAACCTTTGAGCGCTTCGACGTCCCTTCCGCCTCCTAGGGGTTTTGGCTTAACGAGCAGGAGGCTTTGCCAGCGGAACCGATTTTCCGGCTCCCAGAAGTCGCCCATCCACCACCAGCAGCCCCAGCGCCAACAGTCCCAGCCCACCGATCTCTGTCAGAGAGAGCGCCTCTCCCAAAAACGAGACACCCAGCAGGTTGGCGCTCACAGGGACAATCATGGTGACCAGCAACAGGTTTGAGGGCCCCGCCTCCGCTAGGATCCGGAAGAAGATCAGGTACGCAAAGCTGGTGCTCAACAAAGAGAGTCCCAGCCACGCCCCCAGTGTTTCCAGACGCGGAACCGTTTCCAGCAGTCCGTCCACCACCAGCACCGGCCCGATCAGCCAGAGGGATGACGCACAGAGCATTCCTGCAGCAGCCTGCAAGGGAGAGATGCCTTTGAGCCGCAGCTTCCCGAAGCTCCCAGCAATGCCAAAGCTCACCGTTGCGCCAAATACGGCTACCTCTGCCAGCAAATGGCTGCCCACTTCCTCCCAAGCCGTGGTTCCCATCATCAGGACAATTCCCGAGAGCCCCACCAGCACCCCCGTCAGCTTCCGGATGCTCATCGGCTCATCAGGGAGCACAAAGTGCGCAATGACAATTCCTGAAAGAGGCGTGGCGGCATTGATGATCGACGCCAGCCCGCTGTCAATCGACTGCTGCCCGTAGGTGATGAGACCGAAGGGAATGACGTTGTTGAAGAGTCCTAGGAAGGCGAAGGTCGGGAAGTGCGTCCAGAATCCCAAAGGCTCCTTGCGGAGCTTCAGGACCACCAGCAGCACCCCTGCGGCCAGCGAAAGCCGAAGGAAGACGGTGGTGAGGAACGGAAGCTCCTGCAGCATCACCGCAACAAAGAAGAAGGAGCCGCCCCAGATGCTCCCGAGGAGCAGTAGGAGGCTCCAGATGCGGAGGCTCATTTGCCCTCGCAGGGGTCAGAGCATGTTTGGGTACGCGTCCAAGCGAAGGTCATCCGTCAGGCCTGCTGCAAATTTGTAAGACGCCCGACAGGTGATCATGGCGGCGTTGTCAGTACAGAGACGAGGAGGCGGGTAGTACAGCGTCACCTGACGGCGCGCGGCTTCTGCCTCAAAAGCAGCCCGTAGCTTGCGACTTGCTGCCAGCCCTCCGGAGACCGAAAGTCGCTTCAACCGCCGCTCTTCCAACGTCCGGAAGGTCTTCTGCACCAACACATCCACCACGGCCTGAAAGAACGACGCGAGCACTGCTGGTTCGTCATTGGCTGCAGCCTCCGGATGCTCCTCTCGGAACCGCAGCAGGGCCGTTTTCAGACCACTGAAGGAAAACTCGGCTCCGGGTTTGTTCAAAAGAGGACGGGGAAACTCGTAGGCGCTGCCATTCGCTTCCAGAGCATAGCGGTCCACCACCGGACCCCCTGGCATGGGATGCCCGAACATCTTCGCGACTTTGTCTACGCACTCTCCGGCGGCATCATCCACCGTGCGCCCCACGACCGTGGCCTGGAAGTGATCCTGCGCCTCCAGTAGAAGCGTGTGCCCTCCAGCGACCACCAGGTGCAGCACCGGAAACGCCACGTCCCCGTGGGTGAGCCAGTTCGCATAAGGGTGCGACTCCACGTGATTGACCCCCACCAGCGGTCGGTTGAGCGACCACGCCAGCGACTTAGCCGTCATCAGGCCCACCAGCAACGATCCCAGCAGCCCCGGTAGGTTCGACACGGCAATGTAGTCCAGGTCCTCCTGCCGGACCTGAGCCTGCTCCAGCGCTTCTGCAATGAGCCGATGAATCACCTCTAGGTGCATGCGAGACGCTCGCTCTGGGACCACCCCGCCAAACTCCTCGTGCTCCTTGTACTGGGACAGGGTCAAATTGGCGAGGACCTCCTGATGACCCCGCAAAATGGCCACGGAGGTGTCGTCAAACGTGGTATCCAGGCCGAGGCCAAGGGCATTCATGAGGGCAGTCGTGCAGTGGGGTTGACAGAGGCGCCCTCTGAGGGCGATAAGGCGATTCGGTGTTCCTATCTTGGCGAGTTCCGCAAGCAAGAGCAAGGATTCAGCGCGAGTAGGCGGGGTAGATGAAGCGAAAGTGAACCACCAGTTCCTCGCCCACAAAATCACTGGGCAAGGCCGGAAGCTGTGCGGTTGCCAGCAGGGCATCCAGCACCGAATTCTCCATCTCCTGCGAACTCCGGACACGCTGGGTGACTTCCTGTGACACCAGCCGCCCCTGGCGGTCCACCCGCACCAGCACGTACACGTCTCCTCCGAGAGGACGCTGCCCCTGCACATAGTCCAGAGGCGGATTGTTGCGCCACGCGTACTTCAGTTGCCTCGCCCAACGCCCCATGTACGATTCATAAGGCCAGTCGTAGCGGTTCAGGGTGAAGAATCCGCCGCCGGGCCCATCGTTTCCTTTGGGGGGAGGTGGACGGTCAGAGACCTGAGGTTGTGCGTTGGAAGTCACTGCCGCAATCGCGGCTTCGACGCTGACTGGAGCATCGGTTTGAGGAGTCGCTTGCAGGTAGTTCTGCGGCAGCGCTGGAACCCCTGGGCGGTCCGGAGCTGGCACTGGTGCAGCATCTGGACGCGCGGTCACCGTGGGAGGACGGGCAGCAGGCGGAGCTTCTTTCCCTGCAGGCGGTAATTCCGGAACAGGCGGAGGAGAGGCCAGGGGCTCCTCGGTAGAAGAGGCAGGGGCGGTTTCCTCCAGCGCCGGCCCCTGAGCCACACCGTCTTCCTCCCCGCTCTGCATCTTGCGGGTCGCACTCTTCAGCGGTTGCATGCTCAGCTTCTGTGCCGGTTCCTCCTGAATCAATTCTTCCAGCTGTTGCACCGGAGACGCTTCGGGAGGCGGGGGCGGTGGGGACGGAGGAGGAGGTTCTTGTGCCACCTCCGGAGGCGGTTCGTCAGGAGGCGGTGTAGGAGTCAGAGGGGTGAGTTCCACCATCAGCGGTTCCGGAGCCGGAACCGGCTCGGGAGCGTTCAGGGCCGGGCCCAACCACATCAGCAGTGCCAGATGCAGCAGGACGGCAATCAGAAACGGAACTCCCCACTGTTTCATTGGGGAACCGTCGGCTTAAGTCTCGAGGACTCGGGGAACTTTGAAGAAGCCGTTTTCCAGGTAGGGGCTAAACTGTTCCGGATCAACGGGAGAAGGGTGGGCTTCATCCACGCGCGTGAAGGGAGGAGGCTCCAAGGGGGTTTCGGACGATTCCGGAAGCTGGATTTGGCTGATTTGCTCAAAGTAGTTGAAGATGGTCGTAAACTGCTGAGCAAACAGAATTTCTTCCTCGGGGGTCAGTTCCAGAGAAGACAATTTGGCGATGTGCCGGACGGTGTCAACGGAGAATTCACTCATGACTGCCGTTGCATCATCAAGCGAACCTCGGCCTTGGCGACGAGCGCGCCGTCCACGGTCGCTTTGCCCTCAAACACCCACAGGTCGCGTTTTTGGTTGACCGCAGTCGATTCCAGAATCAGCTGGTCGCCAGGCACCACCGGTTTGCGGAACTTGGCGTCATTGATGCCTGCGTAGAAGACCATGATGGACGAGCCTTCTTCTTCCTTGAGTGACGACTGCATGACGATCCCACTGGTCTGAGCCAGGGCTTCCAGCATCAGCACCCCCGGAAACACCGGCATGCCGGGGAAGTGTCCATTGAAGACCTCTTCGCCACCGGAGACATTCTTCAGGGCCTTGCAGTACTCCCCGTCCTTGACTTCGAGCACCCGGTCGATGAGTAGAAACGGGTAGCGGTGCGGGAGGATTTTCTTGATGCCTTCCAGGTCGATCATATCACTCTTTCGGGGGCTGCTTGAGCCGGTTGTAGTGGTCAATGACCTCTTGGGTGAGGTCCGTCGGTTTCTCCTTCATGAACAGGATCACCTGCTGCTCCGCATTGCGCTCCAGCACTAGGTCAAACTCCTCCCTCAGGGAGATGGTCCGAATGACGCCCCGGAGTTCATCAAAAATATTCAGGGTCAGGCTCCGTTCGTCGCCTCGGAGCTGCTGCTCGTACTGACGAACCTGGTTCTGCAGCCCCTGTTGCTTCTGGCGGAGTTCCTGCTCCTTCTGCTGACGGGCCTCATTGGTCAGCAGCGGATTGTTGCGGAGCTCCCCAGCCATGCGCTGCAGTTCTTCTTCCTGCACCCTCAACTGCTGTTGCTTCTGAGCACTCTGCGCCTCCAGCAGTTGCTTCGACCGGATGCCCTCCTCCGACTCATTCAAAGCCCGATTCAGGTCAACCACCCCGATTTTAAGCGCCCAGGCAGGAGTGGTTCCGAGAAGAAACAGGGCGAAGACGGCAAGAGCAAAACGAACAATCATAACCAGAAGGTGTAGAACAACACGAAGAGGGTTCCTAGGGAGAAGATGAGGGCGTAATTCTGGGCCACCCCGTTTTGAACCGGACGCAGAACCGCGCCAACGGTTCGGGCGATGCCACCTGACAGCATGACCAGGCGGTCGATGACGTTCTGATCCACTGCTTTCCACAGAATGAACGTCGACAGCAAGCGTCCCGGTTGAATGAGGATCGCGTTGTAAAGCTCGTCGATGTACCACTTGTTGAGCGAAAGCTCATAGGCGCCGTTCCAGCGACGACGCATCGCCGTCGGTTTTTCCAAGCCGTTGCTGTACATGTTGCGAGCCAAGTACCAGGAGAACAGCGCTAGCGCAACCGAAGCTCCCATCAGCGTCCACTCGGTGGAAACCGAGCCATGTGCTTCACCGGATACTTCGGCAAAGAAGCCGTGGAAGTAGATTTCCAGACCGTTCGGCAGAATGTGGAACACATGCGGCACCCCCACCAGACCACCAACAGCCGACAGCACGGCCAGAACCATGAGCGGAATGGTCATGTTGAACGGAGACTCATGCAGGTGCGCTTCCGTATGCGGATCCACCCGGGACTCGCCATGGAAGGTCAGGTAGATCATCCGGAACATGTAGAACGACGTCAGCCCGGCGGTGATGAAGCCCACCAGCCAGAGCCCACTTCCCCCAAGAGGAGAGCTCCAGGCCTTCCACAGAATTTCATCTTTACTGAAGAACCCGGCAAAGAAGGGAATTCCGGCAATGGCCAGGGTTCCAATCAGCATGGTGAGGTAGGTGATGGGAAGCTTCTTCCGGAGCGCTCCCATCTTCATCATGTTCTGCTCATGGTGCATGGCATGAATCACGGAGCCGGAGCCCATGAAGAGCAGAGCTTTGAAGAAAGCGTGCGTCATGACATGGAAAACGCCAGCCCCAAAGGCCCCGACACCCATGGCGAGGAACATGTACCCCAGCTGACTGACTGTGGAATACGCCAGCACCTTCTTGATGTCGGTTTGGGTGATGGCGATGGTTGCCGCCAATAGGGCCGTAATGACTCCGACAATGGCGATCACGTTCAGCGTCGCCGGTGCCAAGATGAAGAGGTGGCTGAGCCGTGCCACCATGTACAGGCCTGCAGTCACCATCGTAGCCGCGTGGATCAGAGCCGACACCGGAGTAGGGCCTTCCATTGCGTCCGGGAGCCAGACGTACAGCGGAATCTGTGCGGATTTTCCGGTGGCGCCCAAAAACAGGAAGAGGGTGATCACCGTGACCAGCACCCCACCGGCTTCCAGACGATCCGCCGCTTCGGCATTGACGATGTCAAAGTTCAGGGTTCCAAAGGTCAGGAAGATCAAAAAGACGGCACTGAGCACTCCGAAGTCCCCCACCCGGTTGAACAGAAACGCCTTCTTGCAGGCCTCTGCCGCAGAGGGTTTCTCAAAGTAGTACCCAATCAGCAGGTACGAGCACAGTCCCACGCCTTCCCAGCCCACAAACATCAGCAGGAAGCTGTCTCCCAGCACCAGAATGAGCATGAAGAAGACGAAGAGGTTGAGGTAGGCAAAGTAACGGTAGTAGCCGTCTTCCTCCCCCATGTACCCGATGGAGTAGATGTGAATCAGGAACCCAATGCCTGTAATGACCAGCAGGTACAGGCCTGACAGTTGGTCCACCGTGAAGGCGACATCTAGGCTGAAGGCTCCGGTGGACATCCACGTGTAGAGGGTCTCATGCAGCTTGTGATCGGCCGCGCCCCGCATCTCAAAGAAGAGGATCAGCGCCTGCGCAAACGCCAGACCGATGGCCGCCGGAGCCACAATCGTCACAAAGCGTTTGCCAAAGAGTTTTCCGAAGAGCCCGTTGGCAAGGAATCCGAGCAAGGGGAAGGCTGGTACCAGCCAGATGTGAGACATGCCGTTCATCCTTTCAGGAGGTTGAATTCATCAATGTTGAGGGTCTTCCGAGAGCGGTACAGCGACAGGATGATCGACAGTCCGACCACGGCCTCTGCGGCCGCGACGACAATGATGAAGAAGATGAACATCACTCCGTTCATGGAGTCCAGCGTCCGGGCGAACGCCACAAAGGAAAGGTTCACCGCATTCAGCATCAGCTCAATGCTCATGAAGATCACAATGACGTTACGCCGGAGCATGACGCCGAGCACTCCAATGGAAAAGAGGGCCGCGCTAAGGATAAGGACGTGAGTGGTTGGGATCATGACAGGCTCAATGGAAGCGACGCTTGGCGATCACCACTGCGCCAATAACAGCGACCAGCAGCAAGATGGAGATGACTTCAAAGGGAAGCAGGTACTCGGTAAAGAGCAGTCGCCCAATCACCGCAATGGATCCGGTTTCCGCCACCGTGGCCGGGTCGTAGGTTCCGGGTTCTCCCAACCGCATGGCAGGACTGAGGAACGAGGACACGATCTGGAGGAACACCACTAGGGTTGCCGCTGCCGCTACTCCCTTCGCGGGCGTCCAGCGGATGGCATGCTGCCGCAAACCGTCCTCGTTGCTGAGCAGCATCAGCACAAAGAGGAAGAGGACCATGATGGCACCTGCGTAAACCAGCACCTGAATCACGGCCACAAACTCGGCATTGAGCATCACGTAGATGGCACCCAGGCAGAAGAACGTCCCGACCAGGCTCAAGGCGCTGTGGATCGGGTTGCGTAAGAAGAGCACCCCTGCCGCACTCACAACACTGAGCAGCGCAAAGATGTAGAAGAAAACCTGCATGATGGGTCGCGTAAGGGGTTAGGCAGTAAGGGACTTTTCCAGGCGCTTTACCACACGTCCGGGGTCGTTGGCTTCTCCCGGAAGCACCTGTCCGTCCGCCGGCAACGCGCTCAGCTGCATTCCAGCGAACGAGCGGACGTCCTGAGCCAAGGCAGCAAAGACACCTTCTACGGAGTCAACCTGAGGCTCCTGCCCCAGAGCGCGCATCAGTCCAGCCAGCACCTCCCACTCGGGGTGCGACTGGCGGGGCGGCACCAGAGCAGCCTCGGTGCGCTGAACACGGCGTTGCTTGTTGGTGTAGGTCACCACTTTTTCCGAGTGCAGCTGTCCGGGCAGAACCACGTCCACTAGGTCGCTCCACGCGTTCAGGAAGGGCGAAATCTGGATGAGCAGTTGTGCATCTCCAATCTTCTCACGGGCCGCCTCTTCGTTTTCGAAGGGATTCCCCAGAATCAGCACTACTTTGGCAGGCTGCTCTGCGGCTTGCTTCAGCAGCGATCCATCCGTGTCTCCTGTCAGGCCCAGCTCTCGGGCTCCGGCACGGTTCGGGGTGCGGTCGGTGGTGATGATGGAGTCAATGAAGAAGTCCGACTCCGGCTGTTCCCAAGACGGCATCGGAAAGAGGACTTGATCAGACTGGAAGACCTCACGCATCAGCTTCTTGAGCATGAACAGCTCTTCGTTGCTGGCCCGGGTGTCGGTCAACGCCAGAACCTCTGCTGAGGCAGGCTTCAGTTCCTGGACGCGGTCGGCAATGGCTTCAAAGGCCTGGTTCCAGGAAATCGCTTCCAGCTGTCCCTTGATGCGGCCCATCGGCTTCATCACCCGGCCTTCACGCTGGTTCATCACCCGATACGTCAGGCGCCCTTCGTCACACATCCACCAGCGGTTCACCGCCTGATTTTCCCGTGGCTTCATGCGGAACACCTCATTCTTGTCATACTCAATTGAGGTGTTGCAGCCCGTGGAGCAGCCGGTGCAAAGTGAGGAGGTCTTCTTCAGACGCCACACACGGCGCTTGAAGCGGAATTCCTTCTCGGTCAGTGCGCCCACCGGACAAATGTCCGCCATGTTGCCCTGGAACTTGTTCACCATCGGACGATCGGCAAAGGTGTCCACCGTCAGCTCATGCGCCCGGTTGAACATCCCGAACTCCCCTGTGCCCGTCACTTCTCGGGTGAAGCGGTCGCAGCGGGTGCAGTGGATGCAGCGGTTCCGTTCCAGCTGAATGAAGGTTCCCACATCCCGGATGCCGTACACCCGTTTGTTGTACTCCATCTCGGACTTTCCGGTGCCGTGATCGTAGGAGTAGTCCTGCAGGATGCACTCACCAGACTGGTCACAAACCGGGCAGTCGAGGGGGTGGTTGATGAGGAGGAATTCCATCACCAGCTTGCGGGCCTCGCTGACCTTATCGTTGCTGGTGACAATTTTCATGTTGGGGGCCGCATCCATTGAGCAGGAGGTCTGCAGCTTCGGAATGGGGCGTCCGTTTCCCATGTCCACCACGTCCACCAGGCACATCCGGCAGGTGGCAACAATGGAAAGTCCCGGGTGATAGCAGTAGTGCGGGATGTCAGCACCTGCTCTCAGTGCGGCGGGGAGCACCTTTTCGCCAGGCTGAAACTCAATGGGCTGGTCGTCCAGGTAAAAGACGGGCATGATCGATTCAAGCGGCTATAGGTGAGGTGGAATCGAAGTAGTTCTGAAACTCTTCGGGGAACTTGGAGACAAAGCTCATGATCGGGAACGCCGCGGCATCGCCCAAGGCACAAACGGTGGTGCCGGACATGTTCTGTCCAACCCGGTGCAGGCGCTTCAGTTTGCGGTCGCTTCCGTTGCCAGAAAGGAAGTCCCGGAGGATCTGACGAGCCCAGTGGGTGCCCTCTCGGCAAGGAGTGCACTGTCCGCAGGATTCGTGGTTGTAGAAGCGGGTGATCCGATGGAGCAGCTGCACGACGTCTGTGTCTTCATCAAAGACCATCATCGCCGAGGAGCCCATCATGGAGCCGATCTTGGAGAGGCCATCGAAGCTGTAGGTCACATCAATTTCGTCAGCCCGAATCACTGGGGAGGAAGAGCCTCCGGGGATCACCCCCTTGAGCTGCTTTCCACCACGGATGCCGCCTCCGAGGTCATAGATGATCTCTCGGATGGTGGCGTTCATGCCGACTTCATACACTCCCGGACGGTTGACGTGTCCGCTGAGGCTGACCAGGTGGGTTCCTGCATTGTTTTCAGGACCATGGGCCTTGAACGCCTCCGGACCTTCATTGAGGATGTAGGGCAGGCAGGTGAGCGTCTCGACGTTGTTCACGGTGGTGGGGCAACCGTTGAAGCCGGAGACGGCTGGGAACGGAGGCTTCACCCGCGGATGGCCGCGCTTTCCCTCCAGCGAGTCCAGCAACGCGCTTTCCTCTCCGCAGATGTAAGCGCCTGCACCCGTGTGCACCGTCAGGTCCAGCTTGAAGCCGCTGCCGTAAACGTTGTCGCCTAGGATGCCAGCTTCATAGAGTTCATCAATGGCGGCATTGAGGGACTTGATGGAAGGCCAGTATTCACCCCGGACGTAAATGTAGCCATGGTTGCAGCCAATCGCAAAGCAGCCAATCATCATCCCTTCCAGGAACTGCTGCGGGTCCTTGAGCATCAGCTCGCGGTCCTTGCAGGTCCCTGGCTCTGACTCGTCCGCGTTGCAGACCAGGTAGCTTGGCTTGCCGGTTCCCTTGGCCATGAAGCTCCACTTCATGCCGGTGGGGAAGCCTGCACCTCCGCGACCACGGAGTCCGGAGTCCTTGACCACCTGAATGATCTCATCCGACTTCATGCCCAAGGCCTTCTTCAGGGCCTTGTGTCCTCCGGAAGCGAGGTAGCCTTTGAGGGATTTGTCGTAATCGGGATTCCGGATGTTCCGGAACAGCACCAGGGTTTCTTCAAGCATGGCGGATCTCTAGGCTTGGGTACGCAGTTGTTCAATCAGCTGATCCATTTTCTCTGGAGTCACCTGCTCATGATAGTCTTCATTCACAATCACTGCTGGCGCGTAGCTGCAGGCGCCAATGCACTCCATTTCCTCAATGCTGAACAGCCCATCGTCAGTGGTGTATCCGGCGTGGACGCCCAGACGTTCCTCGGTGTGCTCGAGCAACTCCGTGCCGCCCACCAGGCAGCAGGGAACACAGGTGCAGACCTGAACGTGGTACTTACCAGGCTTCTTGAGCTTGAACATGGTGTAGAAGGTAATCACTCCTTCCACATGGGTGGAGGTCACTTCGCAGAGCGTGGCCACTTCATTGATGACTTCCGGCGTCAGGTAGCCGTCGTTGTCTTTTTGCGCCAGGTGCAAAACGGGCAGCAGCGCATTTCGCCGAATGGGGTAGCGGCTGAGGACGTGATCAATCTGTTTCTGAATTTCAGGAGAAAACAAGCGGGCCTCTCGGTATTTCGTGCGGTGCCTTCCAGCAAAGTTTAGGGCAAAACAAAAAATGTTCTACCAAACCCCACGGAACAATCAATTGAAAAACAGTTGGACGGTGGGAATCCTGACGTCGCCTCCGGGCGGTTTTTTCCGAGCCTCCACCCGCGAGCGCCTGCAGAACGGGGGCAACGGATCTCTCTGCTCGCACATTTCCGGAAACCGGTCTATGGTGCAGGGTTACTGAATGCACCCCCTGCAGAGGACCACCCCTCTCCTGTGGTGTTCCCGCCCTCATGACTTTTCCCGAAAGAAAGGCGGCTGACGTCTTGTCCTCACCCACAGTTTCTTCCTCTTCCTTGGCCCCCAAAGAGCTGGGCATGGGAGAGTTTGTCATCCTTGCAGCCATGATGCAATCACTGGTTGCCCTCTCCATTGACGCCATGCTCCCAGCCCTTCCGGAGATCGGGCACGACCTTCAGGTTGAACGCGCAAATGACGTCCAGCTCATCATCATGGTCATGTTCATGGGGTTTTCTCTGGGGCAGATGATCTACGGTCCCCTTGCAGACAGCCTGGGTCGTAAGCGCCCGGCCTTCATCGGCTTTGGGATTTACCTCTTTGGCACCGTCATCTGCGCCTTCTCCGGAAGCCTCTCGGTGCTGCTGACCGGTCGGTTCCTGCAGGGCATTGGCATCGCTGGCCCCCGGACCGTGATGAACGCCATTGTCCGAGACCGGTTTGATGGCCCCGACATGGCCAAGGTCATTTCCTTCATCATGGCCGTCTTCATTCTGGTTCCGGCCATTGCCCCCACCATTGGGCAGGGCATGATCTGGCTTGCCGGGTGGCGGTCGATCTTTGCCATGTTCCTGGTGCAGACCCTGCTGGTGCTCACCTGGTTTAGCCTCCGCTTAGAGGAAACGCTTCCTCCGGAACGGCGGACTCCGCTTTCGCTCAAGAACTCCATCCGAGGCATCCAGGAGGTCTTCCGGATCCGGACGGCCCTAGGTTACACCATCTGCACCGGGCTGGTGTTCAGCCCCTTTTTGGCCTACCTGAGCGCGGCTCAGCAGATCTTCTCCGGAGTGTTTGATCGGGCAGAAGACTTCCCCTACCTGTTTGCCATCCTTGCCCTTTCGCTGGGAGCGGCTTCGTTTGCCAACTCCCGTTTGGTGTCCCGCTTCGGCATGCGACGGTTGTCCATGATCAGCATTTCCTTCTACTCGGCAAGCGCACTGGTCTTCTGGCTGCTGCTGCTGACGGTGCTTCCGGAGCCACCGCTGGTGGTTTTCATGGGGTACCTGATGCTGACCTTTTTCTGCGTGGGCCTGCTGTTTGGGAACCTGAACGCCATGGCCATGGAGCCCCTGGGACACATTGCCGGCGTTGGCGCGGCGGTTGTGGGCACGCTTTCCATGCTCATCTCCATTCCCATTGGCATCCTCATTGGCCAGGCCTTTGACGGCACCATCCGTCCCCTGATCACCGGATTTGCCGTCTGCAGCACCGCCGCAGCCTTGCTGATGGCTCGCACCCAGCGTCTCAAGGAGGATGCCCCCACTCGGTGACTTGCATTTGCAAAGGGTTGAGGGCTTGTGTAAGGTAATTTGGCTATTGTCACGGACCCCTTTCCCCCTACCCAGCCATGCTCCGGAAACCGGTCAAGCACGAAGAGAAAATGTCCGCCGGACTGAAATGGTCCATCATTGGCGGAGGGACGGTTGCCGGGATCGGCATTGTCATCGCGATCCTCAACACCTACACCGATGTCTTTGAGGACGTCTTCACGCCCAAGCCCAAACCGGTGGCCATCAACTACATGGAACCTGATGAGGTCAGTGACGAGACGCCGGCCAAGAAGCTCTCGGACGAGGTCCGCAACGCTTACAACCAGGTCGATCGCGTCCGCGCCGAGGTCACCATGGGCAGCACCTGCACCGTTCAGATGCACGTCAGCCAGGGTGTGCTGGCCCAGTGGACGAGCAGCAAACAGATTGTGGAAGGGGTGTTGAGCGACGTCCGTCAGCGCGCCCGGAAGCACTCCCGAAGCCGCTCCTGCGTCGTGGACGTGGTCAGCGGGGGGGACATCAAGGTCCGGGCCCGTCCCAAGGGAGAAGGAACCCGCTTCGAGTATTACTAAAGAGGAACCGTTTTTATGTCTCAGCCAACCTACGTCACTGCTCTCGACCTTCCGGAACTGCCTCGCGACCAGCTCAGTCCGGAAATCCGCGCCTACTTTGAAAAGTGCGATGAGAAGCTCGGTTTTGTGCCGAATGTTCTCCGGGCGTACGCCTTCAATGAGGACAAGCTCAAGCCCTTCATGGCCATGTATGATGACCTGATGCTCGGGGAGTCGGACCTGTCTAAGCTGGAGCGCGAGATGATCGCAGTGGCGGTTTCAGCGGTCAACCGATGCTTCTACTGCCTCACGGCTCATGGAAACGCCGTCCGTCGCCTGAGCAAGGATCCGAAGCTGGGGGAGTTGATGGTGATGAACTACCGCATTGCAGAGCTTGAGCCCGCGCAACGGGCCATGCTGGACTTTGCCGTCAAGCTCACCGAGCGGCCTCACGAGGTGCTTGAAGCCGACCGGGAAGCCCTCCGGGAGCACGGTTTTTCCGACGCGGCCATCTGGGACATCTGCGCGGTCGTGGGCTTCTTCAACATGAGCAACCGGGTCGCTTCTGGCGTCGACATGCAACCCAATGAAGTCTACCATGAACAATTCCGCTGAGGCTGTGTGAACACTGACATCAAGATCCTCTTGGTTGATGACTTCAAGCTCATGCTGACGGTCTCCACCACCATCCTCAACAGCCTCGGCTTTCATCAAATCCAGCTGGCTCACAATGGGCGAGAAGCCTGGGAGCGCCTGCAGCAGGAGCCCTTCGACCTGCTCATGACCGACTGGGACATGCCGGAAATGAACGGAGGGGACCTGATCAATGAGGTCCGGAAGCATCCGGAACTGGAGAAGCTGCCCATCTTGGTCATCACCGGAGACAACCACTACAGCCAGACCGCCATGGACCGGGGCGCCAACGCGGTGCTGCTCAAGCCGTTCAAGGAGAGTGTGCTCCGGGAGCGCTTGGAAGAGCTGGGCTTCTGACCCTCAAGCACTTTTACGGAGCGTAGCCGGTCAGCTCCACATACCCTCGCCCCTGGACCGGCTGTCCCCCAGCGGTTCCCGACACATCCACGGCCCCTTCCCAGTAGTACACCGACACTCGAAGCTCCTGATCACGCTGAACCGGCTGCACCGTCAGCTGGAGCTCACCGTCCATGCTCTCCAACGTCCAACCGGAAGGGTACACGGCCCCGGTGTGCGGACTCGTCCACCGGCCCGTTGGGCTCAGCTCCACCTCCGCACGGGTCAGCTTCCGTGATGAGCCGTCCGGCGCCACCCAGACTCCGGCACTGGTCCGATCGGGGGTGCCATCTTCCAGTCGGAGCTGGTAATACATCACCTCGCTGCCATCAGAGAGCTGCAGGGCAAACCAGTCCCAGCCACTCTGTCCCGATTCCAGAGCACTCGTGCTCCACTCTCGGTCCATCCAGCTCGTTCCGGTGACCGGAAAGGACCTCTCGCCCAGGGTCACGGAACCGTCTGCCTGCAACCGGGTGTATGAGTAATAGTAGGAGGCGTTGCCTTCCTCTGCTCCTTTTTGGCTGAGACCGCGGTTTCCCTGCAGCACCCGAGGCTTCAGTCCCACCAGGCTCAGCTCCAAGCGAACCTCATCCGCTTCGGCCACCAGCCGCATGGGCAGATCAGGATTCGCCCCCTCTCCTGAGACCGACCAGTCTTCCAACCAGACCTGAAACGGTTCCGCCTGTGCTCCAGCCAACCCGCCTCCTGTGCGGCTGAAACGCTCGAAGTAGTAAAACTCCTCCTCCTCCGGATTGGTCACAGCAAAGTGTCCCATGTACACCTGATTGGCCGCCCAGGTATTTTCCGGAGCCTCAGGAGACAGTGGCGCCAGGGCATTCCGGAACAGCGTGAACTGGTACCCGAAGCGACGTCCCTCCGCCGTGGTCAGGTTTCCGGTGAAGTACCACCACTCATTCCGGAACTCCGGATGAGGGCCATGATCCTGGGGAAACACAAACGGTCGGACTTCCACTGCCCGGGCGTAGCCTTCACTGCTTCCTCCCAAGGCTTCCGCAACCTGCAACGCCGAAGAGGAGGGATCTGACTCCGGACGGTTGTCACACCCTGCCAGCAGCAAAACGGACAGCAGCACTAGGATTCCTTTCATGGTCACTCCTCTCTCAAGGCAAGGGCGGCAGGGGTCTGGGCCATGCGCCACGCCGGATACAGTCCGGCCAGAACAGCAGCAATGACCGCCAGCAAGACGCCCTCCAGCAGGGTTTGTTCGGAAACCACCGTTGGGAAGGTCCAACCAAAGGACCGCCGGTTGATGACATGAATCAGGACGCTGGCCAGCATGACCCCAACCGGCATTGCCAGAAGGCCCGCAACCAGTCCCATTAGGCTGCACTGCCCGGTCACCAGCGCCCACAGCTGCCGGGGGGTCATTCCGGTGGCCCGCAGCACCCCCAGCTCACGTTGACGCTCCAGCTGCAGTGCCATCAGTGCGCTCAGGACTCCGACAAACGCCACTCCCGCCACCAGCAGCTGCAGCACCCCCGTGATGGCAAAGGTCCGGTCGAAGATCGCCAGACTCTGCTCCCGGAGGGTCGCATTTGAACGGATGATCACGTCTTGGGACACGCTGCTTTCTTCCGCAGAAGACTTCCCGGCCTGGGCCAAACGATCGGTCATCAGGTTCAGCACCGCCTCCACCGACTGTCCGGGCTCTAGGTGCAGAGCCATGGAATTGCTCCGGAGGTCCTGCCAGTACTGTTCAAACTGGCGACGGCTCATCAGCGCAAACCCGCGCTCTGAGGCATAGTCCAAGAAGACTCCGGAGATGAGAAATTCCACCGGCCCCTGCGGAGTCGTCAGGGTCAGGCGGTCGCCGGCCTGCAGCTGTTCCCGGTAGGCCAGCGGTTCCGAAATCACCACACGGGGGGTGGTCTCAAAATCTGTCCAAGCGGTTTCTCCCAGCTCCTCCTTGAATCGATACGAAGCATACCCTTCTTCCGGAAGGTTGAGGGCAATCACCCGCAGTTCGCCCTGATCGGACTCCACGTTGGTGCCCCGGTAACGAGTGGTGTAGCGCACCCCGGGGGTCTCTGAAAGCACCTGCAGCACCTGCTCATCCAGGAAGCTCTCTGAGCGGTTAGACACCAGTGCTGGCGGTGAAACGTAGATGTCGGCCCAAAGCTGAGACCCCAGCCACTGGTGGACCGTCGTCCGGAAGCTTCCGACCATCACCTGCAACCCAATAGCCGCAGCCACGGCGATCATCAGGGCAGCGATGGCCACCCCGGTTCGGCTCAGCTCCGCCTGCACGCCCCGGACGCTCATGGTTCCAAGCAGCCCCAGTCCTCGGCTGGCCAACGGACTCAGGAGCCGCATCAGCACCACTGTCAGCAGCGGCGTCAGCAGTGCCACTCCCACCAGCACCGAAAACAAGCCCGTGTAGCTCACCGGCAGGCTGGAGGTTTCCAGCCTCAGCAAGATTCCTCCGACCACCACCAGCAGGCTCCCTAGCAGCGCCGCGCCCACCTGCAAACGCCGGTGCGATGATTCCGTCACGGAGCGTGTCAGCACCGTTTTGGGAGCAATTCCAGATGCTTCCAGCGCCGGTGGTAACACGGCCAGCAGCGTGGCCCCGAGTCCGAGTCCGAGCCCTTTGAGGAGCGACTCTGCCGCCAAGTTCACTTCATTGACATTGAGGACAAAGTAGAGGTCATTGATCGTCTGTGTCACCAGCCGGACCAGTTCCTGTGCCAAAGCAATGCCCCCGGCCAGGCCCAGCGCGGTCCCCAGCACACCGACCACCAGGGCCTCCCCGAGGACCATGCCAAACACCTCCCGACGGGTGATCCCCACCGCGCGCAGTCTTCCGAGCAGCGGATAGCGTTGCACCACTGAAAACGTCATGGTGTTGTAGATCAGGAACATACCGACCACCAAGGCCAGCAGACTCAAGGCCTGCAGGTTGAGGCGGAACGCTTCAGTCATCTTGGCACCTGCGTCCACCCGACTGGAAACCGGCTCCAGCCGCACCCCCGGAGGCAGAGCGTCTTCAAAGCGCTGCAGCAGTGCTGAGTTCTCGCCTTCAATGAGGACATCAATGCGGCTCAACCGTCCCTCCAGGCCCAACACGGTTTGGGCCACTGAAAGGTCCGTCAGCAGAAGGTTCTTCAGGGCCTGCCGGTTGAATTCGTTGTCTGGAGTGAGCAGCCCGATTACTTCCAGCTCGTGGGTCTGGCTTCCCACCCGAACCTCCAGGCGGTCTCCCAGCTTCACCCCCAGTTGCTCGGCGGTTCCTGCTGAAAGGATCAATGCGTTGGGCTGAGTGAGGAGTTTGGCCAGGGTGCCATCGGTGCCGATGCCGGCTAGGTAGGGACGAAATGGAGCTTCGGCGAACGGGTCAACACCCAGGAGCTGAAACGCCTGCCCCGCCTGCCTCGGCAGTCCCACGTACCCCTCGACAATGGGCGCCGTCTGCCGCAGCTGGTGGTCCCGCCGCAGAGAGACGTAGAGGTGCTCCGGAACCTCGCCATCAGCCGACTGAATCTGGTGGGTGGCTCGTCCACTGACGCTTTCCACAGACAGTTCAAAGGAACGGATGGCGCTGGCGTTGGTCAGGTCCACAGAAAGGACCACAGCCACTCCGAGGGCCACGCCGAGCACCGACAGCCCAAACTGCCAGGGGTGACGCAGGAGGTGGCGCCAACTGGAGAGGAAAAGCAGCATTATGTTTCCGATGAAGCGGTTTC
Organism: uncultured bacterium; assembly: GCA_965662235.1. Lineage (GTDB taxonomy): Bacteria > SAR324 > SAR324 > SAR324 > NAC60-12 > JAYPUA01. The sequence continues at coordinate 242,768 of CBFIGY010000003.1, forward strand.
ACAGAATTCGGGCGAACGAAGCCTCGTCCACCCTGCCGACGTCGCTCCCGGAAGCCGGGGGTTCGTTAAACGATCAATGGCGGAAAAAACATTGTGAAAGCGCCTCCGGCGATTGCAACCCCAAAACGCCGCGCACCGCTGGATTCCGGTCAAGGCTCAGGAATCGGAGCCGATTTTGTGTCCCAACTTTTGCATGCATCGTTACATTGCAGACCAGACCCGGGACCAAGTCCATCGGTTCAATTGCGGACTTGACCAACTCTTTCACGGTCTGTAAAACTGGCCTCAAGAGTTTGTGCTTGAGGCACTCCTCAATCCTTGACCCTATCGCATCATCATGAACCGCACACTCCTTCTGGCGATCATTGGCGTTGTCTCGTACCTGATCGTCCTCATTCCAGGCTACTTCTTCCTTCCTCAAGACTCGGATCAGGCGATGATGGAGGAGATGATGGATCCAGGCATTGCTCCTCCCGGAGCCGAGACCCTGGTGATTCCTCCCGGCCCAGCGCCCAACCCAGGGGCCGCCCCTTTGCTGGTCGAGCCCGGGCCTCCGCCTGCGCCTCAAGAGTAGAGCACCCTTCTTCGCACCATGGGGCATCGCCTCATGACTTTTCAAAACCTTTTCGCTCATGGAGGCCGCAATGTCGGTACACATTACATTCAACAACATTCGCAACTCGAATGCCGTCGAAGAACACGTGAACGAGCAGTTCAAGGACTTGCTGAAGATCACAGACAGCAAGTACCCGTTTCACGTCAACATGAGCAAGGACAAGGACCGGGAGCTTCATGAAGTTCACATTCACTGCAGCTTCAACCACAAGCCCCTCGCCAGCAGCGCTGAGCATGAAAACCTCTACAAGGCGCTCTCCAAGAGCATTGATGCCATGCGCTCACAAGTGATCAAGCGCTCGGAAAAACTCCGCAGCAGCTAGCCCCTCAGTGGCCCGGGTCACCGGGCCTCACCTGGACCCTACCATGAAGCGACTGTTCCTTGGAGTACTGATCGGATTCGGAGCCACGGCCTCCGCTTGGGCGGGCTGTAGCGGCTCCGGAATGATGGGAGCCACCCCGGAAAATCCCATTATGTCCACGGTTGACATCACATTTTCACCCACTTACTCGGTCTCCTCCACCTCTGGGACCTCCGGGTGTAAAAACTGGGACTTTGCCCAATGGCTTCGGGAGGAGCGAACACGCTACCTCGCCCAGAATCAAACCGAGCTTCTGGAGAACATTGCTCAGGGACAGGGCCCGCACCTACAGGCGCTTGCGCAGCTCGCCGGATGCACGCTCCCGGAGCACGCCCTAAGTCAGGTCACTCAGCAGCATCGCCAGCCGTTGCAAGCCGCCGTTGCTGCCTCCTCGGAAGCCATCTGGTACCATTGGGTGAACTGGACTCAGGCCTCCTTTCCCCAAGCCTCCTACTGCCAACACGCCTCCTCATGAGACTCCTGTTGCTCGCGCTGATCTTTTTGGGAAGCGCCCTTTCTTCAGCCTGGGCCTGTCACCAGGGAGGTCCCATGGGATTTGCCTCCGACGACCCCGGGATGTTCAGCGTCGACCTTACCTTCTCCCCCACCTTCATGGCGGGAAGCACGTCTGGCACTTCCGGTTGCAAGCAGTGGCACTACACTCAGGAGCAGGAGCGGTTTCTTGAGACTCAGTGGGAACAGTTGGCGCAGGAACACGCCCAAGGTGGCGGACCCCACCTCGTTGCGCTTTCGCACCTGATGGGGTGTTCGGAGCCACGTTGGTCAACCGGGCTCCAGGAAATTTCGGAATTCTTTCTTACGGCTGAGGCCCCTGCGGATGCGGCCCAGCGCTTACAGCACCACACCCAACGCTGGGCCTGTGCTCAGCCCCCGACCCCTCAACCTCTTTCCCTCAGGAGTGCTCTTCATGAATGACTCAATGATGCGGCTGGTCGTCGCTGGAGCGGTGATACTGGTTTTCTTCTGGATCCTGAAACTGCTTGGCATTGAGTTGCTCTAACAGCACTCATCAGTTGAGCCGATGCGGTTGACTCTGAAGCCAGTCCAGCAGCTTCTGAAAGGAAGGGGCTGTCACGTGCTCCGGCATCGCGTCCAGAAAACGCCCAATGTCCTCTGCTGCCTCTGAGAAGCACTCCAGCCGATAGTAAAGGTACCCACGCTCGCGCCAATCCATCGGAGAATCCGGATAGAGCAGCAGCATCCGGTCCACGCAGAACAGGGCATTCTCGTACTCGTTCCGACTCAAGCTGGATGACTTGAGGTTGTTCAGCATGCGCCGCAGCACCTCTCGGATGGAAGCCGGCCTCAGGTGTTCCGGCGTCAGCGTGGTTGCCATGCCGCGCATCTGCTTCAGCAGCCCTAGGATGTCGTTCAGCTCAAGCTTCTTCCCGGAAAACGGGTCAAACAGTGGCCCGCCCCAACCATTTGCGCGGACCAGGAAGTGTCCGGGAAAGTTAATGCCCACGGCCTCAAGCCCCAACCGGCGGGCGACTTCGGTAAAGACCAGGGCCAGGGTGATGGGAATGCCGGTCCGGCGCTCCAGCACTTGATCAATGCAGCTGTTCCGCACATCGTAGTAATCATGGGTGTCCCCTTGAAACTGCAAGGCACCGTATAGGTGTTCTGCCAGGCGCTCTGCCGACGGTTCCGTCTCAGACGGCTCCAGCACCTGAGGCGCCAACGCTTGGGCTAGCTCATCCAGCTGGGTCTGACAGTCCTGAAGGGACGCCGCTGGAGAGAATCCCTGGGCAATCAAAACCGCGCCCGGAAGCCACTCCAGCTCCGCATCCGGAAGGGCGGCCAGGGTGGCAAATTCGTCTCGATTCTCCCAAACGTTCATCATGTCACTCTCTCTCACTTGATCAATCTGGTGCCCGTCGTTTTTTCCTGAGACCGCACCCTTCGTCACATACTTCATGCCCATTCGCACACAGCTAGCAGACTACCACAACCCCGAGCAGGCGCGAGCGCTTATCAGCCTCCTCAATGCCTATGCCGAAGACCCAGCGGGAGGTGGCACCTCCCTTCCAGAAGAAACCCGGACTCGCTTAACAAGCGCCCTCGCCGAGTTTCCCGGGGCCTTCAGTGTGCTGGCCTACCACGAGGAAACTCCGGTCGGACTCGTTAACTGCTTCATGGGCTTCTCCACCTTTGCCGCGCAACCGCTGGTCAACATCCACGATGTCGTCGTTCTGAGCGCATTCCGTCAGCAGGGCATTGCTCAGCAGATGCTGACCCACGTTGAGCAGGTGGCTCGCGAGCGTGGATGCTGCAAGCTGACCCTAGAGGTGTTGGCCCACAACCAACCGGCACGAACCGCCTATGAGCACTTTGGCTTCCATGGCTACGAACTGGACCCGGAACTGGGAGGAGCCTTGTTTTTCCAGAAGAAGCTGTAACCGACCATGCGCATCCTCATTGGCAGCAACGTCCACTGGTGGAACGCCGAGGCCGCTTATGCTGCCACTGTCGCAGAAGCCCTTCAGGAAGCCGGACATGACGTTTGGGTGCTGACGCGTCCGGATTCCTTGAACGCCGAGCGCCTGCAGGCGCGGAACCTTCGCCTGGTCACCCACCTCAACCTGAACACCAACTCTCCTTGGGAACTGCTGCAGAGCTACCGGCAGCTGCTTCACTTTCTCAAGGAGCACCAGATTGAATTGGTCAATGCTCACCGCTCAGAGGGATTTCCGCTCTACGTCCTAGCCCGCAGGCGCCTGTCGTCCTTTCACCTTGTGCGGACCCGAGGCACCACCCGGTCCGTCCGGGGGCATTGGCTGGACCAGAAGCTTCATTGCGAATGGACCGATGCCACCATTGCGGCCGGAGAGGTCGTGGCCGATCGGCTCCGGAGCGCTGTGCCCATTCCTCCAGAACGCCTACACGTCATCTACTACCCGGTTGCCCTGCCCGCGTGGCCGCTTTCTTTTCCGGAACGAGACTACCGCTACGAGTTCCGCATTCCCCCGGATCACCGTGTCTTGGCCATCGTGGGACGCATCCGTCAGGAGAAGGGCCACCGCCTGCTGCTGCAGGCCTTCCGGGAGGTCCTCCAAGAAATCCCCAAGCTGACCCTGCTCATTCTCTACCGGGACACAGAGCCACAGGAGCCGGAGATGGTGGCGGTCCAATCAGAGGTCCGGCGCCTCCAGTTGGAAGACCACGTGCGTTTTGATGCTGAACGAGACGACATTTTGCAGCTGATGCACTTTGCCGACGCCGGGGTGGTCAGTTCGATTGACTCAGAAGTCATCTGCCGCGTCGCCGTGGAGTTCTTTTCGGTGGGCACTCCGGTGGCCGCAGTTCCCACGGGCTGCCTTCCAGAAATCATCCGGGACGGTTATAACGGAACCCTCGCCTGGGGGCACACGCCTCAAGCGCTTGCCGAAGCTCTGGTCCGGCTGCTCCGAGATGAGCCCTACCGTCGGGAACGGGGCCGGCTTGCCCGTCAGGACGCCGAAGAGCGATTCACCATTCCCCGGATGCTTCGTGAGACCCTGGACGTCTACCAGCAGGCCCTCGAGGCGCCTCTTCTTCAGCCCTGACCCACGCCCCCTGACGGCTTTCCGACTCCCTTCCGCCCTGGTTCATGAACACCTTCCTTGCTCCTCGCTTTCCCTTTGACCCGGCCCGGGTTCCCTTTTTTTACGGCTGGTGGATCCTTTTTGCCACAACCGTAGGAATGATTGCCAGCATTCCGGGACAGACCATGGGCGTGGGGGTCTTCACCGAACACCTTCTGCAGGAATCCGGACTTGGGCGGCTGGAAATCAGCATGGCCTACATGACGGGGACCATTGCCAGCAGCCTGCTGATTCCACTGGGAGGACGCCTACTGGACCGGTGGGGTTCACGGTTGATGATGGTCTTTGCAGGACTTGGCCTGGCAACCGCGCTGTTTCTGCTCAGGCACACGGCCTCGCTCCTGACGTGGATGCAGGAGGCAGTGTCTGCGCTCCCGGCGACCTGGGTCAGCCTGGCCGTGCTTTCAGTGCTCTTCTTGCTGCTCCGGCAGTTTGGGCAGGGCCTGATGACCATGGTCAGCCGTACCGTTCTCTCCAAGTGGTTCGACCGGCGGCGCGGGCTGGCAACGGGACTGAACGGCGTGCTGGTGTCCTTCGGATTTTCCTCGGCGCCCCTGCTGCTCAACACCCTCATCCAGCAACAAGGCCCCACGGAAACCCTCAGTCTGCTCGCCCTCGTGTGTGGACTCGGCATTGCCGTCTGGGGCTGGCTGTTCTTCCGGGATCAACCGGAAGACTGCGGGCTGCTGATGGACGGTGAATCTCGTGAGCAAGCGGCCTCGGCTCCCCGCTCCCGGAACACCGCCTCGGTGGAGGTTCCTCTGGAGGAGGTCCGCAAGAGTTACACCTTCTGGATCTTCACCCTCGGCATGGCGTCTTCGGCGTTGATTGTCACCGGATTCACCTTCCACATTGCCTCCATTGGTGAGCACGCCGGCCTGAGTCGGGCGGAAATCTATGCCGTGTTTGTGCCCATCTCGGTCATCAGTGTGGGCGCCCATTTTTTGTCCGGGTGGCTCAGCGACCGCATTCCTCTGAAGTACCTGCTGATGGTGCTGGTCGCCATGCTGGCGCTGGGCAGCTTGGGAATCCTACACCTAGAGACGCTGTGGGGACGGGTGCTGCTCATGGTCGGGTACGGCGTGCAGGGAGGAGTCTGGGGATGCCTGTCGGTGGTCGCTTGGCCACGTTTTTATGGACGCAAGCACCTGGGAGCGATCTCCGGGCTCTTCATGGGAGTGGTGGTTTTTTCCAGTGCCATTGGCCCCGCGGTGTTTGGACTTTCTGACAAGCTGACGGGCAGTTATGCCGGCTCAGCTTGGACTGCGGTGGGCCTTAACCTCCTCCTCTTTTTGGGCGCCTTCCGGACCCAGACGATGCTGAACCCCGCCGTTCCACCTGCAGAACCTGAGCATCTTTCCTCTTGAGAAAACGGGGCAGCCTCCCTATTCTATCCAGTTTGGTTCAAGCACTTCCTCTTCCTCCAACAACCATCCATGCAAACCAAATTCATCTTCATCACTGGCGGTGTTGTGTCCGGACTGGGCAAAGGAATCACAGCGGCTTCCATCGGAGCCTTGCTGGAGGCACGCGGGCTCACGGTCAGTTTGATGAAGCTGGACCCGTACATCAACGTGGATGCCGGGACCATGAACCCTTTTCAGCATGGAGAGGTTTTTGTCACCCATGACGGGGCCGAAACGGACCTCGACATTGGGCACTACGAGCGCTACACAAACGCCTCCCTGACGCGCAAGCACAACCGAACCACTGGGCAGATCTACGACGCGATCCTCCGAAAGGAGCGTGCCGGTGAGTACCTAGGGGCCACGGTTCAGGTGGTGCCACACGTCATTGATGAGATCAAGCAAAGCATCCTCGAAGCTGCGCAGGGCACCGACATCTGCATTGTGGAAATCGGTGGCACCGTCGGCGACATCGAGTCCCTCCCTTTCCTTGAGGCCATCCGCCAGTTCCGGCATGACCAGGGCCGGGACAATTCGCTGTTTGTCCACCTGACTCTGATTGTCCACACGACGGAGATGAAGACGAAGCCCACGCAGCACAGCGTTGGCAAGCTCCGGGAGATTGGCATTCAGCCAGAGATCCTCATCTGCCGCACTGCCGAAGCGATTCCTGAGAAGCTGAAGGCGAAGATTGCCCTCTTCACCAATGTTGAAGAAGACGCCGTCTTTGATGGGCTGGATGTGGATTCCGTGTATGAGGTCCCGCTCATGTTCCACCGTCAACAGCTTGATGACAAGGTGGTGGAGTACCTGCGGATGTGGACTCGACGTCCGAAGCTTCAGCCTTGGGTGGACGTGGTGGACACGTACAAGAACCCCAAAGCCGAGGTCAACCTGGCCTTTGTGGGAAAGTACGTCAACCAGCGAGACTCTTACGAAAGCCTCAACGAAGCACTGGTTCACGGCGGCTTGGCGAACCAATTGCAGGTCAACCTGCATTACGTCAACTCGGAAGAGTTGACCGAGCAGAACCTAGAGGAGCACCTGAGCGGCGTGGATGGCGTCTTGGTCGCTCCCGGATTTGGCGAACGCGGCATTGAGGGCAAGATTGCAGCTGTGCGTTTTGCACGTGAGCAGGGCATCCCGTTTTTGGGCATCTGCTTGGGCATGCAGATGGCGATCATTGAGTTCGCCCGGAACGTTGCGCACCTGAAGGAGGCGCACACCGGGGAAATCCGCCCTGGGCATGCCGATAACGTCATTGACCTGATGCCTGAGCAAGAAGGCATGGAGGCCACAGGAGGTTCCATGCGCCTAGGGGCCTACCCAACCCAGTTGAAGGCCGGAAGCCTGTTGGCCCGAATTTACGGCGCCACTGAGATTGAGGAACGGCACCGTCATCGTTACGAAGTCATGGAGCGCTTTGTTCCCCAACTGGAAGCAGCAGGCCTCGTCATTGCCGGCCGGCACCCAGATCGTCACTTGGTGGAAGCCATTGAGCTTTCAGATCACCCTTGGTTCATCGGTTGTCAGTATCACCCCGAATTGCAATCCAAGCCGCTGAAGCCGCACCCGCTGTTCGCGTCCTTTGTTGCAGCCGCGCACGAATATCGGCTGGCTCACCCCCCAACCTGACCCTGCTGATGGTACGGTTCCTTCTCGTCGTGCTCCTCTTCAGTGCCTCCGTCCTGCACGCCCAGCAACGGGTGGCCGTGGAGACCTTCCAGATCAGTGACAGCACGCTCAGCCACCTCCAGCGAGAAGGCCTGCCGGACTCCCTGCTCGGCAACCTGGCCACGCTGGTGGGTCAGGAATTTGGGTCCCGGGAAGTCTTCACTCAGGTGCTCCGCGAGCTGCCCCTTCCTCCAGAAGAGCCCGAGGAGCTGGACCTGATTTTGTCCTACGCGGGACAGGAGCGTCTCAAGATTGAAGCCGAGGAGTTCCTCAGCAACCTTTCTGAGGGCGAGGCCATCTTCCGTGGAAACGTCCGGGGCCGGGTCGCCCGGGAGAACCTCGACTTCCACATGGCCAAGCTCCGGGTCCTCCGACAGGCGGGTTCCAAGTTAGAACGCCTCATTGGCGAAGGAGGCGTGGAGTTCAAGCAGTGGGAACGGCTGGCCCGCATGGACTACGTGACCTATGAACGCGGCCTCACTCCCGGAAGCACCTCGGAGGGCCGAAAGTTCCGCATGGAAGGCAACGTCCTCATTGAAGCCGAACAGGGCAGCCTCAGCGCCCACCTGATTGATGCCGACTTGGCCAATCAGCTGGTGGTCCTTGAGGGCCAGAACTCTGCTCAGGGACGCCTCCGGCTTGAAGTCCGGACCGATCTGCTGGAAACCGTGCCACGGCTCCAGGCGCCGGAAGAGCCTCACACGATTGTGCTCCAGGCCTACCGAGCAGAGCTGAATGGGCAGGAGCGCCGGGCCATTTTCGAGGGAGACGTTGAGATGGAGCGGCAGCCCGAAGGCGTATACGTCCGGGGAGGACGCATTGAGATCCGTTTCAATGAGCGCCAGCAGATCAATTCTGCTCGAGTCGAGCGGGGGGTGTGCATTGAGCAACCCGGACGCCTGGCCCGGGCCGATCAGGCTTACTTCAATGACATTGCCCAAACCATCCGCCTTGAGGGAACCGCTGAAGTGTACTCCGGGAACTACATCCTCAAGGGCAATTCCATTACGCTGTTTCTGGATGTGAACCGAGGCGTGGCTCAAGGAGACGAAGTTGCGCCCATCGAAGTGACCATTGCGATGGACAACCAACCTCAACCCTTCCAGTGTCGATGAAAGTTTCTTCTCAAAATCCCAATGCGGCAGACGCCAAGAAGGCGCCCAACCCTCGTCCTAAAATTGCGCTGGATGCTGCTTTCAAAAAGGAGCGGTCCGGTATTTTAATCTACACCGAACGTCCCGGAGACGGCCCCCGCATTGAAGAGGGTGCACAGGTCAAGGTGCACTATGAAGGCTGGCTGGCCAAGGACTACACGATGTTTGACAGCAGCCGCAAGAAGCGGAAGCCCTTTGAGTTTGAGTTCGGCAAAGGAGAAGTCATCCGTGGCTGGGAAGAGGCCCTGAAGGACGTTCGCGAGGGCACCAAGCTCCAAGTGAAGATTCCGGCGTCTCTTGCCTACGGACGCGAGGGCGTTCCGCAGTTGGGCATTCCTCCGCAATCGGACCTGATCTTCAAGGTGGAGATCATCAAGGTGGAAACCCCCACCCCTCCTGACCAACCCCGCAAGCGCGTGGCCTGAGAGACTTATGGAACAAGCGCCCCTGATCTGCATTGTTGACGATGAACCCGGCATCCGCGAGACCCTGACGGGGGTGCTTGAGGATGAAGGCTATCGTGCACAGGCCTTTGCAGACGCAACCCGCTTTCTGGAAGCCCTCCCTTCACTTGAGCCGGCACTGATCCTGCTCGACATTTGGCTTCCGGGCATGGACGGAATGGCGGTGCTGGCCCGTCTCCGTGAGCAGCGTCCGCACCTGCCTGTCATCATGATGAGCGGGCACGCTGGCATTGAAGCGGCGGTGAACTCCATCAAACTCGGTGCCTCTGACTTTCTGGAGAAGCCGCTGCACCTCGAAGTTCTCCTCGACAAGGTGGCTGGACTGGCGCACCGAAAGCGTCGGGTGGAACAAACCCTGCCTTCGGACACGCGCCTTGAGATCGCCCGCTACGAAGACGATGTGCCTTCCGGAGCGGCAAAATTGGTGGAAGGGGAGCAGCCGCAGCGGACGCTCAAGAGCAACGTCGTCCTCAATGGCACCGGACTGCTCAGTGGCCGGAACACCGGCATCATCCTCAGCCCGCTCGATGAAGGATCCGGAATCATCTTTCAGGCTCTGGATGGCACCACCATTCCCGGAACGATTACCTCGCTGGAAGGCTTCGCACAGGCCACGGCGTCTCAAACCTTCACGGCTAACTCGACCGTCCTCACCAGCGGAAGTCGCCGCATCCGGACCGTCGAGCACCTGCTGGCTGCTGTCGGCATGGCGGGCCTGACCAATGTCCTCATCAAAGCCGATGAGGAGATTCCGAACATTGATGGCTCCGCAGCCGATTTCACCCGGATGATCCGGGAAACCGGCGTCCAGGAGCAGTCTGCTCGTCGACAGGAAGTCCGAATCCAGAAACGCATCCAGGTGGGTCCAGAAGACCTTGCTCAGAAGTTCCTCTACGTGGAGCCTTATGACGGCTTTGAGGTGCAGATGCGGGTCGACTATCCGGCGCCGATTCTGGAGCAGCAGTTTACCTTCAATGAGGCTCAGCACTCCTTTGAAGACGAAGTGGCGCCGGCTCGGTCCTTCAATACGTTTGAAAACATCGACATGGCCCAGAAGTTGGGAAAGGTCGGGAGCGGCTACCTCAACTCACACATCATCCTTCACGAGGGGAAGGTCATCAACACGACCCTCCACTTTCCGGATGAATTTGTCCGCCACAAGGTGCTGGACCTGATTGGCGACCTTTACCTCATCGGTTACCCACTGCAGGGTCGAGTGGTCGCCAACATGACCTCTCACGGCTACAACCAGGCCCTGGCCCAAAAAATCCACCACGCCCTCAACTAGACCATGCGTCACCGAGCCCGGATGCACGCCCTCCAGGCGCTGTATCAAGCTGATATCTGGGGGCATAAAAACCCTCAACACGCCGCCCGGCTGCTGCATGAGCTGCAGCTTCCGGAGGAAGTTGAATCGTTTGCACTGGAGCTGACGGTTGGTACCCTGAAGCACCTCCCAGGCATTGACGAACAGCTCCGGGACAACCTAGAGAAGTGGCGGCTGGAGCGACTTTCGGTCACCACCCGGAACATTCTCCGGCTTGCGACCTATGAGCTGTGCTACGGTCCGGAACTGCCCCGTCATGTTGTGTTTGACGAGGCCTTGGAGCTGTGCAAGGAGTTCGTTGACGAGAGCTTCCATGGCCTCGTCAACCGTGTTCTTCAGAAGGTCTACGATGCCCATCAAAACCAGAATCCTCCGGAGGTTCCCGCTTCGCCTCCTTCCTCTCCAGAACCGCTGAAGTCCCTCCCAGAGGAGGGGGAGTGAGCCCCCTTGAGCGGGGCTTTTCGAAGAAATTAACTGATTTCATGAGAAAAATAGTGTTGTAATCCTCCATGACAGCGCTATATTAATTTCTTCGCATGCCACGTTCGCCCCGACCTCATGCCTGTGGTACCCCCGAACGTCTTCATTACTGTTCAAACTCAGACTGTCCTCTCTCATGGTCAAGGTTGACATCATTCGCGCCGTTCAATTGAAAGCTGAAATCCAGTTCGGTGAAGCCGAAAAACTGGTCAACATCCTCCTCGATCTGGTCAAGAACTGCTTGGAAGACGGGGAAGACGTGCTGATCACCGGGCTGGGGAAGTTCGCGCTTCGGGACAAAAAGATGCGTCCGGGTCGTGACCCCAAGTCGAAAAAAGATTACGTCATCTCGGCCCGGCGGATTGTCACCTTCCACCCTTCCAAGGTCTGGCGGGACGAGTTGAACAAGTAGCCCCTGGTTCGTTTTCCCCATGCCGATGCAGGCCCTCTCTCTCCTGAATCAGCTCTTCCGGGTGGCGGTCGCCCGTGCCCAGCCTTCTGTTTGTCTTCCTCCACACCTGCACGATTTGCCTGAGTTTCCAGGACGCCTGGTGGTCCTCGGGGCCGGAAAAGCGTCTGCTGCCATGGCTCAGGCCGTTGAAGCGACCCTCCAGAGGGAACGTCCCGACCTGTTTTCTCGTCTGGAGGGACTCGTACTCACCCGCTACGGCTATCAGGTTCCCTGCGAGCGCATTGAAATTGTTGAAGCCAGTCACCCGGTTCCAGACCAGCGAGGCCTTGAGGCAACTCAGCGCATGCTTCAGGTTGCCCAAACCCTTGGCGAGGCCGACCTAGTCCTCTGCTTGATCTCCGGAGGCGGTTCCGCTCTGCTCACGCTCCCAGCACCTGGAATCAGCTTGGACGACAAGCAGATGCTCAACCGCCAGCTGCTGCATTCCGGAGCCACCATCCATGAAATGAACTGCGTCCGGAAGCACCTCTCTGCGGTCAAAGGCGGGCGCCTCGCTCAAGCCATTTTCCCTGCACAACTGCGAACTCTCGCCATTTCGGATGTTCCCGGTGATGACCTTTCGGTGATTGCCTCCGGCCCCACGGTGGCCGACGAGTCGACCTTTGAAGAAGCCCGGCAGGTGCTCGCCCGTTATGCCCTCACGGTTCCGAAATCGGTGCAACGGCACCTAGAATCAGCGTCAAGTGAAACCCTCAAGCCGGGGGCTAGGGAGTTGCGTGACACGGACGCGCACTTGATCGCGACTCCGCAGGAGATGCTGGAGGCCGTTGCCGCACAGGCACGGGAGTGGGGAATCACTCCGTTGATTCTGAGTGACCGTATGGAAGGAGAAGCCCGAGAGGTGGCCAAGGTGCTCGCTGCCATCGCCCAGCAGATCCAACGACGTCAACAACCAGTGGCACCGCCGGCGGTGCTGCTTTCAGGAGGAGAAACCACGGTGACCGTGCGAGGAGACGGACGAGGAGGACGAAACACAGAGTTTGCGCTCGCGCTGCTGGAAGCCCTTCAGGGATGCCCCGGCATCTCCGCCATTGCCTGTGACACCGATGGCATTGACGGAACCGAATCCAACGCGGGTGCCTGTTTTGACGACCAGGCCTTCGCTCGAGCCCAGGCACAAGGGCTAGCGATTTCGCCCTTCCTTGCTCGTAATGACGCCTACTCGTTTTTTGAAGCGCTCGGAGGGCTTGTGGAATCCGGCCCCACGTTCACCAACGTCAATGATTTCCGAGCGATTTTCATTGAGCCCTAACGGCTCAACCGGTCCGGGCAATGGCAATCAGGGCGGTGCCCACCACTGCGACAGCAGCTCCAGCCCACGCAATCGCTGGAGGACGCACCTGGGTCCGCATCCAGACCAAAGGAAGGATCAGCACCGGTGTGGTTGCAGAGAGGGTCGCAATGACGCCGGCGTCTCCACGTCCCAGTGCAAACAAAAGCAGCGTCATTCCCATTCCCATCCCCAGCAATCCACTGAGAACAATGCCACCGAGCAGAGTGGGGGTGAAGGTCGTCTTGGCTCGGAAGATCGGATTGGGAAGGAGCCCCAAGAGGTTCAGACTGACTGCAGCGGTGCCCACTCTCAGTGCTGATGCGGTCACAGGGTCCAAGCCAGAAGCCATCACTGGACGGGCAATGACGGACCCCACGGATTGTCCCAAAGCCGCCAGCAGCCCCAAGATGATTCCGTAGCGCAGGCGCCCTTCCGTTGAATCCAGTGTGGTGGGTTCCGCCTGCCGTCGCCCCAGAATCGCCAGCATGACTCCAGCCGGCACCAGCGCGCAGCCAATCAGCGTCAGCGGAAGCAGGTGTTCCTCGAGCCAGAACCAGCCCAGCCCCACCGTGAGAGGAGCATTGAGGGCAAACACCACTGCCGATCGGCTGGGCCCCAAGCGTTGCAGGGACGCAAACAGTGCCGTATCTCCAAGGAAAATGCCGATAAATCCGGAAAGCATCAGGGCTTGAGCGGTTCCCCAGGAAAGCTCGGTCCACCCGTGTGTGAACCCGGCCACCGCGGCCAGCATCACAAAAACCAGAGCCATCCGGACCCGGTTAAAGGCCAGGGGGCCCAGCTGCCGAATGGGACCTACGGCCACAATGCCCCCAAGGGCCCAGCACAGCGCGGCACCCAACGCCGCTAATTCACCTATGAGCATGAATGGAAAACACAACAGGAGGGGTTCACAACACCTAGCGGGTCATGACGGAATCACAAAAATGCAGGGACGCGGAATCAGGCCCTTGAGTTTTGACCGGGGAAGTTCGTATGATTGGTCGTTGCCCTGGGGTGAAGATGGATGATCCCGCAACAGGCTAAGAGTTTCGAGATTGTTTCATGAATTCTACAATTCAAGCAGCAGGAAGCCGCTCCCCAGGGTCTTGATCCAGAACACAGCAACAAACGTGCCCCACGCGCTCCATCCCTTCGCGACTCGTTCCCCTCTTTCATGGCCAAACTGTACTTCTACTATTCAGCAATGAATGCAGGGAAGACGACGACGCTGTTGCAGTCGAATTACAACTACCAGGAACGGGGCATGAACACGTTGGTCCTCAAGCCCCTCTTGGATCAGCGGTATGGAAATGTGGTCCGCTCCCGGATTGGACTGGAAGCTGAAGCGGTCAACTTTGAGCAGGCGGACCACCTTGCCCCGCTCGTTGCCTCGGCCCAGCAAGAAGCGCCGCTTCACTGTGTTCTCGTTGACGAAGCCCAGTTTCTGACAGAGGCCCAGGTTTACGAATTGACGGAGCTGGTCGACCAGCAGAAGATTCCGGTGCTGGCCTATGGGCTCCGGACCGATTTTCAGGGCAAGCTGTTTGAAGGAAGCCGGCACTTGCTGGCGTGGGCAGACGAGCTTCGCGAGATCAAGACCATCTGTCACTGTGGCAGCAAAGCCACCATGGTGCTTCGGCTGGATGCTTCGGGAAAACCCGTCTCGCTAGGAGACCAAATCGAAATCGGAGGCAACGACCGGTACGTCTCCGTCTGTCGTCGACACTTCAAGGACCGGCAAGCCGAACCTTCTCCACTTTTATCCTCTTCCTCATGAAACCAACTGTCGCAATTGCCGGTGCCACAGGTGCCGTTGGCGCTGAATTCTTGAAGCTTCTGGAAGCCCGGGACTTTCCAATCAGTCAGTTGCGTCTCCTGGCCTCGGCACGTTCCGCAGGGAAAACCCTGATGTTCCGAGGAGAGGCGTTACCTGTCGAGGAACTGACCCCCGATTCCTTTTCGGGCGTAGACATCGCGTTTTTCTCTGCAGGAGGCGACCGCAGTAAGGAATTTGCACCTCATGCCGTAGAAGCAGGCGCCGTGGTGATTGACAACTCCAGTGCCTTCCGCATGGATCCGGATGTGCCGCTGGTGGTTCCAGAAATCAATCCGGACGAGGCGTTCAAGCACCAAGGCATCATCGCCAATCCCAACTGTTCAACCATCCAGATGGTGGTTGCACTGCACCCGCTGCACCAAGCTGCCGGTTTGAAGCGGGTCATTGTGTCGACCTATCAGGCAGTCTCAGGCGCTGGCGCCAAAGGCATGGAGGAGCTGCAGCAACAGGTTCGAGCCTGGGCTCAAGGCGAACCAATGCAGACAGAAGCATTTCCCGCTCAAATTGCCTTCAACCTCTTCCCGCACATTGACGTCTTCCAAGAAAACGGCTACACCAAGGAAGAAATGAAGATGGTGCTTGAGACTCAGAAGATCATGAGCCTCCCGGACCTTCCCGTTTCTGCGACCTGTGTAAGGGTTCCCGTCTTCCGGGCGCACTCAGAAGCCGTCTGGATTGAGACCGAACGCTCTTTAACACCGCAACAGGCTCGGGAAGCGCTCCAAGCAGCTCCAGGCATTCAGGTGGTCGATGAGCCTCAGGCGGGAGGTTATCCCATGCCTTGGGATGTGGCAGAAACCTTTGACACGTTCGTTGGACGCATTCGTACTGACCTTTCTCATCCCAACGGACTGACGTTT
>CBFIGY010000004.1:0-92362 GCA_965662235.1 uncultured bacterium
GAGCTGGCAGGCTCCTCAGTAGTAAACGTGTACAGCAACGCTAGGTCCGTGTACTTACTGATAACGTTGGGGTAGTGCCCTCCTGAGCTGATGATCTACACCACACCAAGAGAGCGGTTATAATGGTGAATGAAGAGCCAGATCGCACCGATATGGTTATCTAGACTCTTCGAGAAAGACAGACTCTTTCTAACAAGCCTTGAGACTCTTTGTCTCATGGTCAAATTAAAACGTTCAATATGGTTTGTGAGTCCTGTTTCTTTTCCAACAGCTTGATGTTTTTCACCAGGGATGACGGCACAATAGGCCTCCCAAAAATCGGTGTAGCAGTAAGCCTCTTCTCTATAGCGTTCAGGTAAATTATCCCAAAGCCCCTGCGCTCCTGAGGTATCTCGACCTGCGATATGGGCACCAACTATGAGTCGGGTTTTGCGATCAATGGCCAGCCAGAGCCACTGTTTGTCGCCTTTCTCGCCAACGAATGACCACATCTCATCGCACTCCACCACAGGAGGAGCTGTTTTTTTTTCGGGCAAAATCGAGGGGTCCACCTGCCTGGGAACCTCTTTGTATTTAGCGTTGACATACTTCTGAAGCCAGCTCTCTGAGACCTGTGCTACGCGAGCGATTCCAGCCAGAGGGATCCGCTCCAAAAGAAGGCGATCAACCAGATCGCAGGTCTCGTCGCTGATCCGATAATGACCAGAGGGGTTTTCTACAAATTGGCGGCCACAGCTCTGACAGCGATAGTTCTGTTTATCATTTTCTCGGATGCCGTTTCGGACGATTTTATCTGAATCACAGCTTGGGCAATGCATCACTCTCCTCGGTTGGGTGTAAATCAATGAAGTTCATCATGCAAAAATTGGACTACCCAAATTTTATCTGCCACCTCGGGCAGTTATCCTCTTCAGGGTGGCACTCACCACTCTGTGTGCGAGAGATTCAGTTTCTCTCGCACACGTCATTTAGCAGTCGGAAAAGTGTTGCCCGCTCACCGGTAGGGTGGCGCAAACTGCAGCCCACCTTGAGTCCAGAGCGCGTTTTCGCCACGACTGAGGTTGAAGGGGGTGGAAGGGCCGAGGTGCCGGGTGAAGACCTCTCCGTAATTACCAACCGCTTGCAGAACCTGATGGGCCCAGTCGGCTTCCAGACCAAGGTTTTCCCCAAGACTGTCTTGCGCCCCGATGATTCGGAGGACTTCTGGCGTGGAAGAATTATCGAAGGTCGCTAGGTTACTGGACTGGATGCCATGAAGTTCCGCACGCAACAGAACATAGTGCGTCCAGCGGACGATCCGGAACCAGTTCGGGTCATCGTCCCGGACGGCGAGGCTTAGGGGCTCCTCACTGATCAAGCCGGTGAGGATAACGTGGTCACTGGGGGTGGGAAGCGCGGCCCGGATGCTGATCAACCCAGACTGGTCTGTTGTATAGAGGTTGCACGTCCCTGCTTCATATTGGCTTCGGGCATCCGTGCTGTCGGTCGCACTGAGGAACTGAGCGGGGGTGATGCTGTTTGCCGTGAAGTAGTCCTCGAGGTTGCTGCTCGAGGTGGTGCCTGCGACCTGGCAGACCGTAAGCTGACCCTCGACGGATTTCAGGTCAGAGACGGCAGAGATGGAAAGGGCGCTAGGCACCATAATGGCCTGCCCGTCAAAGAAGTTGGTGGCAGCAAACAGGACCTCGAGGGTGGTGTCCCGGGACTGTGTCCACGTCGAGTTACGGGCCAGTACATCAATCTCTCCAGCAGCGAGACTGGTAAAGCGTTCTGTGGGAGAGAGGGACACGTACTCCACCTTGGTGGCATCACCTAAGGTGGCAGCAGCGATCGCCTTGCAGTAATCCACATCAAGTCCTTCCCAAATCTCTGAGGCATTGAGGGCTGAAAACCCTGCCAACCCCCGGGAGATGCCACAGTTTAAGACACCCCTAGTCTGGACGGTGCTGAGTGTGTTGGGCGTTTCCTCTGCTGTTTCGGAAGCTTCGCTAGTAGCGGGATCGGTGCTGCTGGAGCAGGCGATCAACAGGAGCAGGGCGCTTCCCCAAAAAAGAGGCTTCATGGTCAAACTCGGCTGAAGGATTGAAGAAACCGCAGGGAACAAGTGGGCCTGTGGCGGACGGCGTTGAGATGGTGCGAAACCTACTGAGCTTTTTCGGGGTTGTCAAGAGTTGTCTGGAAGTGGTTTGAGTGAGGGGAACCCGGATGATCTTTTTGGAGATTTTTGAACCCACGGGCCTGTAGCCTTTCGGAAAAAATGAGTCCTTCTCAGGGGCATCAATGCGGTCATTTTTAGTGAAGAGAAAGCATGAATGAAATCAGCGTCAAACCGTTTGAACGAGGTGATGAAGAGGCTTGTTTTCGCATCCGTTCCGAGGCATTTATCAAACTTTTTTACGACTCAATTGGAGCGGACGGGGTGGTGGCCGGAGTCAATGGGTACCTGCCTCGGCAGCTGGAAGCGCTTTCAGACGCCTTTCCCCTCTTGGTCGCCAAGGACGGGGAGGACGTGATGGGCTTCCTGGCGGCACGGTTTGTTCGGGAGGAGGCGATAGAGATCCTCTTTTTGTACGTCCGCTCAGATGCCTTCCGGAAAGGAGTTGGGCGCCTGCTGGTCCATCACCTGGAGGCTCAGGTGGCCGAACAGCACCCTGAGGTTCAGCAGATCCTGGTGGACACGGTGGTGCCTCAATTGAACCAGCGTTTTTATGAAAAGCTGGGTTACGTGGAGGTGGGGCAAAGCCTCTGCCGGTATCCGGATCGAGACATTGTGGCAGTGCGCCTGAGCAAGCAGCTTGGTCGGCAGCCTCCTGAAGGTTCCTGAAAACCCAGACGCGTCGTGTCGCTTCCCTTCTCTCTTGCTGTGGGGGCACAGGACTTCAGAAGTCCTTGGGAGCAGAGGCTGTTGCTTTTGCCGGTCCTGCTTCATGGCGTCTTTTCGGTGGCTGTGCTATAAAATTCAGTTTTGCTGAATTGCTCTGAATCCAATGGTGCGCCATGCCCGTTCAACGCCTTGTTCTGAAAATTGGGACGAATGTCCTCCAGCGTCCGAATGGGCGATTGGACTACAACCTCATCAGTGAGTTGGCTGATACGATTGCGATCATCCGGGACCGGGGGCACCGGGTCATCCTCGTCAGCTCAGGAGCGGTTGGGGCCGGGCGGGAGCTGGTGAATCTGCGGAACTCGACGTCGGATTCGTTGCGGACCAGTCAGATCCTGGCTGCGGTGGGGCAGGCGCGGCTGATGCAGATTTATGGGGACTTCTTCCGGGAGCACCGCATTGCGGTGGCGCAGGTCCTCCTGACCCGACAGGATTTTGGCGAGCGGTCTTCTTACCTCAACATCCGGAGCACCCTCAGTGGCTTGCTGGACGCGGGGGTTCTGCCGATTGTCAATGAAAACGACGTGGTCGCGACCGAGGAGCTGAAGATTCATCAGTTTGGGGACAACGACCAGCTGGCCGTCTACACGGCTGCCGTGGCCGGCGCGGACCGGATGGTGTTCCTGACCACTGCACCCGGGTTGCTGCGCGAGGAAGCCACGCTGACGGGAACTCGCTCGCTGGTGGTTCCGGAGGTCACCGAGGTCACCAAAGACGTCCTGGAGTGGTGCCGTCCGACCAAGACGCAGGTGGGCAAGGGGGGCATGGAGAGCAAGGTCCGCTGTGCGGGAATGGCAATGGAGTTTGGCATCCACACTCACATCCTAGACGGCAAGGCGCCAGCGGGAGTGCTGGAGGTCCTCTCGGGAAAGCGAAACGGAACGCATTTTGTGGCAACCGGTCGCAAGGTGAACGGTTACCAGAAGTGGCTGGCCGCAGGGGCCTTGAGTCAGGGAAGCCTCTTCATTGATGAAGGGGCCGAGGCGGCGCTGCGCGATCACCACAAGAGCCTGCTGGCCAAGGGCATTGTTCGGGTGAGTGGGAGTTTTGACGTGAAGGACCTGGTGGAGATTGTTGGAGCCTCCGGTGCTCGCCTGGGGGTGGGACGGGTGGCCTGCACCGCACGGGAGCTGCGGCAACAGCTGGAAGCATTTCGGGCCGGGAACACCGACCTGCTCCCGGTCTTCTCACGTCCGGTGGTGCACCGCAACCACCTCTACCTGTCTGGAACCCCTGCTCGCGGGGGCTCATGAGAGCCGCTGCACTGCGCACCCAGGAGAAGCAGCGGTTGCTGCGTGAGTGGCGTCTGGAAGGGTTTCCGGAGCCGCTGCTGGAGGCGTTTCTGCAGGTGCCGCGAGAAGCGTTTGTGGAGCCCCACCGGCAGGGAGAGGCGTACCTGGACTTTCCGCTGCCGATTGCACAGGGGCAGACGATTTCTCAGCCCACCACAGTGATGCTGATGCTCAAGTGGCTTGAGGTGGGACCGGACGACGTGGTGCTCGAGATTGGCACCGGAAGTGGCTACAACGCGGCGCTGCTGGCGGTGCTGGCGCAGAGGGTGGTGACCATTGAACGGCATCCTGAACTCGTGGCCTTTGCTCAGGCAAACCTGAGGCGGGCAGGCTTCGGGACCGTTGAGGTGCACTGCGGAGATGGCAAACTGGGGATGCCGGAGGCCGCTCCGTTTTCCCGGATCATCCTCACCGCCGCCTCGGCCGAGGTGCCTCAGGCGTTGCTGGAACAGCTGGCCCCGGGAGGGCGATTGCTGGCCCCCGTGGGAGCTCCGCACGGGTGCACCATGACGCTGATGGAGAAGACCGCCGGCGGGTATGGATCCACGGCGCTCGGACGCTTCTCCTTCGTCCCCCTCGTTTAAGACCGCTCAGGCGCCAGAACGTCTGGAACGTGGCTTGACAAGCAGCCTCAGAAGCAAGACCCTGTAGCGAGTCTCGCCATGGCCTCACTTGCTCCCAATCCCATTGTTCAGGAGACCCTTATGAAAACCCTCATCCGTTCGTTCATGACGGGCGCGCTGGTGGCTACGCTGACCTGGAGCAGCGCTGCTCTGGCCGCCGATCATCCTGATTACCTGCGCCTGCCCATGCAGTCCGCGATTCCGTCACTGGACCCGGGCGTGGCTCAGGATTCCTCGTCCATTGAAGTCATTGAACAGCTCTTCCTCGGCCTCACCGACTACAACCCCAAGACCTATGAGGTGGTTCCGGAACTGGCAACCAGCTGGCAGGCCAGTGCAGACAGCATGACCTACACCTTCAACCTCCGGAAGGGGGTGAAGTGGAGTGATGGCACACCGGTGACGGCACGGGACATTGAGTATGCGGTAAAGCGCAACATCCTTCCGGAAACAGCTTCCCCCTACGCCTACGTCCTCTACATCCTCAAGAATGCCGAGGCGATCAACACCGGTACCGAGAAGGACGTGGACCAGCTGGGGGTGAAGGCCTTGGATGACTACACGGTGGAGTTTCAGCTCAATGCTCCGGCGGGCTTCTTCCCTGCCATGGCCGGGTTGTGGACGTACCGTCCGTTGCCGCGAAAGGCGATTGAGGCACACGGCACCAGCTGGACGAATGCGGAGAACATTGTCACCAACGGGTCCTACCAAGTTGCTGAGTGGAAGAAGGGAGACCGCCTGGTGCTCAAGCGGAACCCGGAGTACTCGGATGCCATCAGTGGCCTAGCGCCCTACATTCCGGAAGTGCACTACTACATCATTCCAGAAGAGTCCACCGGGCTGGCCATGTATGAGAATGATGAGCTGGACGTCATGGGGGCCTCGTACCTGCCGATTCCTCCTGCAGAGATGAACCGCATCAAGGAGGAACACCGGAGCGAGTTTTCGGTGCAACCGGACCTCTGCACCTACTACCTGGCCATCAACAATGAGCGGGCGCCCATGGACAACCCAAAGGTCCGCAAGGCCCTCTCGGCGGCCATTGACCGCAAGGTGCTGGTGGAACGGGTGACCCGTGGAGGACAGGAGCCTGCGACCACCTTCACGCGGCCGCCCATCTTCGGCTCAGTTGATCCGTCGGCAGGCGTGGGCATTCATTATGATCCGGAGCAGGCAAAGAAGTGGTTGGCCGAAGCCGGGTACCCGAACGGAGAAGGCTTCCCGGAGATCACCTACATGCACAACACCTCTGAGAGCCACGCCAAGGTTGCTCAGGCGGTTCAGGCGATGCTCAAGCGCAACCTGGGCATCAACATCAAGGTGGAGAACCAGGAGTGGAAGGTCTACCTCAAGTCCACCACGGAACCGAGCGCCCCGCACCTGTTCCGCTTCGGCTGGTGTGCCGACTACCCGGATGCCAACAACTGGCTGCTGGAGGTCTTCCACCCCACCAAGTCCACCAACCGCCTGCGCTGGCACAACCAGGAGTTTGCGGACCTGACGGAAAAGGCCATGGCGTCCACCAATCCAGAGGAGCGCAAGCGGCTCTACTACCGGGCCGAGCAGATCCTTACGGAAGAAGAAGCGGCCATGATTCCGCTCTACTTCTACACGGCGTCGTACCTCGTCAAGCCCTGGGTGAAGGGGTGGTACCACATGGCGCTCGGAGGTCAGCAGATCCGGAACTGGCGTCTGGACTGAACGTTCCCCTAGACCCTCCGGCACCGTCCGGAGGGATCCTTGCTGCAACCCTTGCTGAAGAAGGTCATGCTGAAAACTGCTGTCATCGGAGTCGGTTACCTCGGTCGGTTTCATGCTCAAAAACACGCGGCGCTTGCGGATTGTGACTTGATTGGAGTCGTGGACGCGAACCCCGATCAGGCCCGCAAGGTGGGAGAGGAACTGGGGGTGTCTTGGTACACCGATCCGGCGGAAGTGCTGGACCAGGTGGACGCGGTGAGCATTGTGGTGCCCACCAGCGCTCACTATGCCATCACCCGTCCGTTTGTGGAAAAGGGCGTGCATGTGCTGCTGGAGAAGCCCTTTGCCGCCACCCTGGAGGAAGCGGAGGAGCTGACCCGCTTGGCGGCGGAGCATCAGGTGATCCTACAGATTGGGCACCTAGAGCGCTTCAATGCGGTCTTTACGGAGTTCCGGGAACAGATTGAGACGCCGCAGTTCATTGAAAACATCCGCATTGCTCCATTTCCCAAACGCGGAACCGATGTGGACGTGATCCTGGACCTGATGATCCATGACATCGACCTAGTGCTGGCGGTGGTGGGAGAGATGCCGGAACAGGTGGAAGCCAACGGCGTATCCATTGTCACCCCCAGCAGCGACCTTGCCAACGCCCGCCTGCGGTTTCCCGGAGGCTGCATCGCCAGTTTGACCGCCAGCCGCGTTTCGGACAAAGCTGAGCGCCGCATGCGCATCTTCCAGCGGGGCCTTTACCTGTCCCTCGATTATGGAACCGGACAGGCCCGGCGGCTTCAGGTGGAGCTGCAGGAGGGGATTGACCCGGAGACGCTCAAGCCCGAGGTTGTGCAGCTGGAGCGGGGAGACGCGTTGCTGGAGGAGGTGCAGAGCTTCCTGGAGTGCATCCGGACCCAGACGCAGCCCAAGGTGTCGGCGCAGGATGGCCTCAATGCCATGAAGGTGGCCTGGCAGGTCAAACAGCAAATTTCTCAGTAACCTCTTCTTCAAGGACGACGCATGCCGGCTTCGGATTCCTCAGCTCCTCTTGTCATTGAAGTCACCCGAGGTCCAGTGGTGGAAAGCCGTCACCGGGTTCACGCGGTGGTGCTAGATGCCAATGGGCAGGTGGTGCGTCAGTGGGGTGACCCTGACTACCCCACCTTCCCACGCTCTGCGTCCAAGCCCCTGCAGGCGCTGCCGCTGATTCTTTCTGGCGCAGCAGATCACTGGGCGCTCAGTCCGGTGGAACTGGCCCTTGCCTGTGCCTCGCATGGCTCCGAGGAGCGGCACATCACGGCGGTGTCGCAGTGGCTGGAACGCATCGACTGCACCGAGGCGCACCTGGAGTGCGGGCAGCACTGGCCCACGCATGAGGCATCGGCTTATGCCCTGGCCCGGCGAGGAGAAACTCCGTGTGCGCTGCACAACAACTGTTCCGGGAAGCACTCAGGGTTTCTTTCGGTGGCCCGGCAGCTGAAGGTGGACCCCCGGGGGTACGTAAAGCAGGAGCATCCGGTGCAGCAACACATCCAGCAGGCCCTGGAGCAGACCATGGGACTGGACCTGAACCAGGTTCCTGTGGGCATTGACGGCTGCTCCATTCCCACGTGGTGCGTTCCGCTGCAGGCCCTGGCCCGGGGAATGGCCCGCTTTGGCACCGGCGTGGGACTTCCGGAGGACTGGGCCACAGCCGCTCGGCGCCTGCAGGCTGCAATGCTGGCGGAACCCTACTATGTTGCTGGAACCGGACGGCACTGCACCCGCGTCATGGAAGCCTTTGGGGAGCAGGTGGTCTGTAAGGGCGGCGCTGAAGGGGTTTACGCGGCCACCGTTCCAGGACTGGGGGTGGGGCTGGCCCTCAAGGTTGAAGACGGCACCGCCCGTGCCGCAGAAGTCGCTCTGAGCACGGTGCTCGACACCCTGGGGGTGTTGCCCGAGGATCCCACTTTTTCGGTGGCTCAGGAGCTCCGGAACCGCAACGACCTGCTGGTGGGAGAAGTCCGCCCTGCGGCGTCGTGATTCCGGCTCCAAGCTCGCTCATTTCCCTGATTTGCTTCGTACCCTAGGAGTTGTTGTCATGCACACTCATTCCATCTACTTTGCTGGAGACCTCTTCAATCACAAGGACCTCATCGGCAACCTGTTGCTGGCGGAGACCATTGAACGCGAGTCCGGAAGCGAGTTCCGTTGCGTGCTGCCTCAGAACCTGGAGCAGACGAGTGGACGCTCGGTGGAGATCCGCAACCAGGACCTGCTTGAGGTGGTGAAGGCGGACCTCATCCTCCTCAACTTTGATGGCCTGGAGCTGGATTCCGGAACCGTGGTGGAGTTCCTCTTTGCGAAGATGCTGGACATTCCTGCTGTGGTCCTGCGAACCGACTTCCGGAGCGCCGGGGATCAGCACCGAGAAGGGGACCCCTGGAACCTGATGTGCTCGGGCTACCCCCGCAGCACCATTGTGAAGCTCAATGCCATGGCCTGGTACCAAGAAGCCTGGCGCGCAGGAGGCAGCACTGCAGAGGTACTGGATCACTACTACACTCGCTTGGCCCGGACCGTAAATGATGCCTTCAAGCAGGTCATGAAGGAGCCCCCGGTGGGCGCCGAGCACGGCCTGGGCGCCGATCTGGTCTACCGCTGGGCTCGGCTGTTCCCGGGAGGTGGACTGGAGACGCTGCTGAGTGACGCGGAGTTGCAGAGCATTCTGGACCGCAAACTCCGGCACTGAAGTGGGGATTTCCTCATTCGAGCGCAACTTAGCATGGCCTTTCTGAAAGACCGGTGCTATAGTTGCAAAATTTAAGATTTTCAGTCGGCCCCTAAAAATGGGGCAACCTTTACCTTTTTATTTTTCAGGACTTCCCGATGTTGAACCGAGGTGTGCGCCTTCTTGTAACTCTGATTCTGGGGACTCTGGGGTTCCTCGGAGCCTCCGGAAGTCTTTGGGCCCAACCGGTTCCGGTGCCACTGGAACATGAGCTCAAGGTCTACACCAGCACCTCCAAAATGGTGTACTGGCCGATGGACAAGCCGGTGTGGATCCGCTTGGCTTCGTCACCCGAAGAAGGGGCACAGACCTTTTTGCTGCAAACGATTCAGGAGCTTGCGGAGGGTGGACGTCAGGAGAAACGAACCGAAGGCATCCGCCTGGAGATTCCGGGACGTCAGTTCATCCGCTGGGTCAACTACCTGACGGAGGCAGAAACGCTCTACAAGTTCATTGCGGATGGACAGCCCCCGGAGACCAACCTGAACCTGACCGACGCGCCCATCTACCAGTCCTCGCGCATGACCTACTACGGACGGGGCCTCATTGGCACCCTCCGTTCTGTGGACGACCTTTCAGGCATTGAAAACGCCTACCTGTCGGTGGATGGGGTGCCATACAGCATTTATGAAAATCCGCTGAACCTGAACCAGGAAAAAACCTACATTGTGCGCCACTATGCCGTGGACCATGTGGGATACGCCAGCAAGCCGGTGGAAGTGCTGTTTACGGTGGACCTGACGCCTCCGACCACGACCCACACGGTGACCAACAACTTCTTGGGCGACATCCTTTCGCGGCAAAGCGTGATCCTGCTGAGCAGCGGCGACCAGCTTTCTGGGGTCCGGGAGATCCGCTACCGCTTTGACAATGAGACAACGACCCGCAAGTACGACCCAGAAGTGGGCGTGACGGTCAAGGACCTCTTGGACGGCGAGCACGTCCTCCACTACTTTGCCATTGACCAAGTGGAGAACGTGGAAATTGCACGCGAGTACAAGTTTGAGCTGGACCGCACCGCACCAGAAGTGGAAGCCACGCTCATTGGCGATGTGGCCCTGGTGAACGATCAGCAGTACGTCTCGCCCCGGACCCGGGTGCAGCTGGATGCTTCGGACCTCCGGGCTCAGCCGCAGGTGATCGAGTACCGCATCAACGAGCTGCCTTACAGCGAATACGTGACCCCCTTCATTCCACGGGTGGCGCCAGGACCGGTGCAGGTCATCTTCAAGAGCCGGGACCGGTTGGGGAACGAGTCGGAGCCCAAGACCCTAGAGGTGGTCATGGATGCCCTGCCTCCCAAGTCCTCGCATGAGTTCACAGGACCCTTCTTCAGCCAGGGCCTGGGGGCCGTTTGGCTGACAAGCAACACCCGCATCAGTCTGAGTGCAACCGACGATCTGTCGGGGGTGCAGACCACTAGCTACCGGGTGGGCAACGAGGCGGAAAATCTCTATGAGCGGGACATCATCATTCCGGCAGAGGGACAGTACATGTTCAGTTACTGGTCCGTTGACCGGGTGAACAACCGCGAGGTCACCTCACCGGTGTTCCTGATTGTGGACAACACGCCTCCGCAGATCATGACCATCTTCAGCATTGACCCGCTCCGGGTGGAAAAAGAGGATGGGGTGGACGTGAAGATCTTCCCGGTCAACTCCTTGCTCTACCTGACCTCCACGGACAATTCGGCCAACGTCCGGAAGCTGGAGTATGCCCTCAACGATGAGCCCTATCAGCCGTATGGCGAGACCCTGTTCTTCGACAAGCCGGGGCGGTACCGCATCTCGGTTCGGGCAGAAGACAACGTCCAGAATCAGGCCGTTCAGGTGACCGAATTCCGTATTGTTCCTCAGCAATAGGTCAACACCCAGATCTTTCGGAGCTTGCTTGGTGGCAAAGTGGTATGGGTTCAGGACAATCGGATTGCTGGGGGCGTTGCTGACGTGGGGCTCGGTGCAGGGGCAAGAGGTGCAGTGGCCTCAGCCGCCTGAGCACCGGCCGAAGGTCTACGTCAATGATGACGGGACGACCTATGCGCCGTTGCGTCAGCCGGTCTTCCTCGGCCTTGCGCTGCAGCCAGAAGCTGAAGACGCGGTCTCGGTTCCAGATCCTGAACCGCAGGAGCAAAGCGGCATCCCCCTGAAGGAAGGCGAGAACAAGGTCCGCAACCTGGCTGTCAAGTCTGAAGCCTACACCGTCATTGGAGACGGGACTCCTCCCACCACCCAACCGAACTATCCGGACACCCCCTCCTACGAAACCCCGGAGCGTGACTTCATTGGGCAGAATTCTCAGTTTGAGCTTGTAGCGGAAGACCAACTTTCGGGCGTTTGGAAGACGTGGGCCTCGTATGAAGGCAAACCCTACGTTCCGGCCGCCGGCCTCAAGCTGAACCTGGAAGTGGACGGGGTTCACACCTTCAAGTACTTCTCGGTGGACCATGTGGGCAACGAGGAACCGCTGCAGGATCTGGTTCTGGTGGTGGACCTGACGGCTCCGGTGACACAGGTGATTCCGCAGGGACCGCACCTCAATTTGGCCGTCGCCACTTCCGGACGTCTGGTGCTTGAGGCGGAAGATGGCGCCTCTGGAGTGGACCGAATCCGGTACCGCATTGACGAGGGCAAGGAACAGCGTTACCGGTCTCCGATTGAAATGAAAGACGTGCCCCCGGGCGCGCATACCCTGTACATCAGTGCCGTGGACCGGGTGAAGAATGAGGAGGTGTGGCAGACGGTTCCCTTTCAGCACGACAACAAGCCTCCGGAGTTGGAAATCAAGGTGGAGGGCCGCGAGTACCGTCAGGACGGTGTGGTCTATGTCTCCAGTTCATCTCCGATCCGCCTCCTGGCTGAAGACGAGTTCTCTGAAATCCAGAGTCTGGAGTACAACCTTGATGACGGAGAGTGGCTGAACTACGAAGAGCCTTTCCTGCCCCCGCAAAAAGCAGGACTGCACTGGATCGGCGCCCGGGTCTCGGACAAAGCGGAGAACGAAGGCATCTACCGCCGTCGCGTGTACGTGGACGGCACCCCTCCTACCACCGGGTACCGCATCTCCGGATCCTCCTCCTGGAACGATGACACCGTCATCATTGGCTTCAACACCTCGATTTTCTTTGAAGCAACCGACCTGGAGTCGCGTGTGGAAAAGACGATGGTGTGCATCAACGATGAGGAGTGCCGTCCCTACGACAAGCCCCTGCAGTGGGATCAGGACGGTGACTACACCATCCGTTTCTACTCCATCGACAATGTGGAAAATCAGGAAAAGCCGCAGGTGCTGCTGGTCCGGGTGGATCAGGCCCGTTGGGCTGATGCCTCTGGTGCCGGTGCCGATGGTGGAGACGGAGGCAGTGCCATTGGTGAAGACGGTCGGGTGTCGCACCGAAAGCGTTGGTTCGTACATGAAGAGCATGGCCTGATGGGGGCGGCGGGGTTGGAGTTCTTCCTCCGCCTCTCGGTCTCTCCTGAAGAAGATGCCCCCTACTTCCAGATGGAGTTTGACCCGGATGACCAGGATCCTCAGCCCCTCTTCTTTGGGAAAGGGGGCTCCCGGGCTCTGGGGGTGGGACTTCCTGGAACCAAGCGGCTCTTCCGCATCAACATTGATGACTCTGACCCCCGGACCACTGCCAAGCTGGAGAACGCCCGCAAGTTCCAACGCGGTGACACCACCTTTTACAGCGAGGGCCTCATCCTCGATCTGACAGCCCGGGACGTCGGCAAGGAAAAGCAGTCGGGCGTCGAGTCCGTCTTTTACTCCATCGACGGCTCCGGATTTGTGGAATACGAGGAGCCCATCAAGCTCTTCTTCAGCGAGAAGGTGTACCGGGTCCGCTATTACGCCCTTGACCGGGTGGGAAATGCTGAAAAGGTGAAGTTCTTGGAATTCAGCATTGACCTGGCGCCTCCCCTGACCACGCACAAGGTCGATGGCCCTTTCTTTGGCAGCACCCTTTCTGCGCAAACCTCCATTGAGCTGCGCTCCGATGATGGGCTCTCTGGGGTCGCTGGAATCTACTACTCGTTTGACAACGGCACCGAGCAGCTCTACCGCCGTCCCCTCACCGCGAGCCTCCTCCGGGACCTGTCTGAAGGAGACCACCTCTTGACCTACTATGCGGTGGACGCAGTGGGCAACAAGGAGACCCCCCGGAAGCTTTCGTTCTCCCTTGACCACAAGCCACCCGCGGTGTCACTGAAGGTCCGGGGCGAGCAGCACCTGGCCAACAATGGTCGGACCTATGTGGCCCGGACCACGATGTTCTCCCTCAGCGCCACCGAAAAATCCAGCGAGGTCCTCAAGGTCCTTTACTCCTTTGACACCGGTGAGCTGGAGTCCTACAGCAAAAGCTTTGGGCTTCCGGAAGTCGAGCGCCGGCACACCATTTCCTTCAGCTCCTTGGACCGTGTCGGAAACGTCACGCCCCGGCAGTCACAGGACTTTTACCTCGACCTGACTGCGCCCGTCACTTCTCATGAAGTGGAGGGCACCCGTTACCTGTACAAGGGGGAGCTGTACCTCAACGCCCAGACGGAGATCCGGTTGCTCGCCTCTGACGGCGGCGCGGGAATCCGTGAGACGCGGTACCGCATCAACGGGGGCAAGCAGGAGGTCTACAAGGGCCCCATCCGCATCGACCAGACCGGACGCTACGAGCTGACCTATTACTCGGTGGATGAGGTGGGCAACACAGAGGAACAGAAGTCCTTCCAGTTCATTGTCGACGCCACTGATCCAGAGGTGGCCATCCGGAGCACCCCGGCCTTCCGGGAGAGCGACGGAAAATTCTTCATCAAGCGAGGCAGCTTGCTGCATATTGACACCAAGGATCCACAAAGTGGTGTCCGAGAGGTCTCCTACTCCTTGAACGGTCGCAACAAACGCCTGTACCGCCGAGCCATCAGTCGGCTTCCCATTCGGGGGAGCATCACGCTCGACATTCAGGTGGACGACTGGGTCAACAATCGCTCCACCCGTTTCATCACGTTTGAGATCGAGTAAATGAAGCGCTGGGTGCACGGATTTGGGATCATCATTACCCTGCTCCTGCTGTTAGGGAGCCAGGCCCAGGCATTTGACCGCTGGGACGTCGGCGTGCTCCGTCAGTACGCCGTGGCCAATTATGAGGCGGAGCCGGTGGTCTGGGATGCCACTCAGGACACCCGGGGGGTGATGTACTTTGCCACCTTCAACGGCGTGTACGAGTTTGACAGCACCAACTGGCGACTGATCAAAATTCCTGGAGACGGAGGGGCCTCTAGCCTCATTACAGACGACACCGGTCGGGTCTTTGTGGGAGGATACGGCGAGCTGGGGTACCTGGCGCCCAACAGCGATGGAGAGACGGTTTACGTTTCGCTGAAGGACCAGGTTCAGGTGGACGATTGGGAAATCCTGGGGCCGCTGCTGGAAAGCCTGAAGCGTCCGGATGGAGAACTGCTGTTCCT
This sequence comes from uncultured bacterium, assembly GCA_965662235.1. GTDB lineage: Bacteria > SAR324 > SAR324 > SAR324 > NAC60-12 > JAYPUA01. The sequence goes on from CBFIGY010000004.1 coordinate 14,721, forward strand.
CTTTGAACAACTCCTGCTGCGCTACAAAGACGGGGTCTTTACCAAGCTGGAAACGGAAGGGTACCTCTACAAGGTGACCCCGGTTGGCGACACGCTGTATGTCCTCGACAGCGACTACGGCCTCATGCGCATCGTCGATGGCGCCCTCCAGAACGTCCCCGAGGGCAACTTCTTCCTGGCGCACGCCATGCTTCCCTACCCCGGGGGACGTCTGCTGCTGGTGACTCAGGACAAGGGACTGCTGCTCTACGATCCTGCTCTGGACTCACCTGCCAACGAAGGCACCCCTCAGCGAGAGGCCTTCACGTTTCTGGAGTATGCAAACCAAGAGGTTTTTGAAAACCACCTGGTGACCGCCCGCACCGAGGTTGCCCCCGGAGTGTTCCTGCTGGCTGTCGACCGCGTGGGCATCGTGCGTCTGGACTTCAATGAAGAGACGGTGACGGTGCTTGAGCAGATGAGCATTGGCGAGCAGAACGTCTTCAGCGTCTTCCAGGACCTCAAGGACAACACCTGGCTGGCCAGCAGTGACGGCGTCTACGCCTTCATCCCGCTCGAAGAGCCTCCCACGGTGCCACCGGATGTGGAGATGTTCGTCTCAGCACGACCTCCGTTGGTGCGCGAGGATCCGGAGTTCACCCCCCTCATCCGGCAGGTTGAGAGCATTCAGGACGAGGTGAGCCTGTTTGACGGAAACTTCTTTGAAGAGCTTGGGGGCATTGCGGTCCGCAACGAGTCGCCTCTGACAACCCGGATCCTTCCCTATGAGCAGAACGCCGTCCGCTTTACCTTCACGTCCAACGACTACACCTACCCGAGTGACGTCATGTACCAGACGTACCTCGAGGGCATGGAGGATGACTGGTCCAAGTGGTCGATCCGTCCCTTCCGCGAATACACGAACCTGACCTGGAAGGAGTACGTCTTTCACGTCAAGGCGATGCGCAAGGATGGCGCCCGCAGCGAGCCGGTGTCCTTTACCTTTACCGTGGAGCCTCCGTGGTATGAGACCTGGTGGTTCTACTCGGCGCAGATTGGCTTCCTCATGGTCCTGCTCCTCATCTCCGGCATCCTCCGGGGCATGGGGTATTCCGAAAACATCTCCGACTACATTGTCGCCGTGGTGGTGATGGTGATGTTCGCCTTCCTGGATGCGACCACGGAACCGTACGTCGACGATCTGGCCGAGGATTCCTTCTACTTCAAGGTCCTGCTCCTGGTCGCAGTGGGTCTGACCGTGGAACCGCTCCAGAACCTGGCCAAGAACCTTTTGGGGAACATCCACATCAAGGGCTTCCAGCAGGTCCGTCCGGAGGACATCGACGACCTCACCAAGCTGTTCGACCACGACTTCTTCCTCCGGCGTTTGGATGACTTTGTGGTCCGCTCTCAGAAGACGAAGGGAGCCCTGTCCGTTGTGGTGGTCGACCCCGACAACTTCCACCTGATCAACGACAAGTACGGATTTGAGTGTGGCGACGAGGTCATCCGGACCTTTGCCGAAATGATCAAACGGCACGCCCGCAAAGCCGATGTCCCCGCGCGTTACACAGGAGAGAAGGTCATCATCGCACTCCCGAATCTGGGATTGGAGGCGGCCAAAAATTACGCCCAGCAGGTGCAGCGCCTCATCAATGAGCATGAGTTTGTCTGGGAGGACAAGATGTTCCGGGTGACGGTCAGCACCGGGGTCGGGTCCTATCCGGACATTGGCGAAGAGAACCTGAGCGTTGAGGGCCTGCTCGCGGCAGCTGAGAAGGACGCGGGCTCGCAGAAGATTGAGATTGACCAGCTCACTCAGTTGGCCACCCGAGACACCTTCGACCGCCTGTTTGACGAGCTGGCCGAGGACGCCAAGAAGAAGCAGAACTCCCTTGCGGTGGTCTTGGTGGATCCGGACCACTTCAAGAACATCAACAACGCCTATGGGTTTGAGGGCGGCGATTACGTCATTCAGGAGTTGGCCAAGATCGTCAAGAAGTACACCCGCAAAACCGACATCCCTGCCCGTTACTTCGGAGAGAAGATCATTGTCGCCCTCCGGAACCTGGACACCGCCGGGGCCATGGACTTTGCCAATCAGATCCACCGGGACATTCAGGACTACGACTTCATCTGGCGAGGAGAGCGTTTCTCGGTTCCTGTGACCCTCGGGGTTGCCTCCTATCCGGAGGTGCTGAAGGACAACCTGACCCGGAAGGGCCTGGTCATGGCTGCTGAAAATGCGGCTGATCAGGCTCAGGAGAAGGGTGGAAACCAGGTGGGCGCCGCCATGGACAACTTCACCGATGACCTCACCCAATTGCCCAACCGGGGGTACTTCATGCGGAGTCTGGGCGATCTGGTGCTCAAGGCGGAGCAGACCGAAAATGCGCTGTCGGTGGTGGTGGTGGACCCCGATAACTTCCACCTGATCAACGACAAGTACGGGTTTGAGTGCGGCGACGAGGTCATCCGGACCTTTGCGCAGGCGGTACAGGAGCAGGCCCGCAAGACGGACCTTCCCGCCCGCTACCACGGTGAAAAGGTCATTGTCGCGTTGCCGAACCTAGACAAACAGGCGGCTCGGAGCTACGCCAAGAAGGTGCAGAAGCTCATCAACGAACACGAATTCCATTGGGAAGACAAGGCCTTCCACGTGTCGGTCTGTGTCGGGGTGGGAGCGTACCCGGACCCTGACGACGAGGATGCGGAGCTGAGTGTGGACGCCCTGCTGGAAGCGGCTGAACGGGACGCTGAGGGACAGAAGATTGAGCTGGATGAGTTGACGCACCTCGCCACTCGAGACTCCTTTGCCCGGAATGCCGAAGAGCTGGTGCGGTGGGCTCGGAAGAAGCAAAGCCCACTGTCTCTGCTACTGGTGGACCCCGACCACTTCCGGACCGTCAACAACACCTACGGGTTTGAAGGCGGCGACTACGTCATCAAGCAGCTCGCTGAGATTGTCAGGCAGAACTGCCGCAAGACGGACATCCCGTCCCGTTACTTCGGAGAGAAGCTCATTGTGGCCATGAAGAACATGGACTCCATTGCCGCTCAGGACGTGGCTCAGAAGATCCATCGGGACATCCAGGACTTCGACTTCAACTGGAAGGGGCAGCACTTCAAGGTGGAAGTCACCCTCGGGGTTGCTTCCTATCCGGAGGTGCTGCAGGACAACCTGACCCGGAAGGCCCTGATCCTGGCGGCAGAGTATGCGGTCGACCTCGTCCAGGAGAGCGGCGGCAACCAGGTGGGCGTGGCCCCTGCTGACTACACGGTCGAAGAGCCCGTCTGACCCCCGCCGAACTGGAGGGACGCAGGCGCCCTCTGTCACTGAACTGAGGAGGAATCCATGCTGGACCCCTACTTTTCTTTCAGCGAGGGCGGGGACCGCGCCTTCACTGTTGAGGCCCCGAAGATCAAGTTTGGCTGGGGCGCCCTCCGGGAGGTAGGCGCTGATGCCAAGGCCCTGGGGATGACCCGTGTGGCCCTGTTTACGGATCCGCGTGTGCAGCACCTGGAGCCCGTGGAAACGGTCCGGAAGGCCCTGCAGCAGGCGGGACTGGACGTGGCCGTCTTTGCGGAGGTGGAGGTGGAGCCCACCGACCGGGCCTTTCGTGCCGGAGCTCAGTTTGCACAAGAGGGCGGTTTTGATGGCTTCCTCTCCGTCGGAGGCGGCTCCTGCATGGACACCGCGAAGGCGGCTAACCTCTACTCCTCGTGGCCTGAGGACCTGTTTGCCTACGTCAATGCTCCGATTGGACGGGCCCAGCCGGTTCCAGGACCCCTGAAGCCGCACATCGCCTGCCCCACAACGTTTGGGACCGCCAGCGAGTGCACCGGCATTGCCATCTGTGACTTCCTAGAGTTGGGCGTTAAGTCGGGCATTTCTCACGCGTTCCTCCGCCCGAGCCTCGGGGTCCTGGACCCTTCTGTTCTGCAAACCCTCCCTCCTGCAGTCCGTGCCGCCAACGGGCTGGACGTCTTCAGCCACGCCTGCGAGTCGGTCACCGCCCGCCCCTTCACCCACCGTCCGGCCCCGGAACAGCCTTCCAAGCGCCCGCTCAGTCAGGGGGCCAATCCCTACAGCGACCTGGCCTGCCTGCGATCCATTCGCCTGATCGGCGAGCACCTGCTCCCCTCCCTAGAGGATCCGGAAGCACCGGGGCCGTTGGAGGGGTTGATGTTTGCGGGCATGCTGGCTGGCATCGGATTTGGAAACGCCGGGTGCCACGTGCCCCATGGAATGTCATACGCGGTTGCCGGACTCGCAAAGGAGCCTCCTCCGGAGGGGTGGCCGAACGATCACGCCATGGTTCCGCATGGCACGTCGGTCATTGTCAATGCGCCAGCGGTGTTCCGGAAGACCGGAGGGGCGTGTCCCGAGCGGCACCTGCAGGCGGCAGAGGCGTTGGGAATGGAGGTGCAGGACGTGGCGCTGGAGGACGCAGGAGAGGCGTTGGCGCAGCAGGTGATTCACCTGATGCAGCAGGCGCACCTGCCCAATGGCCTTTCTGAATTGGGCTACACAGAAGCCGACCTCCCGGCGCTCACGGAACGGGCCTGGGCCCAGCAGCGCTTGCTGGTGAATGCTCCGCTGGCCTTGAGCGAAGCCGACCTCCGGGATCTGTTTCAGAAGGCCCTGCGGTACTGGTAGGACGCCCTTTAGAAGAGGCTCAGCTGTGCCGCTTCCGGATCCTCCGGAAAGGACGGAAGGTCCGGTAGCTCAGGGAGCCGCTGCTGCACCAGTGTGTAAAAGGTCCGGGCCAGCTCAGGCGCAGTCTCGTCCCCGGGAGTGTGTACAAAGAACCAGGGCGTGATGCCCTGCTGAATCCAGCGGACCACCTGATCCGCCCAGCGGTTCAGGGCCGGAAGGTTCCGGGCGTCCTCTCGGTGTCCGACAAAACGGACGAGGGCCTGGTCGGTGGTGACCGTGTCCCGGAAGGCGACCCGTGGCTTCTTGCGTTGAGCCTCCTGAGTGGCAGCATCCGTTTCTGTGCTGGAGAACAGCTCGGTGGTGTCAAAGACCATTCGTGCGGCCGCGTGCTGCTGCAGGAGCGCATCGAGCCGAGCTTCAGCGGGACCACGAGAGAAGAACTCGGGATGCCGGACTTCGACCGTGTAACGGAAGTCCGCAGGCAGCTGCTGCAGAAAGGCTTCAAGCGTTGGCAGGTCCCGGGGACCAAAGGATGCTGGAAGTTGCAGAAAGAGCGGTCCAAGGCGCGCTTCTAGGGGCGCAAAGGTCTGAAACATCCGGGTCAGGTCTTCAGAAACATGGTGCAGCCTCAGCTCATGAGAGAGCCGCTGCGGCATCTTCAGGCAGAAACGAAATCCCTCCGGCGTCTCCTCCTTCCACCGTTCAATGATCTCAGGACGAGGCAGCGCATAGAAGGTGGTGTTGCCTTCAACGGTGGTGAAGACGGAGGCATAGGCCTTGAGGAATTCCGCCGGCTTGGCGGTTTCCGGAAACAGGCTTCCACGCCAGTCGGCATTGGCCCATTCGGGGCATCCAAGGTAGAACGGAGCAGCGGGTTCCATGGTTGTTCTTTCTTCAGGTTGCGCTTAAGCTACTGCGGTCGTGCCCGCACCTTTCACCATTTTACGGAGTTGATTCATGAAAGCCTATACCCCGTCTTGGGAAACTGAGGAACTGCGCCTGCTCCGCGAGACCACCCGCAAGTTTCTGGAACGTGAGTTTGTCCCCAAACTGGAGGGCTGGTTCGCTCAGGGAATGGTGGACCGAGACGCTTGGAATCAAGCGGGAGAGATGGGACTGCTGCTGCCGAGCATCCCGGAAGCCTATGGTGGCTTCGGAGGAAGCTTTGCGCATGAGGCGGTGGTGATTGAGGAGCTGGAGCGGTCGGGCATCGGAGGCAACCTGGGCTACCCGGTGCACAGCACCATCTGTCCGCACTACCTGCTGAACTACGGGACCGAGGAGCAGAAGCAGCGCTGGCTTCCGCAACTGGCCTCTGGGGAACGGGTCTCTGCCATTGCGATGAGTGAGCCTGGAGCTGGCTCCGACCTGCAGAGCATCCAGACCCGAGCGGTCCGGGATGGAGACACGTATGTCGTCAATGGGGCGAAGACCTTCATCACCAACGGGCAGCATGCCGACCTCATCCTCCTCTGCGTTAAGACTGGGGAAGGCAAGGGCTCCCGGAACATCTCGATCCTGGTGGTGGAAACCGAGAACACGCCAGGCTTCCAGCGGGGCCGGAACCTCGACAAGATGGGGATGAAGGCGGCAGACACGTCGGAGCTGTTCTTTGATGACGCGCGGGTGCCGGTGGCCAATCTGCTCGGCGAAGAGGGCAAGGGCTTCTACTACCTCATGCAGCAGCTTCCACAGGAACGCCTGGCCCTGGCAGTGGCCGCGGTGGCGGCCATTGAGCATGCCGTTGAGATTACGGTGGAACACACCCGGAGCCGGGAGGCATTTGGCAAACGGCTTCTGGACCTGCAGACCGTCCGCTTTACCCTAGCGGAGTGCAAGACAGAGGCGCACATTGCCCGGGTGTTCCTCGACTCCTGCATTGAGCGTCTGTGCCGAGGAGAGCTGGACAACGAAACCGCGTCCATGGCGAAGTGGTGGTGCACACAGAAGCAGAATGAAATCGTGGACGCCTGCCTGCAGCTGCACGGGGGGTACGGGTACATGAACGAGTATGAAATCGCCCGGATGTACACCGATGCTCGGGTTCAGAAGATTTACGGGGGCAGCAACGAGATCATGAAGGAGCTGATCGGACGCAGCCTTTAGGAGAACGCGTCTCGATCATCAGGAAGCTCGGCCATCACCTGCTCAATGAGGTCCCGTGAGAAGCCCTGCTGGTAGAGCTTGCTCCAGAGGTTCCGTTGGGGCTGTCCGGGTTTGAGACGCTTGAGGGCCTTGTCTCGGGCACGACGGGCCTTGTCGAGCCACAGGGACGCGCTCTGGTGCTGGGCCAGCAGGTGCTCCGCGAGCTCCCGAGCAATTCCCCGCTGCTGCAGCTCACCGACCAGCCGAAACGGGCCCTGGTCTCGGGAGTGCAGGCGAGACTCTAGGAAGCTCCGGGCAAAGCGCTCATCGCTCTGGTAACCACGTTCCTGCAGCTCGTCTAGGCAGGCGTCAATGAGCTCCGGGGCATCAAAACGCTGCCGAAGCTTCTGCCGGAGTTCCCAGCGGGAGTGCTCCCGAGAGGCCAGCAGCGCTAGGGCTCGCTCCCGGACGGTCCAGCGCCAGATGGCGGCTTCTAGGCGAGCATGCTGTTCGGGGGTAAAGGTCTCCTCTCGTGGCAGTTCCAGGTCCGTCCACGACCGGTAGTCCAAGCGAGCCGCGGGCGCGTCGTCACTGAAATCCAGCACCACTTCGCCACTTTCCAAGAAGCGAACCTGCTTGACCTTCCAACCAACTGTAATTTCTTTTTGCCTCAATGCGTTACCGTACTCCTGATGTTCGGGCCCTGGATCCTGTCGAGTTTCAGCGGCAGACGGAGAACAACCCCTACCTCAAGGAGGTTTATGAGTACCCGGACCTGATCTGGGTGCACCCTCAGCCCGAACAGTTTCCTGCGTGGCAGGCGGCTCACCCCCACCTGCAGCTGCACCTTGAAATTGGTTGTGGCTCCGGACGGTACCTGATTCAGTGGGCTGAGACGCATCCGGAAGCGCTGTTCTTGGGCATGGAGCTCCGGTACAAACGCCTGGCTTTGGCAGCCCGCAAGCTGCAGCGCAAAGCGGTGGCAAACGTGCTGCTGCTGAGGGATCGGGGCGAGTACTTTGACGACTACCTGACCCCGAACTCACTGGACGTCCTGCACGTGAACTTCCCGGACCCGTGGCCGAAGAAGGGACATGCAAAGAACCGTCTGATGAGCCCCGAATTTCTGGAGCGCCTGCGGCCCTACCTGAAGCCGACGGGGGAGATCCGCTTCAAAACCGACCACCAGGAGTACTTTGCTTGGGTCTCAGAAACCTTCCGGGGCTTGGACGGCTACGCCCTGGACGCTCACACGGAGGTGCTGCAGCAGAGCGCATTTGCCGAAGGAAATGTGGAAACGGAGTTTGAGCTGCTGTTTCGCTCAAAGGGCGACCCCCCGATTGGGTTCCTGATCGCCCGACGACAGCACTGACTCACTTCCAGTTGGGGTGCCGTTTCTCAATGAACGCGTCTACGCCTTCAGCGGCATCCGGATCCATCAGGTTGCAGGCCATGCGCTCGCCTGCAAAGGCATAGGCCTCTTCAATGGGCATCTGCAGCTGTCGGTAGAACATTTCCTTGCCAATGCGCAACGCTGCCAGTGGTTTGGAGGCAATGGTCTGGGCCAGCTTCCACACGGCCCCGTCGAGCTGTTCGGCAGGAACGGCTTCATTGATCAGGCCCTGGGCGGTGGCGGTGGCCGCGTCAATGAAGTCCCCCGTCAGCAGCAGACGTGCAGCATTCTTGCGCGAGAGGTTCCGGCTCACCGGGACTGCCGGGGTGGAGCAAAACAGCCCTAGGTTCACACCGGAGGTGGCAAACCGAGCCTCTTCCGAAGCAATGGCCAGGTCACACGCGGCAACCAACTGACAGCCGGCCGCAGTGGCAATTCCGTGAACCCGGGCAATCACCGGTTGCGGAAGCTGATGCAGCGAAAGCATCATGCGGCTGCATTGCGCAAACAGGGACTCGTAGTACTCCTGGCTTGGCTGACTCCGCATCTGCTTCAGGTCATGACCGGCGCAGAAGGCCTTGCCGTTAGCAGCGAGCACCACCACCCGGATCTCATCGTCCTGAGCCAAGGCGTCAAGCTCCTGCTGCAGAGCTGTGAGCAGCTCTTCCGAGAGCGCGTTGTACTGGCGGGGCCGGTTCAGGGTCAAGGTGGCGATGCGTCCATTGTCTTCGCGGAGCACAAGGGCGTCAGAGGCTTCAGCCGGTGCAGGCATTCCCATGGTTTTCCTTCAGAGAGCGGTTTACGGGGTTGGAAAGTCCGAAAAGACTCACTATAGTGACCTTACCCAAGCGGTGCAAGTCGGGTCACCCTCCGGAAAACCTGGAGGCGCCGGCTGAGGAACCGCAGGATCCGGTGGCCGGTGGGCCGTCACCATTAACGATCATTCATCAGACGAGGAACAATGCTGCGCGTGGGCGTGGATTTAGGGGGAACCAAGATTGAAGCCATTGTGCTGGATGAACACGGGAACGAGCAGGCTCGGAAACGAGTGGCCACGCCTCGGGAGGACTATGAAGGCACCCTGGCCACCATTGCTCAGTTGGTGGACGACGTGGAGCGGGAGGCCGGAGGGACCGGCACCGTTGGGGTGGGCATGCCCGGATCGTTTTCTCCCACCACAGGACTGGTCCGCAACAGCAACTCCGTGTGGCTCAACCAACGGGCATTTGACCAGGACCTGCAGGCCTACATGAAGCGTCCCCTCCGCTTTGCCAACGACGCCAACTGCCTGGCGGTCTCAGAGGCCGTTGATGGCGCCGGTGCGGGTTACAAGGTGGTGTTTGCGGTCATTCTGGGAACCGGTTCCGGAGGCGGAGTAGCGCTCCAGGGATCCGTGCACGCGGGTCCGAATTTTGTCGGAGGCGAGTGGGGGCACAATCCGTTGGGGTGGCTCACCCCTGAGGAGTATCCGGGAAATCCCTGCTACTGCGGCCTCAAGGGCTGCATTGAAACCTACGTCTCAGGCTCCGGATTGGAGCTGGATTATGAGCAGACAACCGGAACCAAGCGGCGGGGACCAGAAATTGTGACGCTGGCGGAGTCCGGAGACGCTGTGGCGGAAGGGGCCCTGCAGCGTTACGAAAATCGTCTGGCCCGGGCCCTTGCTGGGGCAATCAACCTCTTGGATCCCGACGTCATTGTGCTGGGAGGAGGCATGTCGAACCTGACCCGCCTCTATGATGCTCTGCCGGGCCTGATTCCGAATTGGGTCTTTGGGAACGAGTTCACCACGCCCATCCGGAAAGCCGCTCATGGCGACTCGTCAGGCGTCCGTGGCGCCGCATGGCTGTGGGGCACAGAGGGGCTCATCGGGTGAAGCGCCGGAGGATCGCCAGCACGGAACTCAGGTAGCTGCCGCCGAACAGGTTTAGGTGGTTGAGGAGGTGGTAGAGGTGATAAAGCGGCTCACGGTGTTCCCACCCCCGGACCCGTGGAAAAACGGCGTCGTAGCCCTGATAGAACTCTGGTGGAAAGCCTCCAAACAGGGTCGTCATTGCCAGGTCGGCTTCGCGGTGCCCATGAGACGCTGCCGGGTCGATGACCCAACCCGCCCCTTCCTGATCAAAGAGGTGGTTCCCCGACCACAGGTCTCCGTGCAGCAGCGCCGGAGGCTCCTCGCTTCCAGACAGCAGCTCCGGCAGACGTTCCAGAAGCTGCGTCATCCGCTCCGATAACTCTCCCTTCCCCCACCCTGCCTGCTGCGCAAGCGTCAGCTGAAACCGGAGCCGGTGGTCCCGGTAGAACACCGCCCAGTCCTGCTGGGCCCGTCCGCTGGCTTGATTGGACTGAGGACTGCTTCCAAGGAAGTTGTCGGTGGGAAAACCGAATGCCGGCTGAGGCACCTGGTGCAACCGAGCCACAGCCTGTCCCAGCGCAAAGTAGCTCCCGGACCGGGCGCGGCCGGTGGGGACGTACTCCAGCAGCAGCACCTGAGGCGAAGCCGCCAGCACCCGAGGAACCCGCACGGTTCCGGTGGCACGCAGGGCCTGGAGTCCAGCGGCCTCTGCCGTCAGCATGGCTGCTGGCTGCCCCGGACGGGCCTGCTTCGCAAAGACCCGCTGACCAGAGCGGAGCTGCAGCACCCGAGAGTCGGCAATGCAGCCTCCGGACACGGCGGCTTCTCCCGTCACCTCCTCACCCAGCAGGCGTTGGACCTGTGAGGCCAGCGTTTCCTTTTCCGTTTTTGTCCTCAAGGGGTCCTCCTTGTACTGTCAATTGTGTCTGCAACTGCAGGAAAAAGCTGATCAACCTTTCTGAAAAGAATTGATGAAGTAAGCCCGAAACGCTACTAATTTAACAGGTCCGAAGGGGTTTGACGAATCCCCTTGGGGAAAATCCTTGGAAGGGCGCGTCGCCTTTTCAGACGGGCGCTGCTGCGGTGGAACATCCCTTGCTGAAGTAAAAAAGCCTCAGACCTTCACCGCGGGTGGAGGGAGCGGTGGCGTGGTGAGTGGTCGTTTTTGAGAAGATGAGAAGGGTATGAAAAAACTCCTTGCGCAGACTTCGGAAACTGAGGAGGCACTTTCGTCCTCTGAGGCCTCCCTCAGGCGTCGTTTGGAGCTCCAGCTGGCACAGATTGAACTGGCTGCCGAGTCAGGCGCACTTGGGTTTTGGGGAGAGGGCGAATCGGAGGTCTGGTGGGATGAAAACTGCCTGAAGCTCCTGCGGATGCAGGCCGGAGAGAAGCCGGGGCTGGAGGCGCTTTTGGAACGCTTCCATCCGTATCAGCAGGAGGAGCAGCGTGCTCGTTTCTTTGCCGCCGTGCAGCAGGCGCGGGAAGGACAACCGGCGCAGGTGCTGCTCCGGATGCAGCTGCTCGACAAGACGGAGCTGTGGTTGAGTGCACACATCCGACAGTTTCAGCGGGAAGATGGTTCCTCCAACATGATTGGGGTGATTCAGGACGTTACGGAGCGGGAGCAGCACCTTCATCAGATCCAACGGAACCTCGAACTGCGCCAGATCGTCAACCAGGGAGCCCGCTTGGGGTACTGGGAGCTCAAGGTGGAGTCGGATGAAATGAGCATTGACGAGTTCCTGCAGCGCTTCCTGAGCCTGCCGAGCCCGCTTGGTTCCGCAGACCTGCTGCAGCGCATCCATCCGGAGAGCCTGGAGGTGTTCACGAAGGCCCGTCAGGAAGTCCGGGAACGCGGTGAAGCGGTTTCTGAGCTCAAACTCGTTCTTCCCGACCAACCGGTGGCGTACATGCGGACCTATCAGCGACGTGTGGACACGCAGGGGCAGTTGCACATCATTGGGGTGACTCAGGACATCACTCAGGAGGTGCAGCAGCGGGAGTTTCAGCGACGTCAGGAACGCTTGGCCAATCTGGGACAGCTGGCTGCAGAGATCAACCATGACCTCAATCAGCCGATTGCGGCCCTGATGATGCGCCTGACCAGTCTGGACAACTACCTAGATCCCGCTAAACAGGAACGGGCCAAGCGGGTGCTCAATGCGGCAAAGGCGTCCCTGGAGCACGCCCGTAACATTGTGACCCGAACCCTGGATGTGGCCCGGAACCAGAGCGGTCAGCGTCCTCAGCCGCTTTCGGTGGTGGTGTACCAAACCCTGGAGCTGCTGGAGACCACCCTGCGGCACCAGAATGTGGAGGTCCGGTTTCTCAACCAATGGGCCGGCACACCGGGGGTGGAGCCGCTTCCGAAGATCAATGGGAAGGAACTGCTGCAGGTGCTGCAGAACCTCATCATGAATGCCTGTGACGCGCTCACGGAACGGACCCGCGTGGACCCCAGACCGTTTAAGCAGGTGCTGGAGCTTGACCTGCACGCGGAAGCCGACCAGGTCATTCTGCAGGTGCAGGACAACGGCAGCGGCATTCCCGAGGAAGCCCTGCTGCATCTGTTTGAGCCGTTTTATACCACCAAGCAGACCACGGGCACCGGTCTGGGGCTTTCGATGTGCCAACGGCTCATCAAGGCTCATCAAGGTACCCTGACGGCCGGCAACCGCACCGACTCCCCGGGCGCCTGGTTCCGCATTGCGCTCCCAATGCCGGGGAACGCCTAAACTCCAAACCGCTCAAAACTGCTGGGAGCCCTTCCGGGATTCCATCAGAAAAGGGTCCTGACCTCTCCCATGATCTACGTACAGCATTTCGGTCAGGAGCCCTTACAATGGGCCGACGAAGGCGCCGGAGGATGCCGGACCTTGCTGGCCCCACCTCTTTCCGTGCCCTGTTGCACATCCCTCCTCTCTGAAAAATGACGATGATCTGGCCCGTTCATGATTCCACCCTGATCCGTCGGATGCAGCTCATGTTGCTGCTGGCGGTGGTTTTTGGGGTGGCTTGGGCCTTTGCTGCGATTCAGCACCAGCGGGAGCTCGCAGAAAAGAGCCAGCAGTTTGCCCACTTTACTGAGCTGATGCAGGCGGCCGATGAGGTGATCCATCAGGTGCAGCAGGAACAGCACCATGCGGTCCTGTGGCTCGTGGCTCCAGAAGCACCTGAGCCAGAGCTGTACCGGATGCAGCAGCGTGAAACACGCACCCGGGCTCAGCAGCTGGTGCAGCGGCTCCTAGAGCTGGGAGCCAGCTTTCCTGGGGTGGAAGACGCCTATGAGCCGGTCCGGAAGCAACTGGTCATTCTGGACGCCACCCGGGTGGCGGTCCGGGCACGTGAGCTTTCGCTGCGGGAAACCGTGCAGGCCTATACGGACCTCAACCTGGCGCTGCATCAGTTCCTTCGCTTGCCCATCACCCAGCACTTCAAGGAGCCTTTTCTGAACCAGCTGCTGGGGCTGCATTCCTTGATCCTGCTCCGGGAGCAAGCCACGTTGGAGCAGCTCTGGTTTCAGACCTTCTTCACCCTCAAACAACCGATGGGGCCCGCCGAACTGGAGGCCTGGATGGAGGCTCGGCACCGGCAGGAATGGGTCCGGAACAACCGTACGTTTCTGTCGGAATCCCTGCGGCAGCAGCTTCAGGAAGTTAATGGAACCTTTGCGGCTCCCCTGGCGGGGTTGCGGAAACAGCTCCTGCAGAGCTTCTTTGAGCCAAAGCCACTGGAGGACCTGACGCCGATGCTGGCGGCCAATGACACGCGCCTGGAACGCCTGATGGCGCTGGAGGAACAGCTGCAGGAGGACCTGAAGCAGCAGGCCCGAGCAACGGAGGAGGCAGCCACCCAGTTCTGGTGGGGAACTGTGGCGTTGATCCTCTTGGTGGTCGTGGGCTTGCTGAGCGCCGGGAATGCACTGCTGCGCCGCTCCCGGAAGCGGGTGATGCAGGTGGTGGAGTGGGCACGTCTGGTGGCACAGGGAAAGCCGCTTCCGGAGATTCCAGAGGACCCGGATGATGAGTTCAGGGAGATCATTCAGGCGCTGAAGACCCTGGATCACAACCTCCTGATGCTGTCGCAGCAGGCGGAGCAGATTTTGGCCGGAAACCTGAGCTTCCGGGTGCCCAGCCGCTCAGAGCAGGACCGGCTCGCTGAGACCCTCAATCAAATGGCCACGAGCCTACAGGCGACCTGGGAGAAGGTGCTGGAGGAAAAGGCCCAGGTGGATCGGATTTTGGAGTCCCTGAGCGACCCGCTGTTTGTCGTGTCATCCGATTCCTACGTCACCCGCTGCAATCCGGCGGCGAAGCAACTCCTTGGGTATGAAGAGGGAGAGGTCCCAACGCTGTCCTTGGCAGAGCTGTTCAGTCAGATGAAGAGCCTGGAGCAGCTGTCGGCCACCGACTTTCTCAAAACCAAGGACGGCCGACACATTCCGGTGCTGGTCTCTGCAGCGCAGATGCCTCCGGGAAAACGTGAGGATCCGGAGCCTCAGGCAGCTGTGATTGTGGCCAAAGACGTTTCGGACCTTCGGGAGGCGCAACGCGAGCAGCTCAAGCTCCTGCGGGCCCTAGAGCAGAGCCGGGCCTCGGTGGTCATTACCGACACCGACGGCATCATTGAGTACGTCAACCCCTACTTCTGTCAGATCTCAGGCTACTCTGCCGAAGAGGCCATTGGAGAGAATCCACGGGTGCTTCGTTCCGGGCACCACAGTGAGGACTACTACCGGGACCTCTGGGAGACCATTTCAGGTGGCGCGACCTGGCGAGGCGAGCTGCACAACCGGCACAAGGAGGGGACCTTCTTTTGGGAGGATGCGACCATTACTCCGGTCCGGAACCGCGGAGGAGAGGTCATCAACTACATCGCCATCAAGGAAGATATCACGCAGCGCAAGGCACTAGAAGAGGAGCTGAGCCAGTACCGGCAGCATCTGGAAGAACTGGTGGATGCCCGGACTGCAGAGCTCCAGCAGGCGCAGGAGCGGCTGATGCAGTCGGCCAAGCTCTCCTCACTGGCGGTGATGGGAACCGGAATGGCCCATGAGGTCAATCAACCATTGGCCTACATCAATGGGCTGCTGTTTGAACTGCAGGAGGATCTGGAAAACAACGAGTTGAAGCCGGATGCGGTGCTTCTGGAGCTGCAGGAGGCTCAGCGACAGGTGCAGCGGATCAGCAAGATCCTGCAGCAACTCCGTTCCCTAGGACAGGAGCGGGGGCTGGAGTTTGCGCCCTGTGACCTTCCGGAGCTGTGGGAGGAGGCGGTTTCCCTGTCGCAGGGCCGGATTGCTGAGCTGCAGGTGGAGGTGCAGCGGACGTTTCCTGACGACTTGCCGCCAATTTCCGGAGACGCAATGCGGCTCATGCAGATGCTGCACGCGCTCATCCAGAACGCCCTGGACTCCATGGAATCAGCAACGGTCCGGACCCTCATGGTCACAGGACGGGCGCTGCCGACTTCCTGTGTGGAACTGGTGGTGCAGGACAGCGGCAGCGGCATTCCGGAAGCGGCGCTCCCGAAGGTCTTTGACCCGTTCTTCACGACCAAGGCGGTTGGAGAAGGGCAGGGGTTGGGCCTGGCGATGGCGTATGGCCTAGTCGCGAACCACCGGGGACAAATTGAGTGTCAGTCCACTGAAGGCGAAGGAACGCGCATCCTCATTCGCCTCCCCATCTCTCAAGAAGTCGACTTGCGCGAACGCTGAGCCGGACGGGGTTCTGCCGCAACAGGATCTGGGAGCCAGAGCCGACCCACCCCAATCCAAATCAAGGCCGCCAGTACCATGACCACACTGATGCCGTAGGGCGCTAGGATGATGGTGTCGCCAACGGTCAGGAATTGGTTGTCCATCCGGAAGGGCGTCAGGGCGGAGCGGATGACCGCGTACCCAATCAGGTACAGGGCCGAGAGCATCCCAGGACGGAAATTTCGGAGCCGGAGGCGCCAGAGCAGGACAAAGAGCACGGCGTTGGCCAGCGACTCATAGATCATTGTGGGGTGCACAGGTTGTCCCTGAGCGTAACGGTCCACCACGGTGCCTTCCGGAAAGACCACGCCGGTCCAGGCATCGGTGACCGGTCCGGCGGCCTCGCCGTTGGTAAAGTTTCCCCAGCGCCCAATGGCTTGCCCCTGAATGATGCAGAGGGTGGCAATGTCGAGCATCGCGGAGAGCGAGATGCGCTTCCAGCGGCAGTAGGCCAGCAACGACAGGGGGCCAAACACAATGGCGCCGTGAATCGCGAGCCCGCCTTCCCAAACCGCGAAGACCTTCCACCACTCCTGATGGGCGTAGTAGTTGGGCCACTCCATGAACACCTCATAAGTCCGGCCTCCCAGCAGCCCTGCGAGGAAGATGAGGAGGGTGCAGTTCATGGCCTCATCCTCCGTCAGACCAATCCGGCGCCGGGTCACTTCATGCAGCACAATCTTGGAGCCGATCAGGACCGAGATGGCGTAAAACAAACCATAAAAGCGGGGTTCAAGCGTGATGCCGAGGAAGGGGAGTTCTAGTGAGAAAAGGGTCGGAAACATCAGGAAGTTGGGGAAAGGGCCAAGGCGTTTGCCAGGACCGCTTTTTGGACAGAGATGTGTGAGCGGATGCCGGCGTCAGCAAGGTCGAGGAAGGCGTTAAGTTGTTCGCGACTGAAGGTCTTGCCCTCAGCGGTGCCCTGCAGTTCCACAAAGGTTCCGTCTTCCAGCATCACAACATTCATGTCCACTTCGGCATCGCGGTCCTCATCGTACTTCAGGTCCAGCAGTGGGGTGCCTGCCACGAGTCCCACGCTGATGGCGGCAAGGTGCTGCTGGATGGGGAAGGTGGGCAGCTGCCCCTTCGCCTGCAGGGCCCGCAGCGCCAGAACGAGGGCGACAAAGGCGCCGGTGATGGAAGCGGTCCGGGTGCCGCCGTCGGCTTGAATGACGTCGCAGTCGATCCAGATGGCATGTGGCTTGAGCGCGTCTAGGTCGGTGACGGAGCGGAGGGACCGTCCGATCAGTCGCTGAATCTCCTGCGACCGACCGTCCACCTTACCGGTTTCCCGGCGTTTGCGGGTGCCGGTGGAGCGGGGGAGCATGCCGTATTCTGCCGTGACCCAGCCGTGTCGGGGTTGTCCATCCGGGCCACGGAGCCACGGAGGCGCGTCTCGCTCCACAGAGGCGGTGCAGATGACCTTGGTGAGACCACACTCGACGAGCACGGAGCCTTCAGCGTGGATGAGGTAGTCAGGGGTGATCGTCAGGGGACGCGCCTCGTGGGGCGTCCGGCCGTCGGTTCGTGCAGTCATGGAACGTGTCGTGAAAAAGGTTGGCCGGTGGAGGCGCCGGATTCGTAGTGGTTCTGCAGTGTCCGGATGCCCTTGCTGTCTCCGATGAGGGTCAGTCGGTCTCCTTCCCGGAGGGGGGTATTGCCCTGGGGAACCAGGGTGATGTTGCCGCGCCGGATGAGGGCCACCAGGCAGCCTTCCGGAAGCTGAACCTCACGCAACAAGCGACCAATGAGGTCGGAGGTTGCCGTGTTGGCCTGTAGCCTCAGCGAAAGGAAACGCTCGTTGCGGAGCAGAACCTCCTTGAGCTCTTGATCGGTGGCCGCATCCAGCCACTCTTCAAGGAAGTGCTCCTCATCGACCCGGTTTGCGACTTGGGCAAGGATGCGCAGGTGCTGCCCGGGGTTGTCACTTGGGCTGACAAAGAAGAAGAACGCGTGGATGGGACCCGTCTCCAGCAGCTCCCCACTGGGTCCAGGAGACTGAACAAAGGCGCCGGGACGGCAACGGACCATGACCATTTCGGCCTGTTCCAGTCCGGGGCGCCGGGCATGAGGCAGAGCCGCTCCTCCGGCGATGGGGGTGGCGCCAATGCGGCTTCCCTCCAGAAACTCCCGGAGCAGCTCCGTTTCTGAAAGGTTGAGGCGGAAGGCCAGGTTCTGTGCCGCCCGCTGGGCGAGGTCCTCAAAGGACTCACTGGCAGCACGGTCCAGGACGGCAGCCCGGGCGACCACTTCGTCAAAGGGGTCTTCCAGCCGAGCGCCCTTTTCCTTCATGATGCCCCGGAGCTCACGGTCTAGGCCCACGTCCCGGAACTCACCAAGACGCGCAAACAGGTGGTAGATGGCCCCGGTCCGGATGACCTGCTTACGGGCATAGGCGACGTACCACACGACGCCAGTGGCAATGAGGGCTAAGGTGAAGAGGATGGGCAGCAGGCCCATCTCTGCAATGAGCACCAGCGGCGCGAAGGCCCCAAAGATCTGCATCCAGGGATACAGCGGTGACCGGTATCCGGCGTCATACGACTCCAGCCCACTCTCACGCATGACGACCACGGCGAGGCACAGCAGGGAGAACATCAGGAGCTGAAAGGCGCTGGCGAGTTTGGCGATCTTGGTCACATCAAACATCCAGATCATGGCAATGATCGCCAGAACCGTCACCCAGATGCCAACGATGGGAGCCCCGGAACGTCCCACCCGAGCAAATCGCCGGGGCAGAAGGTGGTCCCGACTCATCGCCAGCGGGTAGCGGGACGCGCTGAGGATGCCGGCGTTGGCCACCGAAGAGAACGCAAGAAGCGCGGCAAAGGTGAGCAGAATCTTCCCCGGGGGTCCAAACAGCACCTCTGCAGCCGAAGCCACGGGAGTGAGGTCGTTCTGCAGCTCCTCTCCCGGCAAGAGCCCAACAATCACCACAGCGCCGACGCCATACACGGTCAAAGCGGTGCCGATGGCGAGGAAGATGCCGAGGGGGAGGTTCCGTTCAGGATTACGGATTTCTTCAGAGACGCTGGCGATCTTGGTGACGCCGACGTAACTGACGTACACGAGCCCGGCGGTGGAGAAGATGGCCAGGGTTCCTTTGTCAAAGAAGCCCTCGAAGCGTTGCGGCTCCACCTTGGGAACGCCACTGCCGAGGAAGAGGAACAGAATGGTCAGGAGTCCGGCCACCATCCACACCTGCAGGGAGCCACTTTTCTTGGAGCCAAAGAGGTTCATGACCCCAAAGGCGAGGGCCAGAACCGTGGCCACCAGCAGGGTCGGCAGCTCCGGCCAGAAGATGCTCAGGTAGGCGCCAATGCCAATCAGCGAGAACGCGGTCTTGAGATTGAGCGCAAACCAGGTTCCCAGTCCACCGATGGTGCCGACGAGCGGACCCAGGCTTCGGTCGAGGAAGTAGTACGCCCCACCGGCCCGGGGCATTGCCGTGGAGAGCTCAACCACACTGAACATTGCCGGGATCAGGGGGATCGCCGCAATCAGGTAGCTCAGGATCATGGCCGGACCCGCCTCCCGGAAGGCAATGCCCGGCAGCAGAAAGAATCCGGCACTCAGGGTGGTGCCCGTCGCAATGGCATAGACGTTCAGGAGCGAAAGCTCCTTCCGCATGGATCCACGATCACTCATCAGGCCTCATTCATTCCGAATGACTTCCATGTCTGCACCGACCTCAAAGTGGAACGCTTCATCCGGAAGCATCACTCCACGGTCGACCTCGGACAGGCGAATTTCCCGGACGTTGCCCTGCAGGTCGGCAATGGCCAGGGCCTGCAGCTCCAGGGTTTCAGAGTTCACTTCCAGTTGCATCAGTTCCAGGTTGGCCAGAGGCTCCCGAGGCTTCAGTTCCACAACAAGGCCCCGCTCTTGGGTGAAGAGGGTCTGGCTGACTTCCTGCGCCTGAAAGTCCTGCCCCAGGTCTCCCAGTCCCAGAAGGAACGAAAGCGCGGTGCCGGTGGCCACAGCGTTCAGGGGCTGGATGGTGACGTTTTCCAGCAGCGGGTCATAGAGCCAAAGGGTGTCGCCATCGGTCACAATCAGCTGCTCCTCCGGAGTCTCATACTGCCACCGCATCTTCCCACGCTTGTACTGAAGGACCCCTTCGGCCTGCCGAGGCTCACTGCCGGTCCGCCGGTCCCGTTGGGCAAAGTGTGCCGTGAAACTGGAGGTTTCTAGGTAGCGTTGCTGAATGCCCTGCAGCAGGTCTTCAGCGCTTTGCTGGGCAGCCAGCGAAAGGGGCAGCAGCAGGAGCCCGAGCGTCAGCAGGGGCTTAACGAGCTTGACGAAAGAAATCACGGACAGTCTCCAAGAAAGAACGAGAATTTTGATCGATTTTCATCAATTGATACAAGCCAAAGAGCGAAATCGCAATGGGCGGCAGCCAGAGGGTGTGGGGGGTCTGCCTCATTCCGGAAACCAGCTCCTTGGAGCCCAGCCAGAGGATGTAGTGTCCTAGCACCAGAATCAGGGCCCGGAGGTAGGCGCCGGTGCGGCCGTGCCGGGGGTTGCTGACCCCGAGGGGCACCATTGCCAGAGCAAAGGCAAAGCAGGCCCAGGGCGTGGTCAGGCGGAGCAACAGCTCCATCTGACTGGAGGCATTGGACTGCTGAAGCAGCTGAGCGGTGGGGACGCCCCAGATGTGTCCGTTTTGTTCCGCGGCATCAATCTGCGGAGGACGGAAGGAGTAGCGGAACGTCTCAAAGTCGATCATCCGGTACGCCCCTGCGGCGCCTTCAAGGTGGATGGTCCCCTGAGCGAGGTTCAGGGAAAGGCCCTGCTCCTTTTCGTCAATTTCCACCCGCCCAGTCTCTGCGACCGTGACCATGGATTCGGCCGTGAGGTCCCGGTCGGCAATGAAGACGCCGGCAAGCTGGTCGTCCTCCGTCCGTTCCTGAACGTACAGAACCTTCCCAGGGAAGTCGTAGCTGAGGATCTTGGGCTGAATGGTCCGGGCGGTCTGGCTTTTGAGGATCCGGAGCTTCTCCGCCTCGAACGCGGCATACCCGGCGGGTTGGAGCCAAAGGGTGATCACCAGGGCGATGCTGGTGGTGAGCAGGCCAAAGGCAAAGATGGGCTGTCCAATCCGCCAGAGGCTGTATCCGGACGCCTTGAGGGCCGTGAGTTCGAGGTCGGCCGACAGCCGGACAATCAGCAACGACACCGAGACCACAATGGCCAGCGGCAGGGTCACCGAAAGGAACTGAGGCAGACGGTAGAGCAGCATCAGCACCACGCTTCCCACCCCCACCCCACGCTCCACAATCAGGTTGATGAGCCGGTAGACCGTGTCGATGGACAGAATAAAGGTCAGCACCCCGGTCGAGAGTAAAAAAGCCGGCAGGAGCTGAAGGAACAGCGATCGGAACAGGAGCATGCTGAGTATTGGAGGCAATGAGCCGGAAGGCACTTAGAATCTGCCCCCTATCGTAGCGATTCCTGGGCATTCCAGCAATGCGCGAATGCGTCCGGAGGCACAAACCCGGCTTTGTTTCCGAGGCTTGCGCAAAGTCAGGCAAGTGATTATGATGAGTTGCGTTTTTGCCTAGGTTCTGTCCAACTCAGGCCAAAACGGTTTTCCAGACTGACAACGAGAGCTTCCTGCCAAGACTGATACCCAGGAGGAGTCCCGCTTTTCCGGCGCCTCTCCCTCCTTTGCCTTCACCACCTCAAATCTGAGGCTACTGTTGCCAACAACCTTTCCTGCACCACCTCCCCCCCCGTACCCGGAGCGGATTGCCAAAGAAGAGCTTCAGGACCTCCCTGTGGCGGCCTTTCCTGGAAACATCCACATCATTGAGTCACCTGAACAGGTTGCTGAGGCCGTCCGGAAGATGCGGTACGAGCGACGGCTGGGATTTGACACGGAGACACGGCCGGCCTTCCAGCGTGGAGAGTCCTACCCTGTGGCGCTGCTGCAGCTGTCGACCGTCACAGACGCGTTTCTCTTTCGCCTCAACACCCTTGGGCTTCCTGAAGAAGTGATCGACGTGTTGGCAGATCCGCAGATTCTGAAGGTCGGAGTCGCTATTCGAGACGACATCCGGACGTTGCAGAAGCTGAAGATGTTCCAACCGCAAGGGTTTGTGGAATTGGCAGAGATTGCAGAGAGCATGAAGATTGTCACCCGGGGCCTCCGGAACCTTGCCGCCATCTGGCTGGGGGTCCGCATCTCCAAAAAGGCACAGCTCTCCAACTGGGAGAAGCCTGACCTAGACGAGTCGCAGCGCAGCTATGCGGCCACAGACGCTTGGATCTGCCTGCAGATGTACCGAACCCTCTCGCAGCGCAACCTCCTGCCCCGAGAGTTCCGTCAGAAGAGCCTCTGATGCGCAAGGAGTGGGTGCTTCCGGACAAGCAGGACGACCGCCAGGTTCAGGAACTGATGAAGGCGCATCAGCTGAACGCGCTGGTAGCCGAACTGCTGGTCCGCCGAGGGTACGCGTCTCCGGAAGACGCCGGACGCTTCCTCTCTCCTGATTTTTCGGAGCTGCATGATCCGTTGCTGATGCGGCACATGCCTGAAGCCGTGCAGCTGCTCCGGGACGCCCTTCACCAGCAAAAACGGGTGGTCATTCTGGGAGACTACGATGTGGACGGCGTCACCGGAACGGCGCTGCTGCTCGACTTCTTCCAGTCCTGTGGCTTCCAAGACCTCGGGTTCTTCATTCCCAACCGAGTGGACCACGGCTATGGCCTGACGCCCGCAAGCGCAGCAGAGGTGGCCGCCATGAAGCCGGACCTGGTGGTCACGGTGGACAACGGCATCACCGCGGGTCCGGAGACAGCCGACCTAGAGGCCCAGGGCATGACCGTCTTGGTCACCGATCACCACCTGGCCGATCCGCAGAAGCTTCCTCAGGGGCTGGTCCTCAACCCCAATCACCCGCAGTGCGATTACCCCTTCAAGAAGATCTCCGGATGTGGTGTGGCCCTGAAGCTTGCCATGGCGCTGCGTCGCGCCTTGCGGGAAGAGGGCTGGTGGAACGCGGACCGTCCGGAACCCAACCTGCGCCTGTTGCTGGACCTGGCCGCCTTGGGAACCGTCGCCGATGTGGTTCCCCTCGTGGATGAAAACCGGGTGATGGTGCACCATGGCCTCAAGGTTCTCAATGAAGGACACCGGCTCGCCTTCCGGGTGCTGCAGCGTCTCAAGCAGGTGCCTGTTGTGACAGCGCAGACGCTGGGGTGGAAGTATGGACCGCTTATCAATGCCGTGGGGCGCCTCCAAGATGCCGCTCCTGCTGTACACCTGCTGCTGAGCGCTGATGAAGACGAAGCCTTGGGGCTGGCAGAGGAGCTGGATGCGATCAACCTCCAGCGTCGCGAGCTGGGAGACGAGATGCTTGAGGCCGCCATGCAGATGGCATCGGGACAGCGCAACCAGCGAGGCGTGGTGGTCTTTCACCCGGAGTTCCATGAAGGCGTCAATGGCATTGTTGCTGCCCGGTTGGTGGAACGTTTGCACAAACCCGTGGTCGTCTTCAGCGAAAGCAACGGGCTGCTCAAAGGGTCCGGGCGCTCCATTCCGGAACTGCACCTCAAAGACGCGTTTGACGCCTGTGCCGAACACCTGGCGCGCTACGGAGGACATGCTGCCGCAGCAGGGTGCTCGGTGCATCCGGATCAGCTGGAAGCGTTTCAGGCCCAGTTTGCTGAGGTCTGTGCCCGTCGGCTTCCCCATCAACTGACACCCAAGCTGGAACTTGATGGCCGGGTGGATCCGGGACAGCTGTCCCTTGGACTGGTGCAGCAGCTTCAGCGCCTAGAGCCCTTTGGCGCCGCCAATCCGGAACCCCTCTTTGCCTGCCCAACTCCAACCGTACCGTTTCAGACACTCAAGGAAAAGCACGTCAAGTGGCAACTCGGAGAGAGTGTGGAGATGATCGGTTGGAACCTCGCAGAGCCCATGGAACACGCCCTTCCCGATCAATTGGCGGTCACGTTGGGGATCAATGAATTCCGAGGGCGCCGCAAGGTGCAACTGATGATTCGAGAGGCTGTTTAAGATGCTGCGTTTTTCCCCTTCCCGGACCCTGCTGGCGCTGGCGTTGAGCCTCCTGCTGGGGCTGGGAGGCTGCCTAGGAGTGTACTCGCCCGAGCAACTGGAGCCCCGACACGAGCATGTCCCTTCCAGCCTGCTGGCCGAAGTCCTCATGCACCTGGAAGCCGACTACTATCGCTGGCCCAAGCTTCAGCCGGAGCGGCTGCTGAAGGGCGCTGTGGAGCAGGTACAGGAGGAGCTTCCGGAACTGAAGTGGACGCTGCGTGCAGAAGGGAACACCCAAACGCTGGAGAGCAGCACCGAAGACTTTCGCCTCAAAACCGGACGCCTGCGCTCGCTGGAAGACCTGAATGACTTTCTGCAGGAGGTGGTGGGCCGCTATCAGCAGACTCAGACCGAAACGGAGTCACTGGAGCTGGCCTTGGCAACAGGTCTGGCGTCGGCGCTGGATCCACACACAGTGGTGTTTGCCTCCACAGAGTTTGAGGCCTTCCGGAACAGCGTCATTGGGCGGTATGCCGGAGTGGGCATTCTGGTCCGAGAACAGGACGGTGAGCTGCTTGTGGTGGACATCTTTCCGGGCTCTCCGGCGGAAAAAGCAGGGGTTCAGGCAGAGGACCGCATCCTCCGAGTGGACGGCGAGGCGGTGACTGCCGAAAGCGTAGGACGGATCTTAGAGGAACTGAAGGGCGAACCCGGAACGGTGCTGACCCTGACCCTGGAACGGACGGGCCTGGAGAAGGCACTGGTCCTGCAACTCCGGCGCGAGCTGGTGCAGGCGGACAGCCTCCAGATGAGCACGCTGGAGACTCCGGCAGGCGCGGTTCAGTTTGCCCACCTGGACACCTTTCAGCAAGGATCAGCACAGGAACTGGTGCGCAAGCTGGGAGACCTCAAAGGCAGCCAGGCCGTGATCCTGGACCTGCGGGACAATCCCGGAGGACTGTTGGAAACGGCGGTGGAGATCAGTGACCTCTTTCTGCCTCCGGACCGGCTCATTGTTGAAGCGACCACGACCATTTCATCGCAGCAGCACCGTTCGCGGAACCTCTTCCTTCCGGAACGCTGGAACACCGTTCCGGTCGTGGTCCTAGTCAACCGCAACAGCGCCTCTGCTTCTGAAATCCTGGCCTCTGCGCTCCAGCAGCACCTTCGGGCGCTGGTGCTGGGCGAGAAGACCTATGGCAAGGGCACCATTCAGTCCGCCTGGGCAACGGAGTCCGGAGCCGGCGTCAAGGTCACCATAGGGGAGTACCGGCTTCCTGACGGAACCTCGCTTCACGAAAAAGGACTGCTTCCGGATGTGACGGTTGAGGAAAATCGAGATCCTGAGGCTGAGGCTCCTCCGCTTCAAGACCAACCTAGCGTGCAGCAGGCCCTCATCCTCTTGGATGCCTTCGCCCAGCAACCTGAGCCCTGGCCTGCTTTTGTGAAGAGCCGCTCTCGGTTCCAGAAAACGGAGCTCTGAAGACGGCTTTGGTCGGAACCGGGGCCTCGGTGACGATCTGTCTGGAGCGGGAAGGGGCTGGTTCAGGACAGGCGCCTGCACCCGTGATGCGGCAAGCGAGGAAAGGCTCGTGCAGAGACGAGCCTAGATGGGCGGGAAGCGTCGGTTAAGCTGCGGGAGGCGTTTGCCGGAAGAGGGCGGCAATCCGCTCGAGGTCGAACTTGGGCTGACGGTGGTAGGTGTAGAGGCCGTTGCACTCCTGCTCCACATCTGTCAGCTGGGTGTAGCAGTACCCGACCACATGAGGTTGCTCAAGGAGCACCCGAATCAAGCCTTCCAACCGCTCATAGAATTCGGCAAGCGTCTGAGGCGCTTCTCCGTAGCCCCAAGAGCCTTCCGGAATGCCCTCCGTTTTCCAGAAAATCCCCCCGAACTCATCCACTAGATAAGGCTGCCCTGCGTATTCCGGTTCCAGGTCCGGATAGTTGCGGAAACGGGGTTCTTGCTCCAGAAGGGCCTGAACCGCTTCGGGCTGCTGCTGGTAGCAGTGAACCGTCCAGAGGTCAGTTTTGACGTGCACCCAGCCGCTGGCATCATTGATGGGACGGGTGGGGTCGAGCTGCCGGGTGAGGGCATAGGCCTCTTCCGTAAAGCGACGCTGCTCCGCACTTCCTCCTTGAAACTGCGTCTCATTCAGCGGCGTCCAGGCCACAATCGAAGGGTGGTTCCGGACCTGTTCCACAATGCCACGCCACTCGCTGAGGAAGTTTCGGGCCGCCAGGGGGTCCGTTTCCTCCAGTCCCCAGCTGGGTGCTTCCGCCCATGTGAGGTAGCCCAAGCGATCGGCCCAGTAGTGGTAACGGTCTTCAAAGACCTTCTGGTGCAAACGAGCGCCGTGGAAGCCAGCGGCCTGCCCCAGTTCAATGTCCCGACGCAGGTCATCGTCGCTGGGGGCGGTCCAGAGTCCTTCCGGAAAGTAGCCCTGGTCGAGCACGAGGCGCAGGTAAAGGGGTTCGTTGTTGAGAAACACCTTCCCGTCCTGCCAGTGAATCTTTCGCAAACCAGCGTAACCGGTCACGGTTTCCAGAGGAGCGCCATCAGGTCCGTGGAGGATCATTTCCCAATCGTAGAGAAAGGGATCGTCCGGAGACCAGGACCGTGGTTCAGGAACGGTGAGCGAGACCGGGAGTCCGGATTGCAGCGGCGCCTGAGTCTCGGCCAGTAGGCGTCCGTTGTCGAACAAGCGGTACTGCACTGTGGCGCCCTGAGGGGTTTCCCAGAAGCGGGGGATCCAGTGAAACTGGTTGGTGTCCCAATCCGGAAGGACCTGAACGGTTTCGAGGCCACAGGAAGCCACGGGCTCCAGCCAGACGGTTTGCCAGATGCCGGTCACCCGTGTGTAGTAGCACCCATGCGAGTGCCACTTGAGGCTCTGTTTGCCGCAGGGCTGTTGACGGGTCCGGGGGTGATCCTCGACCTGCACAACTAGGTGCTGAGGCGTGTTGAAGCGGACCTGTGGGGTGAGGTCCACGGTGAAGCCCACGCTGCCGCCCCAGTGCTCCGCCACCCGTTCGCCATCAAGGTAGACCACGCAACGGTAGTCCACTCCGCCGAAGTTGAGGTGAATGCGGGAGCCTTCCCAGGACTCGGGAACCTCCAGCGTTCGGTGGTACCACAGCGACGGAATGAAGTCGGTGTAGCCCACTCCGGAGAGGGGGCTTTCAGGGCAGAACGGAACCTGAATTGTCCGGTCGAACCCATGCGACTGGGCCCACCCCTGTTCAGATCCGGATCCGGCAAAGTCAAAGGCAAAGGTCCACTCGCCATTCAGGCAGAGCCAGCGGGAGCGACGCAGTTGGGGACGTGGGTATTCAGGGCGAGGAAGGGACATAAGGCCAAGGAAGCAGAAGGAGGTCCTGGCCCCGTGAGGAGCCAGGAGAGACAGGGTTAGCGGAGGAGGCGCTGCACTTCCGCTTCAGCATCGGCGAGGGCGCTGTCGACGGACTTGCCGGTGAGCCAGATGGCCTGCAGCTCGCGGTTGAGGACGTCCTGAATGGCGCCGTACTTGCGGGCGGGCGGGACGTCACGAGCCAGCTGACCGGTGTGGGCGTACTCGCTGCGGTGCGGCAGCTGAGCGTATTCCGGGCTCTGCAGAACCGACTTGCGGACCGCCATGTGTCCCGTCCGGGCCCAGTCGATGTTGTGGGCGTTGATCCAGCCCATCAGCTCCAGGGACGCCTGGAACTTGTCGGCATCCTGGCTCTTCAGAGACGCAGGAATGGCCCACATGTGCGAATCGGCCCAGGTGGCACCGGTGCTGAAGAGGGTGGGGAAGTCGGCAACGTAGTAGTTCCCCAGGGCGACTTCCGGCTTGGCAGCTTCTGCTGTGTAGAAGTCCACAACCCAGGTGCCGTTGACGAGCACAGCGGCGTCCCCGTTGAGGAAGGACTGCTGCGAGTCCGCATAGTTGAGCTTGGGGTTGGCGTAGCTTTGATCAAACAGTGCGGTGATGGCCTTGATGGCCTTCTGGGCTTCCGGCGTGTTGATCGTGGCCTGCTTGCCGTCGAAGACGTTGCTGTTCTGCTGCCAGAGCAGCGCCAGCACCAAGCGGACCCCAATGGGGAATTCGGCAAAGTCGGCGGCCAGGTAGTTCTTCCCGGTGGCAGCCTTCACCTTCTGAGCATGCTCCAGCATCTCCTGAGGGCTGGAAGGCAGCATGGGGGTGCCGTCCGGATGAATCAGACCCGCTTTTTTGAAGAGGTCCATGTTGATGTGCCAGAGGTTCGCATGGAAGTCCAGGGGCACTCCATAGATCTGGTTGTTGTAGCTGACCGCCTCGCGTGCTGAGTCGGACCAGTCGTTGACGTCAATGCCCACGGACTTCAGCTCTGCAGGCGTGAGGGCCGCAATGGCGCCCAGGCCGGCAAATTCCGGAATGCGGTGCCGGTGCATGACGTGGATGTCCGGTGGGTTGCCGCCGGCATAGCTGGCCTTGATCTGATCGTAGTAGTTCC
The DNA here is from genome assembly GCA_965662235.1 of uncultured bacterium. GTDB lineage: Bacteria > SAR324 > SAR324 > SAR324 > NAC60-12 > JAYPUA01. The sequence goes on from CBFIGY010000004.1 coordinate 42,932, forward strand.
CCCAGTCCGTGGGCAGCGTATTCACGGAGATGTTGGACTTTTCTGCGTCAAAGGCGTTGATGATCGTTTGGATGATGCAGGCCTCTCCTACCGCTTCCGAAATGTTGGTGCCGGCACCTTCACAGGCGCCAAAGAAGCGACCCAGCGTGATTTCGGTTTGAGCGGAGGCAGAGGACAGAGGGGCCAGACCGAGCAGGCAGACGGCACCCCAGCGAAGCAGGTTTTTCATAGTTCACTCCCGTAGTGAAGTTTCATGAAGAGGGGGAAGGAAGCTCCTGGGCGGGAAAACCGCAGGACGTACACAATCGGCATCATTTGCTTCCTCCCAAGGCAATGCCGCGCACGATGAAGCGTTGAAAGGCAATGAACAGAACAATGACGGGCAGGCTGGCAAAGACCCCGGACGCCATGATGCGTCCCAGTCCTTCCGACTGCGCAAAGTTGCTCTGCAGGCTCGCGAGTCCGAGCGTAATGGTAAACATCTCCTTGCGCTGAGCAGAAACCAGCGGCCAGAGGTAATCGTTCCAGGCGTAAAGAAAGGTCAGGATGGCAAGCGTGGTCAACGCCGGCCACGAGAGCGGAAGCATGATGCGGGTGAAGATGGTCCACCGGTTGGCTCCGTCCAGCTGCGCGGCCTCTTCCACCTCATCCGGAATCCCCCGGAAGAACTGAGTCATGAGGAACACCCCAATTGGCACAGCGAGGCGGGGGGTGATCAGGGCAAAGTAGGTGTTGTGCAGCTTCCAGTCGGCAAACTGCGTGTAGAGCGGAATGAAAACCGCCTGCTCCGGAATCACCAACCCGGCGACAATCAACGCATACACCGCTGCCCGTCCCTTGAAGGGAATCCGGGCGAGGGCGTATCCCGCCGTGGAGGAGAGGATCAACACCAGCACGGTCATGCTGCCGGCAACAATGAAGCTGTTGAGGAACCAGCGGGGCGTGAGCCCGTAGCTCAGCAGGCGGACGTAGTTCTCTCCGGTAAAGGGCACCGGAATCAGGCCAAAGGCAAAGTTGGACGTGGTACGAGCCAGGAGGTCGTTTGGTTGAAACGACAGCGACAGCATCCACAGCGTGGGCACCAGCCAGAGGAACGCCAGGGCGCCGAGGAAGGAGCTGAGCAGCAGATAATGGCGACGGGCGTGGCTCATCAGTCCTCCTTGTTCAGGCGCAGTTGCAGCACGGAAAACCCGAGCATCAGGAGGAACAGAACCATGGCCAGCGCTGAAGCGTAGCCCAGTTCAGAGTCCCGGAAGGCTGTTTGGTAGATGTAGCGGACCAGCACCTGAGTCTGATCGTTGGGGCCCCCGCGGGTGATCAGGTGCGACTGCCCAAAGACCTGGAAGTGGAGGATGATCTCAAAGATCACGACCAAGGTGGTGGTCCGTCGGATGCCCGGAAGCGTGATGTGCCAGAGCAGCCTCCAACGGCTCGCACCGTCCAGACGCGCCGCTTCGTAGCGTTCCTGAGGAATCTCCTGCAGTCCCGCCAGAAAGAGGATCATTGCAAACCCAATGGACCACCAGACCGTCACCAGGACCAGCGACAGCATGGCGCGATCCGGAGACGTGACCCAGTCCAGCGGTTCTGCCCCAAAGGCCTCAAAAACCTGACCAATCAGGCCCTGCTGTGGGCTGTAGAGCAACTGCCAGATCAAGGTCACCACCGTGACCGAAAGGACCTGAGAGAGAAAGAACAGCGTCCGCAGCACGCTCATCATCCGGGTCTCCCGGTTGAGTGCCACCGCAATCAGCAGCCCAACGATCGTGATGGTCGGAACCGTTAGGAAGACAAACTCAAGGGTGTTGAGGACGATTTCCCCAAAGCGCCGGTCGTAGGTGAAGAGGTCGGTGTAGTTGGCAAAGCCCAGCCAGGTCTTCGCGTCTGGATTGAACGCCACCTCCAGCAGGTTCCAGGAGTGGAAGCTGATCCAGATTCCCTTCAAGAACGGATAGAGCAGGAACACCCCATAAACCACCAGAAACGGCAGCACGAAGGCATAGCCCTCCACGGTGTCCCGGTGCCGGGTCCAGAAACGGGAAGGTGTGGAAGAGGGGGCCATGGAGCGCTGAGAATCGACGTTTTTCAATTATTTGCTAATTATTAGCAAATATTAGTAAATAGTTATTACTTGAGTCTGATTTGAGATTCAAGTAGAAATTTCACTTCAATCACTTTCATGAGGCAAAAAACAGGAATGACTGAAGAGAAGCGCCGATTAACGATGCAGGACGTGGCACACGAAGCGGGGGTCTCCCAGTCCACGGTCTCCTTTGTTCTGAACGGAGTGGAGGGGGTCCGGATTGCTGAAGCGACTCGGCAGCGGGTGCTGGAGGTGGCCGACCGGATGGGATACGCCCGACGGGCCGGAGGTCCGCATCAGAAGGGCCAGCGTCACTCGTGGATTGGGATGCTGGTCGATGAGATCATGACGAGTCCGTTCACAGCGCTTTCCATTGAAGGCGCGCAGGAGGCCGCGTGGGAGCATGGACGCCTGCTGGTTTCGGCCAAGACCGGAGGCGACGCCGACCGCGAGGAGGCCACGCTGGAACACTGGAAGGCCATGCAGGTGGAAGGCGTGATCTACGCCTCCATCCTCACACGGCAGGTGACGCTGCCTCCTGCGCTGGAAGGCTTGCCAACGGTGCTGCTGAACTGTTATGAGGAGCCCCAGCGTTTTCCGGCAGTGGTGCCTTCTGAGGTGATGGGAGGATTTGCGGCGACTGAGGCGCTGATCCAGGCGGGGCACCGGCGGATTGCCTTCATCAATGGGGAACCCTGGATGGAAGCCGCCCGAGACCGCTGTTCCGGATACCGGCAGGCGCTGGCGACTTACGACATTCCCTACCAGCCGGACTTCTCGCGCAACGGAAACTTTCTCCCCAGCGGAGGATACGAGGCCACGCGTCAGCTCCTCTCGCTCAAGGTGCGGCCGACGGCGATCTTCTGTGCCAACGACCTGATGGCGCTGGGGTGCTACGAGGCACTGAAGGAAGCAGGGTTGCAGATTCCGCAGGAGGTGGCGGTCATGGGGTACGATGATCAGGAGGTGGCCCAGCACCTGGCTCCGGCACTCTCCACAGTGCTGCTGCCGCATCTGGAGATGGGACGCTGGGCAGTGGAACAGCTGATGCTCGGCGCCCGGACCCCCAGCAAGATCAAACTGGAGTGCCCAGTGGTGATGCGGCATTCCATCTGAACGGAGCCGGTCGCGAAACTCGTTGCCGTTGAAACGAAACTTTACTTGTACTTGCTGCAGAGTCCGGACAGACTGCAAGGAGTCTGAGGTTCTTGCCTGTCGAGCAGCGTTCGCCCAAAGGATGCGAGCGGTGCGACTCCTTCAACATCTCATGAGACAAGTGCCATGCAGTTCATTGAATTAGAGGAAATCTGGGAGGTCAATCCGGCAGAGGTCATGGCCAAGCGTCCCAACCGCAACGCCACTGAGCACCAGGTGTGGGCCGTGTACTGCGCAAAAGGTGCCCGTGACCACTGTACGGACGTGAAGGCGTCCATGCCGTTTCTGTTGGAAGAAACCGGGCTGGACGAGGAGACGATCCGGGAGGTCCTGCAGGTCTGGGCGAACCTCGGCGCCGCCTTCCGTAAGGGCAAGCTCCCATGAGCGAAACAGCGATCTGGACGCTGGGGGACCGGCATCCGGAACTGCATGAGTCGGTCTTTGTGGCCCCCGGCGCACACGTCATCGGGGGCGTCCGGATGGGCGCACAGTCGTCCGTCTGGTTCAACACCGTGCTACGGGGCGACACCGAGTGGATCACCATCGGAGAGGGAACGAATCTGCAGGACCTCTCAATGGGGCATGCGGATCCGGGAACCCCTCTGATTCTCGGAGACCGGGTCACGGTGGGGCACCGATGCATCATGCACGGTTGTGTGGTGGAAGACGATTGCCTGATTGGAATGGGAGCGGTTGTCATGAATGGCGCCCGGATTGGGCGTGGCAGCATTGTGGGGGCAGGCGCCGTGGTGCTGGAAAACACCGTCATCCCGCCGTTTTCCTTGGTTGTCGGATCGCCTGGACAGGTCCGCAAGACCTATGACGAACGCATTCTTGAGCGCAACCGGCTGGTCGCTCAGGTTTACATCGACCGCGCTGCTGCCTATCCGGATCTGCTGCAGCCGGCTCCTGCCCCGTCCCTTCCTCAGCTGGCCTGAGGCCACTCCCCTTCTGGTCCTTCGGCAGGCACCTGCCGACTCAGCACTTCCCGAATGAGGGCGCCTGTGGCATTGGGCTGATCCAACGGAAAGAGGTGCCCGGCGGCGATGGGAACCTGCTCAAAGTGAGGAAGCGTGTGCTGCCACCACCGCAGGTCCCGAGCCGTTAGGAGTGCTGGCGCCGTGGCATGAATTAGGGTGCCTCGCAGTTCCCGGACGCCCTTGGGCAGACGCGCAGGAAGGGTCCGGAAGATCTGCACCTCCACTTCCCGGGGAATCGTCAGCGTGACCCCGGCGGCCTCTTCCCGGAGGCCGTGCTCCACGTAAAGCTGCAGCGCGCGCTCAGAGAAGTGCTTGAAGAGCCCCCGCCCCCGAAAGTAATCCAACGCCTCTTCCCGAGAAGCAAAGCGTTCCCGGCGGGTCCGGGACTTCCACGCCGGAGTGAAGCGGTCTCCGAGCCGGACCTTCTGCAGGCCGCTGTGCAGCTCCCGTTTCCAACGAGCCAGCAGGGGCGGATCAAGTGCAATCAGGGAGGTGAACAGGTCCGGACGCTTGGCTGCAGCCATCAGCGTGACCACCCCTCCCAAAGAGTGCCCGATGCCGATGAGGGGACGTTTCAGCGGCTCCAGCACCTCCAGCAACTCGTCAGCAAAGCGTTCCCAGCGAATTTCCTCCACCCGGTGCCCGTCTCCCATGCACGGAAGCGCCTGCACCTCCCAGGGCGCGAGCGCGTCAAACAGCTCGGTGTAACACGGTCCCGGGAAACCGTTGGCATGGGCAAAGACGAGGAGGGGCGCAGTCATGGGGCCTCTTTGGAAAACGCATAAAGGGAGCGGGCCTGAGCATCAAAGAACTCCACCTGCGCCTGCTGGGCATCAAACTGCAGCCACACGAATCCGGTATCGAGGTGCTGAAAGCGGAGCCGCGCCTGGCTGGTTTTCAGCTCTTCTGGAGCAGTGTCGCGGTAGTGCTTGCCCCCGGCGCCGCTGACGATGAAGTCGGTGCTGACTCCAGGAAACTGCAGGTGCGCCAGGTGGTGGTCGTGTCCGGAGAGGTAGAAGTCAACCCGATCCGAGAGCAGCGAGTTCGCCAGCATTCGGGTGATGGCATCAGCATCTCCGTGGGTACCTGCCGAGTAGACGGGGTGGTGGGCAAACACGAGGGTCCAGGGCGTGCGAGGAGGCGCGTTCACCTTTTGAGCGAGCGTCCAGGCGGCGGGGCAGTTGGTGTTGAGGGCGTGCAGTTCCACGGGTCCGGCAGTGACGCTGTATTCCGGAGCCGGGAGCTTCCACTTGGCAGACTGAGCGGTGTACGACACTTCATGGAGCGCTGGCTGATGCACGTCATGGTTCCCCAGCACCGCCAGGAACGGGAGTTCCAGTTCCGCATAAACGGACTCGAAGTGGCTCTGAAAAAGCGGGTCCTGCAGCGAGGGGGCTCCATCCGGATAGAGGTTGTCCCCCAGGTAGAGGACCGCATCGCACCCCTTTTCCGCACAGACCTGCTTCATGGCAGCGGCAACCTGACGCTGATCGGCGTCTCCGGAACCTGTATCACCGACAGCGATCAGGCGGAGGACGCCTGCGTTGGCAGGCTTCAGGGTGAGGCGGTCGTCCTCTTGCTGCAGAGGGGCCGTGACAATTGGGGCCTGCGGATTCACGCAGCCTTTGCGCACCGCCGCTTCATGAAGCCGCCACCCGGCGGTGCCGCCCAGTCCAAACAGCAATGCCACCCACAGGAAGAAGAAGAACGCCCGTTTCATGAGCGTGCTCGGTGGGCTTCCACAGAAGCCAGGATCTGCTCCAGCTCCGGATCGGGCAGCTCGTGATGGCGAAGGACCTCAACGGTGTTACGGAGGTACTCCTCGCAGGTGCCTCGCTCGCCAGCGGCCTGAACGACCACTGCGGTAATGGCGTCTAGGCTGCGTTCCGGAACGTACAGGTCGGTGTCGCGGTTGACGACAAAGGCAATTGCCTCCACCGGACCCTGCGGTGTCTCAGCGGAGACCCATGCCGGGAGGTAGCTTTCGTCAAACATTTCCCGTTCCCACACCTCCAGCAGTTCCGTGTCTAGGTCGGAGGGTGTGATGTGAAAGACGCGTCCTCGGCAGCTGCCACCTTTGTCCAGTCCCAGCACCATTCCGGGCACCTCTGGGGTGCCGCGATAGACCTTTGATTCCACACAGAGGCGGCGGTGGTAGCCGGTCAGCAGGGCGTCTCGGGCCTCATCATGCCGAAAGCCGGGGTTCCAGATGAGCGAGCCATAGCCGAAGATCCACACCCCAGAGGTGACGTTGTGGCCCTCAAGGGTTTCTGCAATGGAAGCGCGCAGTTCAGGTTCCCCCCGGAGGCGGAACTGCTCCTTCAGGTTCATGCCGGATCTCCTGACACCACCCGGTAGCAAGGCTGGTACTCACCCATGCCAGGAAGCTTCATGCGGTGCTGGTCACAGAAGGAGCGCAGCAGGACATCGAGCTGCTCCATCCACTCGCGCTTGCCGTGGATGGTGAAGGGGCCATGCGCTGCAACGGCTGCAACGCCTTCATCCTTGATGTTTCCGGAGACAATGCCTGAGAACATGCGTCGCAGGTTGGCGGCAAGTTCGTGCGGAGGCTGTCCCGGATTGAGGTTGAGCGCCGCCATGTTCTCATGAGTAGGGACAAACGGCTGCTGGAAGATCGGGTCGATGTGGAGGGTCCAGTTGAAGTAATAGGCATCGCGCCGGGAGCGTCGGAACTCCCGGACCCGCGGGACCGTCTGCTGCATCTGCCGTGCGACCTGCTCGGGATCACCGACGATGATCTGGTAGTGCTTCCGAACCTCTTCTCCCAAGATGGAGACGATGAAGCGGTCGATCTGTTCAAAGTACTCCTTGCTCTCCTTGGGGCCAGTCAGAATGAGCGGAAAGGGAACCCCCTGATTTTCCGGGTGCATGAGGATGCCGAGGAGGTAGAGGATCTCTTCAGCGGTGCCGGCGCCTCCGGGGAAGATGATGAAGCCGTGTCCCATACGGACAAACGACTCCAACCGCTTCTCAATGTCGGGCATGATGACCAGCGTGTTGACCATGGGGTTCGGGGCCTCTGAGGCAATGATGCCGGGTTCCGTGAGGCCAATGTAGCGTCCGTGCCGGTTGCGCTGCTTGGCGTGTCCCACGGCAGCGCCCTTCATGGGGCCCTTCATGGCGCCGGGGCCGCAGCCGGTGCAGATGTTGAAGCCTCGCAGGCCAAGGTGGTAGCCGACTTCCTTGGTGTATTGGTACTCGGTGTAGTTGATGGAGTGCCCCCCCCAGCAGACAATGAGGTTGAAGGGGATCAGGTGGTCGAGGACTCCGGCATTGCGCAGAATGTGGAAGATGAAGTCGGTGATGCCCTCAGAGGTTTTCAGGTCGAAGCGGTCGGAGGCTTCCAGCTGGTTGCTGACGTAGATGATGTCGCGGAGCACGGAAAACAGGTGCTCCCGGATGCCCTGAAGCATCACCTCGTCCACAAACGCTGTGTCCGGAGCCCCTTCGACTTCTAGGCGGACCCCACGGGCCTGAGGGACAATCTGAATGTCAAAGTCCGGGAACATCCGGAGCAGCTCGGCGCCGCTGTCGGTTTCGTTTCCTGTGTTGAGCACGGCGAGGGCGCAGCGCCGAAACACGTTGTAGAGGCCGCCTTCGTTGCTGTCTCGGAGCTTCTTGATCTCACGCAGCGAGAGGAAGTCGAGGGCCCCCTCGGGCTTGATGCGGACTTTTTTAGAGGAGTGGGGAACGGGCGCCTCGGCGGTAAAAGCAGGCATGCGGTGGCCTCACAATTAGGTTGAGGAGGAACTCCGGAAGGGGCAGGCCCTTCTCGGAGGGAAACAAAGGAAGTGATGAGTCCGGGATGACCATCCCAGTGGCGTCAGGACGCTCAGCGGAAGGGGCTGTTGCCTCCACCGGAGCAGCCTCCGGAGCTTCCTCCAGCGACCGCAAAACCGCTCAACTCACGATGGGTTTGAGAGGAACCGCACTCCGGACAGGCGATGGGCTGGTCCATTTCTGCAGACTTCCGCAACTCGGTGAAGTCGGTCCGGCAGTTTTCGCAATGGTAGTCGTAGAGGGGCATGGCGTCACTGGAGTGAAGGGTGATTTTGGTAAAGCTCGGTGCGCTTGAGGAAGGCCTCTCGGGCGATGCGGACGTCTTCCAGGAACAGGGGCAGCTCTTCCATGCGGAGGGCTTGGGGGCCGTCGACGAAGGCCTCAGTGGGTTCCGGATGGAAGTCAATCAGGACCATGTTGGCGCCGGCAATGATGCCCTGGGCGGTGGCATGCAACACATCGAGGATGCCTTCGGGACCTTCTTCACGGGTGCCCACCGAGTGAGACGGGTCGATGCAGACGGGCATCCGGGTCTGGCGTCGCACCACGGGGACGTGGGGGAAGTCCACCATGTTGCGGTGCGGGGCGCCAAAGCCGGTCTTCATTCCCCGGAGGCAGAAGACGATGTGGCTGTTGCCCTCACTGGCGAGGTACTCAGCGGCGTTGAGGGATTCGTTCAAGGAGATGCCAAAGCCCCGTTTCAGCAACACCGGATAGGTCTGCTGCCGCCCGATCACCTTGAGCAGCTCAAAGTTTTGGGTGTTGCGGGTGCCAATCTGAAGCATCACGCCGGTGGGGCGTCCGAGTTTCTCGAGAACCTCGTCGATCTCTTCAACGTGGCTGTCGTGGGTGACTTCCATGGCAATGACCTTGATGCCGTACTTGCCTGCGAGTTCAAAGACGTAGGGCAGGCAGTCCTTTCCGTGTCCCTGAAAGGCGTAGGGACTGGTCCGGGGCTTGTACGCGCCCATGCGGGTGCAGGTCAGCCCATGCTCCTGAAGCGCCTGCATCATGCGTTCAACGTTTTTCGGGTTGTCAACCGCGCAGAGGCCAGGGAAGAGGTTGAGCGTTTCCTGACTGAAGCGGACGCCGTTGTACTCAAAGTCGAGCGAGGGCGTTCCGGCGGCATGACGTCCCAGGATGCGGAACTCGTGGGAGATGCGGACCACGCGTTCCACGGCCGGAAGGGCTTCAATGGAATCGAGCGAGAGCGCCCGGGTGTTGCCAATGAGGTAGATTTCGGTGAGTCGCTGACCCTGTCCCTGAACGTGGTTCAGGCGAAGCTGAATGTCCGGAAGGGCTTGCAGGTAGCTTTGGGTCTGCCGATAGGCCTCAGAGGACTCATCGGTGTTGGGATGAAGGATAACAAGCATGGAGGCCACTGATGGTGGTTGAGCAAAAAGCGGTAACGCACCAGTCTCGGCAAGACGGCAGGCAGGTGCAAGTGGATTGGTGGGGCGAGGCGAGGGCTACTTATTGAGCGCGAGGCGCTTGAGCTTGAACAGCTCGGTTTCCAGCTCTAGGGCGTTGGTGCCACTGGGGAGGGCGTCGAGGACGAATTGAGCCGTCCGGATGACGAGGGCCGGTTTGGGACGAGACGGGACCCGGTCGATGTGCAGGTAGCGGTCGAGGGTTCGGGTGCGTTCGGTGCTGCGGTCGATGTACACCGACCAGAGTCCACTTTCCATGGCCAGCTGGATCTTGCTCTTCTGAGTGAAGCGGGTCCAGTACTCAAGGCTGAGCTGAATGACGATCACCACCTGCTGCTGGAGGAGCGTGGGATCCTCTTCGGCAGCCTGTTCTTCGTTGAACTCATGGTCCTCGTGGGGCTGGTTGACCTTATCCAGCGCTTGCTCCAGTTCGGTCAGGGTGAAGGGCTTGCGGAGGAAAGCGGTGGCGCCAAGGTCAATGGAGTCAAGGGCGACATCAAGGTTGGCGTGTCCGGTGATGATGATGAAGGGGCAGACGATGCCTTCCGTCCGGGTTTTCCGGATCATCTCAATCCCTTCAAGGTCTGGGAGCTTGAGATCCGTGACGATGATGTCAAAGGGTTCTTGCAGGACGGCTGCAAGAGCGGGGGTGGCGCGATCAAACGAGTGAGGATCGTGCCCCAAGGAAAGGAGGGCGCTGGTCAGCGAACTACGAAGCGTGTCGTCATCCTCAACGAGCAGAACCTTCATACGGGAGCAATGGGGGGAAGACGGCGAAGAGATGGGAGGAGCGAACTCCTCCCGTTCTCATGGTTACTGGAGGGTCAGGATGTAGGCGGCGATGTTCTTCATGCCGGCTTCATCAAGAGCCATGGACATGGGAGCCATCTGCTTGCCGTACATGTCATCTTGGTGACTGCCGCGGATGCCGGCCTTGAAGTTGGAGAGCTGCCGGACGAGGTACCAGTCCGGAAGTCCCGCCAGCTTCGGAGCATTGAGGGCTTGGTTTCCAGCACCGTCTGCACCGTGACAGCCCGCGCAGGTTGCGTAGGCGGCCTGTCCAGCAGCGGCGTCTCCATCGAGGGTGGCTGGGAGCGGGGCTCCGCTGAGGCCGCTGATGTACTCACCGAGGGCCTGCATGTCGGCTTCGCTGAGGGCCATGGACATGGGGGCCATCTGCTTGCCATACATATCATCCGCGTGAGAGCCCCGGATGCCAGCCTTGAAGTTGGCCAGCTGGCGAGCAATGTACCACGGTGCCTGGCCTGCTAGGTGCGGAGCGTTGAGGGCTTGGTTGCCGGCACCGTCGGCACCGTGACAACCGGCGCAGGTTCCATACAGGGCCTGTCCGTTTGAGGCAGAAGCCGTTGCCGCCGCCGCCGTATCCGTGCTGGCAGCCGGCGCTGCCGCTACCACCGGAGTGGTGTCGATTTCGCCTTCACGCAGCGTAGCAACGTAGGTGGCGAGGTCAACAATGCCTTGGTCGCTCAGTCCCGCAGCCATCGGAGCCATTTGCTGCCCATAGGTGTCTTTCGGGTTGCGGCCTCGAGCACCTTCGCGGAAGTAGGTCAGCTGCCGAGCAACGTACCAATCCGGCATGCCGGCGAGCTTCGGAGCATTGAGGGCTTGGTTTCCGGCACCATCGGCACCGTGGCAGGAGGCACAGACGGCGTAGGCGGCGCGTCCCGCATTCACGTCCCCGGCCAGGGTCGCGCGGGGGTAGGGCGCCTGATAGTTAGCAGCCTGAGTGGCGAGACTCTGGATCTCTTCATCGGTCAGGGACATGGCGAGGGGCCGCATCTGCATGCCGTACATGTCGATGGGGTGAACGCCCCGGATGCCTTCTTGCCAGTTCTTCAGCTGCCGGGCCAAGTACCAGTCGTGCTGACCTGCCAGTCGGGGGGCGCTGAGGCGCTCGTTGCCCTGGGCGTTGTTGCCGTGACAGGAGGCGCAGACGGCCCAAGAGGCGTCGGCCTCAAGGGGGTTGTCATAAGGAACGTACTGTCCTGCTACCTGTCCGGTGGCCATGGCAGCCATCGGTTGCGGTGCAGCCTGTGCTTCAGCTGCCGGAGCCGGAGTAGCGGCCATCAGAGCATCTGCAGAAGGCTTCGGCGGGGTGAGGCCACTCATGGTCGCAATGTAGGCAGCCAGGTCGTTCATGCTCTGAGGCGTCAGGGCCAGCGACATGGGACGCATCTGCTGTCCGTAGGTGTCCTTCTTGTGAACCCCTCGGTAGCCCTTCTGGAAGCTGTTGAGCTGGGTGACAATGTACCAGTCCGGCAGACCCGCCAGCTTGGGCGCGTTGAGGGCTTCGTTGCCTTCACCCTGGGCGCCATGGCAGGCCATGCAGGTGCCATAAGCCGTCTTGCCCGCATCCGGATTGCCAGGAACCGTGGCTTCCAGAGGCTGAGGCTTCAGGGTGCCAATGTAGGCGACCACGCTCTCCATTTCGGCTTCAGTTGACAGCGTCAGGGCAAAGGCCTTCATCTGCTGTCCGGTGACGTCGTCTGCGTGGGTGCCGCGAACTCCGCCCTTGAAGTTCTTCAACTGCCGAAGCAGGTACCAGCTGTGCTGACCGGCAATGGCTGGGGCCGATGAAAGCTCCTTACCTTCACCGTTCTTTCCGTGACAGTTCACGCAGTTGTAATAGAGCACGGATCCACGCTGGATGTCTCCGGCGGCAAACACTGTTGGAGCAATCAAGGATCCTGCAACAATCAGCCAGCTCGCGACCAGCAAACGTTTCATTGTGATTTCCATGGTGATGGACAGTCAGGGTTGGAGTCAGGGGCCCAGACACATCTGCCTGAGTGAAGCTCTAGTGAGCGAACAAAAACTGCGATAAGCTAACAAGGCTTTATGGAAACCGCAACCCAAACTTACCCCCAACGAGGTCCGGGTTTCTCAAGCCGATTGAGGGGCATTTGAGTGGGTTCCCTCTGGCCTGTTCCCTGGGGCCCATGCGTTGATTTCACCCCGGAAGTGCGAGGTGGTGGAAAAAACTTTATGCTTCCTGAAGCGTCCCGTACGCTGAAAGTGATCCCCACTTTGGGTTCCTGACCTCGGACGAGGTCGCTGCCTCTTCCCCTTTTCTGAAGCTCCATGAACTACCGCCTTCCGGAGGCCAGCGAAAAATCGGCCTACGTTGAACAAAAGTTTGATGAGATTGCCCGGCAGTACGACCGGTTCAATGACCTGATCACCTTTGGCCTGCACCGTTACTGGAAGCGCTTTGTGGCTCGGCAGACGGGGCTGCGAGACGGAGAGCGGTGCCTGGACCTGTGCTGCGGCACCGGAGACATTGCGCAGGCGGTGCTCCGGCAGCACCCCGGCGTGGAGGTCATCGGCCTGGACTTTGCGAAGGAGATGCTGGACCTCGCCAAGCAACGCACTTCCCAAGGAATCACCTACCTCCGGGGCGATGCGATGGCCCTGCCGTTTCCGGAGGGGCACTTTGATGCTGTGACCGTGGGGTACGGGCTCCGGAATGTGCCCGACCTGCAGGGAGCCCTGGCCGAGATCCTCCGGGTGTTGAAGCCCGGGGGGACCCTGGTGAGCCTAGATGTCGGGAAGGTGCGGGTGCCGGTGGTGGATGCACTGAGCCGGCTCTTCTTCTTCCGGGTGGTGCCCCGCATTGGCGAACTGCTGATGCCTGGGCAGGAAATGTTCACGTACCTTCCGGAGTCCTCCCGGGCGTATCCCGACCAGGAAACGCTGCGGCGGATTCTGCTTGAAGCCGGCTTCTGCAATGTCCTGATTGAGGATTTTGTGTTTGGGGCCTCCACCGTCCATGTGGCGTACCGGCCGATAACCGCTTGAGCTTTTCCCTGAGCTTTTTGATACTTGCGGTGTTTTGAACTGCCTATTCCGCTTTTGGACGCTTATGCCTCAGCTCCGGATGTGGGGAGTGCTTGCTGTCGTGCCTCTGTTGGGGTGCGCGTCGGCTGAGCCTCCGCCCCCGCTCTCGCCGACCCAGGAAGCGGCCCTCCGCCTTGAAGAAGCGCACCGGGCGCTCCCAGAACGGGAGCACTCGTCCCTCATTCCTTACTACCGCTACGGAGAGGAAGGGAAATCGCTAGAGTTCATTCCACGCCGCGAGGTGTATCCCCGAGTCATCTATCCCGAAAAAAAAGAGTGACCGCTTCTCCCCCTCTTAGTGACCGTGACCTTCGGAGCATCCTTCGGGAGGTCCGGAGCATTGCCGTTGTGGGCGCCTCCACCAACTGGAAGCGTCCGAGTTATTTTGTCATGAAGTACCTGGCGCAGAAGGGGTACCGCATGCTGCCGGTCAATCCGGGCGCTGCGGGACAGACCCTGCTCGGGGAAACGGTCCGTTCCGAGCTGTCGGAGGTGGGACCCGTGGACATGGTGGAGGTCTTTCGCCGGAGCGAAGAGGCACCCGCGATTGCCCGTGAAGCGGTGCGCTGCGGAGCCAAGGTGCTTTGGCTGCAGATTGGAGTGGTGAGCGAAGAGGCACAGGCCATTGCCGAAGCCGGAGGCCTGACGGTGGTGATGGACCGCTGTCCCAAGATCGAGTACTCCCGCCTCTGGGGAGAGCTGGGCTGGCAGGGCATCAACACCGGCGTCATCTCCAGCCGCAGGAGGCGCGCATGAAGAAGCCCCTGCACCCTCAATACGGATTTGAGACCCTGGCGATTCACGCCGGCACACCTCCGGAACCCACCACGGGCGCTCGTTCCTTCCCGATTTACCAGACCACTTCCTACGTTTTTGAAGACGCAGACCATGCAGCGTCCCTCTTCAATCTACAGTCTCCGGGGTTCATTTACTCGCGCCTGACGAATCCGACGGTTGCTGCGCTGGAAGAACGTCTGGCGACTCTGGAAGGCGGTCGAGGCGCCACCTGTACGGCTTCCGGACACTCGGCAGAGGTCTTGGCACTGTTTGCCCTCATGTCACCAGGCATGGAGGTGATTGTGGCCAACAAGCTCTACGGGGGCAGCATCAACCTGATGGGGAAGAGCTTTCAGAAGTTCGACTGGCGGGCCATTTTTGTGGAAGCCACAGACCCTGATGCTTTCCGCCGAGCCGTGACCGACCGGACCCGGGCCATTTTCATTGAAAGCCTGGCGAATCCCGGGGGCGTGGTGATGGACCTAGAGGCGATTGCACGAGTGGCTGAAGAAGCCGGGGTCCCGCTGATTGTTGACAACACCATGGCGACTCCTGCGCTCTGCCGTCCCTTTGAATGGGGGGCGGACCTGGTCACGCACTCCACCACCAAGTTCCTCTCCGGACAGGGCAACGCCGTGGGCGGTGTGGTGGTTGACGCCGGAACCTTCCCTTGGCTGAACAACCCCAAATTCCCCAGCCTGAGCACCCCGGCTTCAGAGTACAACGGCATCACCTTCGCCGAGACGTTCGGGAACGATCTCGCCTTTACCCTCTACAGCCACGCGGTCAGCCTCCGGGACCTGGGGGCAACGCTGTCTCCGTTCCATGCGTGGCTCACGCTGAATGGCATTGAAACCCTCTCCCTCCGTATGGAGCGGCACTGCGAAAATGCGCAGAAGGTGGCTGAGTTTTTAGAAACGCACCCTGCCGTGTCGTGGGTCTCGTATGCCGGGCTGCCCCAAAACGCCTTCCATGCGCTGGCGCAGACCTACCTTCCTCAAGGAGCGGGTTCTGTGTTTACCTTCGGACTCAAAGGAGGCTTCGAGGCGGGGGTTCGCTTGGTGGAATCGGTCGAGCTGCTCAGCCATGTGGCCAACATTGGAGACACCCGCTCCCTCATCATCCACCCGGCCTCCACCACGCATCGGCAGCTGACCGACGAGCAGAGAGACGCTGCTGGCGCTGGCGCCGAAGTGATCCGCCTGTCGGTGGGGCTGGAGAAGGTGGACGACATCATCAGTGACCTGGACCAGGCCCTGCAACACACTCTTTCTTAAAGGCCTTGTACCATGGCAAAAATCCTCCTCATTGAAGACCATCCGGAGTTCCGTGAAACCATTGCTGAAATGCTGGAGCTGTATGGGCACCAGGTGACTTCGGCTCAGGATGGACGGGAGGGGATGGCCCTCTTTTCAAAATCCTCCTTCGACCTCATCATCACAGACCTGATCATGCCGCAGCAAGACGGCATCAGCGTCATTGTCGGCATCCGCCAAAAAAGCCAGCAGGTGAAGATCATTGCCATCTCGGGAGGAGGGAACATCAACGGGGTGGATTACCTGAAGATGACCCAGGACCTGGGGGTGGATGCGACTCTGGAGAAGCCCTTTCAGAGTCAGCACCTGCTGGACACCGTTCAACGCCTGATCTGACCCCGACGTGCGCACAGTGGTTCGGTACGGGGGACTCCTAGGAGGGCTGTTTGGGGGCGTTCTGCTCTACAACCGCCTGACCGGACACGCGATGGGCCCCCTCCTGGGGGTGTTTGTCGACGTGGTCACCCCGGTCTTCCTGCTGGTCCTCACCGGTTACTTGGCCGGCCCGCGTCTTCAGTTAGAAGCCCGGACCCTGTCGCGGGTGGCGTATTTTCTCTTTGTCCCCTCCTTTGTCTTCAACATCATCAGCACGTCCCCCGTGGAAACCGGGACCCTGCTCCGGATGGTTGGCGCTGCGTTGGGCATCCAGGCGGGGGTGACGCTGCTGGCGTGGCTGACCGGAAAGGCCCTGCGGCGTAGTCCCGAAATGACCGCAGCCTTCATGATGGTCGCGGTGTTCGGCAACGTGGGAAACTTTGGCCTGTCCCTGATCGAGTTTCGGTTTGGGCTTGCCTCGCGCCTGCCCGCGACCGTGTTTTTTCTCGCGATCATGATCTCCTCCTTTATCATTTGCGTCAGTGTGGCAAACTGGGGGCGTCAAGGCGGAATGAAGGCGACGTTGGAGGTGTTCAAGACGCCGGCTCTGCTGGCTCTGATCCCGGCGCTGGCGTTCACCCTCACGGACACGCCGGTTCCGATTTTTGCTGAGCGGATGACGGGGCTGCTGGCACAGGCGATGGTGCCGGTTATGCTGGTGACCCTAGGGGTGCAGCTCTCGGAGGTCCGGGACATTACCATCGACTTTGACGTGTGGGTGGCCACGGCGCTGCGTCTGCTGGGCGGTCCGTTGGTGGCCTTCCTGGTGGTTCCGTTTTTTGGGCTGGTGGATCTGGAACGAGCCACCGGAATCCTGCAGGCGGCAATGCCGGCAGCGGTATTGGTTTCCATCATTGCTCTTGAGTACCAACTCATTCCGAGCTTTGTGACCACGACCGTTTTGTTCTCGACACTCTTCAGCATCATCACGCTGACCGTTCTGCTGACGATTGTCTAATCCCTGAAGCTGGACCCTCTGCCTTCGGGAGTTTGTCAGGTTTGAATTCTCCAGTTGCGCTTTTTTCGTCATGAATTTAATTAAATCCTAACATTCATTAAATCATTTATTTAATGGCATTTTTTTAATTCAGAATCATTTATTTTGAGGAAATATGACTGTCCGGACAAAGCTGTACTTAACCTCTGCGTTTACGCTGCTTTGCTTTCTGATCCTCGGGTGGGTGGGGTACTTCTTTACCAAGGGGGTTGCTGATGTTTCAGAGCGTCTGGTGGAAGACCATGCGGCCCCGGTCTTTGAGGTCGAGCGGATTCAGCAGCAGGCGCAACGGACGCTGTTGCTGCTCATTACCCATGTGGGCGCGCAGGACCCGGACCAAATGGAGAAACTGGAACAGCAGGCGGTGCAGGAGCAGGCCTCGGTGCTGCAGGCCATTCAGGAGCATGAGCAGCGGTATCAACTGGAAGGGCAAGGGACAGACGCCTGGATGGCCTTTCAGGAGATTGCGCGACAGTCGTTGGACCTCAGCAACGAGTATGCGAAAGAAGAGGCGTATGCCCTTTTGATGGGAAGTGGTCGGGAGCGTTACGACGCAACGCTGGGGCACTTCAGTGAAGCCCTGAAGCATCACCGGAGTGAGATCAATCGGCTCCGGGTTCAGGCGGAAGACATTCGAGAACAGTCGGTGACCATCCTGCTGGTGCTGGTGGTGGGGCTGGGACTGCTGATCATTCTGGCGGCCTGGATCTCCACGCGGAGCATCATGCAGGAGCTGGGGAAGCTGACGCAGGAGTTGGGGTTTGCGGTGGAGGAACTGGTCCGGGTGGCTCACAACCTTGAGTCCAACGCCCAAGCACTTTCAGCAGGGGCAACGTCGCAGGCGTCCAGTTTGGAGCAAACGACCTCAACGATCACGGAGTTGGCCTCTCAGACCCGTCAGAATGCAGAGAGCTCGCAGAACGCGCTCCAAGCGACTCAGGAGATGGCCTCTTTCATCTCTCAATCCAGCGAACGTTCCCGTGAAGTGGCCAAGATCACCAAGGACGCCTCGACCGCGGCTGAGCGCGGGGTAGACGTCGTTGGGGCGCTGCTTCAGGCGATGCGGTCGATCCATGAAAGCGGGATCCGCATTTCCTCCATCATCGACACCATCAATGAGATCACCCACCAGACCAAGATGCTGGCAACCAATGCGGCCATTGAAGCCGCCCGTGCCGGAGAGCAGGGCAAGGGGTTTGCCGTGGTTGCTGATGAGGTCTCCAAGCTGGCGGAAAATTCCAAGAATGCAGCCAAGGAAATTGGCGCTTTGATCAAGGAAACTGCAGAAAAGGCGGACTCCGGAAACGACATTGCGGTCAATGGCGAAGCCGTCCTCCGGGACATGCTTCAGGAAGTGTCGTCTGCCGCTCAACTGATGGAAGAGGTGGCGCGCTTTGCTGATGAACAAACGCAACGTGCCGACAACATTCAGCGTCTGGTCAGTGGCATCAGTGCGGCCTCAGGAGAACAAGACGAAGGAATCCGCCAAGTGGGCACCAGCCTGACCACCATTGAGCAAACCACTCAACAGAATGCGACTCAGTCAGAAGAGGTAACCGGATTTGCCTCTGACCTGTCCCTGCAGGCGTCACGCATCCGTGAATTGATCACGGATACGTCGTCGGTGTTGGGATTTAAAAACCGGTCTGCTTCCCCAGATCGGTCTCCTCTGCCTCCCCTCAGAAAGCTGTTGGGAACATCTTCTTAAAAACCGGAAGTGGCCTGCCACTTCGCTCGCATCCTTAATGAGAGAGAACACACCATGAAACGAATCGCTTTGTTGCTCCTGTCCCTTGGCCTGGTGGCTGGCTTCAGCCTCACGGCACTGGCCGCTGGTCCTGAAATCACACCGGAGGTTCGACAGCAGCTGGAGCAGGAAACTGCCGTCCTGAAACAGTGGGCTGCGGAGCCAGCCTTCATTAATGCGGTCAAAACGCAAAACGCAGAAGGCCTGTCTTTGGATGAAATCAAGCGCCGTGATGCCGCCTGGCGTCAAGCGACAGGGGCCAAGAAGGAAAATGACCTCATCAAGGCATGCCTTAACCACCCTGTTGGTGAGTGGTTGAGTGAAAAAAACAAAGAAGGCCGAGGACGGTACCCGGAGGCTTTTCTGACAGATAATCAGGGCGCCAATGTGGCCATGAGTAAAGCCACTTCTGACTATTGGCAGGGAGATGAGGAAAAATGGACGGAATCCTTTGCAGATGGTTCGGGAAATGTATACTATGGCCAGCCGGAATTAGATGAAAGCTCGCGAGCCATGCTCGTTCAGGTTTCAGTTCCCGTCATGGACGCGGGGCAAGCCATCGGCGTGTTGGTCGTTGGAATCCGTTTTAGTTCCCTGAAGTAATCACGATTTTCGGCCTCGGGAAGGAGGTCGAAACGCCCTCCTCCTGGGCTGGAGCATGGTACTGGGAGGGGGCTTTCCCATTCCCCATGGAGGCACTTCCCGCTCCTCATCGATCCCGGCGATGTACGAATCCCTTCTCAGTAGTATCAACAGTTACGTTCTCATTATTGCCGGCTTGATGGCCCTCTACTACGGGGCTGAGTGGATGGTTGGCGCCAGTTGCTCGCTTGCGGTACGGATGGGCATTCCCCCAGTCATGGTGGGACTGACCATTGTGGCAGCCGGAACCAGCATGCCGGAAGCCGTTGTGAGCGTGCAGGCTTCAATGGCTGATAAAGGTCCTCTGGCCCTCGGCAACGTGCTCGGGTCCAACATCCTCAACATTGCCCTGGTCCTCGGCATTGCCGCGATCATGCAGCCCCTTAAGGTACAGAAACGGCTGGTCAAGGCAGACATTCCTTCCATGATCCTGCTCTCGGTGCTGGCCTTCGTGTTTTTTGAGGATCAGGTCTTCTCGCAGCGAGAGTCCATGTTCCTCCTCTTCTGCATGGTCTCCTACATCGTTGGAAACATTGTTGCTGCACGGCAGCAGGGAGAAGAGGTCGCCTCGGAAGGAGATGAGGAAATTGAGGTGGGAAAGAGCGCCGAACGCGATGTGCTGGCCCTCCTCATCGGCATGATCCTGCTGGGGTTTGGCTCCGACTGGCTGGTCAACGGTTCCGTGAACGTCGCTCAGTCTCTGGGCGTGAGTGAGGCGGTGATTGGACTGACGGTGGTTTCCATCGGGACCAGCTCTCCGGAACTGGCAACGTCCATTGCGGCAGCCCTGCGCAAGCAGACGGACTTGGCGGTAGGAAATGCCGTGGGCTCCAACATTGCGAACCTGTGCTTTGTGATTGGAACCGCTGGCACCGTGGCGCCGCTCTCCGGAGTCGGCATCAATCTGATCGACTTCATCTTCATGATGGCGCTGGCCTTTGTCATGCTGCCCACCGCGTGGACCGGCTATGAGCTGTCCCGACAAGAGGGGGTGTTCTTTGTCGGGACGTATCTCATTTACCTTGTGCTCATCTGGCCTCTTTAGCCAGGCTTAGGCCGCGACCTTCAGGTTCTGTCCCTGGAACCACTGGTCGAGTTCATCGGCGCCGCCAATGTGCTGGCCGTTGATGAACACCTGGGGGGTGCTCTGGCGTCCGGAAACGGCCTTGAGCATTCCCGGAGTCGCTGGCACCTCTGCGTAGCTCATGCCGCGAGCCGTCAACTGTTCCTTGGCGCGCTTGCAGTGTCCGCAGTTGGCGCGGGTGAAGAGGATCACGTCTTCCGGAGCCTGCTGTCCCAAGTACTCGAGCATCGTGTCTGCGTCCGAGACCTCAAAGGGGTCGCCAGGCTTGTCTGGCTCCACGAAGAGCTTCTCCACCACTCCATCCTTGACCAGCATCGAGTAGCGCCAGCTCCGCGCTCCAAAGCCCAGGTCTTCCTTATCCACAAGCAATCCCATCCCTCGGGTGAAGTCGGCGTTGCCGTCCGGGACAAAGGTGACCCGGTCCGCCTTCTGCTCGGCCTGCCAGGCGTCCATCACAAAGGCATCGTTGACGGAGACGCAGAGCACGTCGTCGATTCCAGCTTGCTCAAACGTGGGCACCAACTGGTTGTAGCGCGGCACATGCGAGCCGGAGCAGGTTGGGGTGAAGGCCCCTGGTAAACTGAAGACCACCACGGTCTTGCCGGCAAACAGGTCCTGGGTGCTGACGTCCTTCCAGGTTCCATTCTCACGGAAGCGGAAGTTGACTTCGGGAACACGCTGTCCTTCTTTGATCGGATTCATTTCTCATCTCCAAAAATTGAGTTTAAGCAACATGGCTCAATCACCATGGATCCTAGTCTAGAGAGAGTGGATTGATTCGTCCAATCGTTTAATTTTATGATTTTGATAGGATTTGCCGATGATTCAGGGGCAGGGGGACTGTGGAGGGGCAAGGGCTCCTCAGGGGAGTCAGGAGCCCGGACGGAGGTTACATGACGGCGCCAATTTGCCAAGGCAGGAACTCGTAGTCGCCAAACCCGAACTGCTCACTCTTGGTGGGCTTTCCGGAGGCGGTTTCGAGGATGAGGCGGAAGATGCGCTCGCCCATCTGTTCCAGAGGAACCCCGTCGAGCACCTCACCGCAGTTGAGGTCCATGTCCTCGAACATGCGTTCAAACATGGGGGTGTTGGTGGCCAGTTTCAGGCTGGGTGCTGGCTTGCAGCCGTAAACCGAGCCACGTCCGGTGGTGAAGCAGACCACGTTGCAGCCGGAAGCCACCTGTCCGGTGATGGAGACGGGGTCGTAGCCGGGCGAGTCCATGAAGATGAACCCGCGGGTCCGGAGGCGTTCCGCGTAGAGCGCCACATCTGCTAGGTCAGACCGTCCTCCCTTGGCCACCGCGCCGAGGGATTTTTCTAAGATGGTGGTCAGGCCACCGGCCTTGTTGCCCGGAGAGGGGTTGTTGTCCATCTCACCCCCGTGGCGAGCGGTGTAGTCTTCCCACCAGTGGATCCGTTCAATGAGCTTACGTCCCACCGCCTCGCTGGCCGCCCGGCGGGTGAGCAGGTGCTCAGCGCCATAAATTTCCGGTGTCTCACTCAGCACCGTGGTACCGCCATGCTGGACCAGCAGGTCGGATGCAGCACCCAGTGCGGGGTTGGCCGTGATCCCAGAATAGGCGTCTGAGCCGCCGCACTGCAGCGCCAGGGTCAGGTGGCTGGCCGGAAGCGTTTGGCGCTGGCACTGGTTGGCCTCGTGGAGCATCTCCCGGACCAACGCTACCCCGGCTTCTACAGTTTTGCGGGTGCCTCCGCTCTCCTGAATGACCAGCGTCCGGAGGCGGGCGCCGGTTTCCAGCCCTTCTTCTTTGAGAAAGTCTGGGATCTGGTTGACCTCGCAGCCCAGCCCAACGACCAGCGCGCCAGCAACATTCGGATGCGTCGCGTAGCCAGAGAGCACCCGCCGCAGCAAGGCAAGTCCCTCCCCCTTGATGTTCTGACCGCACCCGGTGCCATGAGTGAACGCCACCACGCCATCGACGTTGGGGAACTCGGCCCGGACGGCATCGTCAGTAAACTGTCCGGCAATCGCCTTGGCCACGGTTGCCGAGCAGTTGACCGAGGTCAGAACCGCGATGTAGTTTCGGGTCCCAGCACGGCCGTCACTCCGGAGGAAGCCCTCAAAGGTAGCGGGTGTGGCAACCAGAGACGTGCCTTGAGCCTCGGCACCAAAAGCGTAGTCCCGGGAGAAGCTCTGGACGTCACAGTTGTGAGTATGGACGTGTGTCCCGGGAGCAATGGGAACCCGTGCGAAGCCAATGATCTGAGCGTACTTGCGGATGGACGTGCCCGGCTCCAAAGCCGTCAGGGCCAGCTTGTGACCTGCCGGAATGGGCTCTTGCAGCAGCACGCCCTTGACGGTGGCTCCTGCCGGGAGGTCGTCCAAGGCCAGAGCAACGTTGTCCTGGTCATCTAGGATGAGGAAGGCAGACACGGGGCATCTCCAGGTGAAGGGATCAGAAAGAGTCCACGCTTCCGGAAGGGACCGTGAGGTCACAAGCAGGACCCTTGAGGCGCCGGACGCGGATGTTGATTTGAGCGGCACTTTCCTCCAAGCTGGCGGAGGCGCCAAGCCTTTTGAAACACGGAGAAATTGGCTTCTGCAAACTACCAAAATATCTCCCGGAGTCAAGCATTCCGCCTGGCCTCGGACCGCCCATGAGTTCCTCAACGGACGCCCCATGACTCTTTCTCCCCGACACTCACGGCTGGCTCCCACCCCCAGCGGCTACCTGCACTGGGGAAACGCCTTCAGCTTCTGGCGGACCTGGTGCCGGGTACGGACTTCTGGGGGAACGCTGCGGCTCCGGATTGACGACCTAGACGCGGCCCGCTGCCATCCCGTGTACCTGGAAGCATTGTTTGCGGACCTTGAGTGGCTGGAACTGGACTGGGAAGCTGGGCCTCAGGGTCCGGAGGCGCACCGTCAGCGCTTTTCGCAATCGCTTCGGCTGGAACAGTACCACAGCCTCCTCCGGACGCTTCAGGAGCAGGGGTGGCTCTATGCCTGTGACTGCTCCCGCCAGCAGATCAGGAAGTGGCGTCAGGCGCATCCGGAGGCTCTGCAGGAGTATCCGGGCACCTGCCGAGCGCGTGGGTTGGCGCTGACGTCGGAATCGGTGGCGTGGCGCGTCCGGATGCCGGAAACAGGCGAGGTGCGGGTCAAGACGGCAGCGGGAATCCTTCAGGTGCCCGGGTCCGTAACCGGAGACTTTGTGGTGCGAAGACGCGACGGGTTGCCAGCCTATCAGGTGGCATCGCTGGCGGATGACGAGGCGGATGGGATCAACTGGATTGTCCGGGGGCAGGACCTGTATGAATCGACGCTGCGTCAGCTGTGGCTTGCTGCAGGCGTCCGGGCGACCGCTTTCCAGGAAGTGACCTTTGAGCACCACGGGCTGGTCCGGGATGCCTCTGGGGAAAAGCTTTCCAAGTCAGCAGGAGCGCCTTCGCTGCGGGCCTGGCGGGCGTCGGGTCGGTCGGTGCAGGAGCTGCGTCGTCGGTTTGCCGTCTGGTCTGGGCTTCCGGAAGAAGCCGGCGCTTCTGCAGAAGCCCTGCTGCAGGCCTGGAAGGAAGACGAAGTCAGCACCGCCGGTTCCCAAGACGCGGCCGGTTAAGGGCGTTCAGGAGCTGGTGTCGGGGGAGGCTTCCGGAGACGGCTTCAGTTCAATGGACGCGCCACAGCGGGCGCAGCGAAGGTGGTTGAGACGACGTTGGGCGGGACGTCGGTGGCGTGGCACTGAGAAGCAGCCTCGCACGCATCGTAAGGTCCAGGGCGCGGGCGCAAACTCATAGGAGTGCGTCCGTTCTGCGCGACAGCCAATGGCCTGAGCCGTGGCCTTCCAGCGGGCGTTGTGTCCCTGTCCTGGACCAACCAGGGCATGAGCGATTTCGTGCAGCAGGGTTTCCCGGATTTCTGCTTCTTCCAGGGTTTGGGCAAAGGCTCTGGAAAGGGTGATGCGCTGGCGGTGGTAGTGACAGGCTCCTGCGCGGCGGACGGCCCGGTCAAAGGCAAACCGCCACCCTTGTTCCCAGAGCCCGTGTGTGTGCAGCAAGTCGTGTGCGAGGGCCTGAACCGCAGCTTCTTCCATGAACCGTCTCGCTGCCGGAGTTACGCTTCACGCGTCAAGTGGGTGCCACTCTCGGTGGGACGAGTCTGGAACTTTCCGGAGGCGTCGTAACGGAAGGGGGTGCACTTGCGTTGAAGGTTGGCCAAGAGGTAGAGCCCCCGGGAATCGGTCTCTCCGGTTGGAGAAGGCGAAGGGGGTTCTGGTGGTGCAAGGGGACGTGGTTGCACCGAAGGACGGACGGGTAAAAAGCGGCTCTTCATGAGATCGTCAGATCGTTACGGACAGAAAAAGATGGTCTACGTTCTGGAAGAAAGAGTCTGCACAGGCTATGCCGCTGCTGGGCCGTGCTGAGGCTCCCTTGTTCTTCCGGAGGGGCAGGAACAAAAAGGCGCTGCGGCCGAGGCATCCGGCTTCGCGGCATTTTTGCGGTAGCATCTTTCAAGGGCATTTGGTAGCATCGACCTTTTCAGTCCGATCTGGCATTCGCCTTCACTATCAGCTCCAACAATGCTTCATGCCCTCTGACGTCCAAGCTTCAGAACCGCCCAACGAACAGCAGCAGCAAGAAGAACTACAGGCCCGCATTGGTCAACTCCGTGAGCAGGCTTGGCGGGAAGGGCTTCCTGGGCTGGAGCTGAAGTTTGTTTACCTGATGACAGAGATCAAGTTTGATCGCGACAACCCGAACGCTTGGCACCTCGACTACCAAGGGTATGAGGTTGAGCAGCAGGAACGCGCCTGGCGTCGGGAACTAGAAGACATTGAGGCGCTGCTGCAGAGCAACCTGCTGGTCTGGAACCAGATGGGCATTCAGCCGAAGCTCTACAACGCCCGGGAGATTCAACCGGTGGTCCGGTTTGCGGACCTGTTCTTCCTCAGCTTCACGGTCCCGAGCTGGGTGAGTCCGGTGATGCGGAACAACTTCATTGAGCAGCACACCAACATCCTCCGCCTCTACCGTCGTGCCAATCCGGAAGCGCTGATCATTGCCATCACCAAGCACCCCACCTTCCGTCTGAAGAAGGACCCGCTCTTTCTGCAGTGGAACGACCTCAGTGTGGAAACCACGGGCATTGGCAAGAAGGGGGCGATCACACGACTGGTGGCGCAGCAGCTGAGTTCCAAGGCCACGCTGAAGGCTTACATTGAAGGACGTCACACGACCCACAAGCTCGCTGGAGACGTCCGTAAGGTGGAGCTGCAGAAGCACTATGAGGCGCTGCAGAAGAAGCAGGTTGACGTCAACCTCCTCATTGTCACGCACCCGGGCCTGCACAGCAGCTACGCGGATGCGGTGGTGAAGCAGATCAAGCACTGGCACTTTTCCAGTGTGGAGGTGATCCGGCAAACCGATCTGAAGTTTGAGAAGGTCAAGGAGTACGACTTTTTCATCCTCATTCAGTGTGGTTTCCCGGAGGACTTCCGCAATGCTCCAGACGCGCACGTTCAGCACATTGCTCGGCGAACCTACCGCTTCACGGGGTGGCTCCCTGAAAAGATGCCCCCGGTGCAGAAGCGTCCGTTTGAGATCCGGAACAAGCTGGAACAGTACTACCTCGACCTGCAGGGGGAGCTGAAGACCGAAGCCACCCAGCCCTGGATGATGCGTCGGGCGTCTCAGTATGAAGAGTTCTGGAAACTGGCCCAGGAAGAAGCCACCAATAACTTGCAGATTGAGTCCATTGAGGAGCGCTTGCTCCCCCAGGCTGAAGCCTACTATGCGCTCGTCCACATGGCGCTGATGGAAGCGACCCGGCACGTTCACAGCGGAACGCGCTTTGGGGGCATCATGCGGAACCTGACCCGCTACCTCATTGTGGACGACTTCCGGACCGACCTGATCGACTACCTGGTGGAGCACAAGTTCCCGCGGACCCGCGTCAAGATGATGTCGTCGCTGGAGCTGTTTCGCCTCTTCAACAAGTTCAAGCGAGACAACCCGAATCTGCCGGCTGCCAAGGCCTACCAGCAGTTCATGCGCAAGGAAGAAACCTTCTCTCAGTTTGAGGTCGTGCTGGTCAACTCCTGGAACGTGGAAACCGACGGCACCCTCAATGTGAAGCTCCGCCTGGCGCCTGTTCCTGCAGAAGGGGAGACCGCAGTGGATCCAAGCGAGGTGACGCTCACCAGCCGGAACCTCCATGAGCTGATCCGGACCAAACCGGACGAGCTGCTGGAAGGCGTGCTGGGAGCAGCAGCGCTCAAGGACAAGACCCTCAAGGAGCAGCGCGAAAGCGTGGAACGGGTCATCAAAGCGATGATCTCTAAGGATGGGCTCAACACGCTTTCCAAGATCATGGGGGTGAAGAAGGGCAAACAGTACCGGCTCTTCCAGATTGACATGGAGATGGGCAAGCTGCTGGACCGCTTCAAGTCGGAGGAGGAAAAGCTTGAAGGCGAAGAAGCTGCTCCTGCGCCCGAGCCTCCTGACAATGAAGCCGAAGCCACGGGGGACGAGGAGTTTGAGCCCCCTGAGATTGAGACGCTGGATGAATGGTTTGTGCCTCTGCTGAAGCACCGGTTGCAGATCCTGGAGGCCATGTCCCTAGGCTGCGCCGTTCGCAATGGCGCCCAGCTGGACAACATCCGCGCCGGACGCTTCTTGGAGGAGGAACAGCAGCTGTACAAGGAGTCTCCGGAGCAGATTCTGGAAATGGCCCAAGTGGCGCTGATGACCCTCAACTCCAGCTTTCCGCTGGAAGGCGTCAATGCGGTCTTTCCGGAAGCCGTGGGCTTCAAGCGGATTCAGAAGTTTGACACACTCCTCAGTCGCCGCGACCTGGAGGAGCTCCGCTTTGCCCTGTTCATCATTGACCTGCCCCACTTCTCAATGGAAGTCGTGCACCAGTTTCTGCGCAACCGCAACCGCTCGCGCTCCTCTCACGTCCCGGTGGTGTTTCACGCGCCGGTTGAGTTCCGGGAGTCGCTGGATCCCACTGACGAGGCGGTCCTGTGGCACCTGTCTGGGGTCCGGACCAATGAGGCGGGAGAGGTGCAGGCCATGCCGCTCTACCTAGACTCCTTGGACAATCAAGAGCGCATCACCCACCACTTGCGCGGATTGCTGAACCTCTAGTTCCGCCGTCTGACCCTGTTTCTGCCCTTGGGCTGGACACATGTCTTATCATCTCTTTCTTCGGACGACAGGGGCTCTGCTGCTGGTCAGCGGGGGCCTCATGCTCTTCCCTGCGGCGTGTGCCGTCCTTTACGGACAGGATGACCTGTTCGCCTTCGTGGTGACCATCCTTGCTTCCGTTGTGGTGGGGCTGCCGCTGTACTGGCCCTTCCGGAAACGCCGGGAGGTCCGCATCAAGGAGGGCATCGTCATTGTGGCCCTCGGATGGGTGCTCTTTTCGGCCGTTTCGGCCCTGCCCTTCATCATCCACGGAGCCATCCCGTCGTTCACGGACGCCTTCTTTGAGGTCATGTCCGGGTACACGACAACAGGTTCCACCATCCTGACCGACATTGAGTCGCTGCCAAAGGGCCTGCTCTTCTGGCGGAGCATGACGCACTTCATTGGGGGGATGGGGATGATTGTCCTCTACCTGACCCTGTTTTCCAGCAGTGAAGCGGTGCAGCTGTTCCGGGCGGAAGCTGCGCCCGGACAGGGCCTGACGGGCACCAAGATGCTCCCGCGGCTCAAGGAAACCCTGCGCTGGCTGTGGGTGATCTACATTGGCCTCAATGCCCTGCAGACCCTGTTGCTGTGGCTCGGGGGAATGTCGCTGTACGATGCCCTGATTCACGCCTTCGGAACCCTGGCGACAGGAGGCTACTCCAGCCGCAACGCCAGCTATGGCGCCTACGACAGCTCGTACCTAGAGTGGGTGGGGACGGTCTTCATGTTCCTCGGAGGCATGGACTTTGTGCTCCACTACCACCTCATCTCCCGGAACTGGAAGGAGGTGCGGCACAACACGGAAATCAAGGCCTACCTGCTGGTGGTCATTGGGCTTGGGCTCCTCATCTCCGTGGTCCTCTGGGGACAGGGCGCCTACGCAACGCTGGCGGATGCGGCCCGCTTTGGCTTCTTCCAAGTGGTTTCCATCATCACCACAACGGGCTTTGCCACAGCCGACTATGAGCAGTGGCCAGAGGCCGCCCAGATGATCATCTTCATGTGCCTCTTCATTGGAGGCTCAACCAGTTCCACCTCCAGCGGCATCCGGATCCTCCACTTTGTGATCATCTTCCGCTCCATCTCCCACACCGCCCGGACGATGCTGCAGCCGATGGCGGTGAACCCCATCCGCATCAACAACCGTCCGCTGCCTCCGCAGATCATCTATGGTGTGATGAGCTTCTTCACGCTCAATGTCCTCTTCCTGCTCGTTGGGTCGATGCTGCTCACGCTCATTGACGCCGTGGACTTCTGGACGGCACTCAATGCGACCATGGCAACGCTGTGGAACATTGGCCCCGGATTTGGGGCGGTGGGCCCCACAGACAACTTTGCCGGGTTCTCAGACTTGGCGAAGTGGCTGCTGTCCTTCTTCATGCTGGCCGGACGCTTGGACATTTACACGGCGCTCTTCCTCCTCTCCCCGGGATTCTGGAAAAGTTAAGCCAGTGGCGTGGGTCTTGCTGAAAGAGTTTTGGGGACCGACTCTCAAGACTCTTTCACAGAAGCCACTCATGCTGCTCATGGAACGCCTCCGCGACACCTGGCGCCGCGCCGGGCAACAGGTTCTTGCCTCTCCGGCCACGCCTGCACTGCGGGAAACCCCATCCTCCGCTTCACAGGCGGTCGCTCGACTGAAAGCCGATCCGGTCCGGCGTCCTGTGTCCTGAGGGTGCTCAACCAACTGGTTGCCTGGATCGTGAAGTCCATTCGTCCCCAACCGGAACAACTCATCTGGAAGCGCTGCTGGCAGGACACGTCCGTCGAGGTCTGGGAACGTCCGGGACGCCGGGAACTGCGGTTTGGCAACCGGGTGGTCCAGAGTGCTCAGTCGCAGCTCAACCCGGAACACCTGGTGCTTCGGTACACCCGTTACCTCTTGCTGGGACTGGTGGTGGTGCCGCAGCCGCAGCGGATCCTGCACATCGGAATGGGCGCAGGCACGGTTCCCACGTACCTGCACCGGCACTTTCCGGACCTGATCCACGACGTGGTGGAGCTCAATCCAGAGGTCATTGCCGCAGCCCGGGAGTGTTTCGACTTTCCGGACCACCCGCACCTACAGGTACACCTGGGGAATGCCCTAGAGCAGGTTCCTCAGTTGCCGGGGCCCTACGACCTGATCTTTCTGGACGCCTTCGATTCCTACGGCACTCCTCCGGCTCTTCAGTCTCCCGAATTTCTGTCCCTGCTCCTCGACCGTCTGACGCCCAACGGCTGGGTCCTAGCGAACGTCTGGAGCGCCACCGAGGTCTTTCCGCAGTTCCGCAAGCGGTGGATGGCGGCTTTTGGCCGGGGCATGCAGGCTCGGACCCGTTCCCTGGGGAACGTCCTCCTCTTCGGCAGCCACGCTGGACCCGAGATTGGCCGCGCTGAACTGCTGAAGCGGGCGCACCTTCTCCAGCGTCAGTTGCCTCAGGAACTGGTGGGCATGGCCCGAAAACTGGAACGCTGGGACCCTTCTTGAGTCGCCCTCTTTCCCAATGCCCCTCTGACCTTTCCGACCCCAACAGCCTCTTCTTCTGGCACCGAATTCGCATTGCTCCCGGAAGATAATTGTGGCTCGAACCTTCTTGATTCGATGATTCATGCGCCCTTTGCTTAGTTTGCTTCTGATTTTTGCCCTGACCTCAACGGCTTGGGCAGTCCGTGTGAAGGACATTGCTTCGCTCCGAGGAGCGAGGGACAACCAGCTGATTGGCTTTGGCCTGGTTGTGGGTCTGGATGGAACCGGGGACTCTCCGGAAAGCCTGCTTTCTCGCAAGCCCATTGTGAACGCACTGGAGCGCATGGGCCTGAGTTTGGGAAGTCAGGACATTCAGGGACGTAGTGTGGCAGCGGTTTGGCTGACCTCAACCCTGCCGCCGTTTGCCAAATCCGGCCAGCGTCTGGATGTGACCGTTGCGACGCTGGGAGATTCCATTTCCCTCCGGGGAGGCGTGTTGCTGATGGCGCCACTGCGAGGACCCGACCGGCAGGTGTATGCGCTGGCCCAGGGACCGATTGCTGGGATTCCTCGTGGGGTGAGCCGGGCAGAAGCCCTGCCCCCGGAAGAATTGGCCAACCTACCCATTGGCGCCCGCATGGTGGCTTCGGTAGGGAACGTGCCCGGAGGCGCGATTGTCGAACGCGAGATCAACCTGAACCTCAACAGCCGGGCTCGGGTGTACATGAACCTCAAGGAGCCTGACTTCACCACGGCGTTCCGGTTGGCCAAACTGATCAACCAGTCCTTGGGCATGCGGACCGCCCGAGCAAAAGATGCCGGGACGGTGGAAGTGATTGTGCCCGATAGCTACCTAGGAAACACCGTGGAGTTGGTCTCCAGCATTGAAAACCTGGAAATCACCCCAGACAGTTCCGCACAGGTGGTGCTCGACGAACGCTCCGGAACCGTGGTCATGGGCGGAAGCGTCCGGATCTCCCCGGTGGCGATTTCTCAGAACGGCCTCAACATCCAGGTGAAGCTGCCTCAGGCGGCGCCTGCGGATCCGAATGCCCCCGGGGGCGGCAACGAGGAGACGATTTCCTCAAATGTCTTCCTGCTCAAGGGGGGAGCGGACCTCAAGGAAGTGGTGGACGGCTTCAACAAAATTGGCGCCTCCAGCAAGGACCTGATTGAGGTCCTCAAGGCCATTAAGACGGCAGGTGCCCTGCACGCTGAACTCATCATCCGGTAAGTGTCATGAACTCACTGAAAGCATCCGCTCAACTGGGAACCGCGCGCCTTGCTGGACAGCAGAACCGCCTAGAAGCCCTGAACACCCAACCAAAGGGCGCCTCCCGGGACGAGAAGCTCCGAGAGGCCTGTGACGAGTTTGAGGCCATCTTCACGCAGCAGCTGCTTTCGGCGATGCGTGAGGCCACCATGGAGTCTGGGCTGATGCCCAAGTCCAGTGGCGAGAAGGCCTTTGAGTCCATGCTGGATGAGCAGCGCTCTCTGCAGATGGCCAAGTCGGGAAGCCTCGGTTTGGGAGAAATGATCTATCAGCAGCTGCAGGCTCGGCTGAAAAAATAAGGTTTTGCAAAGAACCGCTCAAGTTTTCTGCAAAGATGCCGATGTGGAATCAAGAGGCGGTCTCCTTCAGTGGAGAAGCCGCACTTGCTCCCACCCCGGGAACCTGTCACCATGACGAGAACTCGGACCAAGAGCACCCACATTGGGTTTCCGGATACTCCGGAAAAACCGCAGATTGATAAGGTGGCCCTATGAAGATCACAGGACAACAAACTTCTGCTCTCCAAGACCTGAAAGGGGGGCAGCGTAAAGACGGCACCGAGCTGGCGCGTCAAGGTCGAGGCGACCAGTCTCAGAACGATGTTGTGAAGGCTGGTTCCTTTGCAATGGACAAGATGAAGGTACGCATTGAGGCTGAGCCGGAGGTGCGTGCAGACAAGGTGGCGGAGCTCAAGGAGCGCATCCGCAACGGCGAGTACCAAGTGGACTCCAAGAAACTGGCGCTCAACCTCCTGAAGGAAGGTCTCCAGGAAGGCTCTTCCTGACCCCCATTTCATTAGGTTAAAGGGACTTTTGTGGAAGAGTCGTTGGACGAACTGACTGCTTTGCTGGAACGCGAAGCCGAGTTGCATGAACAGCTGCTGATCCTCCTCAATGAGGAAGGAGAGAGCTATGGGAAGGCTTCAGGAGCCGAGCTGCTGCAACTTCAGTCCGCCAAGTCTCAGGTCGTGCGCCGGATTGAGCAACTGGAACAGGAGCGCATCACGCTGGTGCAAGGGCTGGCCCGTCACTGGGACCTGCCGGCTCCGGAACTGCGCCTCCGGCAAATTGCTGAACGTTGCGGCGGAGCCCACGGGCAAGCGCTGTCAGACTGCCATCACCGCCTGACCTCGCTGCTGGAGCAGATTCGCCAGAGCGCGGAACGCAACGGGCGCCTCTCTGAGTCGCGCCTGAAGTCAGTCAATGCCGCCATCCGCTTCATGTCTGAAGCTCAGGGCCTGCAGCAGACCTACTCCGAGGCCGGGAAGTTACAAAGCGGCAAGAGCAAGTTCAGCCGCTCCTCGGTCTGATTTTATCCACGCACTCCGGTTAAACGGAAACGTTGTCCCATGCCTAGCCTCAACCAAGCCCTCAATGTCGGCTCCCGTGCCATGAACGCCCAGCAACGGGCGATTCAGACCTCTGGGCACAACATTGCCAATCAAAACACCGAAGGCTTCTCTCGGCAGCAAGTCACCACGCAGGCCGCAGCCCCGGATCCTACTGGAGTCGGAGGCGGTGCCGAAGCGCAACCCACCGGCCGAGTCTTCGATCACTTCGTTCAACGCAAGATCATCCAGGAAAATCCGAAATCGGAGGTCTTCAAGACCCGCGGCGAGTTTTTCAACAAGCTGGAAGTCGTTTTCGGGGACTTGGGAGTCACGGGGCTCCGGAATGCGATGAACGAGTTCTGGAACTCCTGGAGTCAGCTCTCCAGCCAGCCTGAGCTGGATGTGGCCCGTCAGCGTGTGCAGGAGCAGGGAGACCTGCTGGCCACCAAAATCCGGGAAATGCATGCCCAGCTGGTGTCGCTGCGCAACGAGGCTGATGCCAAGATTCAGGATGTCAGCGACCAAGTCAACAGCCTGGGGAAGCGGATTGCCGAGCTGAATCGGCAGATCTTCTCCTATGAGGTTGGCGGCCGCAAGGCCAACGACGCCCGGGACGCTCGGGCTCAGGCCATTGAAGAACTGGCGTCGCTTGTGGACGTCAATGTGATTGAGAACCCGAACCGCCGGACATCGGTCATCATTGGACGGGACTGGACGTTGGTGGAGGGAGACAAGTTCTTTGGGGTCGAACCGACGCTGAAGGGCGGAGAGGTTGGCATGGTGGGCCTAGATGGCATTGCCACGAACAACAACCGACGTGACATCACCCGCATCTTCCGCTCTGGGACCCTCACGGAGCTCCTCAAGCAGCGTGACGAAACGATCGTTGGCTACATGCAGCAGATGGATGAGCTGGCATTTGGGATGGCGAACAAGATCAACAAGCTGCACGCCACCGGAACCGGAGTCAACTCGGCCACCAACCTGATGAAAAGCACCTATGGGCTTCATCCGGATGCACTGGGCCAACCGCTGCCGTTCCTCAACGATGGCGTCCTCCAGCTGCACCTAGTGGGGCCAGACAATGAATTCCTGGAAACCTATGAGATCGAGGTCCAAGCGGGCTCCGACCGGCTTCCGGACATTGTCAACCGCATCAACCAGACGGTCAGTGACCCGAAGCTTCTTCATGCCAGCATTGAAGCCGACGGCTCCATGCTCCTGCAGAGCGGCGCCGGGTACAACTTCATTTTTGGCGAAGACCAGTCGAATTTGACGCTGGTGATGGGCTTCAACAGCTTCTTCGAGTCCCTCAAGGGCGCAGCCGACATTCGGCTCAGCGACCGCATCATGAAGGACCCGAACACCATTTCGTCCGGAAAGGACCTCATTCCCGGTGACAACCAGGTTGCGCTTGCCATCGCCAAGCTCCAGACCGAGCCGACGATGAAGGATGAGACGATCACCTTTGATGAGTACTACAACGGCATCCTAGGAGACCTGGGGCTCCGCATCCGCCGCAATCAGGTGGAGCAGGAGCAGCAAGAGGGAATGGTCCGCCAGTTCCGAGAAATCCGCAACTCCATCAGCGGGGTCAATATGGATGAAGAACTGACCAACATGGTTCAGTACCAGAAGGCCTACGAAGCATCTGCCCGGTTCATTAAAACGGTGGATGAAATGATGGACACCGTAATCAACATGTGACGATGCGAGTAACGGAAAACAGCCGCCGCGATCAGGTCCTGAACAACATCCAGAAGACGTCGTCGCGTCTGCAGGAAACGCAGATGCAGATGGCAACCGGGCAGCGCCTGAACCGTCCGTCGGATGACCCGATTGGCGCGGCGACGATGCAGGACATCGTCACCAAGATTTCCAGCAGTGAGCAGCTCATCCTGAACCTGCAGGAGCACCGCAACTGGCTGGAGCGCAGCGAGCTGGAGCTCAACCACATCCAGGAAATGATGACCCGCGTCCGGACCCTAGCGCTGTCGCAGTCGGGAAGTGATGCGAATGAAGAGTCCCGGCAGATGACGGCTCGGGAAATCGCCGCCATCCGCGAGAGCATGTTTGACGCTGGCAATGCCAAGGAGGGGAAGCTCTACCTCTTCTCCGGCGTGAAGAGCCTGACGGAACCGTTGGTGAAGAATTCTCCGATCCAGCCGGCGAAGGTGGAGACCAAGAACATCATTCAGCAGGACATTCGGGACGTCTTGGACGTGTCGCAGTTCCGGGCAAATTTCGAGGGACACTCCACCAACGACTACCGCCTCCGCATCACGCAGACGGGTCCCTTCGGACAGGCACGCTATCAGCTTTCTGATGACGAAGGACGCACTTGGACCAAGCCGGAAGTGCTCCGGCCGGTCATTGAAATGGTCAACCCAGAGGGCAAGCCCGACGACCGGGTGAAACTCAAGTTTTCTGACCAAGAGGGGCGATTGGGCAAAATGATGTCCGATTACTTCAACATTGATCTGGGGAACGCCTACGACTTCACGGTGGACGGTGAAGTCATTTTTCCGGCAGGATTGGAATTTCTCTACTCCCCCAACCCGGAAGTCGCTTATCAAGGGGGAGAAGACAAGAAAGAGGTCCTGATTGCCAATGGGATTTCTGTCCCATTGGGCGTGACGGCTTCGGAGGTGCTCCTAGAAGCCGGCGAAGAAAAAATCGACGTTTTTTCCCTACTTTCGACCCTGGAACGGGCACTTGTGGAAAATGATGGTCCTACTCTTGCAAAACGTGTAGATGAGCTTCAAAAAGCTCAGAATCAGGTGCTCAAGCGCCAAGCGGATATCGGGAACCTCATGAAGGAGATCGAGCTCGCGAAGAACAAGCTTGAGGACCAAGCGTTTGAAAAAGAGAAACGGCTGTCAGAAGTTCGGGACCTGGACTTGGCGAAGGCCTCCATTGATGTCAACACCGCGGAAGTGAACAACCGCTTGGCGCTTGACTCCGGAAGTCGACTCATTCAACCCACCCTCTCTGACTTTCTGAGGTAGTCGTTACAGATGGCCAACAGCTTCTGACCGCACCTCGCGGATCCAGAAAGTTCCAGTAAGGCAAAATGCTGATACTGACAAGGAAGTCGGGCGAGAGCATCACAATTGGCGATGACGTCAAGGTAACGGTCATCGAAGTCAAGGGTAAGCAGGTGCGCATTGGGATCGACGCGCCTCGGAACTACGTCATTCACCGGGAAGAGGTGTACATTCGCATTCAGGAGGAAAACCGCCTGGCTGCTGAAAAATCTCCCCTCTCGATTAAAGGATTGCGCGGCCTCTTCGGTCACAAGGACTGAGCCACCGCTCCACCAACCTTAATGTCTCATTGAGGAGCCATGAAGATTCAAACGACTCGCTTTGGTGAGGTCGAAATTGCAGATAGCCAGATCATCAACATGCCGAACGGCATGTTGGGTTTTTCCGCCGAGCGGCACTTCGTCCTGCTCGAGGAAGAAGCGGGCGGCCCCTTTGAGTGGTTTCAGTCTGTGGAGAACCCCAGTCTGGCATTTGTCATGATCGACCCGAACTTCGTGACCTCCGATTATGAATTTGAGGTGACGGAAGAGCAGATGAAGAAGATCGATGCCTCGCAGGAAAGCGACATCACGGTGCGTGTCCTCATCACGATTGCTCGAAACTTCCGGGAAACCACGGTCAACCTGCAGGGCCCGTTGATCTTCAACATGCCCAAACGCTTGGGCATGCAACTGGTGATTCCAGACGGACGGTACACCACACGACATCCGTTGTTTGGCGACCGGCTTCCCATTCCAGAAGAGCCTGCTGAAGAATCGGCCCCGGCCTCCAAAGCCCAGTCCGCCGCTTAAACGCGCTCAGCTCCCTGCTGTAGTCGGCGAAAACGCTCCTCAAGGGTCTTCCGGAACGCCTCAGCGGTTCCGGAACCCACCTGAACTCCCTGCTCCTCCACAAAAATCGACAGCCGTTCCGTCCAACGCGGCCACCTCTGTTCCTCAAGGGTGACGTCACGGACCGAGGCCCAGAGCGGAAAGATCCAGGCTCCGGACGCCTTCCATTCCTCAAGGGGAAGGACTGCTTCGGGCGTCCACGGGTGCCATACCACCGTCTGACGTTCCAACGGAGTCTCTAGGGCGGCAGAGCACCACGTGCGCTGAGAGGTGGTCGGCCAGAGCGCCTGTGCCCGCTCCCACTTGGGACAAAAAGCAAAGACCTCGGCTGAGGCCTGTGGCCGAAGGTGATGCCAGGCGACCAGCAACTGCTCCGGAGGAACCAGCAGCACCACAGGATCCCCATCCTGAACCGTCCGTTCCCACTCACCGAGGTTGAAGAGGGCCGCCGGACGCAAGCGTGCCTGCAGCTGAAGGGCGGCAAAGCGTCTCCACACAGCAAGGGTGGAGGCGGCGGTCTCAAGCGTCACCTAAGCCTCTGGATTCAGGGGAAGTTGCATGTAGACGGAGTCGAGGAATCGACCAAACTTGAATCCGACTCCTGGAAGCAGTCCGGTTTGCTGAAAACCGAGTTTGCGGTGCAGGGCTAGGGAAGGAGCGTTGGCGGAGTCACCAATGACCGCAACGAGTTGCTGAAACTGCTGAGCCCGGCACTGCTCAACCAGGGCCTGCAGGAGGAGGCTCCCCACGCCGGTGCCCACTGCATCCGGGTGGACGTACACGGAGTCTTCCAGCGTGTAGCAGTAGCCCTTGCGGGGGCGAAAGGGGCCGGCGTAGGCGTAGCCGGTCACGGTGCCGGCATGGTCGGCAACGAGGTAGGGAAGCGCTGCGTCCTGCAGAGCGGTGGCGCGACGCTGCATCTCTTCCAGATCCGGTGGGTCCCATTCCCAGGTGGCGGTGCTGTGGAGGACATGGTGGGCGTAGATGGCGTGCACGGCCGGGAGGTCGGCTGCTTCCAGAGGGCGGATGTGCATGAATCAGCGAAAGACGAATTTCAGCGGGATCTTGATCTGCTGAATGGCCGGGTCTCCGGCAATTTGCTTCAAGAGGAACTCTAGGGTCGTGGTCACCATCTTTTCCACATCTTGGTGAGCAGAGATGATGGATCCCGGAAGGTAGTCCAGCATCGGCTGCTTCCCAAAGGTCGCAAAGCGGGTCTGCTCAAGCCACTGCGGGGCCTGCTCCTGAAGGTACTGCAGCACGCCCTCAAAGAGCGTCATGGAACCTGTGAAGAGGGCCTCCGGAGGCGTGGTGCGCTGAGCATGGAGCTGCTGAGCCATCGCGTAACCGTCCCGGAAGTCGTAGCCGCGCTCAAGGATCTGATCCGGGTGCTGCGTCCGTTGATGCGTGTTCAGTGCGTCTCGCACCCCTCGGAGCCGGTCCTTGCTGGTCGAGATCCGGGGCCCGCCGCCGATGTAATAAACCTCTTTTGCCCCCCGGCGGCACAGCTCATCCACCAAGCGGTAGGCGCCATCGTAGTCGTCACTGACGACCCAAGAGGCTTCCGGACGAGCCACCAAGCGGTCGATGTACACGCGCGGAATGGAAAGGTACTTGTTGGAGGGCGTCCAGCGTCCTGCAGAGTCGGCACTGGCGATGACGAGTCCGTCAATGTTACGTGACAGGAGGTTCTTGACGACCTCAATTTCGGTGGGAAGGTCATCGTTGGTGGAGGTGAGAAACACCTGGTAGCCCTGTTCCCGGGCCGCCCCGTCGAAGCGCTCGGCAAACTCGGCAAAGAAGCGGTTCACCAGCCCGGGCACCACAATGCCCAAGGTCTGGGTCTTGCGCAGCCGCAGGCTCCGGGCCTGTGCATTGGGGGAGTAGCCATACTCCTCCACCAGCCGCAGCACGTGCTCGCGAGTCTCTGCGCTGATTCGGTAGTGCTCCCCACGGCCGTTGACGACCATGCTGACCGTGGTTTTGGAAACGCCGGCGATCTCAGCAATTTCCTTGAGGGAAAGGGTCATTCGAAAAACTCCTAAACTAAAAGGATTTAGTCGTTTCGGGGAAGCAGAATCGGACACCGCTCCTCGGAAGTCAAGAAGTTTTCGTGATCTCAAGGAAACGCAGAGGGGCGCTGGTCGAGGACCCGTGAGGTGGCATGTTTCTCGCTACTTTCTCCGGTGGCACCGTCCATTTATTTTCAGGAAGGATAAACAATGATAAATTGGTTGAAGTTCGAGGGGAAGGGGCTTCGTGGAGAAGAGCCCGGGCTGCTGATCTACCTGAAGCCAGAGGCGTTGGATCACGCCATGGTGATTGAAGACTTTGAGGCCTTTCAGTCCAGTCCGGATTTTGTCCCTGGGGGACGACTGCTGGATGTCCGGCGTCAGTACTCTTACCGGCTCCGCCAAGTGGCGGACCTGGTGGAAGAGCCCTTGGCCAAGCCGGA
Organism: uncultured bacterium; assembly: GCA_965662235.1. Lineage (GTDB taxonomy): Bacteria > SAR324 > SAR324 > SAR324 > NAC60-12 > JAYPUA01. The sequence continues at coordinate 81,713 of CBFIGY010000004.1, forward strand.
GGTCTCGACCAAGGAGCCTGCAGAGGCTCCGGTGGCAGAACCGGCCCCGGCCCCAGAAAAACCCGTCACCCGTGAGCCGGCGCGTGCTCAGCAGCGAGAACGCCCGCCCCTAGATGACCTTGATGATGAACAGGCCTCATTGGCCGATTTGGAAACACTGCTGGTACGTTAAAACATGGCCTTACAGGACCAGGCTCGCGGCGTTCGTCCGGGAGAGGAGTTGGACTTAAAGGTGCTGGAGGCTTCCCTTCAGCAGCAATTGGGAGTGGAGGGAGACCTGGAGCTGCTCCAGTTTCCGTCAGGTTACTCGAACCTGACCTACCTGCTCCGTTTAGGGACGCAGGAACTGGTGCTGCGCCGCCCTCCTTTTGGGACCAAAGCCAAGAGTGCTCATGACATGGGCCGTGAGTTTCGGGTGCTGTCGGCTCTGCATCCGCACTTTCCACGTGCTCCGAAGCCGCTTTATTACGAAGCCGATGAGTCGGTGCTGGGTGCTCCGTTTTATGTGATGGAACGGATTCAGGGCATCATTGTTCGACGGGACCTGGAGGCGGACTTTCCGATTGCTCCTGAGCAGCGTCCGGAACTGTGTCGTCAGCACCAGCAGGTTCAGGCGGAGCTGCATCAGTTGGATTATGAAGCTGCCGGGCTGGGGGACCTTGGGCGTCCGGAAGGGTACGTGCAGCGTCAGGTGGAAGGCTGGGCCAAGCGCTTGGGAGGCGCGCAGACGCCGGACGTTCCAGACGCCACCGACGTCATCGCCTGGCTCCGGGAACACCTGCCCCAAGAGACCCGCTCGGCGCTCATCCACAACGACTTCAAGCTCGACAACGTGGTCCTTGACCCACAGCAGCCGCTGAACATCATTGGGGTGCTGGACTGGGAAATGACAACGCTGGGGGACCCGTTGCTGGACCTCGGATGCTCGCTCGGGTACTGGGTGGAAGCCTCGGATGCCGACGATCTGCAGCAGTACCGGATGCTCCCCAGCGTGGAGCCTGGCTTCCTCTCCCGGCAGGAAATGGCAGCGCTCTACCTGCAGGCTCATCCTCTTCCGGAACAGGACCTGATGTTCTGTTACGTCTTTGGCGTGTTCCGCTTGGCGGTGGTGATGCAGCAGATCTACTACCGTTATCACTTGGGACAAACCCGTGACCCTCGCTTTGCCGACCTCAACGGCATGGTGGTCGCGCTCATCCACCAGGCCCGCCGCGTCCTGCAAACGGGGCGCTGGTAAGTCCCGGCGGCCTCAGGAGAAAAGCCCGGGCGTTTTTGGGGTCCGGGTGCTTCTCTTAGAAAGCCTCAGCCTCAAGCCGTTCCCTAAATTTTTAGGAAACGGGGTGCTTCAGCCTCCAGAAGGCCCAGGTCAACTCGACCCCTGCCAGCAGCAACAGCATCCACAGCAGCAGCTCCCGCAGGTCGTTGGACACAGAACGGCTCTCGGCAGTGAGCTGCTGACCGGCGCGTTCCAAGTACTCCTGCATCGCGGCAAATTCCTCATCACTCATCAATGTCAGATTGCTCTCCCGGACCGGCACATTCACCGCAAACCGGAGGGTCCGTTCTCCTGACGCTTCAGGGACCTCATAGCTTCCTGGAAGCAGAAAGGGGGAGTCGCTGAGCAACGCCCGCAGCTGCGGGGAGCCCGACTCGAAGGTGCCTGCGAGGGTCACCGGGTGCTGACGAAGCAGCAGATCAAGCCAGCGTTTGACCTCATCCGGAAATCGCTGCTCCTGATAAAACGGCCCCCACTCTTCTCCAAAACCCGTTGGCGCCAGCCAGAGGTCACGGGCTTCCGCATAAAACAAACCACTCGGGTCACGAACAATGCCCCACTCCTGGGCAAGAGGCGTCTGGGTCCAGTCCACCTGCCACTGCTCGCGTGGAAGGGCTTCCTCCGTAAGGGCGTCCGAAGACTCTGGAGCATCAGCCGGACGCTGAGCCCAGGTTTGCCAGTCGCCTAGGCGGGTAGGGAAAAACAGGCGCAAGGGAAAGCCGGCAAACGCCTCTGCCCGGATGGGGTGGTCTCCCAGCAACAAAAGGGCGTCCACTTCTTCTGCCCGTGGCTCCTCAGCGTCCCCCAGCAGGTAGGAATACAGCTCGTCTGCGTTCAGCGCAGAGCGGAGGGCGTGCAGGCCATAGCGGAACATCCCGGACTCGCCTTCAAAGTTGACAACACCCACCCAAGGCGTCTGCTGACGGTTCCGGAGGAACACGCGGGTGTCGTCAGCGGCCAGAGCATCCCCGCGCATTTCCAAGCGAGCCTCCAACGGCTGATTGCGCTGAAAGGCGTCTCCCAGAGGCAGCTCCACCGAAGTCACCTGTGCTAGGTCCGGAAGGTCCTGTACGGCCAGCTCCTCGCCGGCTTGCTGCACCACGATGCGTCCCGGACCCGTTGGGTTGCCAGCGAGCTCTAGGTGGAGGACCGACTGCTGGAATCCACGGGTCTCTAGGCGAAGGCGCTGCAGGGCACCGTTGGAACGCTCAGGAGCCTGAGGGCGCTGCAGGTCCCACTGCACCGGCTGGATGGCAGAGGGGTAGTACTGGTACTGACTCTTCTGGAAGTCAGAGACCAGGTGAATCTGATACTCGACGGGCTGCTCGCCTTCCGCTTGCCGGAGCACCGCTTCTGCAATTTCTGCCAGTGACGGAGACCCCGGATGCCCTGCGAACGAACCAACGGTCACGTTAGGAGTCCGGGACGCCGTTTCCAACAGGTCGGACAAACGGGTGGCCTGACCCGACACTCCGGCGTCCAGCGGCAGGCTGACACCATCAGGCAGGCTCGCGCTGTCATCCAGCACCCACACGTCTTGCACCTGACGCTGCTCCCGCCAAAAGGGGTGGGCCAGCAGGAGCACAAGCAGGAGGATGAGCAGGCTCCGGAGCAGCTTCAGCAGCCAGTCATCGGTCGACGGACGCAGCTGGCGCCGTAGGCTTTCCGGAGGCAACAGGAAGTAGGCGCCAAAGCGCAGAGGCGACTGGAAGCGGTGCTGCACCATCGGCCACAGCCAGGGCAACGCCGTCAGTGGCAACGCCAGGAACCAGAGGGGGTAGAGGAACTGAATCAACGGAAGCCACGCGTGGAGAGTTGAAAAACGGTTTGTGGGCCTGCGAACAGCGCCTTGATGGAGAACGCCTCAAGAGTCTAATCGGTCCCTCCCCCTGAGGCAAGCAGGTGCATGCGCCCTAAAAACCGGACTCGAGGAAGCCAATTGCACGCTTGGGAAAGCAGCCGCCCCCCGGGAACGCCCCCAGTCCGTCCTCCACCCTGCGGAACGCCTCTAGGGACACCCGGGACTTTTTTGTCCCAGTTGTCAGAGAAAGGGTGGGGGGCTGGTTTTGAAAACCTTGAGGCTGTCCGTCCTTCTTGGTTAGGGTTGAGCCCCTGAAGCTCCCTTTGTCCACCTCTTTTTGTGGGAAACCCGCTCATGGCTGTTTCGTCCCTGAAGCGTCTTTTGATTGTTGGAGCGCTGTTGCTGCTGGTGTCAGGCGCCTCTGCCCAGAACCGCGGGGTCTCCCCGCTGTTGTCTTCGGCTCCGGGCGTCGAAGGACGTTACTATGCTCTGATCATCGGCAACAACGACTACCAGCACTGGCGTCCGCTGCAAACGGCTGTACGGGACGCAGAGCAGCTCCGCGATGTGCTGGTGCGACGCTACACCTTTCCGGCAGAGCAGGTGCTGCTGCTCAAGAATGCGACCCGCGTTGACCTGCTCCGGGGATTTGACTGGCTCAAGGAGCGCAGCACCCCCGAGGACCGGGTGCTCATCTACTACGCGGGGCACGGTGAGTACGACGAGCGTGAAGACGGCTACTGGGTGCCGGTGGAGGCCAGCACCGAAAACCGCTACTCTCATGTCAGCAACAGCGACGTCCTCAACCAGATCCGGGCCATTGAAGCCCGTCACAAGCTGCTCATTGCCGATTCCTGCTTCAGTGGCAACCTCCTCACCCGTGGGGCTGTCCGGAATCCGGATCCGGATTGGAGCGAGGAACGCTACTTCCAGGAAAAAAACCGCCTCAACGCCGTCATGGGTCTGACCTCCGGAGGCAACGAGCCGGTCTCAGACGGCGGGGCCCGCTGGGGAGGCAACAGCATCTTTGCTTACCACCTTTTGGCACAACTACAGGCAAATGAAGCCCCATACCTTTCTGCGTCGGAGCTGGCTCTGAGCCTCACCCGGTATGTGGCCAATGACACCCTTTCAGCGACGGGAAGTCAGCAGACTCCTGTTTTCCAAGCGATCAACAATCAGGGACACCAAGGGGGTGAGTTCTTCTTCATTCGGCAACCCGAGGCCGTGTCCCGAACCCTTATGGCTTACCTGCCGGCTGTGGATGGCTCGTTTGGTCCGGTTCAGCACGCGGCGCAGGACACCCTAGAGAGCTGGCTGGCTGGACAAAAGGAGGAGCTGCCCACTGCAACGCTGGATTCCCTTGAAACCCTCAGGCGTCAGCTGATTCGGCAGGGACAAAAGCAGGCCCTGGTGTGGCGCCTAAAGGGCTGGAACGAAGAGACGGCCTCCCTACTCTGGCAGGGGGTGACACGGCTGGAAGTGCAAATGACGGTGTACGTCCTCCAAAACGGACGCCTGCAGCAGGTGGATCAGTTTGAGCTGACCGGGGAACGCCTGCCCTACCAGACGCCTCCAGCAAGTCCTGCTGCTCAGGAAGAACAGTACCAGCGGGTGGCTCTGAAAATTCTGGAGCATGCTCCGGAAAACGGCATGCAGGCCTTTGTCCGTAAGGTACTGGACTGACATGAAATCCCTCTGCTGCCTCCTGGCGTTGCTGCTCCTCAGCACCTCCCTCTGGGCCCAGCCTCGAGAGCGTGCGGCACTGCTGCCCGTCAGCTTCCTAGGCCTTCCGGCAGTGCAGGCCAATTTCCTCTTCAACAGCCTCCAGGATCAGCTTTCTCGTGAGTTCCTCCTGATGTCTCAGGCCGAGGTCAATCAGGCGTATGAGGAGGCGTTGAATTCGCTCTCGGGAGAGGCGTGCACGGAGGAAAACTGCATCGCCGAGGTGCAAGCGTCCTTGCGGGTGCAGGTGGTGTTCAGCCTCCAGGTTCTCCGGGAAGAGGCGTCTGACCTGGTACAGATCACACTGACACTGCAGCAACGAGATCGCCGGCAGGTCCGCTCCCGTCGTTGTGAAGCCTGCTCGCTGGAGAGCCTGATGGAGGCGTTGCAGTCGGCCTCCGACTCCCTGCTGCTGGCCTACCAGCAGGAGCAACAGGGGCAGAAGGCCGAACCGGGACTCCGCTGGGATCCGGCAACCTTGACGCTCCAGGAAGGAAAGGGGCCGGTGCGTCTCAAAGTAGGAGTGGCCTCAGCGGTACAGCAGCCGGTGACCTTGCAGCTCGACAGCCCCGACTCAGAGGTGCTCATTGAGCCCCGGACGGTGGTCATTGAACCCCGTAACTGGAGCGACTGGCAAACCGTCATGGTGCAGGTGCCAGACAACCTGGAGCTGCAGGGCGTCCGTACGGCGACGCTACGCCTGGCGCCCAGTCCTGGAACACTGGACGTCGGTTACGGCTTTGTGGACCCTGTGGAAGTGCCGCTGACGCTGGAAGACGATGATCAGGTGGGTGTGCTTGAGGTGCTCAGTTTACCTCCGGGAGCAGCGATCTGGCAGGCGGGGAAGCCCCGGGTGGATGGCACGGGAAAGCCGCTGCAGACTCCCACGACGTTAGAACTTCCAGCAGGAGCCGCGCCGCTGGAGCTCCGTTTGCCTGGGTTCCGAAACGAGCCTGTTGTTGTGGACGTGACGCACACGCAGATGGGCGTCCGGAGTGTCAGGTTGGAACCGCTTCCAGCACGCTTGCAGGTGGCGGTGCATCCGGACAATCGAGAAGGCGTGCTGGTGATCAACGGCGCCCGACGCCTGCCCTTGAAGGGGCAGACCCGCTCCACCTTTGAGGCGCCTGCAGGAACCTATCAGCTGCAACTGGAAGACGCCGGGCGGACCTCAGCACAGCAGACCGTGACGGTGCGAGGCGGAGAAGAACAGACGCTCCGGTTTGCACGAGTCGGGGCTCCACCCAAGTCCCCTCCGCAGCCCTCGCCTCCTCTTCTGGCTCCCCCACCTCCACGTCAGCTGAGCTGGATTGCGGGCATCAGCGTTGCCGCCTACCAGACTCCGGGCACGCAGTTTCCGGCCAGTGCGGTCTCCATGGAGATGCCGCTGAACGTCACCCTCGAGGCACAGACCCGTTGGGGCAGCCTAGAGGGATTTTACGGAACCACCACCGGCACCACGCTGCAGGAGCCCATCTGGCTCGGCACGTCCCAGAGTCCAGAGCCGGTGACCAAGGTTCTCTGGAGCCAGTGGGGCGGCCGCTACTGGACTCCCGTGTGGCGGTTCCTGCGGGGAACCCTGGGGGTCGCTCAGCACATCTGGCAGTTCGAGACGTCGAGAAAAAGCTACCAAGGAGTGCAGACCGTCACGGAGGCCGGACTGGGAACTCCGGTGGCCGGAGCGCACTGGCGACTGGAGCCACGCCTGCTCGTCGACGGTGCATCGGTGCGCCTGGAAGTTGCGCTGGGGTACCGACTCTGAATGGCCTCAACGGAGCGCATCGGCTCTCACCGCCCCCATTAAAAATTTCCCCAAATAAAGCAAAGCCCTTGAACTCAAAGAGGGAGCGGAGTGAGTGTTTGTCCTGACGAAATGAATTTATCCTTTGGGGAGGGAAAACCTTGAGGCTGTCCGTCTGACCTAGATAGGTTTAGGACTCAACAAGACGAATCGTCAACCCCTCAAGATCCCGAAAACGCTCATGGCGGTTTCATCCCTTGGACGCAGCCTGGTGCTTGGGCTATTGCTGCTCAGTGCTTCCTTGATTGGCGCGCAGGAGCGTGGCATTGTCGCGCTCCCGAATGCGGCAGATGCCCCTGCTGTGGGGACCTATTATGCGCTGATCATCGGCAACAACCACTACCAGCACTGGCCTCCGCTACAGACGGCTCAGCATGACGCGCAGCGCCTGCAGGAGGTGCTGACCCGCCAGTACACCTTTGACCCCGAACACGTCCGGCTGGTGCTGGATGCAACCCGCGTGGACCTGCTCAAGGGCTTTGACTGGCTCAAGCGGCAGAGTCATCCGGAGGATCACGTCCTCATCTACTACGCGGGGCATGGCGAGTACGACGAGCGCGAAGATGGCTACTGGGTGCCTGTGGACGCGAGCACCGAAAACCGTTACCAGCACTTCAGCAACAGCGACCTCCTCACTCAGATCCGAGCCATTGACGCCCGTCACAAGCTGCTCATCTCCGACTCCTGCTTCAGCGGCAACCTTCTCACCCGCGGTGTTCTTTCGGCACCAGCGGACCCGACCTTCAGCGACCGTTACTTCGAGGAGAAGAACAAGCTCCGTTCGGTCCTGGGGTTGACGTCAGGCGGAAACGAGCCCGTCTCTGACGGAGGTGCTCGCTGGAACGGCAACTCCATCTTCGCCTACCACCTGCTTGGACAGCTGGAAGCCAACCGCGCGCCCTACCTGGCCACCACCGAGCTGGCGTTGCGCCTCACCCGGAACGTCTCCAACGACACCCAATCTGCCACAGGCAGCCGCCAGACCCCCGTTTTTCAGGCGATCAGCAACCAGGGGCACCAGGGCGGGGAATTTTTCTTCATCCGACGGCCTCCGTCTCAGGCCGGCCTCCTGCTGGCGTTCCAAACCTCTTCACTGCATCCGCTCCCTCATGAGGCCTCCCGGGGCCTGCTGGAAGCGCAACTCCTTCAGGAGCTAGAGAGCACGTTTGGCACCGTGGTGCGAGAAACCGTTCCCGATGCTGAGGCGTTGCGGCAGGCGATGCTCCGTCATGGGGTAACGCAGGCGCTGGTCTGGACCCTGGAGGGACGGCAGGAACCGCAGGCGTCTCTCATCTGGGAAGGCATGTCTTTTCTGGACCTCACCTTGGAGGCGGTGGACCTGCGGGGCATGCAGCTGGTGGCACGAAGTCAGCCGGTGGTCTTTGGAGAACGGCTGCCCTACCGCTCGCCGCCGGAGTCTTCGGAAGCCCAGGCCGAAGCCTTTCAGGAAGTGGCCCGGAAGCTCCTCTCCTTTTGGGAGCAAAAGGGAGCCTCAGCCTTCTTGCAGGAGCTGAAGCAATGATGCGGTGGCTCCTGTGGACGCTCGTGCTGTGGTGGGGGGTGAGCCCCCTTCACGCGGCAGAGCCCGAACGGGTGGCGCTCCTGCCCGTCAGTTCGCTGGGCATGCCGGAGGTACAGACACAGGTCCTCTTTAACCAACTGCAGGAACGCCTCTCGCTCCAGTTTTCGCTGGTGCCGCAGGCGGAGGTGGCGTCTGCCTTTGAGCAAGCGATCCGAGCCCTTCCGGGCGCAGAGTGTACTGAGGAAAACTGCCTCGCCCTTGTGCAAGAGTCCTTGCAGGTCAACCGAGTCTTCAGCCTGCAATTGCTTCAGGATGCCGACAGCCAACTCACCCAGCTCTCCCTGAGCCTCATTCAGGGAAAGCAGCGGATCGTCAAGAACGAGCACTGCCTGAATTGCCAGCTCCCCACCCTCTTACAGTCTGTGGAAACCGTCGCGGACAAGCTGCTGAAGGACCTTCCGGACGCTCCGAAACCTGAGGCGGGAAACCCTGAACTGCGTGTGAATCCGGAGACGCTGGAACTGGCCAAGGGCGCCACGGCAGCGGTATCGGTGTCCGTTCAAGGGCCGTTGACAGGCGCTGTGACCGTTTCGTTGAGCGCGTCGGAGTCCGGACTCCTTTCGCTGGAACCGGAGACCCTCACCTTCACTCCGGAAGCCACCGAGGTCCCGCAGAGCGTTCAGGTGACCGCAGTGGCTGATTCCGGTTGGAGTGCCTCCCGGACCCTCGCCCTGACGTTGACGGTTACTCAGTCCGAGGACCTCAACTACGGCTTTCTTGCTCCCACGTCACTGCCTGTGACCCTGCAGGCGCAGGAACCACTGGTGGCCGTGGTGCCGCTTCCAGAACCGCTCCCGGCGCCTCCTCCAGACCCACCTCCGGAACCGTCTCCATCAGAAGCAAGCTCCGGGTGGGTCTGGCATGCGGTGACGCTGGGCGTGACCGGTTTTTCCATGCTCCAGGCCAAGGGGGCCGCCGATTCGTACAACGCCCTGGAGAGTGAGAATCAGGAGCTGGCCCAACGCTACGCCACCTCGCCGGACCCGGCGCTCAAGTCTCAGTATGAAAGCAACCAGGCGTCCATGAACTCTCTCAAGGCGACGTACCAGACCTGGGACCTGGTGACCTACGTGGGCCTAGGAGTGGAGGCGTACCTGCTGCTTGCTGATCCTTTTGCTGAGCCCGCGTCTCCGGAACCTGAGAGCTTGCTGAGCTGGGTGCCACAGCCCGGTGGGTTTCGGGTGCAGTGGGTTCATTCTTTTTGAGCAGGTGCTATGGCCATTCTCCGTAACTCAACGTTGCTTCCTTCCCAACGACTGCTGCTCCGTGGAGTGAAGGGCTTCATGCTGCTGGGACTGCTGATGCTGCTCAGCAGCTGTGGGCAGATGACCGCAGAAGACTCCCAGACCGACGCTCAGTCCATTGAAGCCCTTGCTGCTTCCAGCGATGATCCAACGGAAGACCGAACCCTCCAGACCGGACGCTTTCTGGACTCGGCGGTGCAGGGACTGGATTATGCCTCTGGAACCACCCGCGGGACAACCGATGCCACAGGAACGTTTCAGTACGAGGAGGGAACCCCGGTGGCGTTTTCCATTGGCCCCCTTGCGCTGGGGACTGCAGACGGTGGAGAAGTTGTCACTCCGGTGGAACTGGTTCCGGGAGGAAGCGCGAGCTCTGACGCAGTGATCAACATCGCTCGCTTCCTCCAGACGCTTGATGCCGACGGGGATCCTGGCAACGGCATTCACCTCAATGAGGCCATTAAGGATGCGCTGGAGCCGCTGGAAACGGAAGTGACATTTGACGTGTCACCTCAGCAGTTTGCCTTACAGAATGCCGTGGCGTTGAATGCGGCCCAGTCGGTCCCTTTGGAAAATGGGCAAACCCGAGAAGTGGTTTCGGAGGCAGCTGCCAAGGAGCACCTGGAGCAGACCCTAGCGCAGCAGCGGAATGCCTGCCGCTTCGATGGGCAAACCGTTTTGGACAGCGGTACGGTGACGGCGTATGAGAAGGCGTCCGTGGCGTATGGAGAAGCGTGTTTGTCGGAGGTCCGGACCTGCACAAACGGCGTTCTGAGTGGTGACTATGCTTACGCCAGTTGTCTGGATCTGCCTCCGGGAGACTGCTCGTTCCAGGGCGCCGCAGTGCTTCATGGCAATGACGTGACCGCCTACCTCGCAGATTCTGTGGCTTATGGTGAGTCCTGCACCTCGGAGGTCCGTACCTGCACAAACGGCGTTCTGAGTGGTGACTATGCCTACGCCAGCTGCGAAGTGGCTCCGGCGGCAGCGTGTACGTTCGACGGTGCCTCGGTGGCTCATGGCAAAAGCGTCACCGCGTATGCCTCCGACTCCGTCGCCTTGGGGCTGAGCTGCGAGTCAGAAATTCGGACCTGCACAAACGGGAGCCTGAGCGGCTCATTTGAGTACGCCAGCTGTGAGGCAACCTCGGCTGCGTCCTGTTCGTTCCATGGCTCGTCGATCGCGTCAGGTGACAATGTGACCGCCTACCTCGCAGATTCT
>CBFIGY010000004.1:92372-127670 GCA_965662235.1 uncultured bacterium
TGGCTTATGGTGAGTCCTGCACCTCAGAGGTCCGGACCTGCACAAACGGCGTTCTGAGTGGTGACTATGCCTACGCCAGCTGCGAAGTGATGCCGAATGAGTGCCTCTCGTTGGCGCCTGGAGTGAATGAAATTTCGCTGCAGCAGACGGACCCCACCCGCAGCTGGAAGGGAAGCGCCTGTCTGAATCTTCCAGAATCCATGACCTCGCTATCGCTCTATGGGTTTGGGGAGTCAAGCCTAGTGGCCCTGGAAAACTTCTTTCCTCAGAGCCAGCCGGAAGCAACTGCCGCGCTGCAGGAATTCATTTGGTTCGATAGCAACTTAGGGAATTTTTCGAGCCTAGGGACGCAGGTGCACCCGGAGTTTACGTGGGATGCCGGCGCTTGGGAGGTCTCTACCATCAACGTCACCTCTCTGAAAGCGGTGCTCCGGACAACGCCGCAACCAGAAAACCCAACCGTGCAGCTGGCGCCGTTCCTAGCATCGTCTCAATTTGAAGAGTCTGACTTGGCAGACGCGCTCAAGGAGGCGCAGTCAATTTTCCAAGAAGCTGGAGTACAGGTGCAGCTTAAGTCGACCACGACTCTAGAGAGTGCTTATGAGACCGTTGGTGATTTTGACACCGCCAAGACGTCTGAGATGGTTCTGCAGGGAGGCATCGAGTCCGTGAACCTGTTCTTTGTCGATGACTTGGACGGTTACGGCCTGTCAGGTCTGCTGGGGAAGGCCGCTGGCATTCCGGGGTCTGCTGGGGTGCAGAGTGCCTTCAACGGTGTGCTCATCAGCCTGAGTGGACACGAGGTCGACCACCACTTAGACGACAATTTGCTGGCAGAAACGATTGCTCATGAGAGCGGGCACTTTCTGGGGCTCTTTCATACCAGCGAAAGCGGTGGGAAGCTGTTTGACCCCCTCTCTGACACGCCTGAATGTCCGGATTCACAGGACCTCGACCAGAACCAGCAGATGAGTGCTGAGGAGTGTGAGGGGCTTGATGGAACCAATGTGATGTTCTGGACGACCTTCAGTTCATCTTCCCGCGACAAAGGGTTTCAGCAGCACACCCTTTCCCCCCTTCAAGTCGAAGTCTTGGCGCGTTCTCCCATTGCCTTCTGATCTCTCTTCTTGAGCCCCCCGGTAAGAATCGAGGCCTGTTCCAAGGTCGATGGGGGCGATAAGATCTGAAACACATTTTCTCGGCCCGGCCCCTTGGGAAAGCCGGATCAATCCGCTACGCTGATGGAGGCTTTTTGACCTCCAACGGATGCAGATGATGGAACGGATTGCAGTGATTGGCAGCGGCATGGCAGGGCTGGCTGCCGGCTGGTTGTGTCAGCAGGGCGGGCATGAGGTGACGGTGTTCGAGGCGCAGCCACGTCGGGGCATGGACGCACACACGCTGGATGTGGCGCACGCGGAGGGCTCCGGGCACGTCGATGTGCCATTGCGGGTGATGAGTCCGCACGCGTGGTCCAACGTCCTGAGCCTCTGTGAGCAGGTGGGGGTGGAGACGTTTGAGGTGGACACCTTTGCGGCCTGCAGCTGGCTTCAGGGAGAAACCTGGTTTCGCAGCGAGAAGCTCCGGCTGGGAGGTTGGGGCATCCCGTGGGCCAAGGGACGTTTTCTCTTTACCGCCCAGTCTCTGGTGCTGCTAAAAGGATTTTGGCAGCTCTGGCAGGGGGCTCGGACGTTGGAAGATCCGGACCTGACGCTGCGGGAGTTTGCCGACCAGCAGCAGTTTCCTCCGCTGTTTTGGAAAGGGCTGGTGCTGCCCCTGCTCACCACCATCTGCACCTGCGACGTGGAAACGCTGGAGCGCTGGCCGGCCCAGCACCTCCTGAGGCTTCTGCAGCAGATTGTCCATGGGAAGCACCTGGTCCGCCTCCGTGGAGGAACCCGAGCGCTGGTCTCCGGACTGGCGGAATCGCTTTCGTTTGTCAGTGGAAGCCCGGTGGCGTCCGTGACGGCTTCAGCAGAGGGGGTGGAGGTCTGGAATGAAGCCGGTGACGGAGGCACCTTCGACCGCGTCATCTCCGCGGTGCAGGCGAATCAGCTGGGCTTTCTCGGAGACGCGTTTACCGAAGAGCGGGCCCTGTTGAGCCGCTTCCCGTATGCTTCCGGAACGCTGTGGGTGCACCAGGACACGCGGTTCATGCCGAAGCGTCCGGAAGACTGGGCCGCGCTGCACTACCAGATGCCCGCCGATTTCACCGAGTCCATGTTTACGGTGTGGGTCAACCCGGTGGAACCCAGCCTGGGTCCTGCGGATCCGGTGTTTCAGACCTGGGACCCCCTCTTTGAACCCGACCCAGAGACCGTCCTTGCCGTGGTTCCGCTGCAACGTGCCGTCGTGGGACCCGAGAATGCCGAGCTGCTGGAGAGGCTCACGGACCTGCAGCGTCAGCCCGATCGGCGGGTGTTTTTCTGCGGCTCCTATGCCTCAGCCGGGGTGCCGCTACTGGAATCGGCAGTACGCTCCGCTTTGACGGTTGCCGGACAGCTGGGAGTGACCCCCTCTTGGAATCCAACCTGGAACTGAATCATGCCGGCGTCAGAAGCCCAGCTGGCCATTGACGTTGCTCTGCTCCAGGAGCTTTTCCCCAAAGATGCATCCGGCGCCTCGCCTCTCCCCTGGAGCAACTTGGGCAAGTGGACCTCCGGAAGTGACTACCGTGCTGCCGCTGCAGCCTTGGCACGAGACCTGGGGAATGCGGTGCAGCTGCAGCCAACCGACCACGTTTTGGACCTCGCGTGTGGTTACGGCGCCAGCCTGGCGCTGTGGGAGAGTGGGTTTGGGGTTCAGGTGTGTGACGCGGTGGAAGGGCAGCAGCGGTGCACCGCGTGGCTCCGTCAACAGACCCCGGGATGCCTGAGGCACCTGCATGAGGGGTGGCTGGAAACCTTTGAGCCGGAACCGGCTTCTTACGATGTGCTCCTTTGCGTCGATGCGGCGTATCACTTTGCCACCCCGGAACACTTTCCGCATCAGCTGCACCGTTGGCTCCGTCCTGGCGGACGTTTTGCCTTTCACACCCTTGTGCTGAAGGAGGCGCAGCGACCCACGCGCTGGAAAACGCTGCTGCAGCAGGCCCAGATGGTCGAGCTGGCTCCGCGCATCACATGGGAGCACGCTTGGGAGGCGGGTCAGTGGGACCGGGTGACGGTGGAGGACCTTACCCGTTTTGTCCTAGACGGGTTCCCGGTTTTTGTCCAAAACCGGAGGGCTGAGCTATCGTGGAGAAACCGGATGTCGCGAGGCTGGGCGAAAATCGTTCTGACGGCGTGGCTGTGTCGGGTGCTGCAGCAAGAAGGAAGGGTGCAGTACGTCCGGATTTCCGGACGCAAGCGTTAGGCGCGTTGGAGGTGCACGAACTCTGACTCGGGCCTATAGAGGTGCGGGTTGGGGCAGTGCCGGACGTTCAGGTAGTGAGCGGTGCCGTGCTTGAAGAGTCCCCTGACCTCGTAACACTCTCCTTCAATCCGCAGAAGGGCCAGTTCGTTGATGCGCTCCCAGATTTCGGGAGGAACCTCCATGCGGAGACCGTGATGGAACCCGTAGAGTCCGTAGATCGCAATCTGTATGGGCATGGTCGGGACGTTTCTAAGGAGATGCGAACGATGAGTTCAATCACAAAACGGTAGTCATGAAAACACTGGTGAAAAGATGATGTCAAGTTTTTTTTAGAAGACCTGGCCGTTATCATGGAAAAGCATTGAAACTTGTGCTAGGCTGACGCCTCAATTCGGGTCTGGATGTCGTCACAGAAGAAGCCGGATTCCGGAGGCTAGATGCGACAAACCCTCTAATTTTCTTTGGAAAACCTCACATGCAAACCCTATCGGCAGAGTCTTTTGCTCAGGACAGTACGGAGGCATTAGCCAATCCGCAACTGCGTCGCAATTTTCGGCAGGCGATGGACGGTCTCATGGTCAAGCGCAGGGTCCAGTTTTCTCAGGCGGAGGAGACGGAAGCTTTTCGTGAGTTAGGCTATCGCATTCGAAAAAATGCGCTGCGGCAGCTCCCGGAGTTGCTGGAGCGTCTTGAAGCCCGCTGTCAGGAAAACGGAATTCAGGTGCACTGGGCTGAGACACCGGAGGAGGCGAATCAGCTGGTCTATCGCATTGCGCAGGCGCATCAGGCCCGGACCTTTGTGAAGGGAAAATCGATGGTTTCCGAGGAGATGGAGCTGAACCACTTCTTGGAAGCCAAGGGGCTGGAATCGCTGGAATCGGACCTGGGTGAGTACATTGTGCAGCTGCGCCGAGAGCTTCCGTCCCACATCATCATGCCTGCCATTCACCTCAATGCCGACCAGATTTCCGGGACCTTTCAGGAAATGAAGGTCAGCACCACCCGGTCGGAAAGTGCGGAGGAAATGACGGCCTTGGCCCGGGAAGCCTTGCGGAAAAAATTCCATGATGCCGACATCGGAATTTCCGGAGTCAACTTTGCGGTGGCAGAAACCGGGACCCTCTGTCTGGTAGAAAATGAAGGAAACGGACGCTTCTGCACCACGCTTCCGCCGGTGCACATTGCGCTGATGGGGATTGAAAAAGTGGTGGAGCACCTGAGCGATGTGCCGCCGCTGCTGCATGTGCTGACGCGCTCAGCGACCGGGCAGCCGATCACGACCTACTTCAACATGATCTCGTCGCCACGTCAGGACGGGGAGCGCGACGGCCCGCAGGAGGTGCACCTGGTGCTGCTCGACAACGGACGCTCCCGGATGCACGCAGACGACCTGCTGCAGGACACGCTGCTCTGCATCCGCTGTGGGGCCTGCATGAACCACTGCCCCGTCTACAGTCGCATTGGGGGGCATGCCTACAGCAGCGTTTATCCCGGGCCAATTGGAAAGATCCTGACGCCACAGATGCAGGGCTTGCATGACGCCGGACACCTGGCCTCGGCATCAAGCCTGTGTGGGGCCTGCGTGGAGGTGTGTCCCGTGAAGGTGCCGATTACGGACATCCTTTTGAACCTGCGGGAGCGCAAGGCGACAGAGGCGCAGCAGGAGCCGTGGAACACGCCCACAGGCGCCAAGGCACGTTTGGAAAAGTGGGTTTGGAAGGGGTGGAAGACTGTTTTTGCCAACCCGTCCGCCTATCGCCTTCAGGCGCAGGCGGTGACCCGGTTGGGGAAGACGCTCCCGGCGAAGGCACCGCTGCTGAAGGCCTGGACTCAGGTCCGGACCAAGCCGCGCTTCGCCGAGCGCTCCTTGCATGAGCTGGCTGCTGCTGCCGGCATTCCGGAGCAGTAGGCTACGCCGCGCCTCCGCCGACGCCTTGCTCCCGGAACCACTGGAGCATGGCCTTCCAGCCCTGCTGAGCCGCGTCCGGATGGTAGGAGGGGCGGTAGTCGGCATGAAAGCCGTGCTCGGCGCCTGGGTACACCACAATCTCACAGGGATGCGGTGCGGCCTGGAGTTCGGCACGCATGGCTTCCACTGTGTCCAACGGAATGCCCGCGTCCCGTTCGCCATAGAGGCCCAGCACGGGCGACTTGAGGGTGCCTGCCACTTCCACCGGATGCTGCGGCATCTGGGACGTGGCCTCTCCGGCGAGCTTCCCGTACCAGGCGACTCCAGCCCGCAGGCGCTCGCTCTGCGCCGCATACATCCACACCGCTCGTCCTCCCCAGCAGAATCCTGTGACGCCCACCCGGTCCAGGTCGCCCCATCCGGAAGCTTCCGCCCAGTCGAGCGCTGCGTCTAGGTCGCCACACATCTGTGCATCGGGGACGGCGTAGGCGATCTGGCGGATGGGCTCGATCTCCGTGTGCTGCGTGACATCGCCCTGGCGGATCAGCAGGTCGGGGGCAATGGCTAGGTAACCCGCTTTGGCCAGGCGCCGGCAGGTGTCCCGGATGTACTCATGCAGCCCAAAGATTTCCATGGTCACGAGGACCACGGGGAAGCGTCCGGACCCGACAGGACGGGCGAAGTAAGCGGGAATCGTTTCCTCTCCCACAGGAAGCTCGAACTCACCACAGCCGAGTCCAATGGAATCGGTGCGGATGGCTCGAGCCGGGAGGGGGTTCGCCGCCACATGGTGGGGAGAAGCACTGGCCGAGGGTGCGGAAGGGGTCATGTTTTCTCCTGAGGTTCGAAGTGCAAAGAAACCGAATTGATGCAGTAGCGCAATCCGGTAGGTTGAGGACCATCTTCAAACACGTGTCCCAGGTGGGACGCACAACGGCTGCAGTGGACTTCCGTACGGCGCATGAAGAGGCTGTTGTCGTCCTCGGTTTCCACGGCCTTGGCTTCCAGGGGCTGCCAAAAACTAGGCCACCCGCTTCCGGAGTCATACTTGTGGCTGGCGTCAAACAGGTCCTGGCCACAGGCAACGCAGCGATACCGACCGGGGCGCTTCTCTTCGTTGTAAGCACCGGTGAAGGCCCGTTCGGTTCCTTTGTTTCGGCAAACGTCATACTGTTCGGGAGTCAGTTGCGCTCTCCATTCACTCTCCGTTTTCTCGAGTTTTTCCACCATCTCTCTTTCCCTTTGTCGCGGGGTTGCAGAAGCAATAGCTGTTACAAAATGACAAAACAGTTGAATTCCCTCTCCTGTCTTACTCGACTATGATTGGGATTGACCGTTTTGCATTCCTCCCAAAAACATTACTCAATTACTTCAGTATGATGTTCTGCTCTCGCTTTCTGCGCAAGTCCTCCCTTGCTCTTTTTTTCGTCTTTCTCAGCGTCTCCTCGCTCCTGGCACTGGATCGCCGACGGGATCAGTTCCCCACGGACTTCGGTTACCTGGTGGCGCCCATTCCGTACATTCTCCCGGGAGCTGGAGCCGGGCTGGGGGTGCTCGGGGGCTTCAACAACATTCCCTTCGGCAGCACCGAAACCACGGTGGATGTGTTTGCTGTGGGCATTGGTGGAGGCAACATTACGGGAACGATTGCGGGCATCACCGACATCCCACTTTGGCCCGAAACCTTACTGCTTGATCTAACCAGCGTCAACTTCAATAAGGGAACTCAGAAAGTTTATCGCTCCCGTGGCATGGATCCTGACTCGGATCCGGAGGATTTTTTCTACACGGAGCTGACGGACACGCACCTGCAGGGAGGGCGGCTGATCCTGACGCTGGCGGAGCGTATGTTTGAGGTCTTTACCATTCAGTACGACATTGATGCTGCCACCAGTGGCATCCTCGACAACGAGGGGGAGCGGCTGTACACCTACGACCCCCCGCAGCGTTTCAAGTTCCAGAGCCGCTCCTACGGAACGCAGGTGGACTGGACCGATGACCGGACGGATCCGCACAAGGGCCTCCGCTTTGTGTACACCCGCTCCAGCACCCCAAGCAATGACGAATCCACCAGCACGCTGCAGCAGGTGGAGTATTACACGCAGGACTACAACACCACCGCCTACCTGCCGCTGTGGGGCAGCAGCAACCTAGCTCTGAACTACTACCGGTCCATGGCTGTGGTGCAGCAGCAGGGCGAGACGGACGTCAACGTCATCTACAGTGAGCTGGAGAGTGAGCAGTGTGCCAACGGCTGCAGCGCCGTGGAGCGGACCGCCCTTTATGACACGGCTCAGGATCAGGCGACCACCAACCGCTACGGCACCGCAGGCTCCCTAGGGGGCTCTTCACGGCTCCGCTCCTTTGCCGGAGGGCGCTTCAGTGGCGCTCAGGTCGGGTTCCGGGCCGCTGAGTTCCGCTGGAACATCACTGACGAAAACACACCCTTCGACCTCTACTTCATCAGAGACGTCCGGACGGGCTTCCAGCTCGCGTTCTTCTATGAGGAAGGGTCCGTGGCAGACACGGAAAGCGACCTGTGGAGCCAAAAACGGACCTCCACCGGAGTGGGTGCCCGCCTCGTGACCAGCTCCGGATTCGTTTACCGTTTTGATGTCGCCAACGGCGAGGAAGGCAGCGAGGTCATCCTCTTCATTGACTATCCCTGGGGCACCATTTCCCAGTAGCGACAACCGCTTCCGGAGGGGCCGACAAAACGATACATATCTATACGATTGGGAGATGCCCCTCCTGGTCTTTCCTGCCATGATGATGACTACCGACCGCCTCTGCTCACCTTCAGAAAGTTACCTTGCATGAACCGCTACCGCCTTCCGCTCATCGCGCTGCTTCTGATTGCCTCCAGCTTCCTCTCCCCCCCCTCGGCCCAATCGCTGAATCCGGAGGACATTGACGCGCTCCTGAAGCAGGTGGAGACGGAAGAAATCGACGGGCGCCGCTACGCTCGAGTGGAGTTGGGACTGATCCTCCAGCTCGCTCAGGAGCGAGGCACCAACATCCAAAGTGCCCGCCGCGGGGTAGAAATTGCGCGCCGGGGGGTGGTTGCCGCAGAGGCCCGGAACGAAGCCCTCTGGATCAACGCCCTGCAGCAGGGCCAGAGTGTGAGCCTAGGGGCCACCTCGAATTATCAAACGGGTTACACCACCCTGCGTTCCACGCTGCGCAAGGCGACCTCTTCCGGAGTTGTCTACAACCTCAGCTACACAGACACCACCAGCCAGACGGCTCTGATGACCCGCTCCGACTCAGGAGACATCACCAAGGGAGACTTCAGTGACCCGGCCAACTCGGTGCAGCTTTCGGTGTCTGCGGACATTCCGCTGATTCAGGACTGGGGGGCTGAGGTCAATGACCTTCCGGTCCGTTTTGCAGAAGTTGGGGTCCGCCGGAGTGAGCTGGGGGTGCTGCAGACAGAGAATCTGACGCTGAAGCAGATTGCCTCGATCTACTGGGACCTGGTCGGGCTGGTGGAAACCAATGAGGTGCAGAAGCAGGCCGTGACGCTTTCAGAGCGGCTGCTTCGTGACAACAAGGCTCGCCTGAATGCTGGAATCCTCAAACCGATTGACGTTTCTCAAGCCGAGACGCAGTTGCTCCGCGACCAGCAGGCACTGCGTGCCACCGAAAACAGTCGCCTGGGCGTGGAAGATCAGGTTCGGGCTGCCCTGAACCTCCCAGAACTGCCGGTGGGACTGCTTCCGGAAGATCGCCCTGGCGTCCGCAAGCTGACGGCGTCTGCGAAGGAGCTTCTGGATCGGGCGTATGCGGAAGACGTCCAGCTGGCGCAGCTGGAGGCGGCTCAGCAGCAGACGGGGTATGAGCTGCTGCAGGCGGAAAACCAGGATGCGACCAACCTAGACCTCAACCTGAGCTACGTTCTCAATGGCTACTCTGCTGACGGCAGTGCGACTTCGGACCTGAGCAACACGGACCTTCACGGCTACAGTGCCTCCCTCACCTGGACTCTGCCACTGGGCGGAACGGCTGCCAAGGAAGGCCTTGCCCAGAAACGCCTGGCTGCTGAGCAGAATCAGCTGCAGGTGGAGCAGCGACGTTCTGAAATTCAGGTGACCCTGCAGGCAACTCTGCGGGCCCTGGACCTGAGCCGGATTGAAATCAACACCACTCAGTCTCTGCTCAAGTTGACCCAAGATCAGCTTCAGAACGAACTGGAGCGCTTTCGCCTGGGCCAGAGCACCAGTTTTCAGGTGGCTCAGCTCCAACAGGACGTGGCCATGGCTCAGCAAAACGAGATCCTGGCCCGGATCCGCTATGAGAAAACCTACCTGGAACTGTTGACCCTGACAGGTAGCCTTCACTCTGAATATGAACTTTCCCGCTAAGGAACTTCCATGAAACCCTCTCTTGTTTCTGTTGTCCTCCTGAGCCTGCTGGCTCTGGTCACAGCATCCTGTCAGCGTGGCGGAGGGGCCCAGTCGGGACCACCGGCGCTGAAGAATGAAGCCAACGCGGCGAGTCAAACGGAGGCTTCGGCAGAAGAGCCTGCAGCTGCTTCTGCCGCCATGGCGCCTGCTTCCGGACGGTCCTCAGGGGTCAATGTCCGGGTGCAGGTGCTGGAACCAAGCAGCATTGCCGCCGAACTGACCTATGTGGGAAACGTGCTGCCTCAAGAACGCCTGACCCTGAAGTCAGAGGCGGAAGGCATTGTGGAAGAGCTCAAGTTTGACGAGGGCAACACCGTCAAACGCGGGCAGGTGATGGCTCACATCTCAACCAAGGAACAGCAGGTTCGCCTGGACATGGCGCGGGCGGATTACAAGCTGGCACAGGTCAACTTTGAGCGAGACGAACAGCTTTCTCTCAAGAGCCTCATTCCTCAGGCCCAGTACGACCAGAGCGAGGCCCGGCGAGACAGCGCCAAGCTGGCGGCTCAGCTGGCAGAGATCAACGTGAAAAAGTCGGTGGTCCAGGCCCCCATGCAGGGCGCCATCAAGACCCGGTTCATCAAGCTGGGAGAATTCGTCCGTAAGGGAGAACCGGTGGCGGAGATCCTAGACATGCGGAAGATCAAGGTGGAGCTGAACATTCCGGAGCGCGACATCATTGGCCTGAAGGTGGGCCAGACCGTTCAGGTGGAGCCTTATGTGATGGAAGGAACCTTCTTGGAGGGAAACATCTCGAAGATTGGACTGGAAGCCGATGCCCGCAACCGGAGCTTCCCGGTGGAGGTGTCCGTGGACAACACCAACCAGAACCTGCGCTCCGGCATGCTGGCCCGGGTGGTGATCAACCGAGGGGAGCAGACGAACCAAGTGGTGATTCCCCGAAACGCCATCATTGAGCGCGAAAAAGGACGCATCGTCTTTCTGGAAGACTCAGGAACCGCTGTGGAGCGGATGATTGAAACAGGCATCACCGATCAGGACCGGGTTCAGGTGACCTCGGGCCTTGCCTTGGGAGATCGCTTGATTGTGGAAGGGCACACCAAGCTGACCAACCGGGAAGCGGTTGTGGTGCGATGAGGAAGAAAGTGAACGCTCCTGTCGCCCCTGTTGCTTGTCTGCTCCTAGAACCCTGAACCAGTCTCCAAACGATGCATCCCAGTCATATTGCGATCCGTAACCCCGTCTTTGTGTTCCTGATGGTCATCATGATCGTCGTGGCGGGGACGATCTCTTACCGCAACATTCCACGAGAAGCGGCTCCGGACATTCAGATTCCGCTGTTGATCGTCACCATCCCCTTTCCAGGCGCCTCCCCGGAAGACGTTGAGAGCCTCATCACCAACAAAGCTGAGCTCGAACTCCAAACCCTGAAGAACCTGAAGGAGATCAAGTCGACCTCTTCGGAAGGGGTGTCTGCGATCACTCTGGAATTTACTTCCGACTTTGACATCAGCGAAGCCCGAACCAAGGTCCGGGAGACAATGGACCAGATCAAACCGGACTTTCCGGATGATGTGGAGGATTACATTGTGACCGAGATCAACCTCTCGGAGCAGCCGCTGCTGATTGTCAACCTCTCAGGCAACATGGGGTCGCTGCAGCTGACCAACATTGCCGACGACCTTAAGGACGAGATTGAGTCGATTCCCGGCATTTTAGAGGTTCGACGGGCCGGAGGTCTGGAACGGGAAATCCGGGTGTACGTCAACCCGGACAAACTCAGTTACTACCAGCTGGACCTCAACCAGGTCAATGCTGCCATCAGCAGTGAGAACATGAACCTCCCGGGCGGCACCGTGACCATGGGGCCCACCAAGTACCTGATCCGGGTTCCCGGCGAGTTTGACACGCCAGAAGGGATCAATGATGCCCTCATCTCTGCTCCGGGACAGGTTCCGGTGCGGGTGCGGGATGTTGCCAACGTGGTGTTCGGCTTCAAGGAGATCACCAGCAAGTCTCGTCTCGATGGCATGGAGTCGATCTCCTTGAGCGTCATCAAACGGAGCGGGGAGAACCTGCTGGCCATCCGGGACGAGGTGAAGCAGATCGTGGCTCAGCTGGAAGCCGACTACAACGGCGAGCTGAAGACGAGCATCCTGTCTGACCAGGGACGGCAGGTGCAGCGGATTGTCCGGGATCTGGAAAACAACATTGTGACGGGGTTCATCTTGGTGTTCCTCGTGCTGCTGGTGGTGATGGGCGTCAGCAATGCGCTCCTGGTGGCAGTGGCGATTCCGCTGTCGTTCCTAGTGAGCATTGTGGTCATGCAGCTCCTTGGCTTCACCTTGAACATCGTGGTCCTCTTCAGCCTCATCCTTGCGTTGGGGATGCTGGTGGACAACGCGATTGTGGTGGTGGAAAACATCTTCCGGCACCGGCAGGCTGGTCAGCGTCGGCGTGAGGCCGCCTTCAAGGGGGTCAAGGAAGTGGCAATTCCTGTGCTGACCTCGACCATGACCACGGTTGCCGCGTTCTTCCCGTTGATCTACATGCCGGGCATTGCCGGAGAGTTCATCAGCTTCATGCCGAAGACGGTCATCATTACCCTCTTCTCGTCGCTCTTTGTTGCCCTGTTCATCAATCCTGTTTTGGCCTCAACGATGATGCGGGCCAAGAAACGACCTCATGGCACCGGAGACTTGGATGCTGATGATCTGGAGCAGGTGAAGCATTCCCGGGTGCTAATGGGGTACCAAGCGATCCTCCACCGGGCGTTTCGGTTCCGGATCCTCATCCTCTTGGGCTTCTTGGGCATCTTCGTCGGCACATTCATGCTCTACGCCAACACCACGCTCAAGAGCCGCGGGGTGGAGTTCTTCCCGAAGACCGAGCCAGAAGAGGCGGTGGTCAACGTGACCGCTCCAATGGGAACCACGCTGGAGGTCTCTGACGAGTACGTTCAGCAGATTGAAGAGTTTGTGAAACCTCACAATGGAGCCCTGGATGCGACTGTGGCCAACGTGGGGCAACGCCGAGGCTTTGGCGCCAGTTCATCAGGAAGCACCACCACCTACCTCAGCCACGTGGTGCTCTCCTTCCCGGGATGGGAGGACTGGACGGAGAAGCCCTCTGCCGTCATCCGAGACCTGCGGGACAAGCTGCAGAGCATGGTCGGCGTGGAGGTAAAGGTCTCTGAAGCGCAAAATGGTCCTCCAACCGGAAATCCGCTGAACATTGAGGTCCGTGGAGAAGAATACACCGCAATGATGAGCGCCGTGGAGGAGATCAAACGCCGCATCAAGGACACTCCCGGACTTGTGGACATGACAGATGACTTTGACCGGAGCCGTCCCGAGATCAAGGTGATGATCGACCGGGAAAAAGCGGCTCGGCTCGGCCTGCGGGCTCAGAGCATTGCCACAACGGTCCGGACCGCTTTTAACGGAAAGAAGGTCTCGGTGTTCCGTGATGGTCAAGACGAGTACGACATCATTGTCCAGCTGGACCAGACGTTCCGGAAGACCTCTGCAGACCTAGAGTCGCTGTTCATCAGCACTCCGGTAGGAGAGCTCGTGCGGCTCAGCGAGATTGCTCGGGTCGACACGGGGCCGTCCTATGGTTCCATCCGACACGTTGGCACCGACCGGGTGATCACCATTTCGGGAGATGCCTCTGGCATTCCGGGGCCGGTTCTGGTATCTCGTGCTCGAGAAAAACTCAAGGACCTCACCCTGCCCGCCGGGGTGACGTATTCCTTCACAGGTGAAAACAAGGAGCAGCGGGAAACGCAGCAGTTCATCGGCAATGCCATGCTGATTGCGGTCTTCCTCATCTTCTTGACGCTGGTGGCGCAGTTCAACTCGCTCTCGCAGCCGTTGATCATCCTCAGCGCGGTCTTCATGTCCATCATGGGGGTCCTGATTGGCCTCATGGTGCACGATCGCCCCTTCGGCATCATCATGAGTGGCGTCGGCACGGTCTCGCTGGCGGGAATTGTGGTGAACAACGCGATCGTGATGCTGGACTTTGTGAAGGATCTCCGGAACCGCGGTTACAAGCGGAACGAAGCCATGATCCTCGCGGCCACGGTCCGGTTCCGTCCGGTGATGCTCACAGCGATCACAACGGTGCTCGGGTTGATTCCGATGGCCGCAGGGCTGGACATCAGCTTCCAACGCGATCCGATGATTGTGCTCGGAGCCGCTGGCGCCGTGTTCTGGCAGTCGATGGCCTTTGCCATCATGTACGGGCTGGCAGTGGCCACGTTCCTGACGCTGGTCATTGTTCCGGTACTGTACTCTCTTGTGGAAGGTTTCAAAGAACGGTTTGTCGGTTGGGTCACCCGGCTGACGACCTCTAAATCCAAAGACCTTGCTGAAGCGACCTAACTCATGAAAGTTGCAATTACGGGCTCATCGGGACTGTTGGGACGCGCCCTCTGCCGGCGTTTTGCCAATGAAGGCCATACGGTTTTCCGCATGGTGCGTTCGAACCGTGAGCTGGCTCCTGATACCATTTACTGGAATCCCGCCCACCAGGAAATTGAAGGAGGACAACTGGCTGGAATGGACGCGGTCGTCCACCTAGCTGGAGAAACCGTGGATGGGCGTTGGTGTGCAGCAAAGAAACAGCGGATCCGGGACAGTCGCGTGGACGCGACTCGGTTCCTTGCGGAAACGTTGGTGAAGCTTCCGAAACCGCCTCAGGCGCTGATCAGTGCCTCGGCCATTGGCTTCTACGGGACCACTCGGAGTGAGGTGCTGACAGAGTCCAGCAGCCTCGGAGGAGGCTTCTTGGCAGAAGTCGTCCGTGACTGGGAAGCCGCCTTGGCCCCACTGGAAGGGAGTTCCATCCGGCAGGTGCAGTTTCGCATTGGCGTGGTGCTTGATCCGGAAGGAGGCGCCCTCTCCAAGCTGCTGCTGCCCTTCCGCTTGGGGGTCGGAGGACCCATTGGCGATGGCGCTCAGATGATGAGCTGGGTGTCCAAACGGGACGCGGTGGAGGCCTTCTTTACGGCAGCGACGGACGAACGTTACCGTGGCCTTTACAACCTGGTGTCTCCGAATCCCGTCAGCAATCAGCAGTTTGCCAAGGTTCTCGCGAAATCCCTGAACCGTCCTGCGCTCTTTCCGGTGCCGGCGCCAGCGCTGAAGCTGGTGTTTGGACAGATGGCAGAGGAAACAATCCTCTCCAGCCTGCAGGTGGACCCGCAGCGTCTGCGCGAAGAGGGCTTCCCCTTCCGGGATGCCGACCTGGGGATGGCGTTGCGGTCCATGCTCAACCTGAAGCCGGAAGCCGCTGAAGCCCCGGCCTTCAAGGACGCTTTTCAGAGCAAGTCCACCGGATCCACATCCACCTGAATCAACTCCTCCTTCAAGGGCTTGGGGGCTGCTGCATGCCGAAGGGCGTGCCGCAACAGGGCCCCCTGCTCCGCCTTCAACAGCACCTGCCACCGAAATCGATTCCTGAGCTTCTTGAGCGGCGCTTCCAGCGGTCCGAGCAGGGTGAGCTTTCCTTGAAACCGTTGAAATTGCTGGGCATACTCGTGAGCCAACTGCATCGCCCGTTCTTCCTGAGGGCTGGAACAGGTGATGAGGACCAAGGATTGAAACGGCGGCAGGCGCAGCTGCAGACGCTGGTTTAGCTCCTGCTCACGAAACCCGGTGGCGTCATGGCGCTGCGCAAACTGGAGGCTGTGGTGCCGGGGGTTGTAGGTCTGCACCAGCACCTCCCCGGCTTTCTCCGAGCGTCCCGCCCGTCCCGCGACCTGTGTCAGCAGCTGAAAGGTCCGTTCGCTGGAACGGAAGTCAGGCAGGTTCAATCCCAGATCGGCCAGCAACACCCCAACCAGAGTCATGTCCGGAAAGTCGTGCCCCTTGGTGACCAGTTGGGTGCCCACGAGGATGTCGACCTCTTTGGCCCGGACAGCTTCCTGCATCTTGGAAAGAGCGTGCTTGCCATGCAGGGAGTCTCGGTCCATCCGCAGCACCCGCGCTTCCGGAAAAATCTTCTGCAGCTCTCCCTCGACCTGCTCCGTTCCCACACCAACGACCTGCAGGCTGTCTCGGGTGAAGCAGGTGGGGCACTCAACGGGTAGGGCAATGGCGTGGTCGCACTGGTGGCAACGCATCTGCCGAGCCGCTTGGTGCAGCACCAAGCTGAGGCTGCAGTTGGGGCACGTAACGGACTCCTTGCACTCCTCACAGACCAAAAGAGGCGCGTAGCCACGTCGGTTGAGAAAGACGATGCTCTGTTCCTTGCGGAGCAACCGCTTCCGGAGTGCCTCCACCAGATCGGTGGTGAAGAAAGCACTGCCGGACTGACGTTTGGCGCCTCGAAGGTCCAGCAGGCGAACCGTTGGCAGAGTCGCGGTCTGCACCCGCGCCGTCATCGAAAGTCCTTGGTACTTTCCGGAAGCAACGTTGGCAGCGGATTCTAGGGAGGGCGTTGCGGAGCCCAGTAGCACCACCGCGTCGTTTTGCCATGCCCGGTAGACGGCAATGTCCCGTCCGTGGTAGCGAGGCGACTCGCCCTGCTTGTAGGAAGCGTCGTGCTCTTCATCGACAATCACCAGTCCCAGCTGCTGCAACGGCGCAAAGATGGCGCTCCGGGCCCCCACCGCAATGGTCGCCTGCCCCTCGTGCAGACGGGACCACTCATCAAAGCGTTCCCCATCGTCCATGCCGCTGTGCAGCACGGCAACAGCGTCGCCGAACCGTGACTGAAACCGGTGCACCAGCTGAGGCGTCAGGGCAATCTCCGGAACTAGAACCAGGCTGGTCTTGCCCTGCTGCTGAGCCGCCTGCACCGCATGTAGGTAAACCTCGGTCTTTCCAGACCCGGTGACGCCTTCCAGCAAAAAGGCCGCGTAGCGGTGCTTCTGCAGGGCCTGATGGACCGCGGTAAACGCGACCTGCTGTTCGGCGTTGAGCGTCAGAAAAGGTTCTGGCTCCGGGAGGCTTTGGGCCAGAAAACGCCGGAACACCCGCCGCTCCTCCAGCCGCAGCACTCCCAGTTCCGTCAGCTGGCGGAGCGCGTCGGCGGGGGCGTTGATGCGGCTCTGGATGTCCCGCCACGCCATCTCCGGGTGCTGCTCCAGCAGCTCCAGCAGCCGATCCCGTTTGGTTTTGCGGCGGCCTCGTTGCCGTGGGACCGGAGGCGGGTCTGGATTCAGGCAGACCCAGCGCTCGTACTTGGGCTTGGCCCCTCGCTTGTGGAGCGATTCGGCCGTGGAGCCTAGGCCTCCGGGAATCGCTGCGCTGAGCACCTCTCCCCAGCCACAGAAGTAGTACTCCGATACCCAGCGGGTGAAGCGCAACAGCTCCTCCGAAAACGCAGGTTCCGGCTCCAGCACCTGCAGGACCTTCCGGAGCTTGGGATGCTCGGAGTGCGTCTTCACCCGCGTGACCACGCCTCCCAACTGCCGAGGACCAAACGGCACCAGCACCCGGACCCCTTGGTTGGGCTCCGGAAAAGAGTCCGGCCATTCGTAATCAAACTGCTGAGGCAAAGGAAGGTTAACCGCGATTTCGACAATCAAGGCGTTATTTTTGCAGGACACGTTTTGTGAAAAGACGGAAGGAATGGTCCTTCCGGAAGCATGTGGAAGATTTCAGCAGGAGTCTTCAGGACAGGAGAAAAAATGCGTTGGACTGTTTGGATGTTTGGAGCATCGGCCTTTTTGATTGCCGGAGCATCCACCATGGCATGGAAGCCTGAAACTCAAGCCACTTTGGAACCCCTGGATCCCCCCGCTCTGGTGACCCCGACTCCGGCCCAGCCGGCCCGCTCGTTTCGGGTGGAGGTCGTGGACGGAGAGGGAAAGCCGGTTCCGGCCTTAATCACGGACTGGACCGGGACCGAAATTTGGGAGGTCTCGAAAGAGGGCCTCGCGTTTGTGCAACTGGAGCAGGTCGCTCAGCCGCTACGGATTGCTGCCCCCGGATTCATCACCGAGACCTTCATTCCCCCTTTGACCACCGACGAAACCCTGCCTTCGGTGCTGCAGATTCGACTGCGGCGCAACCCGCTGCTGATCGGCGACGGCTCTCAGGGCTGAGCCGGACGAGGAGCTGAGCGGAGGACCGTTACCGGAGTCGGCCCTTCGTTTTGCAGCGTATACCCTTCCAGACACGCCGGGAGGAAGTGAGCGTCCAGCGCCTCCACTTTTTCCTGAAACCCTTCCCCTGTGAGCAGCACTTCCCCTCCGACTGGAATCACCAGGTGGTACTGCTGGTGGAGCGTCTCGTTCCAACAGGCGCCGGGCGCGAGCGTCAACCGGTGGGCGGTGAAGTCCGGAAAGTCCACAAACTGCTCCACGCGGACCCCTTCCGCTTCTGTCTGCAGCACAGGCGGTGGCGGTTCATACGGAGCCGGGTCCATCTTCTCCAGCGCAATCTTGGTGTCCCAGTGGTCCTGAGTCAGGACTTTTTGAGCGAACATGACAATGCGTCGCTCGTAGTGGGGCGTCTGAAACTCGACCACGCGGATGCCATGCCGCAGGGAGTGCATGTTGAAGGCGGGAAAGCCGACGATGTCTCCTACACGAACGGGGTGGTCGCCGACAAAGGACTCGACCTGCTTCCGGAGGGCCTGCTCCTCTTCCGCAAGAGACGCTGGCACCGTTGCCAAGAGCGAGGAGACTGTTGCCGGATCCAGCGCTTCATTCGGAGGCAGTCCCCGGCGGTTCTTTTCCTCATCAAGGAGCGTGTCAATGCGTCTCCGGACCGACTCGTAACGCTGAACATGGTTCCGGAAGTCGTCCTTGAGGCGCTGGAGCCCCGCGGAGCCGTGTTCCTTCTGATAGGCTGCGAGTGGAGCGGGATGAAAGCCGGCTTTGATGATCCCGACTCCGTCCGGCCACGCCTGCGGATCCACCTCGGTGACCACATAGACCTCCCACTTCTCCTCATGCATCTCTAGGTACAGGTCCCCAATCACTTCTTCTGGAACCGGATTGAGGGTCTTGAGAAGGATGAGCTGCTCAGGCGCGCCTGCCAACCAGCTTTCTCGGAAGAGGCTCAGGGCGTGCGGCAACTCGGTACGGGTGGCCTCGGTTCCGACCTGAACAACCCCGCGCTTCTCAACGCCGGTGTACCACCCTTCAAACCCCCAAGGCTTCGGAATGTCGAGGCGCTTGAGCCGGAGCGGTTGATGGCGGCTGAGGACCTCTGCCCGCTTACGGGCCGCAATCGGTTGCAGGCGGAACGGTGAGGGGGCCGCTTCCACCCACTGCTGGACGACCTCGGGAACCTCGGCGCCCTTCCAGGTGCAGCCCTGAAGCTGAGTTCCCTTCCAGTGCAACAGTTCCTGAATCTCAACGGGCTCCGATTCGTCGGTCCAGGACTCCATCCGGAGGCGTGTCAGGAGCAGACAGCCCTCTTGGGGACGTTCCGGGAGGCTTTGCCAGACAGCTTCAGCCGAGGTTTCGGCCGTGTTGAGGTCTCGGTGTTCGAAAAACATGGCAGCTGATGGACCTAGGAAAGGGGTTGGGCCAACTCCGGGACCACCTGCAGGTCCGCGACGGCTTGACTCAGCAACGGACTCAGAGGCGTCAGGTAGGTGCTCAGGGTTCGCTGCTCCTGTTCCGGGAGCGCATAAGGAGAGTAGCATAGCGCACTTGGGGCAGAGCCGGCTAGCGACTTTTCAGAGGCGGGCTGAAAGGCCTGTTTCAGCGCTTCGGCCGCGACCTGATTGGGGCTCAGCAGCGTCAGATCCACAATGCCCAGCGCCCGGAGCTCGCGGAGGAAAAGGTCTGCCTGAAACGCGTAGTGAGTGCAGCCCAAAAAGACCTGCGCAGCTTCCGGACGTCCGGTGGCCTCCCACGCTGCTGTCGCATACGAACAGAGGAGCGGCTGAGCCTGGTGGCCGGAAGCATCAGCGGAAATGGCCGAAGCGAGTTCTGGACAGGGCTGTCCCCAAACGTCTGAGGCGTTCTCAAACAGGCTCGTGTAGGTGCCTTCCGCGTGAGTGGACGGCGTCGTGAAGAGAAGCTTCAGCCCCGGTGGAGCCTGCAGGAGCAGGTCCTGACTGAGGGGGACCATTCCGGTCACCTGACGAGGGTGCGTTTGGACGAATGGAATCTCAGGGAGGAGGACCGACAGCGAGTGGCAGGCGACAAAGATGTGGTCTGGAGCAAGCTGCGCGTGGATGCGCTGCAGGACCGTGTTGAAGACGGCGAGGCGCTCGTCTCGATGCGGCATGGCGTTGTAGCCTCGGTCATCTGACGGGACCGCGTTGACGTACACAACCTCTAGGGGAAACGGCTGATGGGCCAGCTGCTTCAGGAGCCACCCAGCCACATGGAGGCCGCCGAGTCCGGAGTCGGTGATGACGAGGCGGGGCGCCCTGAGCATATCAGGCGGCCGCCGGTGGGGTGAGCAGGTCCTTGAGACGACCGTCTGCGATCAGACGTTCTAGGTCCTGGGCTCCGCCGACGAGAGCACCGTTGACAAACACCTGAGGAAAGGTGGGCCAGCCGCTCCACATCTTGATCGCCAGCCGGGGCTTCCACTGAGACAGGTACCCTCCATATTCCAAGTAGGTGTAGGAAATTCCCTCGTTGTCCAGCGCCTGGCGAGCCTTTTTGACAAAGGGGTTGACGCTCATGCCAACGACCACAACAGGACTCTGACGAAGGGCTTCCTCAATTTCCGTGATGGTGCTCCGGTGGTAGCCGGCCACCGTGTCATTGAGCTCTGGAAGGAGGTTGGAGAGGATCAGGCGTTCCATTCAAGGTTCCGAAAGAAGTTGAGGCAGGACTCCGTTACGATACGCCATTGGGGGTTCGGCAACAAGTCAAACGAGGCCCCGGCCCTGCTGGAAAGTCCCTCCTCTGGGAAAAAATTCAGCTTTCGGACTCCTCAAACAGTTCCCGGCCAATGAGCATGCGGCGGATTTCGTTGGTCCCTGCGCCAATGTCGTAGAGCTTGGCGTCCCGGAGGAGCCGTCCGGCAGGGTAGTCGTTGATGTAGCCGTTTCCTCCCAGCGTTTGGATCGCCTCCAGAGCGACCTTGACGGCGCTTTCTGAGGAGTAGAGCAGGCAGGCGGCAGTGTCGCGCCGAGAGGCCGTTCCCTTTTCTGCATTTTCCGCAATCCGGTAGGCAAAGGCCCGGCTGCTTTGCAATGCCACGTACATGTCCGCGAGCTTTCCCTGCATCAGCTCAAAGGTGCCAATGGGGCGGTCGAACTGCCAGCGCTCGTGGACGTATGGGAGAACCAGGTCGAGTGCCGCCTGCATGATGCCGATGGGCCCTCCAGAGAGCACAAGCCGCTCGTAGTTGAGTCCGGACATAAGCACCCGCACCCCTTGGTTCACCTCACCCATGACCTGCGAGTCCGGGAGCACGCAGTCTTCAAACACCAGCTCGCAGGTGTTGGAACCACGCATGCCCAGTTTGTCGAGCTTCTGGGCGGTGGAGAAGCCGGGCATTCCTTTTTCCACAAGGAAGGTGGTCATGGCGCGGGATCCGGCGTCTTTGGGGGCTGTGCGCATGTACACCACCAGGACATCGGCATCAGGACCGTTGGTGATCCACATCTTGTTGCCGTTGGCGATCCAGTGGTCTCCGCGCCGTTCCGCCCGGCAGCTCATGGAGCCGACGACGTCTGAGCCGGCTCCGGGTTCCGACATGGCCAAGGCGCCCACGAACTCACCAGAGCAGAGCTTCGGCAGGTACTGCTGCCGCTGCGCCTCGTTTCCATTGAGGTAGATCTGGTTGACACAGAGGTTGGAGTGGGCGCCATAGGAAAGTCCCACGGCGGCTGAAGCCCGGGAAATTTCCTCCATGGCCACGAGGTGGGCGAGGTAGCTCATTCCAGAGCCGCCGTAGGCTTCCGGAATGGTGAGGCCCAGCAGACCGAGCGCGCCCATCTTCTGCCACAGTTCACTTGGGAATTCGTTGTTGCGGTCAATGGCGTCAGCCAGCGGGACAATTTCACGCTCGGCAAATTCCCGGACGCTCTCTCGCAGGAGGTCGACTTCTTCATTCAGTTGGGTGTCCCAGATCATGCTTTCCTCAAAAGGTGATGCCGCGGTCGGTGGGGGACCGAACGCTGGTTAAATGAGCGGGATTTCGCACTCAGGAGTTTGAAAGGCCGGGCCTCCTTCCAGCTCCGTCAACCGGCGCAGGATCTCCTCTCCGGTGGCGGGCAGGTGGAGCCGTGGCACCGTCCCCGGACGAACGCAGGACAGCGCGTGCTTGACCGCGACCCACACCGAAAGGCAGAGCATCAGCGGGGGCTCGCCCACTGCCTTAGAGCGCCGGACGTTGATGTGGTGGTGCGGGTTGTTCACAAAGTCGACGTGCAGAGCATCCGGGAGGTCCTGAATGTTGGGGATTTTGTAGGTCGTGGGAGACGCAGACAACAGGGCCCCGGATGCAGAGTACCGCAGCTCTTCGTTGGTGACCCAGCCGACGCCCTGAATGAACCCTCCGATGACCTGTCCTCGGTCAATACCGGGGTTGATGGACTCGCCAATGTCCATGAGCAGGTCCGACCGTACCAGCGTTAAGTGTCCGGTGAAACGGTCAATTTCGACCTCTGATACCGCGGCGCCGGTGGTGTAGTAAAAGAACGGAGAACCCTTGCCTGTGTCACGGTTGAAGTCAACGCCAGGGGTCCGGTAGAAACCCCGTTCGCCCAGGCTGATGCGTTCCAAATAGGCACCCTGAACCAACTCGGCAAAGGAGAGGCGCCGTTCAGGATTGCGGCGGTCCCAGACCTCATTGTCCACAAACTCCACGAGCTCTGGTTCTGGAGCAAGGCCGGCTTCCGGATGCGCCAGCTGCTGCGCTGCAAAGGTGGCCAGTCGTGCCCGGATCTTTCCACAGGCCTCCACGGCTGCCATCCCGTTGAGGTCCGTCCCTGCGGAAGCGGCGGTGGGCGAGGCGTTGTTATTTTTTTCCGTAGAGGTGGTCATGACCCGGACCTGGTCGTAGTGAACGCCCAGTGCATCGGCAACGAGCTGCCGGATTTTGGTGTTCAAACCCTGGCCCATTTCGGTGCCTCCAGTAGAGACCTGGACGGAGCCATCCTTGTAAAGGTTGACTAAGGCGCTGCCCTGGTTGAGGAACTTCGAGGTGAAGGAAATGCCGAACTTCACCGGCGTCAGGGCCAGTCCACGGAGGGTGGTGGACGATGTTCGGTTGAACGCCTCCACGTCTGCCAGTCGAGCACGGTAATCCGAACGTTCCACCAACTGGTCCATGATTTCAGGGAGAACGTGGGTGGTGAGGCGCTGTCCGTAAGGAGCAAGGTTCTGGTGTTCACGGTCGTAGAGGTTGAGGCGCCGGACGTCATAGGCATCCTTTCCGAGTGTGAGCGCCACTTCCTGGAGGACATTTTCCACATTGGCCATGCCCTGCGGTCCACCGAATCCCCGGAAGGCTGTGTTTGGGGGAAGGTTGGTGCGGCAAACGGTTCCCCGGAAGCGCACATTCGGGATCGCATAGGCGTTGTCTGAGTGCAGCAGGGTTCGCTCCATGATGGACGTGGAGAGGTCTGCAGAGGCCCCAGCGTTGGAGTAGATGTCAAAATCGAGCCCGGTGACGCGCCCTTCGGAGGTGAAGGTGGCACGGTAGCGAATCTGATAGGGGTGCCGCTTCCCGGTGGTCTTCATGTCGTCGTCTTTGGTCCAGGCGACTCGGGCTGCACGTTGGGTGTGGTGGGCCACCAGCGCTGCCATGACAGCAGGAATGGCCGCCTGGGTCTCCTTGCCTCCAAACCCGCCTCCCATGCGTTTGCAGATGCAGACGACATCGTGAAAGCCAATTCCGAGTGCCTCGGCCACGACCTGCTGAATCTCCGTTGGGTTCTGGGTGGAAGAGTGGAGGTGAATCTGTCCGTCTTCTGCAGGAACCGCTAGGGCGGCCTGAGACTCGAGGTAGAACTGTTCCTGTCCGTTGCAGAAGAAGGTCCCTTCGAGCCGGTGTTCAGCATTTTCCCAAGTGGCGTCAAAGTCCCCTTGCTCAATGCTCCGGGTCGGGCCAATGAACTGCTGGGCAGCAATGGCCTGGTCGATGGTCAAAATGGGGGGCTGCTCCTCAATGTCCCAGCGGACCCGGGCCTTGGCTTCTCGGAGGGCCCGGAGGTTCTGTGCTGCGACAACGGCAATGGGCTGTCCGATGTACTCAACCGTGTCTTCGGCAAGGAAGCGTTCATCGGCAATGACGGGCCCGAACAGGTTGTGCCCCGGAAGGTCCGCCGCCGTGTAGAGCGCCACAACGCCGGGAAGGGCCCGGAGCTCATCTTGGTTGAATCCACGGAGTCGACCGCATGCTACGGGACTGGCGAGGTAATCCACAACCAGCTCTCCGCGGAAGGGAGGAAGGTCGTCGAGGTAGCGGGCTTCTCCGGTGACGTGTCCAACAGCGGAGTCGTGAGGAATGGTTTGGCCAACGGAAGTCATGCGTCTTTCTCAGCAGTCAGAAGAGGAGCGCCCATGGTTTCACCCCGGTCAACGGCAGGCGCCAGCAGGTGGTTAAGAAGCCAGAGGGGCCGCGGCGGCGTTGGCAAACAGGTCGTGATGGAGCTTCCGGAAGAGGTTTTCCGTGACCTGCAGGCGGTAATCCTGAGATGCCCGGACATCGGAGATGGGCGTGATTTCTTCACGAGCCTGTTTGCCCGCCAAGGCGAAGGTCTCTGAAGTCAGTGGCTTTCCCTTGAGCAGAGCCTCGGTTTGCGGAAGCCGCAGGACCGTTGGGCCCACCCCTCCAACAGCGACCCGGACGGTATCGATGTGACCGTCCTGTTGAGTTAAACGGAACCCGGCGGTGACCGTGGAGATGTCGAGGTCCTTGCGCTTGGAAACCTTGTAAAGCTTCAGGTGTTCCTCTGGATGGGGGAGCGGGAGGTAAAGCGCGGTGATCAGCTCATCCGGAGCCAGATCGAGTTGCTTGTAACCGTGATAGAACTGGTTGATGTTGACCCGCCGGGTTCCGGAAGGACCGGTGAGTTCGACTTCGGTTTCCATGACAAACAGGAACGGCATGGAGTCCGCGATTGGGGAGCCGTTTCCGACGTTTCCAGCGAGGGTGCCTGCATTCTTGATTTGCGGAGAGGCGAACACCTGAATGATGCGGAAAAATTCAGGAAGGTGCGTCCGAGCGAAAGCCTCCACATCCGTCCAGGTTGCCTTGGCGCCGATTCGGAGGGTGTTGCCCTGCACCTCAACCCCTTCAAGCTCCTTGAGGTGAGTGAGGCTGAGGATGAACTTGGGGGCCAGCCGTCCCTTGTTCATCTGAACTGAAATGTCCGTGCCTCCGGACACCACCACAGCCTTGGGGGTCCGGGCCTTGAAGCTGATGGCATCTTCTAGGCTGATGGGCAGGCTGATGACCACGGCGTGCCGTTCTGGCGTGTGGCTTTCCGCATACGTCAGGGTCGCAGGGTCTTCGGAACACTCGAGCAGCTCCTGCAGCATGGTGGCGTTGTGGTAGCGTTCTGCAAGCGACGGCAGAGGGAGGCGGTTGAGCTGGAGGGCGGCTTCAATGATCTGCTCATACCCTGTGCAGCGGCAGAGGTTGCCCGTGAGGCCATCCTTGACGCTCTGGCGGGTCAGGGGCTGTTGCTGTTCCACCATGCCCGCCAGTGCCATCACAAATCCGGGGGTGCAGTACCCGCACTGCGACCCAAAGGAATCGACCATCACCTGCTGAACCGGATGCAGCGCCTCTGCTTCCCGGAGGCCTTCCACCGTAATGACGTGGCGACCATCGAGCTGCCAGAGGTACTGAATGCAGCCGTCAATGGGCTGGTAAACGAGCCGGTCTGCTTCCGGAGTGCCAATGAGCACCGTGCAGGACCCGCAGTCTCCTTCGGCACACACGACTTTGGTCCCTGGAAGTCCGATCTCGTAGCGGAGGAAGTCCGTCAGCGATTGAAAGGCCTGCTCGCCATCAACCTGATATCGTGAGCCATTGACGTAAAAGAGGAGGTAATTGCGCATCAAGCCACTACGGTAAGACAATGCAGAAAATTCCGGAGGTCCGGAATGAAAAGGGCCTGTTGTGGTTTTTAGAACAAAGTGCTCCGGAAGGCAAGGGAAATGCGGGGGGAGGGCTTGGGGAATCGGTCAATCGGTGGGACGTCCGAGGCGTTTTTGTAACTCGTCTTCATGCAGAAGCCAGCCCGCCCGCTGGCCCTTTTCGGGAATCTGTACATCCGGAAGCTGCTGGACCTGCTGCAGCCAGGTCGCCCAAGCGTCCGGAGTGGCGGGAGGCGAGGTGCGTTGAGCCGCCCACTCGGCAAGGACCGTGATGCAGTCTTGCCGAACTTCATTGGGACGGGTCCGTTTGCCGAACAGGCTCAAGCGTTGAAGCATCGCCTTCAGGACTGGTTCCGCTTCGGATTCTTCCAGCATCTGCGGGAGGGTCTGGATGGAGAAACTGTTTTTTCCAAAGGGCTCGAGCTGAATGCCAAGTCCCTGAAACGTTGGGAGGTGCTGTTCCAGCAAGAGCCCTTCCTGAGGAGGAAGGTCCAGCAGCAGCGGCACCTCAAAGTGTCGGACCTGTGGCTCGGTGGGCTGCTCCAACGCAAAGGCCTTCAGGCGCTGCTCCGTCTGGTGGAAGTCGAGCAGCAGCAGTCCCTGGGGGTGGGAAACGATGACCCAGGCGCCTTGGTGCAGTCCAAGAACCTTCCAAGGTGGCGGCTCCGGAGGCGTGACGGCAGGGGAAGCCGGCTCTTCTTCAATTGGCAACGAAAGAGCCGACGCAGGGCGGGATGCCGGAGTTTTTCGCGCTGGCCTCGGAGCTTTTTGTACAGGCGTAGGAGGGGCGGGGCGCGTGGAGCGTGGAGTGGATTTTCGTTGAGGTCCCTTGGCCCGTGGCGCTTCTGAGGCAAGTGAGGGTGTGCTCTCAGAGAGGGGCATTTCAAACTGGCCAGACGGTTGGGCCGCCGAGAGCTCGCCCATTCGGGCGCCAAAGAACCGCTGAGCCGCACCGTCTTTGAGGGCACGGGCTAGGTGATCTGCAAGGATGGCGTGAATGACCCGGGCATTGCGGAAGCGGATCTCAGTCTTCGCTGGGTGCACATTGACGTCGATCTCGCTGGGCGCCACGTGCAGGTTGAGGAAGTACGCCGGATGCTGGTTCTTGCTCAGGAAGCCTCGGTAGCCGTCATAAATGGCATGTGCCACCGGAGGACACTTGACGTGCCGACCGTTGACAAAAAGGTACTGCCAGCGTTTGGACGACTGCAGTTGAGCGGGAAAGGAGACGAGTCCGGAATACTGCAGGTAGTTTTCTTCATGAGCGACCGCCAGCAGACCACTGCCAAATTCGTAGCCGAACAGCTGCTGAATGCGGGATTCCAGCGTCTGGCCAGAGCCAAGGTTGAGGAGCAGCTTCTGGTCGTGAGTGAGGCGGAACTGAATGGCCGGGTTGGCCAGAGACAGCTGAGTGAGCAGCTGCTGGATGTGCTGAAGCTCCGTTGCTGTGGTCTTAAGGAACTTGAGACGGGCCGGAGTGTTGAAGAAGAGGCGCTCCACCGTGATCTTCGTTCCTTGCGGAAACCCGACTCGGCCCTGGTGCTCAAGAACCCCGCCCTTGATGGTGAGCTGGGTGCCGCTCTCAGAGGCGTCGTTGCAACTCAGCAGGTCAAAGTGGGAGACGGATGCAATGGACGCAAGGGCCTCTCCACGGAAGCCCAGGGTGGCAATCTGAAAGAGGTCTTCCTCTTCATAGATCTTGCTGGTGGCATGTCGTTCCACAGCAAAGCGGGCATCCGTTTCGCTCATGCCACAGCCGTTGTCGAGAACGCTGATGAGGTCCTTCCCTCCATTCTTCAGTGTGACCTGAATCTGGGTGGCGCCGGAGTCAATGGAATTTTCCACCAACTCCTTGACCACCGAGGCCGGACGCTCCACGACTTCTCCTGCGGCAATCTTGTTGATCAGAAGCTCTGGGAGAAGCCGGACCTTGCTGGTGATCACGAGGACCTAGAAGTAGAGCGAAATGTCCCGGTGGGACGATTTACAGACCGAAATATCCTTGGCGAGATCCAAGTCGAGCCGGGGCTGAAGCCGGACCCCCACGGTCGATTTGAGAGCATCGTTGTATGTCAGCAGAGCCGGGAGGACTTCGGTCTGCCCCTGCTCGCGCCACGTCACTTCTGCCTGGAACTGGGTGAGGCTTTCTTCAAGGAAGGCGAGGGCTTCTGTGCGGTCGACGTCCTCTTTCTTGTAGAGGCGCCGGGCTTTGGACAGCGGAGACTTGATTGCGCTGATACCCGAAAGCTCGCCTAGCTGCGCTTCCATCTCCTTGATGCGGTCCATGGCCTCTTCGTTCGGAGCCGTTTCCATGACGTTCCGGAGGGCACGGAGGTTGGGCTCAAGCTGCTTGAGGGCATCGGCTTGACGTAGAACCTCCTCCACATCGAGCAGCGGCTGGTACGCGTCGTCCACGCTGCGCCGGTAGAGCAGGCGGGCCTTCTTCTCTTCATTGGCAAGCTTTTCAAACTGAGCCCGCTGTCCCTTCCACTCGCTTGGGATGGTGGTGGCCAGTTCCTCCTTCTCCTGCTTCAAGCGGACGATGTCTTTTTCAAACTGTGCAATCTGAGCCGGAGCATCCTGCGACTTGGAGTACTTCAGTCGTTGGATGGCCTGCTCAAAGTCCTTGATGTCGGTTTCATGCTTCTGAATGTCACGCTCAATGTCCCGGACCTGATAGTGCAGCGGAGCGTATTCTTCAGAGAAGGCGGCCAGGTTTTCCTCAGCCAGCCGAATCGCTGCGACCTTGTCCGAAATTGTGGGCACCAGCTTTAGGGACCCCTCCAGCTTGGACTGATATGAGTCGGGGAGAAGGTCCAGGTTGCTCTGCCGGAAGGTGGCCACGGCTTCATCCAGCCGGGGCTGTTCGGCTGCATAAAGCGGGAGGATGTTTTCCTCCAAGCACTCCTGGATCTTGGGGTTGACTGGAGGAGGCGCGTTGTCAGACGTCAGGTAGGTCCGGTTGGGCAGGTAGTTGACCAGCGGCGGGAGGTACGCCACAATCATCATCCCCAGCAGCTGTAGCATGATGAAGGCAATTGCGCCTTTGTAGATGTGGGTGGTCTTGACCTCAGGCGGCGCAACCCCACGAAGGTAGAAGAGGGCAAAGCCAAACGGCGGCGTCAGGAAGGAGGTCTGGAGGTTCAGGCCCAGCATCACTCCCAGCCAGACGGCTGTGATGTTGGCCCCTGGGTCAGAGAGCAGAATGGGCGCCACAATG
Source organism: uncultured bacterium (assembly GCA_965662235.1). Lineage (GTDB taxonomy): Bacteria > SAR324 > SAR324 > SAR324 > NAC60-12 > JAYPUA01. The sequence continues at coordinate 121,211 of CBFIGY010000004.1, forward strand.
GGCACCACCACTACGGAGATTTCAATGAAATCAATGAAAAAGCCCAGAACGAAGATCACCAGCATGACCACCAGGAACTGCGTCCAGAAGCCTCCGGGGAGGCTGGTGAGGAATTCCTTGACGAGGTGCTCTCCCCCAAACCCCCGGAAGGCCGCCGTCAGCATGGCTGCGCCTAGGAGGATGATGAAGACCATGGAGGTGGTCTTGGCGGTCTCCACCATGACCCCTTGGAGGGTGTTGTTGATGGTGTAGGCGCGCCAGATGCTCCACGCAACCCCGACCATCATGAAGAGGGACGCGAGGGACGCGACGATCAGGCCTGTGGATTCTGCGGAGCTGGTGATGTTCTTGATGTTGAGGGGGACCACGGCAAGCACCACGGCGAGCACCACGGTGGCAGCCAGAGTGATGAGCGCTGGAGTGTAGGCGTGAGGCTTCCCCTCGGTCAGTCGGTAGCTTCCCATGACCAACGCGCCAATGGCTCCAATGGCACCGGCTTGGTTCACAGTCGCAATGCCAAGAATGATGGAGCCGAGGACGACAAAGATCAGGGTCAGAGGCGGAATCAGTGCCAGCAAGACCTGGAAGAAGAACCGGGCGTCATACTTTCCATCATGCGGAACCGGCGGCGCGGATTCGGGCTTCAGCAGCGCATTGATGAGGATGTACAGCATGTAAAGCCCCACCAGCACCATGCCCGGAATGAACGCGCCCACAAACATGTCACCGGCGCTGGCAGAGACCACATCAAACTCGCTGGGCATCATCCCTTGACCGGTGGCAACTCGGTAGTCCGCCCGACGCATGTTGTTGGCCACATCAGCGGCGTTGGAAAGCTGATCGGCCAGGATGATGAGAACAATGGATGGGGGAATGATCTGCCCCAGCGTTCCGGACGCACAGATGGTTCCGGTGGCCAGGGACTTGTCGTAGTTGTGCCGCAGCATGGCTGGCAACGAGATCATGCCCATCGCAATCACGGTGGCACCAACGATCCCGGTGGTCGCCGCAAGCAGCGCGCCGACAAAGACCACAGAGATGCCAAGCCCCCCGGGAATTGGACCAAAGAGCTGCGCCATGGCTACCAGCAGGTCTTCCGCAATCCGGGACCGCTGGAGCATGATCCCCATGAAGACAAAGAGGGGGATAGCAATGAGGGTGTCGCGGTCCACCTCCCAGTAAACGCTCCGGAAGTTCGTGACGCCTGAACTGAGCCACTGGAGGGGCCCGTCTTGGGAGAAGTAGGCAGAAGGATCGCCGGCAAAAATGTATCCGGAAGCAGCGGCCAGACCAATGGTCAGAATTGCTGATCCCGGAAGCGAGAAGGCGACCGGAAAGCCCGAAATGAGCGCGGCCCCCATGAGGACCACAAGCAAGAGCAGAAAGAAGGAGTCCATAGATGATCCGAGGGCAGAGGTCAGTGGGCGGCGTGGGCGTTGTCGAAGAGGCTGCCCGGTTCTTCTTGCAGGTCAGCCATGCTGTGCAGGAAGTAGCTGCAGAACTGAATCAGCATGGTGAGGGCAAAAACAGCCAGGTAGGCGACCATCAGGTACTTGATGTACATCCCAAATCCCTGCTGAGAAACCTCAAAGCTTCGGAGTGGACTGTTGATGCTGCTGCCCCGGTCCCACATGCCAATCGTGAGAATGACCCAGCAGAGCGGAAGCCCAAGGACCACGGAGCCAACGGCATTGGAGAGCGCCTTGCGGGGCCTCGGAAAGTTGGTGTAAAAGACATCCACCCGGACGTGACCTTCTGTGATCAGAGTGTCTGCACTGGCAAACAGAAAGAGGCCAGCGTACCACATCCGGACCAGGTCCCCCATGAAGGCCTGCTCGTAGGAAAAAACAAACCGGGAGATGACAATCAGGAATTCTGCCACCACGACCATCAGGGTCAGCCACGTGAACCCCAGCCCCTTGGTGAAGCGCGCGAGAATGAAACCAAGGATCACCAGCGGGTAGTGGACGTAGGTGCCTCGGAAGATGGACCGTCCCAAGTTGAGCGCCATCTCATCGCCAAACAAAACCTCCAACGCCCCTTCTACCCGTAGGAAGGAGATGGTGACATCGACAAACCCCACCAGCAGCACTGCCCAGAAGCAGGACCGACAGATGTACGCGGCAATGGCGCTGAGGCGTTCGGCATCGGAGCGCAGCGGAGCATCTGCCTGACGAAGGGAAAAGAAGGTCACGCCCAACACCACCAGCAGAAGCGCAAGCAGCTGGATCCAGCCGAAGAGGAGGGAGTCTTCCGGAAGTGGACGGTTGAGGGCTTCAAATCCGAGCCACTCATGGTGGTGGAAGAAGTCAACCACGCCCGGCCAGTCTTGCCAGAAGATGAGGTAGTTGTTGATGAGGAAGTAAAAAGCGAACGCAGTGCAGCCAAACGCGAAGAGTCGCGAAGCAATGCGAACGCGCCGGTTACGCGCTGCAGGGGTCATGGTGCATCAGGAGCTGGAGTGAAGCCCGGGTGGCGGCGCCTCGGGACGGGGCTCCTGCCCTGAGCAGGCAGGAGCGTGTTGGAGCGTCAGAAGACGAACCTTCGCCGAAGGTCAGACCCCTAACACACGGTTCCGCTGAGCCACATAGGCCTGGTCGGAAATCTTCACCCATCCTCCCACCTCTCGGCGGGCCTTCAGGAAGCTCTCGTGCACCCGGTTGGCCAGCTCGCTGTGGGCCCGGGTTTCTTCAAAGACCTCCTCAGAGGCCTCTCCGAAGGCGTCATAGACGTCGTCGTTGAACTGCTTGAGCTGCACCCCTTGCTCGTTGATGAGCTTGGCGAGGGAGGCGCCGTTCTTCGCATTGTACTCGGCCATCATGACGTCGTTTTCGGTAGACGCTGCCGCTTCAATGATCATCTGGTCAGAGCGTGACAGGCCTTCCCACCAGGACTTGTTCATGCCAAGAGCCAGCATGGATCCGGGCTCATGCATGCCAGGGTAGTAGTAGTACTTGGCGGCTTCGTAGAACTTGAGGTAGGCATCGTTCCAAGGACCCACCCACTCGGTCGCGTCAATGGCTCCGGAGATGAGGTTCTCATAAATCTGTCCGCCAGGGAGTGAAACCGTGGAGACTCCCAGTTTGGTCATCACGTTTCCTCCAAGTCCGGGAATCCGCATCTTCAGGCCCTTGAGGTCATCCGGAGAGTTGATCTCCTTCCGGAACCAGCCACCCATCTGGACGCCGGTGTTTCCGCAGGGAAGGGACTTCAGTCCGAAGTTTCCTGCAAGCTCATCCCACAGCTCCTGTCCACCACCGAAGCGGATCCAGGCGTTGATTTCCGAGCAGGTCAGACCGAACGGAACAGCGGTGAAGTAACCCCAGGCCGGGTGCTTGCCGACCCAATAGTATTCGGCACCATGGTACATCTGAGCGTTTCCGGAGGCGACTTCATCAAAGGAGTCAAAGGCGCCGACCCGCTCACCGGCGGCAAAGTACTGGACGTTGATGCGGCCGTCGGTCATGTCCGTCAGGCGCTTGGCAAAGCGCTGAGCACCGGTTCCCAGTCCGGGGAAGTCGCGTCCCCATGTGGAAACCATCACGACGTCCATGCGCTGTTGGGCAAAAGCGGGTGCTGGAAAGTTGGAGGCCGCAACAGTAGCCGCTCCACCAGCCACCGCAGTCTTCTTGAGGAATTTTCTTCGGTTCATGTTCTCTCCTAAAAGATAGGCGTAAACAGCAAGGCTTCCCCGCGAAGTCTTTTCTGAATCTGTTCAACGCTACGATCCAACTTAGCGCGCTTCCGATGCTTGTCAAGTTTCGCAACCTCTGAGGCGGAAGTTCGGAAAAATTCTACTTCCCGGGGGCAACCGCGCGGCGCGTTCTGTTCGCATTCTGCAGGGAATGGGCTTACACTTGGAAACACAATGCCTCCTGTGGAATGGCTTTTTGACAAAACGGCCCCCAATGAGGAAACGGGGCTGCTTTAGTGACTCAAGCTGCGGAAAAACGAACCATGACTGCTGCAACAGGGCCTTTGACCGGGCTACGTGTTTTAGATCTGAGCCGAATCTTGGCAGGACCCGTGTGCACCCAGCTCCTCGGAGATTTGGGAGCCGAGGTGCTGAAAATTGAAAAACCAGGGGCCGGAGACGATACCCGAACCTGGGGGCCTCCCTACTTGAAGGATGCTGCAGGTGCAGACACGTCAGAGAGTGCTTATTACCTGAGTGCCAACCGCAACAAGCGCTCGGTGGCCATTGACCTCGCTCACCCGGAAGGGCAGGCCTTGATCCGTCGCCTAGCCGGAACCTGCGATGTGCTTGTGGAAAACTTCAAGGTCGGTGGTCTGAAAAAGTATGGGCTCGATTATGAGACTCTGCACGCGGAACACCCTCACCTCGTCTACTGTTCCATCACGGGTTTTGGACAAACGGGACCTTATGCCGAGCGAGCCGGTTATGACTTCATGATTCAAGGCATGGGAGGCATCATGAGCCTCACGGGAGAACCGGAAGGCGAGCCGGTGAAGGTGGGAGTCGCGGTGGCGGATGTCATGTGCGGGATGTACGCTTCCACCGCAATTCTGGCTGCAATCCGGCACCGCGATCAAGGAGGCGGGGGACAGCACATTGACTTGGCGCTTTTAGACACTCAGGCTGCGTGGCTGGTGAACGTGGGGCTCAACTACTTGACTTCCGGAGACGTTCCGCAGCGGTATGGAAATGCGCACGCCAATATTGTCCCTTATCAGGTTTTCCCCGCGAGCGATGGCTACTTCATCCTTGCGGTGGGGAATGACTCTCAGTTTCAGAAGTTCTGCGCCTTTGCCGGGTGTCCGGAGTTGGCGGAGGAACCGCGTTTTGCCACCAATCCGGAGCGGGTCCGTCACCGGGAGGAACTGATTGAGCGCCTGAAAGCGATCACGCAGCAGGAGTCAAAGGCGCATTGGCTGGAAGGGCTCGCTCAGCGAGGGGTGCCTGTGGGACCCGTCAACACGGTTCCTGAGGTGTTTGCAGACCCACAGATTCAGCACCGGGGCATGCAGCACCAGATGACGCACCCACTGAGCCCAGAGCCCATTTCTTTGATTGGGAACCCCATCCGTTTTTCCGAAACTCCGGTTCAGTATCGGCTCGCGCCTCCGCTGGCAGGGGCACACACCCGGGAGGTGCTGCAGGCGTCCTTGGGACTGACTGAGGTTGAGTTGGAGGTGTTACGAGGCACAGGGGTGATTGAGGAGCCGGCCGGTTAGCGTTGGCGTTGGAAATCACCCGCGGCGGTGGTGCTTCTGAAAGAGGGCGCTGCTTTGGAAGTTACGAAGGGAGACGCGGTCGTAGGCCTGCAGCGTTTGGCGCCGGGCGTTGGTCTGCTGCTCAAGCTTGAGGTACTGCTGGAGCAGGTCTTGGTACTGAGCGTCGTGCTTGCGACCCCGGAGGCGCTTCCACCACGGGCGTTGCTGGACGTGCACAAAGAGTTTGCGCCACTGTTCCCGCTGGCGTTTGACGGCTTCCTGAAAGGGCTCTCGGGCCCGTTCCAGTTCGTCCTTGAATTCCGTGTACCAGCGCGCAAGCCGATCCTGTTCCTCCTCAACCTGTGTCCGCTCCTCATCAGGAGTCTGCTTCAAATGTTCTCGAACCTGACTGAGCAGACGCTCCATTTCCCGGAGGGTTTCAGAGTCTGGAGGATCTAGGTCGGGGACAAAAGCGAGGGGGTTGTGTTCTTCAGTCAGCCACCGCCAGACGGCAACTGACAGAAGCACGGCAATCAGAAGGAGAAGGAGGAAACCGTAGAGGGAGTACTCCAGCGCGAGGGAGTACCAGTCCAAGTTGGATTCCGGACGCATACCGGATCACCAAGTCGTTCGAGAAGCAGTGCTTCCGAGGTTAGGCGGTAGCGGAGTCCTGCGATTGGTTCCGGAGGTTCTGGACAAATTCAATGAAGAACACGAGGAAGATACTGGCGAACAGAGAAACCATTCCGGAGAGGACAATGATCAGCAGGGCGCGCGGGCTGGAAGGCGCTTCAGGAGGACGTGCCACACTGAGCAGCTGAACGGTCTGTGCCTGCCGAGACACCAACTCCGATTTTTTCAGCTCAAGCTGCTTGGAGAGGTCGACGGCCACTTCCACCGACGATTCGAGCTCTTTCTGCTTCTGGGCAAACTCCTGTTGCCGGAGGGCCTCTTGGTTCTGCTCAACCTGAAGCTCCTTGATGCGGGTCGCAAGTCGCTCGCGTTGCGTCTCTAGGGGTGCCTGGTTGTTGCCTCCCAGCGCCAAATCCACATCAATTTCAGCCAGACGGTCCTGCATGCTGACGAGGGTCGGGTTGATGTAGTCAGGGTTCACGACATTGGGGTGCTCTTGGAGGAAGGCCAAGACTTCTTTTAGCTTCAAGGCCCGCTGTTCATCCTGTTGCGCAAGCTGTGCTTCAAGGAGCCGAATCTCGTTTTGGTAGCGCTCAGAGAGCGAACTCATGGCCCACTGTTCTGCTTTTTGGAGAAAGCTGTTGGCCAGATC